>CAWIKP010000013.1:0-156190 GCA_963836735.1 uncultured Acidobacteriota bacterium | reverse complement strand
GAGCGCGACCTCGCGATTCAATTTGCTGTCGCGAGCGCGATAGACCTCACCCATCCCGCCGCGACCGAGCGGGGACAGAATCGTGTAGTGGCCGATTTGCTTTCCGGCCAGCGACGTATCGCGATCGACCGTCATCGTCTGGGAAACCAGTCCACCCGGCACGACTTCCCACGCCGGCGAGGCGAGAAAGTCGCCCGCCTGCTCATTCGCTGCGAGCAGTCGCTCGACGTCGCGGCGCAGGGCTTGGTCGTCGCGGCAGACCGATTCCAGGAACACACGGCGTTCACTCGGCTCACGTTGGAGCGCCGCTTCGTAGATCTGCTCGATGCGCCGCCATCGGTCGGACGTCATCGCCCGGGTGCCTCTCCCTGAGTGAGCTGACAATACAGCCACGCGCGGGCCAGGCTCCATTCACGCTTCACGGTTCGAGGCGAGATCTTCAATACGGCGGCTGTTTCCTCAACCGTGAGCCCGCCGAAAAACCGCAACTCGACGATCTGGCTCTTCCGCGAATCCTGCGTCGCCAGGGTGTTCAGCGCATCGTCAATGGCGACCAGATCCGCTGTCTGTTCTGGCGGAGGGACCGACGCCTCGTCGAACGCGATGGTGAGTGCGCCGCCTCCACGCTTGCTCGTGCGATGACGACGAGCGTGATCGACGAGTGTGCGCCGCATCAAACATGCCGAGAGACCAAAGAAGTGAGCGCGATCCTGCCAGGAGATGGTTCCCCAATCAATCAAGTGCAGATAGACCTCATTGATCAGGGCGGTGGGCTGGAGCGTGTGGCCCGTCCTCTCTCCTCCCATATAGCGCCTGGCCAGACGGCGCAACTCGGCGTCGACGAGGGGGACCAGCTTCTCGAGAGCCGCGTGGTCACCTCCGCCCCAGGCCTTGAGAAGACCGGTGACCGAGGATGGCGATTGACCCGTCATTGCCGATGCGGTCCCCATGCTAGGTCTGCCTTCGGCCTGACGCAAGGATCAGTCGAACGGGCGGGTCACGAAGGCCTTTGAACGTCTCGGTCGTGTGGCTTGCCACATGTACGGGGAGGAATCCTTAATGGACCCGATCACCAGGCGAGCGGCATCAAGCAACTCCGACGCACTCTATCGCATACCCTTCAGCGACTTAACCCTCAAAGGCGATCACTCGGTGTGCTTCCCTAAGCCTCGATATCGGCCGACCTCGGTCAATCTCTGGCAGGCCACCAACCCGAAGGCGCGCGATTTCAGGCTCGACGTCATCGGCGCTGTGTACACGTCGACGACGTTGAAGGAGGAATCGCCCGGTATCTACCTCGCGCGCGTCCCGAGACCGGTCGAAGGGTTCACCGCCTTCTTCGTCGAGCTCATTTTCGACAGCGGGTTCAAGAATCCCTGGAAATTCACGACCGAAGTGAGCGTTGTGCCCGACATCCTGCCGTTCAAATGGGAGGATGCGAAGGCGAAGTATCCGTTGAAGAAATAGGTCTTCCCGGACGCCGTGCGACCTTGACAGCCTCCATCGGAGGTACAACAATCACCACGACCAGACCGGATCGCTGATGCGCAACAAGCTTCGAGATGTCCTGGTTGCGCTTGCCGGGGCGGCGGTGACCGCGGCCGCGTTTTACGCCGCGACCCCAACCGAGGGGCAGGCTCCCGCATCCCGCATTCCACGGATGCCGGACGGCAGGCCGAATCTGAACGGCATCTGGCAGGCGCTCAATACCGCCAACTACGACATCGAGGCGCATCTGGCGCGGCCCGCCCTCGCGATGCGCCCTGGTCCGGTGATTCCCGTGCCCGCCAGGGAGGTCGTCGCATTGGGAGCCGTCGGCTCCGTTCCTGCCGGCGTGGGCGTGGTCGTTGGCGGCCCCGTACCCTACACGCCGGAAGGCCTCGCGAAGAAGAAAGAGAATCAGGACAACTGGCTGACGCGCGATCCCGAGATCAAGTGCTATCTGCCTGGCGTTCCACGCGCGACATACATGCCGTTTCCGTTTCAGATTTTTCAAAGCGACAAGGCGTTCTTCATCGCGCACGAGTATGCCGGCGCCGTCCGGAACATTTATCTGAAGGATCCCGGTCCGCCGCAGGTGGATTCGTGGATGGGGCAGTCGGTCGGGAAGTGGGACGGAAGCACGTTCGTCATCGAGACCAGCGGATTCAACGATCAGAGCTGGTTCGATCGCGCCGGCAATCACCACAGCGAAGCGCTCAAGGTCACTGAGCGCTACACCATGACGGAGCCGGATCATATTCAGTACAAAGCGACGATCGATGACCCGAAGGTCTTCACGCGGCCGTGGAAGATCGCCATGCCGCTCTACCGGCACGTCAACAAGGACGCACGGCTCGGCCAGTTCAAGTGCGTCGAATTCGTCGAAGAGCTGATGTATGGCCATCTTCGCAAAGAACCGGTCAAGTAGGAGCGCGGATCGGAATCCACGGTCCGGTGCGGTCATGTGCGATCGCCATTCTGGCGGCCCTGGCCGGAGTCATCACGGCGACCGCGCAGGCTCCCGGGTCGGCGGCCGCGAAAACAGCCACGGCGAAATCAAAGCCGTGGACCGCACCACGTACGCCCGACGGTCATCCGGATCTCCAGGGCACGTGGACCAACGGGACGATCACGCCGCTCGAGCGTCCCGATGGATCGCGCGTGACGCTGACGAAGGACGAGGTCGATCGGCTCGAGAAGGGCGCCGAGGATCGGGCCAAGCGGCTCGACGAGCCGAGCGATCCGAACCGGCCGGCGCCGCCGAAAGGTGGCGACGGATCGACCGGCGCGGCAGGCAATGTCGGCGGCTACAACAATTTCTGGCTGGATCCCGGCGACCGCGTCGCGGTCGTCAACGGCGAGTGGAGAAGCTCGCTCATCGTGGATCCGGCCGACGGCAAGGTTCCGGCGCTCACGGAGGAAGCGCGTCAGCGGAACGCGGCGCGCGCCGCCGAACTGCGCGGCCGGGGCCAGTACGACCACCCGGAGCTCCGTCCGCTCGGCGAGCGCTGCATCATGTCGTTCGGCTCGAACGCCGGACCGCCCATGCTGCCCAACTACTTCTACAACAACAACTATCAGATCGTGCAAACGAGGGATCACGTCATGATCCTCGTCGAGATGGTGCACGACGTCAGGATCATCCGGATGGGGGGTGAACGTCTCCCGCCACACCTCCGCCCCTGGATGGGCGATTCGATCGGACGGTGGGAAGGCGATACGCTCGTCGTCGAGACGACGAACTTTCATCCGCTCCAGAGATTTCGGAGCGCGTCCGAGAGCCTGAAGGTGATCGAACGCTTCACTCGCGTGAGCGCGGACACGATTCTCTACAAGTTCACCATCGACGATCCGTCGACGTTCACGCGCCCCTGGAGCGGCGAAGTTCCCTTCAATCGCATCGACGACCTCATTTACGAGTACGCGTGCCATGAGGCGAACTATGCGCTGTCCAACATCCTCAGTGGAGAACGCGCCAGGGAGCGGGAACAGATGAAGAAAAAGCAGGAGTAGGGATCCCATGCAACGCAGACTCTGGATACTGATTGCCGGTTGCGGGCTCCTCTGCGCCGCGACTCCCGTGGCCGGTCACCACGCGTTCGGCGCCGAGTTCGATCCGGACGCGCCGATCCGTTTGCAGGGCAAGGTCGTGAAGCTCGAGTGGGTCAACCCGCATGCCTGGATCCATATCGAGGTGAAGAAGCCGGATGGAACGACCGAAGTGTGGATGGTCGAGGGGGGGACGCCGAACACGCTCTTGCGCCGCGGGCTCACGCGGGAATCGCTGACTTATGGCACCGAGCTCATCGTCGATGGATACCAGACGAAGGACCACTCGCTCAAGCGGGCGAACGGCCGCGACGTCACGTTCGCGGACGGCCGCAAGATCTTCCTGGGATCGTCGGGAACCGGTGCGCCGCGTGACGGGCGCGATCCGACCGAACAGAAGAAAGGGCGAGGCGGCCTCTAATATTCATGGGGCTCCGCCCCATACCCCGGCTCGGTCGCTACGCGGGGCCCCAACGCCCGCTCCGCTCCCTCGCAGGCGCGCCGTGCGCGCCTTGGAGCCCGGACGGTTACTCAGACGGGCTCCCTAGCTACGAGAATCCTATCCACCGTCCGGCCGCCGCAACCGTGAACCACAGCGTCAGCGAGACGACTGCGACCAGCCTGGTTCGACGGGTCGCGCCCGTTCCCGCCATCGCGACCCGATGACGGATGGTCAGCGTGAAGAGCAGCGCCAGAGGCAGCGCCGTGATCTTGAGCCAGAACGCCTGGCTGTAATAACACTTGACCGACTCCGACACGAACAGCGCCGTGCCGGTCACGATCATCACGGCGATGCTGCCGAGCAGCCATGCCCGGGTGTCCTTCGCGAGGTTCGCAATCGATTGACCGCGCAGCCCCACGCCGAGCATTCGCAAATCCAGGACGAGCAGCGATCCTCCCAGGACGGAGAGTCCGAGCAGGTGCACGGCTTCGATGACCGGAAACAACCACGCCGAGTCCTTGATGGCGTGCCCGATCGCGGTGGCTTCACACCATTCGAAGAACGGGAGGAGCGACGTATCCACTGGTGCGTTACCGCGGAGGAACGACGCAGCCGGCGGCCCAGTTGATGAAATCGGGCTGCGGCTGAATGTCGCAGTCGAACCAGTTGTAGGCAATCATCCGGCCCGCGACGACGATGCCCGCCCAGAGGATGAGTGAGACGATGGCCGCCACACGGGCCGCGGACGGCGTAGACGGCGTCAAATCCCAGTCCGCGACCCGCCGCTCCACGCGCGAGTGAAACAGCCACACGTTCAGCCCCGCCAGAATCAGCATCGCGACCTTGGCGCGGAAGAAGATGCTTTGGTAGGTCCTGACCGGGATCGCGTAGAAAAGCAGCAGGCCGGTGATGGCCATGATCACGAATCCCGCCTTTGCCCAGGGCACGAGTCGACGCGATCACGTCCGAGGCTGGCACCTGCTTCATCGCCAGCCCGAGGAGCCGGAGATCGAGCATGACCGTGAGGCCGACGAACACGGTCAGCGTCAGGACGTGCGTGGACTCGATCAGCGGATACAGGTAGAGCGACTCATGGAGCGCAATGCTCCAGGACGTGCCCGCCAGCCATTCGACGACATGCAGCAGCATGGCCGCGCGCCTATTTCGCGGGCGTTCGATCCCGCTTGTGGCTGCAGGTACTTGGCGTGGCAGGCGACGCACGCGTCGTAGACTTCCGCACCGGCGTCGAACACGGCTTGCGTGTTCTTCGACTCCGCTGCCTTGATGGCGCGTTGCCCGACGTCAATCAACGCCTGCGACAGTTTCATCCAGTCGCCGCTGTCCTTCGCGCGGCCGGTCATCATCAACAGGTTGCCGCCTTCGGTGACCACATACGCGCTGTTGACGACCGCGGCCCATTCCTCCTCGGTGGCCGGGGCGACGTGGACGACACCTTTGGCGTCCTCTATCGTGCCAACGGCATCCCAGTACTCGTCCGCGGCTGGCTCGATGATGGACTTCATCAGTTGCTTGACGTCGGCGACCGGCCGAAGCGGTGGCGGTGGCGGCCGGTTGCATGCGGAGGCCAGCAACGCACCTGTCACAACCAGCCACGCGGTGTGTCGCATTGAAGGGTGAATTCTACGTCAACTCCCTGTTCCCCCGCCTTCGCGCGAAGCGCTACGGCGAGGCCGCGCCTGAGCGTCTCGCGAGACGACAATGCGAGATGCGGCGGCGGGCAACCCGACTCGCTCGCACGTCCGGAACGACTCGGTGGGCGCGGAGATGCCCTAGCGGGGGAAGTCGGCGCCGTTCAGGAAGATGTCGGTGAGATCGAGGGCCCGCGTCGACGCGCTGCCATTCGAATCGGTGGCCGCCGATGTCGCGGAAACCGGCTTCTTCTTGCCGACGAAGACATCCCACCAGCCGAAATGCATCGCCAGCAGATGATCCAGCTCTTTGGTGTCCGCAGTCGTCTCGCCTTGATCGGCAACCGGGAGGCAATACGCGGCCCGGGTCGACGCCCGAAGCATGTGCAGCACCCCGGCAGAGAAGCCCTTGCCGGCATAGGCGATGCAGCCCGCCATCGGCATCGCCTCGAGATCGTCGAGGCTGTAGGGGATCTTTTCGTCGACCGTGCCTTCGCTTTCCTGGAACTTGCACTCGATCGCGAAGGCCTTGTTGGTCACCTCGCAGACGCAGAAGACGTCGATGCACCGGTTCTTGCCGATGATCGACTTGCCGACCCTGATCTCGCGATAGACCTTGACGCCCCTGGCGCCGAACCGGCGCGCGACGTACGCGGAGATGAGGTTTGCGTATTCGGCGCCGCTCATGGTTCCGACGGTTCCGACGGTTGCCACGGTTGCGACGGCTGCGGCCGCATCAGTTCGATCAGATCCGACGGCGTGTCGTCGCGCGTGTCGGCCGGTTGGGTGCCCTCGCCGAGCTCGCGCAGCCGTGTGGCCGAGAGCCGGACCGCTTCGGGGTTGAGGTCGTTGCCGAGGAACCGGCGGCCGGCCTTCAAGGCCGCCACGCCCACACTGCCGGACCCCATGAACGGGTCGGCGACGGTGTCGCCCGGCTGCGAGCTCTGGCCAATGAGGATGTCGGCTACGCCGACCGGCTTTTCAGCCGGGTAGCCGCCATGCACCCGCGGGACCGACAGCACGTCCGGAATACCCAGATCGTTCAGGCGTCGCTTGCCCTTCTCGAAGAAGAGGATGAACTCGTAGCGCGCACGATAGTGGTAGCCCATGCCGATGGTGCGCTTGTCCCAGACCAGCGGCTTCCAGAATTTGAAGCCGGCCTGTTCGGCCTCCGGCTTGGCGACGAACATCGTTTCCGCATCACAGAGCAGGTAGAAATGCGTATTGCGCCGGAGCACGCGGTAGGCTTCGGTGAACAGCTCGGCGAAGCGCGCGTTCGGGAAGATCCGGAACCAGTCGTTGCTCGAGGCCTTGCTGTGCTTGAGCCGCGTCGTCGTGCCGACGGCGCGGTGCTTCTCGAGCGATTCGTAGGCCGGATCCGTGATGAGCAAATCGATCGATTCCGAGGGCTGGTCTTGCAGCCAGCGCACGGCATCCAGGTTTGAGAGCTCGAATGAAAGCGGCACAGGTCCTCGACGATCGCTGATGATCCCCGTCATTGTATCCGCGCGTTGGTCACCATGGCTCCAACCTTTCGCTGCGGTCGGAGACATTCTCGCTCCGACGGTTGACAGGGAAGGTCACGGCCCCGGGCAGGAACGTGATCGCGAGCGTGTAGTGGTTGATGTTCGTGATGACGTTCACGTCGAGCAGGAACTCCGTCTCAGACCGCCACGTGCCAGTAGCGCCTGCCGGGATGCCAAAAGGGGCCGTGTGGATCGACGCGATAGACACCGTCCAGCCCGATCGGCATCCTGTTCACCAGCCGCTGAAAATCGACATTAGGACTGGACTATAAAAGGCCGTTCGTCCTCCAGTGGCTCGAGAGAGAACTCGGCCAATGCGGCCTGGAAGAGCTGAGGCTCCGGATCAGGTCTGCCTCAGAACCGTGACGGTCGAGGGCGGCGCATCGATGACGCGGTAAGTCAGCGTGATCGAGCCGACCTGAAGGGCGTCACCGTCGTTCAAGACGACTGGGCTCGTGACCGGATGGTCGTTGACCTGCGTGCCGTTCTTGCTGCCGAGATCTTCGATCGTCGCCTCGCCGGCCGTCACGACGATTCGCGCGTGGCGGCGTGAGATCGTCGTCGAATCGATCCTGATCGTACAGTCACGATCGCGCCCGACCACGGTCGGGCCATTGACCAGCCGCCACTCGTGAGAGCCGGAGATAAGACGCGGGCCGGACAGAGGAGCGGCGGGATCAGCGATGCTCGACGGGGCCTGAGCGTCGCCATGAAAAGCGTACCCGTATCGGGGCACGGTCCGGATGTATCGTGCCATCCGAGGGTCGTCACTCAGAGCGCTGCGTACTTCGGCCACGAGGTTGTGCAGGCTGGCGTCGGACACGAAGGTGTCCGGCCACAGATGCTCCAGCAATTCGGCCTTGCTGACTGCCTCCGGCCGCCGATCCAACAGGAACTGCAGGAGTTGAAAGGCCCTGGCCGAAAGCGGCTCAACGCGTCCATGGCGAAGGAGCACGCGCCGCCCGGTATCGAACTCGCAATCGCCGAACACGAGGTGCATGCAGGCTCGGAGGAAATTAGAGTTTCATTAGGAGTCGGCGAGGACGCCGCCACTCACCGGCGCCTATATTGGCACAGGGGGAGATTCGTGATCAGACAACGAGCCGTCGCGATCGTTCTCATCTGCCTGCCGGTCCTGTTGGGCGATGGCCCACCTTCCGCGCAAGCCCGCAGCGCCAAAACCTGGATTGGACGTACCAAGAGATCGAGGACTACCTGCGCACGGCCGACTGCGTGAGCATGAAATGGTTTGCGCCGAACTACGCTGCCCGCTGCACGCTTCGTCCTGGCGGACCGATCGGCGAAATGGCATGGAGACCGCTGGTCCCCGGTCCACCCGGAGTTCGCCAGGGCTTCCGCGAAAACTATGAGGCCGAGATCGTCGCCTACGAGCTGGATAAACTCCTCACCCTGGATATGGTGCCGCCGACCGTTGAACGGCAGATTCAGGGCACCAAGGGTAGCGCCCAGCAGTGGGTCGAGGATGTGGTCGACGCGACCGATCCCGCGGTCCCGGAAGGGAAGGATCGCATTCACTGGGAGAGTGACCTGCTGCGGATGACCATGTTCGACATGCTGATTGGCAACCGGGCGAGGGTTCCCAGCAATATGCTGCGTGACGGCGCCTGGAATCTCATTTTGATCGATCATTCACGTGCCTTCGGGACCGGCGTTGCGCGCGTCGGGAAGCTGACCGCGGTTGACCGCGCGCTCTGGACGAAGATAGAGGCACTGACGCGCCCGCAGCTCGACAAGGCATTGGGAGGCCGGCTCGTTCCAGGCCAGATCGAGCGATTCTGGCCAGACGCGACCTGATGCGAGCCAACGTCAACTCGCTGACGAGATAGGCGAGGATGGACGGTGTCACCCCAGGTCAGTGACTCCACGGCGACGGGCTCGATGATCATGAGAACGATCTCTCATTACGAGATCCTCGCGCCACTCGGCGAAGGCGGCATGGGGGTCGTCTATCGGGCCTTCGATACACGTCTCGGCCGCCCCGTGGCGCTCAAGCTGCTCCACCGCGAGCAGGCGGTCGACCACGAACGGAAGAAGCGCTTCATTCAGGAAGCGAGAGCGGCCTCCGGCCTCAACCATCCGCATATCATCACGATTTACGAGATCGGCGAGGAGGGCGAACACGATTTCATCGCGATGGAGTACGTCGCCGGCCGCTCGCTCGCCTCGCTGATTGCGCGACAGCGGCTGCCGGCAGACGAGAGCCTGAAGTACGCGGTTCAGATCGCCGATGCGATGTCTGCCGCGCATGCCGCCGGCATCCTGCACCGGGATCTCAAGCCTGGCAACATCATGGTCACCGACCAGGGCCGGATCAAAGTTCTCGATTTCGGTCTCGCAAAACTCATCGAATCCGCTGCCAATCCTGGCGACCTGACCGATCGCGACACCACCGAGAGCGGGATCGGCGCTCTGGTGCGAACCGAGGCGGGGGTGGTTCTCGGCACGGCGGCATACATGTCGCCCGAACAGGCGGATGGCAAGCCGGCCGACGCGCGCTCCGACATCTTCTCGTTCGGCGTGGTGCTGTACGAAATGGTCACAGGCCGGCGGGCATTCGGCGGCGCAAGCAGGATGGCAACGCTGGCAGCGATTCTCACCAAGGAACCCGATCCACCGAGTCACGTGGTTCCGGAGCTGTCAGCCGATCTGGAAAAGACGATCGTTCGCTGTCTGCGCAAGAGTCCCGATCGGCGCTGGCAGTCGATGGCCGATTTGAAGGTCGCGCTGGAGGATCTGCGCGAGGAATCCGACTCACGGCGACTGTCTCGGCCCCACGTGGCGGCGCCATCCCACCGCTCGTGGAAAACCGTGGCCGGCCTGATGACGGTCACGACGATTGCGGCGCTGCTGCTCGGCGGATTCGGTCTCTGGCGCATCAACCGGAAGGAACCTCGCGTCGAGTCACGGCCATCGCTGAAGCGGCTGACATTGGATGCCGGCTGGACGGACTATCCTGCCATCTCACTCGATGGAAAGCTGCTCGCGTACGCGTCCGATCGGAGCGGCGAGGGCAATAAGGATATCTGGGTCCAGCACATCCCGGACGGCGCTCCAGTCCGGCTGACGCGCAACACTGCCGATGACGTCGATCCATCCTTCTCGGCGGACGGTAGCCAGGTCGCATTTCAGTCCAGCCGCATGGACGGCGGCATCTATGTGGTGTCGACATTGGGCGGCGAAGAGCGGCTGCTTGCGGCGCGCGGGTCGGCGCCCCGCTTTTCGCCCGACGGACAATGGATCGCCTACATCGTTGCTGAAGGTGGCGGCGGCCGTATCTATGTCGCGCCAGCCGGCGGCGGCCCGGCCAGGCCGGTGGCGCCGGAATTCTACCGGGCGCAGGCGCACGTCTGGTCTCCCGATGGCCGCTCCCTGCTGTTCTGGGGACAGCGCACTCGAGACGCGCCGCTCGAGAACAATGTCGATTGGTACCTGTCAGCGATTCCCAGCGGATCACCGGTGCCGACCGGCGCGCGCGCCGCGCTCATGCGCGAAGGGTTTCAGGCATTCCAGGGGCTGCCGTTTCCCGATGCGTGGGCGGGCACGGGTGATCGCATCCTCTTTCATGGCACCGTCGGCGACTCGTCGAACATCTGGCAGGTTCCTCTGTCTTCGGCGAACGGACGCGTCGTTGGCACGCCGCAGCGTGTCACGTTCGGCACGACCGACGAGGCCGCCGCGTCGGTGACCTCGGATGGTCGCATGGTGTTCATCAGCCGCACGATGGGGGCGGACATCTGGAGCGTGCCGCTCGATCCTGACACCGGCAAACCAAACGGTCTGCTGAAACGGGTGACCCAGGACGCGGCCGATGATTACCAGCCGACGATATCGGGCGACGGCGCCACGTTGGTATTCCGTTCGCGTCGATCCGGGCGGTTCGGCGTGATTCTCAAGACGCTGGGATCGTCCACCGAGACCGTGGTGACGCGGACGCCAGACGATCACAGTGCTGCGATCAGTCGCGATGGCACCAAGGTCGCGTATCCTTTCCACAGAACGGCAGAATGCCCGTTTTTGTCGTCGCTGCGAGCGGCGGAACGCCGGATCAAGTCTGCGACGACTGCGGCGACGTGGAAGAGTGGTCGGCTCGAGGCGATCAGATCTTGTATGTCACAGCACGTGATCCATCGGGAGTGGGGTTGGTGACCGTCGGGTCTTCTCACAACAACGCGTGGCTTCAGCATCCCCGGTACGGCATCTACAATCCGCGTCTCTCGTCCGACGGCGGCTGGATCGCGTTCAACGCCAGGACAGACAGACTGGCGCCGCCACGAATCTATGTGGCGAAGGTTGGCACATCCGGCGTGGCTGAGGAGCGGGATTGGATTGCCATTACTCACGATGGTGATGCGCCGAGCTGGTCGCCGCAGTCACACCTCCTGTATCACTGGTCCGATCGGGACGGCTCCCCGTGTCTCTGGGCGCAACGTCTCGATCCCATAACCAAGCAGCCAATCGGGACGCCGCTGAGTATTCAGCATTTCCATGATCGAGGTTTGTCGTGGAGGAATCTGTATCTCGGTGCGCCGGGTATAGCCGTCGCACGCGACAGGATTGTGTTCAATCTCGGCGAACAGGCCGGCAACGTCTGGATGACGGAGCTTCCACCCGCTCGATGACCGGTTGCGGATGTAGCGGCCCGCCATGAGGCCTTCAGCGCGGCGTGCCGACCAGCTTGCCGTTGCGGATCAGTCCCGACGCCTCGTCGGCGCTGACCTCGATCGTGCGATCGGGCAGGAACTCGATCGCCAACGTGTAGTGATTGATGTTCGCGATGAAGTTCACGTCGAGCAGGAACTCCGTCTCCGAGCGCCACGTGCCGGTGGCGCCTGCCGGCAGGCCAAACGGGCCGTGCGGACCGATGCGATAAACACCGTCCAGCCCGATCGGAATCCGCAGCGGGTCACCGTAGTACGCGAGTTCGACCGTCGCGGTGCCGTCCTTCGCAAAAGTCAGCGCGAGCGAGTCGATCCGCGAAGGGTTGATGGGAAACTGATAGACCCGGCCCGAGATCGCGGCCGCTGTTGCCGGCAGAGCCGGCGCCGGATTCGGCGCCGGCGGCTTGGTGGCCGCGGCGATCGCGTCGCGCAACTGGGCGTTTCCTGGCTGGTTGAGAGGAAGGGGCTGATCGCTCTTCACCGCTGCCCTGACCAACGCCGTCAGTTGCCCCGTGTTGCCGCCGGCGGTGCTGACGACAATCATGTCGAGCTCGGGCCAGACAACCAGGGACTGGCCGCCGCGGCCGGTGCCGCCGTATTGCCTGCCATTCGGCCCGTTCGTCGCGTTCCACTCGACGCCGTATCCACCCGGCTCGGTGCGCGGCCCCGTCACTGGCGCAATCGACATCGTCACCCAGTCGCGCGGCACGATCTGATTGCCTTTCCATTCGCCGCCGTGCAGGTACAGGTATCCGACCTTCGCGATATCGCGCGGATAGAAGTGGCTGTCGCCCCATCCGTGGCTGCGCCCCTGCGGGTCATCGCCCCAGACGACGTCCTTGATGTCGAGCGGATCGAACGAGTACTTGCGGCCGAAGTCGAGCTCGCTGGACTTCGCCGCCGCCCCGATCACGGAGCCGAGCACATGGTAGCCCGGACTGCAGTAGGACGGCCTGGTACCGCGGTCGTATTTCATCGGCAGCGCCAGCGCGAACGCCACCCAATTGGCCGATCGCTTCATCCTCTCCAGTTCCTGCTCACCGGGCAGGAACCCGCAGTCCAGTCCCGACTCCATGCGCAGCAGGTTCTCGACCGTGATCGCGCGCTTGCGCTCGTCGGCGTCGGCCGGGCTCTCCTTCGGAAAGAACGACAGCACGGGCTGGTCGAGGCGAAGAATCTTCTTGGCGACCGCGACACCAGTCAGCGTCGAGGTGATGGTCTTGGTCACTGACGCGACGTCGTGCGGCACGGCCGATCGATACGGATAGAAGTCCGCGTCGGCGACGACGAATCCGTGACGGATGACGAGCAGGCTGTGGGTGCCCCACTGCTTCCCGCGGACCTGCGCGATCGCCGAAGCCAGGGCTTGTGAGTCGAGGCCCTGCGATTCCGGCGTCGCCGTCCGCCACTCCACGCCCGGCCAGTACGTCGTGGGCGCCGGCGATTGCGCCGTCGCGCCGGCGATCGTGAGGCAGACGCTCACGGCCACCTGGAACAGAGTTGGTCGCATGGCGTGATTATGGGAGCACGGCACCTGGCTCGGAGCCCGAGAATCCGGGGTGGATGTTCCGGCGCAAGACTATAGTAGCTGTTGGCGAGCACACAGAGATGACCCCCGAGCGCTGGCAGCAGATTACCGGAATGTTTCACGAAGCGCTGTTGCGCGATTCCGGTCGGCGCCGAACCTTCCTCGAGGACGCGTGCGGCGCCGACGAGGCGTTGCGCGCTGAAGTCGAGGGGATGCTGGCCGCGCACGACAACGCCGGTGACCCTGGCAGCATTCCGGTGGTCGCAGTGTCGGAACGGATGCTGCGCCTCGAATCGGGATCGGCGGTCGGTCGCTACCGGATCGACGCGTTGATCAAGCTGCATACCGTTGCCTTCTGGAAGACATTCCTGGAAGGCGACCATCGCTATATGCGGTATCTCACACCTGGCTACGCTCGAAGCCACCAGCTGCAGGCAGTCGTCTTCAAGATCGATTGAACGGTCCTGGATACAGTCGAGCCGCTGATTGCGGTCCTCCGCCCCGAACGATCCATCATCAGGTTGGAGGATAGCCACGATGAAGGGCCCTGATCTTGGTTGAACGCTGCGCCGGCAGGGAGGAGAGTCGTCATGCGAACCGCCAGTCTGGTCGCGCTCCCCGCGATTGCCCTCGCGCTCGCGGACACGAGCGTTCACGGCGTCGACCCCGGTCAGGCCGCCTCGCCGCAGCCGCTCCTGTTCGTGCGCGCCATCGAACTGCCCCGTGTCGAAGGACGCATGGACCATCTGACGCTGGATGCGTCGGGCGACAAGCTGTTCGTCGCCGCGCTCGCGAACAATACCGTCGAAGTTCTGGACGTGAAGACCGGGTCCCACCTGCGCAGCCTGCCAGGATTTCGCGAGCCGCAGGGCATCGGAAGCGTCCCGGATCAGTCGCTGGTGGCGGTTGCGAACGGAGCCGGAGACGGCGCCCAGCTGATTGACGTCAGCGACTACCACGCCGTTCGCGGTGTGGCGCTCGGCGACGACGCCGACAACGTCCGCTACGACGCGGCCGCGAAGCGCCTCTACGTGGGGTATGGAAGCGGCGCTCTCGCGACGATCGATCCGGCGAGCGGGAAAGTGGTGGCCACCGTCAAGCTCGCCGCACATCCGGAATCCTTTCAGCTCGAACAGAACGGCGCACGGATCTTCGTGAACGTGCCGAATGCCGGGCACATCGCGGTGGTCGACCGGAACGCGATGAAGATCGTGACGACCTGGCCGGTCTCGACGGCAAGGGCCAACTATCCGATGACTCTGGACGAGGCGGGGCATCGCCTGTTCATCGGCTGCCGGAAACCGGCGAAGATGCTCGTCTACGACCTGGCCAGCGGCAAGGAAACCGGACAAGCGGAGATTGTCGGCGACACCGACGACCTGTTCTTCGACACGCAAAGGAAACGTGTGTACGTGGCGGGCGGGGACGGGTTCATCGACGTGCTCGACGCCACCGGGGCGCAGCCATCGAGGCTTGCCCGGATCACCACCGCGGCAGGCGCGCGGACCGGCCTGTTCTCGCAGCAACAGGGACGGTTCTACCTTGCCGTTCCGCACCGGGGCGGACAACGTGCCGAAATCAGGGTATTCGAGGCGCGCGAGTAGGTTCCGGTGCGCACCTCCCCGGTTCGTTTGACTGGCCGCGCAGCCGACGACCATAATCGCCGGCATGAGTGCCGGCCGGCCACTTCACGCCCTGATCGCAGCTGCGGCTGC
Organism: uncultured Acidobacteriota bacterium; assembly: GCA_963836735.1. Lineage (GTDB taxonomy): Bacteria > Acidobacteriota > Vicinamibacteria > Vicinamibacterales > 2-12-FULL-66-21 > JACCXG01. The sequence goes on along the minus strand of CAWIKP010000013.1, from coordinate 141,120 downwards.
CGTCAGCCTGATGGCGTTGACGCTGCTGCCGGCCGAGCACGTGCACGGGACCCGCCACGACGGCGATCACCACGCGCCGCTCGTTCATCGCCACCTCGCTCCCCATCCCCACGACGGCACCACGCCAACGGTCGACCACCCGGATGAGGACGACGTACGGTGGGTGTCCACGGTGTTCGTGCGCGATAGCGATCCTGGCGTTGCGAAGGCGAGTCCAGCAGCTGCGTTTTTCCCGGACGTCGTCACGCCCCTGGAACGGGCCGCCGGCCGGCCAGCGACCTACCGGCCGTCGGCGCACGATCCGCCCGGTACATCGTCTCCAGACCTCCGCGGTCCCCCCATCCTTCCTGTCTGACGTGATCTGACGACGGGCCTGGCCCCGTCTGCCTTCACCGCGCTGCCGCGCGTGACGGCGCGATCGCTCCAATTCATCAGAACTCGTTCGAGGTCTTATGCGATCAGCAGTCTGCTGCGCTGCACTGATGGCTGCCCTGGCGCCCTGGAGCGCCCATGCCCAGTCCGCGCCAATCACCGAGGCCGATGCCCTTGCGCGGCTCTCATCCGACAGCCCGCGCGCGAGGGCGATTCGCGCGGCCATCGAGCTGGCGCGCGCAGATGTGGTCGCCGCGGGCCGGCCGCCGAATCCACGGCTGATCATCGACCGCGAATCGGTTGCCGGCACGACCGAGTACCTGACTCGTGTCGGGCAGGCGCTGCCCGTCACCGGCTACCGCGGCCTGCAGCAGGAGGCGGCGAACGCGCTGGTCGATGCGGCCACGAGCCGTGCGGATGACGAGATCCGCCGCGCGCGCGCGGATCTGCGCGTGGCGTTTGCGCAGCTCGTCGCCGCCCAGGCCCGCGAACGAGAGCTTGCCGTGGCGCGTGAGCGCCTGCAGGGCGTCGCCGACGTCCTCGTCAAGCGCGAGGCGGCTGGCGATGCCGCCGGATTCGATCGGCTCCGCGCCGAACGCGAGGTGATCGATCTCGAAGCCGATCGCGCCACCGCCGCTGCCGACCGGGCGCGTGCCCAGGCGACCCTCGCCGGGTTCTTCTCGGGTGCTGTCGATCCCGCCACCCTGGTAGCCATGGCCGGAACACCACCGGCGCCGGCGCTGCCGGAGGTGGACGCGCTGCTCGAGCGCGCGGAATCCGTGCGCGGCGAGCTGCAGGCGCTGCGCAAGGAAATCGAATCGGCGCAGCTCTTCGCCCACGCCGCGGATCGCCGCCGGATTCCTGAGCCCGACATCGTGGCCGGCACCAAGTCGTCATCGTTGGGCGGCGGTGATATCGGCAGCATCTTCGGGGTGCAGGTGGTCCTCCCGCTGTTCGATCGGGGTCAACCGGAACACGCGCTGTCGCAGGCGCGGGCCAGCCAGGCCCAGGCCCGCGCCGAGGCGTTCCGGCTGGCGCTGCGCGCCGCAATCGCGGGCTGGCGCGCCGCCGTGATCGAACGCCGCGGCGCGGCCGAGCGCTACCGCGCCAGCGCCCTTGCGACCGCGGATCAGATCGAGCGCATCGCCCAGGTCAGCTACGACGCCGGGGAGCGCGGCATCCTCGAGCTGCTCGACGCCTTCCGTACCCGCTCGACGGCGCGCGTCCGCCAGGCGGCGCTCGACGCGGCGGCGCGGGAAGCGGAAATCGAATTGGAATTCGTCAGCGGATGGGAGATTCGGTGATGCACGCACGCCTCTTCCTGGTGCCCGTTCTCGTTACTGCACTCGCCGCGAGCGGCGCCTGCCGGCGCAAGGCCGCGGCGCCCGATGAGCACGAGACCCCAACGCTCGATGTCACCAGCTGGACCGAAAAGTCGGAGCTGTTCATGGAATATCCGCCGCTGGTGACCGGACAGCCGGCGCGGTTCGCCGTTCACCTCACGAAGCTGCAGGACTTCAAGGCGCTCAACGACGGCAAGCCGTCGGTGACGTTCACGCCCGAACGGGGAGGCGGGGCGACCGTCTTCGAGGGCACGCCGCCGCTGCGGCCTGGCGCCTTCAGGGTCGAGGGCACGCCGCCGGCGCCCGGGCGCTATCGGTGGGTGCTCAATGTGGACGCGCCCAGCCTGACCGACAAGCACGACCTCGGGGTGATCACGATCTTCGCCGACGAGAAGACCGCGTTCGCGGAGGCGGAGAAACAGAGGGCCGACGATCCCGCCGCGATTGCGTACCTGAAGGAACAGCAGTGGACGAACGAGTTCGCCACCACGCTGGTTCGTGAAGTGGAGCTCCGAAGTTCGGTCCGCGTGCCCGCATCGATCGAACCGCTCACCGGCGGGGAGGCCATGGTCGCCGCTCCGGCCGCGGGCCGCTTTGCCGCGTCGTCGCTGCCGATCATCGGAACGATCGTGCGCCCGGGCCAGATGCTCGGCCGCCTCGAGCCGCGCCTCTCGGCGAACGAGGACCGGGCAGCGCTCGAGGGACAGGTCGCACAGGCGCAGGTGGCGGTCGACGCCGCGCGTGCCGAGCTGAAGCGGGCCGAAGGCCTGCTCGCCGAGCGCGCGGTGCCGGCCCGCCGTGTCGAGGACGCGCGACGCGCTCTCGCCAGCGCCGAGGCGCAGCTCAAGGCAGCCCACTCACGTCTCCAGCAGCGCGACGAGACCCTGCGCGGCGGCGGAGCCGCCTCCGGCAACGCATTCACGCTACGCGCGCCGATTGCCGGGCGGATCGCCGAGGTCACGGCGACGCTGGGCGCTTCGTACGAAGAGGGAGCGCCGCTCTTCCGCATCGTCCGCACGGATCGCGTGGAGCTGCGCGCGCAGATCCCGGCCGCTGATGCGGCGACCGTTCGCACCGTGTCCGACATCGCACTGGAGATCCCCGGGCGGCCGGATCCCGTCACGCTCCACCCTGAGCACATGCACGACGCCGGCGTCATGGACAGAACGACCGGCGCCCTGCCCGTGCAGTTCGAGGTCGCGAACCCGGGCGGTCTGCTGCTGGTCGGGCAGCATGCCACGGCGGTTCTCTATCGGCGCGACAAGGTCCGCGTCGCCGCCGTCAACAGGCAGGCGGTGCTCACTGAAGCCGGCCGTGCGTACGTCTGGGTGCAGGTCGGCGGCGAGCAGTTCGCGCGCCGCTACATCGAAGTCGCGGCCCGCGACGGCGACCAGGTCGGGATCAAGAGCGGCGTCAAGCCCGGCGACCGCGTGGTCATCAAGGGCGCGTACGAAGTGCAGCTGGCCGCGGCATCGAAGGGGCTGCCGGCGGAAGGCCATGTGCACTGAGGCGCTTCCGCCTGAAGGCGGAAGCCACGAGCGCCCGATTCCTCCGGCTCAGGCCGGAAGCCACGAGTTTAGCAAGAGTGCGCGTGGCGTCCGCGTTCAGGCTGAACTCCGGAGTCGACATGAACCGCCGGATTCACTGGTGAGGAAAGAGTGTGCGTGGCTTCCGCCTTCAGGCGGAAGTCCGGAGTCGATATGAACCGCCTGATTCAATGGTCCATCGATCACCACTGGATGGTGATGGCGCTGTCCGCGCTGCTGCTGCTCGGCGGCATCTGGACGGCGCGCGACATGCCCGTGGACGTGTTCCCTGACCTGACGGCGCCGACCGTCACGATCCTCACCGAGGGCCGCGGGATGGCGCCCGACGAGATGGAGTCGCTGGTGACGTTTCCGATCGAGAGCGCCATCAACGGCGCCTCGGGCGTGCGCCGCGTGCGTTCGGCCACGGCGCTCGGCGTCGCGGTCGTCTGGGTCGAGTTCGAGTGGGGTACCGATATCTTCCTGGCCCGGCAGATCGTCGCCGAGAAGCTCGCGCTCGTTGGTGGCACGCTGCCGCCGCAGGTGGAGCGACCGGTGCTTGCGCCGGTGTCGTCGATCATGGGGGAGATCCTGTTCTTCGCGATCTCGTCCGACACGCACGACCCGCTGACGCTTCGGACCATCGCCGACACCGTCGTACGGCGACGGCTGCTCGCCGTCGCCGGCGTCTCGCAGGTGACGCCGATCGGCGGCGCCGAGCGCCAGTATCAGGTGGTCGCGCATCCTGACCAGCTCCGCGCCAACGCCGTCTCGCTCACCGAGTTGCTCGACGCGGTCCGCGGCGCCAGTCAGAACACCTCGGCCGGTGTTCATGTCGAGGGACCGCAGGAGTACGTGCTCCAGGCAGTGGGCCGCGTCCGAAGCCCGGAGGAGATCGGTGAGAGCGTGGTGGTCGTGCGCGGCGCGCGCCCGGTGCTCGTGCGCGACCTGGCCGACGTCCGTGAGGGCGGCGCGTTCAAGCGCGGCGAAGGCTCGCGCAATGGCAGGCCGGCGGTCATCGTCGGGGTCCAGAAGCAGCCGGGCGCCAATACCATCGAGCTGACGGCGCGGCTCGACCGCGAGCTCGACGGGATTCAGCGGGAGCTGCCGAAAGGCATGACCATCGACCGGAAGATCTTCCGGCAAGCGGATTTCATCGAGGTGGCCGTCGACAACGTCGTCAAGGCCCTGCGCGACGGCGGCATCCTGGTCATCATCGTCGTGGTCGCTGTTCCTTGCCAACCTCCGCGCCGCGGCGATCACCCTGACCGCCATGCCGTTGTCGCTCGCCGCCGCCGTCCTGATGCTGCGGGCGTTCGGCGCGTCGATCAACACCATGACGCTCGGCGGCATGGCGATCGCCATCGGCGCGCTGGTGGACGACGCGATCATCGACGTCGAGAACGTGGTGCGGCGGCTGCGGGAGAACCAGGCGAAGCCGGAGGCGGAGCGCCGCCCGGTTGCCGAGGTCGTCCGTGAAGCCACGCTCGAGATCCGGACGTCGATCGTGTTCGCCACGATCATCATCGTCCTGGTGTTCCTGCCGATCTTCGGCCTTGCCGGCGTCGAGGGCCGGCTGCTGACGCCGCTGGCGTTCGCCTACATCATCTCGCTGCTGGCGTCGCTGGTCGTGGCCATCTTCGTCACGCCGGCGTTGTGCTACGGGTTCCTGCCGCACGCGCAATCGATCGAGCGCGGCCACGACGGCTGGCTGTCGCGAACGCTCAAAGGCTGGTTCGACAGAGTGCTTCCGCACGCGCTCGATCGCCCGCGGACGGTCATCGCTTCGGCGCTCGTGCTCCTGGTCGTCGCCGGGTTGGCGATTACGCAGATGGGCACGGCGTTCCTGCCGGAGTTCCACGAGGGCACGCTGACGGTGCAGGCGAACACGCTGCCGGGCACGTCGCTGGCCAAGTCGGACGAGATTGGCCGGCGCGTCGAGCAGATCATGCTGGCGCAGCCGGAGGTGGTCGCGACCGCGCGGCGCACCGGCCGCGCCGAGCTCGACGAGCACGTGCAGGGCGTCGAGGCCGCCGAGATCGACGTCGGCCTGCGCGAGACCGGGCGCCCGCGTGACGAGCTGCTCGCCGAGCTGCGGCGCGGCTTTTCGACGCTGCCGGGCGTGAACGTGACGATCGGCCAGCCGATTTCGCATCGCATCGATCACATGCTGTCGGGGACACGCGCGAACATCGCGATCAAGGTCTTCGGCGAGGACCTGCGGACCCTGCGGCGGCTCGGCGAGCGCGTGCGCGAGACCGTCAGCGGAGTGCCCGGCGTCGTCGACCTGTCGCTCGAGCAGCAGATGGACATCCCGTTCATCCGCTTCGTGCTGAACCGCCCGGCGATTGCGCGGTACGGCCTGCGCACCGGGGACGTGGCCGACGCCGTCGAGGCCAGCTTTGCCGGTGCCACGGTCGGACGGATCTTCGATCGCGGCGCGTCCTTCGATCTGGTCGTGAAGTTCGACCCGTCGAGCAGCGCCGATTTCGAGCGGCTCGCCGACCTCCCGATCGACACGCCCGGCGGCGGCTCGGTGCCGATTCGACTGCTGGCCGATGTCCGCCGCGAAGAAGGGCCGAACATGATCCTGCGCGAGAACGTGCAGCGCCGCATCGTCATCTCCTGCAATGTGTCGGGCCGGGATCTCGGCAGCGTCGTTCGCGACATCGTCGCCAGCGTCGGCCAGGCGGTGCGGATGCCGGCCGGTTACCGCGTCGAGTACGGAGGGCAGTTCGAGAGCCAGCAGCGCGCGTCGCGCCGCCTGGCGGTGCTCTTCGTGGGAGTGGTCGCGGGGTTGTTCATGCTGCTGGTGCTCGCGTTCGGACGGTCCCGCGACGCGGTGATCGTGATGGTCAACCTGCCGCTGGCGCTGATTGGGGGCGTCGCCGGCGTATTCCTCGCCGGGGGCGTGCTGAGCATCGCGGCGATGATCGGCTTCATCACCCTGTTCGGCATCGCCACGCGCAACGGCATCATGCTGGTGTCCCACATCCAGCACCTGATGCGCGAGGAAGGTGTCACCGACTTCCGCGAGGCAGTCGAGCGCGGCGCGCACGAGCGGCTGGTGCCCATCCTGATGACCGCGATGGCCGCGGGGCTGGCGCTGATTCCGCTGGCGCTCGGCGGCGGCAAGCCGGGCAGCGAGATTCAGACGCCGATGGCGATCGTCATCCTCTGCGGGCTGACGACGTCCACGCTGTTGAACATGTTCGTGGTGCCGGCGTTGTACCTGCGTTACGGGCGGTTCCAAGCCGGCAGGTGAGTGTCCGGGAGCTTCAAATCGCTGGGACCGATCGGGTTGGTTAGAAGGCTTCCTGTATCGCCAGGTAGACGCCCTTGGACCCCTGCTTGCCGAAGCCGAAGTCGAGGCACAGGTTCGTCTTCGATCGCTTGTTGATGAGCAGACGCACCCCTGCGCCGCCGGCGGTCGCAAAGCTGTCGAAGAGGCGCTCGTCGGTGTCCAGGTTGGTCACCGTGGTGGTGTTGAGAAACGCGACCATGCCCACCAGCCCGTTCCGCATCAGCGTCGCCCGATACTCGACCTCCCCGTAGGCGAGCCGCTCGCCGCGGAACTGGCCTTCGGCATATCCGCGCGCGGAGCGGCCGTAGGTGTCACCAGCCGTTGAAGGCAAATCGAAGAACGGCGCCACGCCTCCGACGACGAGATCGGCGTACCACCAGAACGCAAGCCTGTGACGGCGGTCACGCGAGAGGCTCGCGTAGGTTCGTACATCCAGGTTGAGCCTCTGCCAGTTGGAGTCGCCTCCGAGGAAGCCGTCGAACAACGTTCGATAGCTGGCCTTTGCCAGCCATCCGTGGTCGGCGTTGATGAAGCTGTCGCGATTGTCCCAGAGGAGGTCCAGGCTCGTCCCGGCAGCGGTCTGGGAGTCGAGCGGAAGGCCGTGGGCCTCGCTGTATTCGACGTACGGAGACCCCGTCCACGTGGATTCTTCTCCGCTGCGTGGGCCCACGTCGGTATGGTTGTCGAAATACAGCCCCGCGCCGGCGTAGAGACCCGGACGGAGTCGATAGTAGGAAGTCTGGTAGAGCCTGAAGAAGTTGAAGTCAGCCTGCACGCCTGTGCGGGTGTCTGCACTCGCGCCGAGCCCGTACGTCTCGAGTGAAGTCCACTGGAAGCGATGGTCCCCCTCGTGGCGCCAGCGATTCTCCCGGCCGAACATCGTGAACCGGTTGGTGAGCGAGGTCTGCTTCTTGGTCGAGAAGGTCAGGCTCGTGACCATCGACGAGATGCCCGTCGTCGCGGGATCGCCTCGGTAGAAGGCCACGTTGCCGGCCGCCCCGAACAACACGCCGCTCGACGGCTTCGCGCCGATCACCGGCGCGAAGGCGATCATCGGCTTGTGATAGTCCCAGGCCTCGGGCTGGGCATTTGCGTCTTTGTGACGAAGCTTGCGTAACAGTTCGAAGATGTCCACTGTCTCGTCGGCCGGCGCCTGTGCGGCCGCCTGATCTCTACCGGCGACTGGAGCGGACGGCTGGGCAGCGGCCGGCGCCGCCATGATCAGGATGGTGGTGACGAGACACCCGAGTCTTCCCGGCGGCAGCATGGCGGATGGCCAGATTGACACTCGAGCATTCTTACCGCATGCCGTCGCCGGTAGCAGAGGAGAACTACGTGAGGCGCCCTGAAAATCTACTGGGGGTGAATCCGCAGCTCATCCTTTGTCCTTTGCCGCCGATGAGCCGTTTCGCTCGAGACCTAGCGTGCGGCCGTCGCCGAGGACTCGCACTCTTCGGCCACCAGGCGGCGCTCACCGATGTTCCGGTACCAGCTTCAACGCGATGCCAGATTCCATGGCATGCGTGTCGCCCTCGAACACCGTGTTGTGGCGCAGGCTCATTTCGAAACCGATTGGATTCTGTTGGTTTCCGACGGCAATGGACTCGCCGGCGCGCCACCTGGTAACGGTGCCGGTAACGATGCGTGGTCGGTCCGAACGGAGTGACAGCCCCACGAACATCACACTCTTGTCTGCTACTAGTGACAAACCCACGAACGCGACAGCAAGCGCCATGAAGATGCGGGCCGCATTGTACGTCCTCGCGGCTAAGCATGCCACGAGCACCAACGAGCCCAAGCGCCCCGCTGATGCTGTTTCGAAGGCGATCGGGTCGCTTGGCGACGTCGCGACGCCGCGGGGTCACGCGAGATGGTGCCGCACTATCCTTGGTCCGGGCGCTCTGGTGCGCCGGAAGTCTCGCCCAGGTCAACCTGCAGGCGGGTGGCGCTCTCGCCTGGTGCACGCGCCCCGCTGTGGGTTTCAACGCTTCCGTCCAAATCGCCGGACGACGGTTTCGTCGCGGCCCACCACTGCCGGGCGTGAACGTCGGTCCAGGGTTCGACATCGACCGCTGCGAGTCGTCTATCGAGCTCCGCGGCGCTCTGGGGCCGATCCTTGGGCTGTTTGGCCAGGCAGCTCAGAACGAGCTCCTCGAGGTCCGGCGGTACGCGGGACGGCGCCCTCAGCGAGGGCGGCGTCGGTGCCGCCTGAAGATGTTGAGCGAAGACCTGCATCACGGTATCGCCTTCGAAGACCTGCCGGCCGGTAAGGAGGTAGTAGGCGACGCACCCGAGCGAATACAGGTCCGCTCGCCGGTCCACGGTGGCGCTCAGTGCGGTCTCGGGCGCCATGTAGCCGGGTGTTCCGATCACCAGGCCGCCCTGCGTCGCGAGCGAATCCTCGTTGAGGCCATCAGTTGTGGGCTTCACGAGGCCGAAGTCGAGCACTTTCACGAAGTCGTAGACGAGTCCCACCCGCCCGACATGGATGTTGGCGGGCTTGATGTCCCGGTGCACCAGGCCGCGCACGTGGGCCTCTTCGAGCGACGCGCACACCTGACGAAGAATGTGAACCACGCGTCCGGCCGGCAAGGGACCGTGCCGGCGGACCAATGATTCGAGATTCAGGCCCTCCAGCAATTCCATGACGAAATACAGCGTCTGGTCGGCCGTGACGCCGAAGTCGTAAAGTTCCACGGTGTGCGGAGACCGCAGGCTGGCGGCGGTTTCCGCCTCCCGGCGAAAACGCGTGACTGCGAGTTGCGCAGCCGCAGGATCGCTCCCGCCAATCACCTCGGGACGAATCAGCTTGATCGCCGCCGGCCGCGCCAGCATGCGGTGGGTGGCGTGGTAGACCTCCCCCATCCCGCCACGATCCAGGAGCTCGCCGAGCTGATAGCTCCCCATCTCGCGCGCTTTCGCAACCTGCTGACCCAACCCGGTGACCACGTGTGAGATCACGACCGCGACGCCGAGAAGAAGGTAGTCCGGATAGTGCATCAGCAAGGCGTCGCTCGAGGCTTCGAAGTTCCACAGCCCCCTCGCCCTGGCAATCCACATCGCGATGGGATTCATCGATACGGCCAGGAGTCCGGCGAGCATGGTCTTGATCGGTGTGCTCGGGACAATCGCGGCGAACATCAGCACGACAGCCCCGGTCCATGAGATCCCGGGCGAGATGTCGTGGTCTGCCGGCACCGGTGCCCAGTGGAACGTGAGACCGAGAGCGAACGCCGTGACCACCATGTAGGCCAGGCCGAGATCGAGAACGCGCCTGGGCTCCCGGTCACCTCTGCGGGTGTAGAAGAACAGCAGCAATGAGACGAGCACACTCAGCCCGGCGATCGCGTCCGGGCCTCCGAGGCGAGGCCACTGCGGGTCACCGTGCGACATGGACCACACCGCCAGGTGTCCAAGCACCGATCCAAGGGCCCACAGCCCGCACCCGACGAGGGACATGATCCCCAGCCGGCGGGACGCATCTCTGAGCAGATCGGCCGGCAAGGCTCTCTGGCGATTCCCGGGGGCCGTCTTCGCCGAGCTCGCGGGGACAGGCCCGATCAGGTGCCGGTCTGCCATAGCTCCTTTGTCGAAGCGCCCCGATGTCTCAACAACCACACGAGGCTGACCATACCAGATCGCCCCGGCGTGCCCAGCCGCGCTAGGCCCCTGGTTATTGCGGTCATCACGCCCTGAATGTCAGAATCGGCCCGCGGCCACGGGCCATCGACGCCGCGCGTGTCGTCACCACGACACGTCACCCGGGTGGCAGCAGGAGATCCCATGAAATTGACTCGTCAGGAATTCTTCACGACGCTCGGCGCGGTTGCGGCGGGAGTGTCGCTGGAGGCCCTCGACCAGCGGTCTGGCCGCCAGACTGCGGGGCAGCGGGCGGCACGGCCGCCGGCCGACGCGGGGGGAGTGCTCTCCTTCGCACAGAGCGGCGAGGATCTGATCGCCAATTTCATCTTTCATTACCTGGGGATCCCCAAGATTACGTACATGGATGTGGGCGCGCACGATCCGGTGGCGATCAACAACACCTACTTCTTCTACAAGCGCGGCTTCCGAGGGGTGCTCGTCGAGCCGAACGTCGAGATGTGCAAGAAGCTGCGCGCGGTGCGGCCGCAGGACACGACGCTCGAGGCGGGCATCGGCGTCACGGCCGCGCGCGAGGCCGATTACTACCTGATGACGGAGTCGGCCTGGAACACGTTCTCGAAGGAAGAGGCCGAGCACATGACGCGCGTGACGGGAGGCAACATCAAGGTCGAGCGCGTCATCAAGATGCCGCTGCTCGAGATCAACGAGGTCATGGCCAAACATTTCGGCGGCGCGCCGACGTTCCTCTCGATCGACGCCGAGGGCTTGCACCTGGCCATCCTGAAAACGATGGACTTCAAGAAATTCCGTCCTGCGGTGATCTGCGTCGAGACGCTGATTGCCGGCACGAAGAAATATATTCCTGAGATCCCCGCGTTCATGGCGACCGCAGAATTACGTCGTCCGTGGCTCCACGTTCGTCAACACGATCTTCGTCGACGGCAACCTGATCGGATAGCTGAACAATCGGCTGGCAACAAGACGCACGGCAACCACGCGAGCATCATCACCAGTAAACGGTCAACCACGAGACCGAGGAGCGATCAGCATGAAACGCCGGGACTTCATTTCCGGGGCGGCTGCCGCCGGAGCGGCAGCGGTGTTTGGCGTGTCAGGTCAGGGCTTGCAGCAGCCCCCTGCTCAGGGCGAACGGCAGGGCGGGCCGGTCCCGCCTCAGCCGGGCGGCGGAGGCCGCGGCCGGGGCCGCGGCCCGGCACCGGTCCCGCCGGCGAAGCTCGCGCGGGTTTCGCTGATGACCCTCGACTTCAATCCCTACATCCGCGACCCCGGCAACGCGACCCCGGGACCGGACCAGACGCTCACCCCGTTCGACCTGCCGAAGATGTACGTCGAGTCGTACGGTATCCGTAACATCGAGTACCAGCACACTACGATCGTCCAGTCGGAGAAGGATCCGGCCTTCATCAAGGAACTGAAGGGGCGTCTCGACGAAAACAACGTGAAGATGACGCAGATCAACCTCGAGTTCGGGACGTTTCAGTCCATCTCGCACCGCGATCCGGAGGGGCGACGTCAGGCGGTCGAACACGTGAAGCAGTGGATCGACATCGCCGCTCAGTACGGATGCCCGCGCGTGATGATCAACCAGCAGCAGGTGCAGCTGACGAGCGAGACCCGTGCCGGAGCGGTCGAGGCGATGAAAGCGATGGCCGACTACGGCCGGCCGAAGAACGTGAAGGTGTCGGCCGAAACGCGCGGTGCCGGCACCCCGGAGTATCTCCAGCAGATTGGCGGCGTGAAGCCGTGGGAGTTCATGATCGGGGTCATCAAGGACGCCGGCGCGGCCTCGAACGTCGACATCGGCAACGTCGGCGCCATGAACCAGCAGGAGCTGCACGACTGCATCAAGGGGTGGTTCCCGTACTCGTCCGGCAACATGCACATCAAGTCGAGCCCGTTCTGGGACATCGGCCAGGCCGTCAAATTCACCGAAAGCCTCGGCTACCAGGGACTGTATTCGATCGAAGTCACGAGGCACGAAGCCGTCCGGATCGTCTACAACACGATCCTGGCCAACCTGGCGTAGCCGTCTACTATGCGCATCCTTCGCTCGTCGTTCAACCCGCTCCCTCTGGTCGCCGTCATCACGCTGGCTGCCGCCTTGACCGGCGCGCCGGCGGCCCAACAACCGCCCGCCGGACAGCCGCCGACTGAAGGGCGGGGGTTCGGCGGACCGGGGCGTGGCGGCCGCGGCACTCCGATCAAGCCGGGCGAGGAGTGCCCGCCGGGTACGACCGAGATCCGGCCGGATCGCTGCCAGGCGCCCGAGATGACGGCGCCTTCGATCCTCGACTACCGGCCACATTCGACCTTGGTGACGGCGGGCCATCCGGTGCCGAAAGCGAAGTTCCCGGCGATCGATTACCACGGCCATCCGACGAACCTGACCGCCTCGGCCGAAGGGCTGAATACGCTCATCGCCGCGATGGACAGCCTGAACCTCCGAATGATGGTCAGCGCCGACAACGCGTCGGGCGAGCGTCTCACGCGAACGCTGGAAGTGATTCGCAGCAGCCCGCATCGCGACCGCATCCGGGTGCTGACCGGAGTGAACCTCTCGGGCGTAGGACCGGGCTGGGCGGAGAAGGCGATCGCGCAGCTCGAAGCCGATCTCAAGGCGGGCGCGGTCGGCATCGGCGAGATCGGCAAAGGCTTCGGGCTCCGCACCCGCAAGGCCGACGGTTCGCGCCTCCACCTCGACGATCCGGACCTCGATCCGTTCTGGGAGGCGTGCGCACGCCTCAAGATTCCGGTCTTCATCCACACCGCCGATCCCGCGGAGTTCTTCCAGCCGATCGACTACCACAACGAACGCTGGCTGGAGCTCGCGCTGTTCGGCGATCGGCGCTACCCGGCCAGCGACTATCCGCCCTTCGAAGAGCTCATGGCGGAGCGCGATCGCCTCTTCAAGAAGCACCCGAAGACGACGTTCATCGCCGCGCATATGGGGTGGCACGCGAACGATCTGGCGCGGCTCGGCAAGATGCTGGACACGATGCCGAACGTGTACACCGAAGTCGGCGCGGTGCTCTACGACATCGGCCGGCAGCCGCGCTCGGCGCACGACTTCTTCGTCAAGTACCAGGACCGGCTGCTCTTCGGAAAGGACTCGTTCCAGCCTGAGGAGTATCCGTACTACTGGCGGGTCTTCGAGACGAAGGACGACTACTTCGACTACTACCGGAGCTACCACGCGTTCTGGAAGCTCTACGGCATCGATCTGCCCGATGCCGTGCTGAAGAAGCTCTATTACCAGAACGCGCTTCGGCTGACCCCCGCACTCCCGCAGACGGGCTGGCCGAAATAGGGCCGCTCAGCGCGGGCTGCTTCGGCGCGAGCCGCCCCGCGGCGTGTTCCAGAAGATATGACCGCCACGGCTGGTGGCGGTCATGATGTCGATCGCGCCGTCCTTGTTCAGATCGGCGAGCTGGATCATCGAGCCGACCCCTGACCGGTTGTTGATCAACTCGGGCACGAAATCAGCGCCACCGGGCGCTTTCGGGTTACGGACGGTGCGGTACCAATAGAGCACCGGGGCGCCGTGCGCGTCGGCATCGGTATAGCTGTCCAGGTGCGCCCAGTGACGCTTGCCGGTGATGATGTCGGGGATACCATCGCCGTCGATGTCGCCGGCCGACAGCGCGTGCAGCTCCGTGAAGGTCACGCCACCCGCGTTCTGGCTCGCGAAGTCGTTCATGATGACGTGCTCGACGAACGAGACCTTTCCCGCCGGGTCGCGCTTCTGTTCGTACCACGCCAGTCCGAATCCGTGAGCCGCGAGCGCGGTCACCACGTCGGGCAGCTTGTCGCCGTTCACGTCGTAGACCTCGATGTTCCCGCCGGCGTTGCCGTTGCGCCCGAACGCGTCCTGGTGGAACGGCCATGGCGTTTCCGTGGCTCCCGCCGCCGGCTGCTCCCACCAGCCGTGCGGCGCGACGATATCGACCTTGCCGTCGCCGTTGATGTCGCCGGCGCCGATGCCATGGATGCTGGACGGAACGCCGGGCTGTGACACCGTAGAGGTTTTCCAGGTACCGGTCGGATTCGACCGATCCACGCCGACCCACTGCACGGAACTGGCGCCGCCGTAGATCGCATCCGGCTTGCCGTCGCCGTCGATGTCCTTGAACATGATCGACTCGGACGTGACGGGCGTCGTGAACACCGCGTACCGGGTCCACCGGCGTGACTCCCCCTTCGGGTTCACGTACAGCACCGGCGTGCGCGACTCGACGACGAGGATGTCGTCCCAGCCGTCGCCGGTGTAGTCGAACGCGAAATTCACCATCGCCGGCGAGTATTCCTTCGCCGGGTTGTACGGCTGTCCGGCGTAGAGCTCCCGCGATTCGGTGAACGACGGGCCGAGGTAGTAACGGTTGCCGATGGTCACGTCGAGGACGCCGTCGTGATTGAAATCGCCCGGGGCGGCCGACCAGCCGTAATAGAAGTCCTCGAACTGCTGCGCGCGGAATCGCGACGCGGTCTGCTCGGCCGGCGTAATCCGTCGCGCGAGGTCCTTGATCGCGATGTCCTTGAACCGGGCCTCGCCGGTGCCTCCGACGTACAGGGCGACGGGCCCGTAGTTTCCAGTGGTCCCGTCGATTGCGACCGCACCGCCGCGGCCGTTGACGTTGGAGCGGAACACGTCTACGTCGACGAGCACTTCGACGCGATTCCAGTCATTCGCCTTGTAGGAGGGGATCCGGCGGTGCAGCGAACATCGAGACGAATCCGGAAGGACCCGCTCCGCGACCGCCCCCGCCACGCCCTCCCGCTCCTCCGCGACCACCGGCGGCGCCGGCCGGTGCAGTCCCCGCCGGCGGAGGGGCTGGTGCGAAGCGCGCCTGACCTCCGGCGTTGCGGGTCAGGGCCTCGCGATTCGTGATCTTCCCCTGTGCATCGACGGTAACCGCAGCCGTCGAGCGCTCGTCGCCTGAGATCACGGTGTAGACGCCACGGGTTCCGTCTGCGCCCTTCTCGGACCGCACCATGATCCCCGCCGTGCACCCGGCGCTGCAGCGGTACGACGCCGCGAATTGCACGTCCTGGTATCCCTTGTCGAGCAGCAGCCAGCCCCCATCGGGGGCCGTCGGTGTGCCGACGATCTCGCCGTTCTCGGCCCGCCACGTCGCCTGTCCGAGCTGTTGGGTGCCGGTGAGCGCCGAACCCTTGAACGTCCAGTCAGCCACGAAGGTCCGGGGCGCCTGGCCGCCGACGTCGACCGACAAGGCGGCGGCGGTCAATGCGGTCAGGACGAATGCTGTGGTCTGTCGAGACATGGCTGCTCCCTGAACACGAACGTCAGTTCTCCGCGCGGAACCGCTTCAGCAACAGGATCACTGTTTCGGCAGTGCGAAGACGATGTAGCCGGAAGGGCCGGTGGGCACCGGCGGCGCGCTCCCGGTGCCGCCGCCTTCCGCCCCACCCACATCGCCGGGGCCGGTCGCCGGCGACATGAAGACCACGTACTGGCGACCGTTCCACTCGGTACATGGCCGGAATGCCGATTGACTGGCCCGCCGTTTTTCCTTTCCACAGGACGTTGCCGGTATCGACGTTGTACGCGCGGGCCCAGCCGTCCTTGCCGTTCTGGAACAGGAGCCCCGACCTGGTCACGACCATGCCGTTCCGCGACCCGACGCCGCCGGTATCGTGCGGTCCGTCTGCCTTCCCGAAATGATCGACCGTCGCGGGATCGTCGCCGTTCGGCACCTGCCACTTGATCTCGCCGGTGTTCAGGTCGTAGGCGGTGATCGTCGTATACGGCGGCTTGGTTGCCGTCGCCATCACGTTGTAGCCGCTCTGATACCGCGTTGGCAGCTTCGAGGCCGCGACGTCATCGGGCCACGGCATGTTGCCGGCGGTTCCGCCGACGCCGGGGTAGAACGGGCCGCCATAGCGCGGTGGCAGCGGCGGGCGCGGCGCACCGCCTTGTGCGACGACGGGACCCGGCGGCAGCGCCACCGCGTTGCCACCGCCGCGTCCGCGGCCACGACCGCCGCCGCCGCCGCCCCGGCCGAACGGATTGGTGACCTGCAGATACTGGTGGATCGCGCGAATCTCTTCGTTGGACGCGTCGACAATCGGCCGCATGTTGTTGCGGCCTTCCGAGACGATCACGCGCAGGCTCTCTTCGTCGATGCGGTCGGTGACGCCGACGAGCGACGGCACGCCGGCAATGACCCCGCGCTGATCGGCCCCGTGGCACGCCGCGCAGTACCGTGTGTACGCGCGCCTCCCGTCGTTCAACACGCCCGCGTTCACCTGAACGCCACCACCACCACCGCCCCTGCCCGGCCGGCGGATCCTTCACGTCGTTGAGGCGAAGCAGCGCCACCTGGTTGACGTTGGTGACGAAGACGAGTCCGCGCTGGGGATCGGCCGCAGTCGTCCCCCAGTTCGAGCCGCCCTGGTTGCCGGGCATCGAAATGGCGTCGCCGTTGAGCACGGTCGGATTGAAGATGCCGCCCTGCGGTCCTTTGCCGTTCTTCGCCTTGCGCACGCGCTCCTTGAGCGCCTCGTACTGCTCCGGCGTCAGCAGCCACGGGTTCACGTCGTCCTCGGTGAACGACTGGCGCGCAAAGGCCGGCGGTTTCGTGGGGAACGGCTGCGTCGGCCACGATTTCTCGAGCGGCACCTGGCTGGCCTCGACCGGCCGTTCTTCGATTGGCCACAGCGGCGCGCCGCTCACGCGATCGAAGACGTAGAGGAAGCCGGTCTTGCCCGCGTGCGCGACCACGTCGACCTTGCGGCCATTGTGCGTCACGGTGACCAGTTGTGGCGCGGAGACGTTGTCGAAATCCCAGAGGTCGTGGTGAACGGTCTGGAAATGCCACAGCCGCTTGCCCGTCTTCACGTCGAGCGCCAGCAGGCAGTTGGCGAAGAGGTTCTGTCCGTGTCGATCGCCGCCATAGAAGTCCGCGGTCGCCGACCCGGTCGGGAGGTAGACAATCCCGCGCGCGTCGTCGATCGACATCTCGCCCCAGTTGTTCGCCCCGCCGAGATACTTGTAGCCGTCGGGGGGATTGGTCTCGTATCCAAACTCGCCCGGGCGCGGAATCACGTGGAACTGCCAGAGCAGCTGGCCGGTGAGGACGTCGTAGGCCCGGATGTCGCCTGGCGGGGTCATCGTCGCTTCGCCCGACTGGCCGCCAAAAATCATGATGTTGCGCCAGATGCGCCCGGGGCTCGCCGGCATCGCGCGCACGCTGGTGCCCTCGGCACGCGGCAGGCCGACCCGCATGTCCACGATGCCGTTGTCGCCGAAGGTCATGATCGACTTGCCGGTGCGTGCGTCGATCTCCTGGAGGAAGCTGTCGACGGCGAAGATCAGGCGGCGATCCTTGCCGTCGGCGCCTTCCCAGTAATTGATGCCCTTGCTGGTGATGCCGTTCAGGCCCTCGTGTACCCAGAGCTCCTTGCCCGTCGCCGCGTCGAGGGCGACGAGCGACGACGCGTTGCGGCCGAGACCGTAGAGCACGCCGTCGGCGAACACCGGGCTGAAGGTGGGCGCCGCGTACGGATAGAACCAGGCCATCTCGAGCTTGGCCACGTTCGACTTGTTGATCTGCTCGAACGGGTAGAAGTTGGCGCTGTCGACTCCGGGCAGCGTCTTGAGGGTGCCCTGCGCGGCCGGCACGCCGAACCAGACGGCCGCCATGAGAGCGGCGGCGATCACGATCGACGACATGCGGCGGGCACGCCGGACCAGTGCATTACGGGGGTTTGCGATGGAAGAAGTATGTGGTGCCATAGGCGCGGCGGCACCGTAGCACGGCGGCGGCGCCGGTTCAAGCAACTTTCGAAAATCACCGGTTGTTCGATTATCGCTGACGCCCGGCCCTGGCTCGGGCGATTGTGCCCGCCGTCGCGTTGCCGCATCACTGTAAGGAGTCAATCGTGCTGTGCCGGTGTGGATTCCTGACACTCCTCATCATCATCTCGGTATCGAGTGCCTCGCACCCTTCGTCCGGTCCTCCAGGCCACGCGTCACGGTTGACGGTCCAGCAGACTGCCCCCACCGAGGCCGAGCTCTCAGCGGGGGAAGCAGCCGCCCGTGCCCGATGTGCGACCTGTCACACGGTGCCGCCTCCCGATGTCCTGCCGCGCCCGGTCTGGCGCGACGAGATCGCCAGGATGTTCCTCATCCAGGGTGGCCAGCCCGAACCCACCGGGCCGCGCGGCACGGCAGCGCGGATTGTGAGCCTGCCGGTCGAGTGGCAGTCGATCGTCAAGTACTACGAAGCCCGTGCCCCCGACCGGCTGGCACTGCCGGCGAGCTGGCCGGATCCTGACGACACGCTCCCGTTCAAAAAGCGGGCGATCCCCGGACCCCCCGGGTCCTCGAACCACACGGTGGCGAACCTTCGCCTGATCGACCTGGACGGGGCTGGCCGGCCATCGGTGCTGGTGAGTGACATGCGCAGCGGCATCCTCTATGACGTGAGGCTCGAGCACGACCCGGTGACGATCGTAGAGCTGGCGCGCCTGTCGAATCCCGTGCACGCCGCGCCGCTCGATCTCGATCGCGATGGCCAGCGCGACCTTCTGGTCGCCGACCTCGGCAGCTTCCTGCCGGGCGACCACGATCGTGGGGCGGTCGTCTGGCTGCGCGGCCGCAAGGACGGGAACTACACGCCGGTCACGATCACACGGGGGCCGCGAGTGGCGGACGTCGAGGCCGCGGACTTCGACGGGGACGGCCGGCTCGATCTTGCGATGGCGGCGTTCGGCTGGCGCCGCACCGGCAACCTCACGCTCCTGAAGAACGAAACGATCGACTACGACCACCCGTCGTTCGTTCCGCATCCGATCGACGAGCGTACGGGGGCGATCCATGCGGTCCCCGCCGATCTCGACCGCGACGGCAGACCCGATCTGATCACGTTGTTCGCGCAGGAACACGAGACCGTCGTGGCGTTCCTCAACCGCAGCGGCCTGCGATTCGAAGCAAAAACCATCTACAGGGCGCCTCATCCCAACTGGGGATCTTCCGGAATCGAGGTCGTGGACCTCGACAAGGACGGCGATCTCGATGTTCTGATGACGAACGGAGACATGTTCGACGACCAGATCCTGAAGCCGTATCACGGCATCCAGTGGCTCGAGAACACCGGCACGTTTCCATTCACGGAGCACACGCTGGCCAGCATTCCCGGCGTCCAGCGGGCGCAGGCCGCCGATCTCGACGGAGATGGCGATCTGGACATCGCGGCCTGCGCGCTCGTGCCATCGCACGAGGAAGCCGCCCGCCGCCTGCCTTCGGTGGTCTGGCTGGAGCAGACGCTGCGGGGCAGGTTCGTCCTGCACGTGCTGGAGATCGGCACGCCCACACACGCCACGCTGGACGTCGGCGATCTCGATCGCGACGGCGACGTCGACATCGCCGTTGGCAACTTCTCAACCGATAGGCCGGTTGCCAGTCCGATCTCACTCTTCGAGAACCTCAGCAGGCGCAAGTAGCGCGACGGCCAGCGCAACAATGGCCGAATGCCGGCCAGCGAATGTTGCCTGGCCCTAGTGACTGTGGTATACCGCCGCAACGACTCGCAGTCGCTGACTCTTTCCCAGGGCGCAGTAGTAACCCACCGCTCAGCTTCGCGCGGAGGTGGCCCGTGTCAGTACCTCGCAGAACGATCCTCGGGATCTCGGCGTTCCTTCTCGTGCTGCCAGCGCTCGCCGCCGCGCAGAGTTCCAACGGAGCAATCACCGGCATCGTCCGGGACAGTTCGAGGGCGGTCGTGCCCGACACCGCCCTCACGCTCCGGAACGTTCTCACCAACCAGACGGTCGCTACCGCCGTGAGCGGTCCAGACGGCGAATATGCGTTTCGGAATCTCGCGCCTGGCCGGTACGAGCTCACCGCCCTCAAACCCGGCTTCCAGCAGGTGGTGCGGCCGGACATCGACGTCACGCTGAGCTCAGTGCAGCGCGTGGAGATCGAGCTCCAGGTCGGTGCGCAGGATCAGCGGGTGGAAGTGGTCGGCGGATCTTCGATGCTGAGCGTCACCGGCACGCAGGAGCACGGGATCTCACCGGAGACGCTGAACCAGCTTCCGTTGATGATGAACAGCGGCCCGCGCGCCGCCGCATCGTTCGCCACGCTGATGCCTGGCGTCAGCACCGGCGGCGGCAACAACGCGTTCGATGCCCGCATCAACGGCGGGCTGCAATCCGGCGACGAGGCGTCGCTCGACGGCGTCAGCATGCAGCAGGGCTTCATGAGTCAGGGAGGGATGGTTTCCATCTTCCAGGACTTCCCGATGTCGCCGGACATGGTCAGCGAAGTGAAAGTACTGACCTCGAACTACGCTCCCGAGTACGGGTCCTCGACCTCCGGTCAGATTATGGCGGTCACCAAGTCCGGTGGCAGCTCCTTCCACGGCGCCGGCTTCGAATTCCACCGCAACGACACCTTGAAGGCTACGCAGTGGGGCGCGGATGACAAGCCCGAGTTCAAGCGGAACAACTATGGCGCCAACCTCGGCGGGCCGGCCAAGCTGCCGGGAATCTGGTCGGACGGCGTCAAGAGCTACTTCTATTTCAACTACGAAGGGTACCGGCAGACCGGAGGCTCGAACCAGCCGACGCTTTCAATCCCGTCTGTGAGCGAACGGGTTGGCGATTTCACGCGACTGGCGGGACGCCAGCGGCAACCTGATTCCGATCTACGACCCGGCGACGATTCGCCCGGACGGCCGCGGTGGCTTCACCAAGAATCAGTTCATGGGCTGCGACGGCAACACTCCCAACGTGATCTGTCCGAATCGCATCAGCCCGCTGATCCGCCCGTGGCTCCAGGCCCTCCCGACCCCGACCGGCGGCGGCCCGCTGAACAACTATCTGGGTCCGGCGATTCCAGACACGATCCTCGGGAACTCCGATTACTACATGGGACGTTTCGACGTACAGGTGGGGAGCACCGACCACATTTTCACCAGCGTGTGGCATCAGCGCGCGCCAGCCAAGTTCGTCTCGGTGCTGCCGCAGTCGATCGCCAGCGAGACCTACTCCGATCCGCAGAACTCCTGGGTCAGCCGGCTCAACTGGGATCGCACCGTCAGCAGCACGCTGCTGAACCACATGTCGATGGGATACCTGAATCGGAACGAGGGATACGGGTCGGTCAATCAGAGCTTCGTCGATGACTTCCCGAAGATCGCCGGCGTGGCGGGATACAACGTGCCGCCGCAGATGAGCTTCAGCGACGGGTTCGCACAGTTCGGCGCAATCCGCCGGCATCAACATCGGCAACGTCACGACCCGTCCGACGTTCATCATCAACGACTCGCTGACGTGGACGAAGGGCGCCCACACCATCAAGGGCGGGATGGAGTACCGGAAGATCATGGGAAACATCCACGGCAACGGGAACCAGGCCGGCAGCTTCACGTTCGGGCGTGGCTCGACCGGCCTGATCGGCGTCAACAGCGGCAGCCCGATCGCAAGCTTCCTGCTCGGCGCGGTCGACTCCGCCAACGCCACGTTCCGCGCCGTGGATTCGGCCTATCCCCGCCAGAACGCCTGGGTCCTCTACGCCGGTGACACCTGGCGTGCGAACGCGCAGCTCACCATCGACTACGGGCTGCGCTGGGACTACTACTCGCCATCCTCGGAAAAGTACGATCGCTTCTCGTTCTTCGATCCGGCCGAGCCCCAATCCCGGCGCCGGCGGACGGCCCGGGCGCCTGGCCTTCGCCGGCGACGGCTACGGGGCGGAGAGTTTCGGCGCCCGCTATCCGGAGGACGACTTCTACGGCGGGTTTGCGCCCCGCTTCGGCGCCGTGTACCGGTTCAATGACAAGACGGTGTTCCGAACCGGGTGGGGCATCTTCTACATGCAGGCCTTCTATCCCGGGCTGGGGCGGAGGGATCTCGCAGGACGGTTTCTCGGCCACGCCCTCGTTCAACACCAGTCTCGGCGGCATCCAGCCGGCGTTCTTCCTCGAACAGGGGCTGCCACAGAACTTCGACAAGCCGCCGCTCATCAGGTCGGATTTCAGGAACGGGCAGGACCTGTTGTATCGGCCTGCCGACGCCAACAAGCGGCCCTACTCCCACCAGTGGAACATTACGGTGGACCGCGAGCTCGGACGCGATCTCTCGGTGAGCGTCGCCTACGTCGGCAGCGCCGGGCGGAGACTGCCGTCGAGCATCGACCCGCTCAACGCGATCGACCCTCGCCATTTATCGATGGGGGAAGCGCTCTACGACGAGTTCGAGCCAGGGATGACCAGCCTGCACGGCGTCGCGCTGCCGTACAACGGATGGGTTGAACAGATGACCGGCTGCGCGCCGTCGGTCGCACAAGCCCTGCGTCCGTTCCCGCAGGACCTGCAGCGATTTGCAGGGCCTCAACGAAAACCACGGTGAGTCGCATTACAACTCGCTGCAGATGAAGCTCGAGAAGCGCTTCGCCGGCGGCGTCTACGCCCTGGTCTCGTACACGCTGTCGAAGACGATCTCGAGCGCGTCGGACAACACTCAGCGTGATGCCGTGACCTGGAGCGGGCTTCAGGGCGTCATCTCACCGTTCGAGGCCGAGCGCAACGAGGTCATCGCGGCAACCGACACGCCTCACGTTCTCTCTGCGGCATTCGTGTACGAGTTGCCCGTCGGTCAGGGCCGGAAGTACATGAACACCGGAGGCGTGACCAACGCGCTTCTTGGCGGGTGGCAGATGAGCACGATCTTCAAGTACTCGTCCGGCCTACCGATGTATTTCCGGTCGGGCTTCTGCAACGTGCCGGACGCGTTCCGGGCAGGCTGCATCCCCAAGATCGTCGACGCCGGCGCGGTGTTCGCACAGGACAAGGGCGGCTTCGATCCGAACGCCGGCCCGCTGTTCAACAAGAATGCGTTCGAGTCGGTCTCGGCGTTCAACTTCTACTACGGCCAGGGCAACCGCATCGAGGAAACGGTGCGGAGCTTCGGCTATCACAATCAGGATCTCTCGTTCATCAAGAACACCAGGATGAGCGGCGGAACGAACGTGCAGGTTCGATTCGAGATCTTCAACCTGTGGAACTGGCACATGTTCACCAACCCGGGCGAGTGGGGCGGGCTGGCGTTCAACAACGATCTTGCGAGTCCGGACTTCGGCAAATGGAACGGATCGGTGACCGATCCTCGCACGATGCAGCTTGCCGTGCGATTCGAGTTCTAGCCTCCCGGCTGGCGCTGGCACTGGCCTTGCTCGTGCTGGCACCGGCCCGGGCGGCCCCACAGGATTTACCTCCCGCGCTGGCGGCGCGGTTTTCTGAAGGCGTCGCCGACCTGGCGGCTGGTCGTCTCGACGCGGCCGAAGCGGCTTTTCGCGCCGTGATCAGCAGCGGCGGTGACCGCGCTTTCGTGCACCACAATCTCGGGATCGTCCTGCAGCGTCGCGGACGGCACTCCGACGCGCTCGTGGAGTTCCGGGCCGCGTCCCGGATCGATCCGTCCTTCGGGCCGTCACGCCTGCTCGAGGGAGCCACCCTGCTGGCGCTCGGCCAGCCAAGGACGGCAGTACGCGTGCTGGGTCGCGCGTCCGACTTGATGCCGCGCGAGCCGGCCGTTCACCTGCAACTCGCCGATGCCTGCGAGCGGATCGACGACGTCATCTGCCTGACCGACGAGTACCGCACGCTGGTGGATCTGGCCCCCGGCAACCCTGAGTACGCGTACCGCCTCGGCAAGGCCTACTTGCGGCTCTCGCAGTGGACGCTCACACGGATGCAGTCGATCGATCCGAAGGCGGCGCGTCTCAGCCAGGCGAAAGGGCGCGAGTATCTCGAGCAGGGGCGGCCGGACCTTGCTGAAGCCGCATTTCTCGATGCCGTCGGCCGGGATGCCACGCTCGACGACGTGCACCTGGCCCTGGCCCGGCTCTATCTGGCCGGCGGCCGCCTGGACGATGCTTCGCGGGCCGTCGCCCGCGCCCTGGCGCTCGTCCCGGACAGCAAGGTGGCGCAGGGGCTTCAGTCGAGCATCGAGGCCGCGCGGGCGCGACGGCAACCTCAATCGCGACGTCCATGACCGCGATTCGCCTCACGTGTGTGGGTCTCGTCTCCGCGCTGACCCTGCCGCTCCCGGTGGCGGCACAAGTGCCTTCGATGTCGGCATTGGAACGGGAGATCAGCGAGAGTCCGCCGGCCGCGGCCGTCTCAACCCCTTCCTCCGAACTTCAGAAGGCCCTGGCCGCGAAGAACTACGAGCGGGCCGAACAGCTGCTGGCAGATGCCATCGCGCGGCAGCCGGGGTCGCAATCGTTGCTCACGCAGATCGCCAGCGTCTTCATGCTGGATCGCAAGCCGCTCAACGCGGCCATCGCACTCAAGAAGGCCGAAGCCCTGGGCCCGCTGGACAACCCGACGCGGCTGCAGCTGGCCCTGGCCTACATCGCGATGAAACGCGGCGACTGGGCGCGCCCCGAGCTCGAACGGCTCGCCGCGGACGAGCCGCGCGAACGTCATCCACCTGTACTGGCTGGCGCGCCTCGATTACGACGCCGGTCAGTATGCCTCCGCGATCCAGCGGCTTCAGCGTGTCGTGGCGCGGGAGCCGGCGCTGGTCAGAGCACACGACAACCTCGCCCTCTGCTACGAAGCGCTGAATCAACCTGAAGAGGCCATTGGTCACTATCGCGAGGCGATCCGGCTCAATCGGGCGGACACGAAGACCGCGTCTCCGTGGCCGGTACTCAATCTCGGCATCCTGCTTCGCACGCGCGGCGAGCTGGACGAGGCGGAGGGGTTGTTCCGCGAGGCGCTGGCCATCGATCGGCGCTTTGCGCCCGGTTACTACCAGCTCGGTGTCGTGCTCGAAGAACGCAGCCGGTTGGACGACGCGCTCGGGTCGCTGCAGCAGGCCATCTCGGTGGATGAGTCGTATGCCGAGGCCTACTACGCGCTGTCGCGCATCTACCGGCGCCGCGGCCAGACCGCCGAGGCCGACGCCGCCATGGCCCAGTTCAAGCGGCTGCACGAGAGCCGGCGGGAGCGAAGCCAGTGAACGCTTCTGGACGGCCTGCGGCAGAGCGGCCGGGTCTGAAGACCCGGCCCTACGGAGTTCCGACGGTGGCCCTGGTATGCTTCGCTGCCGCAACAGTCGCCGCGGCGCGGTCGCCGCAACAAGACGCGCTGGCGAGCCAGTCCACGCTCCAGCAGACCGCCGCTGCCATCGAACGCGGCGATCTGGCGGCGGCGAGCCGGATCGTCGAGCCCGCACTGAAGGCGCATCCGGCGGACCCGGTGCTGCAGAACCTGGCCGGCGTCATCGCCGCGCAGCAGAAGCAGTTCGAGCGGGCCGAGACGCACTTTCGGACGGCGATTCAGCTCGCTCCGAAGAACCCGGCGGCCTACGAGAACCTTGGCCGTCTCTACCAGGAGCACGGAGATACCGAGCCGGCGGTCAAGGCAAAGGCGCTCGATGTCTACAGGCAACTGCTGACCATGGAACCGGCGAACGTCGAGGGACTGTTTCAGAGCGGGGTGCTGCTGGCGCTCGACCGTCAGTTTGCGTCCAGCCGCGCCGTACTCGATCGATTGCCAGAGGCGATGAGGCGCCGCCCGCAGACCCTCGCGTTCCTCGCCGCCGATCTCGCGGCGCTCGGCGACGGCGCGGCAGCGCGGCGGGCCGTCGATGGGCTGGCAGGACACCCGGCGCTCACCGAAGGCGACGTCCTTGCGGCGCTCCCGGCTCTGCCCGGGACGGCAGGTGACGAAATCGCGGCGTCGATGCTCGACGCGCTGGACCGCCGGGGGCTGGCCTCGACGCGATCGCTACGCGCGTTGGCGGCGATTCAGCTCAGAGGCGGCAGATTCGGCGAGGCTCGCCAGGTGCTCGAGCGTGTGGCCGCCGCCGAGGGGACCTCGGCGCCCCTGCTGATCGAGCTCGCGAGGACGGCGATCCGCGTGAAGGATTACGAAGGGGCGCTCGGTTATCTGGCGCACGCCCGTTCCCTCGATCCCGGGAGCGCCACGGTGCACTTCCTGTTCGCCATGGTCTGCGTCGAGCAGAACCTCGGTCGTGAAGCCTACGAGTCGATGCAGAAGGCGGTCGAGCTCGATCCCGACAATCCGCTGGTGAACTACGCGATGGGCGCCATCGCGACCAATCGCCACGAGCCCTCCGAGTCGCTGCCATATTTCGAAAAATACGTGCGGCTGCGGCCGGATGATCCACGCGGTCACTTTGCGCTCGGGGCTGCGCTGTTCTACAGTAACCTGTTCGACCGGGCCCGTCCCGCGCTCGAACGTGCCACCCGCTCCCCTGAGACGGCCACCGGCGGCCACTACTTTCTCGCCCGCATCGCCCGACAGATGAACGATCTCGCCACGGCGCGCCGGGAAATCGATCGCGCGCTGCAGCTCGATGCCAGTCTTGTCGATGCCTGGGCGGAACTGGGATTGATTCAGACCCGGCTGGAAGACTATGGCGCGGCAGAGCAGTCGCTCGGCAGGGCGCTCGCGATCGATCCGGATCATTACGCGGCCTCGGTGAACCTGGCGACGCTTTACGCCAAGACGAAAGATCCGCGCAAGGACGCGCAGATGGCGAGGATCGCGGCGCTCGGCGAGAAGCGGGACGAGCGCGCCCAGGCATTCCTGCGCATCATCCAGGCCGTGCCCTACGAACAATGACCAGGACCGCCGTCATCGGTCGTGTCTGCGTGACCGCTTCGATCTCGGGGCTGTTGACGATCGGTGCCTCCGGCGTTGTTGCGCAGGCGCCCAAGCCACAGTCTGACCCCGGTCTGATTCCGGTGTCGGGCGCGCTGGCTGCAGGCGACACGGATCGCGCGCTCTCGCTGGCCAGATCCTATGTTCAGCGGCAGCCGAATGATGTCGCCGGACAGGTGCTGCTCATTCGCGTGTATCTCGAACGGAACGAGATCGACGCTGCCTACCGGGCAGCGGCGGTCGCCGTCCGCAAGCATCCTGCCGATACCCACCTTCTCTATTACCTCGGGCTGGCCACTCGCGGTCTCGCGGCGCAGGAATTCGAGCGCCTGGCGACGTTTGCGCCGGATTCCGCGCGCGTGCACCAACTGCAGGCCGAGATGTTCGACGTGCAGGAGCGACGAGCCGATGCGGAAAAGGAGTACGCCGCCGCGCTTGCGGCAAAGCCCGACCTGCTCGAGGCGCTGCTCGGACTGGCGAAGCTCCAGCGCATCCGTCTTGCCTGCGAGGAGGCTCGCGTGCTTTACGAAAGAGCAGAGGCCGTCCGGCCGACGTTCGACGGGGCATACGGCCTGGGTGTGTGCCTCGGGTATCTGCAGAACGATCAGCTGGCGGTGAAGCAGTTCGAGCAGGCCGTGCAACGGAATCCATCGGCGGCCGTGGCATGGGCTGGGCTCGGAACGTCGCTCGTCAAAGTCGGCCGTACGGTTGATGGCATCGCGAAGCTGCAGCGTGCGGTTGCGCTGGCGCCCGACATGGACGAAGCTCATTACATGCTCGGGATGGCCTACCAGGCCTCCGGTGATCCCGTGCGAGCCCAGGAGTCGTTCAAGAAGGCCGAGCAGTTGCGCAACGCCCGGTGACCTGTTGAAGCCGCGCCGCCAGACCGTGCTCGGGACGTTGCCGGTCCTCTTCACCCTGGGCCTCGCGCAACCGGCCGCGCCTCCCACTCGCCAGGTTCCGCAGGCTGCGCCGAACGCTGCGGCCAACGTTCGGTTCGCTGACATCACCCGCGAATCAGGTGTGGGTGTGTTTCAGCATGTGTCGGGCGGCGCCGCGAAGAACTTCATTATCGAAACCACCGGTTCCGGGCTGGCGCTGCTCGACTTCGACGGCGATGGCTGGCTCGATATCTATCTGGTCAATGGCGGGACGATCGAGTCGCGCCCGGGCGGTGCGCCCCGAGCTGCGCTGTTTCGCAACAACGGCGATCGCACGTTCCGCGACGTGACCGCGGCCGCCGGCATCGGCAACGAGCGATGGGGCCAGGGCGTCTGCGTCGGCGACGTCGACAACGACGGCGCACCCGATCTCTACGTCACCAACTTCGGTCCCAACCGGCTGTTCCGGAACCTGGGCGACGGGCGATTCACGGATGTGGCTCTGAAGGCCGGTGTCGCCGTGGACAGCTGGTCCACCGGCTGCGCGTTTGGCGATTACGACGGGGACGGCTGGCTCGATCTGTATGTTGCGGGCTACGTCGCGTTCGACGTCAAGAACCCGCCACCATCTCCGCCACCTCAGGGAGCGGCTGCTGGAGCGGCAGCGCCGCAGGGTGGCGCGCGTGGGATGGGCGCGGCGTACTCCGCCGGGGCAGCGTTCTGCACCTATCGTGCGGTGCCGGTCATGTGCGGTCCACGCGGCCTGCGCGGAGCGCCTGATCACCTGTTCCGCAACAACGGCGACGGCACATTCACTGAGACGACGCGAGAGGCGGGCGTGACCGACGACAAAGGTCTCTATGGTTTCGGAGTCGCGTGGGTCGATCTGGATGATGACGGGCGGCTCGATCTGGTGGTCGCCAACGACTCAGGACCCAATTACATCTACCGCAACGCCGGCCAGGGCCGGTTCGAGAATGTCAGCTACCCGTCCGGCGCGGCGCTCGACGGCAGCGGCCGGGAGCAGGCGCACATGGGCGTCGCCGTCGGCGACTACGACAACGACGGGCGTAACGACATCCACATCACGAATTTCGCAGACGACTTCAACGTCCTTTACCACAACGACAACGGTCGCACCTTCACCGACGTGAGCTTCCGATCGGGCGTCGCGCAGGTCTCGATTCCATTTCTCGGCTGGGGCACGGACTTTCTCGACTACGACAACGACGGATGGCTGGATCTGGTCGTGGTCAACGGCCACGTGTATCCCGCGGTGGATTCGATGCCGTGGAACTCCTCCTACCCGCAGCGCGCGCTCCTGTTCCGCAATCTCGAAGGCCGCCGTTTCGAAGAGGTTGGCGCTGCGGCCGGTGACGGGCTGACCACCGCGCGCGTGTCGCGCGGATCGGCGGTCGGGGATCTCGACAACGATGGTGGGATCGACGTCGCGATCAGCAACATCGACGGCGCGCCGGCGATCGCCCGGAACATCGGTGGCGGCTCGGCCGGGCACTGGTTGACCCTTCGGCTGATTGGAGATCCGCGACAGAAGTGCCCGCGCGACGCGGTTGGCTCCGTCGCATTCGTCACCGCCGGGGGGATTCGGCAGCGCGGCGAGGTCGCCAGCGGTCGTGGTCAGATGTCCCAGTCGGATCTGCGGGTTCACTTCGGGCTGGGCAGGCAATCGGCCGTCTCCAGGCTCGAAGTTCGATGGGCGAACGGTGCGAGTGTCGAGTACAAGGTCGATCGCGTCGATGCGATCGTGACGATCGACCAGGCGAGCGGGTCGGTCACGTATCAGAAGTAGCGGACTTCACGATCGGGGCTCGGGGCTCGGCTTACAACCAGGCTCTCACGGGGCTTTGTCAATCGCTTCGGCGACGCGATTGGCCGAGCGGGTTGCCGCCTCCATCCCCCAGTTCAGATTGTCTGCATACGCGCCCGCGAAGTGAATGCGACCGTGCGGTTCGATGAGAACCGGCCAGAACTTCGCCAGCTGTCCGGGCCGGTACGACGTGCGCTCGCAGGCCGAAGCCCAGGGATCGAGCGCCCAGACCACGACGTGCGCCTTCTCGATGTCTTCGGAGCGTCCGGGATAGAACTTGCGGAACGTCGCCAGCGCCCGATCCGCGGTGCCGGCGCCCGACGCGGTGCCGGCAAGCAGACCGCGCGTGGTCTTCACCTCCTGCGAGGCGCTCCAGACGTGATAGAGCGGCGACTCGCCGAACTCCATGTTGGGGCTGAGGCCGTCGCGCTCCCAGAACCTGGTGCGCGTCTGGAAGATCACGCGTGTGTCGTGGTAGTAAGGGACGTTGGCGATGGCGTCGGCTTTGGCGGGGGGCAGGGCCGGGGCGATCGGCAGCAGCCGCAGCATCCTCGCCGACATCGCACAGACCAGATAGTCGCCTTCGAGCTTTGTCGTGTCGGCGCCGGTACCGCAGGTGATCCGCACTCCGGTGTCGCCATGCTCGATGCCAGTGACCGGCGACCGCAACCGGATGCGCGTGCCGAGACGCTCGGCGAAGGCATCCGTCAACTTCTGGTTGCCGCCGAGGAGGCGGTAGACCTTCGGCGGGAACAGCGGGACCCCGCGGATCTTCAGAATCGCCGCGTGCCACACCGCCTGCAGCGCAGATCCGCTGCCGCCGATGAAACTCAACGCCGCTGCCGATGCGCCGTCCTTGCGAAACAGCTCAGAGCTGCTGATCTGGTCGAGCGCGTTCAGCCCCGCAGCGAAGGGGCGGTACTCGTCCTTGAAGCTGTCGACATACGGGGCAAAGTAGAGAGATGCCAGCTCGGGGAACGGATGCGTCGTCAGGTATGCGACCTCGCGGTTGTTCAGCCCCAGCTTGGTCAGGACCTGTCGATCCGCCAGCATCTCGGTCGTGTACCGCTCACCATTGATCCAGCGGACGAGATTCTCGCGGCGGGGATA
The DNA here is from genome assembly GCA_963836735.1 of uncultured Acidobacteriota bacterium. Classification (GTDB taxonomy): domain Bacteria; phylum Acidobacteriota; class Vicinamibacteria; order Vicinamibacterales; family 2-12-FULL-66-21; genus JACCXG01. Next base: position 110,471 of record CAWIKP010000013.1, on the reverse strand, counting down.
GTAGGTGTACGGCAGGTTGAACTCGCGGACGTACTCGCGGTATCGCTCGTAGCCCGGGTCGGTGAAATGTTCCGCCCCGCCATCGGCATACAGTCCATCGTCCAGGCCTTCGCGGAAGGTGAAGACGTGACCGCCGCTGCGGGCGGAGGCTTCGACGACGGTGACGTCGTGGCCGCGCCGATTCAGCTCCCAGGCAGAGCTCAAGCCACCGATGCCGGCGCCTGCGACAATCACCCGTTTGGTCCGGGATTTGGCCTGCGGCACGAGGGCTGTGGCCGCGAGCTTGAGGGCGTCACGCCTGGTGATCGGCACAGGCTTGCTCCTTTTCGTGACATCCTACATCTCTTCCACGCATGCCTCTACTCTTCTCCTACGGCACCCTGCAGCAGGAGGCCGTTCAGCTCTCGACGTTCGGTAGAGTGCTGCAGGGATCGCCGGACGTGCTGGTTGGCTTCGAGCTGTCGACGAAGAAGATCGAGGACCCGGCATTCGTCGCGACGAGCGGCAGGAGCGAGCACGCAATCGTGACGTTCACCGGGAACGACGACGGCCGGGTGAGCGGGATGGTGTTCGAGGTCACCGAGACCGAGCTTGCGAAGTCAGACGCGTATGAGCCCGCAGGGTACAGGCGCGTCCTCGGGACGCTCGCCTCGGGGAAACAGGCGTGGGTGTATGCCCGCGACCGCTCCCCTGACAGTCACTGAATCGAAATTCCGCCAGATGATGTGCGGACGTGCAGCAGCGGCCCGCCGCCGCGGGCCGAGCCGCGCAGCGTGTGCTTCCCGACGTCGCCCGAGACCGTGACCGGGAAGTCGACGTTGATTCGCCCCGAGCCGGAGTTCGCGTCGAGCTCGAATCCCTGGCTTGCGGGGACGTTGACGGCAACGTGACCGGACGAGGAGGACAACCGCCACTCGCGCGCCATGTTTCCCTCGACGGCGAGACTGCCGCTGGTCGTCGACGCGCGCAGCCCGCCCTGAACGCCCCGCAGCCGGACGCTCCCGGAGCTCGACGACGCCTCCACGTCACCGCCGCCGGTCTGTGTGACCTCGATGCTGCCGCTGCTGGTGCGGGCCGTAATCGGTCCCTTGACGCCAATCCCGTCGATCGAGCCGCTCCCGGTCGAGGCCTCGAACGCGCCGCCGACGTCTTCGGCGGTGATGCCGCCGGAGCCGGTGCTCGCGCGCACGCGTGCCGCCAGAACGCCGCACGGTCAGCGACCCGGATCCGCTGCTCACGACGACGTCGCCGTCGACACCTTCGATGCGCTGCGAGCCCGAGCCGGACTTGGACTGAAGGGAAGACCCCGGCGGCACCGTCACGTCGTAGCTGATCGACACGCCGTCACGCAGGTCGGCGTCTTTGATGTCGCCGATGCGGACCGCGTTGCCCTGCTGCTCGACAGGAGGATTGGCCTCGATCCGCTTCACCCGCTCCTGGGCGCTCAGGCCGGACCGGCTCCAGCCCCAGTCACCCGCGCGAATCCGTGCCCGGACCTCCACCCGGCCCACCGCTCCCTGCCGGACCTCGATCGCGCCTGAGCCGGAAATGATCTCGACGGTCGGACGGTCGCCGACGGTCAGCGTTTTCTGGAAGGAGCCTTCCACGCGCTGAGCTTCCACGATGCAGGCGCTCATCGACACCGCCGCCGCGAGAATCGCGGCGCCACCACTGAAAGAATTGAGGGTCATGCGTCGCTCCCAAGGCACCGTTCAAACCGACCACACACCCGGCCTGACGAAGCTTGGACGGAAATCGCGAGCCGAACGTTCACCCGCGAGCCCCCGAGCCCGCAAGCCCGCGCCCCCCGCCTACTCGCCGATGATCTGAATGATCACTTCCCGCTCACGCGAGCGGGTATCGAACTCGAGCAGCATGATCTGCTGCCAGGTGCCGAGGTCGGGTGCGCTGTCGGTGAAGGGCACCGTGATCGACGGACCGAGCAGCGCGGCGCGCACGTGGCTCGATCCGTTGTCATCGCCCCAGCGGAGATGGTGCTGGTAATCGGCGCCGCGCGGGGCCAGGCGATCGAACAGGCGATTCAGGTCGGCGATCGCTCCGGGCTCGAACTCGATCGTCGTGATTCCGGCGGTGGAGCCGACGACGAAGACCGTCACGATGCCGTTCGGCACGCCACTCTTCGCGATCGCGCGCCGCACCTCGTCGGTGACGTCGTGGGCATCGCCCTGCCCGCTGGTCTTCACCTGGAAACGGGATGTCGCAACCATACAGTCAGACGGCATTCTACATTTCGGAATCCGGGTGAGACCGTCCGCGCCGGGAGCGGGTGACACCGCACAACAGGGCGTGGGGAACCGCACGCAGAGCCGTTTTGGATACCGAAACCCGGCTCGCGGAGCCGAACTGCAGGCTGACACGCGAAAAAACATTGTAAGGTAGGCGCGTGATCAGGCGAGCCTTCCGAATGTCCGTTCACGCCGGCCGCGCCGCCGAATACGCGCGCCGTCACCAGCCGATCTGGCCCGAGCTCGAGGACATGCTGCTGGCGCACGGTGTGCGGGTGTACACCATCTTCATCGATCCGGTCACCAACGACCTGTTCGCCTACGTCGAGTTCGAGAGCGAGGAGCAGTGGGCCGCAATAGCGGAGACGCCCGTGTGCCAACGGTGGTGGGCGCACATGAGCGAGCTGATGCCTTCGCGCGCGGACAACAGCCCGGTGATGACTGTTCTCGATGAGGTCTTCCACATCGAAAAGGGGAAGGAGAGGAGACGCTAGTGATCGCGGCAGGCAGGCGGCCTGGACGGCGTTCCGGGCGGTCGACTGAGCTCTCCCGACTTCACTCTTTCCGGGCCGGCGGCGCCGGGAGGCCGAACAGATTGGTCGTGCTGAGCACGCGGGTTTCGGCGCCGCGTTCGTTCGCCTTGTTGATCATGTCGGACGTGCCCCCCGGGCCGTCGCCGTGCTGACCGTTCCACAGCGCAATCAACGTGACATTCCTCGCCCCTGCCGACAGGGCCTCGTTCAGGACCCACAGGTTGTTGCGCTGCCAGAGGCTGTAGCCGGCGCGATGCCGAAGCCAGCCCGGCATCTGCGTATTGCGCCCGAGGACGAGCGCCGAGGGCGTGCGCGCCTGAATCGCCCAGAAGCGCTGCACCCATTCCGGGCCGGCGGATGCCACTGATCGCGTCACATAGATTTCGGGTGGAACGGCGAGGTACGGTGTCGTCGGGATCTTGAGGTCGGCGCAGACTTCGTGAAACAGGATGTCGCCGCCGCTCGCACAACCGGCAATGCCGACGGCTCCCGGATAGCGCGCGAGCACCTGCTCGACCGCATTCCGGATGGCTTCACGCGCGACGGACTCCTTTTCGGCAGGAAAGCGTGGTTCGGGCCGTCCGGGGAAGTCAATCTGGTGACCCGTGAACAGCATCGTCCGTCGCGGGGCCTCGACCGGCGTCGCTGCCGGAAGGGCGTCGAGGACTCGCTGGAGCCGGTCCTGAAAGAGGCCGAGCTCACCGTACACGGCCAGCTGCTTGCGCACGGCCTCAGCCACGAGCTCCGGCTGGCCGCCGAGCGCCTGTTCGTAGGCGCGCACCACGGGTCCCGAGCGTGACGCCGTGAGGAACTTGAAGTCGGCCAGGCTGACGGCAATCCAGCGATCGGGCCGTCCGAGCCGCTCGGCCGCACGCGCGGCCGCGTCGAGGGACACTTCAACAGCTCCGGTCAGCCGCTGACGCTGGGCCTCGTGCTCCGAGGTCACCCTGGAGGCTTCGGTCTCGTCGCCAATCCGGTCCTGCCAGATGTCCGGAAGCTCCTGGGCCAGCTTCAGCAGGATCGTCACCATGGCCAGCGCATTCAACCCCGAGTAGTAGTGATTGACGTCGTGTCGAAACGCCCGCAGATACTCCTCGTAACTCGACATACAGGAAGCCGGAGTTGAGCGCGTTGGCGCGCTTCCTGTCAGCCGGGCTGGTCATCCAGCTGGCGCGCCACTGATCCTTGAGCGAGCTGCCGAGCAGGGAATGCGCCTCCGCCAGATCGCCGGCGGGCGCATCGGTCTGCGCGGTCACGCGCCGCTGGGCCTCGAGGGATTTGGGGATGTCGCCGAGCCGCTGGTACACCGTTGCCAGCCGGAGGTTCGCCTCGCGATCGAGCGGGCTGATCTGGCGGAAATCCTCGTAGGTCTGGGCCGCACCCTCGAACTGGCGGGCGCGGAACTGCTCGGTCGCGACCAGCCGCAGGCCCTCGGATTCCCACACCGCCCCTTTGGCCTCGAATCCGAGGAGCGCGAGCTGTCCCGCCCGCCTCGTGGCGGCGGCGTACTCGACCTCTTCGCGAAAGTCGCGTGGCACCGCCAGGAACTTCGTCCGGCTCTGCTCCCGCAGGTCCGGCAGCATCTTGAAGACCGGGCTGTCCTGCCGTTCTTCCGCGAGCGTCGCTTCCAGGCCGGCGGTGAACGCCGCGAGGGTGTCGCCCGGCGCCGCCGGATCGTAAGCGAGGTAGCGATCCGTCTTGAGGTCGAACGGCACGTCGTTGGTCACGCCTCTGGCCCGGAGCAGGAACGTGCGTTTTTCCCGCAGGGCCTGGCGGATCCCCAGCTCGTAGTAGACGTTCGCGTTGTCGATGGAAATGTCCGCGATCACCAGATCCGACACCAGCAGCAGCCGGAACATGTCTTCACGGATGTTCCCGGCTTCGATGACCAGTCCGGTCGTGCCGCCGTCGATTCCGAGCTTCTGAAGGGCGGGCTGAATCAGTTCCGCGTCCACCCGGTCGAAATCGATGTTGTTCTTCAGGCCGAACGGCCGAACGACGAACGCGCGCATCTAGGGGCTCCCTTGCGACTCGCCTTCGGCTCGCCCTTGGGCTGGCTCTTGGTAGGCCTGGTGCCCGGCGAGGCGAATCTGCTCTGAATCCTAGCAAAGCGAAGGGGCCCTGCCCTGAGCGAGCCGAAGGCGAGTCGAAGGGCCACGACCGGGCGCGGGGCCTGCACAGCGTTGCACCCATTTGACGCGAAATCCGTTGAATTTTGCGGGCGACGCACGTAGCCTTAGCCCTTCCGTTTTGCGCGCCGTTCGCGCATGGCGGGCACCCTGCGAACAAAGCGGTCGTTTATTCGATGCCGATCATCATCGATGAAGTCGTCATCTCGGTGGAGGTGACGAACAAGGTTTCTGCGAGCGCCGGCTCGCCATCCACCGAACCTGATACGCAGATCATCGTCCAGCAGTGCGTCGAGCGGGTGCTCGAGATTCTGCGCGGACGGGAGCAACGCAGGCCGTGATCGAGACGGCCGTCGCCGTCCGCCTTCCGGTCGCCATGCCCGTCGCTATGCCCGTCGCTATGCCCGTCGCTATGATGATGAGCGCTGACGGACACCGAATACGCCGGCTCCTCTGGCGGATCAAGCTCGACTCCGCCGAGGATGCCTTCGCGCTACGAGCCCGGTTGACCCGGACCGTGACGACGGAGGTGCTGCCGGAGCTCGAACGGGTGTTCGACGGCCTGCCTTCCGGCGACGACCTGATTCAGATCGAGCGGCTCGAAGTCACGGTCCGCGTGGCCGACACGGATGCTCTCGAGCAGGCGACCGTGGGGGTCATTCGGACAGACCTGCGGGCCCGGCTGGCGGATCTGGCCGCGCCGCCACCCGGCGCCCTTGCACCGGACGTCGAGACGCCCGTTCGGCGTGCCACGGCGCGTGTCTCACGGCTGGCGTCGCTGCTTCACTACCTCGAGACCGGAACCGTGCCCTGGTACGCCGAGCCTGCGTCGGCCGATCTCTCCTACGTGAGGGAGCTCGAGGAAACGGCCGTGAGCGAGATGGCGGCCGTGCTGCAGCGGCTGCCAGAATCCCCCGCGGCGACCGCGGTCTTTCTCTTCCGGCTGCTGTCCCTCTTGCCCGACCTGGCGTGGGTGTCGGTGGTACACGCCGTCGCGCGGCAGCGCCATCGACCCGAAGAGCCCAGTGTGATGGAGGCGATTGAACGCATCGCCACCGCCCCCGAACGCAGCAGTGCGCGGCACGCGCGCCTGGAGCTTGCGGCGGCGATAGTCGCCGGCTGGTTCGCGCCAATGGCGGCGGAACCTGCCGCTCCGGACAAGCCGACGGTCTCGTCGGACGCCCGGCGGCTGTTCGATCGTCTGGCATTGCCAACCCGGCTGGCCAAGCCAATCAACAGTCCGCAATTCTCGTACATTTCCCTGGGAGACGACTCCACGTCGGCGGCGGCGATCGAAGGCCGCCATCCTTTCGCGAATCCTCCGGAGGCCGACCGCACTTTCGGCCTGCCGGTCTCGAACGCGGGCCTCGTGCTGCTGACGCCCTTCCTTCCCCGGTTGTTCGCCGCGAGGAACGTCGTCCATCCGGGGGAGAAGTCCCTCAATGCGGAGGCGCTGCGCCGGGCCGCCGCTCTGCTGCACTTTGCCGCCAGCGGCGAAAACGACGGGCACGAGTACGAGCTCGGCCTCATCAAGATTCTCCTGGGGGTTCCGCTCGATCAGCCGATCCTGTTTGCGTCGGGCATCCTCAACCGCGGGGATCGTGAAGCGGTCGAGGCCCTGTTGAGCGACGTGGTCGAGCACTGGCGGGTGATCCGGCCCCTGTCGATCGATGCCCTGCGCGAAACCTTCCTGCACCGGCGCGGGCTGTTGATTGATGCGCGCGGATCCTGGCATCTGCGCGTGGAAGGATCGCCGTTCGACTCCTTCCTCGATTATCTTCCCTGGAGTCTGACCACCTTGACGATGGCCTGGCTGCCCAGTCCAATCATGGTCGACTGGCCCAGAGCCTGATCCCGGCCTCGGGAATTCCAAACCAGCCGGCCGCGGGTGTTGACGGGCCTTGGATCCTCCGTGCAGTATTGCGGCCATGAAACCAGCCACAGTGTTTCTCGGCGAGATGACGAACCCGGAAGTCGAGGGGTTCCTGAAGTCACACCACACGGTCATCGTGCCTATCGGCGCGACCGAACAGCACGGTCCGCACGCGCCGCTGCTGACCGACGTGCTGATTCCCAACGAGATCGCGCGGCGCATCGCGCCGACGATCGGCGCGGTGGTTGCGCCGCCGATCAATTACGCCCTCTCGTATCCGCACGTGGGATTCACGGGGCTGGTGCACATCCGGATCCCGACCTTCATGGCGCTGGTCGAAGACCTGTGCGTCGCGTTCGCGGCATCCGGATTCAAGCGCATCATTTTTCTCAACGGGCACTACGACAACACCTACGCCATCGCCTATGCGTGCGCCAACGCCGCCGAGAAGCTGTCGAAGGACGTCAAGGCGTTTCCGGTGAACTACTGGGACGGGATGACGGCGGAAGATGTCGCGGAGTGGTCCGGGCTGAAGAACGGCCTGCACGCCAACGCCGCGGAAACGTCGGCGGTGATGGCGATCAACCCGGCGCTCGTGGACCTCGACAAGGCGAACGCCGAATTCCCGCCGTTCCCGGAGTACACCATCGCGAACACCGGCGCGGTGCACACCGCGTTCTTCTTCACGTCGCCGGGCTCGGTGTTCTGGGCAACGAAGTCCGGAACGTGGGGAGATGCGCGCTCGGCCAACCCCGAGAACGGTGAACGTTACCTTGAAGCCGGCGTGCGGTCGACGCTGGCGGTGCTCGAGAACATCGAGAAGACGTTCAAGGCGATGCCGCCCCGGTGAGGGGACTTATCTAACAGGAGGATAGGAGTTCAGGAGAAGAATAACCTCCTGACCTCCTTATCTCATGACCTCCTGTTTAGAGGCAGCGATCAGTTCTTTCTCCCGATCCCGAACTGGTCGCCGGTCCGCGACGGTTTTCCATCCTGGAACACCACCTCGACGACTTTTTCGCTCTGCACCGTGCCTGTCTTCTCATCGTTGAGAATCGTCAGGATCCGGCGCGATGCGGTGTCGATGACCTCGCCGGTCGACGGGTATGCGTATCGGCCGTCGAGGCTGAAGGTGATCCATCCGGGCTGATCGCGCACGGCAAGGCTGGCGATCTTCGTCGGGGGCATCACGGTCGCATCGAAGATGTGCAGGCGGCTGTTGGCCCCATCGGAGACCCAGAGCTCTTTCTCGTCGGGCGTCAGCCCGACGCCGTGGCTGGGACAGCCATGTCGCTTGATCGGCCCCTGATCGTAGCCGGGCACCTGGACGCGGTGCAGCATCTTGCCGGTCTTGATGTCCCCGACCTCGAAGCCGAGCAGGCCGTTGACGTTCACGAAGCACAGGGTCTGCGCCTGGTTGATCGTGAACGGCCGAATCGCGCTGCTGAACGGCCCGACACCGCCGACGACCTTGTGAGTGGCGGGATCCGCGATCGCAAGAGTGGGCGACTTCAATCCTGCCAGGTAGACCCGCTTGCCGTCGGGTCCGTAGATCGTGTTGTGGGCGCCGGAGCCGGTCTCGATCTTCGCGAGCACGTCTCCGGTCTTCGCGTTGACGGCATGCCAGTGCGGCCCTTCGAGTGACGGCACATACAGGATGGTCCCGTCGGGGGAGAGCGCGATGCGATCGGCTCCTCCCTCGTAGGTGCGATTCCAGACCATCTTGTCGGTCGTGAGATCGAACGCGGCGACGCGGCGGATCGTGCTGACGTAGATCAGGCCGGTCCGGGCATTGGCCGCGATCCCTTTGACGTTCTCGGGCTGGACGCCAGGCTCGAGCGCAAAGGTCGGAATGCGCCGCAGCAGCCTGTGCCCGTCGTCCATGTCGTAGACGAGCAGCCCGATGCCTCCGTACTCGAGATAGTTGCGAATGCCGGGAACGGCGGCATAGAGGAGGTGCCGTTCGCCCGCCGCCGCCGCGGGCCGATGCCCTGAGACGGCAAGAGTGATGGCGCAGGCAGCGAGATAAGCGACGTGTCTGGGCTTCATGGCCCGCATAGGTTACAAAAAAAGAGCGGCCGGGTCTAAAGAACCGCTGGTCCGCTGGTCCGCCGGTCCGCGTCCGGCCTCGCCGGTCCAGCGGTCCAGCGGCCCAGCGGCCTAGCGCCTAAAACCCTGCCGTAAGCGCAACCCGGAGCGTCTGCGGTGTCCCCGGCGAGATGTTCGTGTTGCTGTCCGCGTTGACGAAATAGCGCTTGTCGAACGCGTTCTCCAGGTTGATCTGCAGCCGAAGATCCTTGGTCAGTGTGAAGTAGGCCGCCGCGTCCGCCCGGACGTAGCCCGGCAGCGTCACCGTGTCGCTGATGGTGGCGAACATGTCGGAGCGATGGATGAGCCCGACGCCGGCGCCGACGCGCGGGTGCAGCTGGTAGCTGTTCCACAGCGAGAACGTGTGCCGCGGCACCTGACCGACGACGGCCCCCTCGGGTGCGGCGGTCGTTGCGCTGGTCACGAAGGCATCCTGGAAGGCGTAGCCGCCGGCCATCTTCCAGCGGGCCGTCACCTGGCCGCTCACGCCGGCTTCGAATCCGTTGGTTCTCTGGCTGCCCGTCTGGACGATCCGGGTCGGATCGTTGGGATCGGTCGCGCGCGTGTTGGTGCGGCCGAGCCGGTAGACAGCGGTGGTGACCGACAGTGCCGGTCGGACGTCCCACTTCGCGCCCACCTCGTAATTGTCGAATCGCTCGGGCTCGACCTGCTGGGTGATGGTGGTGAGCGACGAGAACTGATCGCCGGAGCTCGGCAGGTACGACACGCTGTAGCTGCCGTACACCGACAGCGGCGCGACCGGCTTGTAGACGATTCCAGCACGCGGCGAGACGAGGTTGTCGACGCGCCGAAGATCTTGGCCGGTGCGGTTGTTGTCGTACTTCAGGTCGAAGCGATCGAAACGCAGGCCTCCGAGCAGCTGCACCTGTGACGACAGCGCGATCTGATCCTGGGCGAACGCCGCGGCGACGCCGGTGCGGACGCGATTGTCGGCGTCGGTCGCACTCTGGCGGAACGTCACCGGTGTCGAGATCGTGGGATTGTCGAACGGTGCCGTGACGGAAGTGCCGCTGTTGTTGAAGTAGCCGGTGTTGCGGAAGTTGTCGGTCAGCTGCCGCCCGACCTCCACCCCGGCGAGGAGCGTGTGCCGGACGGCACCGGTGTGCGCGGTGTAGGTCAGATCGGTCTGGTTGAAGACGTTGGTGCGATCCGTCGCATTGTTGTAGGCAGTGAGCGCGACGGTCTGCTGATCCGCAGACGCCGCGCCGGGCACGAAGTTCTGGTAGAAGCGGTCGTAGCCCGCAATCACCGTGCGGTTGCGGAGCACGGCCCTGCCAATCGCCTGTTCCAATGCGGCCGATCCGATGTTCACACGCGACTTGACCTCGCTCTGTTCCGGATCGCCATAGAAGGTTGAAGGATCGACCTCGGCCGGCTCTCCCTGGAAGGAAGTGATGCCGCGGTCCGCGACGCGCGTGTCGCGCAGGTACTCGTAGCCGAGCGTCAGCTTCGTGCCAGCCCGCGGCGCCCACGTCATGGTCGGATTCACGCCGCCCCGCTCGAGATCGACGCCGTTCCTGAAGCTTCCCGAGTCTTCGAACATGGCATTGAGCCGGACGGCGGTCGCAGACCCGAGGCGCGCGTTGAGGTCCGTGGTCGCGCGCTTGTGATCGTCCCCGCCGAGCTCCACCGCAAACGCGCGCAGCGGACGGAAGAGCGGCTCTTTCACCACGCGGTTCAGCACGCCGCCGCCGCCCCCGCGGCCGAAGATCATCGCGTTCGGGCCCTTGAGCGCCTCAATCCGCTCGAGGTTGTAGAGGTCGCGGTAGTACTGCACGTCGTCCCTGACCCCGTTGACGAAGAAGTCGGCCGATGACCGGTTCCCGCGTATCACGACATCGTCCCGGTTGTTCTCGCCCTGGTGCGCCGAAATGCCCGGCACGTAGCGCACCACGTCGCCGACCGATTGCATCAGCTGATCCTTCATCAGCTCTTGCGTGACGACGGTCACCGACTGCGGGACATCGCGTAGGGCGGTGGCGGTCCTGGTCGCACTGCTTACCCAGTCGACCTCGTACCCGCCACCGCCACTGACCTCGACCTGCTCGACGACGGCTGACAGTTGCAGCACGAACTCGGCGGGAGGGGTCGAGGCATCCTGGGCGCGCACCCGGCGCGTGATTTCCGCAAAGCCATCGGCCTTGACGATCAGCGTGACTTCCTCGACCGCGAGGGACAGCGAGAACTCCCCGCGCGGGTTGGTCACTGTTGACACGGGTGCGGAGCGCGAATCGACGGCGGCGGATACGAGGGCACCGGCGATCGGGGCGCGGCTGGGATCCAGCACGACTCCGCGGACGCTGAAAGCCGCGACCGGCTCGCGAACGGCTCCCGTGCGGTTGAACGCTGCAGCTGATTGAGCCGAGGCGGTGACAGGAACCAGGCAGAACACCGCGGCGGCGAGGGCCGCGGCCTGAAGCAACGTACGACGCATGGAACAACTCACTCCAAGCCTTTGCGTCGACGCGCCCCGGTTACTACAATGCGGGGGTCGGATGCGTCAGGCGCCTTGGGCGTTTGATGGGTCTCCCCAGACCGTTGTCCGATTGCCCGCCCTGGTGTTGCAGCACCGGGGCGGGCTTTTTTGTGAGCCTGATGTTCGAAGACTCCCCGTGAGGTTAAATCCGACCAAATTGGTCGGTCAAGGCGAAAATGCGACTTATCGCATTTTCATGATCAGGAAAGCCGCAGCGAGGGTGACGAGGATTACGCCGGCGACGATCGCGGCGACGTAAAGCCGGCCGCGCCGCTTTCGACGCCTGACTTCAGCGAGGCGCAGTTCGGCGATGTTGAGCCAGAGGGCCTTGTGCAGATTTAGGTCAGTTCCCCGAGGATAGATAGGCGTGGGCCCCTCCGGCCCTGCATCGACCGGCGCGATGAACCGGTAGCCTCGCTTCGGCACCGTCTCCACGAAAATCGGCGTGTCCGCATCGTCTCCGAGGGCCTCCCGGATCTGGCGGACGGCCGTATTCATCCCCTGCTCGAAATCGACGAAGGTGTCCGTTCCCCAAAGGAGGTCCCGGATCTCGTCGCGCGTCACGAGCTCTCCGGGACGGCTGAGGAGCAGCTGGAGCAGCCGCAGCGGCTGCGGCTTCAAACGAATCACCCGGCCGTTCTTCAGGAGCTGGCCGGCCTGTGAATCCAGCTGAAAGGTTCCGAACTTGATTAGCGTCCGCATGTCGGCCCGCGCCACCCTGTGCCCGGAAAGCTCTCGAGGCATCGAAAGGCCGTCCATTTGTGCCGGTAATTCATTGACCCGGAAGGATCTGCGGATTCACCAACTGTCCATTGTCCTGTCTTTGATGAACCGTCTGCGGTGCTCGTATCCCCGCAGCAGGAGATGGAGGGACGGCACATATGGAGGAGAGTTGTTCCAGGCATCTGGTGAAGGCCACACAGTCGGGATCGCCGACGGCGCTGGCACCCGAAGAAGATATCAGCCTTGCCGCGGGGGTTGACGTCCCAGTCCTGATTACCGGTCCCGCCGCCGCTTGCCAGGAGCTTGCGTGCGAGTTGGACCGCCGGAGCACCGACGCCAGTCGGGGCAGTCGAGGTGATCGACTGCCGCACGGAAAACGCCCTGAGTGCGCTCCAGCCCGAGGAAGAACGGGCTGTTCCGAGCGACGCGAAGATTCTCCTGCTGCAGGAGGTTCATGCCCTGAGTCCGGAGGATCAGCTCCGCCTGACCCGGGAGCTGGACCACGTGGGGCGAGCGACCGAGGGTGGAAGACGCATTCTTGCCTCTTCGTCGGTCCCGCTCTTCGACCGCGTTGTCGATCAGCTATTCGATGAGAACCTGTTCTACCGCCTGAATGTCATTCATATAGTCATTCACCCTAATAAATAGCCACAGGGCACACCAAATTCTGGCAATAGACCTATCGAAGCGTCATCACGAAAATCCCATAGCCCACTCCCGCCGGGTCCTTGCTCCTCGCCGACTGGAAGGCAATCCTTCGACCGTCAGGGCTGACCACCGGGTTCGACGCCTTGTAGCCCGCGTACTCGCCCCATCGTGTCACCCGGGTGAAGTCCCGGCTATCGGGTTCGAGCTTCAGCCTCCAGATGTCGATGAAGTTCGAATTCTGCTCGCGCTGCTCGCGGCTGGACTCGACCAGCGTGGACTCCCCGTCCGGGAAGATGCCCTCGACCTCGTTGTACTCGCCGGCCAATTTCCGGTAGACCGTGACCTTCTTCGTCTTCAGGTCGATCCCGAGCACGTCGGCATACGGAGATCGGTAACACGTGTAGATGAGCTCGGTGTCCTGCCGGCGGAAGTCCTGGGCCTCGAGGGTGCACTCGGGCCCCTTGGCGCGAATCACCTCGCTCTTGTTCGTGAGCCGGGCCTTCAAGCCTTCGATCACGACGTCGGCGGTGTAGATCACTGATTCTCCCTGCGGGATCTCATCCGGGAATTGGCCGTGCGTGTTGGACCACGCGATCTTCATCGCCGTCCGGGAGATGGCGACGCCCTCCGAGATCTTGTGCTCGAGCGGAATCGGCCGGTCGCCCGGCTTCGCGTCGCCCTTGAGGATCCACATCTCCTGATCGCGCGAACGCGTGGTCGAGATGTCGGTGAAGGTGCGCGCGCCGATCAGGAAGTAGTCGCCGTTCGGCAGGAACTGCACGCGCAGGAAACCAGGATGCGCGTAGTGCGTGAGCAGGCGTATCACCCGCGTCGCGGCGTCCACTTCGTAGGCGTCGCCGAAGCTCTTCTCCATGAACGCGATTCGCCGGCCGTCGGGCGACCACGACGCGCGCTCGCCGAAATGCGTCAGCCGGACGATGCCGGGTGGGAGGTTTTCCTCAGGGCTGCCCTGTTTTGTGCCCTGGCCAGCGTGCAGGGCCACGGTCAGCAGACCACAAGGATGGCTGGCAAGAGTCGGCGGTGCATAGTTCGGAAGCTCCTCGTATTACTGCGTTTCCCGAATCGCAATCAGCGGATCGATGCGCGCGGCGCGCCGGGCCGGCCAGTAGCAGGCCTGGACTCCGACCAGCATGAGGAGGAGCGCAACCGCACCAAACGCGAGCGGATCGAATCCCGCTACCCGCCAGACGGCACCCGCGAGCCATCGTCCCGCCGCGTAGCTTCCGAGAAGCCCGAGCGCGGTCCCCGCCAGGAGCAGTCGGGAGCCGCGGGCGAGCACCATGCGGGTGATGGTTCCAGCATCGGCGCCGAGCGCCATGCGGACGCCGATCTCCTGGCGTTCCTGCGCGACCGCGCTCGACATGACGCCGTAGACGCCCACGACTGCCAGCGCCAGTCCAACGATCGCGAAGACCGACAGGAGCACCAGGTTGAACCGGGGTGTCGCGAACGCCTCTTCCTTGAGCAGCTGCGCGAGCGTCGTCACGTTGGTCACGGGCTGCGCCGCATCAACGGCATAGATCTGGCTGACCACGGTCCCGCGTGATATTGGCCGGATCGTTCCTGGCCCGGACGACGACCAGGTTCGAGAAGCCGATGGCACTGAACGGCACGTAGATCTCCGGCATCGGCGGTTCGGCCAGCCCCGCATTCGGCGTGTCATGGACGACGCCGACGATCTGGAACGAGTGATTCGCGACGTTGAACGGCGGATCCTTGAAGCGCAGGAGCTTGACGACCTGCCCGAGGGGCGGCCGATCGGGGATCCTGGTGCGAACGAAGCGTTCGTTGACGAGCGCAACCCGCTGCGCCGCGTCGACCTCGGAGTCGGTCAGGAGTCGTCCCGCTGCGAGCCGGATCCCCATCGCTGCCGTGTAGTCGGCGCTGACCTGGTGGGCCTGCACCGGGTCGGTGACTGGGGGCTGACCGCTGACTTCCGCAGTGGTCCAGAGGTTTCCAAATGGATGCAGGCCGCTGTTGATGGCCACCGCCTCGACGCCCTGGCACTCCCTTGATCCGCGGCAGCAGGTCCTGGAAAAAGGCGATTCGACGTGCGGCGTCAGGGTAGCGCTGCGGCGCGAGGGGAACCCGCAGCGTCAGCACCTGCTCGGGCGGTGTCCCGAGGCTGACGCGCCCGATTTCGACGAAGCGTCGAAGCAGCACGCTCGATCCCGCCAGCAGGATCAGCGACAGCGCGACCTCGGCAATCACCAGCGCCTTGCGGGTGATCGCCTGTCGCGATCCGCCGGCGAGGCTGCGGCTGGCTTCCCGCATCGCATTCGAAACGTCCTTGCCGGCGGTGTGCAGCGCCGGCGCCAGGCCGCAGATCACGCTGGTGAAGGCGGAGACGATCAGCGCGAAGATCAGCACGGCGGTGTTCAGCGAGATCTCTGATTCATCCGGGATGGTGTCGGGCGGCACGAGCGCCAGGATTGCGGGCAGTCCCGCGTAGGCGAGCGCGGTGCCGAGCACGCCCGCGGCAAGCGCCAGCAGCAGGCTTTCGGTGAGGAGCTGCCGCACCAGCCGCCGGCGGCTCGCCCCGAGCGCAACTCGTACCGTCATTTCGCGCTGTCGCGCGCTCGCGCGGGCGAGCAGCAGGTTCGAGACGTTCGCGCAGGAGATGAGCAGCAGCAGCGCGACAGCGCCGAGCAACACCCAGATGTCGCGGCCGATGGAGCTTGGAAACGTTTCGGTGAACGGCAGCAGGCCCACGCGCCACTCGGTCGGGGAACTGCGCCGGCTCCCGCTGTTTCAGGTCGGCGATGATCGGTCCGAGATCGGCCTCGGCCTGCGCCGCGGTGATGTTCGGCTTCAGCCGCCCGAGCAGGTGCACGCCGCGCACGCCTTCGACGACTTTGCCGCGTTCGAACCTGACCGGCAGGTAGACGTCGGCGCCGCGCCACATGAAGCGCTTGGGCATGACGCCGATCACCGTTCGCGTGATGTCGTTCAGCTGCAACTGCCGTCCGAGCACGTTCGGATCGCCGCCGAACTGACGCTGCCAGAACCGGTAGCCCAGCACCACCACCGGCTCGGCCCCGGGCTGCGCGTCGGCGGCGGTCGGCGTGCGGCCGAGAAGCGGCGGCACGCCCATCACCTCGAAGGTGTTGAAGGTGCCGTGATTGCCGCGGAGACGCTGCGGATCGCCGGCGCCGGTCCAGAGCACGTCGCTGATCGTGGACGCGATCACGCCTTCGAAGATCGTGCTGCGCTCGGCAATCTCGAGGAACTGATCGGTCGAGTAGCCGGTTCTCGATCCGCGCTGCACCGGGCTCGAGACCCGCACGCTCATCAGGTTCTCGACGTCCTTGTAGGGAAAGGGGTCGAGCACGACGGCATAGAGGACGCTGTAGATCGCCGTGACCGCCATGATCCCGAGGGCGAGCGACAGCACCGCCAGCAGTGAGAACCCGGGCGTTCGCAGAAGGCCGCGAAGGCCGAACCGGATGTCGCCGACGAATTGCTCGAGCCAGGTGAACATGTGCGTGATGTTATCGCCCCCGCCTTCGCCAAGGCTACGGCGAGGCAGGCTTTGGCCCAGGCCAGGAGCCCGGGTCCCGCCGAGCCAGCGGACCAGCGGACCAGCGGACCAGCGGACCAGCGGACCAGCGGACCAGCGGATTATCGTGTTAAAATTCACAATTCTGTCGCCGCCCAGGGCCGCGACCGGGATGCCGGCGATGGACGAGAGGTTCATGCGGATCGCGCTCGAGCTGGCCAGTCAGGCGCGCCAGCGCGGCGAGGTGCCGGTTGGGGCGGTGGTCGTGCTCGACGGGGCGGTGATTGGCGAGGGCTTCAACCAGCCGATCAGCGCGCAGGACCCGACGGCGCACGCCGAGATCGTCGCGATGCGCCAGGCCGCGGCCCGGCTCGGGAATTACCGGCTGACCGGCGCCGAGCTCTACGTGACGATCGAGCCGTGTCAGATGTGCGTCGGCGCAATGGTCCACGCGCGGATCGCCCGCGTCTTCTACGGCGCCCCAGAGCCCAGGGCCGGCGCGTTAGAATCTGCGATGCGCGCCCACGAACATCCGGCGCTGAACCATCGAATGGAAGCATTCGGCGGCGTGCTCGAAGCCGAAAGCCGGGCGCTGATGCAGGACTTCTTCCGCGATCGAAGAAGTCCGGACCTGCAGGCCGAAGGGAAGTCGTCGGGTCCTTCCCGGTAGATCACTCCGGCAACAGCGCGACAGCGAAGGGCCGCCGGAGGGGCCCGGAGCGGAGTAATAAACGGAGAGGTACCGAAGTGGTCGTAACGGGGGCGCCTCGAAAGCGTCTTGCCGGGTAACCGGCACGGGGGTTCGAATCCCTCCCTCTCCGCCACCCTTCGCCATAACTCGCGCGAAGGTTGCCCGCCGTAGCCTTGGCGAAGGCGGGCCACCGACCGCTCGCGGCTCCGGGTGGCAGGCCGCGTCAGGCGAGCGGCCCGCGAAGCGGGGCTTCAGAATCCCGCGCGCTGCTGAAGTGCCGGCATCACGTCCACGAACGACTATAGCTCTTTGTGATATATTCGCCCGCGTGCCGCCCAAGACCAAGAACGCCGGGCATCCCACACCCGAATCGTTCCTGCCGCTCCCGCGCGACACCTTTCACATCCTGGTGTCACTGGCCGATCGCGACCGCCACGGCTACTCGGTGATGAAGGACGTCTCCGAGCGCACGGACGGCGCCCTGCGCTTCAGCCCGAGCAGTCTCTACGCTTCGATCCGCCGGTTGCTCGAGAAGGACTTGATCGAGGAGCTGGCCGAGCGTCCCGACCCTGAGCACGACGACGAGAGGCGGCGCTACTACCGCCTGACCACACTCGGACGTGCGGTCGCGACGGCGGAAGCCAGGCGTCTCGAACGGCTGCTGCTCGACGCCCGGGCAACGGGTCTCCTGCCGCGAAAGGGCTGACCCCATGCGACGCGCGCCCGGCCGCCATCCCCGGGGCATTCGCGCCTTTCGCGCCCTGCTGGCTCTCTATCCGGAGTCGTTTCGCGACGAGTATGGCCGCGAGCTCACCCTGCTTTTCATCGACCGCTATCGCGACGCGACCGGCTGGCGGAGCCGCGCCACGTTGTGGCTCGACGCGCTCACCGGCCTCGCCATCCACGTGCCGAAGGAGCACTGCCACGTGATGCTTCAGGATCTTCGCGACGCCTTGCGCAGCCTTCGCCGGCATTCGCTCATGACCGCGACGATCGTGCTCACGCTCGGGCTCGGCATCGGCGCCAACGCCACCCTGTTCTCGTTGCTGAACGCGGTGGTCCTGCGGACGCTGCCGGTGAGCGACCCGGGCAGCCTGCTGACCGTGCATGCGGCGTTTCCGCTGGCAACCGCCAATCGATTCGCAGGACCAATGATCGAACGGCTGCGACTGAGCGCCCCCGATGTCGACATCGCGGCGATGTCGCGTGTGGCCCGAGTGTACGCCCGCGGCGACGGCTCGAACGAAGCCGAACCGGCCGCGCTGCAGCTCGTCTCGTCCAACTACTTCCGCGTCCTGGGCGTGGCCCCTTCGTCAGGCGGCACGCTTCCAGCCGAAGCCGATCGAGCGCCGATTCCTCGAGCGGTCATCAGCCATCAGGTACCTGGCAGCGCCGCTTCGGCTCTTCGCCAGACGTTCTTGGACGAACGCTGACGGTCAACGGCACGGCCTTCTCCATCGCCGGCGTCGCGCCTGAAGGCTTCACCGGCGTCTGGCTCGAATCACCGGTCGATCTCTGGGTGCCGCTGACGATGGATCGGCAGGTGAAGTACATGCAGAACTACAGCATGGACAACGGTAAGCCGCGCGCACCGTGGCTGCACCAGGAGACGATCTGGTGGCTGGACGTGATCGCCCGTGCGGCACCCGGCAGGCTGGCCGCGGCCACGGCTGCGCTCGAGGCCGGAGCGCGGAACGTCGCCGGCACGGACGCGAAAATCGAGCTCGAACCGTTCGCCAGAGGCATGTCGACGCTCAGGCAGCGCTTCACGACCCCGCTCTTCGTGCTGATGTCGATGGCCGGCCTCGTGCTCCTGATCGCGTGCGCGAACGTCGCGAATCTCCTGCTGGCGCGCGCCGCGGGCCGTCAGCGCGAACTGGCCATTCGGATGTCGCTCGGGGCGCGTCGCGGCCGTCTGATGCACCAGCTCCTGACCGAGAGCGTGCTCCTCGTCCTTCTCAGTGGCGGCGCCGCGCTCCTCTTCGCGCAGTGGTCCAGCGATCTCCTCGTCCGCACGGCGACAGCCGCCGTCAACGGCCGCACGCCATTCACGGCCGGAGTCGATTTACGCGTCTGGGGTTTTACGGCGGTGGTGGCGCTGGCCTCGCTGGTCTTCTTCGGGCTGATGCCCGCCTGGCGCACGACACGCCTCGACCTCGCAGCGGCGATGAAAGCCGGTGGCCGCGGCACGTCCGACAACGCCGGTACGGGTCCGGCACGGCTGCTCGTCGTTCTTCAGGTGGCTCTCTCGCTGGTGCTCGTCACCGCGACCGGCCTCCTCGTCCGCAGCTTCCACAATCTGACGACATTCGATCTGGGTTTCGAGCGCGCGCATCTGTTGTCGATTTCGCTCGAGACGCGGCTGGCCGGCGACCGACCCGAAGAACTGAGCAGCGAAGAAACCGCCGCGCTGCAGCAGCGCGTGCTGGACGGCGTCGCGGCCGTCCCTGGTGTCGCCTCGGCCTCGCTGGCGATGTGCGGCGTGCACGCGACCTGCAGCGCCCGCGAAGACGGATTCAAGGTTGACGGCTACCAGCCCGCTGACAACGAGCAGATTGTCTTTCTCGTGAATTCGGTCAGCCCCAACTACTTCTCGACGCTCGGCATGCGGATGATTGCCGGGCGGTCCTTCACCACAGGCGACACGCCCGAGTCGCCTACGGTCGCCGTCGTGAACCGCACGCTCGCCCGAAAGTACTTTCCCGACGGCCAGGCCATCGGCCGCCGTTTCGGCAACCCCGCGAAGAACATCGAGATCGTCGGGATCGTGGATGACGCGCGGCTGTTGAAGGTGCGGGATTCGCCAATCCCGACGGCGTACTTCGCGATGGCGCAGCGCCGCGTATCGGCGCGTGCCATCGAAGTGCGAACCCATCAGGACCCGCGGCAACTCATCGGCCCGCTCCGTGCCGCCGTCAGTCGCGCCGCACCGGGTCTGCCTATCGAATACATCCGTCCGTTCGACGAGCGTATTCAGGCCAACCTCAGCGAAGAACGGCTGATGGTGTTCCTCGCCTCTGGGTTCGGCGCGCTTGCGCTGGGGCTCGCCGGATTCGGACTGTTCGGTCTGTTGTCGTGCGCCGTGGCACGCCGCGCTTCCGAGTTCGGCATTCGTCTCGCGCTCGGCAGCTCACCATCGAGCGTCCTCTGGAGCGTCGTCCGCGAATCGATGGGGCTCGTGGCGCTCGGGGTGCTGGCCGGCGCGCCGGTCGTGGTCATCGGCGGGCACCTCACATCGTCCCTCTTCTTCGACGTCAGCCCGTACGATGGGCTCACCATCGCTGCGGCCACGGCGATCCTTCTCGCCGTTGGATCGTGGTGCAGCCTCGTGCCCGCGCTGCGGGCATCGCGCGTGGATCCGTTGGTGACGCTGCGGCAGGAGTAGGCCAGCGCTGGCGCGTCACGGCAGGCAGGCTCCCTGATCGCATCGTGTGGCTTCCGCCTTCAGGCGGAAGGTCGGAAACCCGGGCTATGCTGCCTTCTCAGATGGTCTTCACCAAGCAGCTCCGTGAAGGAATCCGGCGCGGCCGGATCCGGTGCAGCGTGCGCATCTGGACGCGCCCTCACGTCAAGGTCGGGGGGCGCTACGCGATGGACGACGGCCACATCGTCGTGGACTCGATTGAGCCGATCACGCTCGACGATGTCACCTACGATCTGGCGCGCGAATCAGGATTCGAGAGCGTCGAGGATCTGCTGGGCATCGCGCGGCACGGCCAGGGGGACCAGGTCTACCTGATTCGCTTCCACTACCTGCCTCCGGGCGCCTGGGACACGCCGAGGTGGGGTCGGGGGAGGTCCTGACGGGTCAACTCCCAACTTCCAACTCCCAACTACCAAGGGAAGTCATTCGAGGCAACGAGGTAAAAGACGCACCAACAAGCCTGTTGGACGACTTTCACCCCGCTCGTCCCGAGCCGACCGCCTTGGGAGTTGGAAGTTGGGAGTTGGGAGTTGTCGCAGTCAATTCTGGGAACTATCGGGTCGGATCGCCTGCGCGTACCCAGTCCTCGTTGAACCGCGCGTGTTTGATCGACTTCCCCTCCGGCGTGAAGTAGCTGTAGGTCACATGAATCGCGCCGTCGCGGGCTTGTATCACCGAAGGGTAGTGATACTGGTTCGGACTCTCCCCGTCAGGCCGGCCCTCGAGGTGCCGGTGCAGCGGCCAGGTCCTGCCTTCGTCCTCGGAAAGCGCCGCAACGAGCGAGTAGCGGCCCCGCTCGAGATCGTTGTGGACCATGATCCAGTGCCCGTTCCTGAGCCGGATCGCTTCGACGCTCGATCCGGGGTTCAGGATGTCGGTGTCCCGCGCCTCGGTCCACGACTCGCCGTCGTCGGATGACTGGCTCATCAGTGCGCGCTTGGGCGGCGGGCCGTTGTCCCGCAGGTACGCGACCAGCGTTCCGTCGTTCTTGCGCACGACCGAGGGCTGGATACTGCCGAGGCCGACGATCGGCTCACTGCCTTTCCACGTGACGCCGCCGTCGTCGCTGATCGCCATGATCCCGAACGAATAGCCATCGGAGTACATCGGCACCAGCATTCGTCCCGACGGCAGCTCGAGCGGGTGAGTCCGGGTGAACCAGCCCATTCGCGAGAAGTACTCGTCTTCGGCGTGCTCGACCAGCCGGGCGCCAGCGGCGGCCAGTTGAGGGTTGCCCTCTTTCGCCTTCTCCACGAACGCCTTCGTCTTCGGACCGATGTTCTTCGGAACCAGGACGATGTTGTCCTGGAAGCTCCACGCGGGCGGGCCGTCGCCCTGGTAGTTCGTGGAGACGCGGTACTTCATCAACGCGGTCTCCCACCGGTGGGCGATGATGAGCGGCCAGAAGAAGAAGAGCCGCTCGCGTCGATCGACGAACAGGACCGGGTTCGTTTCCGGGAACCCCGGCGTGTCGGCCATCGTGAAGGGTGCCGACCAGGCGCGCTTCGAGCGGCTCCAGCGCGCGCCGCGGATCAGCACGTCATCGGCCGTGCGTTCGCCGGAGCCGTGAAACCAGCAGACCAGCAGGTCCTGGTTCGGGAGCTCCACGATCGAAGACGAGTGGTTGTGCCAGGATTCCTGCGGGAAAAGGAGTTCGGCCGAGTACTGCGGCTCGGCGGCCGGGAAAATCGCGAGTCCGGCAACCGCCAGAAGGACGGCCAGGGCGTCAGCCATGGGCGGCCATTATAGTCGCCGGGTTTTCCGCTATTATCCTTTCCTGCAACCTGAATTTGCCCCGGAGGGAGCCAGGCGTGTGTACACGTGGAGCGCTGAAACTGTTCGTGATGAGCGTCCTGACGGTCGTATCCGCGGCCTCGGCGGCCGCCCAGGCCCCGCCCTCGGCGGAGCCGGAGGGCGCGCAGGCGGCCCAAGCCGGTTCACGACAGGCAGCGATTGAACAGGAGCAGGCGTCGAAGGCAACGAACCTGAAGCCCTACAAGCCAAACAGGGCGGAGACCCTTTTCCAGCGGTTCGACACCATCATCGAGGGGGGCACGCTGCGCTGGCACCCGTTCTTCGACAGCGCCTACTCCGGCGGCGGCTTCACGCTCGGCGTGGGGCATGCCAGCTATCTGAGCGCCTACAACTACCTCGACGTGCGCGGCAGCTACACGATCACCGGCTACAAGCGCGCCGAGGCCGAGTTCGTGGCGCCGCGGATGTTCAACCGGCGGGGGCATTTGTCGGTGCTGGCCGGCTGGCGCGAGGCGACCCAGGTCGGCTTCTACGGCATCGGGCAGGACTCGTCGAAGGACGACCGCACCAACTACCTCTTTCAGCGGCCGTACGGCTCGGCGCTTCTCACGGTGTTTCCCACCCGCAGAGCGCTGATGCTGCGGGGCGGAGTCGAGCTCACCCAGTGGTCGCAGCAACCCGGCGAGGGGACGTTCCCCTCCGTGGAAACCAAGTACACGCCAGAGACATTGCCCGGGCTCGGAGCGGAGGTGACCTACCTGCACACGCAGGGCACGCTTGGACTCGACTCGCGGACGTCGGAGGGGTACACGCGCCGTGGCGCCTATCTGGGGCTGTCCCTGCACGATTATGCCGACCAGGACAAGGATTTCGGGTTCCAGATGGCCGAATACGAGGGGATTGCGCACCTGCCGATCCTGCGCGAGGCCTGGGTGCTCTCGTTCCGCGCGCGCGTCCAGAGTGCTCTCGCCAAGGACGGTCAGCAGATCCCGTACTTCATGCTGCCGGCATTGGGCGGCGGGTCTACGCTGCGCGCCTTCAGCAGCTTTCGCTTCCGCGACAAGAGCAGCCTGCTGCTGCAAGGGGAGTGGCGAATCATGGTCAACCGCTACCTCGACATGGCGTTCTTCTACGATGCCGGCAAGGTCGCGGGACGCACCAAGGATCTCGACCTCGACGGGCTGAAGGACGACTATGGCATCGGCTTCCGCTTCCACGGACCGTTCGCGACGCCGCTCAGGGTCGACTTCTCACACGGCCGAGAAAGCAGCGTCTCGTTCACGTTCTCGACGTCCGCCGTCTTTTAGGTTGCGAGTCATGCATACATCATCGTTTTCGGCCCGGTTCTCGACCCGGTTTTCGACCCGCGCCCGGCAGGCCGCGTTCCTCGTGCTGTCCGTGGGTGCGATCAGCCTTCTTTCGACGAGCGCCGGCACGCAGGGCCAGCGCTTCTATCCGGACGACCCGATCGCGCGCGAGCCGGAATCGCAGGACGCCTCGAAGGCGGAGCCTTACGATCAGGCACAGATGTACGAACTGATGTACAACCTGTTCGTCACCTCCGGCTACGAGCCGAGCGGCCTGCGCGCGAAGAACATCAACACCATCGACGAAGTGCCGGACTCGAGCTGGTTCACCAACCGGATCGGCGCCAGGCCGATCACGACCGACGAGCTCACCCGCGGCCCGATCGTTGGTGCGCCTCCCGATCCGGCCAAATGGGTGCTGATCAGGGAGAAGACCTCGGGAGCACACCCCGGCTTCACGGCGATGGATGCCAAGGGCGAGACCTGGTTCCTCCAGTTCGATCCACCGAAGTTCGCGGGGGGCGCAACCGCGGCGGTGGCGATTGCGACCAAGATTTTCTGGGCCCTGGGCTATAACCAGGTGGAGTCGTTCCTGACCAGCCTCGATCCGAAGGTGACCACGATCGACCCCAAGGCCACCGTCAAGCGGCCGAACGGCAAGCGGACGCCGTTTACGCGCGACGACATGAACGTCGTCCTGGAGAACGTCGCGCGCAATCCCGACGGCACCTATCGCGTCGTCGCCGGCCGCCTGCTGCCGGGCAAGATCCTCGGCGGCTACCAGTATGTCGGCACGCGTCCCGACGATCCGAACGATGTCGTGCCTCACCAGCACCGGCGCGAGCTGCGGGCGCTGCGCGTCTTCGGCGCGTGGACGAATCTCACCGACATCAAGGCCGCGAACTCGATCGACACGCTGGTGACCGAAAATGGCAAGTCGATCGTCAAGCACTATCCTGCAGGACGTGGGTTCCACGTTCGGGATGTGCAATGACTATTACGAGTGGGATCTGAGCTGGGAATACTTCTTCGAGGGGCCCCCTTCGCGGAAGCGATTCTTCACCCTCGGGTTCGGTCTCAGCCCGTGGCAGACCGTCGACTACGTCGAGTACCCGTCGGTCGGCAAGTTCGAGGGCAAGGTCTTCGATCCGAGAAAATGGCGGCCGCAGACCCCGACATACGCGTACATGGAAATGCGCGACGACGATGCGTTCTGGGCGGCGCGGCGGGTCGCGGCTTTTACCGACGACATGATCCGTGCGGCCGTCCGCACCGGAGAGTTCAGCGATCCGCAGGCCGAGAAATATCTCGCCGACGTGTTGATCCAGCGGCGCGAGAAGATCAAGAGCATCTACCTGACGGCCGTCAACCCGATCGTCAATCCGGCTGCTCGACAGCAAGGGTCTGACCTTCGAGAACGCGGCCGTCTCGGGCGGTGTGGCGCAGGGCACGGTCTCGTACCGCGCGTCCTGGA
Source organism: uncultured Acidobacteriota bacterium (assembly GCA_963836735.1). Classification (GTDB taxonomy): domain Bacteria; phylum Acidobacteriota; class Vicinamibacteria; order Vicinamibacterales; family 2-12-FULL-66-21; genus JACCXG01. The sequence continues at coordinate 85,563 of CAWIKP010000013.1, read as the reverse complement.
TGACCTTCGACAACGCCACCGGCGCGACCAAGCCGCTGTCGGACACGCAGAGCAGCACGACGACGATCCCGGCGCCGGCGGGCCTGCCGTCGAGCGGCTTCGTCGCCGTCGACATCGCCGCGGACAGCGCGGCCTATCCGACGTGGAAGCAACCCGTGCGCGCGTTTTTCCGCCAGGACGGCGGGCAGCTGGAAGCTGGTCGGCCTCGAGAGAATGCCTGACAAGCCCGAGGTCACCGCGCGTACGAATCAGAAGACGTCCAAGTAGATCGACAACTCCCAACTTCCAACTCCCAAAGGATTCCCGGCCGATCGGCTGAGGGCGCCTTGGGAGTTGGGAGTTGGAGGTTGGCAGTTGACACGGTCTCTCTCTTAAACACCCGCCCGATCTTGACCCCTACCACCTGAACGTGAAGATGCTGGCGGTCGACCGCGCCGGATCCGGCCGGTTGCTGTCGTAGCCCTTGAATTGGTCGGGCACGGTCGCCCAGTTCGTGTAGATGTTCCCGCCCATCATGAAACGCTTCGGCGCGTCGGTCGGGGCGCTCGGCGGCTTCTCCGGGGAGAACAGCAGGTAGGCGCGTTCCGGCGGCTTCGGCCCGGCGTGATCGCTGTCGGGCACGTACTCGATCTGTCCATCGCCGTCCACGTCGACGCTGATCCACGCCACGTGGAGGAGCTTGTGGTAGGTGTGGTCCGTGATCATCGCGCGAAGCCGCCCGTTGAAGCGATCGACGATCGACTGCGCGTCCGGCAGGGTCCGCCTGACCGCGAAGAACAACTGCCGCGTGACCAGAGGTCTCGCGCCGAACTGCAGTCGCGTGCGCGCCTCCTCGGGATGATGATCGACGATGTACTCGACCACGAGCTCGTCCATCAGCGTGTAGTCCACGGCGCTGCTCAGCAGGAGCTCGAGGCTGTGTTCCTCGCTGCGCGAGCGCACGAACGTGGGACCGGCAGTGTCGACGCTGTCCCCGTAGGAATAGCCTTCGACAATGGCGACCCGCTTTCCCTTCAACTCGGCAAGCGCCTTCGCCGACACGTCACCGCCGCGGCGGGCCACGAGGATCAACCGGTTCTCGAGGTAAGGCTGTGAGAACAGCCAGCACGCGCTCCCGTTCGGCGTCCTTCCACGCGGCGCCGCTCCCGTCAAAGGCTCCGGCGAGCAAGGACGGGGTGAACTTCGCGGCCTCGACGAAGGTCGTGCTCGTCTTGATCCCGATCCGGCGAGTGGCCTCTTCCACCAGGTCGAGCGCGAAGCGCGGCTGCCCGGGCTCGTTGGTGAAGGGCGGCCAGACCGTCGAAACCAGCCGAAGCTGGCTCGTCTGTCCGGCAGCCGCCAGCCAGGACGCGGCCATCGCCGCCGCGAAGACGACCATCCCGGTCAGCCCCCGACGCCTGGTACCGAAGCGAAGATCCATTCGGAGCTCTCCTGAAAGCGCCCGCCTAGTATCGATCCCGGACGAGCGGCATGTGCTGCTGCAATCGCGCCGTCGACTCCGGTTTTCGTGTGAGGCTTCCGCCCGAACTGTCGCGGGTGCGGAGAAGATGCCGAGACTCGTGTGTTCGGACGGCACCGGGAACACGTTCGAACAGCACGTCTCGAACGTATCGCTGCTCGTGCGGTCTGCCGTCCTCTCCGATCGCGACGCTCAGCTGGTCTTCTACGACCAGGGGATCGGCACGAACCCGGCGCTGGTGCGCAGCATCAAGGAATTCAGGGCACAGTCAGGCGCCAGGAGGGACGGCCTGGAGATTCTGGATCCCCCGAAGGTCTCCCTCGGCCGTCCGCTGCAACGGTCGTCGGCCTGGCGGCCGGTTATGGGCTCCATGCCAACCTGCGCGAGATGTATCAGGCGCTCGCCCGAAGCTACGATCCGGACAACGATCGACTCTTCCTCTTCGGGTTCAGCCGCGGAGCGTTCACGGTTCGAGCGTTTGCCGGGCTCCTCTACCGGTGCGGACTGCCCGATCCGCGCTTCGCCGAGGACGACGTCGCGTTTGGCTACTGTTTCGCGCAGGCTTACGCGCTGTACCGGCCGCACTGCGAAGACCCGGTCGGGATTGCCCGCTTCAGGAAGACGTATCAGGTGAGGGACGTCAACGTCCACTTCCTCGGGATCTGGGATACGGTCAAGTCCTACGGCGGCCTGCTGCCCCGGAGCCTTCCGCATCTTCGGCATAATCCGATCGTGTCCACGGTGCGGCACGCGCTCGCGCTGAACGAACGGCGGTCGTGGTTCCTGCCGACCAGCTGGGGATTCATCGACAGCGATGCCAAGAACGAAGGCACGCTCAAGCCAGACCCGCGCTACCACGGTCAGGACATCCGCGAGGTCTGGTTCATCGGATGCCATTCGGACATCGGTGGCGGCGACGAACAGGTAGAGACCGCCAGGATCTCGCTTCGGTGGATGCTCGGGGAGGCCACAGAGGCGGGTCTGCTCCTCGATCCCGGGTGCGAGCCGTGGATTTTCGAAGCGGACGACCCCAACGTTCGCCCGAAGGTTCATGAATCCTTCAACGCGGGATGGTGGCTCAGCGACCGGATCCCACGATGGGAGCTCGACAACAGCACCCGGCCGCCGGGGTATCCGTTCAAGTGGTGGGGCAGCGGCCGGCGCTGCGTCGGGCAGCTACGCCGCAACGGCCAGCTTCGGTTTCATTCGAGCGTGGGCATGACTCCGGGCCCGGAGGTCGAGATTGAAACGTCGAAGCCGCGGCTGACCCGCGCGGATGTCGAGGCGCGGCCGGAGGTCAGTGAAACCACGACAACTGCCACGCGGCGGCGATCGTCTTGAAATCGGCGCCGATTCGCGTGCTGGCTCCCGTGTTTGCGCTGATCTTCAGCGACTGCCGTTGCCCGATCGGCAGCGACATCGTGACCCCGAGGCGGGAGTTGCGCTGCAGGTCGTTCTTCTCGACACCGTCCACCGTCGTCCTGCCGCCTGAGTACCAGGTCCCGTCGGCGGCAATCCACAGGCGCGGTCGCGCCGTGTAGCTCACGTGCGCCTGGAAGGCGACGATCGGCTGCTGCGTCCGCAGCGACTCGCCCGGGTAGAACTCGTCGTTGGCGGTGGCCATCCAGACACCCAGGTATCCGTCAATCGTCCATCTGTTGCGGATCTGGCGCGACACTCCAATTTCGGGCTTGAACGCCCAGCGGTTCGCCCCGAGGTTGATCAGCTTCGTACGGTCGGTACTGACCGAGCGGCGGAACCACAGTCACGCTCGCGCCGATGATGGTCGGCCGCGGGGCCCGCGCGAACTCGGAGAGCTTCAGCGCGCGCCCGCCCACCAGATTGACCGACATCTTGAGCCGCGGATCGGCCAGACCGGAACGGGAGACTTGTTGTGTGTTCTCGCCGACGCGCCCGGTCGCCTCCGCCCAAGCAACCGGAAATGCCGCGAGGGCAAGGGCGGTACAGGCCAAAAAAGTCGAAGGTGGTGCCGACCCCGACCCCCAGGGAGTTCACCGACGCGCGAACATCCTCGATCGGAAGCGAGGGATCGACGACGACGCCCCCGGTCGAACGGCCGGCAAGGACGGCGAGAAATGAAACACCAACGGGAGACGCCGCATACGCACGGGGCTCGAGATCCTGGGCCGAGGCGGTGCCGATCGACAGGATGAATGCCGCGAGAGACAGGAGGATTGCGGTCGGGCACGGCCTGCTCATTGGAATCGAATGAGCCTACCAGATTCTCTTCCGCCTGAAGGCGGAAGCCACCCACCTTCGCGCTGTGCGCTGCGGCGGGCAGGCCCGCTTTCGCGCTGCGCGCTACGGCGGGCAGGGCCGCTTTCGCGTTGCGCGCTACGGCGGGCAGGCCCGCGCCGCGCGATATGGGCGGATCATCCGCTCACTGCCCGCATTTCCGCTGGCTGCGCCCATCACCATGGTGAACCGCGTCGTGCCGTGGGATGTCCGTTCGATGCCGTAGTCGAACCCGTGCGCGGACAGGATTTCCTGAACCAGCGTGAGGCCGATCCCCTGACCGTGTGGCTTGGTGCTGAAGAACGGCGTGAACAGGTTCGACTGCGCCTCGGGCGTGATTCCCGGCCCGGTGTCGTCGATCGTCAGCGTCGTTCGACCGCCCGTAGTCGTCAGCCGGACCGTCACCGTGCCCTCGCCGTCGATGGCTTCGACCGAGTTCTTGAGGATGTTGAGCAGCGCCTGCTCGATCTGGCCGCGGTCCACGTCGACCGGAAACGACGGCTGATCGATCTCCCACCGCCACTCGACGCCGCGCGCGTTGTCGTTCGCCGCGAGCAGCCGGGCGATGCCCTGGAGAAGGGCCAGCAGGTCGCACGGTCCGGTCAGCGGCGGCGGCAGGCGGAACACGTCGGCAAACCGCCGCATGAAGCTGCCAAGCTGCTCGGTGCGCTCGATGACGATGCCGATGGCCTGTTCGAAATCGTGGCGGTTGCCGGCATCGAGATCGCCGGCATAGGCCAGCGACGAGTGCAGCAGCGAGTTCGAGGCGGCGACGGTGTTGTTCACCTCGTGGGACATCACGCGAATGAGCTTTTCGTAGGCGGCACGCTCGAACTGGCGCAGTTCCTCGGTCAGTTCCTCGATCAGCAGGAAGCTGCGCGGGAAGCCGCGATCGACGAACGTGCCGTGATGGCACTTCACCCGCCGCGCCCCGAGCATTCCCACCAGGCGCGCATCCCCCGGACCAAGGCTCGCGAGCGCATCCGCCAGCGGCGATCCGAGCGTCTCGAGCCGCTGTCCGACCGCCGCGGACGCCGGCGTATCGAGCAGCCGCTCGGCCGCCGGGTTGAGGCTGCTGACGCGCCCGTCGAAATCGAGGATGACGACCCCCGACGGTGACACGTGGAGCACCTGGCTGAGGAACTGGTGCTGCTCGGCCACCCGCACCCGCTCGGCGCGCAGGTGATCGACCATCGTGTTGTAGATGGCGATCAGCTCGTCGATCTCGGGCTGGCCGACCGGAAGGAACCGGGACGTGAACTCCTGCTCGCGGATCAGCCGCAGGCCTTCGGTGGTCGAGCCCGAGCTGCCGGTACATCTCGCGCGCGAGCCGCAGCCCGACCACCAGCGAGGCCGCGAACACCACCTCGACGGCGATCAGCCAGAAGGCGCTGTCGAGAAAGAGGTAGACGGCCAGCGCCGCGAAGAGTGCGTGCAGAACGACGAGGTAGGCGATGGCGCGCCCGCGCAGGCTCACACGGTGATCTCGTACTTCTCGAAGCGGCGATACAGCGCCGCGCGGCTCAGGCCGAGCGACTCGGCCACCTTGCTGACGTTGCCGCCGTGATGGCGCAGCGATTTGACGATCATCGCCCGCTCGATCTCGTCCATCGTCATCGATCCCACCGGCGGCAGCGCCTCGGCCGCTTCAGGGCGCGCGACCTCCGCCGACTCGACGAAGTCCGCGACGTCCAGCGTGTTGCTGGTGCCGACGAGCACGGCGCGCTCGACGCATTGACGAAGCTGCCGGACGTTGCCCGGCCAGGGCTGCGCCTTCAGCCAGCGGGCCGCCGCCGCCGTGATCGTCAGCGGACTCGCGCTGATAGACCTGCGCCGCCCGCTGCAGGAAGCGCGAGCTGAGGATCGCGATGTCGTCCGGACGTTCGCGCAGCGGCGGCAGGTGAATCGCCATCAGGTTGATTCGATAGAGCAGGTCTTCGCGGAACTCGCCGCGCGACGACCATGTCCGGCCAGCGGCCGGTTGGTCGCGGACACGACCCGCACGTCGACTTCGCGCCGCTGGCTCGACCCGAGCACCTCGAAGGTCCGATCCTGGAGGACGCGCAGCATCTTCACCTGCGACGGCTGGTCGAGATCGCCGATCTCGTCGAGGAAGATCGTGCCGCCGTGAGCCATCTCGAAGCGCCCCTTCCGGTCCGACGCGCGCATCGGTGAAGGCGCCGCGGATGTGGCCGAACATCTCGCTCTCGAACAGCGTCGACGGCACGCCGCCGAGGTTGACCTTGACGAACGGCTTCCCGGCCCGCCGGCTGTTGCGGTGAATGGCCTCGGCGACCAGCTCCTTGCCGGTGCCGCTCTCGCCGGTGACGAGCACCGAGGCGTCGGTCGGCGCGACGCGGCCGATCAGCTGCGAGGATGCGCAGCATGCGCGGATCGCGCCCGACCAGATCGCCGAAGTCGTAGCGCGCGTCGAGCTCGTCGCGGGTGAGCGCGCGACTCGTCGGCCTGCGCCTTCGCGCGGACCAGGCCGAGCGCGGTCTGCACCGTCTGCAGCATCTGCTGGTTGGTCCAGGGCTTGGTGACGAAGTCGGACGCGCCGGCCTTCATGCCCTCCACCGCCAGCGCAATCGAGCCCCACGCCGTGATCAGGATGACCGGGATCGACGGCGTGGACTTCCTTGATCTGCGCGCAGCAGCGCCAGCCCCTCTTCGCCCGACGTGCGCCGCGAGAAGTTCATGTCCTGGATGATCGAGCTGACACGGCTGCCGCCGCAGCACGTCCAGCGCCTCGTCCGGCGAGCCGGCGGACAGTCGACGGCAGCCCGGCCTGCTTCAGCAGCAGCGCCAGCGAGGCCGTCACCGATCGGTCGTCGTCGACGATGAGAATCATGTGGTTCAGGCAGTGCAGGAGGTTCAGGCGGTCAGGAGGCCGATGGCCGTCTGACCCGCCTGAACGCTCCGGCCGCCTGAGCTCACTCGTAGTGTAGCGCCTCGGCCGGCTGGATCCTCGTCGCCAGGCGGCTCGGATACCAGCCGCAGGCGAGCGTCAGCAGATAGATGGCGGCCACCGACATCGCGATGCTGACGACGAACACGCCGCCGGCACGATCACGTCAGGTCCGTCGGCAGCGGCAGCAGCGGCACCTGCGCGAGCAGGAGCACCGCCGACGATCAGCGCCAGCGACGTCATGATCACGCATCTCGACGCAGCACCTGCGTCCGCACGTTGGGAATCGTCGCGCCCTTGGCGCGGCGCAGGCCGAACTCGCGGATCCGCTGGGTCACGCTCTGCCAGACCACGCCGGTCAGGCCGAGCGCGACCATCAGCAGCAGGAAGCCGGCGATGGTGCCGACGACCATCAGCGGAATCGTGTACTGGCGCAGCTTGTCCTCGCGCATGTCGTCGAGCGGCTGCACCTCGAACGACCAGGCGTCCGCGACCGCCATCGCGCGCTTGACCAGCGTCTCCTCGAACGCCGCCGGCGTGCCCGGGCGCAGCCGCACGAAGAGGCGCTCGGGCAGCGACGCCTTCGGGTCCGGGTCGTCGAGGCGCATCCGGTGGAACAGGTAGTTGCTCGGGCGTCGACAGCTCGCCGTCCTGCCGGAACTCCTCGATGACGCCGATGACGCGCTTGACCTCCGGCTTGTCGTTCGGGATCCGGCGGCGGGCCGTTCGGGATCGCGCTCCTCCGGGATGATCTGCCCGACCGGGTTCGCGTCGCCGAAGATCTCGCGCGCCAGGCGCCGGTTGATCACGACCGGCGTCCACGTCGCGGCGTCGTCTTCGCGCGAGAACCAGCGTCCGGCGACGAGCGGGATGTGCAGCAGCTCGCGGTAGTCGTCGGTGACGCTGTTGACGCCGTACTCGACCTTGCGGCCGCCCGGCAGGCGCGTGCCGCTGCCCCAGTTCGAGTTGGCATACGGACCGGTGAACGCCGGCGGCGACGACCTCGATCTCCGGCATCTCGCGCAGCGCCATCAGCAGCTGGCGGTAGGTCTCGCGATGCCGGGCCTTGACCGCCGGATCCTGTGTCGGGCTCCTTGCGATCGACGCTGATGCTCCAGACCCGATCGATCTCGTAGCCGAGCGGCTGGCGCGCGTTGTTGGCGTAGTGCACCGCGAAGAGCACGACGCCGAACAGCGTCAGGAACGAGAAGAAGATCTCGACGCGTCAGCAGGAAGTTCTGGCGCTTGCGGTTCCAGATCAGACGCAGCAGGTGGCGGGTCATCGCGACACGCCTCCCTTGAGCGCGTCGACCGGATTGAGCCGCGACATCCGCCACGCCGGGTAGACGCCGGAGATCAGCCCGAACACCACCGCCAGCGCCATGCCGTAGGCGAACACGCGCGGGTTGAGGGTGAAGTGCGCGTAGGTGAACAGCGCCGCTCTCGGCTGATCGCCCGCAGCGACGAAGATCGACAGGACGAAGCCGATCAGCGCCGCCGACGAGCGTCAGCAGGATGTTCTCGACCAGGAACTGCCCGACCAGCGTCCGCGCCGGCGCGCCGAACGCCTTGCGCACGCCGATCTCCGACGCCCGCTCCATGATGCGGCTGATGTTGATGTTGACGAGGTTCACCGTCGGGATCAGCACGAACAGCAGGCCGAGCGCCGGCGAGCAGGCCGACGCAGCCTCCAGACCTGGCTCTCGGGATCCTTGCGGTCGCCGATCGGCATCATCGCGCGCGAACGCCTCGAACTTGCGTCTCGAACGGCGCGACGATCGCCTGGTAGTCCTTCGGATCGGGCAGCTCGACGCGCAGCAGCCGCGAGTTGAACTCCTCGTGGATGGCCGCCATCGACGCCGTGTCCCTCGCCAGCGCCATGGCGTTCCAGTCGCCCATGATCTCGCGCTTGTAGGCGTCGGTCTTGGCGGTCGTGTACGGCACCCAGATGTCCGCGAACGGGCGCGTGCGCAGCTCGGACACGTCCTCGACGACGCCGATCGACCCGGAAACGCTGGCCGTCGGCTTCGATGGTCTGCCCGACCGCCGGCCGGCCGCCGAAGAAGCGCTGCGCGCGTCGTGGCGTTGATGACCGCGACGAACCGCGCTTCGGCGACGTCGGCGGTGCCGTACGGGCCGCCTTCGAGGAACGTGAAGTCCAGGATCCGCCAGAACTCGTCGTCGGTCCGCTTCAGCGACGAGGTGATCTTCCTGCCGTCGACGTACGAGTGCACGGTCCGCTCGCTCTCGTAGAGCGACAGCCGCTCGACGCCAGGCAGGTTGCGCGCGTACGTGTCGAGCAGCTTGAAGCCGCCGCTGCTCGACCACGTGCTGTGCGGGCCGTACATCACGGCCCGCTCGACGTAGAGCGTGCGGTCCTGCCGCGGCTCCGGCGGCGCCGGGCCCGAACGCGTGGTCGAACAGCGCCGTGACCACCGTCAGCACCAGCAGCGTGAAGCTGATGCCGAACAGGCTGATGAAGGTGAAGAACTTGCGGCGCAGCAGGACCTTCACGGCGAGCACGAGGTAGTGATTCAGCATGAGACCGTCCACGCGTCCGCCAGTTCACCTGCCGCCCGTCGAACAGCCGCACGATCCGCTCGGTCTGGTCGGCCTTCTGCTGATCGTGCGTGACCATCACGATGGTGGTCTTGTCCTCGCGGTTGAGCGTCTTGAGGATGCCCATGACCTCGTCGCCCATCTGCGAGTCGAGGTTGCCGGTCGGCTCGTCGGCGAGCAGGATCCGCGGCCGGCCGACGATCGCCCGGGCGATGGCGACGCGCTGCTGCTGGCCGCCCGAGAGCTGCGACGGGAAGTGGTGCATCCGCGCGCTGAGGCCGACGCGATCGAGCGCCGCCTCGGCCAGCTTCCGCCGCTCGGCGTTCGACATGCGCCGGTAGAGCAGCGGAATCTGCACGTTGTCGAGCACGCTCAGGTCGCTGACCAGGTGGAAGACCTGGAAGACGAAGCCGATCTCCTTGTTGCGGATCGCCGCCAGCGCGCGATCGCGAGTAGCTCGCGATCGGCGAGCCGTTGATCTGCACCGTGCCCCTGGTCGGCGCGTCGAGCAGGCCCATCAGGTTGAGCAGCGTGCTCTTGCCGCAGCCGGACGGCCCCATGATCGAGATGAACTCCCCTTCGCCGACGGTCGAGGTTCACGTCGGCGAGCGCCACCGTCTCGATGCGATCGGTGCGGTAGACCTTCTCGATGCCGTTGCAGTTGAATCATTGACGTCCTCGTCCTGCTGAGCCGCCTGCAGCTACTCGATCCTGACTTCGCTCAGGTGCATGTAGTCCTTCATGTCCGAGATGATGACCTCGTCGCCCTCGCTCACGCCCGACACGCACCTCCACGTCGTCGACGCCGGCGAGGCCGATCTCGATCGGGACGCGCACCGCGCGATCGCCGCGGACGACGAACGCCTGGCGGGCGGCGTTGTCGGCAAACGGCCCGCGCTTGACGCGCAGCGCGCGCGGCTTGCGGTCGGTGATGACCAGCACGTCGGTGCGCAGGCTCGGCCGCAGCGCCGGCGTGCGACGGCTCGGCGAGCGCGACGGTGAAGCGCAGGACGCCGTTCTCGACCGTCGGGAACACTTCGGTGACCGTGCCCTGGCAGATCCAGGTCGTTGACGCGGACGACGGCCGGCATGCCCGGTGCGCAGCCGGCCGGCGTGGACGTCCGAGACCGTGGCCGTCGACGCGGAACGACGTGAGGTCGGCGATGCGCGCGATGACGTCGCCGCGCCGCACGAGCGCGCCCTCCTGCGACACCACCCAGGTCAGCACGCCGTCGCGGTCCGACTTCGTCGTCGAGAGATCGAGCAGCCGCCGCGCCTGCGCGGCCTCCTTGTCGAGCGAGCCGCGCTCGAGCGCAGAGCCCTTCGAGCTGCACGCTGGTGGCGCGCTCGGCGTTCTTGCGCTCGTCGCGGAGCTGCGCGAGCTCGATCTGCGCCTGCTTGACCGCGAGCTCCGAGCGGCGCAGCGCCTCGCGCGAGAGCAGGCCTTCCTTGAACAGCTGCTGATCGCCTTCGAGCCGCGCCTGCGCCGACTGCAGCTCGAGCGTCTTGACCTCGAGCCGGCCGTCGAGATCGACCAGCGATTTCTCGAGCGTCAGCCGGGTCTGCGCCTGCTGGTTGTCCTTGATCTTGAGGTCCTTGACGACCTTGTCGAGCGCGAGCACCGACTCGCTGATGTCGAGCTCGACGACCGGGTCGCCCTGTTTCAGGTGCGCGCCGGGCCGCTGCGAGGATGCGCAGCACGCGCGCGTCGAGCGGGCTCGAGAGCACGCGCTCGACCTCGGGAGTGACCGTGCCGGACGCCATGATGACCGCTTCGATCGGCCCGGTCGTGACGCGCGCCGTGCGGATGCGCGTCGCGGCTCACGACGGGCCGCATCCAGCCGGGCAGGCAGGCGAGCACGGCGGCGACGATCACGAGCGGCACCGCGATCTTGAGCACCCGGCGGAGGCGGTCCTGGCGTTCGACTTCCGGAGGAAGCGGGCGATCCACGGCCGTCCGATGCACCAAGCGCCGTGCCGCCTCAGCGCCGCTGGCACAACAACTTACGCGGAACGGATCGACGCTCGTCGTTCGACATCGCACGAAGCCGTGTTCAGAAGCGGACAGTCATTTCCGTTCAGCGCGTTACTCGCGTCTGGTGATTCGGACCCTGCGGTCCGAACCGCAACCGGCGAATCCGCGGATCCGTCGGAGAATAAGCCCCAGTAATGATTGAAGCGATCCCTGAACGTCGTCTTCTGAACCAGTGCATCGACCGTGCGCGGCATCGCAAGCCGGCAGATGTCGTCGAGTGGCTGGGCGCGGTCCAGGCCCAGGAGTACGAACCCGCGAAGTGGGGCCTCGGCCTGCGCATGGCGGACGGCGCGGATGCCGACATCGAGCGCGCCTTCGAGCAGGGGCGGATCCTCCGCACCCACGTGATGCGGCCGACCTGGCATTTCGTGACGCCGGCCGACATCAGGTGGATGCTGGAGCTGACGGCGCCGTCGGTGCACCGCAGGATGGCCATCTACGATCGACAGCTGGGGCTGGACGCGGCGACGAAGCGGCGCGGCACCGCCGTGATCGAACGAGCGCTGCGTGATGGCCAGTATCTGACTCGCGTCGAGCTGGGCGAGCGGTTGAAAGCGCCGGGCTCGCGTTCACGGTACCCGGCTCGCGCATCTGGCGATGTACGCCGAGCTCGAAGGGGTCATCTGCAGCGGCCCGCGCCGCGGCAAGAAGTTCACCTACGCGCTGATCGCGGAGCGCGCACCCAACGCCCGGCGGTTGTCGCGCGACGAGTCGCTCGCCGAACTGAGCCTGCGCTATTTCAGGAGTCACGGACCGGCGACGGTTCGAGACTTCGTCTGGTGGTCGGGCCTGGCCACGGCGGACGCCAGACGGGGACTCGAGATCGATCCGGGCCAGGAAGCACGACGTCGATGGCCAGGTCTACTGGACCGCCGGTCCTGCGGCGAAGGCTCCGGCGAGCGTCCAGCCTCGCGCACCTGCTGCCGATCTATGACGAGTACATCGTCTCGTACCGCGACCGCGTGGCAGTTCCACACGGGCCTTCGATGGTTCCCTCCGGCACCGGCGGCGGGTATGTCACCTTTCAACATGCGCTCGTGATCGGCGGCCAGATCGCCGGCACCTGGAGAATCTCGCGCAGCGCTCGCGGCGTCGAAATAGCAGCAACGGCACTGCGCCGCGTGTCGCCCGGTGAGAGGCGTGCGCTTGCGGACGCGGCCGATCGATATGGCCGCTTTCTGGGCATTCCCGTGGAGTTGGTGGTGAAATGAGTGTCAGGAGTTCAGCCATGCGGCGTTTCATGACAGTCGCGATGTTCGGGTTCGCCGCGATGGCGGTGACGATGACGGTCCTCGTGTCCGCCGGCATGGGCGGTCGATGGCCGGCCCAGGAGAAGGCCCGCGTCATTCCGCCGCCCGCGGCCGACGAGGCAGTCAGCCAGGCCAAATCGGAGACCGCGGTCTTCGCCGGCGGCTGCTTCTGGGGCGTCCAGGGCGTCTTCCAGCACGTGAAGGGCGTGTCGCGCGCGGTGTCCGGGTATGCCGGAGGACGGAAGAACACCGCCCACTACGAGGTCGTCTCGGAGGGAACCACCGGGCACGCGGAATCGGTGCAGGTGGTCTTCGACCCGAGGCAGATCAGCTACGGACGGCTGCTGCAGGTGTTCTTCTCGGTCGCGCACGATCCGACGCAGCTGAATCGCCAGGGCCCCGACTGGGGAACGCAGTATCGATCGACGATCTTTCCGGCCACCCCCGAACAGGAGCGCGTCGCGCGGGCCTACATCGCGCAGCTGAACGAGGCGCGTGCGTTCGATTCCGCCATCGTGACGACGATCGAGCTGAATCGAGAGTTCTACGAAGCCGAGGACTACCATCAGGACTTCCTCACCCGCAATCCGACCCATCGCTACATCGTCGTGAACGACCTGCCGAAGATCGAGGAGCTCAAGCGCGTGTTCCCGGGACTGTACCGGGCCATTCCGGTGCTGGTCGGGAGCATGAGGTGACGGTGACAACTCCCAACCTCCAACTCCCAACTCCCAAGGCGAGCCGGCCGAAGCATTCGGGTTGAAGGCGCCGCTGCAAGCTTGTTGGTTCGCCGTTCACCCAGATGTTTCGACCGGCTCCCTTGGAGTTGGGAGTTGGAAGTTGGGAGTTGACGTTACACAATCGACAACGATCGATGGCACAATCGTCCGTCCTCAGGCGCTCGACATTGACGCGCCCCGTTAACTCCAACAGTTCGGACGGTTTGCCTATGTCTCTCTTCAGTCGCCGGCTGGCGGTTCTGATTCTCGGCGTGAGCCTGGGCGCGGATCTGCTGGCGCGCCAGCAGGCGTCGACGCCGGAGGCGGTGCCGCTCTCGGCCGCCGTCCTCGCGAAGCTGCCGCAGGACTGGCGCGATGTCGCGAAGCACGTCAAGGCGATCGATCAGGAGCAGCAGCGACTCCTGAAGCTGTCCGACGTCGTGCTGCGGCAGACCGTCGCGCGGATCCTGATCCGCAGCCGCGCTGCCGACGGCTTCCTCAAGGCGCAGCTCACGAAAGAGTCGTCGCCAGCCGTCCGCGTCACGATCGTGCAGGCGATTGCCGCCGACTCGCGATGGCGCGACCTCGAGGAGACGCCAACGCTTCTCGAAGGCGTGGTCGCACGGGATCCGGACCCGGTCGTGTCGCTTGCCGCACTCGAAGGCCTGCGGCGTCTGAGAATGCGGGAGCTGAACGGGCTGCTGAACGAGCGGATCTCGCTCGCGACCGGACGAGGCGATACCTCGCCGACGGTCGCGCAGCTCACCGAAGCCCAGGAGCGCTGGATCTCGCTCGAGCGGGGCTCGATGCTTCCGGCGTTCATGCGCACACCGCCGCCGGCGTTTTCGGTGAGGCCTGCGGATGCCCCGGTTCGCGTGCTGGCGTTCGGCGATTTCGGGAATGGCTCGGGCGAGCAGAAGATGGTGGCGCAGACGATCGCCAGCTATCACCAGGGCCAGCGCTTCGACTTCGCGATCACGCTCGGCGACAACTTCTACAGCGTCGGCATGGAGAGTCCATCGGATCCGCGCTGGAAGACCTGGTTCGAGGATCTCTATGGACCGCTCGGCATTCCTTTCTATGCCTCGCTCGGCAATCACGACTGGGGCCATCCCGACAGCCCCGCCGCCGAAATCCTCTATTCGGGCCTGACGCCGACCTGGCGGATGCCGGCCGCCTACTACACCTTCACCGCCGGCCCGGTGCAGTTCTTCGCGCTCGACACGCAGAGCGTCGCGCTCGCGCAGAAACAGCGCGAATGGCTCGACCGCGAGCTCACGAACAGCCAGGCGCGGTGGAAGGTCGTCTACGGCCACCATCCGATCTACTCGGACGGCAACTACGAAGATCGCCCGGATCTGATCGCCTCGCTGCTCCCGATCCTCGCGAATCGCGTCGATGCCTACATCTGCGGACACGATCACAACCTGCAGGCGCTGCAGGCCCAGCGCGGCGTCAGGTTCTACATCGCGGGTGGTGGCGGGGCCGGACTCTACGAGGTGACCAAGTCGCCGCGGTCGCTGTTCGTGAGCCGCACGAACGGCTTCGCGGTTCTGGAAGCCGACGCGACGCGTCTGGTCGTCAAGCTGGTGGACGCGACGGGGAAGGTGGTTTACGAGGAAACCATCACGGGGCTCGGGACTCGGGGCTCGGGGCTCGGCTTCTGAACCCCCGAGGCTGAGCCCCCCAGCCCCGAGCCCCGATAAGATCCCCCCATGCGTCGTCCGCGTCACCAGGTCATTGTCACTGCCGTTGTCGCGCTGGCCGCCTCCGCGGTCATCGCCGGCGCAGGCTTCGCGCATTCCCACGCCTGAATCCGTCATCGGCTTCGCGCCTGGCGCTGAGTCGAAGCTGGCGACCTACGACCAGACCATCGACTACTTCCGGAAGCTCGACGCCGCCAGCGATCGGATGATCCTCGTCGAGGCCGGCACCTCGAGCCAGGGTCGCAAGTTCTACTTCGCCCTGATCTCGTCTCCGTCCAATCTGAAGAAGATCGATCGCTATCGCGAGATCGCCCGTCAGCTCTCGCGGCCGGAGGGCCTCAGCGAGGCACGTGCGCTGGCCCTGGCGCGCGAAGGCAAGCCAATCGTCCACATCGACGGCGGTCTGCACTCGACCGAGGTCGCCGGACCGCAGCACACGCTGCAGCTCGCCTACGATCTGCTGACCCGCACCTCGGAGCCGCAGATCGCCAACATCCTCGACCACGTCATCCTGATGCTGTGGCCGACGATCAACCCCGACGGCCATCAGATGGTGGCGGACTGGTACATGAAGAACGCGGGCACCCGGAACGAGACGCTGCCGCGGCTGTATCAGGACTACGTCGGGCACGACAACAATCGCGACGCCTACATGCTCAACATGATCGAGTCGCGGGTGATCGAGCACACCTGGCGGCAGTGGGAGCCGCAGATCATCTACGTGCAGCACCAGTCGTCGCCCTTCCCGACGCGGATCTGGCTGCCGCCGTTCGCCGAGCCGATCGCCACCCACGCGCCTTACCTGATGTCACGGCAGGTGAACACCATCGGCATGGCGATCGCGCAGGGGCTCGAGGAGCGCGGCCAGGTCGGCGCCACGCACATGGGCACCGGCTACGACGCCTGGTATGCCGGGTACATCGACTACGCCCCGATGTTCAAGAACATCTCGGCGTTCTGGACCGAGACCGCTCTGGCCGGCCTGGCGTCGTCGCGCGACTACAAGATCGACGCCTTCCCGCAGGGCTACAAGGATCTTCGCCCGCAGGCGCTCTACGCGAGCCCGTGGACGCCGGGACGGTGGACCTTGAGGAACGCCGTCGAGTACATGGAGACCGCGTCGCTCTCCGTGCTCGACTACGTGGCGCGATTCAGGGAGAACGTGCTGATGAATCGCTATCGATCCGGCCGTTGGCAGATCGAGAAGCATCGCCGCGAAGGACCCTACGCCTACTTCGTGCCCCAGGACCAGCGCGACAGCGCCACAGCCGTCGAGCTGCTCCGGCGTCTCGCGTTCGGTGGTGTGCGGATCGCGCAGCTGACCGCGCCGGTTACCGCCGAAGGCGAAACCTTTCCGCCCGGAACGTGGGTCATCCCCGCCGACCAGGAGTTCATCGCGCTCGCCCGGGAGATGCTCGATCCGCAGCAGTACCCGGATCTTCGCGAATACGATGGCGGTCCGCCCGAGCAGCCCTACGATGCCGCCGGCTGGACCCTGCCAATGACGATGGGCGTTCGCGTGGTGACGGCGACCAGGCCGTTGTCCGACGAGGATCGGGTGAAGTTCAGGATGCTGGCGGCGGACCCGCCGCTCGACGCGCGGCCGACGCCGTACAACGCCGGTGCGAAAGACGCTGCCCCGTTCGACAGTGTGCCCGGTGCCGGCTTCGACACCAGTCCCATGGCTGCCGCAATCGTTCCGCCGAAGGGAACGCTGACCGGCACTGGCCCGCACCTGTCGATCGCGCCACGGGAGACCAATGCATTTCGCGCGCTGAACGCCGCCTGGAAAGCCGGCGCGTCGGTCGGCCGCCGCGGCGATCGCTACATCATCAGCGGGCTCACCGAGAGCGCGATGTCCGAGCTGGTGTCGTCGCTCGCCATCGCCGGTGAGCGCGCGGGAGAGCCGGGCGATCCGATTCGCAAGCCGCGGATCGGTCTGTTCGAGCCACCGAACAGCATGGACGCCGGCTGGACCCGCTGGGTGCTCGAGCGCTATGGGTTCGAGTTCGCCAGCCTGACGAGCGCCGACATCGGAGGCACGCTGAAGGATCGAATCGACGTGCTGGTCGTCGGTGACGAGCCGCGCGGCGTGCTTCCGGGCGGCGGTTTCGGGCGTCAGGCGGCCGCGACACCAGCCGCCGAGGACGCGGCACGGATCAAGGCACTCGACGCGTTCGTGCGCGGCGGCGGCATTCTCGTGGCGCTGAACCGCTCGGCCACCGCCGCGATCGATCAGCTCGGGCTGCCGGTCAGGAACGTGCTCGCGGCCGTGACCCGCCAGCAGTTCTTCGCGGGTGGATCGGTGATGCGGGTCACGACGGATCCGTCGCAGCCGGTGATGGCGGGGATGCCGAAGGAAGCCGATATCTTCGTGTTCGGGAGTCCCGCGTTCGAGCCTGCCGCCGGATTCGACGGCGCGGTGCTCGCGTCGTACCCGGTCGACGCGTCACCGCTGCGTTCGGGCTACCTGCTCGGGGAGAAGTACCTCCAGGGCAAGGCGGCCGCGATTGACGCGCGCGTCGGCGAGGGCCACGTCATCCTGCTCGGGTTCCGTCCGCAGTGGCGCGGGCAGCCGTTCGGATCGTTCCGCGTGCTCTTCAATGCTCTGCTGCGGTAGTGGCTCGGGCTGGGGACTCGGGGTTGGGGGCACGGGGAGCCGGTGATACTCAGAGGCAACGGGGGCAAATGCACGGCTAGTGGACTGTTCTGGTCATTACTAGAGTGTCAATTCCCAAGCTCCAAGCTCCAAATCCCAAGGCACTCCCAACGCCCAAGCTCCAATGGCAGCGTAGGGTTTGGAATTTGGGTGTTGGGAGTGCGTTGGAGCTTGGAGCTTGGAAGTTGGGATTTGATACTCCACGAATCACCAGGACAGTCCACTAGTTGCCTCTGGCTGCCACCGGCTTTTCGAGCCCCGAGCCCCGAGCGAATATAGTTCCGTAGCCACTACACACGATTGAGGAGAGACGTTATATGAAACGAACCACCTGGCTGGCAGGCGCGGGAACACTGGCGATTGGCATGGCCGCAGGGGCACTGCTCGCACAGCAGCCGCCGCCGCCAGCCGCCGCAAGGGCCCCAGCCGTTCTTCGTCGGGAACCGCCTCGGCCTGCCGATCAATCCGGCCGCCGACGGATCCTTTGAAGCGATGTCGCCGAACGTGAAGGTCTACGGCGCGATCTATTCGGCCGAGAGCTGCTCGTACGATCCAGGGCGCGGCGTGATCGTCGTGCCCAATCGCGGCGTTGCGCAGAACGTTCAGACCAACAACGCGTGGGTGTCGTTCATCAATCACGACGGATCGGTCCACACCGCGCGATGGGTCGGCGTCCAGAATCCAGGCGACGCGCGGACCAACCTGAAGCCGCCGCTCGTGTTGAACGAGCCCTACGGCAGCGACATCGCCGGCGGCATGCTGTACGTCGCCGATCGCGACGGCGGCACGACCGCCACCGAGCCGAGCGTGGCCGTGATTCGGAAGTTCGATTTGAAGACCGGCGCCCCGGCGGGCGAAACCAGGGTGGAGAAGGTGAGCTGGTTCAACGATATCGAGGTCGCGGACAACGGCACCATCTACGCCACCGTCACCGGAGTTGGGGGCGACAAGCCGGACCCGGCATCCTGGCAGGTCTGGAAGATCGCGCCGGACGGCACGGCCGCCATCTTCGTCCAGGGCGCGCCACTCCGTCAGCCGAACGGCGTCGCCTTCGACCCGCAGGGCAACATCGTCGTCGTGAACATCGGCAACAACGAGGTGCTGACGTTCTCGCCGGACGCCAAGCTGCTGAAGACGGAGAATGCGGCGCAGGCGGGCAACGACGGGCTGGTCATCATGCCCGACGGCACCAAGTATGTGAGCAGCGTCATCAACGGCGGGGTGTCGCGGATGCGGCCCAACCAGCCCGCGGAGCTCATCGCGAGGAACATCCCGAACGCGGCGTCGATGTGCTACGACGCCGGCGCGAATCAGCTGGTGATTCCCATGAATCCCAACAACGGGCTGGCGTTCGTGCCGCTGAAGTCGGACAACCCTTCCATCTGAGGACGGCCCAACGGCATAACACGAAGGCCAACGCCGTCGGCGCGTGTCGAATCGGATCACGTTCGGCAGGGCCTGAAGGCCCTGCCCTACGGCTGCATTGCGCGCTCTTCAGGCGGAAGGCCCGGTCGCCGTCGTAACGCTCTCCCCACGCCGCTTCCGATCTGCGTCGGCCGGAAAGAACGTCTCGACCCGCAGCTCCTGCAGCGTGACATCCTGCGGCGTACCGAGCGTCATGATGGTGCTGAAGATCCGAAGCTCGACGCCGTTCACCTGATGTGGATCGGGCAGCAGCAGATCGGCGGCGGTGAGCGTGCGCCGCCGACGCTCGTGGATCCGGTGCCGCGTATCCGCGGATCTCCGCCAGCAGCGCCGCCGCCGCCTCGTCGTTCTTCGGGTGACCCAGCTCCCGCTCGGCCCGCGCGAGCAGATGCCGCGCGACTTCGTCCCAGTTGACGATGTAGCGGCGGGCGCCGAGCGGGTGAAAGGTCAGCGCGCAGGTAGTTGGCGTGCTCGGTCGAGCAGCGACGGATCGACCAGCGCGGCGAGCAGCCGCCCGGACACGCTCGTTGCCCATCAGGCAGTTCGAGTAGCGATCGAGGACGACCGCCGCGTACGGCTCGTGCCGATCGAGGATGAACTGCAGCACGCCGCGGATGTGGCTCATCTCGTCGGCGGCGAGCGGCGTCTGGCGGATAGACGTGCGCGTAGCCGCCGGCCTCGAGCAGCCGGTTGCGCTCGCGCAGCGGGACTTCCAGGGTCTCGGCGAGCACCAGCAGCGCCTGCCGGCTTGGCTGCGTCCGGCCGGTCTCGATGAAGCTCACGTGGCGGGTCGAGAACCCGGACTGCATCGCGAGATCGAGCTGGCTCATCCCGCGGGCGGCCCGCCAGTCGCGCAGCAGCTGTCCAACCGGGCTGAGCGATTGAGCGTGCGGATGGCGCATGGGGCGACTGCATGGAACCATGCTACGCCCGCCCGGGTCACGAGTCCCATTACCTCCGACGTAATTGCGGCGGCCGCGCCGTGGCCGGCGATGCTCCCTCCGAACACTGCTGAAGGGAGCCTCACATGACGTCGAATCAGATTCTGCAGCTCAATGCGCTGTCCACCGCAGCCTCCGCCGTCGCCATGCTCGCGACCCGAGGCACGTTGTATCGGCTTTTCGGACTGGATTCGCCGGTGCTTCTCGATGTGCATTGCCATCGGCCTGCTGATCTATGCCGGAGCGCTCGTGGCCGTCGCGCGAGCCCCGCTGGTCGGCCGCCGGGCGCTGATGGCGTTCACGTTCGCCGACGGGGTGTGGGTCGTGGCGAGCGCACTCGTGCTGCTGCTGTTCTGGACCGAGCTCACGCCGCTGGCGCGCATCCTCGTCATCGCCGCGGCAATCGTGGTCGATGTGTTCGCGATGCTGCAGTTCCGGGCGGCAGGAGGTTCGGCGGGCGGGTCTCTCAGGCTGCTTGATGACAACTTCCAACATCCCAGATCGCCAGATGGTCCGAGCGGCTCTCCTTGGGAGTTGGGAGTCGGGAGTTGGAGTTTGACCGCATCCCTACCGCGATGGAGCGACAGTCTGAGCGTGAGCCCCACGGTCCGCCCGTCGCCCGGCTGTCCCACGTAGAGACCGGTATTGCCGGGCGCCGCCGTGAGCAGTTCGAAGTAGTTCTTGTCGAGCAGATTGCGCGACCAGACGAAGACCGTCCACCCGCTGGTCGCGCGGAAGCCCGACGCGCGCGTTGAGCAGGGCATAGCCGTCGACCACGAGGTAGCGCGAATAGCTCGCGCTCGAGGAGAAGTCCGAGCGGTAGCTGGCATCGACGGCACCGAAGAACTGCCCGTCCTGCCCGAACAGCGCGTGCGGCTGTGCGTACTCGCCGCCGATCGACAGCGCCCATTTCGAAATGCCGGGCAGCACGGTTCCCGAGATGTCCTTCGATGCCGGCCCGCCGGTCTCCTCGAGCGGCGGGGGAGCATCGGGGAACGAAAGGTACCTGCCGTCGGTATAGGCCACCGCACCGTAGAGCGAGAGGTTGCGGTGCAGCTGCGCGTTTGCGTCGAGCTCCGCGCCGCGCACCCGCACCTTCTCGGCATTCGCGAGGTACCCGCGCAGCACGCCGACGCTCGCGTTGGTCACCTGCGTCTGGAAGTCCTTGATCTCGGTGTCGTAGGCCGTGATGTTGGCGGTCACGCCTCTCAGGGAGCTCCGTCTTCAGGCCGACCTCGATGTTGCGCACGTCTTCCGGCTTGACCGCCGCCGCACTGATCACCGGCCGGTTCAACGCGTCGGTCGGCACGCCATTCAGGTTGAGGCCGATCGACTTGAAGCCGGTCGCGTAGGTCACGTATGCATTCACGGCCTCTCGAGATCCGGTAAGCCGCGGAGATCTGTCCTGACAGGTTGGTGTCGTCGACGTCGGCCTGATATTTCTGCGGCGCGAGTACCGACAGCTGCAGCGCAATCAGCGCCGGATCGGTCGTCTGGAGCCCGCCATAGACCTGCTGATCGAAGTCGACGTCCTTCTGGTCGTAGTTGAAGCGGAGGCCGGGAAGCAGTCGCAGCCGATCCGTGATCGCCAGGTCGACCTGACCGAACACGGCGGCGCTGGTGTTGCCGTACTTGACGTACTGGTTGAACCCGTAGCCATCGAGCAGGCCTGGCGTCGCCGCTGCGGGCGTGGGCGCCAGGAGGAAGCGCGCGGCGGCCGATCCCTGTTCCTGTTTGAACGACGGATCCGAGCTGATCGTCTGGTGGAAGACGAACCCGCCTGCCACGAAATTCGACGCGCGGCGAGAGCGTCGCGGCGTAGCGGACCTCTTCGCTCCATTGCCGCTGCTTCGACGGAGCAGCGGAGATAGTGGTGACCGGCAGGCCGGTGAAGTCGCGGTCGTTCGACGGATTCCAGTTCCAGTATCGCCATCCCGCTGGTCGATGTCAGAACGCCGCGGCCGATTTTCCAGTCGACGTTCAGCGCCGAGCCGCCGAGATCCTGGTACGAACGCAGCGCGGTATCGACGTCGGTGACCCGATCGAACGCGTTGAAGCTGGGCGCCGTGTAGCCGAGGTCCGCCGCAATCTGCGGGTACTGGCGATTGGCCGCCCGCAGCGTGGGCGCGACGCCGGCGACCACCTGGGTGTAACCCTCCGGACGCTGGCGGCTATAGTCGGCGGCCCACAGGATTGCGAGCCGGTCGGTTGGCGCGATCAGCAGCTGACCGCGAATGCCCGCGTTGTCCAGGTCGTTCACGATTCCTGCGTCTTCGTGTTGTAGACGGTGCCGTTCCGCTGCGTGCCGGAGAATGAGAGCCGTCCCGCCACCCTGGCGCCGAACGGGCTGGTGACCGAGGCCTTCGCCTGTACGAATCCGAGATCGCCAACATTGAGCTCGAAGTCGCTCGCCCTCGTGAAGCTCGGCTTCCGCGTCGTGACGTTGATCGCGCCCGCGGTGGTGTTCTTGCCGAACAGCGTGCCCTGCGGCCCGCGCAGGACCTCGATCCGCTCGACGTCGAGGAAGTCGAGGGTCGCCGCCGCCGGCCGCGCGTAGAACACGCCGTCGATATAGAGGCCGACGCCGGGCTCGAGGCCGTCGTTGGTGAGACCGAACGGCGCGCCAAGGCCGCGGATGTTGATTGCCGAGTTGCGTGGATTGGTCGAGTAGAACTGCACCGTCGGGATCAGCTCTTTCAGCCGGTTCACGTTGAAGGCGCCCGCGTTCTCGACGAGGTTCCGGTTCACCACCGACAGCGGAATGGGGACATCCTGGGCCGCCTCCTCCACGCGCCTCGCGGTGACGACGACGCCTTCGGAGAGGCGCGCCGGCACCAGCGTGAGCTCGATGGCGGCGGTCTGACCGTCCGCGACCCCGACCTCGCGCACGGCGCGTTTCGAATCCACTCAAGGCGATCTCGAGCCGGTAGGTGCCGGGAACCAGCGCTCCGGTGCGGTACGCGCCCTGCTCATCGCTGACCGCTTCGACCGTGCCACGCGTGCCGTTATTGACGATCCGAATCGTGGCGCCGGGAATCGCCGCCGCCGGAGGCGTCGCGAACCGTGCCGGTGATGACGCCCGCGCCCGTCTGGGCCGAGCCGATGGCTGGCAACAGCCCCAGCGCCACTGCAACTATCAGACCGCTTGCGAAACTTGTCCATCCTGCGGATGGAGAGCAAGGGTGGTTCCGGCGAGGAATGCCCGGCAAAACCGCCCATTTCGTGATCGAGGGTGTCGAGCGGCCGTCAAATGTGACGGAATTTGTTGATTGGGAGCGAGCGGCCAGCTTCTATGCTCGCGATCGCTCCCTGAATCCCTGCCAGTCGATCTTCAGTTTGCGCATTCGCGCCCGCAGCGTGTGCGGGTTGATCCGCAGCAGCCGCGCCGCCCCGAACGGGCCCTCGACGCGCCCGTGCGTCTCGCGCAACGCGGCCTCGATGTGCCGCCTGATCACGTCGTCGAGCGGTTCGATGCCTCGCGAAGACCTCTCCGTCGTCTGCATCTGGGTGTGGGAGGGCCGGGTGCTGAGGCCAAGCGCAGCCGTCACGCTGAGCGATCGGCCCTGGCCGATCAGGACCGCGCGATCCATGACCGCCGCGATCTCCCGGACATTGCCAGGCCATCGGTACTCCGACAACACCCGCACGTCGTCGTCCGACACGGGCACCGGTCGCAGCCCGAAACGATTGGCGGCGCGCTCCGCGAAGTACTCGGCAAACGCGCGGATGTCGGCCGGGCGATCGCGCAGCGGTGGAATGACGATGGGGAAGACAGCGAGGCGGTAGTAGAGATCCTCGCGGAACGTCTGTGCTTCGACCATTGCCGGCAGATCCCGATGGGTCGCGGCGACGATCCGCACGTTGACGCGTACCGGCCGTTCGCCGCCGACGCGGACGACCTCGCTGTCCTGCACGACCCGCAGCAGCCGGACCTGTGCGGGCAGCGCGAGCTCTCCGACCTCGTCGAGGAAGAGCGTTCCGCCATTGGCCTGTTCGAACCAGCCTTTCCGGCGGGTGGCGGCGCCGGTGAAGGCCCCCTGCTCGTGGCCGAACAGTTCCGAGTCGATCAGTTCGGGAGCGATCGCGCCGCAATTGACCCGACGGAACGGTCCGGCGCGAAACGTCGAGTCTTCGTGGATGGCCCGGGCGATGATTTCCTTGCCGGTGCCGGTCTCGCCGAACAGGAGCACGGGTGCGCTGCTTCGCGCCACCATCTGCGCGCGCGCCATCACCGCGGCCAGGCCGGTGTCGCCGCCGATCAGGCGCTCATCTCCGGCCGCTCGATCGCCCGTGATCAGGTGCTCTGGCACGGCCCTCGATGGCGGGCCTGTCGCGCCGGAGCTTCTGTGACATATCCTTGTTGGTGGCCTTGTGAATTGGTTGAAAAACTATCATATGCCATAGAGCCCCAGCGCACGATGCGGAGCGGGCCAGAATAGCTCGGCCGACGGGCTGACCTCTGAGGCACAGACGCGCATGAACCTCGCCGCCATTCCTGCCTTCATCAGCGATGACGTGTTTCACGTGGTGGTCGAGGCGCCACGTGGCTCGACGCTGAAGCTCAAATACGAGCCGCGCTGGGACGTCATGTCGATCTCCGCGTCCGCTGCCGCTCGGCCTGACGTTCCCGTTCGACTGGGGATTCGTTCCGTCGACGCAGGCGGCTGACGGCGATCCGCTCGATGCGATGCTGCTGTGGGATGTGGCGTCGTATCCAGGGGTCGTCGTCAGGTGCCGCGCGATTGGGGTGCTCCAGGTCGAACAGAACCGGACCAACCACGACCCGTCGGAGCGGATTCGCAACGATCGCGTCCTCGCCATTCCCGTGGAAACGCGGCGCGAGCACGCGATCAGGGAGATCCGCGAATTCCCGGCCCGCATCCTGGAGGAGCTGGAGCAGTTCACTCACGCCGCCACCGCACTCGAGGGCAAGGACGCCCGGATCGTCGGATGGGGCGATGCGGCTGAGGCGCTGAAGCTTGTGAAGGAAAGCGCGAAATCCAGCTAAGCTGAGTCTAGACCGCTGGGCCGCTCCGGACCGATCGGCCCGAATCGCCCGACTGTGACGGACCAGCGGACCGACGGACCAGCGGACCAACGGACCAGCGGATCCAGCGGCCCAGGTTTAAGACAAGCTACCCGAGCCCCGAGAAAGTCAGGTACTACGGCTTCAGCATCCTGATGCGATGTGCCTCGCTGTCGGCGACGTAGACAGTCCCCGAAGCGTCTGCGAACAGCCCGTGCGGGCGGGACAGCCGGCACTGCAATGGGTCGGTCTCGGGCCCGTCGCCGCGCGTCCCGGTTCCGAGAACCGTCCTGCATCGTGCCGCGATCGAGATCGATGCTGCGAATCGCGTGGTTCTCGGTGTCGGCCAGATAGAGGGTGCGCCCTGAGAGTGCCAGTCCCTTCGGGCCGGCCAACCTGGCCTGCCGGGCGGGGCCGCCGTCGCCCGAGTATCCCTGCTCGCCGGTGCCCGCGAGGTGGTGCAGCGTCCGCGTCTTCGGCGCGATCCGATAGATCGCGTTGCCTTCACGCAGCGCGAGATAGATGGCTCCGTCCCGATCCACCACGATCGTCCTCGGGCCGTTGAGCGGGGTGCCTTTCAGCGGTGCGCCATCAGGTGTGGGGAGCCGCTCGCCCGTGCCGGCGATCGTCTCGATCGTTCCCGTCGGCAGATCCACGGCCCGGATCCGATGATTCCCGACATCGCAGATGAGCAGCCGGCCGTCAGGAGCGAGCGCGATACTGTGCGGCTGGCGAAGCTCGGCGCTCGATGCGGCGCCGCCGTCGCCGGAGAATCCCGCGACGCCGGTGCCCGCCAGCGTCGAGATCACACCGGTCGCGCCGTCGACCTTCCGGACGACGTGGTTGTCGCGTTCGGCGATATAGAGATGGCCTCGCGCGTCGAAGGCGATCTCGTGCGGCATGTTCAACGATCCGGCGGTTGCGCGCCCGCCGTCCCCGGCGTAGGCCCGCTGGCCGTTGCCGGCGATGTCGATCGTCCGCCCCGTCTTCAGATCGAGGCGGCGAATGCGCTGGTTGTCGAGATCGCAGAAGAACAGCGCTCCGTCGCGGCCCATGAGGACACCGTACGGATTGTTCACCTGGGTATCGGAGTAGCCCGGTGAACCGTTGCCGATGATCGTCGACACCCCGGCCGCGGCGAGCGCCCGCGCGGGCAGGAGCGCCATCAGGCCGATCTTCAAAGCGTCTCGGCGGTGGACGATCATGTCGGGCCGATTATTGCTGGTGTCGAACCTGAAGACACAGGTTCCGGGTTCCGGGGTTCCAAGGTTCCGGGTTCGGTTCCGGGTTCATGGTTCGGTTCCGGGTTCGGGGTTCACGGTTCGGGGCCACGCCCGGGTGTCAGTGAGAACCGGGAACCCCGAACGCTGAACCGAACCTGGAACCTGGAACCGAACCCGTGAACCTTGGAACCCGGCACCCGGAACCGACCGCCGACCCCTGACGGCGCCCACTGTCCCGCAAGCGCCACGCCACCACGGACGGGAACCGGATACATCGTGAACGTGTCCCGTCCGTGCCGGCCGACCACGGTCCATCCGGATGCGATCCCGAGGGCCGATCCGAACAGCACGTCGCTCAGATAGTGACGGTTGTCCGTGAGCCGGCTCATCGAAACGTAGCCGGCGATGAGGAACATCGGCCAGCTCCCGCGATAGCCGAAGTGACGCTCGATGACCGCGGCGGTTGCGAACGTCATCGAGGCATGGCCCGACGGAAACGCGCAGCACTCGCCGGTCGGGCGATCGCGTCGCACGGTCACCTTGATGCCGTAGGTCAACGCTTGCGTCAGGATTTGCGCGCGCAGCAGATCGAAACCCAGATGCGACCACTTGTTGGTGTGCGTGCCGGCATCCGGTTCCACGGCGTACCGGCCGATCAGGTACACGCCTACCGCCGCGCCTGCCTGTACCCAGGCGTAGCCGAGGTATTTGCCCGGCGCCAGCACCTTTTTCAAGGTGTTCGCTTCTTGAAGCTCCCCGTTGATCTCGGTGTCCCACGGATGCACGAGCAGGGCGGCGCCGCCGCCGATCCCGAGAATCACCCACGTCGATTTGCGCTTTGGAAACGCCGCGAAGTCGCTGCCGGTCGCCCGGACCAGCGCACCGAATCCCGTATGCTCCGGTTCAGGCGGCGGCTGAGCGGCCGCCCCTTGTACCAGTGACGCAGCCGGCGGTGGGGCCAGGAACAAACGAGCATATGGCGCCGGTGAAAGGTCTGTCGGTTGTGCCCCGACCCTTGTCCAGATGCCGCCGGCCAGTAACACTGCCACGGTCATCGCCACCCTGACGTCCCGATTCCGCCCCGTCTTTCCCATCGTTCCGACCTCGGCCAGCGTCACGTGCTCCTGCAGCGGACCGGCGTTACCTGGATGTTACTCTGCGAAGATGAACCCGCGATGACTGGATCTGCAGCCCGCGAGAAGCGTTGAGCTATGAGAATTCTGCTGGTCGAAGACGAGCCGCGTGCGGCGCAGATGCTCGCCAAGGGGCTGCGCGAGCAGGCCTACGCCGTCGACGTGGCGCGGAGCGGCGACGAAGCGCTCTATCAGGCGGCGATCACCGACTACGACGCCATCGTGCTCGACGTGATGCTGCCGGGCCTCGACGGGTTCGAGGTCTGCCGGCGAGCTGCGGCGCCGCGGATCGCACGTACCGGTCCTGATGCTGACGGCCCGGGATGCCGTCGAAGCGCGGATCTCCGGTCTCGACAGCGGCGCCGACGACTACCTGGTCAAGCCGTTCGACTTCGGCGAGCTGCTGGCGCGGCTGCGGGCGGTGATTCGGCGCGGCCGGCTGCCGCTGCACGCCGTCGGTGCTGACCGTCGGCGATCTGCGGCTCGATCTGCGCGCCCGTCAGGCCTACCGGGGCGATCGGCTGATCAAGCTGACCGCCCGCGAGTTCGCGCTGCTCGAGTTCCTCGTCCTTCATGCCGGGCGAGGTCGTCGGCCGCGGCCGCGATTGCCGAGCACGTCTGGGACGCGCCGTTCGAGTCGATGTCCAACGTCATCGACGTCATGGTTCAGCGCCTGCGGCGCAAGATTGACGCGCCGCGACGGCCCGTCGCTGATTACGACCCGGCGGGGCGAAGGCTACATGCTGGCGCCCGTCACCGACGCGCCGTCGAGTCCATGACGCTCTCGATCCGGGCCCGGCTCACCCTCTGGTACAGCACCGTCGTCGTCGTGGTGCTGGTCACCGGCGGCAGTGGTCGGCGTCGTTCGCGCAGTCGCGGCTGGGCCTCGCAGCGGCCTGGACGACGACCTGGTGCGCTCGATGGCGACGCTCGAGGGCGTCATGCGGACGGAGTTCAGCGAAGGGCTGACGCTCGAGGCGGCGGCGGACGAAGCCAGCATCGAAGTCGTCGTCCCGGACCGCACGCTGGTGCTGACGCGGACGGACGGCAGCGTGCTCGCAGGTCTGGGGGCTGCCGATGGAGTCGACGGCGCTCGTCCAGGCCATCGGCTCGAGGTCCGACGGTCGCGACGGTGACGTCGCGGCCGGGGACGTGCGGGTCGCTGAGACGACTTGGTCGACCGTACGCGGCCATCGCTACGGCGCCGTTCGTCATGGCGCCGCTCGCGCCGCTGCGCGAGCAGCACGCCGAGATGGTGCGCGCGATGGCGCTCGGCGTGCTCATCGCGCTTGATCGCCGCGGCGCGCCGGCGGCTGGGTGATTGGACGGCAGACGCTGCGGCCGTCTGACGCCAGATGGCCGAGCAGGCCAGGCGCATCAACGAGCGCGATCCACGGAGCGGCTGTCGGCGCCGCCGGTGCGACGACGAGCTGGGCCGTGCTGGCGACGGCCTTCAACGGGCTGCTCGATCGGCTCGCGGCCGCCCTGAACCAGCAGCGCCAGTTCATGGCCGACGCCTCGCACGAACTGCGGACGCCCGGTGTCGGTCGTGCGGACGGCCACCCAGGTGACGCTGGCGCAGAGAGGCTCGTTCCGCCGACGAGTATCGCGAGTCGCTGGCGATCGTCGGCGAACAGGCCAATCGACTGACGCGGCTGGTGGACGCGATGTTCCTGCTGTCGCGCGCCGAGGCGCAGGGGGTGCCGCTGCGCCGCGAGTTCCTCAACCTCGACGACCTCGTCGCCGAGAGTGCGCGAGCGGTGCGGGTGCTCGCGCGACCAGCGCGGCGTGAGGTCACGACCGACGGGCGACGCAGGAGGTCGGGTTCACCGGCGACGATGGCGCTGCTGCGCCAGATGGTCGGCAACCTGCTCGACAACGCGATCCGCCACGCGCGGCCCGAACGGCGCGCGTCAGTGGTGGCGCTCGAACGCGCGGCGGATCGGCGTCAGTGCTGCAGATCACCGAACGACGGTCCGGGCATTCCCGCCGCCGATCAGGAGCGCATCTTCGAGCGGTTCGTCCGCGTCGGCGCGTCGGATGGCGCCGGCCTCGGGCTGCCGATCGCACGGTGGATCGCCGAGGCCCACGGCGGCACGCTGCAGCTCGACGCCAGCCGGCCCGGCCGCACGACGTTCGTGGTGACGCTTCCCGACCGATGTCATCAATCGTTCATCTGATCCCGAAGACCATTAGCGGCCTGTCAACCGATGCGCGTGGCTTCCGTCTTCAGGCGGAAGTTCGACGCCGGCCGCTGCCTTCCGCCTGAAGGCGGAAGCCACACGTTGATCGATGTCATGAGACTGCCCGTCCTTGCGCTGGCCGCCTGTGTGCCACTGATCTCGTGCGCCACCGGAGGCGCGCCTCCGCCCGCCGATGTCGCCGAGAACATCCGGTCGCGCACCGGGGCGAGCGTCCGGCTCGGCACGGCGGGAACGCCCGCGATTCCCGCCGGCATTCAAGTGGACGACGGGCTGTCGCGCGACGAAGCTGTGGCGATCGCGCTCGTGGAACAACGCCGCATTTCAGGTCAGCGTGAGCCAGCTCGGCTTCGCGCGCGCGGACCTGGTCGACGCGGGCATGATCGCGAATCCCGTGTTATCGCTGCTGTTTCCCGTGGGGACCGAAGCAGCTCGAATGCGACGCTGCGATGGCCGGTCGAAGTGCTGTGGGAGCGTCCGAAACGGGTGGCGGCCGCGAGACTCTCGGTGGAATCCGCGGCGCAGGCGCTCGTGCAGTCGGGCCTCGACCTGGCGCTGGCGGTTCGTCTGGCCTACGCGGATTTGGCGCTGGCCATGGACCGCCAGCGGCTCGCCGGCGAGGCCGCTGCCACGCTGCAGCGCATCGACCTGCTGACCCAGTCGCGCCTGGCCGCCGGCGACATCGCGGCGCTCGACGCGCGGGCCGCGCGGGTGGACGCGGTGCGCAGCGCACTCAGACGCCGAGCGTGCGGTTCACGATGTGACGATCGCCCGCGAGCGTCTGCGCCTGCTGCTCGGACTCGGCGCCGAGGATCGGTCGCTCGACGCGGCTCCAGGCATCCGGCGATCCGGAGCGCTGCGGCGAGCCCCCGGATCTGATGAAGCGTGCGCTCGCCGCGAGGCCCGATCTCCGCGCGGCGGAACTGACGGTCGAAGCGGCGGCCGCCCGTCTCGGCTGGGAAGAGTCGCGAATCCTGACGCTGACGGCGGTGCTCGACGCCAACGGCGAGGGAAAGCGAAGGCTTCGAGATCGGGCCGGGAATCGATGTCGTCGATGCCTGTGTTCAACCGCAATCAGGGAGGACGGCTGCGCGGGGAGGCCGAGCTGCAACGCGCGTCGGCAGCGTACGTCTCGCTGCAGCAACAGGTGGGCCTCGACGTGCGCGAGGCCTCCACGCTGTTCGATCAGGCGCAGACAATCGCGTGCGGCGTGGGGGGAACGCATCGTGACGCCGCTTCGAAGCAACCTTGCCGATGCCGAGAAGTCGTTCAGCTCGGGTGAGAGCTCGTACCTCTTCGTGCTCGAAAACAGCCGGCGCCTGATCGAGGCGCGGCTCCGGGAGCGCGAGCTGGCAGCCGACGAGCAACGGGCCCAGGCACGAATCGAGCGCGCATCGGGGACGGTCTGCCACGCCGTGACAGGAGCTGCGAAATGAGCCGCGACTGGATGACGGCACCCGCGCTGGCCGTGCTGCTCGCCGCGGCGTGCAACCGCGGCGAAGCGCCACCCGCCTCGAAGCCGGCCCCGGCGAAGGTGACCGCGGCTGTGCCCGAATCGGCGCTGACCACAATCACGCTCAGCGAAGAGGCCCGGAAACGGCTTGGAATCGAGACGGCGCCGATCGAGCGCCGGACGATCGCCCGGACCAGGAGCCTGGGCGGCGAAGTGATCCCCGCGGGTGGCGCGCAGATCACCGTGACCGCGCCTGTGGCAGGCACGCTCGGCGGTGGCGCCCGCGTGGCGTCGGTAGGCTCTCAGGTCGCGAAGGGACAGGTCGTTCTCACGCTCGTGCCGCTCGCGCCGGCTGAACGGGACGTCCGCATCGAAGCCGAGCGTGCCGTCAGGGAGGCCGAGGGACGGCAGGAGATGGCCGCCAAGCGCGCCGAGCGCGCGCGTCAGCTGGTGCGCGACGGATCGGGCAGCCAACGGGCCGCCGAAGAAGCGCAGGCCGAGTTGGTCGCCGCCGGATGCCGCGCTGAAGGCCGCGAGAGAGCGCCTGGCGCTGGCGGCACGAACCGTGAGTGCCTCGGGCGCCATCCCGCTGGAGGCGCCGCACGCGGCGGTCCTGCGGACGCTGCACGCGACGCCGGGTCAGACGCGTGAGCGCGGGCGCGCCGCTCTTCGACCTCGTCGCGCTGGACACGGTCTGGCTCCGGGTGCCGCTCTTTGCCGGCGACCTCGAGACCGTCGATCGGCGGGCACCCGCGACGGTGTTCCCGCTCGGCGCCGAGAGCGGCGCGCCGGGCCTCATCGCGAATCCGATCTCGGCACCGCCGACCGCCGATCCCGCGACTGCGGGGATCGACTTGTTCTACAGCACCGTCAATCAGGCGCGCACCCTCAACCCTGGCCAGCGCGTCACCGTGCGCGTGCCGTTGCGAACGCGAGAAGAGAGTCTGGTGGTGCCCCGGGCGGCCGTCCTGCTACGACGCGTACGGCGGTACCTGGGTCTATGAAGCGCGCGATGGCGGCGTGTTCGTGCGGCGGCAGAGTCGCGATGGCCGACGTCGTGGGCGACGCCGCTGTGCTCCGCCAGGGGCCTTCACCCGGGACGCGCGTGGTCACCGTCGGAGCCGCGGAGCTGTTCGGCACCGAGTTCGGGGCCGGAAAGTAGCCGGGGGCCGCACTCATGATGCGCGCGTTGATTGCCGCGGCACTGCGGCTTCGGCTCCCGGTCGTGGCGCTCTCGGTCATCCTGATGGTCGTCGGCATCAGGGCGGCGAACAACGCGCCGTTCGATGTCTTCCCGGAATTCGCGCCGCCGCTGGTCGAGATCCAGACGGAAGCGCCCGGCCTTTCCAGCGCCGATGTCGAGGCGCTGATCAGCGTCCCGCTCGAGGCCGCGATGAACGGCGTGCCCGGCCTCGACGTGCTCCGCTCGAAGTCGGTGCTCGGCTTGTCGTCGGTCGTGCTGATCTTCGAGACCGGCACGGAACGGATTCCCGCGCGGCAGCTCGTCCAGGAACGCCTGGCGCGGGTTGCGCCGACGCTGCCGGCGGCCGCCCGTCCGCCGGTGATCCTGTCGCCGCTGTCGTCGCTCAGCCGGGTGATGAAGATCGGCATGTCGTCGACGTCGCTGTCGCAGGTCGAGCTGACGACGCTGGCGCGGTGGACGGTCCGGCCGCGCCTGATGGCCGTTCCAGGCGTCGCGAACGTCGCGATCTGGGGACAGCGCGATCGGCAGCTGCAGGTGCTGGTCGATCCCGATCGGCTGCGTGCCAACGGCGTGACCCTGCAGGACGTCATCACGTCGACACGCGACGCCATGTCGGTGACCGCCGGCGGATTCCTCGAGACGCCCAACCAGCGCCTGGCCGTGGCGCACTGCGTCTCCGGTCAAGACCGCGGCGGATCTCGGCCTGATGGCGGTGGTGACCTCTCCGTCCGCGGCAGCCGGATCGGCGCCGGCGGTCCCGGCGGTGCGGCGGCTCGGCGACGTCGCCGACGTCGTCGAAGGATTTCCGCCGCCGATCGGCGACGGCGTCATCAACGACGGCCCGGGCTGCTGCTGATCGTCGAGAAGCAGCCCGAGGGCAACACGCTGCAGGTGACGCGCGACGTCGAGGCGGCGCTGGCCGCGCTGAAGCCGGCGCTGCCGACGTCGACGTCGACTCCACGATCTTCCGGCCGGCGACGTTCATCGAGATGTCGCTCGCGAACCTCAATCGCGCGCTGCTGATCGGCTGCGTGCTGGTCGTGGTCGTGCTGGTCGCTGTTCCTCTGGGACTGGCGCACGGCGGTGATCAGCCTGACGGCGATCCCGCTGTCGCTGCTCGCGGCGGCACTCGTGCTGCAGCTATCGCGGCGGCACGCTGGACACGATGGTGATCGCCGGCCTGATCATCGCGCTCGGCGAAGTCGTGGACGACGCCATCATCGACGTCGAGAACATCGTCCGGCGGCTGCGGCTGAATCGGGCGGCGGCAAGTCCGCGGCCGGCGTTCGACGTCGTGCTCGACGCCTCGCTCGAAGTGCGCAGCGCGGTCGTCTACGGCAGCGTGATCGTCGTGCTGGTGTTCCTGCCGGTCTTCTTCCTCGACGGGCTGGCCGGCTCGTTCTTCCGGCCGCTGGCGCTGGCCTACGTGCTGGCGATCTCGGCGTCGCTGCTGGTCGCGCTGATCGTCACGCCGGCGCTGTCGCTGATGCTCCTGCCGCACGCGGTGCATCGAGCGCGAGGCGCCGCTGGTCGGCCTGGCTCAAGGCGTCGCTACCGGCGGCTGCTGCCGCGTCTCGTCGCGGCGCCGCGCCGGCGCTCGCTCATCGTCGCGGCATCGCTTGATCGTCACGGCGGTCGCGTATCCGTTCCTCGGCGAGGAGTTCCTGCCGCACTTCAAGGAATACGACTTCCTGATGCACTGGGTGGAGAAGCCGGGCACGTCGCTCGACGCGATGCGCCGGATCACGATGCGGGCCAGCGACGAGCTGCGCGCGATTCCCGGCGTGCGCAACTTCGGCGCGCACATCGGCCGCGCCGAGGTGGCCGACGAGGTCGTCGGCGTCAACTTCACCGAGCTCTGGATCAGCCTCGATCCGGCGGTCGACTACGCGCCGCACGGTCGCGAAGATCCAGGCGGTCGTCGACGGCTATCCCGGGCCTGCAGCGCGATCTGCTGACCTATCTGCGCGAGCGGATCAAGGAAGTGCTGACCGGCGCGAGCGCGACGATCGTGGTCCGCATCTTCGGCCCCGACTCGACGTGCTGCAGCGGAAGGCCGCCGAAGTCGGGCAAGGCGATCGCCGGCGTCGACGGCGCCGCCGACGTGAAGGTGCAGGCGCTGACGCTGGTGCCGCAGGTCGAGGTGGCGTTTCGGCCGCGAGCGCGCGCAGCAGGTCGGCGTGACGCCGGCGGCCGTGCGCGACACCGTCGCGACGATGCTGCGCGGGACGAAGGTCGGCGAAGTCTTCGACGCAGCAGAAGGTCTTCGACGTCGTGGTCTGGGGCACGCCGGCGGTGCGGCAGCGACCTGTTCGCGCTGCGCCGGCTGCCGGTCGAGCTGCCGGGCGGCGGCTACACGCCGCTGGCGTCGGTGGCCGACGTGCACGTCGCGCCGACGCCGAACGAGATCACGCGCGAAGGCGGGTCGCGCCGGATCGACGTCACCTGCAACGTGCGCGGCCGCGACCTCGGCGCCGTCGCCCGCGACATCGAGGCGGCGCATCGCCGGGCGTGCCGTTCGACGCCGGCTATCACCCGGAGGTGCTCGGCGAGTACGCGGCGCGGGCCGAGTCGCAGCGCCGGCTGCTCGCGCTTGGCGCGCTGTCGCTGCTGGGCATCCTGCTGGTCCTGCACGTCGACTTCGGATCCGCGCGGCATGGTGGCGCTCGTCGCGCTGACGATTCCCTTCGCGCTCATCGGCGGCGTCGCCAGCGTGTTCCTGACCGGCGGCGTGCTGTCGCTCGGATCGCTGGTCGGGTTCGTCACGGTGCTCGGCATCGCCGCCCGCAACGGGATCATGCTGGTCAGCCACTACCGCCACCTCGAACAGCGAGGAAGGCGATGCCGTTCGGACCGGAGCTGGTCGATGCGCGGGGCCGAGGAGCGGCTGGCGCCGATCCTGATGACGGCCCTGGTCACCGGCCTGGCGCTCGTGCCGATCGTCGCTCGGCGGCGATCGGTCGGGCCACGAGATCGAGCATCCGATGGCGGTGGTGATTCTGGGCGGGCTGGTGACGTCGACGGTGCTCAACGTGTTCCTGCTGCCCGCCATCTATCTCCGCTACGGGCGGAGCGCGCGCGCCGCGGAGTCGTCGGCCTCGCATCCATAATCGCTGGCACTCAAGTTCACCTTTCAGGAATAATGCGCACGCGAGGGAGCGGCGCGGGGCATGGGGCCCCCGCAAGCGACCGAGCCGGGGTCCGGGGCGGAGTCCCGGCCAGAGATGACTCGACGGGAACTGCTCGCCACCACCGGATCGACGCTGGCCTGGCTATCGGCCACACGCCTCGCCGAAGCCGGAAATGCTGCGGCCGCCGCACCGGATCTGCCCGCACTCAAGAACATGGGCGGCGAAGGGCCCGGATTCGGCAACCGCAACCGCGCCGGCGGGTTCGACATCGTCGAGCACTGCCACCACCTCGGCCTGGGCGCGGTGAGGGTGAACGTGCCGCAAGGCGGTCCTGAAGCGGTCGCGGCGCTGCGAAAGAAGCTCGACGCCTACGGCATGCGCTGCATTGTCAGCGTGGCGCCGCCGCGCACCGACGGCGCCGTGGCGGCCTACGAGGCGTCGATCGCGGCCGCGCGCGAGCTGGGCGCTGTGACCACCCACGCCTCGTTCACGCAGCGGCGCTACGAAGAGTTCGATACGTTCGAGGCGTTCAAGACCAGCTTCGAGGCCCACAAGAAATCGGTCGAGCGCGCCGAGCCGATTCTGCGCAAGTACAAGGTCAAGCTCGCCATCGAGAACCACAAGGGCTGGCGCGCCGCCGAGCACGCAGCCTGGGTGAAGCAGGTCGGAAGTGAGTACGTCGGAGTCTGCTACGACTTCGGCAACAACATCGCGCTCTGTGAAGACCCGGCTGAGACCTACCGTCTCCTCGCGCCGCTCACCATTTACGTCAGCTTCAAGGATATGGCCGTGGCGCCGTATGAGGACGGGTTCCTGCTCTCGGAGATGGCGCTCGGCGAGGGCATCCTCGATATCCCGGGCATGGTGAAGGGGCTCCAGCAGCGCGATCCCGGGATGATCTTCGCGCTCGAGATGATTACCCGGGAGCCGCTCAAGATTCCTGTGCTCACCAAGAAATACTGGGCGACGTTCGACGACACCTACAGCCCGCTACCCGGCCGCGACCTTGCACGCGTGCTGGAAATCGTCCGCTCGTCGAAGAAGCCGCTCACGACGACGGCAGGGCTCAGCCCGGCAGATGCACTGAAGCTCGAAGACGACCTGATCAACCGGTCGATCGCGTACGCGCGCAAGAACCTGTCGCTCTGACGCTCGGGTCGAACGCTGGCCTTCCGGCTAAAGCCGGAAGCCACCAGACGGAATGCAGCCTGCCCGCCGTAGCGCGAAGCGCGAAAGTGGGTGGCTTCCGCCTTCAGGCGGAAGTCGAGTCATCTCGCGGGCGTATAATCCCGCGCCATGCGAATCTTCTCTTCGATCGGGCTGATACTCGTCGCCGCCGTCCTGTCGCTTCCGGCGCGGGCCGCCGCGGGCGGCCTGGCCCAGGACAAGCCTGCCGACGTCGCGGGCACCTGGAACATCACGGTCGACATCGGTGGCAACACCGGCACGCCGAGCGTGGCGCTCAAGCAGGACGGTGAAAAGCTGACCGGCACCTATTCCTCGCAGGTGTTTGGCGAACAGAAGGTCACCGGCACCATCAAGGGCAACGCCATCACGTTCGAGTTCACGGCATCGCTCGAGGGGAACGCGGTCAAGGTGACCTACAGCGGAACCGTGGACAAGGCCACGATGAAAGGCAAGGTGGCCCTCGGCGAGCTCGGCGAGGGCACGTTCACCGCGAAGAAGCAGTAGCGGCACCTGGTCCGGGGCCGCGAACCGGCAGTTCGATCGTAAACGTCGATCCCTTCCCGAGACCCGGGCTGTCGGCGCGGACCGTGCCGCCGTGAAGCTCGATCAGGTGCCGGACGATGGCCAGGCCCAGACCGAGGCCGCCGTGCTGCCGCCTGGTCGAGGCATCGGCCTGCCGGAACCGTTCGAACACGTGCGGCAGGAATTCCTGATCGATGCCCGCCCCGTCGTCATGCACGCTGATCTGAATCGTGCCCGGCGCCGCCTCGCGAACCTCCACCGTGACCACTCCGCCCGGCTCGCAGAATTTCACCGCGTTCGCCAGCAGGTTCCACACGACCTGCTGCAGCCGCTTGCCGTCCGCTTGTATCGATCTCGTTGTCGCGGTCATCCGGGAACGGAGCTGTAATGGCCTCGCGTCGGCGGCCGGACGCACCGCATCGAGCGCCGCAGCGACGACGGCGCCGGGATCCACTTCAGCGATCTCGAGACGCAGCTTTCCGGTGACGATGCCCGACACGTCGAGGATGTCGGCGACGAGCTGGGCCTGGAGCTGGGCGTTGCGATCGATCACGTCGAGCGCGCGCCGCGTGGTGGTGGGATCGAGTGTGCCGTCGCGCAGCATGCGGCTCCAGCCGACGATGGCGTTGAGCGGCGTCCGGAGCTCGTGCGACAGCGTGGCGAGGAAGTCGTCTTTCGCGCGGTTCGCGGCCTCCGCTTCGCCTCGTGCCGTCGCTTCACGAAGCAGCAGCTGTTCGCGGTCGCGTTCCGCCTCCATCCGGGCCGCCAGATCGCGGGTGCGGGCGACGAATTGCCCGACTTGGTTCCCGACCGTCGACAGTGTCCGCAGCAGATCCGGGTCGGGCGGCTCGACGGTCCGCCGGAAACACTCGATCACGCCGAGCACTTCCTGACCGAGGCAGATCGGGAACGCAAAGGCGCCATGGATCCCTGCCTGTTCGGCGACCGAGGCCCGCGGAAAGTTGGTGTCGTGAACGACGTTTTCGATCCAGGTGGACACACCCGACGCCCACACGCGGCCGGGCAGACCGGTGCCGGGCGTAAATGTGCTTTCCCGTGTCGCGGCAGTGAATGGCGCGCTGGCCCGATTGTCCTCGCTCCAGATCGCGAGGCATCTCAGGCGCTGCTCGCTTCGATCGACAAGCCACAGCGCGCCAATCTGCCAGTCGAGGCTCTCACAGATGCCTTTCAGGATCTGCAATGCGGCGGTCGCCAGATCGGTTGACGTGGAAAGAATTTCGCTGACCGCGGCCGCCGCCGCACGACGGCGCTCGCCGGTTTCCCGTTCGGCGATGGCGGCGGCCAGCAACAGGCCCGTTCCCGCGAGGATCCCCATGAAGGCCTGCAGCTGGATCAGGCTGCTGTGCATCTCAGGGCCGGCAAACGGGCCGGCGCCGCGACCGGTGTGCCAGATGGTGACCGCCGAGGTCCCCAGGATCACGAGAGCGGTGGCCGGTGGTCCGGCACGGAGGGAAGCGGCAACGATGAACGGGAAGATGACGTACTCGAGAGGATGATGGGCGAGGGCGGGGCCGGTGCCGAACACGATGTGCGTGACCATCACCGCCCCGGTCACGAGCGCGGCGCCTTCGATCCACCCGCGCCGTGTGGGCCGATCGTGCCGGGCCGCCGTCAGGAGCACCGGCGCGACGATCAGCGCGCCGGCGGCGTCCCCCAGCCACCACTCACGCCACAGCTGATCGAAAAGATCCCACGGCTGTTCCCCTGAGAGGCACAGCGTCGAGACGCCAATCGTGGCGCTCACGGCAGTACTCAATGCCGCTCCGGCCAGGATGAAGGCCACCACATCGCGCAGCCGCCGCAGCTTCGGGTCGAACCCGATGACCTTCGTCAGCATCCAGGCGCCGGCCACCGCCTCGAGCGTGTTGCCTGTGGCGACCGCCGCCGCGGTCCAGAGCGGAGCGCTGCTGCCGACGTTCGCGGCAAAGGCGCCGACCCAGATCGCCGGCCAGAGCGAGAGTCCCCACAACAGCAGCGCCGCCAGAGCGATGCCGGTCGGCGCCCAGACCGTCGTCACCTGCTCGGCAACGAAGGCGAACTGGAAGCCCAGCCGGGCGGCAATCACGTACGAGATCGCCACCGCCACCCCGATGCCAATCAGGCGGCCTGCGTCACGGTTGCGATCGGAGAGGCCTCCAAAGGGCCGCAAGGACTCAGCTTCCCGAATCACGTCGGATGAACGCTCCGAGCCTGTTATTGCCGTGGATAGCCCCGCCAGAGCCACTCGAGCGCCTCGGGCAGGGTCTGCGCAACCACGGCGCGATCAACATGTCTCGAATCCCGGGAGTAGACGTACTGATACTTGTAGCCCTTCGCCTTGAGTGCCGCCGCCATCCGATTGTTGGCGAGCACCCAGTTGTGCCACGTCTCCTCCTGATCGGAATAGCGATTGTCCCGCTCGCTCACGTGCATCCATACGCGAA
Source organism: uncultured Acidobacteriota bacterium (assembly GCA_963836735.1). GTDB lineage: Bacteria > Acidobacteriota > Vicinamibacteria > Vicinamibacterales > 2-12-FULL-66-21 > JACCXG01. The sequence goes on along the minus strand of CAWIKP010000013.1, from coordinate 46,121 downwards.
TCGGCTTCGCCGGGGTGCCGGGGATGAAGGTCGCGTGGTATTCCCAGGCGCCGCGAGGCGACTCGGGATTGAGCGGCGACTGCTGGTTGACGAAGGTCCCGGAATAGGACAGCACTCGCCGGTAGAGCTCCGGATGAAACCACGCCATCGTGAAGGCGCACGCCGCCCCCGAACTGCCGCCCATCGTCGCCCGTCCTTCGGGATCCTTCGTGAAGGTGATGCCGTAGTCCTTCGTGATGCGGGGAAGCACCTCGCTCTCGATGAACTCGGTGTAGACCCCGGACACCGTGTCGTACTCCAGGCCGCGCTGGCTGCCCTGGGCGTCGCCGCCGCCGTTGTGCACCATCACGGCGACGATGGGGGGCACGCGCTTCTCGTGAATCAGGTTGTCGAGGATCGGGGGCAGGTTGTTCCGATACGTCGGTGACATGCCGTCCTGCACGACGATGAACGGCGCGGGTGTTCCCGTCCGATGCTGGGCCGGCACGTACACGGCGACCTGACGCGTATAAGGGACCACCGCGCCGGGCTGGTTGCGTGCGATGCCCGGATAGATCCTGCTGTCCTTCGAGTCGATCGTGAACTCGTGGATCGTGCCTTTCGGCACGCCCTCCTTCACGGTCAGCTCGGGCGCCGGATCGTAGGGCGGGCCGATGACGAAATCTCCATCCTGGTCGGGCGTCGGACGCGCCGTCAGCGCGGGCGTCGGCAGAAGCGGCGGACGTGGAGGGGCGTCGCCGCGGCCGGCCGGGGCCGTCACCGGCGTGCCCTGTGGTGGCGGCGTCTGCGCGGCCGGGCCGCGAGAGAGAAGGCCTGCGCCGACGACGAGCACCACGACCGCAGTGCCGAGACGGTCTGCCGTCCGCATGTGAGTCACCTCCGTTCCACGCACCGCGAAGCCACGCGGGGTCGGGAACGACGAATTCTAGTCGCAGTCTAAAGACCCCCCCGCACGGGCGGGTCCGAAGACCCGCCCCTACAATTGCGCGCGGGGCCTTCGTCTGTCGGGCCGGGTCTTTAGACCCGGCCGATCAAAACCTCGGTCAACTAGGCGCTGGAAGCGGTTCCGCGGTAGGATATATACCCTCGCGAGGTGGCTCCATGATCGTGACCGGCAAGTCCCTTCCACGCAGGACGTTTCTGAAGGGGGTCGGCGCAACGGTTGCGCTCCCGTTCCTGGATTCGATGGTGCCGGCGTTCGCGGCCGCACCGAAAGCTCCGGTACGCCTGGCCTTCCTGTATGTGCCCAACGGCATCGACATGAAGAACTGGAACGTGCCCCAGGAAGGCCCGCTGCCTGCCGAGCTGCCGCGGATCCTGAAGCCGCTCGAAGCCTTTCGCGGCGACATGATCCAGATCGGCAACCTCACGAACAACAGCGGCCGCGCCTTGCTCGACGGCCCCGGCGATCATGGCCGCTGTGCCGGATCGTACCTGACCGGTGTGCAGGTGAAGAAGACCACCATCGACATCAAGGCGAGCATTTCCTGCGATCAGATCATCGCCAACAAGATCGGCCACGAGACCCGCTTTGCCTCGCTCGAGCTCGGCATGGACGACTCGCGCCAGGCGGGTGACTGCGACTCCGGATACTCCTGCGCCTACACCAACAACCTCTCCTGGCGCAGCGAGACCCAGCCGCTGCCGCCGGTGCTCGATCCTCGCGTGCTGTTCGAGCGGCTGTTCGGCACCGGCGTGATCCTGAGCCCGGAGGACATGGACCGCCGGGCGCGCTACCGCCGAAGCATCCTGGACTTCGTGACCGGCGATACGAAGAAGCTCCAGTCGTCCCTGGGGCCGACCGACCGGCGGAAGCTCGAGGAGTACCTCTCGTCGATTCGTGAAGTCGAGCGTCAGCTCGAGAAAGCAGAGAAGGAAAGCGTCCAGATCAATCCGGGGATGGACAAGCCGTACGGCGTGCCGCCCGACTTCGCCGAGCACTTCAAGCTGATGAGCGACATGCTCACGATCGCGTTCCAGGCGGATCTGACCCGTGTCTCGACCTTCCTGATGACACGCGAGGGCACGAGCCGCGCGTATCGCGAGATCGGCATCGCCGATGGCCACCATCCGTGCACGCACCACCAGGGCAAGCAGGAGCTGATCGACAAGGTCATCCAGATCAACGAGTACCACACGAAGCAGGTGGCCGGATGGCTGGGCAACCTGAAGTCGATCAAGGAAGGCGACTGCAGCCTGCTCGACAACTGCATGATCGTCTACGGCGCCGGCCTGTCCGACGGCAACCGGCACCTGCACGAGGATCTGCCCACGCTGCTCATCGGCCGCGGCGGCGACCATTTCAAGCCGGGCCGGCGCGTGGTCTACCGGAAGGAAACGCCGATGTCGAACTTCCATCTCACGCTGATGGATCGCATGGGCGTGCCGATGGAGAACTTCGGCGACGCATCTGGTCATCTCGATCCGGCAAGCTTGGTATAACGGCGCAACGGGAAACTGGCCGTTGGAAGTTGACATGCAGGCGCCCGGTCGTGGTCCCGTCCGTCCTCCTGTCGGAGTCGCCCTCGACGGCGATTTCGGCAACCGGCTCGACGCCATGATGGCCGTCGCCATGCTGAATGGCTTCACGGCTAAAACCGAGGCCCGGCGGATTTCACTCAGTGTCTCGCGGCCCAGCCTCACGTCCGCGAAGCTCGCGGACGTGGTTTCGAGCTTCTACCGGCCTCGGCCGGTCGGGGGGCCTGGCGGCGGCGTGGGCGCGATCACCGAAGGCATGATCGGCATGCCGGAGGGCAGTGCCGGATCCGACGACGGAGCTGCTCTCGGCCCGCTGCTCACGAAAGCGTCGGCCGAGGGCACACCGCTCTACACCAGCACGATCGCCGGCCTCGTCAACACCGCCGAAAGCGGCATCCTGATTCGCAATCTGCTGCTCGCCCAGCACGACGGCAACGCCGCCATCGTCCTTGCCGGGCCGGCGACAGGGCTCGTGAGGATTCTCGGGTTGTATCGATCGGGACCGCAGATCACGGCGAAGTGCAAGGTGCTGGTGGTTGCTGCGGGCGCGTTCCCGGCCGGACAGCCGGAGGCCAGCGTCAAGGCCGACGTGGCAGCGGCGCGGAAGCTGTTTGCCGAGTGGCCCACACCGATCGTCGCGGTTGGAAGCGAGGTCGGAGCCGCGCTGCCGTACCCGGGCGCGAGCATCGAGAAGGACTTCACATGGGCGCCGGTGCATCCGCTGGTCGATGCGTACCGGGCGTTCAAGCCGATGCCGTATGACGCGCCGGCATCCGCGCTGGCGGCGGTGCTGTACGCGGTGCACCCGGACGAGGACTACTTCAAGTTGTCCGATCCGGGGACGATCAGCGTGCTGGACGACGGAAGCACGCGGTTCGCGCCGGGCACCGATGGCAAGCATCGGTACCTGATCGTGGATCCCGCGCAGAAAGATCGGATCGTGAGTCTGTACACCGCCATGGTGTCGGCCCCGCCGGCGCCAAGGCCGGGCCGCGGGCGGGGTGGGGCGATATGAAAAGGTACGATTTGGCGGTCGTGATGGCGTCCGCCGCCCTGGTCGTGGCGGTGAACGTGAAGTCGTCGGGGCAGCAGTCAGCGCCAGCCGCGAGCAAGCCGTCCGCGGCGGCCGCTCCCGCTCCGCGCAGGGCACCGGCTCCGGCGGCCGTGCCAACCGCCGCGCCGCGAACGGTCGCCAGGCCGCCGACCCCCGCCGCGTTCACCGCGCGCAACCAAAGAACTCTTCGACGACACCTGCAGCGAGTGCCACAACCCGACCGATCTCTCCGGCGGCTTCGACGTGAACGTGTATCGCTCCGTGGAGACGCTCGCCAGCGACCGGGATCGATGGGAATCGATCCTGGCAAAGCTCAAGAGCCGCGAGATGCCGCCCGACGATGCGGTCATCCAGCCGTCGGATGAGCAGATCCACACGCTGGTGAAGCTGTTGGAGAAGGAGTTCGAGCGCGCCGACGCGGCCATGAAACCGGATCCGGGCCGGGTCACCGCGAGACGCTTGAACCGCGCCGAGTACACCAACACGATCCGCGATCTGCTCGCGGTGGATTTCCGCGCCGACCGGAACTTTCCAACAGACGACTCCGGCGAAGGCTTCGACAACATCGCCGACGTGCTGACCGTGTCGCCGGTGCTGATGGAGAAATACCTCGCCGCGGCCGGGCGGATCGCCGAACGGGCGATCGCCACCGGGTCGCTGCCCAAGCCGATCGAAGTCGAGTACAGCCTGCGCTTCAAGAACCTCCGGCGCATCGACCCGAGCAACGTCGAGGCGACGCATCGCTTCGACTTCGATGCCGAGTACGAACTGAAGATCGGCCTGCCGGGACAGCGCGCGAAGGATGCCGCGCCGGTCACGCTCGGCCTCTGGATCGACGGGAAGCTGGTGCAGACCACCCGGGTCGAGACCAAGCCGTCGGGGCTCGTCTATTTCAACCCGCTCTCCGAAGAGCGCATTCGCGTTCCCGTCACCGAAGGCGATCACACGCTGCGTCTCGGGTTCATCGACGACCCGTTCGTGAAGACGCTGGCCCAGGACGAGATCTACAAGGACACCGTCAACAAGTGGATTGGCGCCGTGACCGTGATCGGGCCGTTCGCCTCCGCGGGTGAGAAGCCGAGCCGCAAGAAAATCCTCGTGTGCGATCCGGCGACCGGTCCGCGCTGTGTCGATCGAATCCTGGCCACGCTGGCACGCCGCGCCTACCGCAGGCCGGTCACCGGAACGGAAGTCGCGGCGCTGAAGAAGTTCGTCGACATGGCCGTGGCCGACGGCCAGTCCGTCGAGCAGGGGATTGGCCTGGCGATCCAGGCCATGCTCGTGTCGCCCCACTTCCTGTTCCACATCGAGCGCGATCTCTACCCGAACGATCCCGGCCGGATGCACCGGATCTCGGACGTGGAGCTGGCGTCGAGGCTGAGTTATTTCCTCTGGAACTCGATGCCGGACGACGAGCTGCTGTCGCTCGCCGAGCGCCGCCGCTTGAGCGTCCGGCAGGTGCTCGACGCGCAGGTCGAGCGGATGCTGGCCGATCCGAAGTCGTCCGCGATGGCCGAGAACTTTGCCGGGCAGTGGCTGGAGATCCGGAACCTCGACACCATCAAGCCGGATCCGCAGAAGTTCCCCGCCTGGACGCCCGAGCTGCGCGACGCGATGAAGACCGAGACGCGGATGTTCTTCGACTCGATTCTCCGCGACAACCGGCCGGTCGGCGACTTCATCGACGCGCGGTATACGTTCCTCAACGAGCTGCTGGCGAAGCACTACGGCATCGACGGCGTCACCGGCCCCGAATTCAGGCGTGTCGATCTCACGACCGCCGAGCGCGGCGGCGTGTTGACGCACGGCAGCGTGCTCGCGGTGTCCAGCTACCCGACGCGGACCTCGGTCGTGATCCGCGGCAAGTACATCCTGCAGAACATTCTCGGCACGCCGCCGCCCCCGCCGCCCGCCGACGTCCCCGCGCTCGATGAACAGGCGGTCGGCACCACGGCGTCGCTGCGCAAGCAGATGGAGAACCCATCGCACCAACGCGATCTGCGCCTCGTGCCACGCGCGCATGGATCCGCTCGGCTTCGCGCTCGAGAACTACGACGCCATCGGGAAATGGCGGACGATGGACGGCGGCTTCCCGGTGGATTCGAGCGGCGTGCTGCCCGGCGGAAAGAAGTTCTCGAACCCCGCCGAGATGCGCCAGATCCTCGGCGAACGCGTGCCCGAGCTCACGCGGACGCTGACCGAGAAGCTCCTGATCTACAGCCTCGGCCGCGGCCTCCAGCGCTACGACCGACCGACCGTGAACGGCATCGCCAGGAAAGTGGCCGCCTCGGGCTATGGGTTCCAGACGCTGGTCCAGGAAGTCGTGCGCAGCCTGCCGTTCCAGTCGCGGCGGGCGGAAGAAGTGAAGACGGTTGTAGCTGCGAAGTAGCTGTCAGCTATCAGCTCTCAGCCGGCCTCGCCGAAGCGCAAAGCGCGAAGGCGGGTAGCTTCCGCCTTCAGGCGGAAGATCACTACGCGATCCCATAAACGCTTTCCGCCTTCCCATCGTCCAAGCCACGCGGGGTGACGCCGCAAGCGTGGAGATGCGATGGAAGTGATTGCCCAGGACCTCAAGTTCGCGGCGCGCGTGTTGATCGCCAGGCCGGCGTTCGCGCTGACCGTTGTCAGACCCGGTGAGGGGCATCTCTACGTTGTGGCGTCCGCCTGGAACAATGCCCTGGCTCGACGATGTCCCTCTCTTTCTGGAGGTCACGGCGCCCAACTTGCGCATGAACCTGACGGCCGCTTCGCGGCCGCAGGTTATGCCAAGCGTTCGGCGTACCTGTGGCGTCTCGCGCTGTTGATGCGGTCGTCGGCCGCCGTGCCAACCGCACGAATGTCTTCCTTCTCAGGACCCTAAAGGGCACAACCGCTCGATGTTGCCGTTGGACTAACTTGAAACGGCCCTAATATCTCTTATCGTCTGCAGTCACTTATCGTCATCGTCCTTCTTCGCCGCTGATTCGTCCAGGCTCTGGAGGGTGTCGTGGTCGCTCCTACGGTCGTCGCCCGGCATCTCCGCGTGCACCACCGGGGGCATCGCTCAACCCTGCTCCGTCGCGAGGTGCTGCCGTGACCCTGTCGCCCGGCATGCGGCTCGGACCGTATGAGATCCAGGCTGCCGTCGGGGCCGGTGGGATGGGCGAGGTCTACAAGGCGAAGGACACGCGCCTCGAGCGTAGTGTCGCCATCAAGGTGCTCCCCGCGCACCTCAGCGCCGACCCGGAACGCCGGGCGCGGTTTGCGCGCGAGGCCAAGGCCATCGCGGGGCTGAATCACCGGCACATCTGCGCCCTGCACGACGTCGGCCGCGAAGGGGATGTCGACTTCCTGGTGATGGAGTACGTCGATGGGACGCGGCTCGCTTCAACCTATCCCGTCGCGAAGGCGCTCGAGTACGCCATCCAGATCGTCGATGCGCTGCGCGCCTCGCACCAGAGCGGCGTCATCCACCGCGACCTGAAGCCGGCGAACGTCATGGTGACGCCGGAAGGACAGGTAAAGGTCCTCGACTTCGGCTTGGCGAAGCACCTGGCCGCCCCGGCCGCCCCCGAAGCGGCGACTGTGAGCGCGCCATCGGACGAGGCGAGCCTCACCCGGCACGGCGTGCCGGTCGGGACAGTCCCGTACATGTCGCCCGAGCAGGTGGAAGGCAAGCCGCTGGACGCGCGCTCCGACATCTTCAGCTTCGGTGCCGTGCTCTATGAGCTGCTGACCGGACAGAGAGCGTTCGAGGGCGACTCCGCCATCTCGACGATGTCGGCGATCCTGCATCAGACGCCGGTGGGAGCCCGCAAGGTGCGCCACGAAGTGCCGCGCAGACTCGAGGCAATCCTGAACCGCTGTCTCGAAAAGAGCCGGGATGCGCGATATGCCTCCGCGGCAGACTTGCACGACGAACTGGTGGGATGTGAGGCAGAGCTTCTGGGCCGCTTCACGGGCTTCCAAGCCCTGTTACGGCCGCGCGTCGCCGTACCGCTGTTGCTGGTCCTCGTCGTCGCGATTGCCGCAGGGGCGTGGTTCGGTGTTCGGAGTTATCGCGCTCGCTGGGCCCGCAACGTGGCGCTTCCTGAAATCGCCCGGCTGTTGCGGGCCGGACCCAGCGTGCAGGCCTTTCGCCTGGCCCGCGAGGCTCAACGCGTTCTCCCCGAGGATCGCGGGCTTCAGCAGTTGTGGCGCGATGTGACCGCGCCCATCACCATTCGAACGACTCCTCCCGGCGCAGCCGTCGATTGGAGAGACTACTCAGCAGCCGATGACTCCACCTGGGAGTCCTTGGGGTCTTCTCCAATCGCAGGAATACGGGTCCCGAATGCCTATCTCCATTGGCGCATCTCGAAAGAGGGGTTCGATACCGTGGAAGCAGCCTTCTCGACTTGGACCACTTCCGCGATCCAGTTCCAGCTCGACCCGCAAGGCTCCACCCCGCCCGGCATGGTTCGAGTGCCCGGTGGACCGTACCGTTACGGCCCCGCTCCTGCCGTCGAGATGGAGGACTACTGGCTCGACAAGTACGAGGTCACCAACCGAGAGTTCAAGGAATTCGTCGACGCTGGCGGGTACCGCAAGCGCGAGGACCTGGAGGCATCCCTTCGTCAAGGACGGCCGGGAACTGTCCTGGGAGCGAGCCGTGGAGGAGTTTCGCGACACCACCGGCCGACCGGGAGCCTCCACGTGGGCGCTGGGTACCTACAGCGACGGGCAAGCTGATTTTCCGGTGGGCGGCGTCAGTTGGTTCGAAGCCGACGCCTACGCCACGTTCAAAGGCAAGAGCTTGCCCACGGTCTATCACTGGCGCAAGGCCGCCGACGTGGGCATCTTCTCCGACATCTATCGCCTCAGCAACTTCGGAGCCGGCCCCGCCCGTGTTGGCAGTCACCAGGGCCTCAGCCCGTGGGGCGCTTACGACATGGCTGGCAACGTGAAGGAATGGTGCTGGAACCAGGCTGCCGATCGCCGCTACATCCTGGGCGGGGGCTGGGGCGAGCCCACCTACATGTTCACCGAGCCGGATGCGCAAACGCCCTTCCGACGGTTGGCCACCTACGGCTTCCGCTGCGCCAAGTATCCCCGTCCCCGTTCCGATCAACTCACCGCTGCGGTCGGGGCGTTGAGTCGCGACTACAGCAGGGAAGAGCCGGCCAGCGATGAGACCTTCCGGCTCTACCAGAACATCTATTCTTATGACCGCACATCCCTGAACGCCGTGATCGAATCGGCGGACGACACCCCCGAGCATTGGCGGACGGAGAAGATCAGCTTCCAGGCAGCGTACGGCAACGAGCGCGTGACGGCCCACCTGTTTCTGCCCAGGAATGCCGTCCCACCCTATCAGACGGTGGTGCATTACCCCGGCGGATACGCCTTTCGCTCCCGCTCGAGCGAGAACCTGTCGACGCAGTTCGTGGAGTTCCTCCTCCGCAGCGGCCATGCCGTGTTGTACCCGATTTACAAGGGTTCGTACGAACGCGGAGGAGGGTTGCCGCTGGCGGGGCCGAGCGCTCGGCGAGACCAGACCGTCCAGCAGTCCAGGGATTTGGGTCGCAGCATCGACTACCTGGAAACCCGGCCGGACATCGATCGGGACAGGTTGGCGTTCTACGGGCTCAGCTCTGGCGCGGTTAACGGTCCGATTCTCACGGCGCTGGAGCCGCGGTTCAAGGCGAGCATCCTGGTGTCCGGAGGTCTTCCCGCACAGAGCTTGCCGCCCGAGGCAGACCCGATAAACTTTGCTCCCCGGGCGAAGATGCCGGTCCTGATGCTGAATGGCCGGCACGATTTTGCGCTCCCGCTGGTCGGCTCTCAAGAGCCGATGTTTCGTCTGATGGGCGCGCCGCCGAAGGACAAGCGCCATGTCGTGTTCGAAAACTCCGGGCACTTTCCGAACCCGGACCAGATGCCCGAGCTGATCAAAGAGGCGCTGGATTGGCTGGACCGATACCTGGGCCCGGTCCGCACGAAGTGAAGTCGCCAAGGGGACAGCCGGGCGGCGGAAGGGTGGCCTGCTGGAGGTCTGGTCCGGTTGGAAGAAGTGATAGCCCATCGCGGCGGTCGCGCGTCCCGAGTCGCCAGCCCTGGCTCAGAAGCGGAAGCCGACACCCATCTTCGATGAGAGATTGTGGCTCGTGCAGCTCTCGATCCAGCAGGGCGGCGCGACGCTGTCATGCCAGATCATCGTGTCGCCCAGGTCGAAGCGCGCGACGATGCGGCGCGAGAGGTAGAACTCGATGACGCCTCCCAGATCGAGCGCGAACTCTGTGCCGTACGCCGGGCGAATCAGCAGCGCGAGCGCGCACACGTCTCCCACGCACTCGACGCCGTTCCCGCTGACGTGCGTGAACCCCGGACGCGCCTTTGCGAAGAGGCCGACGCTGTCGTTCCGCACGCCCGCCTTCATGCCGAAGAAGGCCTCCGTTCGCTTGCGCGGATACCGGATCCGAAGGCCGGGCGTCGACCCGGGCGACTGCGGAAAGATGTCGTCGTCGGGGAAGAACGTCGCTTCGCTTTCGGCGGTCAGCCATCGCGTGACGTCGAACGACAGGCGGCCGCCGATGCCGGCGGTCGTTTTGTCGAAGCTGCTGTGATTGAAGAGACCGGCCTGCGCGCCGACCTCCAGTCGCGAAGGGGCGGGTTGGCGGGCGGTCTGAGCGGATGCGTCTGTGGCGAAAGAAGACGCAAGCGCGACCAGCGTGCACACGAGACCCCACGGTTTCATGAACGGTGCTCCTGATCCAGGCCTGGCGGCGTGCAGGTCAGCAAGACGCGTACCCCCAGGAAGGACCCCGGCTGCTGCGCGTCTCCGACGGATCGGACCGGCCCCCATCCCGAGGGCCGGATTCGTAATCCAATCTGGCGTCATACCCAACGGTCCAACGCACAGGCGTGCATCGAGGGGAGCTAAGCTAGCCTCACGGTCTGATGTGACTGAAGACGTGATCCGCCGGCGCCTTCGCGTGACAGGCGGCGCACGTCCCCCGCTCGGCATCCGTGAGGCGACCGGTCTGGTCGTCCCGGTCGAAGTGCTCGTAGCCCCATCCGCCCGTGCTCTTGTAGCGCTCCGCGTCCTTGACCATGACGTCGAGGAACCGGCGCTCGCCCTCGAGCAGCAGCCCCGCCGCCGTCCCCTCGCCCTCTTTCGTGAACACGGCTTCGTCGACCACGATTGCGCCGTCGGAGAACGTCCCCGTGCGATATCCGGCGACGGCCTTGTCGTTCGCGTAGTAGTGATGGAGTCCGCCGCGGTTGGGAAACGATTGGTGGGCCGCGCCGACGACCAGAGACTTGACGACCATCCACGATCGGAATCCATCGGGATACGGAACAGGCGACGTCCCGGCTGCCGTCGCGATCGCGATCGCCGCGAGACACGCGATCAGGCACGCCGTCGTCGCGAGCGGCTCAGTGATGTTTGGCCGCATTGCCAGCTCCGCACTTCACGCGAGGATTCCAGTCGGCGAAGAGCCCGCTCGGGCTGGGCTCCCATGTCCACACGTGCAGGTACCAGATGCCCAGGCTGTCGGCGCGCTTCAGCGGCTGCCCCATGATGCGCGGCGCCTCAGTGGCCTTCCAGGCGGCAATCGGCACGAGGAACTCGACCCCATTCAGCTTGAACGTGCCATCCGGCTTGCGCTCGTACACGAGGACCTCCGGATGCTCGACGTCGAGCGTCGTGTCGAGCAGCGCGTTGTTCTGGAAGTGATAGCCCATCGCGCCGTCCGGCTGATGCTCCACGCACTCGGTGACCTGCTTGTAGCCGGCCGCGGTCGCGGCGTCGGTTGACGTGAACCGGTTCGTCGCCGCACGTACCTTGACAACGTCACGATCGACGGCCTCGCCAAACCCGGCCGGCACGATGCCTGGGGCCTGAGCCGTCGTGGCAACGTCCGGCGTCTTCATCTGCGTCGTGGCCGTCCCGGTCAGGGCGCCGGCGAGCACGAGCGCGCTCGCAATCCCCAAGATCCGATGCTTCATCGTCTGTCTCCTCTCGAAACGATGTGAATCGCGCACGGCAATCGTCGCCAGGCCGGAAGGCCTCCGACAGTGCTTTTTGACGGACGGTCCCGCCGGCCTGCTGAACCGGACCGCACGCGTCACGAACGGCGCGCGGCCGCTGGTCCGGCTGGTCCGCTTCCGCTGGTCCGCTGGCTCGCTCCGAGCGAGCGACTAGGTCCGCGCCAGTTGGTCACCGCGCCGGGCCGCTTCGTCAAAACGTGGCGCCGGTTCAGCCAACCCACGGCACAATGACCGCGTGCTCTCGCCCCGGGTGCGTCAGCGGATTCGGTGGATCGCGGGACTCTGGCTCGCCTGGACGGTCGCCGGGCTGCTCTACATCACGCAGGAAACGGTGCCCCGCCTGTATCGCGGCGAGCCGGTGCCGTGGACCTACGTGCTGGTTGGATGGATGGCGGGCATGTACGTCTGCGCGGCGCTCACGCCGGCGGTCCTGTGGCTGGGTCGCCGCTTGCCGATCGAACAGCGCCTGGCCACCGCGCTCCCCCACTTCCTGTTCAGCATCGTCTTCTCCCTCGCCGCATCCGCCATCGAAGCGCCTCTCTTGATGGCACTCGGCGTCTTTCCCGCTCAAACTCCGCCGGCTTCGATCGTCGAGGGGGTGCGGGTGTTCCTGTCGTTCGGCGTTCAAGGCGGTGTGATCCGGTACTGGGCGGTCGTGGCGATCCAGGCGATCTACCGATCGCACGAGAGAGCACGGCTGCGCGAGCGGGAGGCGCTCGAGCTCACGGCGCATTCCGCCGACCTGGCACGGCAGCTGACCGCCGCGCAGCTGAGCACGCTCAAGATGCAGCTGCAGCCGCACTTTCTCTTCAACACGCTCGGCGCCATCATGGTGCTGATCCAGCAGCAGCGGACCGCGCAGGCCGAAGCCATGGTCGCCGGGCTCGGCGATCTGCTCCGGCTCACGCTCGACGACGTCGAGGCGCAGGAGGTGCCGCTCTGGCGCGAGCTGGAATTCCTGCGCTTATATCTGTCGATCGAGCAGGTTCGGTTCGAGGATCGGCTTCGCGTGCGGATTGCCGCGGATCCCGATCTCTCGGACGCCCGCGTCCCCCACATGGTGCTGCAGCCGATCGTCGAGAACGCGGTGCGCCACGGTCTCGGCCAGAGCGAGGAGGCGGTGACGATCGATGTGAAGGCCACTGCCAGCGACGGCACGCTCTCGCTCGTCGTCTCGGACGATGGGCCCGGGCTGCCGCCGGCCCGAGGGGGAGAGAGCGGCATCGGCCTGACGAACACCAGGAATCGGCTGGCACGCCTCTATGCCGGTGACGCCAGCCTGCTCGTGGAGTCCGCTACTCCGCGAGGCGTCCGCGTCAGTGTCCGTCTGCCGCTGCGGGTGACGCCATCAGAGGACGTGCGATGCGGTTGAAGGTTCTCGTCGTGGACGACGAGCCGCTGGCCCGTGAGGGGCTGAAGCTGCTGCTCGGGCGACAGCCACAGGTCGAGTCGGTCACCGAGGCGCGGAATGGCCGCGAGGCGATTGCCCTGATCCGGGATCAGCGCCCCGACCTGGTGCTGCTCGACGTCCAGATGCCGCGTGTCGACGGGTTCGCCGTCGTGGAGGCGATTGGCGCGAATCGCATGCCGGCCGTGATCTTCGTGACGGCACACGACCAGTATGCGATTCGCGCGTTCGAGATTGCCGCGGTCGACTACCTGTTGAAGCCGGTCAGCGAGGAGCGCTTCTCGGTGGCGTTCAAGCGCGCGGCCAGCCGGCTGCGGGAGGCGCCACACGAGGAGGGCACACGACAGGTCCTGGCCATGCTCGACGCGATGGCCAACCCGCCGCGCCAGATTGCGCGCTTCGCCGTACGGTCCGGGGAGCGCACGCTCTTCGTGCCGGTGGAGGACGTCGACCGGATCGAAGCGCTCCAGAACTACGTCCGGCTGCACGCCGGCCAGGCGACGCATCTGCTGCACGTGCCGATGAACACGATCGAGGCCGTACTGGATCCCGATCGGTTTCTGCGGATCCACCGGTCGCACATCGTGAACGTGCAGCGGGTCGCCGAGCTGTGGTCGATCGCCCACGGCCAGTACGTGATCGAGCTCACGTCGGGGCAGCGCCTCCAGTCGGGCCGGACCTACGGCGAGCGGATCCGACGCGCGCTGTCGAATCCGTTCTAGTGGACTGTTCTGGTCATTACTAGAGTGTCAATTCCCAAGCTCCAAGCTCCAAATCCCAAGGCACTCCCAACGCCCAAGCTCCAATGGCAGCGTAGGTTTTGGGATTTGGGTGTTGGGAGTGCGTTGGAGCTTGGAGCTTGGAAGTTGGGATTTGATACTCCACGAATCACCAGGACAGTCCACTAGACGTTCGCGCTACTTGCCGATGGCGGCCATCCAGTTCATCCAGATTGTGACGGGCGCCGTCGTGCCATCGGTCCCGACCGACGCTAGGAACCCCGAGCCACTCGAATGGAGCGCACTTCGGTCAGAATGAGTCCTGCCGCCGCTCCTGGCGCGCCCGACAACGCCTGCTGCACATGGACTTTTCCCATCCCACCTACCTCCAGATCTTCCTCACCGCAAGCCTGCCCATCATGGGTCTGGCGTATGCGCTGGTCGGCGGGTTGAAGCTCTCGCTGGTCGATCGACTGCAGATCGACGAAGGCAAGGTCGGCCGTCTCGTCGGCGGCTTCGGAACGATGTTCGGCCCGACCATCCTGCTGTGCGGATTCCTGACGGACGCGGTCGGCCGCAAGGGCGTCTGGCTCGCAGGCTCCGCCGCTGTTGCGGTCTCCATCCTGATGCTCGCCCGCACGCGGACCTACCGTGGCGCGCTGGTGGCCGTGGTCCTGTTGGGAATCGGATGGGCGGCGCAGGTGAACGTGAGCAACGTCCTGATGCGGGTGGCGGTTCCTGCCGACCGCCCGCGCGAACAACTCGTGTGGGCGACGAATTTCTTCGACTTCGCCTTCGGGTTTGGCGCGTTCGTCACGCCGATGGTGCTGGCGCTGATCCTGCGACGGCTCGGGTACGCGAAAGGGCTCCTGCTGCTGGCGATGCTCGCCACGACGCCTGTGGTGTTCGGCGTCTTCGCCGAGATGCACCCTCCACCGGTGGCGCCGCAGGTTCTGGCCGCGGCCGCCCCGATCGAGCAGACGGCGCCGACAAGCGGATCCGCGGCTCTCCTCTCGAGCCCGGTCTTCTGGGTGCTTGGATTCGCCTTCCTGTTCTTCGTGCCACTGGAAACGTCCACGGCCGGCTGGGCCACCACGCTCGTCCTTCGACAAACTCCATCGGATGTTCCCGACGCACGCGCGAAGCAATTTGCCGCGCTGACGCTCTCCGGCTTCTGGCTTGGTTTCACCGGCAGCCGCTTGATTGCGTCCATCCTCGGAGCCACTGGCGTCCTGACGCGGATTCTTGGCGGGACCAACGAGCAGGCGCTGCTCGTGACGTTAGGCGTCGCCTGCGTGGTGCTGATGCTCGCGCTGGCGTTTGTGAGGGGCCGTGCGGCGACCTCCGCGACGATCCTCCTCGCCGGACTGGCCTGCGGACCCGTGTTCCCCACGATGATGGCCGTCGTCCTGCTGAGCGTGCAGCCCGACACCATGGGCCGCGCCGTGGGATTCTTCTTCTTCTTCGCGTCCGTCGGCTGGACGGTGGTTCCGATGATCATCGGCGTCGTCGCGCGGAAAACCAACATCCAGATAGGTTTTCTCATCGCCGCCGCGTCCGGCGCGGTATTCCTGACCTTGATCGTGATCAGGGGAATGATGATCGGGTGACCCTCGGACCTTCTCTATTAGAATGCGGCGTACGCGAGTCCGAATAGCCTGGAGAGGATCATGGCGCAATCGATCAATCGGCGCGAATTCATGACGGCTTCAGCAGGGATCGCCGCCGGTCTGGGCCTCGGCGCTGCCTCGATGGGCGCACAGACGCCCGCGGCCGGCAGAGGCGGTGGATCCGCGCCGGTGTCCTCGCTCAGCTTCAAAACCAAACCGCACAAGGCGCTCATCGCCCGGCCGACCGAAGACGACCTCAAGCGGATGAAGGACGCCGGCTTCGAGGGCGTAGAGGGCCGCGTCATTCCGGTGGACGAGGCTGCGAAGATGCGGGTGGTGGCCGACAAGATCGGGATGCGCGTCCACTCTGTTCTCTACGGCTGGGCCGAGTTCAACAGTCCCGACAAGAGCGAGGTCGAACGAACGTTCGCCGAGAGCCAGGCGGCGCTGCGCACAGCCGAGGCGTTCGGCGCGGACTCCGTCCTGCTGGTGCCGTGCCGGATTGGCAGCCGCGGCGGGCGCGCGGGAACTCCGGCCGAGGGCCCTGCGCTGGCCATGCCGCGCGCGTGGGAGTTCCAGATCGAGTTCAACCCCACCAACGGCCACCTGACCAGAGTGGTCTACGGTGACAACACGCCGTACGCCGATTACATCAAGGCGCACAACCACGCGACCGATACGTCAGTCGAGTGGGTCAAGCGGCTGATTCCGCTGGCGGAGAAGACGAAGGTCGTCATCGCGCTCGAGAACGTCAGCAACAACCTGTGGGTCACGCCGGAGATCTTCCGGCATTTCGTCCGATCGTTCCAGAGTCCGTGGGTCAAGGCGTACTACGACATCGGCAATCACGTGCGCTTCGCCCCGCCTGAAAAGTGGATTCTCACGCTCAACGATCTCATTGCGAAGATTCACGTGAAAGACTACCTGCTCAATCCCGCCGATCCCGACGGCCGCGGCACGTCGGTGAACATTCGCGAGGGCAGCGTTCGGTGGCCGGTGTTGCGGCAGGCGCTCGAGGCCGTGAACTACAACGGCTGGATGACGATCGAGAGTAACGGCGATATTCCCTTTGAGGAGCGCAACCGCCGGCTCGATTTGATCCTGGCGGGCCAGTGAATTGCCGGCACGAACCGAACCTAGCGTCCGCCACGTCCTGCCGGAAGCATCGCGAGCAACTCGTCGTGCGTCCACGGCCGCGTGCGGCTCGCCGTCTGCGCGCGGGTCGTCCGAACCGTCGCCGGGTCGACCGGGTCGCCGGTCTGTCCCCACTCGCGCCGGACGTAGGTGAGGACCGACGCGATCTGATCGTCATTCAGGGTCGACCCAATCGGCGGCATCAGGCCGACGGGCCCTTCCTTGCCGTTGAGCAAGATCCGCGACGCGATCTCCGCCGGCGCGAGTGCCAGCACCGATCCGACGAGCGGCGGCGCGACGCGTTCGAGCCCCCGCCCATCGGGCTGATGACACGACTGGCAGACGTTGCGGTAGACTTCACGCCCGGCGTCGAAGCTTTGCTGCTCGGCCGCGGTCAGCGGCGTGACGGGACTGGCCGCGCCCGGCTTGCCCGGCCAGTCGATTCTGGCGAGCACGTTGGTGGCGCGGGTCTGCAGATCGCCTGGCGCCGAAGCGAACGCCGTAAACGAGGCCGGCTCGCGGCTCACGACAAGCCTCCGTCCGCCGCCCGCGCCGCCTCGTCCACCACCAGCGCCGCCACGCGCGCCCGCCGCCTGCCCAGGGGCCGCTCTCACGAAACGCGTACGCGCCGCCCGGGCCCGCGCGTCCGCCCGGACATGTCGGACAGGGCGCCCCGGCGGTGTTCACCGCGCTGGCCGTAATCGAGGGCGCCGCCCCCCGGCGCGCGTTCCCCGGCATCGGGGTGTTCGGGACGAGCGCGACCTCAGCGCCCAGCAGCACGGCAGCGCGCTGCCACGCCGGCCGATTCGCGTCCGCCACCATGGCGAGCGTCGCTTGCACGTTCGCGTCCGATCCGGAGCGCAGAAGAGTCGCGGCGATCATCGTGATCGCGGTTTCGGCGGTTGACGATTGCGACGCGCTCGCCTGAAGCAGTGTCTCGAGCACCGCCATTTCAGTGCCGCGCATGCCGCTCAACGCGGCGTCCATCACGACCGGATCGTTCGCGTGTTTCTGCAGAAGCGACGCCAGAGCCGTTGCCTTCGGCTCGGCCGCCATCGCGCCGAGCGACGCGGCGAGTTGCTGACGCACGTTCCAGTCGGGATCGTCGATGAGCTTGAGGACCGCGGCATGAATCGGGTGGTTGACGTCGCCCAGCCACCGTTCCGCGATACGCACCGCGTTCATGCGCACGTCTCGCGACGGATCGGCGAGCGCCGTGGTCAGCGTCGCGACGTCAATGCTGTCGTTGCCGTCGAGCACCCACAGCGCCTTCACCTTCGCGCGCGGCAGCGCGTTGCCGGTCGCGAGCGCCGTCAACTGCGTCGTGACGGTCGTGGAACCGCGTTCGACGAGCAGGCGCTGGGCGGTATCGCGCCACCAGCCGTTGGGATGCGACAGCGCCTGCACGAGCTGCGCCGGCGTCGCGCGCGACAGCTGCGGCCGTGTCGTGTCGCGCTCGGTCGTCGTGTGCATGATGCGCCAGATTCGCCCCATGCCGACGCCCATGGGATTGTCGAGATTCCGTTTCTGAATGTAGTCCTTCAAGTACACCGTCGTCGACGCGCGATCCTGGATGACGCCCCGATAGAAGTCGACGATCATCAGGGTGCCGTCCGGAGCCGTGGAAAACGCCACCGGCCGGAAGCGTTCGTCCGTCGACCCCAGGAATTCGGCCTTGTCGTACGCGCTACGCGCGCGCAACGTCGTGCCGTCGTCGGTGACCACGATGCGCCGGACGAAGTTGGCCGTCGGCTCGGCCACGAACACGTTGCCGTAGAGCTCGGCCGGCAACCGATCGCCGCTGTAGACCTCCGGGCCGCACGCCGCCGTCACCTGAATGATCGTGCCGTCGGACGGCCGCAGGATTCCGTACTGGTACGAACGGTTGGTGCCGGGGTTGGGTCGCACCGGCCACACCTCGTTGAGGTTGTTCACATCATTCGTGAGGATCTCGTAGCTGCCGCGGGTGCGGATCTGCGTCGGGTTTCGCGCGAAGTACGGCGTCGGCACGAGATCCACCTGGAGTGTCGACTCGCTGGAGTTGCGGAATATCCGGCCGAAGTCGTCCTGGCCGACGCCCCATTCTCCGCGCGACAACGTCGGGCGCGACCCCCACGTCCCATCTTTCAAGCGCAGCTGTGATGACACGCTCGATCCGGCGGAATGCAGGTAGTTGTCGAGACCCCAACGCAGCGTGTTCGCGTTCCCCTCGACGCCGCCGTCGCGGCGCCCATGGTCGGTGCCGACCTTCTCCTTCGTGTCCATCCTCAGATCGCCGTTGGTGTCTTTCATCAACCAGATGTCTGGCGGTTCGTGGACGAGGATGCCGTGGTCGAGCGCCTTCACGGAACGCCCCTGCACAAGCCCATCCGCAAAGACGGTGCGCTTGTCCATCTTGCCGTCGTTGTCGGTGTCTTCGAGCACGGCGATCCGGCCCAGCGGCTCCAGGTTCGGTTCCGGGTCCGTGAGATTGCGCACGTATTCCGGATACTCGACCACCCAAAGACGGCCGTCCGCATCCCAGTCGACCGCAATCGGATCCTGAACGAGCGGTTCGGAGGCCACGAGCTCCACCCGGTAGCCGGGAGGCAGGTAGAAATGCTTCATCTCGTCCGCGGGCGAGAGAGGCGGGGATGTCTCTGGCGCCTTCTGCACGCCAGGCGACCATGATCGATCGCTCGTCTCCTGCGCACCGGGACCGGCTTGCGCGCCGTAGCTCGGCACGGTTTCCATCGAGCGAAGGTGGGCCAATGCTCCGCAGAACACCACAAGCGCCACGGCGTGAAGTCTGGTCATGAACATCCCCAAATAGACGACGACACGCACCCGCACGGCAACGCAGGACGTGTGCCCAAGGAGCATGCCAGTCCGCGCCCTACAGGCATTCTGCGGCCGCCAGAAAGAGCGCTCGTAAATTGTGCATCACACCGCACGCCACATGCGACGAGCCGTTGGACTGGTGTGTAGCGTCGCTGCGCATTTCTCACGTATTTTCGAGCGGAGGTTCTGACGGTGCGTTGAAGCCGGCAACCTGCCGCTCTCGGCTCGCAAGACCTCGATCGGGTCCACGCGCGACGCGCGGCGTGCCGGTGCCAGCGACGCCAGGATCATCGTCACGATGAGCAGAAGGGCGGCACCGCCGAACGCCGCGGGATCCATGGGCGACACGCCTGTCCAGCCGCGAACGGACGAGCGACCCGACGGTCACGGCACCGGCCGCACCGAGCACGCAGCCGGCGAGCACCGGCACCATCGACTACCAGAATCACCAGCCGCAGCACGATCCCCCTTCGGCGCCGAGCGCTATCCGATCCCATCTCCTTCCGCCGCAGCGTGACCATATACGAGGCCACGCCGTAGAGGCCGCCGGCCGCGAGGATGAGGGCGACGACGCCGAGACCGGAGTGCGCCTGGGTGTAGTCGCCCAGGTTGCGGCGGCGGCGCAGCTCATCGCCAGTCGTCATCGCGCCACGGGGACACGCGCATCCTGGGCCGACACGATCGGGCGGCCGCGGCGGCGATCGCGTCGGCGCCCCCTCCGAACCGAACAAAGAGATCCAGCGCCGGCTCGCCACTTCAGCGGCGCCAGGTAGTAGACCATCGGCAGCGGATACTCGGCCTTCCGCGCAGCGCGGCCACCACGCCGACGACCATAGCCTCGACGACCACCGCCATGTCCCCCTCGCGGCTTTCGGTGATCGTCACGACACGTCCGAGAGCGTCGCCGCCGAGCACACTTTCGCGAAGGTCTCGTCACGACCACGGTCCGCGGCGGCCGCCGATGCTCCTCAGCCGAGAACGCTCCGTCCCTGAAGCACCGGCAGTCCTACCGTTTCGAAGAGGCCAGCGCGTGCGTGTATGTCGTCACGGTCTTCCACGGGACGTCAGCCCCGCCGGGAACCGCGACCTGCGGACCCCAGTTCGTGACCAGGCCTCCCAAACGCTAGGAAGCGGGCCTATCAGGAGCGCGGCGGCGCGACGCCGGGGAGTTCTTGAACTCGGTGCAGCAACTGGGTGTAGAACGCCTCAGCCCCTGAGAGGGACCGTAGCGCAACGGGTCCAAGTCGAGCGAGACGCTGAGGAACTGCGCCGGCTCGGGGAGCCCGTCGTCCGACAGCGCACGCACCTCGCGGTGAACTGCGCGCCAGTGGCGAGCAGGGCCAGGCACAGCGCCGCCTGCAGCGCGACCAGGACCGAACGCGTGCGGGAACCGAACGGACCACGCTTCCCGCCTGCGGCGCGCGGCTCACTGCCGCCACGCGTCACGCTGAGCGCCGGCCAAGCC
The DNA here is from genome assembly GCA_963836735.1 of uncultured Acidobacteriota bacterium. Lineage (GTDB taxonomy): Bacteria > Acidobacteriota > Vicinamibacteria > Vicinamibacterales > 2-12-FULL-66-21 > JACCXG01. Next base: position 25,420 of record CAWIKP010000013.1, on the reverse strand, counting down.
CAACGCAGAGCGTCGCCACAGCCGCAGCCACGACGAACAGCAGCACGTTCGCGTCGATCACGACCTCGCCCAGCACCTGGTTCTGAACGAATCCCCTCGTCCACACGGTGAGCAAGAGTCCCAACGCGCTACCTCCGAGCGCGAGCAGCAGACTCTTCGACGAGCATCTGACGGACGAGACGCCAGCGACTGGCGCCGAGGGTCATGCGCACCACCCAGTCGTCCCTGCGACGCGTCGCGCGGGCCAGCAGCAGGTTGGCGGCATTGACGCAGGCAATCGCCAGCACGATCAGCGGCAGGCCGATGAGCGCGGGCGCCCGCGGCGTAGCGCACGAATCGGCAGATCCGCAAGCGGCTCAACGCGAACGAACAGTTCCTTCAGGCCTCGGTCTCGCAGGCTGGCCAGCCCCGGCGCGAGCCCGGCCCCTTGCGCTTGCGCCTGCTGGAATCGTGGCGGAGGGCTTCCAGCCGCCCGACGAGCGTGTGGAGAACGGCGATGCGCTGCGCGCCTGGATCGGACTGCCGTTCGCATCGCGGAACACCAGTCGGACAGCGCGAAGGTGACCCACAGTTGCACGTCTGCGCGCGTCTGCGCACCGACGAACCCTTCCGGCGCAATCCCCACGATGGGCAGGTCGTCGCCGTTGACGGCCAGGGTGTGGCTCAGCACCGCCGGATCGCCGGAGAGATGCCGCTGCCAGTAGGCGTGGCTGACGACAACAGCCGGGCGCGCCCTCAGGGAACTGCGTCTTCGTCCGGGACGAGAAGCGGCCGAGGGTCGGGCTGGACGCCAAGCACATCGAAGTAGTTGCCGGACACGACGAGCCGCCGGTCACCCGCGGTTCGCCAGGCCCTGCCGCGACCGCAAACCTGGCATCGTGGCCACCGAAAGGTCGTCGAGCGCCGTCAGGCCCTGCCGGAGCACCTGGTAGTCCTCCCACGTGGTGCAGCGCATTCCAGCACGCTGCCGCGGCCCGAGCTTAATGCAAACCAGTTCCTCCTGCGCACGAATCTCGGGGAGGGGCGGAAGAGGACCCCGTTCACCAGCGCGAACGCGATTGTCGTCGCGGCAATGCCAATCGCGAGGCTCCCGGCCACGGCGCCGGTGAAGCTGCGGCCGGTCACCGAGAAGCACGGAGGACAAAACGGACATCATGGGCAATCCCATGGAAGAGCCGCATTACGGAGACCTCGGTTGAAGGTAACCAGACAGGGCTACCGGATCGAGCCAGCTCGTCGCGGTGGATCCGACCTCGCCATCAGACGCCGAGCGGAAAGAGACAAGATCTGCCGACGCGGTCGCGAGTCAGGTCAGGCAGTGAATCGTGAACGGTCCCTCCCGGTCGCCGTCGACGCGTTCACGATTCTGCCTGACACCAAGCGAGGCGATGTGTCCGTTAGCCTGACAGAGGTGAGGTGTTTGCACGCGGCACAGGCCATCAGGAGCCGGAGCGTTTCAGATCGTTCTCAGCACACGCCGAGCGCGGTTCGCAGAGGAGCCGCTCTTCGCCAGCTCCCCGCTTTCGCGTTCGCTCCAGGCAGTTCGTTCGGACCATCAGCCAGCCGCAGCGTCCACTCGAGCTCACGCGTGCGCGTCCCCTAAGTGCATTCTGCAGCGCCAGAAAGAGCGCCCGGAAATTGTGCATCATCCTCAACGGCTCCGTGCTCTCCGGTGAGACCTCCACGTCGCAGTAGCCCGAGTATCCGGATCGGCTGAGCAGGCTGAACAGCTCCCGCCACGGGTAGTCGGTGTACAGCTCGCGCAAATGGACATTACCGATCCGGCCTCGGACGAGGTTGAACTGCGCCTCCAGGCTCATGCCTTCGAAGCCTTTCGGCAGGCCAGGCGCCTTGCCGGTGTCAGTCGCCGAACAGTTCCAGATCACCCAGACATGCGGGTTGTCCGCATAATCAAGAATTTTCTTGATCACAGGAATGTTCGATGTCCCGTTCCCTGCTCTTCCAGCCGAAGCTGCACGCCCAGGCTGTGGCCCACCGTAGCGGCCTCGGACACCGACTTGCCAATCTGCTCGAGAATCTTTTCTCGGTCCGGATTGCCCTCATCGGGCACGGCGTTGGGAAATACGCGTACGCCAAGCGCGCCGACGTCCGCCGCGAGCTGAAGGAACTGCTTGGTTCCTTCGATGTTTCTCCGCAGCTCCGTCTGATCCGGCGAGTGAAACTGATAGGCGCTCGCCAGGCTGATCGCGAGCCCGGCGTCGGCAAAGCGCTGTTTGACCTCCGCGCGCTGGGGCTTGGAAAGCGCGAGCTCGACGCCGTGCTTGTGCGTGGTGCGGAGCTGGACGTGCTCGAATTTCGTCTCCTTGCAGTTCTTGATGAGGGTTGGGATATCCCAGCTTTGCCCGACCTGGTACGTCATCAGGCCGAGTTTCAAAGGCTTCGGATTCAAGGAGAACGTGCTCGCCGCCTGACCGCCCGAAACGTCGGCACCGGAGCCGACCGCAACTGCTGCCGTTGACACCGCTGTAGTTTGGATGAAGCGCCTTCTGTTGGTCTTCATGAGAACGGCTCCGCGTCCCAGAGCTTGCTGACAATCCACCATCGCTCGCTGACCTTGAGCAGGTGGAAATGATCGATCACGGTGCCGTGGTGATCGGTTTCCCGCACAGTCGCGGCGGCGACCCTGTTCGTCACCTCGATCTCGAGCACCTCACAATCGAACGGTTCTCCAGTTGCGGCAGGCGCGGGGTTGGCGCCGACCCAGTCATACAAAGCGGCAATCGGCGCGGCAATCAACTCGTCGCCGAGATAGCCGCACAGGATCGCCTGCTCGTGAAAGCCTCGCTTCAGCGTCTCGATGTCGCCAGTTCGCATGCCGTCGGCGTAGTGTGCGATCGCCTCACGAATCCCTCGCTCTTCAGACGGCTTGTCCATATTGCTCCTGTGTGTCGTCTCGGTGGAATGGCCGTGACCACTCACGGCAGGTTCATCTTCTGCAGCAACGCCGTGACCCTCGGCTCGTCGGCGAGGCGGCGCAGGGGATCGCCGTCCGCGGCGCCGGCAATTTCTCCCTGGAGGAACACCATCTCGCCATTTCGCTCCGCGAACGCCGTTTCGAGCCATTCAATCGCCTTCGCGGTGTCCCCGACGCGGCTGTAGACGCGCGCCAGACAGATGGCCGGCACGTACTGCTGCCGCCGCACCTCGAGTAACCGATGCAGAATCTCGGCCGCCGTCGTCGTCTCTTCCCGCGAGACTGCAGGCCGAGGCCAGGTCCGCGACGACGATGTGGTGGCCGCCGAGCGACACGGCGGTCTTCAGCTGCTCGACGGCGCTGTCGAATTCGCCGCTGCTCAGATGGATGGCGCCCTGCAACCAGTAGGCGCCGTAGAAGTCAGGGTCACTCTCGATCATCTTCGCGGCTTGCGCTGACGCCTCGGCCAACATCCCCGCCGCAAAGTAGGTCCATCCGCCATTCATGTTGATGAGCGGCGCGAGCGGATCCAGCGTGAGCGCTTTCCTGTTCAGCCTGATGGCCTCGTCGAAGCGTCCGGCAAAGGCGAGGAACATCGCGTAGTAGGACAGCGCCTCGGCGTTGTTCGGATTGAGGGTGATGGACTGCTTGAACTCCTGCTCTGCCCGCTGCCAGTCCCACTCGTAGAAGAACGTGATCAGGGCCAGCGACAGATACGCGTCCGCCAGACCGCCGTCAATCGCCAACGCCTGGCTGCTGGCGGCCTTGCTCTGCGGAACCGTCTGTTCAGCGGGGAGAATGCCGAAGAACCACTGACATCCGCGCGCCGCCGCAATCCCGGCGTAGGCCAACGCGTAGTCGGGCTGTTTCTCGATCGCCTTCTCGAAGAACTCGATCGCCCGCTTCCAGCCCTGAGCCGTGTACTTGTACGAGTGGTACCGGCCTTTCAGGAACAGCTCGTAGGCCTCGGCGTCCTCCGTGTAACGCCTCAGCACCGCCGCCTTCTCATCGCCGAACAGCGTCACTTTCAGCGCCTCGACGACGGCGAGGGTGATGTCGTCCTGGAGCGCGAAGATGTCGCGCATCTCGCGGTCATAGCGTTCGGACCACAGTTGGTAGCCGTCCGCGGCGTTGATCAACTGCACCGAGATGCGCACCCGATTGCCCGATCGTCGGATGCTGCCTTCGACGACGTTGTTGACGCCCAACGTCGTGGCGATCGCGCTGACGGTCGCGCTCTTGCCTTTGAACGAAAACGCCGACGTTCGTGCGGCGACCTTCAACGCGTCAATCTTGGAGAGCGCGTTCAACAGCTCTTCCGCCAGACCGTCACAGAAATATTCGTCGTCCTCGTTCGCACTCATGTTGACGAACGGCAGCACGGCGACGGATTGCACCTTGTTGCGGTCCGACTTCGAGCCGGCGATGGCCGTGATGCCGACCTGCCGAAGCTGGCGTGCGCCTTCGCCGTCGGCGCGCGCGGGTGCGTGTCCACGAACGCCATGCGCGTCCAGCTCGTGCTTCACTTCGGTCAGGTCGCGCTGCAGATCCGTCGCCGTCTGATAGCGGCGGGCCTTGTCCTTCTGCAACGCCTTGCTGACGATGCCGGCGAGTCTCGGCGGAACATCCGTCAACGGTGGCGGCTCTCGTGTCAGCACGGCGACGATGACGTCGCTGACCGTGTCGGCCGCAAACGGCGACACACCCGACAGCATTTGCGTACAGGACCGCACCGAAGCTGAAGATGTCCGTCTGGTGATCGACGTCTGTGCCGCGAGCCTGCTCCGGTGACATGAACAGCGGCGTGCCGATCAGCAAGCCAAGCTGCGTCTGAGCCTGCATGCCTGTGGCGGCATCGTGGCCGGCTCGGCCGGCCTCGACAACCTGGCAATACCGAAGTCGAGCAGCTTGACCAGGCCGGTTGGCCGAATCATCACGTTGTCCGGCTTGAGATCGCGGTGAATGATGCCCGCGTGATGTGCCTCGACCAACGCCGATGCAATCTGGATCGCAATCTCCAGCGACGACCGCGATGTTCAAGGACGCGTTTCGGACACGCTCGCTCAGCGTCGTGCCGTCGATGAACTCGTAGGCGATGAAGGGGGTGCCTGCCGCTTCGCCAATGTCGTAGACGGTGATGATGTTCGGGTGATTCAGCGCCGATGCGGATTTCGCCTCGCGAATAAAGCGATGCAGCCGGTCGCTGTCGACGGCGAACTCGGCTGGGAGAATCTTGAGCGCGACGCGGCGGTCGAGGCGTGTGTCCTGGGCGAGATACACCTCGCCCATTCCGCCCTTGCCGAGCGCGGCCACGATCTCGTAGTGCCCCAGCTGGGCGCCTTTGTCCACCTTCATGTCGAGTCTTATCCGAGGGGCTTCGCCCCTCGGACTCCCCTACACGCGCTCTCGCTCGCCGCTGCGCCGGCTCGCGCCGATCGCGTGGCTCACTCGCGGCCGCTCGTTCGCTGACGTCCGTCAGCCGCGTAGCGGTTGGTGAGATACGCTCGAGTGTTCCGCCAGACGATTGTATCGACAGGGCGGGGGTGTCGGCTGGGCAATCGACCGGAGATGGCCCACTCATCCCTTGACCCTTCGCCATTGACGATGGCATCGTCGTCGTCCACTGAGGTGTTCCTCGATTGCCTCGGTCGAGGCGGCCGAATCCGCGAGGAGAGGACATGGCCATGTTCGCAACGTCGTAGTGCTGGACGAGATTGGCGATCAGAAGCGATCTGAAGGGAACAACCATCAGTTTCGAGAACTTCCCTGACGGAGAGTGGGAGTCGTCGTTTGACGGAATGACGTACCGCTTCAGGATGGACGAAAAGGACTACGCGACCGGCATGGGCGATACGGCGGCCTGGAACGCAATCGACCGCTATGACCAGCAGTGATACCGCTAGGCGCTCGAGACTTCGGCGATGAAACCCTCGACGTACCGCTGGATCTGGGCTGGTGGCAGGTCGTAGCGCGCGCGGGTGTCCGGCTGGCCGAGATTGCCGCTGATGACGAAGGCGCGCAGCCCCGCCCGGGCAAGGCTCTTCGCCTGTGCGATGCTGAGCCCGCCGACCACCTGCACCGGGGCGGCCTTGCCGACCCGCTCGAAGATGGCGCGGGCCATGTCACCGAGATAGTCGCTCTCGATGAGTCTGGGGTCGGCGCGCCGCGCGTCGGACTGCAGGTGAACGCCGACGGCGTCCACACCGGCCTCGAGCATGCGGAGGGCGACCTCGACGGCCTGCGCGGCCGGGCCCTGGTGCGGCACGAGGATATCGGCGAAGACGAGCCGCGAGAGTTCGGGGCCGGCGCGCCTGAACTCGTCGCGCACGGCGCAGATCGCCTTCGCCGTATCCGCACCGGCGAGCGCGAGGAAGTCAATGATGTTGCCGCCTCCCGCGTAGACGGCGCGCGCCTCGAAGGCACCGCCATCCATGGTCTTCATGTCGGCCAGCAGGAGCGCCTCGGGAAACTGCTGCCGGAAGGCCGGCACCACGTTCGAGACGCCTGCGTTCTTGAGCAGCGGCGTCCCCATTTCGACGATGCTGATCCCGCCCGCCAGCGCCGCACCGGCAACCGCGCGACCCTGCTCCAGGGTGGCCACGTCGACCGAAATCTGGAACGTGAAGCGGGTTCTGAGCCGATCGAGAACGCGGGCGGAGGCCGGGTGGGTGTCCTTCGCCACCTGCTGGGCCCGGGCATAGTTGGGCCGCATCATCTCGAAGATGGCGCCGACCGTCAGCCCGCCCACGGCGAACCTCCCCGCGCCGTCGAGGAACGATCGCCTGTCGATGTGCCCGTGCCGGGGAAGGGCGGACGCTTTCTTACGCTCCATGATCGCAGCTCCTCGAGGGACGTAGCCGCATGTTAACTTCGAACGACAATCCACGAGAAATGCCGGTGCTCTCCGAAGCGCAACGCGCGGCCTTGACTCACATCGTTGATTTGGTCGGCCAGCAACAAAGTGTGAGCCGTTCATACATCTCGGAGGTCCTTGACCGCGCCGGTACCAACCTCGCGGCCTACGGCGCGGCGATGGAGTCCGTCCACGCGAATGCTCGGGTGGTGATCCATTTCCATCCGGACCGGCTCGGCACCAAACCCGTCCCGGTGGCCGAAGCTCTCCTGAAGGAGGGCGTATACCGCAATCAGTTCGAGACAGGGCTGTCGACTGGAGGTCTTTCCCCATTTCCGGGCGGGGCGCGTGACTTGTGGGAACGCTCGCTGTTCGGAGGTGCCTATCACGGAGAGGGAGTTACTGATTCGCAACGCCCCAAGTACGGAGTTCTGGAGCTGGTTCGCTATGCCGACGGCCCGATTCCGCGTTTCGGGTCGTGCTATTTCGTGCTGCGACCCACCGTGTCAGGCCGTACCTCGTTCACGTTCGCAGGCAGCGAAGATCCGCGCGCGACGGAGCGGCTCGGGATGATAGGCCAGATGGACAACGTCATGGCGGCGCTATTCGGGGAGATCGAGGCAGGCGGAATGGCGGCTCCACCCTGGCCGCCTTTTCGCGCACCCACGCTCGGACTTTCGAACGTGACCGTCGCAGGCTTGCTGGACGTTCTCAGAGAACTCGCGAGCCCGAGGAAGGAACCGGCTGATCTGCCAGCGGGGCGCGTGCTCGACACCCAGATAGAGGCCCAAGTGCACGGGCCGGTCGACCTGCAGGAGGACATCGAATTATTGGTTGCAGACCCGGCATTTGCGCCGACAACGACGGGGGAAACGCTGCGGGAACTCGCTTTGCGATACGGATTCCCTCTGCGCTGGCATTGCGGTTTCCGGCTAGCTGTCGGGGAGGTGCCGGACGATTTTCGTGGACCCGAGATGCCCCGCCTCGCACATCGCATCGCCGGCGAGAATGGGCTGATAGATGCTGCGGTGATCGGAACCGCGGAAGCATCATTGCATCATCGTCCCGAGGTGTGGCGCGATTGGGGAAGCCGCGAAGAAGTACTTCAGCACCTGAAGCAGCTCTGGCATGTGCTCGTGCACTATGGTGCGCCTGCCCATCGCACCACGGACGACTTCCTCAGTGACTGACGGATGCGTGCGTGCCTATGGATGGTGCGGGCTGGCGCCGCGGTGGCCGCTGGTGGGCGTGTCATTAGCTTGTCCTTTACTGTCGCGCCACTGCGAGATGAAAGCGCTCTTCAGCGAGCTCGATCCACAACGGGATTCGAAGCTTACCCGATGCGCGTTTGACGTTCGACGTCCGGCTCGTGATCCCCGCGGCTTGAGGGCGACTACTTGACGACGATGATCAGAGGGGGTAGCGTGACGACGTTCGAGCAGGCACTGCATGACCGATCGGCCACCGGCTCTGGACGAAATGCTGATCCGGACGGCGCCGCGGGCTCTACCGCACCTCTCGGAGTTTGCCGATAAACTGCTGAGCACGGTATCCGAGTCGGGCACGGTCATCCCACTCGACACCGGCCGGATTCTCTTCAGCCAGGGCGATCCGGGCGATCGCCTGTATACGGTTCTCTCAGGACAGCTTCGTCTCTACAAGCGGCTCGAGGACGGCAGCGAGATCGAGCTGCGGCGGCCGGGTCCTGGAGAGTCTCTCGGCGAGTTGGCGCTCATCGATGGCGGCGCGCGTTACGAAACCGCCGAGGCACTGACGCCGTGTCAGCTGTTTGCTCTCAGCCGCGAAGCGTTCCTCGCCGCCCTTCCGCAGTCACCAGGTCTTCTGTCGACCGTTCTCAACAACCTTGTCGACCACGTTCGCACCACGACGGAACATCTGCTGCGCACCGAGCTCGAGCAGCGCGCCCTCAGGACCGAAATGGAGCTCGAGAAATTCCGGGCGCTGGCTCAGATGGTTGCGGGCGTCGCTCACGAAATAAACACACCGATCGGCATCGTCAACACTGCCGCGAGCGTCGTCAGGCAACGGATTGGATCGATCGCCGCGAGCGCTCCCGAGACTGCCGGCCTGGCGGATTTCGGGGATGTGCGCGAGGCAGTCGATCTGATGACCGTGAACATTCAACGGGCCCACCGGCTCATCGCCAGCTTCAAACAGCTGGCAGCCAGCCACTGCGTCGATCCGCGGGAAACGCTCTCACTCGTCGCGCTCGTTGAGGACGTCCTTGGTCTGTTCGCGATCAACGCGCGCCGCGCCCGCCTGGACATCCGCGTGGTGAACGGACTGCACGACGGAGCCACCTGGGTCGGCTATCGCGGAATCCTGACACAGATCCTGCTCAATCTCCTCACCAACGCGGAGCGGTATGCCTATCCGGGCGGCGGTGGCGGCGCGGTGGAAATTCGCGTCGCCGAAACCGCGGGAACACGCGAAGCAGTGTTTGTGATGAGCGTGCGCGATTTCGGACGCGGAATACCTGCCGAAGAAGTCAAGCGGGTGTTCGAGCCTTTCTACACGACCGGACGGGACAAAGGCGGCACCGGTCTCGGACTGGCGATCGTTCACAACCTCGTCACGGCCCGCCTGAAAGGCACGGTCGACGTCGTGTCCCGGTTGAATGAGGGGACTGCCGTCACCCTCACTTTTCCGAAAACCGTCCCTGAGTAACTGACTTTACGACGCGCGCGCAGGCGACGGCGCGCCAGATTCGTTGAATCGTGGCGCGCCAGTTTCCTGCTGCAGCAGTCAGCTCAACTGGGAAGGTCAGTGCGCGACAGTTTCCGTGACGCCAAAGCCAACGCGCTTGGCCTGCGTCGCGAAGATCTTGATCAGATACAACTGAAGGAGCCGCTCCGCTGTTGACGGCGGTGCGGGGTGCCGGGTGATATGCCACGACTCGTCGTATGCGGGTGTCGCCCGGAGATGGAGGACTTCAGCGCTCCCGGCTGCCGCGTACTCGTCACCCTCTGTGCCGAGCGGCTTCAGACCAGCTTTGACCAGCCGATCTCGTTCGGCGATCGCCTCATTCTCCGTGAGGCTGCTGACCAGCAGTCGATCGCCGACGAACAACGCCACTTGCATCTGGTAGCTGTTCGCGTGAATCGGCTGCCCCTGCGCGTTCGCGGACGCACTCGCTATCGCCTGGCGCATCCCAGCCTGCAGTTCTGCCGGTGTCTGGGCGCGGACGGCATACATCGCCGTCTTGAACGATCCGAGCGCCTGGCTCACGAACGCGAATTCACGCACGCCGGATTTCACGATCGAGTACAGCTTGTCTTCAGTCGCCTCGACCTTGGTGAAGTAGCCGTTGATGTCGTAACGATCCATCACCTGACGTTCCGGCGCGACACCCGGCTGACCGGTGCGGATGAAGATCTGCGTCATGCGGTTGTCGAGCGTCTCGCGGATGTAGTGACACAGTTCCAAGCCGGCCTGATCTGTCTCCATGACAACGTCGAGCAGCGCAACGGCGACGTAAGGAAAGAGCGCGCCGCTCAATCGTGTGTTGAGCAGCTCGATCGCCTGCGCCTTGCTCGACGCTGTGTGGAGCGTCACGGGAAGACCGTTGACCTTGAAATCGCGCATCGCGAGTTTCGACACGGCGAGCACGTCGGCGTCGTCGTCGACCACGAGTACCGGCCATTCTTTCTGAAACATGGGATCCTCCTTGATTCTGCCTGCGTTGCGGGAGGGACGGGACGGGCTCCAATAATGTCCTGAAGGTGTTCGCGGAACGGCGCCGCGTTATGAGCCGGAGATCTGCCCTGGCAACCACCGCCGCGCCGTCGCGGCTTTCGTTTCACCCTTCAGTCGCACATCGGCCGACGAACTGCCGACCATCACCTCGAACCCGCCTGGCTCCACCATCCACGCCTTCTGCTTCTCGTCCCAGAACGCCAGCCGTTCCGGCGAGACCGTGAAGCTGACGGTGCGAGTATCTCCCGCACCGAGAGTGATGCGTTCGAACGCCATCAACTGCTTCTTCGGTCGCTTCACGCTGGCTTCGACGTCGCGGACATAGAGCTGGACGACCTCGTCGCCCGTTCTCTTGCCGCTGTTCCGAACATCGGCCGTGACCGTCAGCGGACCGCCCGGGAACTGTCCCCGCGACCTTGAGATTGGAGTACTCGAATGTCGTGTAGCTGAGGCCGTGGCCGAACGCCCAGTCCACCTCGCCGTCGAAATACATGTAGGTGAAGCCCCTGGTGATGTCGTACTCCTTCATCGGCGGGATGTCCTGAACCGACTGATAGACGGTGTACGGCAGCCGCCCGCCCGGGTTGTAATCGCCGAACAGCACGTCGGCAATCGCGGTCCCGCCTTCCTCGCCTGCCCAGAACATGTCGAGAATCGCCGGGGCGTCGGGCCGCTGGCCGCCACCCGGGCCCGCTCCGCCCACGAGCGACAACGGGCCGCCGTTCTGGAGCACGACCACCGTGCGAGGATTCGCCTCGAGCACACGGCGGACCAGCTGCGTCTGGACCGGCGGCAGGTTGATGAAGTTGCGGTCGATCCCTTCGCGCTCGAGGATCTCGTTGATGCCGACGAACAGGACGCACACGTCGGCCTGCTTCGCCAGGCCGACAGCCTCGGTGTAGCCGGCTTCCGGGTTGTCGCTTTCGAGGATGCCGCTGCCACGGGCGTAGAGCACCTTCGTTGCCGGACCGACCTTCTTCCTGATGCCATCGAGCGGCTTGACGAACGTCGAATACAGGCCGGTGTAATTCGGACCGGTCTGCGCGAAATCGGCGAACGGGCCGATGACGGCGATCGTTTTCACCGCGTTTCGGTCGAGCGGCAGGAAGTTGTCGCGATTCCTGAGCAGCACGATCGATTCGTGCGCGGCACGCAGCGCCAGCTGCCGGTGTGCTGGCGAATCGATCTCTTCTCTTGCCGAGCTTCTTGTACGGCACCATTTCGGGCGGATCGAATTCGCCGAGACGGAACCTGATTCTCAGGACGCGCCTGAGCGCCTGATCGATGTGGCGCTCGCTCAACAACCCTTTCGCCACCGCGCCCGGGAGATACCGCACGTACGCCGAGTTGTCGAGGTCGCTGCCGACCAGGACCGTTCTTGCCGCCGCTTCCTCGAACGTCGCGTACTTGCGATGGCCGGTCACCAGCCGCTCGACCGCGCCGCTGTCGGGGACGATGAACCCCTCGAACTTCCACTCGTCGCGAAGCAGCGTCTTGAGCAGGAACTCGTGTTCGGCGCCGGGCGTGCCGTTGATCGCGTTGTACGACGACATGATGGAGGACGCCTTGCCCTCGACGATGCCCGCCTTGAAGTGCGGCAGGAAGTACTCGCGCAGCATCCGCTCGCTGACGGTGATGTCGATCTTGGTCCGGTCGCGCTCCTCGTTGTTGACGGCGTAGTGCTTCAGCGTGGCGGCCAGCTTCAGGTACCGGGGATGGTCCCCCTGCGTGCCCTTCACGTACGCCACCGTCATCCGCGAGGTCAGCCAGGTATCCTCGCCGAACGCCTCCCAGATGCGGCCCCATCGCGGATCGCGGCTGATGTTGATGACCGGCGAGCGATACACGAGCCCGTTGTGCCGCAGCCGCCTGCCATCCGCCGTGACCGTGACGCTCTGCCCCTGTCCTCCCGTCGGCTCGATCTTCCCCTGAACCGTCGGCCAGTAGTTGTTGATCGCCCGTCCCTCGTCTGCGATGGCGGCCGCGACATCGTGCACCAGCGTGGGGTTCCACGTCGCCGCCATGCTGATCGGCACCGGGAACATCGTCGTTGGCTCGGTCCACACGATGCCGTGCAGGCTCTGGTTCCAGCCGTTCATCGCCGGCACGTTCAGGCGTTCGATCGCCGGCGCGGTTGTACCGAGGAGTGACATCTTCTCCGCCAGCGTCAGCTGGCGGAGCAGATCGTCCACACGTTCGTCGAGCGGCTTTGCCGGATCGAGGTAGACCGGCCGAGCCGACGAGCCCGCGGGTGGAGACTGCCGTGCGCTCTCGAGCACCGGCACGAGGAGCACGGCGGCCAGAATCGGTGTCAGCGCCTTCTTCATTTCAGCTCCTGCTGCCGGCACGAGCCCGTCATGCAGCTCGCCACCGGAACTCTACTCGTTTCGTGCAATCCCCCTTACCCGGCCGGCGCGCCGGAGGCGCGCCCCGCCGGAGCGGAGTGGGGCATCGGGGCCCCCGCGAGCGACGGCGATGGGGGGTCCGGCGGGGCGAAGCCCCCCGGCTAAAAAACGTACTTGAACCCGAACTGAACCTGGCGCGCCTGGTTCGAGGTGCTCGTCACCCGCCCGCCGGCTGCCGTGTCGATATTCGTGTTCGGACCGCTGAAGTAAACCGAGTTCAGCACGTTGAACGCTTCGGCTCGGAACTCGAGCGTCTGTCCCATACGAATGTCGAAACGCTTGAACAACGACAGGTCCACGTTCCACTGGTGATCCGTGCGCAGGATGCCTGGCCCCGAGTTGCCGAAGGTGAAATCTTGCGGGCACGACGAACGCGGACTTGTCGAACCATGCGTCGATGGTGGGGTTGTCCAGCTCGCCCGAGCCGATCCGGTTCGGCCGCTGGCCGCCGACGCCGATGTTCGCCACGTCGCGGGAGATGGTCGGCGTGTAGGGCAGGCCACTGCGGTAGGTGATGATGCTCTGGAGCTGCCATCCTCCGACTATGGCATTGGTGAGCGGGCCCGCGTCAGTGAGGAACGTGCGCCCCTTGCCGAAAGGCAGCTCGTATCCGGAGCTTGCCGCAAACAGGTGAGGGATGTCCCACGGCTGCGGCTGGACCTCGTAGGTGTAATTGCCGCCGATCTCCGGCGCCGGCACCCGGCGCGTCGCCTCGGCATAGGTGTACGAGACCAGGTACCAGAACCCCCTGGACGGCCGCTGCTGCAGCTTCACTTGCAAGGCGTTGTAGTCGCTCGACTGCGCCTGCGTCTGCATCGACATGTTGCCGAACCGCGGGTAGGGCCGGCGCGCCTGCACGCTGCCGGCGCCCGCCGGGGGCAGATTGATGTTCTCGGCCGCCGTCTGGTGGTCGCCGGTCGTGCCGACATAGTCGACTTCCAATGCCGTGAGGCTGGACAGCTGCCGCTGGAAGCCGATGTTCCACCGCTGATCCCGGCCCGGCTGGGCCTCGAGCGGCAGCGGCACCCAGGTGACCGCGCCGAGCGATGTCCCGACCGGAGCACCCAGCCAGAAATCCGCGAGCGTGCGCGTCGGGCACGGCGTTGGTCGCGGCGGTCACGGTCTCGCTGACGCGGAACGGGATGAAGTTGAAGTTCAGCCGGCCGTCGGTGCCCTCGGCTTCGTAGAAGATGCCGTAGCCGCCGCGGACGACCATGTTGTCGCCGAACGGACGCCAGGCAAAGCCGAGCCGCGGCGCGATCTGGCGGTTGTCATTCTTGGTGATGTTCAGCGGCAGCCCGGCCTCGCTGCTGGTCTGAATCAGATCCGAGAACAGGGCATATCCGACATCCGCGAGCCGCTGCGAGCTGAGATCGATCTCGCTGGTCTTGCTCGAGACGATGATGGACTTCTCGCGCGTGGGGTCGAACGCAGCCGCCTGCCCCCGGTAGCCGGTCAGCCAGGGCGTGTACTCGTAGCGCATCCCCAGGTTCAAGGTCAGGACGTTCGCCACCTTGAAGTCGTCCTGGAAGAAGACGTGCCAGTAGGTGCCAGTACCGCCCCACCAGGTGGCAGGGTTCGATCGCGTGGAGTTCGCAGGATAGCCGAGCAGGAAATCGGCAAACCCGTCGCCGGTGCCGGCCGCCGATGCCGGGTTCTGGGTCATCACACCGGTGAACCCGTAGGTGCCGTTATGGTCCCGTGCGTCGGTGAACAGGATGTTGCGGCGATAGATCCGGCCGCCGAACTTCATGATGTGCCGCCCTTTCACCCACGTCGCGTTGTCGGTGATCTCGTACTCGCCGCGATCCTGCCATTTCGGCCGGCCGTCGCCGGCATTGCCCGAGAATCCCGCGTAGCCCGAGAACGAGAACGCGGGCAGGCTCGAGATTGCCGGGTCCTGCGCCTGCTCCAGCCCTTTGACGCCCGCGCTCGCCAGCAGATCGGAACCCTGCCCCTGAAAGTACGCCGTCGACCGGTATTCGCCGTACATCCGGCTGAAACGGAACTCGTGGACGATCGACGTGCCGAAGTTCGAGGTCAACGACACGGCGATGTTGTAGGCGGGTCCCGATAACTCGGTCGCACCCAGCGCCGGGAACGTGCTCGGCCGCAGCTCGTGATTGGAATGGCGGCTGAATCGACCGAACAGCCTGTGGCCCGCGGTCAGTTCGTGATCCATGCGCAGGGTGAACTGATCCTGGTTGAACTCGACGATCGGGTTGCTGACCCAGGTGTTGTTCGGGCCGTTCGGCAGTGGGATGTAGCGCAGGAAGAATTCCGCGGCCGGCGCGATCCGGTTCGGCGGGATGGCGTTGCCCGTAAACTGCGTGCGGGTCGTGCCCGCCGTGGTGAGCGGATCGAAGATCGGCGCGAGCCCCTGGAAGTTGCCCTGGCGCTGGGCTGGCGACGGCACGATGGCGACGTCCACCGCGCCCGACTTGCGCCGCTGCCCCTCGTAGCTCGCGAAGAAGAACGTCCTGTCCTTGCCGTCGACCAGGCCTGGAATCACGACCGGGCCGCCGAACGTGCCGCCGAACTGGTTGCGCTCGAGCTTCTCCTTCGTCTGCGCGAAGTAGTTCTTCGAGTCGAACGCCTGGTTGCGCAGGAACTCGAACACGCTGCCGCGAAACCGATTGGTGCCCGACTTGGTGACGACGTTGAACGTGCCGCCGGCGCCGTGGAACTCCGCGGAGTAGGCGTTCTGCTGCACGCTGAACTCCTGCAGCGCGTCGACCGACGTCTGGATCCAGGTCCCGCCCTGATGCTCCTCGGTGATGTCCACCCCGTCGAGCAGGAAGCGCGTCTGACGGCCGCTGACGCCGCCCATGATGTTGCCGTTGACGATCTCCGGGCGCACCAGCTGGGAGTTGCCGCTCGGCGCCAGCAGGGCCACACCCGGCGTCAACCGCGCGAGCTCGTGAAAGCTCCGGCCGTTGAGGGGAAGGTCGACGATCTGCTCGTTGGTGATCACCTGGCTGAGCGTGGCCGATTCCGTGTTGAGCAGCGGCGTCTGGGTCGTGACCAGGACTTCCGTGGCGAGCGAGCTGATGGCGAGCGTGAGCTCGACGCGCGCCACCTGGCCGACGGTCAGCTCGACGCCCTCCCGCACCGTGGTCTGGAAACCGCTGACCGCCGCGGTCACCTTGTAGATACCCGGATCGAGCGGCGTCACGACGTAATTGCCTTCACGATCGGTGGAGGCCGTTCTCGCCACGTTGGTGGCGACGTTCGTGACCGTGACCGTGGCGCCAGGAATCCCGGCGTGCTGCGGGTCGAAGATCGTGCCGACGATGCGGGCGCCTTGCAGCTGAGCAATGGCGGGGCTCGCGATAGCGAGCGACAGGGCGATCAGACAAGCGGTACGAGCGACAAGC
Source organism: uncultured Acidobacteriota bacterium (assembly GCA_963836735.1). Classification (GTDB taxonomy): domain Bacteria; phylum Acidobacteriota; class Vicinamibacteria; order Vicinamibacterales; family 2-12-FULL-66-21; genus JACCXG01. The sequence goes on along the minus strand of CAWIKP010000013.1, from coordinate 9,133 downwards.
CTTCGGCTCATGGTGCATTCGCTCCTTTTGACCTGTTGAACCTGGCATCACCTCCGAGGGGGACGAGGACGGCGCCATGCTATAGCACACTGGCGCCAGGCCGGTAGGCCGAGTTCCCGTTAAGTGGGGAGCAGTGTTCGCCTCCACGCTCATACGCGGACGATAGCCTGACACCGCGAAGGGATGTTTATCGTAGCTGGCGCTGCGACACCAGGGTATTCGAAACGTCTATTCGTATCGCAACGCCACGACCGGATCGATCTTCGTCGCACGCCGCGCGGGCACGTATGACGCCAGGCCAGCAACCGCCGCCAGCGTGAACGCCACCACCGTCATCGTCGCCGGATCGCGCGGGCTGACGTTGTAGAGCAGGTTGCCCATCAGTCCCGTGAGCGCCGATGCGCCGGCCATGCCGAGCGCGAGGCCAACGGCCGTCAGCCACGCGCCGCGCTGGAAGACGAGGCGCAGCAGACTTGTTTTGGATGCACCCAACGCCGCGCGGATACCCATCTCGCGCGTGCGCTGCGCGACCGAATAGGAGATCACCCCGTACACGCCAAGCCCGGCGAGCACGAGCGCGACGGCGCCAAAGACGACTCAGCAGCACCGACTGGAGGCGACGGCCGGCCATGGCCAGATCGCGAATCTGGTCGACCGTGCGGACGTTGATGATCGCCTGATCCTTGCTGACGGAATGAATCGCCGCGGTGATGGCCTTCTGCAGCGTCAGCGGATCGATGCTGGCGCGAACGGTGAGCACCATGCCGTAGACGGGACTCTGCTCGTGCGAGACGTACACGCCTGCGGACTGAACGTCGGCCGGCCCGCCGATTTTCTCGTCGCCAATCGTGCCGACGACCTCCCACGAGATCTCGGAACCGAGCTCGGTCTTCCCGGGGACGATCTCCTGGATCAGGATGTGCTGACCGATCGGATCCTGGTCGGGAAAGTAGCGGCGCGCAAATCGCTCATTGATGACCAGCACCGGCGGCGAGCTGCGCGTGTCACTCTCCGAGAGCGCCCGGCCTTTGACGATCCGGATCCCCAGCGTCGAGAAATACGAGGGGCTGACGACTTTGAAGAACCCGCCCTGACGGTTGGCGCGATCGACGGTCGGTCGATTGGCGATCTGCATGGGCATGCCGAAACACGCGCCCTGCATCGGCGGCGCGCAGCTGTACGCCGTCTCGCGTACGCCGGGCACCGCCTCGACCGCCGCGCGCACCTCCCTGAGATACCTGTTCACCTGATCGGCATCGGGAAACCGATCGGTCGGCATCGGCAGCTGCATCGTCAACAGGTTCGTCGAATCGAAGCCGGCGTCGACATTCATCAGCCGGAAGAAGCTGCGCATCATGAGCCCCGATCCGACCAGCAGCACGAACGCCAGTGCGACTTCGGCCACGATGAGCGTGTCGCGAAGACGACGCCGCGCGAGGCTGCCGCTGGAGGATCGATTGTCGTCCTTCATGGCGGCGGCGAGATCGGGGCGTGTGGCCTGAATGGCAGGCACCAGGCCGAACAGGATGCCCGTAGAAATCGCGACGACCATGGCGAACGCCAGCACCCGCGCGTCCATCCCGATCGCCACCTCGCGCGCAAACGAGAACGGCGGCATGAGCGTGAGCATCGCGCTCATCAACCCGTAGCCGACGGCGAGTCCGAGCGCGCCACCAGCCACCGACAGCAGGACGTGTTCCGTGAGGAACTGCCGGATCAGCGACCCGCGCCGGGCGCCCAGCGAGGCGCGGACGACGACTTCACGTTCGCGGGACAGGCCGCGCGTGAGCGCGAGATTGGCGAGGTTGGCGCATCCGATCAGGAGGACGAAACCGGTCGCCACCATCAACACCAGGAGCGCCCTGCGCATGTCTGAGTCCAATGAGCGTGTCGGCATAGCGCTCCACGACAACGCCCCAGCCTTTGTTCGACGCCGGAAACTCCGTGGCGATCCGAGCGCCGAGCCCGCTCATGGCCGACTGCGCCTGTTGAAGGGAGAGACCCTGTTTCAGCCGCCCGAACGACACGAGCCAGTGAAAGTCGCGCGTCATGTTCGACGGTTCGAACGCCAGGGGCCGCCAGATCTGATTGAAGGCGCGGTCGAACGCGCTGCCCTTCGGCAGCACGCCGATCACCGTGTGCGGCTGGTTATCGAGCAGGATCGGCCGATTCACGATACCGGGATCCGCTCCAAACTGGCTGACCCAGAGCGCGTGGCTGAGGATCACGACACGGTGGTTGCCGAGCTGATCCTCGCCGGGCGCGAACGTCCGTCCGAGAGCAGGTTCGATCCTGAAGATGCGAAAGTAGTCTGCCGAGACGCGTGCGCCGCGCAGCTGCACTGGCTCGCTGACGCCCGTCAGCGTGGCGCCTCCGCCCGTTTGCGCCGCGAGGAAGTCGAACGCCGTGTTGTCGCGCTGCCAATCGAGAAAGTTGAGCGTCGAGATCGAATTCCGTTCGCCTTGAGGCGGCTTTTCCATCACGCGCACGATGCGGTCCGAATCCGGATATGGGAGGGGCTTCAGCAACATACCGTCGACGAAGCTGAATATTGCGGTGTTGGCGCCAATGCCGATCGCCAACGTCAGCATTGCGATGGACGTGTAACCGGGCTCTTCCGCAGCATCCGCAGCGCATATCGCAGATCTCTCGTGAACGACGCCATGTTCAGCCTCCCGACGCGCGAGCCCAGCTGCGGGCAGACGTGGTTGGTCACGACAGCCAGGCCACGGCGACTTAGACGAGGTGACGGGGTTGAAGGTTGGGGATGCCACGTTGCACCTCCCCCCGGTTGCCTCCCGACAGGTATTCGAATCGCGACCAGCTGGCTTGTGCAGAACGTGTGCCCGGCTCGAAACACGAGGGACAACAGGTGATTTGCAGACTTCGCCGGCGAACCACCGGACCGTGCGGTTGACCGGCCCCGGGCAGATTGGTTCCGGAACCGAACAGAGGTTAGGCCCACCATCGGAACCGAATAGGAACACACGACCCAGAAACAGAAGGCTCGCTCAGGCCACCCGCCGCCGCGGGTCAAGCCGTCGAGCCATTCGCGAGTCGGGTTCCAACTCGCGCGAACGAACCTCGCTCGCCGGGCGTCCGTCTACTCATCGATAGGGAGGGCGCGCGTGACCTTGTGGCAGGACATCCGCTACGGCTGCCGCATGCTGGCGGCAAGTCCGGGTTTCGCCGTGGTGTCGATCCTCTCGCTGGCCATCGGCATCGGCGCCAACTGCGCCATCTTCAGCTTCGCCGATGCGCTGCTGCTGCGTCCGCTTCCAGTTGCCAGGCCTGGCGAGGTCTTGACCGTGGGCTCGCGATCGTCGTTCGAGGCGCTCAACGCAAGCTCGCTCGTGTCCTCGTATCGCGACTACGTGGATATCCGGGACCGGAACCACAGCTTCGACGGACTCGCCGCATTCTCCTATCTCACTGCGGGCTTTGCCGCCGATCCCTCGGCGACGCCGAAGATCAAACTGGGCATGCGCGTGAGCGGCAATCTGTTGCCGCTGATGGGCGTCGAGCCCACCATCGGCCGCGCCTTCCGCCCGGACGAGGATCAGGTCAAGGGTCGCGATGCCGTCGTCATCCTCAGCCACGTGCTTTGGGAGCAGGAATTCGCGTCGGATCCCGGTGTGCTCGGCAGAAGCATCCGCATCAACGGCGCGCCGTTCACGGTCATTGGTGTGGCGCCGGCGTCGTTCACGGGGATGAATCAGTACGTGCGCGCCGATTTCATCGTGCCGATGATGATGTCCCCGCGGCTCATCAACGACGCGAAGGCTGGATCGCTCGAGGCGCGCGACGTCAGAGACCTCACGTTGAAAGGGCGGCTGAGGCCCGGCACCACGCAGGAGCAGGCGCAGAGCGAGTTGACGGCGATCGGAACGGACCTCGAGCGCGCGTATCCGGAGACGAACAAGAATCAGCGGTTCTTCGTGAACACGGAGCTGCAGTCGCGCGTCGCCCAAAGCCCGCCGGACGCCATGTTGATCGCGATGCTTGCGACGCTGGCGATCGCCGTCCTGCTGGTGGCGTGCGGCAACGTTGCGGGGCTCCTGACGAGCCGCGCGCCGATGCGCGCCCGCGAGATGGCGCTGCGCCTCGCGATCGGCGCCCGGCGCGGACGCGTGATTCGTCAGCTGATTACCGAGAGCCTGCTCGTCTCGATTGCGGGCGGCGTGCTGGGCCTGGGGATCGGCTATGCCGGAATGATGCTGTTCAGGCAGATCGAGATTCCGTCGGAGCTGCCCATTCTGCTGACGTTCCAGATGGATCGCCGGGCGCTCGCCTTCAGCTTTGCTGTCGCGCTCGTGAGCGCGGTGATCTTCGGCCTCGTGCCGGCGATCCAGGCGTCGCGCACGGATCTGACCGCCGTGATCAAGAGCGGCGACATCGCCGCACCCGGACGAAGACGCCGCTGGGGCCGGGCCGTGCTCACCACCGTGCAGGTGGCGGCCTCGGTCGTCCTGCTGGTCGTCGCCATGTTCATCTATCGCGGCTTCCGCGAGCAGTTGGCGAACGGTCCCGGCTACCGGACCGATCACCTCCTGATGATGGGCTTCGACACGAGCCTGATCCGGTATAGCGAGGAGCAGTCGGAGCAGTTCTTCGACCAGGTCGCCGAACGCGCGCGCGCGGTCGCCGGTGTGCAGACCGTGTCGATGACGACGTCGATCCCGATGTTGAACGATTCGATCGGTACCGTGGCGATCGCGCCCGAGGGCTTCGCGTTTCCGCCGGGCAAGGAGGACGCGAGCACGCTGGCCGCCCGGGTGGACGAATACTATTTCGACGCGATGGGGATCGCGCTCGTGAAGGGCCGCAACTTCACCCGGCGCGACGACGACACGGCTCCGCGCGTGGCCATCGTCAATCAGCACCTCGCCGATCACTACTGGCCGAATCAGGATCCGCTGGGCAAGCGCTTCCGTCTGAAGAGTGCCGACAACGCCTGGGTCGAGATCGTCGGCGTCGCCAGGACGAGCAAGTACATCTTCGTGGCCGAGCCGCCGACCGACTACGTCTATCTGCCGTACCGGCAGAACCCGTCCGGATCGATGTTCCTGCTGGCCCGGTCGGCGGCCGATCCGGCCTCGCTCGCGGCGCCGCTGCGCGAGATGGTCCGCGGTCTCGACGTCAGCATGCCCATCTTCAACGTGCGGACGATGGAGGAGCTCTACCGCATGCGTGCGGTCAGCATCTTCAACGTGCTCGTCACCACGGTCGGCGCCATGGGGTTGATGGGACTTGGACTGTCGATCGTCGGGCTCTACGGCCTGGTGGCGTATGCGGCCAGCCGCCGGACGCGCGAGATCGGCATCCGCATGGCGATCGGCGCCACCGCGCCGAGCGTGCTCCGGATGGTGCTCCGTCACGGACTCACGCTCGCGCTGACCGGGCTGGCCCTCGGGCTCGCCGCGAGCGTCGGCGCCGGCGAGTTGTTGAGCGCGGCGTTTCCATCGGGCGACGATCGGCGCGACCTCATGTCGCTGTTTCTCATCGCACCAGTCGTGTTGATCGCGACGCTGCTGGCCGTCTACATTCCGGCGGGGCGCGCGTCGCGGGTCAATCCGGTCGTGGCGCTTCGCTACGAGTGACCGAGCGGCGCGCGCCGGCTGTGAATCACGCGAAGCGCTTCTGCATCCTCACGACCGAAAGGACAGGTTCGACATCGCTCATGGACGCGCTTGCCGAGTGGGACGCCGTCGTCGTGCCCGGCACGCTGGTGCCGTCGGTCGACAACGAGCCCAGGGCTCGAAGCCTTGGTGAAGGTCGCGCAATTTTCAATTAGTTAGAGGGCTGATCCACGGCGAAGAAAAGACAGCCTTGCCCGCTATTGCCCGCACGGCCGAGGAGGAGATGCCCGCCAAGCCAGAAGTAGAGTTCGGACGGACAAGAGAAGGGCTATAGCTTGCGCGGTCTGTCCTTTACCGAACGCAACATTCAGTGCCCTACTGGCTACTTCATGGGGGCGCGCCCGGCAGTCGAATCAACTTGCATACGAACCTGCGCCTCCCGGAGCGCCGCCGCCATCATCTCGGATTGCTCGAATACCTTCGTTGCCTCACTTCACGAGCTCTGTCGCAGGATCGGGCGCCACGGTCGACGTCCATTTGTGACGCGGCCGCGCGATGTCGTACATCTGAGCGGCAATCCGCGTCGCCAGCCCGCCCGTCGAAGAGATCGAAGTGCGTCCGGTTGGCGAGATACGTGATCCTCGGCTCGTAGCCCAGAGGCGTAATGGTCTGTTCCAACAACCGCACGGCCTTATCCAGATAGAACGTGTCCGCCGTGCCGACAACGATGTGAATCTTGCGGCGAAGAGGCTTCACGAGAGCACGGGCGTTCGTGGCCAGGTATCGTGAAATGTCGTAGCGCTCGAGCCAGTAGTTCGCGATCTCGCGGTGAACAACTCCGGTTTCGCGATCGAACAGCGGCATCGGCCGGCCATCCGGACCACGCGGGCTGAACACCCAATCGAACGATGAGATCTGGCCGCCGTACTCACCGAGCACCTTCTCCTGTCTGGCGAATTCCTCGAAGGACTCGACATCGCGCCCCTGCATCCGCACCAGCGGCGTCGGCGTGCCGTCCGGCCGGACGTACACATTCGCATCCCTGGTGAGGTCGATGTTCGTGAAGTCACGGAAGTCGACCGGATCCGGTGAGGTCGACCACACGCCGCCGAACAGGCTGGGATACGCCACCTGCAACCACAGCGTCGCCCACCCGCCCGACGAATGACCGGTCAGCAGGCGCCCGGAGGGTTTCGCGTCCATGCGATAGGTCCGTTCGAGGTGAGGAATCAGCTCGCGGGTGAGTGCGTCCCCCCATGGACCGTTGTTCAGCGAGTTCACGAACTCGTGCGTGCCGCCGGCACAGGACTGGTCCAGCAGCACCCAGATCATCGGGGGAAGTCTGCCCTCGGCCGTGTCCTTGAGGATCATGCCGGCAAAGACCGCGAACTCCGGCAGAGTGCCGCCAAAGCCGTGAGTCAAGTAAACCGTCGGATACCGTTGCTTCGTGTTCGCGTACTCCGGCGGCAGGACGACGACGCCGCGCATAGCAATCGGTCGTCCCCAGAACGCGGAGAGCGCGCGGCTGGCGAACTCCAGACGCTCGGCGCCACTGGGCAGTTGGAGAGGCCGCGGCGCGACGCGCTCCGACAGGCGCAACTCGATGGGCGAGGCCGCCGACGGATTCAGCCCTGACAACTTGATCACGCGGCTGCGGACATCAGCCTCGGTACTCCGGGTGTACGCTGCATTGTGATCGACATCGAGCAACGCCATGACCTGATAGTCTGCGACTGGGGCGTGCGTGAGCGGCTGAGGATAGGTCGAGTCACCAACGCCAAGCACGACCTCGGCGCCGGGCGCTAGGCTTTCCACTTCTCTGGCCATGATCCAGACGTGCTTGACCTCCGCCCCGAAGCCCGGCTCGATGACCTCGAGCGGCTTGTCGTTGACCGTCATGTAGATGAGCAGCCGGCCCGAGACGGGTGTGGCCCCCAAGACAGCGTCGAGCGAAACGCGAAACTGGATCGGGCCGCGTCGCGTCCTGCGCGGACGCGGGCGCCGGCCCCCAAGGCCCAGGACGAGGAGCGCGGGCAGGATCGGCTTGATGAGGAACCCGGCGTTGGCCCACCTGGCCATGAGGACAAAGGCGAATGACAACCGGATCTCCTTGTTCAAATCGTGGCTCCGTGCCCGATGGGCGTGAGGCATCGTCGATGTCGGTGTCGAGCACCAGCTTGATCCGCTCCTGCTGCGCCACCGGCGCACACAGGGTCAGCGCGAGGCGGAGGCGGAGTCGAAGCTGCAGGCGATGCGGTGGGGGTGTGCCGCGCGCGTAAAGACGGTGTAGGGCTTCATTCACGACGTCAGTCGACGAACAGTCTCTTGTACCACGGCAATCCCTGATCCTTACGGATTTGATCGAGGACTTCCTCCATCACGCGATCGCCTTTCTTCAATGCCATCGCTCGCTTGATCGTTGTCAACGCCTCGTCGAGCTTTCCTCGCTCCCGCAGCACGGAGGCGAGATTGCTGAGCGCCCGGGCGTCGTCAGGTTCGAGCGTAAGCGCGTGCCGAGCGTTAGACTCCGCTTCTTCCAAACGTCCGAGCGATGCCAGGGCCCACGTCAAGTCGAGCCAAGCTCCGACATACGACGGCTGCAGCACGGTTACGGCACGGAAGGCACGCTCGGCGATCTCCCAGCGACCGGCAAGCCGAGCGCTCATCCCCTGCACCATGAGCAGCCCTGGCTCACGCATCCGGTACCGTTTACGCAGGGGAGTGACTCGCTCCAGAAGCGCAGCCGCGGCCTCCTTTTGCCGGGGTCCTCGCATCTGTTCGAGTGGGCCCAGCTCTTTCAGGAACTGCTCGTAGTGTTCCTGCACCCGCGTCATGTCGAGGCCGGGGACGTATGTCAGCTCGCCCGTCTTCCGGTGTCGATACGTTTCAACCTGAGCACCGTCGCGCCGCTCGACGCCGACAAGCTCATGATTCGCCTGTAAATCCTCGATCGAGATCGTGTTGATGGCACCGGGTCTCCAGTTATCTGGCGCGACGACATCCGTTGCCGGTGCACCACGCAGCGACGCGACGGTTGCAGTGTATTGCTGGCCGTCCTTCGAGAAGGATCGTTCCGCCAGCTCCAGCCAGTCGCATGGCGCGAGCTGCCCGCGGCTCCCGGTGGCGATCACGACGTCAGGTGACGCGCTGGACGGTCCCGACAGGCCGGCCGACACAAGACGGGACACATGGTCGTGTGCTTCCGCTTTGGTTCTGAACGCGACGCGGTTGATGCTGTCGTCCGCACAGTACGTCGCCCTTGCCGCCTCACGCGCGTACGCCTCGACGCCGCCGGGAAAGATCTGGGCGAGCGTCCGGTTTCGGACGATGACGCAGATGCCATCTACCACGACTGCCATCGCTGCTCCTCCGCACAACTGGGCTGAAAGATTCTTGAACAGGAAATCAGAAAATCAAAACCCTTTCGACACCTGCATCCGGCTCACGGGCTGGTCCCGCCGGAACGCCGCCGGCGCGAGGCGCTCCGGGACGGACAGGCCGGCTGTCCATATTGCTGCTCGTGATGTTGAGGTGGTGAAGGAATTCGTCACTAT
>CAWIKP010000012.1:0-98242 GCA_963836735.1 uncultured Acidobacteriota bacterium | reverse complement strand
CCACTGTCGTCGCGGGCGAACCTTTCCCTTGGCCGCGGAGATGCCCGGCTCGTTGCCATCCATCGATATCTGCACCCGATAGCCGACCGGGAAGCTTCCGAACACCGGGCCGGGTGCGGGCCCTCGACCTGCGGGGGTTGTCGCGGCCGGTGCAGGGCCTTGGCGGCCGGCAGCGTTTACGGCAGGGGCTGCACCGCCCGACCCGGTCCCGCCTGCGGCGGGAGCCGATGAGCCTGCGCCGGGCGCGGTGGCGCCGCGGCCGGCCGCGGCGGCTGGTGTGGGGATCTGTCCCCGCTGACCGCCGCGCCCGACGCCGCGCCCTCCGGGCGCTCCGGAGTCGAACTGGATTTCCGCGACCATCGCCGGCTGCGGCAGCTCGACCTGGAACCACATGCCCGGCTCCTGCGGCGTGCCGGTCGTCCAGGCGGCCAGCGTCAGCCCGTTGCCGGCGCTGTCGGCGTTGTGACTCGCGGTCGCCTTCCAGCGGGATCGGCCGGCAGCAGCCGCGGCAGCGTCGCCTCGAGCTCGGCGAACGTCCACATCGCCTTGCGGGTCGCTGTCGCCGCGCGCACCCGCGCCACGTCCGCGGGCGCGATGAACGGCGCGGAATTGCCGAAGCTGTTCCGGATGAACGACGCGATGTTCGCGATCCACTGATCGTTCTGCGCCCCCATCGGCAGCATCACCTGCGTGTAGGTCTGCCCGGCAAGCGGGCCGGTCATCCCGTGCAGCAGCGTCTTGATCACGTAGTCGCGATGCCCCTGCACGCGCGGCGAGCCCGCGAGCGGCGGCCCCATCATCGGCGCCGCGCCGCCTCGCTGCCTGCGACCCGGCCAGCGCCACGCCGCGGCCGTCGTCGCCGTGACAGGTCGAGCACAGGCTGCGGTAGATCGTTTCCCCTTCCTTCAGCTGTTCCTGCTGCTCCGGGTGAGAACCCGAGCGCCGCGGTGGTCGCGGCATTGGCGATCCGCTGCAGCATCAGCCGGCCGATCTCCTGGACGCCGCGGGCCTTGTTCGCCGCCTGCGTCTCCTTGATGAGCGCCTCGACGTTCGGCAGCTTGAACAGATTCGCCGTCAGGAGCGCCTGAAGCGCGACATCCGGATCGCTGTCCTTCGTCATCGCGCGGTAGTCGTCGGCGAACGATCGGTTGGCGGCCTTGTAGAGCGTCTCGCTGGCGCGAATCGCCTGCACGCGCATCCGCGGATTCGGGTCCTTCATCTGCTCGCGGACGAGCGCCGGCGTCGAGCGCGCCCAGCCCTTCGAGCGTCCAGAGCGCGTGGAAGCGCGCCACCAGGTTGTCCGACGCGCGTGACGATCGTCCTGGAGCGCGGGCACGACCGACTTGTCCTGCCGCAGCACGAGCAGCTGCTGCGCGGTGTCGCGCCACCAGCCGTTCTGATGGCCCAGATGCGCGACGAGCTGCGCCGGCGTCTCGCTCGAGCATCCGCGGCCGCGTCAGGTCGAGCGGCAGCGCCGGCTGCGCCGGAATCTCCGGCGTCGCCTGCGCCGCCGGGCCGGCCGGCGTCGCCGGCACCGCCGGCACGCCGTCGAAGCGCAGCCGCCAGATCCGGCCGTGGGTGATGACCTTGTCGAGCTGATACTGCTCGATCTTCCGCCGCAGGTACGAGCCGGGGCGCGTCCAGTTCGCCTCCTGGATGATGCCGTGGTACATGTCGGCGATGTAGACCGAGCCGTCGGGCGCCGGTCGTGATGTTGATCGGCCGGAACAGCGGATCGGTGCTGAGGATGAACTCCGACCCGGGATAGGCGTTGCGCAGCTGCGTCAGCCCTTCGTTCTTCACGATCCGCGCGCGGCGGATCAGTCGGCCGACCGGCTCGGTGATCAGCAGATCGCCGCGCAGATCGTCGGGCACGCGATGGGCGCGCACGACGTCGGCGCCGGAGGCGGCGGTCAGGTGATTCAGGCGGCCGACCGGCATGCGCACGCGGACCATGCCGCCCTGGGTGTCCGCCAGGCCGACCTCCGGCCACACGGTGTGGAACCCTGGCTCGTACTGATCGGGCACGGTGAACGCGCCGTAGTGGATCGGCACCTGGAAGTTCATCGGCCCGCGCTCGCCGCCGGCGTCGATGAACCACATCTTGCCGTCGTCGTCCATGGTCACGCCCCAGGACCCGCTGTTCGGGCCGGTCGGCTCCTTCAGGATGCCGGTGGGCGTCCAGCGGAAGCGGAACGCGTTGTAGGTGGTGTAGATCCAGTTGTCGAGGCCCCAGACGAATCCGGCCTGCTCGTGCTCGAGGTTGCCGTCGCGGCCCGAGACCGATGCCGGAATAGAAGTGCTCGCGCTTGTCGGCGACGCCGTCGTTGTTGGTGTCGGTGTACTTGACGACGTCGTCCGAGGCGGTCTCGTTGGTCAGGATGCTGTTGCCGTCGAGCGGCACGACGGTGCGCGGCAGCACGAGCTTGTCGACGAACACCGTGCGCTTGTCGTAGACGCCGTCGCCCTTGGTGCTCTCGAATCGGGTGATGCGGCTTTCCGGCGTGTGCTGATTGTTGCCGTCGGCATCACGCATGTAGGTGATGAACTCGGCGACGTACATGCGGCCGTTGCCGTCGAACCTGATCACTGCCGGGCTGATCACGTCCGGTTCGGCGACCACGAGCTCCATGCGGTAGCCGGGCGGCAGGACGAAGCTCCTGGCCTCTTCCTCCGGCGTCCGCGGCTTGACCGGCGGCTTCGGCGAGAAATCCGCGCCCGCGTTCGTGGTCGACGAAAGCGTGCCGCCGGTCGGCGGCGGCGCCGCTGGCGTTTGCCTGGGGGGGCGGCCGCGGGCGGGTTCTGCGCTGCGGGCGGGCGGGTCGAGGAAAAAGCGATCAGGACGGCGAGGAGCACGAACCGCGAACAGCTGCAACCGGTTCCACATGCGCGCCTTGTAACACGCTGGTGAGACCCGGTCAAGACAGTCAGCCTTTGCGAGCAGGTCTCTTCCGAGCGAAGGCTGCTCGCCGTAGCCCGCAGGCGCAGGCGAACGAAATTTCACGTCTTTTTCAGCCCGCCCTCACGACTCGCGTCGGTCACAACCGTATCGTCGAGCAGGATGCAGAAGATCACTCGGGGTCGATCTCTATTTTTCGGACCGTCGTCCGATGAGATCTGACCCCGGCGGTCGCCCTCATTCTCGGCGTCTCACTTTTTCTGGCGCCGTCGCTGCGCGGCAGTCCGACGTAGCGCGGATGGATTCGAAGCGGCTGCGCGTGGCGGGCCTGGCTGCCGGCTACAACCTCGATTACGCGGAAGCGCTCGCGGCCTTTCGCGCGGCCATCGACGCCGATCCCGACGACCCGGCGCCGCATCGCCTGTTTGCCGCGACGCTGTGGATCAGAGCGCTGTTTGCCCAGGGCGCAGTCACCACCGACGACTACCTCGGGCAGGCCCGCGCCAGCGTGGCGCGAACGCCGCCGCCGGCGGACGTCGACAAAGCCTTCCGCGAGCATCTCCAGCGGGCCCTGACGCTCGCCGAGCGCGCGGTCAAGCGCGACCCGCAGGATGCCGACGCGCACTTTCAGCTGGGAGCCGCCCACAGCTTCCTTGCCTCGTACATCGCCACGGTCGAGGGACGCGGCCTGGCGGGCTTCGGCGCCGCCCGACGCGCGTACGACGAACACGAGCGGGTCATCGCTCTCGACCCGCGACGGAAGGACGCCGGAATGGTCGTGGGCATGTATCGCTACGGCGTATCGACCCTGTCCTGGCCATGGCGGGTGATTGCGGGGCTGGCCGGGTTCGCCGGCGGGAAGGATCGCGGCCTGCGCATGGTGGAGGACGCCGCGTCGTTCGACAGCGACGTGCAGACGAACGCGCTCTTCACGCTGATCGTCATCTACAACCGCGAGCAGCGATACGACGATGCGCTTCGCGCCATCGCGCGGCTGCAGGGGATGTATCCCCGAAACCGGCTGCTGTGGCTCGAGCGAGGCAGCACGGCGCTCCGCGCCGGACGCGGCGCCGAGGCGCGCGCGGCGCTCGAGGAAGGCCTGGCGGTGCTCGCGAAAGACCTGCGGCCGCGCGCATTTGGTGAGGAGGCCCGGTGGCGCTGCGCCTACGGAGCATCGCTGGTGCTCCTGGGCCGGACCGAGGCGGCCGACCGAGAGCTCCGGCGGTCGCTGGCCCTCGAAAGCCCCGCGTGGCTGCGGGGCCGGGTCCGGAAAGAGCTTGGGAAGGTCGAGGACCTGCGCGGGAATCGTGCCGCGGCGACTGAGCACTACCGCGAGGCGGTGCGAGTGGGAAGAGCCGAACACGACTCAGCTTCATCCGACGAAGCGGCGAAGCTGCTGAGTGCGGCCTATCGGCGATCTCCGGAGGTGTCCAATGTTCGCCAGTAAGCGGACGTCAGCAGCCGTGCTCGCAACCGTACTCGTGTGGGCCTGCGTGCGTCTGCTGTCACGGCCTGCGATGGCACCGCTGACCGGGCTGCCAGAGGACACGCTGGCAGCCACGTTCGAGTCCGACATGCGCAACGTGGTGTACCGCTGGAGCGAGACCGATCCGCGATCGGAGCGGGATCGCAAGCGGGCACTGTTCGACTTCGTCTATCAGACCTACGACAGCTCCGCGTGGATTCCCCAGTCGTTGTTCGAGCAGAACGTGATCGCGCAGACGGTGGTGGGGGATGTCGACACCATCGTTCGCGACAAGGTCGGCCTCGTTTTGTGGCGCGATAACCCACGGGTGGTGGCGTTCGGGATGGCGCCGAGCCGATCGGTGGACAAGCCGCTCATGTGGACGGTCAATTGCCTGGTCTGTCATACGGCGGAGATCGACGGCGTGACATACCTCGGTGCCGGCACGAAAGTGTTCGACGACTACGTTCTCGGAGAAGCGCTGAAGCTGCTGACCAGGGAGGCCGGTCGGACCTCGGCTCCGGCGGACTCGCCCGACCAGGTCCACATCGCACGCGCGCTCCGCATCCTGGCCAGCCACCATCACGACAAGATCGATTCCCTGACGCGAGCCCGATCCACGGCCTTCGCCGCGTCTCACGTCGAGCTGTACATGCGGCCCCACGGCGGCGCGATGCCTGCAATAGACGAAGTGGGCAGAGGCGACACGAAGACGCCGCCACTGTGGCATACGGCGGCGAAGCTGCCGCACGGCCGCTGGTACACCGACGGCAGTTTCCACGGCCGCATTCCGCTGATGGCCTCGTCCATGGAGCTCGAGAAGGATCGCTCGTTCGACTCGCTGGTGGATATCGTGATTCCACGGATCAAGTCGGAATTCGAGACGGTCGTCCAGCATCTGCGGCCGCCGGCGTATCCGTACGAAATCGATCGCGAGCTGGCGGAGCGGGGCCGGCAGCTCTTTTATTCGAAGTCGGTCGGTTGCTCGCGCTGTCATGGTGTCTACGACGGACGCGGCAACGTCGACTGGCCGGGCGTTCACAAGGACGTCGGCACCGACCCGGCACGGCGCGAGATCGTTTCCGGCGGCTTCCGCGCGGCGTTCGCGTCGAGCCCGCTGGCGGCCGAAGGCGCCCTCGAGAAGAGCGAGGGATATGCGGCGACGCCGTTGACTGGCGTCTGGGCCAACTACCCGTACCTGCACAACGGCAGCGTTCCGACGCTCTACCATCTGCTCGGGCCGGTTTCCGAGCGCCCCAGGATTTTCTACGTCATGGCCGCTCGCCATCTGGATCGTGAGAAGGTGGGGCAGCTGCTGTATCCCGCCCGTCCGTACGGCTGGCTGCCGGAACGGGAGCTCCTGCGGCGCTATGGCGACGACCGCGACTGGTTCAACACCGCGCGCCCGGGATCGTCCAACGCCGGTCACGACGTGTGGTGGCGGATCGGCACCGACGAGAATCGCAAGGCATTGATTGAGTACCTGAAAACGCTCTAACGTGAGCGCTGGATGAACCATCACGCCGTGGTGATCGGCGCCGGTCCGGCGGGTCTGGCAACGTCGCGCGAGTTCCGTCGCCACGGGATCGATCACGTCGTTCTCGAGCGCGGTGACACGCTTGGCCACACGTGGGCGAACCTGTACGCAAGCCTCGTGCTTCATACCGGGAAACATCTGTCGTCGCTGCCCGGGCTGCCGTTCCCGCGCACCACGCGCCTGTTTCCCTCGCGCCAGGACTTCCTCCACTACCTGCACGAGTACGAGCGCCGGTTCGATCTGCCGGTTCGCACAGGCGCTGACGTCGAAACCGTAGAGCGAACAGACGGCCACTGGCGTGTTCGAACGCAAGGCGCGGAGCTGACCGCACCGGTGATCGTAGTGGCGACGGGTATCGTCTCGAACCCGTTCACGGCGCCGATTCCCGGCCGCGCGCGGTTTGCCGGCCGCATTCTCCACAGCGCCGAATACCGGCGGCCCGGTGGCCACGTGGGACGTCGCGTCCTCGTCGTCGGCGCGGGGAATTCGGCCGGAGAGATTGCGGCGGAGCTGGCGGTTGCAGGTGCAGAGGTCACCGTGGCTGTGCGATCCGGTGCGCGGGTGGTGCCGCGGGACCTGCTCGGGGTGCCGATTCAGTACCTCGCCGTCGCCATCAGCCGCTTCCCACGGCGCGTGCAGCAGTCCATCGCCGCTGCGATGTCGCGCGCCTCGGAGCTCGCCCGCGGCCCGGCGGTCCTCCCCCGGCCATCGTCGGTGCGATGCTCCGATGTCCCGTTGATCGGTTTCCATCTCGTCGACGCGATTCGCGCGGGGGCGATCCGCCTCAAGTGCGGCGTCGCGGAGTTCACTCCGGCTGGCGTGCGATTCGACGACGCGACCGACGAACCATTCGATGACGTCATTCTCGCAACCGGATACCGGGCAGCGGTCGGGATGCTGGGCAATCTGATCCGAGTCGATGGCTGTGGCTTCGCGGCCCGAACGGGGCGTGTGGCGAGCGCGGACCAGCCGAACCTCTATTTCGTGGGGCACAACTACGACACGCGCGGCGCGCTGCGAAACATCGCGCAGGACGCGCGGCTGGTGGGCAAGCTGATTGCGCGGGGGCAGCGCGTCACCCACCCAGCCTGACGTGGTACGTCCCGAACGTGAAGAGAAACGCCGCCACGATGCAGTGGAAGATGATCGGAATGGTGCGGCCGAACCAGCGTTGATCGGGTCGGCGCCACATCCAGATCACATAGCGAAGCACCATCCCGCCGAAATAAAGGTAACTGAGCCACAGTACATACTTGCCGCGCCCGGGATAGGGCTGCACGAACATGCCCTGCCCGCGACTGAAGTCCGCGCAGATCCAGAACATGATGCTCAGAACGAGGATCTGGCCGAGCAGGAGGACCGGGTAGTGGAGCAGCCCTGACTGCCACTCGTCCATCGGCGGCAGCCATCGGGGCGCGCGCAGCACGACGACGAGTTGGCCGAGAACGCGCAGCAACAGCAGGCAGGAGAAGAGCCAGAGCCAGGGCGTGTAGTCGCTGGGAATGATTCGCCTCGGCGGCTTGTAGCGCGCGCTCGAGAAACCGCCTACCTAGCGCGTCCGTGTGACCGGTGGATCGTAGAGGACGAACGCGTAGAGCACGTTGCCGGTCGCGACCAGCAGGTGCTGGCGCCCATCGAGCATGTAGGTGATCGGCGGGTTGCTGACGTTGCCGATATGCGAGTGCCAGATCGGCTTCCCCGTGGTGGCGTTGTAGGCGACGATGTTGCCGCCGGCGTCGCCTCCGAACACCAGGCCGCCGGCCGTCGTCAGCAGGCCGCCGCCGCCCCCGCCTTCGCCGACGAACGGATACTGCTCGCGCCACGCAACCTTGCCGTTCCTGGGATCGATCGCCGTCAGGAAGCTGCCGATGCCGCCGACCGTGGGCCGCTCGACGCCGCCGAGGCCCATCGAGCCGCGGGGGTCGGTTTCAGTCAGGTAGATCAGCGAGAAGCCATTGCGCTCCGCCACGTAGAACAGGCCGGTGTCGGGGTTGTAGGCGGGCGGTTCCCAGTTGATCGTGCCACCAGGCGTCGGTGAGACGAGCGAGCCCGGGATCGACGGGTTCTTGTCGTTGTTGCGCTTCACCGTCCCGTCGGGCCTCAAACCCAGACCCCAGTTCGTGGCGGTGCCGTACTTCGTCGTCACGACGTGTTCGCCGGTGACGCGATCCACGGTGTAGAAGTAGCCGTTGCGCGCGGCAGTCGAGACCAGCTTGCGACGCTTGCCGTTCACCACCGCATCGAGCAGGATCGGCGTCTGGGCCGAGTCCCAGTCGTGCATGTCGTGGGGGGACGTCTGGAAGTACCAGGCCATCTTGCCGGTGTCGACGTTCACCGCGACCAAGGAGCTCGTAAAGAGGTTGTCCCCTTCGCCGCGTCCCTGGGTGAAGGCCGGCGTTGGATTGCCGGTGCCGAAGATATAGAGCTTGGTCTCCGGATCGTAGACGCCGGGCAGCCACGGCTGCGCGCCACCATGGCGCGCCGCGTCGAGGCTGGGCCAGGTGTCGAGACCGGGATCGCCTTCCTTCATCGGGACCGTATAGAACTTCCACTGCAGCTCGCCGGTCTCCGGATCGAACGACTGCAGGAAGCCCGGCGTGTCCAGATCGTTCCCGGTGCCCGCGAGGACGTGATTCCCCACGACGATCGGCGCCATCGTCGAGAAGTACTGCTCGTTGAACGAGGCGATCTCCTTGTGCCAGCGTTCCTTGCCGGTCTTCGCTTCGAGGGAGACGAGGTAATTGTCGGGCGTCTCCATGTAGAGGTAGTCCTTCCACATCCCGAAGCCGCGGTTCGCGATGTGCGTTCCACCTCTCGTCTTCCAGAAGTAGTGCCAGAGCTCGCGGCCGTCGCGCGCATCCAGTGCCCAGGCGTTGTCGGGCGTGGTGACGTAGAGCGTGTCGTTCACCAGCAGCGGCGTGCCCTTGATGGTCCCGTCGGGCTGAATCGGCCAGTCTCCCTTGCCCTCGCCGCCAACGATCACACCGCGCCCGCCAAATCCCCCGCCGGGGCCGTCGATCAGCCGCACCGTCCATGCGAGCGTGAGCGACTTCACGGTTGTCTGGTTGATCTGTTTCAGCGAGCTATACCGTTTGCCGCTGTAGTCGCCGGAGTAGGTCGGCCACGAGTCGCCGAGCGGCTTCAGCAGGTCGGCGGGATCGAGCCCGCGGCCCTGGGCCGCGAGCACCGCAGAGGCCAGAACGAACGGCGCCGTGTACAGCAATCGCTTGGACGTCATTTCAAGGTCACCAGGTATGCGGTCGTGTCGTGAATGTCTTTTTCGGTCAGCACGCTGAACAGGGCCTTGTGACCCGCGAGCGGGTCCTGGATCTCGACCCTGGGCGAGTCGCCGGTTCGCCGGAAACTGCGGACCGTGCCGTCCTCGAGCGCCAGCGTCACGATGAAATGATCGATCCGCATCAGGCGGCCGTTGACCTTCTCGCCCGTCGGTGTGGTCACCGTCACGGTGACCGGCTTGCGCGGCGCGCCACTGGACGACGCGCCCCTGCCGCGTCCGCCGACGGCGCCGCCCGAGACCCACGTGGTCTGCAATGTCTTCGGATCGGGAATTCTCGTGGCGATCCCCTGCAAATCACCGGTGGGGGAGTGACACGAGCCGCACTTCGCCGCGAAGTACGCCTGACCGGCGGTGGCATCGCCGACCACGATATCCGGGGCCGGCGCCGCAATTCCGGGAGGTCCACCCTGGCGGCCCGACGTGGCCAGCACGCTGTGGATGTATTCGGCGACCGCGCGCACGTCGTCGTCCGACAGCGGCAGCGGCGGCATGCCGCGCTCGGCGCGGCTGCCGCGGACGATCGGCGTGATCAGCTCGCCCTGCTGATCGTTCAACACCACGAGCGAGCGGAGCAGATTCGGGCCTCCCAGCTGACCGCCGCGCAAGTCGGCGCCGTGACAGGCGGTGCAGGTCGCGGAATAGACCGACTTGCCGCGCTCGATCAGCGCGGGATCGCCGGGCGGGCGCTGCTGCGCGGGGAATGTCCCCGGCTGCTGCTGTCCCTCGACCACGCCCCCCGCCCTGGCGTCCGCCGGCTGGCGGCTGCGCGGGCGCTGTTTGCGGCGGGGGAGTCGGCGGGGGCGGCTGCTGAGGTGCCTGCGCGGCGCGCACGAGCACGACGGTCGACACCATCACACACGACAGCGGCACACGCGCTGTATCTCGAAGGGTTCGGCACTCTCAGGTCTCCTGAACCGCGAATTATATCGTCCAGGGCGCGGCCCTTCGCGTCAGGCGTCGGACGGAATGTCGGCAATCTGCAGCTGCAGGTTGCCCTGGTTGGTGGCGTAGAGGAGGGCGGTCGCCCGGCTGATGGCGTCGGCCCGCAGCAGCTTCTCCAGCTCACCATCGAAGTGCTGCATGCCATCGAGCTCGCCGTCGCGCATGGCATCGAGCAGCGTCTTTCCCTCGGCCTCGCCACGCTCGAGGTACTCGCGCGTCCGCATCGTCGCCTTCAGGATCTCCAGCACAGCCACCCGGCCGCCGGCTTTCGTCGGCACGAGACGCTGCGACACGATGTAGCGGAATGAATTGGCCAGGCGCGTCCGCACGGCCTGCTGATCGCCGGCGTCGAAGGTGCCGATGATCCGGTCCACTGTCTTCGAGGCGTCGATCGTGTGCAGGGTCGAGAACACCAGGTGCCCGGTCTCTGCGGCGGTCAGCGCGATTTCGATGGTCTCCCGATCGCGCATCTCGCCGACCAGGATCACTTTCGGCGCCTGACGAAGGGCAGCCTTCAGCGCGGCCGCGAACGTCGGCGTATCGCTGTGGAGCTCGCGCTGATGGATCGTGGCCTTCTTGTGGTAGTGGAGGAACTCGATCGGATCCTCGATGGTGAGGATGTGCTCGGCGCGTGTGTCGTTGATGAGATCGATGATCGCCGCCAGCGTGGAGGATTTCCCCGATCCGGTCGGCCCGGTCACCAGGACGATGCCGTTTTTCAGCGTCGCCATCTCCGCCAGGACGGGCGGCAGCTGCAGCTCGGCGAGCGTCGGAATCTTCCCCGCGATGACCCGCATGATGATGGCAAACGAGCCGCGCTGCTTGAAGATGTTCACGCGGAACCGGCCGCGCTCCGGCAGCGAGTACGACAAGTCGCACGCCCCCTGTTCCTTGAGCGTGCGAAGCGCTGTTTCGTTGCCCCGCAGGAGCTCGCCGGCAATTCTCGCCGTGTCTTCCGGCCGAAGCGTCGACAGCGACGGAAGGCGACCGGCGTCAGCTGCCCCTGTTTCTCGACCTGCGGAGGGCGTCCCGGAGAAAACACGAGATCGCTGATGCCCTTGCCGGAATCGAGCATCGCCGTGATCAACGCCTGTGTCGGAATCGCCGGCGCAGGGGCCACGGTGTCGCCCGTCGGCGGGCGGCGGAGGATTCTGTGCGCCAGTGGTCATGGAAGTCAGAGTACCAGACTCGGGGCTGGGGCTCGGGGCTCGGGGCTCGGCAGAGCCGGTGTACTCAGATGGCAACGGTGGCAGATCCCAGCGGCTCGTTGCCTCTGGTACACCGGTCCGCCGGCCCGGCCCGAGCCCCGAGCCCCGTAGCCGACGCGACGCGATATGATGCACGCTCGAGGGCAACGAGATGGAAGAACAGCAGACCGACAAGGGTATTGATCGACGCAATTTCATCCGGGTCGCGGGTGCGGGGCTCACGGCGGCGGGTGTGGCGCTGACGCCGGCCGAGCGGGCGCTGGCGCAGTTCAAGACCGACAAGGATCGGCTCGATGCGCCTTGCGTCGTGCACGTGGCCGATTCGATCGATTTTCAAGCAGCGCGCGGGGGCGCGGGGCGGGGCGGCGGCGGTGGGCCGCGGCGCGGCGCCGGGAGGCGCCGGCGGCAGCCCCGCCAGCACCAGGAGCGCAGGCCGGCGCGACCCAGGCGCCGCGCGCCGGCAGCGGGCAGGGGCGGTGACGCCGCGCCGATCGTTCAGCGTTCTCCAGCCAACGGCGGCTGGTCGCCGGAACAGATGAAGGCGAAGTACGGCGAGATCACGATGCTGGACTTCCCGCAGTTCACGAAGGACACGTTCCCGGGCGTGACGCACATGGACCTGTTCTCGGGGCTGTTCGGGGACGTCACCGACGACAGCATGTTCGCCGGGCGCACGTTCGATCCGTCGACGCCCTCCGGCGCGCAAGTGGCTCGATCGCCTGGCCGGCGTCATGGCGAAGACCGGCGTCAAGTGCCAGCACATCTCGAACAACGCGCCGACCAATCTCGCCGGACCGGACGAGGACGCCGCGCAAGGCTGGTGTCGAGATCGCGCAAGAAGTGGCTCGAGGGCTGCGCGGTGCTCGGCGTGAAGTCGATGCGCATGAACTCCACGTCCGCGCTCGGCCCGGGCATCCGGCCGAACGCCATCCCGCGCGGTCCCGGCGACGGCTACCCCCGCAACGTCGACATCGTCCCGATGCTGAAGGCCGCGATCGAGTCGTACAAGGAGATGGCGGACTACGGCGGCAACCTCGGCATCAAGGTCACCATCGAGAACCACTGGGGCCTGGCGGCCGATCCGCAGAACATCCGCATCATCCTCGACGAGGTGAACCACCCGTACTGCGAGGCGTCTCCCGACTTCTGCAACTGGGAGCACGAGTACATGCTCTTCCACGGCCTCAAGGCGCTCGCGCCGTACGCCGCACACCAACGTGCACGCCAAGTACTGGGACCGCTGGGGCGACAGGAACGACGTGCAGCGATCGGTGCGCATCATGCTCGCCGGCGGCTTCAAGGGCACCTTCGCGCTCGAGTACGAGGAAGGGCCGCTGAACGGCGTGGAGGGCGCGAAGTATCTCTACAAGGAAGTGCTCGCCGCGCTGACGGCGCCGGCGATTGCGGTCTGACGCTTGTCCGGGGCTCGGGGCTCGGGATTCGAGCTGAAAGTCGAATGGCGGGGTCGAAGCCCTGCCGATTTGCTCGTTGCCTCTGATTACCCCGAGCTCCCCGAGCCCCGAGCCCCGAGCCCCGAGCCTAGCCATCCCGCGACTTCCAACGCTTTGCCGCGATTGCCCTATAATGGCCTCTTGCATGCAGCCTACCAACGTCGGGCATCCGGACTACTACCATCGCGTCGTTGACTGTCAGTGGGCGTGTCCCGCCCACACCAACGTTCCCGAGTACATCCGACTGATCGCGCAGGGGCGGTTCACCGAGGCTTACATGGTGAATCGCGAGTCGAACGTGTTTCCCGGCATTCTCGGCCGGACCTGCGACCGTCCGTGCGAGCCCGCCTGCCGGCGTGGCCGCATCGACGGGAAACCGGTCGCCATCTGCCGCTTGAAGCGAGTCGCCGCGGACCATCGCGGCGAAGTCCGGCACCTGCTGCCGAAGGCGCCCGACGAGAAGAACGGCAAGAAAGTCGCGCTGATCGGCGCCGGGCCGGCGTCGCTGACCGTGGCCAACGACCTGATGCCGCTCGGCTACTCGGTGACGATCTTCGAGAAGCTGCCGCGTCCGGGCGGGCTGATGCGCATCAACATCCCCGCATTCCGGCTGCCGGAAGAAGTGCTGGACGAAGAGATCGCCTACATCACGGACATGGGCGTGGACGTCCGCTACGACTCGCCCGTGAACAGCCTCGGCGCCCTGCTCGATTCCGGCGAATACGATGCGGTGTTCGTCGGCAGCGGCGCGCCGAAAGGCAAGGAGCTCGAGATTCCCGGCCGTCACGAGACCGACCAGATCTTCATCGGCATCGAGTGGCTCGAGTCGATCCATTTCGGTCACGTCGACTCGGTCGGCAAGCGCGTGCTGATTATCGGTGTCGGCAATACCGCGATGGATTGCTGCCGCTCGGCGAAGCGGCTCGGCGCGACCGACGGTCAAGGTCATCGCCCGCAAGACCCGCAAGTACTTCAAGGCGTCGCCCTGGGAGCTCGAGGACGCCGAAGAAGAAGGCGTGGACATCATCGAGAACCTCCAGCCGGTCCGCTTCATCATCGAGAACGGCAAGCTGACCGGGATGGAGTTCGACAAGTTCCAGTCGGTCGAGACCGACACAGGGCCTCAAGCAGGAGGTCATCGGCCGCGAGATTCTGCCGTGCGACACGGTGGTGCTCGCCATCGGGCAGGACAACGCGTTTCCGTTCATCGAGCGCAACATCGGGCTCGAGTTCGGGAAGTGGGACATGCCGGTCGTCGACAAGACCACGTTCATGTCCACGCGCCCCGGAGTCTTCTTCGGCGGCGACGCCGCGTTCGGTCCCGCGAACATCATCTGGGCGGTGGAGCACGGCCATCAGGCGGCCATCTCCATCCACAACTACTGCCAGGGCATTCCGGTCACCGAGCGGCCGCCGCAGGGCCAGACGCTCACGAGCACCAAGATGGGGCTGCATCAGTGGGCGTACAGCAACAACTACGACCACGCTCCGCGCCAGAAGATGAAGCACGTGGATCTGCGCATCCGCTTCCAGAGCATGACCACGGAAGTGGAAAAGGGCTTCTCGCTGGAGCAGACCACGGCGGAAGTGGAGCGGTGCCTGAACTGCGACGTGCAGACCCACTTCACCGAATCGCTCTGCATCGAGTGCGATGCCTGCGTCGATATCTGTCCGGTGGACTGCCTCACCATTACCCCGAGCCTGCCCGAGCCGGAGATGCGGACGCAGTTCCTCGGCGCCGGCGCTCAATCTCGATCAGCCGCTCTACGCCTCCAGCGCGCTCAAGCAGACCGGCCGGGTGATGGCCAAGGACGAGAACATCTGCCTGCACTGCGGTCTGTGCGCGGAGCGCTGCCCGACCTACGCATGGGACATGCGGAAGTTCGCGCTCCAGATTCCGTATGCCGGGGCCACGGTGATTCCGTTGATGGCGGTGTGAGGGAACTGACGTCGAAAGTTGCCAGCTTCCAGCTTCCAGTTGCCAGCTCAGAGCTCCGGATTCTCGGTGTCGTCAGCGGCCGGGCGATGTCACTCCCGAGCCGCTGGAAGCTGGAAGCTGGGAGCTGGAAGCTGTTTCGACTTTATGAACCAGACCAACGACTTCGCGTTCAAGATCGCCACCGCCAACGGGACCGGATCGGCCTCCGCCAACGGGCTCATCATGCAGGCGATCTTCCGGATGGGCATTCCTGTCACCGGCAAGAACGTGTTTCCTTCCAACATTCAGGGGCTGCCGACCTGGTATGAGATCCGGGTCAGCGAGCGCGGCTATACCGCGAGGACGCCTCATTTCGACCTGATGGTGGCGCTCAATCCCGCCACCTACGGCCGGGACGTCGCCGAAGTCCGTTCCGGGGGCTGGCTGCTGTACGACTCGACCTGGCCGCTCGATCAGCGGCTGCTCCGGCCCGATATCACCTATCTGGGCATCCCGCTCGCCGAGATGTGCAACGCACGGTTCTCCGGCATGCGCGAGCGGATCCTGATGAAGAACATCGCGTACGCCGGCGCGCTGGCG
The DNA here is from genome assembly GCA_963836735.1 of uncultured Acidobacteriota bacterium. Classification (GTDB taxonomy): domain Bacteria; phylum Acidobacteriota; class Vicinamibacteria; order Vicinamibacterales; family 2-12-FULL-66-21; genus JACCXG01. Next base: position 82,924 of record CAWIKP010000012.1, on the reverse strand, counting down.
GCGCTGCTGAACATGGATCCCGACGTGATCCGCGCGCTGCTCAAGGAAAGGTACGGGCGCAAGCCGGCGCTGATGGACTCCAACCGGCAGGCGGTCGACATCGGCTACGACTACGCGAAGGCGCACTTCGATTGTCCGCTCCCGATTCACCTGTCGGCACTGGATCTCACCCGCGATTCGATTCTGATCGACGGCAACACCGCGGCGGCGCTCGGCTGCCTCTACGCCGGGGCGACGGTCGGCGCGTGGTATCCGATTACGCCGGCGACGTCGCTGATGGAAGCCTTCAAAGGGTTCTGCCAGAAGTATCGCCGCGAGCCCGAGACCAGTCGGAACCGGTTTGCGATTCTCCAGGCCGAGGACGAGATCGCCGCGATCGGCATGGTGATCGGGGCGTCGTGGGCAGGCGCGCGCGCGTTCACGCCGACCGCCGGGCCCGGGCATCTCGCTGATGAACGAGTTCATCGGGCTGGCGTATTACGCCGAGGTTCCGGCGGTGATCTTCGACGTGCAGCGCACCGGACCCTCCACCGGCATGCCGACCCGCACGCAGCAATGCGACCTGATGATGTGCGCGTATGCGTCGCACGGCGACACCCGGCACATCTGCATCTATCCCGGAGATCCCCGGGAGGCCTTCGAATTCGCCGCGAGCGCGTTCGATCTCGCCGAGCGGTTCCAGACGCCGGTCTTCGTGCTCACCGATCTGGACATCGGCATGAACGACTGGATGGTGCCGAAGCTCACCTGGGACGACAACTATCGGCCCGACCGCGGCAAGGTGCTCTCGGCGGAGGAGCTGGACGAGGTCAAGTCCTTCGCCCGCTACATCGATGCGGATGGCGACGGGATCGCGCCCCGGACGCTTCCAGGCGTGCACCCGAGCGGGGCGTACTTCACGCGAGGCTCGGGGCACAACCGCTTCGGCGCCTACACCGAGGACTCCGAGGAATACGTCGAGGTCATCGATCGGATCGATCGCAAGATCCAGCGCGCGGCGCGTGCGGTGCCCCAGCCGATCGTGCAGCTGGCCGCGGGCGCCCGGGTCGGGCTGGTCACGGTCGGCGGCTGTCATGCCGCCTGCACCGAAGCGCTCGACCGGCTCGCCGCCGACGGCATCGCGGTGAACTACATGCGCGTCCGCGGGCTTCCCCTTCGGCGACGAGGTGGGCGCCTTCCTCGAGCGACACGACGTGAACTTCATCGTCGAGCAGAATCGCGACGGGCAGCTTCGCAACCTGCTGCAGCTCGAGACCGGCGTCGCGGTCGAGAAGCTGGAGCCGGTTCGCTACTACGGCGGGTTCCCGATGAGCGCCCATCACGTGATCGCCGGCGTCAAGGCCAGACTGGAGAAAGCGGCGTGACCTACATCGCCAAGCCCACGGTTCATCATCCCGCGCTCCAGAAGAACGCGATCGGCCTGATCCGCCGCGACTACGAAGGCTCGCTGACGACGCTCTGCGCCGGGTGCGGCCACGATTCGATTACGGCGGCCATCATCCAGGCCTTCTGGGAACTGTCGATTCCGCCGCACCGGGTGGCCAAGCTGTCGGGCATCGGCTGCTCGTCGAAGACGCCCGCGTATTTCCTGCGCGAGGCGCACGGCTTCAACGGCGTGCACGGGCGCATGCCGGCGCTGGTGACCGGCGCGAACGCCGCCAATCGCGACATCATCTACATCGGCGTGTCCGGCGACGGCGACTCGCTGTCGATCGGCCTCGGGCAGCTGTGCCATGCGATCCGCCGCAACGTCAACGTTCTCTACGTGCTGGAGAACAACGGCGTCTACGGCCTGACCAAGGGCCAGTTCTCGGCGTCGGCCGATCCCGGTTCGCTCAGCAAGAAGGGTGAGCCGAACACGATGGAAGCGATCGACGGCTGCCTGCTGGCGCTGGCGCTCGGCGCGACGTTCGTCGCCCGCGGCTTCTCGGGCGACAAGGCGCAGCTCGTGCCGATCATCAAGGCCGGGCTCTCGCACGCGGGCTTCGCGTTCATCGACGTGATCTCCCCCTGCGTCACGTTCAACGACCACGAAGGGTCCACCAAGAGCTACGCCTACACGCGCGAGAAGAACGTCGAGGTCGTGCAGGCGGACTTCGTGCTGCCAACCCGGGCGATCACCACCGACTACGAGCCGGGCAGCGTCCAGACCGTCACGCTCCACGACGGGAGCGCCGTGCGGCTGCGCAAGGTGGCCGAGCAGTACGACCCCACCGATCGCGATCGCGCCTACGCCTACATCCGCGAGCGGCAGAAAGAGGGCGAGATCGTGACCGGCCTGCTCTATCTCTCACCCGACTCGAGCGACCTGCACGAGCAGAACGATACGGTCGCGACGCCGTTGACGCAGCTCTCCTACGAAGAGCTGTGTCCCGGAAGCGCCGAACTGGACAAGCTGCAGGCGCGCTTCCGCTAGAGCATTGCCAGAAGTGCCAAGATTGCCAAAATTGCCAAGATTGCAAATGCTCGGGGCAGTTCGGACGTGGGCGACTCCGGGGCGTCACTCACCCCGCACCAGGATTGCCAACTGCGAAGACTGCGAGCTCGAGGGAGCAGAGTTGTGCCTGGCTGCTGAAGCGTCGGAACGTGCCCAGCATTTGATTTGGCAATCTTGGCAATGTTGGCCCGCCTACGCTGGTCGGCGAGAATCCACCGACCAGCTACGGCGAGGTCTCGCCGGAGCGCCGCCCGATTAGTAACGGCGCGAAGGCGGACCTTTTGGCAATGAAGTAGCGGAGCTCCCGTGCGTGTCACAGCTGGCATCGATCTCGGCGGCACCGCCGTCAACTACACATTCATCACCGCGGACGGGCAGTGGCTGATCGACGGCCTCTGCGAGCATCCGGCGCGGGCCGTGGAAGGGCCGGACATCTGCCTGCGGCAGATAGACGACGGGCTGACCGTGGCGGCGGCGCGCGCGGGGCTCACCCGCGACGACATCGCGGTCGTGGGGCTCGACACGCCGGGGCCGGCGAGCGCCGCCGGTCATCTCAGTGCGCGCGGCTCCACCAACTTCGTTCACGATCGCTGGGCCAGCTTCGACATCCGCGACGCGCTGGCGCGAAAGCTCAATAAGCCCGTCACCTATCTGAACGACGGCAATGCCGGCGCCTTGTGGGGCCACTTCGCGATTTTTGCGTCGGCGCCGGCCACGTCGATCTCGGCGATCGTCGGCACCGGCCTCGGCGGCGGTGTGATCGTGGACGGGGCGGTCGTGAAGGGCCGAAAGGGATTCGGCGGCGAGCTCGGGCACGTGCTGATCCCGTATCAGAGCATCACCGAAATCTCCGGCCTCAGGCCCGACTGCAACTGCGGGCGGGTCGGCGACCTGGAGTCGTTGTGCTCGCTCACCGCGATCCGGCGGACGCTGCTGCCGTATTTCCTCGCCCGCTATCCCGGCCACGAGCTGGCATCGCTCCCGCCGGCGGAAGCGGCGAAGAAGGTGCGCGGCATGGCCGAGCGGGGTGATGCGATGTGCCGCGACATCTTCCGCGTCCAGGCCCGCGCGCTCGGCCTGTTCTTCGACGAGATGATCAACACCTTCGACCCCGATGCGCTCATCGTCGGCGGCGGCGCGATCGAGACGGGGCAGCTGTTCCAGGGCTGGTTCATCGACGAGATCCGCGAGGGAATGCCGGCCCAGCGCGAGGAGCAGGCCGACATCCCGATTCACATCATGCCGAACGGCGACACCGCCGGCGCCCGCGGAGCGGCTATCGAGGCCCTAGTGTTCGCTCGCAAAGGCGGCCTGCTGTGACGTGGATTCGTGCGCCGCGACGCACCGGCTCTTCGACAACAGCTCGAACGCGCGCTGGCGTTTGTCGGTAAAGAGCACGAACATCGCGTCGACCCAGCCGACCTGCAGGAACACCGGCAGCTGCCTGACCACCGACTGTCCGAAGCTGATTCGAGCGCCTGTTTCGCGCACCACCCTCAGCCCGGTGAGATACTTCCCGACGGTGTAGCCGTATCGCCATTCCAGGACGATCGTGTAGAACGACGCCAGGATGCCGCCGGCGATGACCGACAGGCACAGCGCGATCCACACGAACTGTTCGCCGATGTTGAACGCGGTCAGTGTTGCGGCCGGGATGACGAGCGCGGCGAACAGACACACGATCAGCACCACATCGATCAGCTTGGCGACGATGCGGCGGCCGTGCGGCGGCTGCATCAGCGGGACTTCCGCCAGGTACGAATCGGCGAGCGCCCCCGGGTCGCCGAGATCGCGCAGGACGTCGTCGAGGGCGCGGCCCTGCGCGAGACGCTCGGCAATGTGACCACGCAGCTCGGTCCCGATCTGCTCGCGCCGCGGGGTTCCCGCCGGCATCCGGTTCAGCACGTCGTTGACGTAGTCGTCGATAGTCATGGTGTGTGTCTTTCTTGATCGTCGGCGAATGAAGACTGAGCCTCCGGCTCGGTTGCTGCTGACCAGGACTTTGTGGCGCCGGGTGTTCAGACCCGGCGAACTGCGAACCGCGAACCCGCGAACCGCGGGTCTCTACCCATTGAGCAGGTCCGCCATGGCCGCCGCGAACGTCGTCCATTCCTTCCTCAGGCGCTCGAGTTCCTCGCGCCCGCTGTCGGTGAGCTGGTAGTACTTGCGCGGCACCCCGCGCGCCGGTGTTTCCCATCGCACCGCGACGTACCCGGCCCGCTCGAGGCGATAGAGCACGGGATAAAGGGTGCCGTCAGTCACCTCGAGCGCTCCATTGGTCTGCGCCGTGAGCTTCGACACAATCTCGTACCCGTAGGCCTCTCCCGGCGCGAGCAGGTGCAGCACGATCAGCTCGAGCGACCCGCGCTTGAGTTCCCGCTCGATGCTGCGCCTGGGCTCGTCCACAGGGATCATGGTAGTGCCATATATCTTGTCACGCAAGATATATGACGAAACCATGATGCCCCTTGTTCCTTGGGAGAATTGTCCGTCTTCGCCCCGCGGGCCTCGGCCGGTGGCGCTTGGGCGAGAGATTGCCAACATTCAAAGGCAGGATTCGGCCGCTCTCGGCAATACTGGCTGGTCACAAGCGACCGAGGTCGGAGTGAAGGCGATGCAGACGTGGAAATCGTGGCTGGCGGTGCTGGCGATGGCCGCATTTGGCAGCGCTGCCGGTAACGGGAGCGCGCCAGATTTTGGCAGTTTTGGCCATCTTGGCAGGTTTGGCCCGCCTCCGCTGGTCGGCGAGAATCCAGCCGACCAGCTGCGGCGCGGTCTCGCCGTAGCCGATAGCACCAGCGCGGAGGCGGACAATGGGGCAGAGCGGGGGGCGCAGGTGACGCGAGAGGCATTCGGAAACGCGGCAGGGACGCCTGTCGAGGTGTATACGCTCACCAACGCGCGCGGCCTTGAGATTCGCGCGATGACTTACGGCGCGATCATCACCTCGATCAGGGTCCCGGATCGCAAGGGCGTGATGGCTGACGTCGCCCTCGGCTTCGACGCGCTCCAGGGATACCTTGGCGAGCATCCCTATTTCGGCGCGGTGGTGGGCCGTTACGGGAACCGGATCGGCAACGCCCGCTTTGCGCTGAATGGCAGAACCTATCAGCTGGCGGCGAACAACGGCCCGAATCACCTCCACGGCGGTGTCCGGGGCTTCGACAAGTACGTGTGGGCTGCCGAGCGAATTACCGGCGTGAATGGCGTCGCGTTCTCGCGCGTCAGCCCCGATGGCGAGGAGGGCTATCCCGGCAGACTCGAGGTGCGCGTCTCATACGTCCTGACCGATGCGAACACGCTCGAGATCGAGTACCAGGCAACCACCGACAAGGCCACGCCGGTGAACCTGACCCAGCACACCTACTTCAACCTGGCGGGCCAGGGCACCGGCAGCATCCTGGATCACGAGGTGACGATCAACGCGGACCGTTTCACGCCGGTCGGGGAGTCGCTGATCCCGACGGGTGTGCTGGCGCCGGTCGAAGGCACCCCGATGGACTTCCGGCGTGCGACGAAAGTGGGGGCACGGATCGACGCCGCCACTGAACAGATCAAGTTCGGCCGGGGCTACGACCACAACTGGGTCCTGAATCGCGCCGGCGACGGCCTTCAGCTGGCGGCCCGCGTGGTCGAGCCCGTCGGCGGCAGGATGCTGGAGGTCTCGACCACCGAGCCTGGCGTGCAGTTCTACACGGGCAACTTCCTGGATGCCACGGTCAAGGGCAAGGGCGGTGTGGGCTACCCGCAACGCAGCGGCCTGTGCCTAGAGACTCAGCACTTCCCGGACTCGCCGAATCAGGCGGCGTTTCCGAACACGATCCTGCAGCCGGGAGCCACTTATCGATCGAAGACGGTGTGGAGGTTCGGAGTTCAGTGACGGCGGCTGGTAAGGGCGATTGAGAAGGATGGAACGATGGCACCTAGCTTACAGAATGATTCACGGCGCAATGCGCCGTCCAAGAATTGCACGGTCTCGGGTTGCGGCGGGATGATGACTCTCCACAGCAGCCACGAAGCGGCAATCGGCGCGGACGGCCCGCCTCAGGAGCGACATGGGTCTGCGATAGCAATCCCACTCACATCGAGATCGCCAGCCTTCGAGACGAATGAGCAACCTCGGACCGCTGGAGAGCCGCGGGTCAGTGTTCGAGCAACCTGGCGAAGTACGGGCCGGTCGCAGCGGCAGGGAGGTTGACAACCGGCAACCGGGAACTGCCTACCATCCCCCGTGCACGTGCTGACGGATGTGCTCATCGTAAACGCGCCGCACCGCGACCATCGTTTCATCGTCGAGCGGTGGCAGCGCCGCGGCCCTCGCGTTTTCCCGCGCCTGCCCGGCGGTGCGCGCGCCGGGAATCGCGCAGGTGACGCCGTCGAACGTCAGGATCCAGCGCAAGGCCAGCTGCGTGAGTGAGGTGCCTGGCGGTACGAGGGGGCGGAGTTCCTCGACCGCGGCGAGGCCGACCTCGTACGGCACGCCCGACAGCGTCTCGCCCTTGTCGAAGGCCTGACCGTCGCGATTGAACGATCGATGATCGTCGGCGGCAAAGGCCGTATCGCTCCTCAGCTTGCCGGTCAGCAGGCCGCTCGCCAGCGGCACGCGGGCAAGGACGCCGATCTCGACGCCGCGCCGCTTCGCCGAGCACGGCCTCGGCGGGTTTCCGCCGGAACATGTTGAAGATGATCTGGATGCTCTGCACGCCCGGATGCTGCATGGCAGTCAGCGCCTCCTGCACGGTCTCGACGCTGACCCCGTAGTAGCGCAGCTTGCCGGCCGAGACGAGGTCGTCGAGGATGCCGAACACGTCGGCTCGCCGATACAGGTCCGACGGCGGGCAATGCAGCTGCAGCAGATCCAGCGTCTCCATCTCGAGGTTGCGAAGGCTCCGGTCGATCCAGGCCACCAGGTTCTCGCGCGAATACCCGTCGCAGGTCTGCTGCGGAAGGCGCCGGCCGGCCTTCGTCGCGACCCGGATGGTGTCGCCCGGCCGCTCCCGCCGGAGCCGCGCGATCAGCCGTTCGCTGCGGCCGTCGCCGTACACGTCGGCGGTGTCGATGAAGTTCATGCCGGCGTCGACGCCCGCATGCAGCGCCAGCATCGAGGCCTCATCGTCAACCTCGCCCCACGATCCGCCGATCGCCCAGGCCCCGAACCCGATCGTCGACACCATCATGTCGGTGCGACCCAGCCGCCGCTGTTCCATGGCGTTTACAGTACCATGCTGCTTTTCGGATCGTCGCCGAATGACCACATCGTTACGCGCAGTTCTCTGGGATCTGGATGGCACCCTCGTCGACTCGGCGGAGTTGCACTGGCTGTCGTGGCGGGACACCCTCGCTGCCGAAGGACACCACATCACCTACGAACAGTTCCTGGAGACCTTCGGCCAGAAGAACGATCGCATCCTGCCCGGGTGGCTCGGCGAGGGAACGTCGCCGCAGCGCATTCGTCAGGTCGGGGACGCCAAGGAGGCGGAATATCGCCGGCTCGTGCAGCATCGCGGGCTGACGCCGCTACCTGGTGCAGTGGAGTGGCTCCGGACCCTGCACGCCGCCGGATGGAAGCAGGCAATCGCATCGTCCGCCCCTGGAGCCAACGTCGCGGTCATGTTGAGGGTGCTTGGCGTCGACACCGAGCTCGATGCCATCGTCTCGGCCGAGGACGTGACGGTCGGCAAGCCCGATCCGCAGGTGTTCCTGAGAGCGGCAGCCGCCGTTGGCGTTCTGCCCGAACGCTGTGTCGTTGTAGAGGACGCAGCTGTCGGTATCGAGGCCGCGCGGCGGGCCGGAATCAAGACGATCGGCGTCAGCCGCGCCCCGGGCTTCGAGGCCGACCTGGTCGTGGCGTCACTCGAGGATCTGCCTGCTGACGCGTTCGCCCGATTGATTGGTGACGAAGCTCCTGATAGCTGATAACTGATAGCAAAAAAATGACTCGACTCAGATGGGGAGTACTTGGTGTCGCCGGCATCGCCACGAAGAAAGTGATTCCCGCGATGCAGAAAGGCGATCTCACGACGGTCACGGCGATCGCGTCCCGCGATCCTGGCAAGGCCCGGGCAGCGGCGGCTGCGCTTGCCATCCAGAAGGCCTACGGGTCCGTATGAGGAACTGCTCGCCGATCCGGAGATCGATGCGGTCTACAACCCATTGCCGAACCACCTTCACGTGCCGTGGACGATCCGTGCCGCGGAGGCCGGCAAACACGTGCTGTGCGAGAAGCCCATCGCGCTGTCGTCTGCCGAAGCGCGAACGCTTCTGGACGTCCGCGGCAGGACTGGCGTCAGGATTCAGGAAGCCTTCATGGTGCGGTCCCACCCGCAGTGGCAGGCCGCGCGAAAGCTGGTCACCGATGGAAGGATCGGTGACCTTCGGGCCATGCTCGGCGTTTTCAGCTACTTCAACGAGGACCCGTCGAACATTCGCAACGTGCCGGCGTTCGGCGGCGGCGCCCTGATGGACATTGGCTGCTATCTGATCAACACCTCGCGGTTCATCACTGGCCGCGAGCCCGAGCGTGTCGTCGGCGCCGTCGAACGCGATCCGAAATTCGGCACCGATCGTCTGACCTCCATGCTGCTGGACTTCGGTGGGATGCAGCTGGCAGGCACGTGCAGCACGCAGATGGTGCCCTGGCAGCGGATTCACATCTTCGGCACCCGCGGCCAGATCGATATCCGGATTCCGTTCAACGCCCCGCCGGATCGCGCCTGCGAAGTCGTGGTCGACAGCGGGAAGGACCTCTATGGCGGCGGGCAGGAGCTGTTGAGGTTCCCGGTGTGCGACCAATACACGATTCAGGGGGACCTGTTCTCGAAGGCCGTGCTCGACGGAACCGAGGTCCCCGAGCCGCTCGAGGATTCGATCCGCAACATGGAGTGCATCGAGGCGGTGTTTCGATCCGCGGAATCGGGGCGATGGGAGTGCCCGGCGGAAATCGGCCGGGTCTAAGACCCGGCCCTACAGACGGTGGAGCAGGCTCCTCGTGCGGATGTAGGGCGGGTCTTCAGACCCGGCCGATCTCCGCCCTACATCGACGATGGGGACGACGTGCTCTTACGGGTCGCGTCTTCGAGTAATCTTCCAATCCGGCGGAATTACGCCGAGCAGATGTCGCGTGAAGAAGTCGAAGCGCTTGTGTTCGCCGTAGGCGCCTCCCGGGCCGTGGCCGGCGCCGGGAATGACCAGCAGATCGAAGTCCTTGTTGTGCTTAATCAACTGATTCACGACCTGGTAGGTTGACGCCGGATCGACGTTCTGATCCATCTCACCGACGACCAGCAGGACCTTGCCCTCCAGCCGGTAAGCGTTGTCGACATTGGAGGATGCGGCGTATTCGGGTCCGATCGGCCATCCCATCCACTGCTCGTTCCACCAGATCTTGTCCATCCGGTTGTCGTGGCACCCCGCGGACGAAACCGCGACCTTGTAGAACTTCGGGAAGAACAGCAGCCCCCCAAGCGCGTTCTGGCCGCCGGCCGAGTTGCCGTAGAGGCCCACACGCGAGATGTCGTAGTAGGGGTACTTCGCGGCGGCGGCCTTGTGCCACAGCACGCGATCCGGGAAGCCGGCATCCTTCAGGTTCTTCCATGCGACGTCATGGAACGCCTTCGAGCGGTTGTTGGTCCCCATCCCGTCAATCTGCACGACGATGAACCCGATGTCCGCCTGGGCCTGCATCGCGTTGAAGGCAGCGAACGACTTTGGCACGAACGAGCTCTGCGGGCCGGCATAGATGTTCTCGATCACCGGGTACTTCCGTGCCGGATCGAAGTTGGTCGGCCGGACGATCACGCCCCAGATGTCGGTGACGCCGTCACGTCCCTTCGCGACGAAGACCTCTGGCGCCTTCCAGCCGGCTTTCACGAGCTCGGTGATGTCGGCCTTCTCGAGCGTCGAGACCAGCTCACCGTCGGAGGTTCGGCGCAGCTCAGTCACCGGCGCGAGGTCGACCCGCGAGTAGGTGTCGGTGTAGAGCGTGGCGTCGGCCGACAGGACGACCGAGTGATTGGCGTCCGTTTTTGTCAACGCCAGCAGCCCGGTGCCGTCGATGTTGATGCGGTAGTAGTGAACGAAGTAGGGATCCTTCCCGGGTACATGCCGCTGGCGGTGAAGTAGATCTGCCGCGCTTTGGCGTCGACCTGGACGACGCTGCGGACTGCCCATGCGCCTTTCGTAATCTGCGCTTTCACTTTGCCGGTGGTGCCATCGTAGAGGTAGAGATGGTTCCAGCCGTCCCGCTCCGACATCCAGATGATCTCCTTGCCCTCATCCAGGTCGTGTCGGAACTTCTTGCCCGAATAGCAGAAGAACGTCTTCGACTCCTCGGAGACCGCGGACCGGGCCACACCCGAGGCCGCATCGACTGAGATCACACGATAGACCTGATGCCCGCGCTCGTTGTATTCGAAGGTCACCGCGGCGCTGTCGCGCCGCCAGTCGAGCCGGGTCATGTCGTAGGCATTCGGAAACAGCGCGGAGTCGACGACCGTCCGGGTCTTCGATTCGACATGGAACAGAACGGGCTGTTCGACGTCCAGCACGTCTCCCGGCTTGGCGTACTGCAACGTCGAATGTTTGGGCTGGAGCTGGTCCTCGGGCGATGACTCGACGTAGTGAACGTACCGCCGCTGACCGGGCCTCACCTTGTAGACCGCGAGGCGCGTGGAGTCGGGAGACCAGACCAGTGAGTCCGGATCGTAGTAGCCCCCTTCGGAACCGTCCGTGCTGAGCACGACCACGTCGCGACTGCCGAGGGTGCGGACGGCGACGTTGTAGTTGCGAATCATCGCTTCGCGCCTGCCGTCGGGAGACGGCTTCGGTTCGGCGCCGTTGACGTCGAACTCGAGCCGGACGGGACCGGCCAGCCCGCCGCCACCGCGCCCGCCACGGCCTCCGCGCCCACCGTTCCGTGATTCCTGAACGCACGTGTAGTCCTTGAGCGAACATCGCCACGGCGGTGCAGGCGGACCGGCCGGCGCCGCGTTGCCGGCGGCATTGCGTTCCATCAGCTGGAACTCGATTCCCGTGAGGTCGGTGTTGAAGGTGAACTGGTTGAACGGCAGGTCCAGCGGAAGCACCTTCCGCTTCAAGGCCGTGCTCAATCCCTCGGCGAGCTTCGCGTGATCGAACGCTGGCGTCTGGGCCTTCGTCTCCGCATCCACCAGCACGAACTCGGCTCCGCCGCGCACGGTCTTCCGGTACGCGACCTTGTGGGTGTCGTAGACCCACCGCACCTGGTCGGTCACGCCCATAGGCGAGGGGCTCATACCGGCCACGCAACGACATCGCACGCTGGTAATCGGCGACCGTGCCCTGCGCGAGTGCGCGAGCCGGGACGAGGGCGAGCAGGATGACGACGGGAGTGCGAAGTGCGAGCGCTTGCAGCATGACCCCCCTCGAATGGGCGGCGTCATTATTGCACGAGGTCGCGGTCATTCGTATCTGAGCGCGACCATCGGATCGACCCGGCTGGCACGGCGGGCCGGAAGCCAGACCGCCACGAGCGCGACGAACGTCAGCACCGCAGGAACCGCGACGAAGACGAGCGGATCCCACTTCCCGACGCCGAACAGGAACGTGGCAATGAACCGTGCGAGGCCGAAAGAGAAAGCGAGGCCGATGGCCACGCCGGCGATCGCCAGCACCATCCCCTGGCGGACGATCATGTTCTTCACCTGCGAAGCCTGGGCGCCGAGCGCCATCCGGATGCCGATCTCCTGGGTCCGCTGTTCGACCGAGTACGCCATCAGGCCGTAGATGCCGATCGCGGCGAGGAGGAGCGCCGAGGCAGCCGAACACCGTCATCAGCCACATGTTGAATTTCTGGCGCGATACCGATCGCGACACGACCTGCGACATCGACCGCACGTCGGAGACCGGCAGCCCGGTCGACTGGCGCAGCTGCTCCTGGATGGCGTTGCTCATCGACAGCGGTTCGGTCTGCGTGCGTATGAGCCAGGCCATGGGCGAGAGACGCAGGTTCAGACGGTTGACCAGATCCGGTACCTGGGCCTGTGGAATGAACATCATGGGGTTGGGCTCGTTGTCGAGGCCGCCGTTACGGATGTCGCCCACCACCCCGATGATCTGACGATCCGGCTCGCCGGCGAACTCGCGCATGATGTCGCGCCCGACGGTCAGGCGATCGTTCAGCGGATCCTTGTCGGCCCAGTACCTCTTGGCCATCGTCTCGTTGATGATGATGACCGGCGGCGACGTGGCGTCGTCACGGATCTCGAACGTGCGGCCGCGTTTCACCGGGATCTTGAAGACCTCGAAGTAGCGCGGCGAGACCGTCATCCACCCGCCGCCACCGTGGAACGGCCCCGGCCCTTCGACCGGCCGGCCGACGATGATGAACGGCAGGCCATACCCGCCGGTCAGCGGCACACAACAGGTGGCGCTGACGTCGACCACGCCGGGCAGCGTTTTCAGCTGCTCGACGCCGTTCCGGATCATCTGCTCGACGCCCTGCGCGCTCTGGTAGCGCGGTCCGGTCAGCGACATCCGCATGGTCAGGACGTTGGTCGCGTCGAAGCCCGGGTTCACGCGCCCGAGGGCCACCGCGGTGCGAATCAGCAGCGCCGAGCCAATCAGCAGCACGAGCGCGAGCGCTACTTCGGTGACAACGAGGATCGACCGTGCCTTGTTCTGCCTGAAGCCGGTGCCCGATCGTCCGCTGCTTTCCTTCAAGGTGGTCGTGAGATCGGTCTTCGAGCTCTGGAGGGCCGGGATCAGGCCGAACACGACGCCGGTGAACAGCGAGACGAGGAAGGCGAACGCCATGACACGCCAGTCGACGCCGACCGCGGCGCCGGCTTCGCCGATGCGGGGCAGCCCCGCGGTATTGACCTGCAGCAGCGCCCGGATCCCAATCACGCCGAAGATCATTCCGAGGACGCCGCCGGCCAGCGACAGGACGACGCTCTCGGTGAGCAGCTGGCGGATGATGCGGCCGCGAGAGCCACCGATCGCCGCGCGAATCGCGATCTCGCGGCGCCGGCCGGTCGCCCTGACCAGCAGCAGGTTGGCGACATTGGCGCACGCGATCAGCAGCACGAAGCTGACGGCGCCGCCGAGGACGAACAGCGACTGCCGCACGTTCCTGACGAGCACGTCGCGAATCGGATCGACGCGAGAAGCCGCCGTTCGGTCCGAGCGCGTTCGGAAACCTGCGTTTGTATTCCTCGGCCGACGCCGCGACCCGCGTCTTCGCCTGCTCCAGCGACACTCCCGGCTTCAACCGGCCAGCAGCCGTGAAGTAGTGACCCTGATCGGTCGTGTTCGGCGGGAGCTGGAACGGATACCAGACCTGTGGCTGTGGCCCGTACTCGGTGAAGTCGAACGTATCGCCGAGCACGCCCACGACGGTGTAGGGCTCACCGCTCAGCGAAATCGATTTCCCGATCACGTCCTCCGTCCGATTGAAGCGGCTCTCCCAGAATCGCTGGCTGATGACGACGACCCGTTCGGCGTCGGGCAGGTCTTCCGCCGCGGTGAAGCTGCGGCCGCGGATGATCGGCGCGCCCAAGAGCTTGAAGAAATCGACCGACACCTGGCCGGACCGCAACTGCTCCGGAAAGGTGCCACCGGTGTAGTTCATGATGCCGGTGCGGAAGACCGAGACGTCCTGGACGACCGAATCGAGGGCTTTCCAGTGCTGGAACTTGGCGGGGAGGCTCCCGGGCCCGACCCCTGCGGCGACGTGTTGAGAAACAGCACCAGCCGGTCGGGATCGAGGAACGGAACCGGCCTCAGCAGGACGGCGTTGACGACCGAGAAAATCGCCGTATTGGCGCCAATCCCCAGCGTGAGCGCGGCCACCGCCGCACCGGTGAACGCAGGACTCTGCCGGAACATCCGTATGGATTGCTTCAGATCTTTGACAAAGGCTTCGAGCATGGGGAGTTAGACGCGGTCTGGAGAGATTTCGTTTGGAAATCGCTGGTTCGCTGGTTCGCTGTCCGCTGGTCCGTTCTCCGGGTCCGCAGAGTACGCGGGTGGGTCAGCCAGTTGTCGACGCCCCCGTCGACCTGCGGCCCATCGGACGAGCCGTCCAGCGGTCCAGCGGACCAGCGGTCCAGCGGACCAGCGGACCAGCGGACCAGCGGACCAGCGGACCAGCGGCCTAGCGTCCCCCAGCCGATCCATTTCCCTATTGCCACCCAATACGAGATGTGCGAGGCTCCTATTGGTCAGCCATAGGAGCACGGCGATGGGACGACTGCGCGGGTGGGCGAGCCGGCTGCGGGGCGTGTTCGGCGGGGCGCGGCGCGAGCAGGACCTGGCCGACGAGCTCGAGAGTCATCTGCAGCTGCACATCGACGACAACGTCCGGCAGGGCATGACGCCCGACGCCGCGCGGACCGCCGCGCTGATTCGGCTGGGCGGCCTGCAGTCGGTCACCGAGCAGTATCGAGACCAGCGCTCGATTCCGCTGCTGTCGCGGCTTCGACAGGACGTTCGCTACGCCGGCCGGACTCTCCGCCGCAGTCCCGGTTTTGCGGCCGTCGCGCTGACGACTATTGCGCTCGGGGTCGCGGGCCCGACCATCACCTTCACCATGACGAAGGCCTGGATCCTCGAACCGCTGCCGTTCGCCGATCCCGACGCGCTCGTCGACATCCGCTCCATCGACCGGTCTTCCGGTGACCGATCTCGGTCAATGCCGCCGATTTCCGCGACTTTCAGCGAGGGGCGGAGCGCCTTCAGCGATCTGGCCGGGTATCGGCAGCGCCGACGTGCGCCTGACCGGCGGCGATCGAGCCGAGCGCGTCCGCGGCGCACTCGTCACCACGGGGTTCTTCAGCGTCTTGGGAACGACGGCGGCGCTCGGCCGGGTCTTCGAGCCTGCCGACGGCGAACCGTCGGCGCCAAAGCTCGTGGTCATCAGCGCCACGCTGTGGCGCGATCGCTTTCACGGCGACCCGGACGCGATTGGCCGCACGCTGCGTCTGGACGGCCAGGATTACACCGTCATTGGAGTGCTGCCCGACGCCTTTCACTTCACGCTGCTCGGGCGCGATCGACGTCTGGCGGCCGCTCATGTTCACGGCCGAACAGATTACCGACCGGCGGCCGCGCGCCCTCGTCGCCGTGGGCCGGCTGCGCGACGCGGCGTTCGGTCGAAGAGGGACGAGGCCAGCTGGTGCGCTCGCCGAACAGCTCTCGAAGACGTATCCGGACACGAATGCCCGCCGCGGCGTTCGCGTCATCCCGCTGGCCGACGAGGTCCGGTTTCACCACGATCTCGGCTTCATCGTCCCGGTGATGTTTGCGATGGTCGGCTGTGTGCTGCTGATTGCGTGCGTCAACGTCACGAACGTCATGCTCGCGCGAACCAGCGCGCGCCGGCAGGAGATGGCGATTCGGCTGGCGCTCGGGGCGTCGCGCGCGCGTCTGGTTCAGCAATGGCTCGTCGAGCACGTGCTGCTGTTCGTGGTGGCCAGCGCCGTCGCGGAGCGGCACTCGCCGTCTACGGGACCGGCTGGATCACGGACTCGATTCCCGTGAACAACCGGCAGTACCTGCGCAACTTTGCGTCCTCAGCGTCGATCGCGTGGTGATCGCCTTTGCGCTCGGCATCGGCGCGCTCTGCGGAGCGGTGTTCGGGTGGCTTCCGGCATGGAACGGTGCCAGCGCCGACGTCAACGCGGATCTGCGCGACGGCTCAGCGCGATCGACCACCAGCCGGGCCGGCGCCAGAATGCGATCGACGCTGGTCGTCAGCGAGGTCGCACTCGCCCTGGCCGTTCTCATCGGGGCGGGGCTTCTGGTGCAGACGGCCCGCAACATTACCCATGTGGACGTCGGCTTCGATCGGGCGCGGCTGCTGACGTTCAGGCTGTCCCTCGACGCACAGCGCTACGTGGAGCCGGCGGAGATTCGCAGCTTCACGGAGCGGCTGACGCAGGCCCTCGCCCAGCACCCTGGCGTTGCCGGGGCCGCCGCCGGCACGCTGGTACCGTTCTCGGGCTTCGGCAACGCCGCTCGAGCTCTTCATCGACGGCGAGCCGGAAACGAAACCTGCTGATACCCCGATCACCGCGCTCAATCACGTCACTGGCGGGTACTGCAGCCTGATGGGGCTGCGGATCGTGCGTGGCCGGTCGATCGACTGAGAGCGATGTCGCGGAAGGACAGAAAGTGGCGCTGGTGAACGAGACGCTTGCCGCCCGGTTCCTCGGCGGCCGCGAAGCGCTCGGCCGGCGGCTCCGGCTGGGGCGCGGCACAGCCGACGTGTGGACCGTCGTCGGCGTCACCGCGGATGTGAAGAATTACGAAACGCACCGACCCGGCCGAGCCCCAGGTGCACATCCCATTCGCGCAGCAGCCGCGTCGCACGATGACCGTCGTGGTTCGCACACTGGGTGCCCCCGACAGCCTCGCGCCGGCCGCGCGCGCCGCTGTCGCTGCGGTCGATCCGGCCGAGCCGGTCGCCGCGATAGCGACGATGGATGAGTTGATCAAGCGCGTCACGGGTCCGTTCGAAACCATCGGAACGTTCGTGACGGTGCTCGGCGCCGTCACGCTCCTGCTCGCGGGTGTCGGCGTCTATGGCGTCGTGTCGTACACCTTCGCCCAGCGTACCCGCGAGATCGGCATCCGCATGGCCCTCGGCGCCAGCCGCGCCGACGTCGCGATTCTCGTGTTGAAGCAGATCCGGCTGTTGCTCGGGGCCGCGTTCGTGCCGGGGCTGGCGCTCGCGTTCGCCCTCGGCCACACCCTCAAGGCGATGCTGTTCGGCGTCACGCCGACCGACGTGCGGCTATATGGAGCGATGACGCTGCTCCTGACCGCGGTCGCCGTGCTCGCCGCCTTCGTGCCGGCGCGGCGGGCAGCCAGGATCGATCCGATGCGGGCGCTTAGGTATGACTGAGCCGTTCAGTTCCCCCAGGCCGGCGTCGGATAGTCGCCGCGCTGAGCCGCCTCGGCGAGCGCCTGACGCGCGCCGGGCAGATCGCTGGCGTGCGTCAGACCCAGCCATGGCCCGGGCGCGCTCAGTACGCGCACCTGCACCCGCCCCTGCGTGACGAGCCGGTCGACGGTCACCGGCAGCAGCAACTCGTGGGACGAGTTGTGGTCCCGGCTGAACTCGGCGAACTCGCGCTGCAGCTCGTCGAGCATGCTCTTCTGAAACGCCCAGAAGTTCATCGACACCCGCTCATCGCCGGTGAAGCGCCGGTCGCCGGCGCGGGCGCCCTGACCCTCGGGCTCGATGCCGCGGATTTCGTCGACCCGCACCAGCAGATCGCCCTGGGTCTCGCAGACGCCGCGCACGACCGCGCCGTTCGGAGACAGCGTTGCACGCAGCGGGAACGAGACGAAGGCGTGCGTATTCGTCGGCACGCCGCCCTTGCGAAGGAAATCCGCGGCCCGCTGATAGGCCGTCGTGCCGTAGAAATCGTCGGCGTTGAGCGCGACGAACGGGCCGTCGATGTGCTCGCTGGCCGCGAGCACCGCCGGCACCGTCCCGCGCGGGATCTCCGGACCGAGTTGCTGGTAGGCGAGCACCACCTCGAGATCGCCGCGATGCCGCTCGGCGACCGCCTCGATCCGCGCGGTGAGCTCGTCGCGGATCACGAGCACCGCCCGATCGAAGCCGGCGCGGCGCGCATCGACGAGCAGGTAGTCAATCAACGTTTCATCGGCGGGCCCTACGGGCTCGAGCTGTTTGGGGCCGCCAAACCTCGAGCCCACACCCGCAGCCATCACGACAATCGTCAGTGCCATAGTTATCAATTCGAACGCCGGACAACCGGCGAATGAAGTCAGAGACTGTGGAAGATCATCAGCCACGGCGCGATCGCGGCAAGGATGTACAAGCCGGTCAGGACGCCGAGCACGCCGTGAAGCCCGCGGATGTAGAGCAGGACGCCGCACGCGGCAGCCAGGCCCTTGGCGCAGAGCAGTGCCGGCCCCGCACCGGCCAGGTGCATGGCGGTGGCAAGCAGCAGATTCCCCTCGCCCACGACGCCGAGCCAGGCGACCGCGGTGTACGTGAGGATCCCGTCGAAGATCTGCGTGAGCAGGAAGACGATCAGGATCAGCCTCGGCGTCGGCCGCATCGCTTGTCTAGCTGCCAGAGTCATGCCCGAAAAAACCGGCGTCCGCGCGATGTTTGTCTGCCTCCCGGGTGACAAGAGTCGGACGGATCATATCTCGGAGGGGGCGGGGCTCGGGCCTCGGGACTCGGGGCGCGGAGAGCCGGTGATCTTCAGAGGCAACGGGGGCAGATCCAAGCGCCTCGTTGCCTCTGGTACCACCGGCTTTCCGAGCCCCGAACCCCGAGCCCCGAGCCCCGAGCCCCGACAGAGAACCCTCCATGCACTACCATCACCGATCCAATGATTCCGCCGAGCCCCACTGACGCTCCCGCAGCGGCCCGCGAGGAGTTCCGGCGCCAGTTCGGCGCGCCACCGACGGGGGTGGCGTTCGCCCCCGGGCGGGTCAACCTGATCGGGGAGCACACCGACTACAACGACGGCTTCGTTCTGCCGATGGCGATTGAAGACGGCATTGCCGCCGCCTATGGCGCCAAACGACGAACAGATCCTCCGGATTCATGCCCGCGAGTTCGGTGAGACGCGCGAGATGGCGCTCGAAGGCGGCACGAGCGCCGGTGGAACCGGCGGGATGGTTCCGCTACGGCGTGGGGATCGCGCGAACGATGGCGGCTGCCGGGCTGCGCGTCACAGGCACGAACATCGCCCTCGCATCGACGCTCCCATCCGATGCCGGGCTCTCCTCGTCGGCTGCCGTCGAGCTCTCGATCGCCCGGGTGCTCGCGGCAACCAGCGGCGAGGCCTGGAATCCCCGTCAGGCCGCGCAGATCGCACAGCGGGCCGAGCACGAGTTCATTGGCGTTGCCTGCGGGATCATGGATCAGATGGCGGTCGCGTGCGGCCGGCCGGGGCAGGCGCTGCTTCTCGATTGCCGCTCGCTGACGACTGAAGACGTCCCACTGCCGGAGAACGCTGGCGTGGTCATCGTCTACAGCGGTGTTTCACGAACGCTTGCGGCGAGTGCCTACAACGACCGCCGCGCGGCCTGCGAGCGCGCCGTCGCCGCGATTCGGGAGGTCGAGCCATCGGTCCGCGCGCTCCGTGACGTCGATGCTGCGCTTCTGAGCCTGGCCCGGAGCCGGATGGACGACATCGCGTTTCGGCGCGCGTCTCATGTGATTACAGAGAACGCGCGGCCGCGGAGGCTCGCCGCCGCGCTTCGGGACCACGATCTCGCCGCGGCAGGCCGCCTCATGCTCGACTCGCACGCGAGCTTGCGCGATCTCTACGAAGTGTCGTCGGCCGAGCTCGATCTGCTGGTGACGCTGGCGATGGCCGAACCCGGATGCCATGGCGCGCGCCTGACCGGCGCGGGATTCGGCGGCTGCATCGTCGCGCTGGTCGATCTGCCGGCGGTCGCGCCATTTTCCAAATCGATCGCGGATCGCTACCAGGCTGCGACAGGGTTGCAGCCTCGAGTGATCGTCAGCCGGCCGGCGGAAGGGGTTCGGTTGGTGTGATCGGCGGTCTGAAGACCCGCCCCGATCTGTCTCAGCGGACGATCGACAGCACCGTGGAGCTCGGGACCCGCCGCGAACCGTTGGCGGCAAGCGCCGGCGCGGCGTCTTCCGTGTTTGCGACCGCCGCAATGGCACTCCCCAGGCTGGCTGCCACGAGCTCGAGAAGACGCTGATGGTCCTCCGTGAATCCCCGGGCGATCGATGAATAGCACGATAGGACGCCGACCACGCGGCCGTCATGCGACAGCGGAACGGTCAGCGAGCTTTGCAACGGCGGATCGAGCGACGGCGCGGACAGTCCCAGATCGAGCGCGGCCTCCGAGTTGAGCACTCCGCGCCGATTGACCGCGACCCAGCCGGCGATGCCGCCACCGCGGGCTTTCTTCAGCTGCCGCAACATCGGCGGTGTGCGCGCCGGCCGCGTAGGCAACCGTCATCAGATCCTGGCGCTCGTCTTCGACGAACAGGGCCATCGCCGTGGCGGGAACCACGTTTCTGAGCGTCATCCACGCGAGCGCGCCGACGTCGGTCAGCGAGGCGTTGCCCGAGACCGCGCGCGCCAGGCTGCTGATCGTCAGCACCTCGTTGATCGCGCCGCTCTCGGCGGTCGATGCGCCGTCGATCTCCTGTGACTCGGTCGCGGAAGCCGGTGCGGCCTGCCGCGCGCCGCCGACGGCCTTCGTGGCGGGATGCGCCGCGG
Organism: uncultured Acidobacteriota bacterium; assembly: GCA_963836735.1. Lineage (GTDB taxonomy): Bacteria > Acidobacteriota > Vicinamibacteria > Vicinamibacterales > 2-12-FULL-66-21 > JACCXG01. The sequence continues at coordinate 62,257 of CAWIKP010000012.1, read as the reverse complement.
CCTCGTCGGCCGGCATGATCCGTTTGTAGTTGGCCGAGAACACGTCCACCACCAGCGGGTCGTACATCGTCCCCCGCCGCTCCCGCAGGATTGCCAGCGCCTCCTCGTCCCTCATTCGCTTCCGGTACGGACGATCGGACGTGAGCGCGTCGAAGCAGTCGACGACCGAAAGGATGCGAGCGCCGATCGGGATGTCGGTGCCGGCGATTCGATCCGGATAGCCGGTACCGTCCCAGTTCTCGTGGTGATGCCGGACGATCGGAACGACCGGGTAGGGAAAGTCGATCGCCGAGAGAATCTCCGCGCCGATCGGGGCGTGGAGCTTCATCTTGTCGTACTCGGCCGCCGTCAACTTGCCCGGCTTGTTGAGGATGTGCTCGGGGATCGCGATCTTCCCGGTGTCGTGGAGCAGCGCCGCGGCCTCGATCGCTTTCAGCGTTTCCGTCGTCCTTGACCCCGAGCTCGCGTGCCAGGCCCATCGCGGCGAGCTGGACGCGCCGGATGTGCCCGTGGGTGACTTCGTCCTTGGCGTCGATTGCGGTGGCGAGCGTCTCCACCGTGGACAGATACAGCGTGTTGAGCTTGTCGAGGTGGCCCTTCGCGTCCTCGACCCGTCCGAACGAGGACCGGTACGTGTAGTAGAAGACCAGCAGCAGCGGCGCCAGCAGCGCGAACGCCGACGAGATGCACCGTTTGCAGCGCCAGTACCAGCAGCAGCGCGAGCGAGGCACTGGCGGCGTAGCCGGGCGCGAGCGCGAGGAAGTGCCGCCGCCACAACAGGAGCGGGCTGGCCGCCGTGTCGATCCCGATGGCGACTGCGAGCAGGCCGGTGTTGACGACAAAATAGGTCGTACCCAGCAGGGCCAGCGGAACGAGCAGTTCCGCCGCTGGTCCACCGCCGCCGAGCAGACGATCGATACCCGACACCCGGAAGAACAGCGTGCCCGAGACCCAGACCGCCAGTGTCAGGTTCCCGAAATTGAATGCGGCCTTGTTCAGCTGCATCCGGCGATGCCACGCCAGCACCAGACTGTCCAGTGCCAGCGTGACCGCGCCTGCCTCCGGGCCGAAGAGAAGAACTGCCGTGAACGCGAAGACCTCGGAAACCGTGAACCGCGCCTCGAGGCCGGGCATCACCAGGGTGATCCGGCCGCTGATGAAGGTCAGCGCGGCGAAGAGCCACCACTCCGACCGGCAGTCCCTCACCGGCGATGCGGGTGACGCAATACGTGAAGAGGCACAAGCCAGCGGCAGATACCGCTCCGGTGTAGGCGCGCAGCGCCACAGGACGCGAGGGATCTGCCGCCGGCTCGGACATCACCGTCTGTCGTCCGAGGGATCGATGTGCGTGCCCCACACGACATAGTCCTCGTCGGTGGCCGTGCCCCAGACAACGGTACTGGCCCGACGGATCCCGCATCGACGTGCCCCAGACCACGTAGTAGCTGGAAGTCCAGTTCGCAGCGGTGCCCCAGACAACGTAGTTCGCCGGCGTGTAGCCGATCGGGTTCGACTGACCGAGCAGGCTGAGCACGCCCGACTCCGCCGAATCGGCACCGCCGAGCAGTACGCTGAGATCGAGCAGGCCGAGCAGCCGGATGCCGGTGCGGTCGTAGACACGGTCGATCAGCGTGCCCCGGTCGAAGAACGACGCACCGCTCGACAGCCCGAGAATGTTCTGCAGGGTGGACAGCAGTCCGGTGATCAGACCCTGATCGGCGATCTTGAGCGCTCTGCGCGAAGTCGACGCTGCCGGTGCCGGCGGCGATCAGACCCGCCGACGGAATGAAGCGCGCGCCGGTCTGCAGTGCGACTTTCACCTGCGCCGGGGACAGCGAGGGCTCCGCATTCAGCAGCAGCGCCACGCCGCCGCTGACGACGCCGGTCGCCATGCTCGTGCCGCTCAGGCGGAGGTAGCGCGTTATTGCCGGTGCCGGCGACGTGGTACTGCGGATAGGTCGTGGCGATGTAGGACCCGTTCGCCTCGAGCGAAACGATGCGCGTGCCCGGCGCGACGACGTCAGGCTTGACGCTGAAGTCGAAGCGGGTCGGGCCCTTCGAGCTGTAGGGCGCCACCACGTCGTCGGACTGATCGGCGGTGCCCTTGGTGTCGACGGCGCCCACGGTGATCGCGGCAGGCGAATTTCCGGGGGAAGTAATCCCGCCGAGAACCGGGGCGCCAGTTGGCGTCACGCCATAGTTGCCTGCGGAGGTGACGACGACGATGCCGGCCTTGACCGCGCGCTCGACCGCGACGCACAGCGGATCGGTCGCCGCGGGCTCGGCAACCGGATGGCCGAGCGAGAGGTTGATGATGCGGATGCCGTACTTCGTGCGATTGGCAACCGCCCAGTCGATGCCGGCGAGCACGTCGCTCGTGTAACCGATGCCGGTGCGGCCGAGCACGCGGATGTCGATGAATCGAACGGCTGGAGCGCTGCCGCCTGTGTAAGCGGCCGTCACACGCGCGGCCGCGGATCCGGCGCCGCCGATCATCCCGGCGACATGGGTTCCGTGCCCGAATGGATCGCCGCTGACGTTCGCCTCATTGGAGACGAGATTCACCCGCGCGACAACGCGCGACCCGATCGCGCTGTGAGGCGAGATTCCCGAGTCGATCACCGCCACGCCGATGCCGGCGCCCTGGTAGCCGGGGCCCGATCCGAGACCGAGCAGGCCGCTCGTGCCCTGCCACACGGTTTCGGCCCGCGTGACCTTGTTCGTGATCGCCATGTCCGCGACGACCGGGAGGTCCTTCGAGATGTGGAGGACCGACGAATCCCGCTTGAGGGCCTCGTATTCGGCACGGGTCAGGTCCAGTGCGGCGGCGCCGTCGAGCTCCCGTCGAAGCGCGCGCAGCAGTCGTCCACGCACCGATTTCAGCCCTGGCGCATCGGCCTGAACGATGACGCGCACGCGGTCCGAGCGCAGGTTGTGGAGGTCCGGCGACACGGACGGCAGCCGCTGCCCATGCGTGGACAGAGGCCACGACAACAGCGCGGCGACGACGACGGCAAGAGAGACGCGGAAGCGGAAGCGCAGCATTGAGCCTCTGGATAGACGACCGAGGTCAGCAGCAAGAGCAACTTCCGCGCCCTCACGGCAGAGTTTGTTGTAACTTGCTGATGGAATATTGGTTAGGGTCTGCCGTGCGTTTTCGAGCGGTCCGGCGTTGTGCGCTACTTCGGCACAGCGTGTGCGCAGGATTGACTGCTCTGGATTCTGCTATCAGGCGGCGGGAGGTGGACTTAGCGCCTGAAGTCGCGAAACGGGGCACGCCTGGCGCAGGATGAGACACGTCGCGAGCGGGGGCAGACCCCGGTCTGACCGCGTCAGCGGGATTCGATACGGAAGGCGATGTACAGCAGGCTGCCCTCCCGCTCGATCTGGAGGACCGCCGCATCGCGCGGCTTGAGCTGCTCGACGGCCGCTTTCAGCGCTGCCACCGATTCAATCGGTTGGGCGTTCAACTCGTAGATGACGTCACCCGCCTGGAGCTGACCCTGCTGCGAGTAGGGGGCCTCGCCCGAGACATTCGCGACGACCACTCCGCGGCTCCGCCGCAGATCCGGCAGCGCCTGCTTGATCTGCGGGGTCAGGTCGATGGCCGTCACTCCGAGCCCGCGGATGCTGTTCTGCGGAGTGATCAGATCGCTCAACCGGGTGGTTGTGCTCTGGCGCTCGAACACCGGAATCCGCACCGTCAGCCGCCGGTCGCCGCGCTGCACATCGAGCGAGACCTGCTGGCCAATCGCGCGCGTGTAGATGTTGATTCGGAACTGCCGGCCGTTTTCCATGCGTTTGCCGTCGAGCGACAGGATCACGTCTCCAGGCTGCAAGCCGGCGCGCGCCGCCGGTCCGTCTTCTTCGACGTCCGCCACGATGACGCCGGCATCCGCGGTGATCTTCAGCGCCTCGGCCAGCGTCGTGGTGATGGTCTGCGTCGAGATCCCGATCTCGCCCCGGCGCACCCGGCCGGTCTTCCGAATCTGCTCGAAGATGTTGCGGACGATGTTGCTCGGCGCGGCGAACCCGATCCCTTCGTTTCCGCCCGACTGCGAATAGATGAGGGTGCTGATGCCCACCAGCCGGCCTTCGGTATCGACCAGCGCGCCGCCGCTGTTCCCGGGATTGATGGGGGCGTCGGTCTGGATGTAGATCATCGGGTCTTCTGGCGTGAGCTGGCGCGCGACGGCGCTGACGATCCCGAGCGTGACCGAGGCGTCCAGTCCGAGCGGACTTCCGAAGGACAGCACCAGCTGACCGGGACGCAGCGTATCCGAGTCGCCGAACGTCAGAACCGGCAGCGCTTTCGCCTCGATCTTGACCACCGCGATGTCGGTTTCCCGATCGATCGCGACGATCTGGGCGCCGACGGTGCGCCCGCGCCGCCTCAAGATCGATCGCCCGGGATCGCCGCCGACCGCCCCCAAGGGCAGTTCCACCTCCATTCGCGTGGCGTTCTCGACGACGTGCGCGTTGGTGATGATGTAGCCATCGGCATCCACGATCACGCCCGAGCCGCTGCTCCGCTCGAGGGTCGGCTGCGCGGCCGCGTGCGGATCGTCTTCTTCGGGCGCCGCGTAGCCGGTGACGAAAATCTGCACCACGCTGGCGCTGACCTTCTGGGAGAGGTCTTCGAGCGACCGTGAGAGATCAGTGAGCGTGGCGACCGTTGCCGCAGAGCGCTGTGCGAACGCGGCCTCGGGGACGAGGAGGAGCGCGAGGAGGGCGGCGGTCAAATGACGGTACATCGCTTCTGATCTCTCTGACCCTTATCCCCCCCGGGTATGCATCTCCAGATGCGCGTCTTTCTTCAACGCCGCCAGGGGAATCAGCGGTGTGCGAGAGCCGAGGAGGAGCCGCTCCTCGGCGCCGCGGTCCGCTCGTTGCGACCAGACCGTTTGAATCAGGCGGACGAGGTCTTCGCGGCTGGCACCGGCGCGCAGCGGCCGCCGTAAATCCGTGCCGGCGGTCGCGTAGAGGCACATCAGCCAGACGCCATCGGCGGTCAGGCGGCTGCGGTCGCAGTCCTGGCAGAACGGGCGTGTGGTCGACGCGATGATGCCGAACGTGGTCCCGTCGGGCAGGGCGAAGCGGTCGGCTGGCGCCGAGCCCCGGCCGGCGAGCGCGGACACGGGGCCGTAATGCGCCTCGATCGTCCGTAGCATCTCGTCCTGCGAGACCACCGCGTCGCGGCTCCAGCGCGTGGCTCCGCCGACGTCCATGTACTCGATGAACCGCACTTCGGCGCCGACGCTTCGCCCGTATTCGAGCAGATCGATCAGCTCGTCGTCATTCGTGCCCCGCATCACGACGGTGTCGATCTTCAGCGCGGCAAAGCCGGCCCGGTTCGCCGCGCCGATCCCGGCGAGGACGGCCGCATGCTCGTCGAACCGCGTCAGCCGTTCGAAGCGGCGGCGATGGAGCGTGTCGAGGCTGACGGTGATCCGGTGCAGGCCGGCGTCGCGCAGCGCGGCAGCCTTGTCGGCCAGGAGGACCCCATTGGTGGTGAGCGCCAGGTCCTGCACGCCTGCCAGCGAGGCCAGCTGGGAGATGAGAACGGGCAGATCGCGGCGAAGCAGCGGCTCGCCTCCCGTGATGCGAACGCGGTCGGCGCCGACCGCCACGAACGCGCCGGCGATACTGGTGATCTCTTCGAACGAGAGCAGGGTTTCGCGGGGCAGCCACGCGTAGTCGGTCTCCGGCATGCAGTAGTGACACCGCAGGTTGCAGCGGTCGGTCACCGAGACCCGGAGACTGCGGAGCGGCCGCCCGAAGCGATCGACGATGGAGACAGCCATCGGGAAAGACGCTTATTATCGCATGCGTCAATTTGCCAGCGTTTGGGAGGACATCGTATGTCAGCAGGCCGGGGCTGTGCCGTTCTCATCCTGATTTCGATGCTGGTGGCCATGCCGCGGGCGCAGGAGCCGCCCGCAGCGGGGGCCACGAAGACGGATCCGCGACTCGACCGCCTGAAAACCGAGGCGGCCGCGGCCGTCGACGGCATGGCTGTCTTCACGCAGCAGATGGTCGACCAGATCTTCAGTTACGGGGAGCTCGGGTTCCAGGAGCAGGAGACTCATCGCTACCTCGTCGACACGCTGAAGAAGAACGGCTTCACGGTGGAGGAGGGCATCGCCGGTATTCCGACCGCCTTCATGGCGACCTGGGGTTCCGGGAAGCCCGTGATTGCGCTCGGGTCCGATATCGACGGGATCCCGCAGTCGTCGCAGAAGCCGGGGGTGGCCTATCACGATCCCCTGATCGAAGGCGCGCCCGGACACGGCGAAGGCCACAACTCCGGGCAGGCGCTGAACATCACCGCGGCGATCGTGGTGAAGAAGATCATGGAGCGCGAGAAGCTGCCGGGCACGATTCGGATCTGGCCGGGCACCGCGGAAGAGCTCGTCGGCACCAAGGCCCACTTCGTGCGCGCCGGATTCTTCAAGGACGTCGACGTCGCATTGTTCGCGCACGTGGACAATGAGCTCGCGGTCTCGTGGGGGGAGCGCGCCGGGACGGGGCTGGTGTCGGTCGAGTACCTCGTTCCGCGGCGAGACCGCGCATGCGGCGGGTGCCCCGTGGCGCGGACGAAGCGCGCTCGACGCCGTCGAGCTGATGAACATCGGCTGGAACTACCGGCGGGAGCACCTGCCGCTCGATCATCGCTCCCATTACGTGGTCACGAACGGCGGCGATCAGCCCAACGTCGTTCCGGTGAACGCCTCGGTCTGGTACTACTTCCGGCACACCTCGTACCCCCGGATCAAGGAGCTCTGGAAGATCGGCGACGACATGGCGAAAGCCGCGGCGCTGATGACCGGCACCGAGCTCCTGCCGAGCCGCGTCCTCGGCACGGCATGGCCGCAACACATGAACAAGACGGTGGCCGAAACGACCTGGGCGAACATCCAGAAGGTCGGGATGCCGAAATGGAGCGACGCCGATCAGACCCTGGCCAAGGCGCTGCAGAAAGAGATCGGCTCACGGGATCAGGGGCTCGCGACGAGTCTCCCGAAGGAGCTCCAGGGCCCCGTCACCGACAACCGCGGTGGCGGCTCGGATGACATCGGCGACGTCTCGTGGAACGTGCCGACGGTGACGCTGCGATATCCGGCCAACATTCCCGGCCTGCCGGGGCACAACTGGGCCAACGCCATCGCCATGGCTACCCCGATCGCCCACAAAGGGACGACCGCCGGCGCCAGGGTCCAGGCGATGACGATCCTCGACCTGATGATGCAGCCGCAGCTGATTGCGCAGGCGTGGGACTACTTCCGCAACGTGCAGACGAAGGATCAGAAGTACGAGCCGCTGCTCCGGCCCGAGGACAAGCCGGCAATCTTCCTGAACAAGGGGGTCATGGACCGCTACCGCCCGGAGATGCGCAAGTACTACTACGACCCGACCCGATACAAGACTTACCTGGAGCAGTTGGGGATCGCGTATCCAACCGTCAGGAAGAACTGACGGTTGGATACGCGAAATCCCAAGCTCCAAGTTCCAAATCCCAACGCACTCCCAGCTGCCAACGGGCCGAGCCAAATAGCAGGACCACGTCGCTTGGGAATTTGGTTGGGATTTGGGAATCGGGAGTGCCTTGGGATTTGGAACTTGGAGCTTGGGATTTAGCGGTTTGTTAAGATCCGTGAGATGCCCCCGTCAGTTCGTCCCGCGCGTGGGATGCGGGACTTTCTTCCGCAGGATGTCCGCCGCCGCGAGTTCGTCATCGCCATCGTCGAGGAGACCTACCGGCGCTACGGTTTCCAGCCGCTGGAGACACCCGCGCTCGAGAACATCGAGACGCTGACCGGCAAGTACGGCGAAGAGGGCAACAAGCTCATTTTCAAGGTGCTGCGGCGGGGCGAGCACGAGTCGTCCGGGGAAACCGATCTGGCGCTCCGTTACGACCTCACCGTGCCGTTGGCGAGAGTGGTCGCGGAGCACCGGGGAAGCTGCCGCGCTTCTTCAAGCGCTATCAGATCCAGCCGGTCTGGCGGGCCGACCGGCCGGCGCGGGGCCGGTTCCGGGAGTTCTACCAGTGCGACGTCGACGCGATCGGGTCGCGGTCGATGGTGGTCGAGGCCGAGCTGTGCTCGGCGGTCGCCGATGTGCTGCAGCGACTGGGCTTTCGCGACTTCGTCATCCGGATCAACCATCGCCGGCTGCTGGCCGGCCTGCTCGATGCGGCAGGCGTGGGCTCCGAGCTGCACGGTCAGGCACTCATCGCGCTCGACAAGATGGACAAGATCGGCGCCGAGGGCGTGCTGCGCGAGCTGCAGGAGCGGGGGATCGCGACCAACGGTCAGCGCCTGCTCGCCGCCTTTGCCGCCGATGCCACGCTGCAGACGGTGCGTGAGTTCGTCGGCGATCGACCAGAGGCGCAGGGCGCGATCGCGGAGCTCGAGCAGATCTTCAACCTCGCCGCGGAGACGAGCGCCGGACCGCACGTGCGCTTCGACGCGACGCTCGCGCGCGGGCTGTCCTACTACACCGGAGCGATCATGGAGATCAACGTTCCGGATCTCGCGGGCAGTCTCGGCGGCGGCGGCCGGTATGATGGGCTCATCGGGATGTTCTCGGGCGAGAACATCCCCGCGTGCGGGTTCTCGCTCGGTCTCGAGCGCATTCTCGTCGTGATGGCGGAGCGGGGCATGTTCCCCGCGGGCGTCGATGCCGGCGGCGCCGACGTGCTGGTCACGCTCTTCGAAGGCGAGGATCCCGCGGAGGCGTTGCGCCTGGCGGCGGAACTGCGCCAGGCCGGGTTGCGCGTCGAGGTCTATCCAGAGCCGGACAAGCTCGGGAAGCAGTTCAAGTACGCGAGCGCCGCCGCGATTGCCCGCGTCGCCGTCCTCGGCGCCGACGAACGCGCGCGGGGCGTCGTCACCATCAAGGACATGCGGTCCGGGGAGCAGCAGCCAATCCCCAGGGCCGAGCTGCCGGCGGCGCTCCGCCAGGCGGTCGTGCGTCAGGCCTCTGAAGAAGGACAATGAACATTCAACCGCTCGAACACCTCGCCCGCACCCACACGTGCGGCGAGCTGGGACTGCAATACGCCGGTCAGCAGGTCGTCCTCCTCGGATGGGTGCACCGGCTGCGCGATCTTGGATCGCTGGCGTTCATCGATATCCGTGACCGGCACGGCATCACCCAGGTGGTGGCACGCGACAACCCGGCACTGGTCGAAGCCGTGCAGTCCCTGCGACCTGAGTACGTGGTGGCGGTGATCGGCACGGTCGAGCGCCGGTCGCCGGAATCGGTGAATCCGAAGCTCAAGACCGGGGAGATCGAGATCGCGCTGAGCGAAGTCCGGCTGCTCAACGACGCGAAGACGCCGCCATTCCCGATCGCCGACGAAGGCCCGGTCGCCGAAGACACGCGGCTGAAGTACCGCTATCTGGACCTCCGCCGCTCGCGCATGCAGCGCAACGTCATCCTCCGTCACCGGGCGACGATGGAGATCAGGAAGTACTTCGACGAGCGGGGCTTCCTCGAGATCGAGACGCCCATGCTCACCAAGTCGACACCCGAAGGGGCGCGCGACTACCTGGTGCCCAGCCGCGTCCACCCGGGGGAGTTCTACGCGCTGCCCCAGTCGCCGCAGATCTTCAAGCAGATCCTGATGATCTCGGGACTGGATCGGTACTTCCAGATCGTGAAGTGCTTCCGCGACGAGGACCTGCGCGCCGATCGGCAGCCCGAGTTCACGCAGGTGGACCTCGAGATCTCCTTCGCCACCGAGTCGCTCGTGTTCGCCACCATCGAGCCGCTGATGGATCGGCTGCTGCGGCTGATTGGACGCGAGGTCTCGCACCCGTTCAGGAAGCTGCCCTACGCCGAGGCCATCGCGAAGTACGGGTCCGACAAGCCGGACCTGCGCGCCGGGATGGAGCTCGTATCCCTGTCGAAGGCGTTCGACGCGTCGGCATTTCCACCGTTCCGCAGCGCGCTCGACGCCGGCGGCGAAGTGCGCGGGTTCGTGATTCCCGGGGCGGCCAGGTACTCGCGCCGTGAGCTCGACGAGCTGACCGAGCAGGCGAAGCAGTTCGGCGCCGCGGGCCTGGTCTGGGCGCGAACGTCCGAGGGCACGCCGCAGAGCCCGGCGCTCAAGACCGCCGGTGAGGACGCGATCAAGGCAGCGCTGGAGCTGGCGTCGTGCGGTCCCGAGGACCTGCTGGTGATGGCCGCCGGGAAGCACTATCCGACCGCAACAACACTCGGCCAGCTTCGCCTCCACGTGGCGAAGAAGCTGAACCTGCTCGATCCGGATCGCTTCGAGTTCCTGTGGGTGGTCGACTTTCCGATGTTCGAGTGGCTGGAAGAGGAGAACCGCTACGAGTTCATGCACCACCCGTTCACGGCGCCGCTCGAAGCGGACGCGGCCCGGCTGGAGTCGGATCAGGGCAGCGTGCGGGCCCGGGCCTACGATCTGGTCCTGAACGGCAGCGAGATCGCCGGCGGCAGCATCAGGATTCACGATCAGGCGCTGCAGCGCCTGATCTTCAAGCTGTTGAAGATCTCGGACGAGGAGGCAAAGCTCCGCTTCGGCTTCTTCCTCGACGCGCTCGAATACGGGACGCCCCCGCACGGCGGCATCGCGATTGGCCTGGATCGGACGGTCGCGATCCTGTGCGGGGAGCCGTCGATCCGCGACGTCATCGCCTTCCCGAAGACCGCGCAAGCCGTCGATCTCATGGCCGGGGCACCCTCGACAGTCAACAGGAAGCAGCTCAGGGAGCTGCATCTCAAGGTCGACTGACACAACTCCCAACGCCCAACTTCCAACTCCCAAGGCGAAACGATCGAACAACCGGGTGAAAGCCGTCCGATCCAGCGGGTTGGCCGGCTTTCACCCGGTTTCTTCGAAGGACTTCCCTTGGGAGTTGGAAGTTGGGAGTTGGGAGTTGTCGTTGTGGTACCATCCAATCCATTCACCACTAAGGAGTTCCCCCTATACCGCCCGCTACCGTGATGCGCAAGATTCCGGTTCCCGATGAGGGCGCCGAATCGCTGTTCGGGAATTACGACGAGAACCTCAAGCACCTCGAAGGGCTCTTCAACGTGCGGATTCGCACGAGCGGCGAGGAGCTGATCGTGGAAGGCGATGCGCCGGATGCGCTGCGCGCCGAACGTGTGCTCGATCAGCTGGCCAGCCTGATGCGGGGCGGCTATCGGCTGGCGAAGGGGGACGTGAAGACCGCCGCTCAGCTCGTGGCGCAGGACGAGAACGTCGAGCTCGCCGACTATTTCCTGCGCGGCGCGCCGCGGACCTCCGGCAAGCGCCAGGTCCTGCCGAAGAGCGTCAATCAGCGCCGCTATCTCGACGTGATCGAGAACCACGACATCGTGTTCGGCATCGGACCTGCCGGTACCGGAAAGACCTATCTCGCCATGGCGCAGGCGGTGTCGTTCCTGCTCGCGAAGAAGGTCACCCGGATCATCCTGGCGCGGCCGGCGGTGGAAGCCGGGGAAAAGCTCGGCTTCCTGCCGGGCGATCTGCAGGAGAAGGTCAACCCGTATCTGCGGCCCCTGTACGACGCGCTCTACGACATGCTCGACGTGGAGCGGGCCGAACGCCTGATCGAACGCGGGACCGTCGAGGTGGCGCCGATCGCGTTCATGCGCGGCCGCACGCTGAATGACGCCTTCGTCATCCTGGACGAGGCGCAGAACACCACCTCCGAACAGATGAAGATGTTCCTCACGCGCCTCGGCTTCGGGTCGAAGGCGGTCATTACCGGAGACATCACCCAGATCGATCTCCCGACGGGCCGGACGTCGGGACTGGTCGAAGCGATGAAGGTCGTCGGTAACATCGAGGGCATCGCATTCATCCGGTTCGACGACAAGGACGTCGTGCGCCACCAGCTGGTGCAGCAGATCGTCAAGGTGTACGAATCGTACGGTGGATCCCGACAGTAGACGCGTCAGCGTGACGGTGACCGACGGCCACGGCCGCCGGATCGCCGATGGCGGCCTGGCTCGATGGCTGGCCGCCGTGCTCCCCGCGCGCCTGCACGGCGAGGTCGCGATTGCGCTGGTCCCCGACCCCCACATCCGCAAGCTGAATCGGCAATACCGGGGCAAGGATTACGCGACGGACGTTCTGTCGTTTCCCGCCCTTCGACTCGGCTCCGCCTCGCTCAGGGCAAGCGGACCAGCCTGGCCTGAGCGAGCGCATGAACAACGCGAGTCGAACGGCCGCTTCCTCGGCGACATCGTCATTGCGACAGGCGTGGCGAAGCGGCAGGCCAGGGAGGCCGGCCACGCGTACCCGACCGAGTTGCGCCTTCTCGCCCTTCATGGTTTCCTTCACCTTCTGGGCTACGACCACGCCGCCCCGGACGACCACGGCCGTATGGCCCGGGCAGAGACGCGACTGCGCCGCCGCGGCGGGCTGCCGACCGGTCTGATTGCCCGGGCTGGAGCCGGCCGGTGATACCAGTCCTCCTGCTCCTGCTGGCGGTTGCCGCCGTCTACGTGGGGACCATCGAGACCGCCTTCAGCACGCTGATGCGCCTGTCGCTGCGGCTCATGGTCGAGCGTGGCGGCCGCGACGATCGGCTCGGCTTCTATTTCGACGACCCGATCCGCCTGTTCGTGCCCGCCAGGCTGATTCTGGGCATCATCTTCTCGCTCGCCACCATGGCGATCGCGATCCTGACGCGGCGGACCGGAACGTTCCAGTCGATTGGAATGCTGCTGCTGTTCGTCGCGATCTTCATCCTCATCTGCGAGCACGTCGTGCCGATGTTCATCGCGCGCCGCGATCCCGAACGGGTGCTCAAGGTGCTGCTGCCGCCCTTCGATGTCGCCGCCCGTTTCGTCGCGCCGCTGACCAATGCGCTGGTGCGGCTGATCGTCGATGCCCGGCGCGATCGGCACGCGTCGCAGGCGGTAAATCCAGTCGTCGAGGAGCCGCGCGCCGCCCCGGACACCGCGCCGGACACGGCAGAGGAACAGCACCTGATGGAAGGGGACGAGCGGCGGCTGCTGCAGTCAATCGTCGAGTTCAGCGACACGCTGGTGCGCGAGGTCATGACGCCGCGGCCGGACATCGTCGCGATCACGGAAGACGCCAGGATCGCCGACCTGCGCGCGTTGTTCCGGGAGCAGGAGTACTCCAGAATCCCGGTCTACAAGGAAAACCTCGACAACATTCTCGGCGTCATATTCGTCAAAGACCTGATTCGACTGGCCGACGACTCGAAGGACTCCGACAGCATCCTGCCGCTGTTGCGGCCGGCGACCTTCGTGCCGGAAACCAAGCGGGTCTCCGATCTGCTGAAGGAATTCCAGCGCAAGCAGGTCCAGCTCGCGATCGTCGTGGACGAATACGGCGGCACCGCCGGCCTGGCCACGCTGGAGGATCTCCTCGAGGAAATTGTCGGAGAGATCCGGGACGAGTACGACGTGGAAGCCGAACCGGTGGTCGAGGTCGGCCACGGCACATACGTATTCAGCGGCAAGGCGAACTTCGCCGAGGTGCGGGATTGGCTGCACGTCGAGATCCAGCCGGAAGGCTTCGAAACGGTCGGCGGCTACGTCCTCACCCGAGTGGGACGCGTGCCGTCGGTCGGCGAGGCCTTCGAGCTCGACGGCCTGGTCGTCGAAGTCGTGGAAGCGGAACGCCGCCGGATCCACCGGGTCAAGATTCGTCGAGCGGCCCCGGTCGCATCAGTCGAGGCAGAATAGGGGATCTTCCGCCTAAAGGCGGAAGGCACCAGACGCAGACGAGCATCAACAAGCGAGAAAGAGCTGTGCATTCACCCATACGCAGACTTGCCTTCGTCATCACCCTCTCGCTGAGCACTGCGCTGTCCGCTCAGTCCCCGACGCGTCCCGGCCGCAGCCGGCGCGCGACGCCATCAAGCTGCCATTTGAAACCTACACGCTGCCGAATGGCCTGACGGTGATCCTGTCGCCCGACAAGGCCACGCCGACCGTCGCGGTCAACGTCTGGTACAAGGTGGGCTCGAAGAACGAAGTGGTCGGACGAACGGGCTTCGCCCATCTGTTCGAGCACGTCATGTTCACCGGTTCGGGCAACGTGCCCTACGGTCTGCACGACAAGCTCACCGAAGGCGTCGGCGGATCGAACAACGGGACCACCAACAACGATCGGACGACGTATTACGAGACGGTGCCGTCGAACTATCTCGAGTCCGCGCTCTGGCTCGAGGCCGACCGCATGGGCTACCTGCTCGACGCGCTCGACCTGGCCAAGCTGAACGCGCAGCGGGACATCGTGAAGAACGAGCGCCGGCAGTGCGTACGACAACCAGCCGTACGGCCGCGCCGGTGAAATCCTCGCGCACGCCACCTATCCGTCCACCCATCCCTACTCATGGGACGTGATTGGCAGCATGGAGGACCTGTCCGCGGCGTCCGAAGAGGACGTCAAGAACTTCTTCCGGCTGTACTACGCGCCCAACAACGCCTATCTGTCGATCGTGGGGGACTTCGACAGCGCCCAGACCAAGGCCTGGGTGACCAAGTACTTCGGCGACATCGGCCGCGGCAAGCCGATCACCCGGCCGAAGGTCGAACCGGTGACGCTCAGCGCGGAGAAGCGGCTCGTTTACGAGGACCGCGTGCAGGTCCCTCGCCTCTACATCCAGTGGCCGACGGTCGGCGAGAAGCACGACGACCGCTTCGCCCTCGACGTGCTCGGCACGATCCTGAGCGGCGCGCGCACGGCGCGGATCACCAAAGCGCTGGTCTACGACGAGCAGGCCGCGGCCTCCGTGCAGTCGGGTCAGTCCACCAACGAGGATGTCGGAGAGTTCATCCTGATCATCACGCCGCGGCCCGGGCACACGCTGACCTCGCTCGAAGCGGCGAGCGAGGCGATCATCGAGCGGCTGAAGAAGGAAGGCCCCACCGCCGAGGAGATTCAGAAGGCGATCGCCGGCGAGGAGCTGGGCTTCGTGAGCAACCTGGAGTCGAACCTGGGCAAGGCCTTTCAACTGGCTGACGGCGCGGGCTATCACGGCGACGCCGGCTATTTCCGAACCGCCTACAAGAAGACGCTCTCGGTGACCGCCGAGGACGTCAAGCGCGTGGCGAACAAGTACCTGACGAGTGGACGCGTGGTGCTCAGCGTCGTGCCGGAGGGCAAGCTGGATCAGGCGGCGAAGCCCGACCAGAGCAAGCGGGTGACCGACTACGACGCCAAGAAACCGGCAGGTGGCAAATGAGGGGCGGGATCGCGTTCGCTGTGCTCCTGCTGCTGTCGGCGGCGCCCTCCGCGCAGCAGGGGCTCGATCGAAAGAAGGTTCCGCCGCCGGGGAAGACGCCGGAACTGCGGGTGCCCGCATGGACGAAGAGCACGCTGGCCAACGGTGCCGA
Organism: uncultured Acidobacteriota bacterium; assembly: GCA_963836735.1. GTDB lineage: Bacteria > Acidobacteriota > Vicinamibacteria > Vicinamibacterales > 2-12-FULL-66-21 > JACCXG01. The sequence continues at coordinate 46,900 of CAWIKP010000012.1, read as the reverse complement.
GCTCATCGTCTCCGAGAAGCACGACCTGCCGCTCATCTCGTTCTCGATCACGTTCCTCGGCGGCGCCGATCAGTTCGAGCCGGCAGGCAAGCAGAGTGTCGCCTCGCTCACCGCGGCTCTGCTGAGCGAGGGCACGAAAACGCGTGACGCCGAGGCGCTGTCGAACGCGCTGCAGCTGCTCGGGACGTCGGTGAGCGCGTCGGTCGCGGGCGAGAGCGGATCGATCAGCTTCCGATCGACCACGGCGAAGTTACCAGCCACGCTGGACATCCTTGCCGACATGCTGGTCAACCCGACGTTTCCGGACAACGGGCTCGAGCGGCTGCGCGGGCAGCGGCTGGTCCAGCTGACCCAGGCGCGCGCGCAGCCCGGTGCGATTGCCAATCGGGTCTTTCCCCGCATCGTCTACGGCTCCGGGCATCCCTACGGGCGCGTGGTGACCGAGGAATCGCTGAAGGCCGTCACGCGCGCGGACCTCGTCGAGTTTCACAAGGCCTACTACCTGCCCGGGCGCGCGCTGATCACCGTTGTTGGTGACACCACCGCCGCGAACGTCAAGCCCGTGATCGAAAAGGCGCTGGGGGCCTGGACGAAGGGTGGAGAGAAGCCTTCGTTCACGTTCCCGCCGGTTGCGGAGCCGAAGGCCACCACGATTTTCCTGGTCGACAAGCCGGGCGCGGCGCAGTCCACCTTCGCGATTGGACGGCCGGGGCCGCCGAGGAACACGCCGGACTACTACGCGATCCAGGTCATGAACACGATGCTCGGCGGCATGTTCCAGTCGCGCCTGAACGCCAATATCCGCGAGGAGAAGGGCTACAGCTACGGCGTGACCTCGGGCTTCGGATATGGCAAGGGTCCGGGTCCTTTCCGGACCGGCGGCGACATCGTGACCGAGAAGAGCGATGCGGCGCTCGTCGAGTTCATGAAGGAGCTCCGCGGCATCCTGGGCGCCAGGCCGATTACCGATGAAGAGTTGAGCGTCGCGAAGGACGCGCTGATCCAGCGTCTTCCCGGGACGTTCGCATCCGTCAGCAGCATCAACTCGGCGCTGACGGGCCTGTGGGTGCAGAACCTGCCGGACGACTACTACCAGCAGTACACGAAGCGGATCGCCGCGATCACGAAAGACGATGTGCTGCGGGTGGCGAAACAGTACGTGACCGTCGACAAGCTGGATATCGTGATTGTCGGCGATCGCAAGCTCATCGAAGGGCCGCTCAAGGCGGCCAACATCGCGCCGATTGTCTACTACGACATCGAGGGGAATCCGGTGGGGGAGAAGTAGGTCATTTTCGGGGCCCGAGTCCCGACATCCGTCAGTGTTATTCCCCAGCGATCGCCACTTCCGCGTGTTCCGGCCGTTTCATGAAAAACAGCAGCGGGATCATCGCCAGGAAGAACATTCCGAGGATCCAGAACAGATCGATGAAGGACAGCGTGGCCGCCTGGCGTGCCACCATGCCGGCGGCTGCGGCGTAGGCGCGCTGCGTTGCGGTCGCCGCATCCGCGCCGCGCGCCATGAATCCGGCGCGCAGATTCTCCAGGTAGCTCGCGCTCGTCGACGCGTACTGGCTGATGTGGCTGGTCAGCACCGCGGTGTGATACGCGCGGCGGCGGGCCAGCATCGTGGTGACGAACGCGATGCCGATCCCGCCGGCCTGGTTCCGCATCAGATTGAAGAGGCTCGTGGCGTTGCCCATCGCCTCGCGCGCAATCGGGGCCATCGTGATCGTGGTCAGCGGCACGAACAGCAGGCCCAGGGCAAAGCCCTGGAGGAACTGCGGCCAGAACAGATCCCAGTAGCCGGCCGACAGGTTGAGCCATGACAGCCAGAGGTTGGTGAAGGCGCCGAGCGCGAGCCCGAATCCCACCAGCTTGCGGCCGTCGAACCGCTGCGTCAGCACGCCGACGAGCGGCATCGCGATGAACGACCCCATCCCGCGCGGCGCCATCGCAATTCCCGCCTGGAGCGGCGGATACCCCATCAGGGTCTGCAGCATGACCGGCAGCAGCACGAGGCTGCCATACAACACGAAACCGAGCACCGCCGTGATCGCCAGGCCGATCGAATAAGTCGGAATCCGGAACACGCGCAGATCGACCACCGGGTGCTCGGTCGTCAGTTCTCGCCACACGAACCCCGCCAGCGCCGCGATCGCGGCGATCAGCATCCCGGCGATGAACGGGGAGGAGAGCCAGTCCTCCTGCTGTCCCTTGTCGAGCGCGATCTGGAGCGCCGAGATCCCGATGGCGAGCAGACCGATCCCGAGGTAGTCGACGACCTCGCTGCGACGCTTCAGATAGGAGGGGTCCCAGACGAAAAGGCGGGTCATGATCACGCCGGCGACGCCGACCGGGATGTTGATGTAGAAGACCCACCGCCAGGAGTAGTTGTCGGTGAGCCAGCCGCCCAGCACCGGCCCCAGGATCGGCGCGGCGACCACTCCGAGGCCCCAGAAACCCATGGCCTTGCCGCGGTCCTTCGGCTCGAATGCCTCGAGCAGGACCGCCTGCGAGAGCGGCTGCATGACCGCGCCGGTTGCGCCCTGCAGCACGCGGAAGACGATCAGCACGGCGAGCGTCGGCGCGACGCCGCAAAGGAGCGAGGCCGTCGTGAAGCCCATGACCGCGACGATCAGCAGGCGTTTTCGCCCGAACACCGTCGCCAGCCACCCGGTCAGCGGCAGGACGACGGCATTGGCCACGAGATAGGAGGTCAGAGCCCATGTCGCCTCATCGACCGTGGCCCCGAGGCTGCCGGCGATCTGCGGCAGCGACACGTTCACGACGGTCGTGTCGAGCACCACCATGAAGGTGCCGAACATCACGGCGACTGCCGTCAACCACGGGTTGACGTACGGCGGGCCCGACTCGGTCATCGCGGTTTACCGGGATGCCACCGTGGCGTGAACCGACATGCCTGGACGGAGCAGGCGCTCGTCGTTCTGGCCGGGCGAGAGGGTGATTCTTGACGGGCACGCGCTGCACGACCTTCACGAAGTTGCCGCTGGCGTTCTCGGGAGGCAGCAGGCTGAAGCGTGCGCCCGTGGCCGCGGCGATGCTGTCTACCTTTCCCTCGAAAGTGTGGCCGAACGCATCGACCGAGACGTGCGCTGGCTGGCCCGGACGGATGTGTTCGAGCTGCGTCTCCTTGAAGTTGGCGGTCACCCAGACGTCGTCGAGCGGGACCAGCGCCAGCAACGGTTGACCGGGTTGAACAATCTGGCCGACCTCGACGGTCTTGCGGCTCACCATGCCGCCGCGCGCCGCTCGCACTCTGGTGTAATCGAGATTCAGCTTCGCCTGTTCGACCGCGGACTGTGCGCGCTGGACGCGCGCTTCGGCCGCGGAGGCGTGCGCGCGGCTGCCGGCGATCTGGGATGGCGCTGCCGCGGCTGCTCTCGCCGACGCCTCGGCGCCCCCCAGCGCAGCCTGGGCCTGGGCGACCAGACTCTGCGAACGCGCGATGTCGTTCTCGGCTTCGGCTACCGCGGCGCGTGCCGAGGCCAGCGAGGCCCGGGCCGTGTCAGCGGCCGCGACCGCGGCGTCGTATTGCGCCCGCGAGATCTCTTCCTTCTTGATCAGCGGCTCGAAGCGCGCGAGGTCCGCCGCGGCCTTGCGGTCGGCCGTCTCGGCCGCCTTGACGCGGGCTTCGGCGGCGGCCCGCCGCGCAGTGGCCGCGTTCAAGGCGGCGCGAGCGGCTTCGATCGCGGCCTCCGCTTCCTGGACGCCGGCGCGGGCGCCGCTCAGATTGCCAGTCGACGTCGCGCTTGCGACCGGCACCGCTGCCGCGGCTTCCTCCGCCGCCGCACGCGCGTCGGCCAGCTCCGCTTCGGCCCGCGCCAGGGCGAGCTCGTAGTCGCGCGGATCGAGCTCGACGAGCAGATCCCCGGCTTTGACTTCCTGGTTGTCCTGAACCTGGACGCGCAGCACGGTTCCCTGGACCCGTGCCGCCGTCGGGACGATGTGCCCGTCGATTTGCGCGTCGTCGGTGGACTCGCCGCCGCCAAGCATCCACCAGGCGAGAAGCCCGCCGCCGGCGGCGACCACCAGGGCAATCGTGATGAAGACCTTCAAACGCGATCGCGACGGCGGAGGAGGTGTGGGTCGGTCTGACATTACTTCGAGGCTCCGAGGAATCGCGGCATGTCTTCTTCAGCCAGGCCGAGCGCCGCCGCCAGCGAGGCCCGTGCCGCGTTGTAGCCGTACAGGCTGACGACGCTCGCATCGTGGGCGCTGGCGAGCGCTTCCTGGGCCTGGACGACTTCGATCGTGTCGGCGACTCCGGCTCCGAACCGGTCGCGCGCCTGCGCGAGCTGCTCATCGGCGAGCGCGACCTGTACGCGTCGCCAGATCCACCTGCCGCCGGGCCGCGTCGACGTCGAGGAGCGCCGTCTGCACCTCGTAGTAGACCTTCGCGCGCGTGTCTTCGAGCTCCGCGCGGCGGCGCCGCGCTGTGGCTGCCGCCTCGATGGAGCGCGCCTTGTCGGCACCCGCGTTGAACAGCGGCACGTGCACCGAGGCGCCCACCGTGTAGGTCGGCACGGCTTCGCCAGGAGTCTGGCCGATCGCCCCCCAGTTGGCGTCGACATGCAGAGAGGGCAGGTGCGCGGCGGTCGCGGCCCGTTCGGCATCACGCGCGGCGTTCAGCGCTTCTTCCTGTCCCTGCAGATCCTCGCGATGGGCGTACGCCTCCTTGACCGCGGCGTCGAGCGACGGCGCCGTGCCGGGCGCGTAGGGCATCGGGTCGGTGAGGGAGACCGCCTGCCCGAGAGGAAGCCCGATCGCGCGGGCGAGCACCAGCTTCTGTTTGGCGGCAGCATTCTCGGACGTGATGAGCCGCTGCTGGGCGTTCTGCCGCTGCACCTGCGCCCGGTTGGCATCGATTGCCGGTACCAGCCCGGCCTTGCGGCGATCTTCGGCGAGCGTGGCGAGCGCTTCCGCGGTCTCGAGTTCGGCCCGCACGGCGGCAACACGGCTGTCGGTTGCCAGCGCCTGCAGATAGAGGTTCGTAACGGCGACCACCACCAGGTCACGAGCATTCCGGAAGTTGTGCTGGGCGGCGCTCAGGTCGTGATTGGTCTCGTGCAGGTGAAAGATGCCCTGCGAATCGATCACCGGCTGGGAGACTCCGATGCGTGCGTCGAACACGTTGAACGGGCCGATGACCGCGGGGATTCCAGGAAAGCCACTGAAGCCCAGCGCTGCGAGGTTGATGACCTCGCGATCGGCGCTGAGGCGTCCGGAGACGTTCGGCAGCACCGCCGAGAGCGCACGCCATCGATCGCTCCGAGCCTTCTCGACGTCCTCTTGTCGTGTGATCACACCGAGGTTGTGTTGAAGTCCGCGGGCGATGGCATCGGTCAACGTGAGCGGCAGCGGCTGATCCGATCGCTGACCTGTCGGAACGGCCCCGGAGAACGGCCCCGCGTCGCCGAGGGGGCCGCGCGGAGGAAGCACCTGTGCCGAGGCCCGGGCGCCGGCGGACGCGGCAACGAGCGCGGTGCAGAGAAACCGCACGAAGTTACGCATGACGGGATTCCGCGACGCCTTTCCAGAGCAGCTCGACTGCGGCGGTCACATCCTCCTCGAGCGAGCCCTGCGACCAGCCGCGAAGCCGCCGGGCGATCACGCTCGCGGTGAGCGCCATCACCGAGTAGCCGAGGCCATTCAGGGCCGCCGTGCGGACCAGTCCGTCCGCCGCGGCCTGCTGCAGCGTCCGATCCAGCAGCTCGACCTGATCCATGTAGCGGCGGAGAAACGGCTTCTGCGCCGGCAGATGATGAGGGGACACGTTGCCGAACTCCGCGAAATAGATGCTGAAGAAGTCCCGATCCGCGTCGAAGAAGCGGACCTTGGTTTCGATGAAGGCGCGAAGCTTTTCTCGCGGGTGACCGACGCCGTCCAGCGCCGCCGCGGTCAGCGCCTGCAGCCCGTCCAGGCCGCGATTCATCGCCGCCCAGTAGATGTCGTCTTTCGACTTGAAGTAGAGGTAGAGCGTGCCCTTGGCGATCCCGGCCGCATCGGCAATGTCGCCGACGGTCGCCGGGCGAAACCCCTTGCTGGCGAAGACACCGTGAGCGGCGGTGAGGATCTGGTCCCGGCGGTACGCGGAAACGACCTCGTCTTTACTTGGCTGGAGCGCTCTGTGTGTCATTGCACCAAGCGGTCATCGAAATGACCGCTTGGTCAGTATAACGTACGATGTGGTCAGTTGGGTTGGTTGGAGGGTTGGATCGGAGGCGGGGCCCCTCACCACAAACAAGAAATGCAAACAGAACGCCGGACCAACCCGGTAGTTCGATAGAGTCCCTCTGATGAAGTCCGGGTACGTTTCCCTCATCGGCCGGCCGAATGCCGGGAAATCGACGCTCCTCAACACCATGGTCGGGGCCAAGGTCGCGATCGTGTCCGACAAGCCGCAGACCACCCGCGGGCGGATTCTGGGGGTGAAGCACTATCCGGACGGACAGATTGTGTTCGTCGACACGCCCGGCATCCACCGGCCGCTTCATCGCATGAATGTGCGCATGGTGGATGCGGCGGTCGAGACGCTCCGCGAGGTCGACGTGGTGGCGCTGATCTTCGATGCGTCGAGCAGGCCCGGCCACGGCGACGAGTTCGTGACCGCGCTCCTCGAGAAAGTGCGGAATCCCGTCGTCCTGGTGCTCAACAAGATCGACCTGGTCAAGAAGGCGCAGCTCCTGCCGTTGATGGAACGGGTGCAGAAATGGCGGGAGTTCGCCGCGATCGTGCCGGTTTCGGCGCAGACCGGCGACGGCATCGATCGGCTCGAGCGGGTACTGCTCGAGCAGCTTCCGGAAGGAGAGTCGCTGTATCCCGACGACTATCTGACCGATCAACCCGAGCGCACGCTGGTCGCCGAGACCGTCCGCGAGAAGATCCTGCAGCACACCCGCGCCGAGCTGCCGTTCTCGACCGCCGTCGTCGTTGACAAGTTCGACGAGGAGGAGCGGGATCGCATGCTGCGGCTCTACTGCACGATCTTCGTCGAGCAGGAGTCGCAGAAGGCCATCGTCATCGGCCGGGGCGGCGACATGATCAAGCGCATCGGTACCGAGGCTCGCAAGGATCTGGAAGACACCTTTGAAACGCGCGTGTTCCTTGACCTGCGGGTCAAGGTCAACCCCGACTGGCGCAACGACGATCGCGCCCTGGACGACCTCGGCGTCCCCCGCACGACGCGGAAGCCTCGGCGACGGTAGGCTTCCCTCAGATCTTGGAACTTCTTCTCTCTCCCGACTGAATAGAGGATGGCGGCGTCAAACCCGGCATCCGATGACCGACGATCTCGAGCGCGCAAACGACGACACACTCATTGCCGGCATTGCCGCAGGCAGGCCGGAAGCCTTGACGGCATTGTTCCGGCGGCGGCAGGGGGACATTTATCGATTCGCCCTCCACATGAGTGGAACGCCGGCGCTGGCCGACGACGTGACTCAGGACGTGTTCCTGATCGTGATGCGGGATGCGGCGCGGTACGAGCTGGGACGGTCTTCGGTGACGGCGTGGCTCTGCGGGATCGCGCGCAATTGTGTCCGGCACCGGCTCGACCGCGACGCCAGGCTCGAGAGCCTCGCCGCGACCTCTGAAGACGATGGCGTGCTGCCTGCCGTTCAGCCGGATCCGCTCGGTGAGCTGTCACGCGTCGAGCGAATCGCGATGCTGCGGCGTGCGGTGCTTGCGCTGCCGGTCCGGTATCGGGAGGTCGTCGTGCTCTGCGATCTCGAGGAGCTGACGTATGCCGATGCCGCTGACGCGCTGGACTGTGCGATTGGGACGATCCGATCGCGTCTCCACCGGGCGCGCGCGATGCTCGCGACGCGACTCGTCGCATTGCGGGCGGAGGAAGAGCGCAGGGTAACGAACACGCGAGACCGGTCATCGGATGTGCCGGTCACGCAGAAGAGGTGCATGGCATGACCTGCGCGGCGACAAGAGAGGCGATCCTGGACTTCGCGCGTGACGTGTCGATGCCCGAGGACGTCCGGCTCGCGGTCGAGCAGCACCTGGACGATTGCGCGAACTGTGCGGTGGAGTTCGAACGGCAGCGCAATTTGACTGCGGCGCTCAGCGCCCTGGCGACCGAAGCGCAGAACTGGAAGGCCTCTCCGGCGATCGAAGGGCGGCTTCAGGAGGCATTCGTCGCCCGGATGCCGGTCGCACCAATACCGCAGTTGGAATCGAAGCGGACGGATCAGTGGATCTATGCGCTGGCTGGTGCGGCCGTCATCGCGCTGGCGGTTTGGCTTGGCAGCCGCCCTTCGACGTCAGTGTCTCCAGATGACCTTGCGTCACCGTCGGCCTCCTCTGTGACATTGCCGGCCGTCTCCACGCCGTCGGCGATGGAGGGAAAGACGCCGGCGTCGTCGATGGTCGAAGGAAACGTGACGCCTGAGCGACCGGTTCCCGTCCGCGCGGGAGCCGGGCGGCGAGCCGCACCGCCGAAGCAGGTGAGATCGTTCGAATTCATGACCCTGCCCGGCGCAGCCGGGCTGCCGGATCTCGAGAGCGGGAGCGTCGTCCGGATTGCGGTTCCGGTCGGCGCACTCCCGGAATATGGGTTGGACATCGTTCAGGGAGGGTCGAAGACGACGGTGGACGCCGACGTGCTCGTGGGCCAGGACGGCCTGCCTCGCGCGATCCGGTTGGTGAGCGCCGAAGAATCGACGACCCAGGACACAAGGAGCAGACGATGAAGGGACGAATGGCAGTGGCAGCGCTGATCGCGTTGGTGACCGACGGCGCCGCGGCGCAGGTTCGGGAAAGAGTCCCGTCGCCGGTGATGACCGACGTCGTTGTGTCGGAGGGGCAACCCGGGGTGCCGGTCATGCGCGCGAGCACGGTCGTGGAGACGCGCATCACCATCGGCCGGCCGTACTCGGGGGAGGCCACAACCGAGTTCACCCAGGTATTGGGCGACGGCAACAAGATCGCGAGGAGGGCCACCGTCCGGATCTATCGCGACAGCGACGGCAGGACCCGCCGTGAGGAACTGGGGACCGACGGGGCCGTGAAGTTCGTCAGCATCTATGACCCGGTCGCGCACGTGAGCTACGTGCTGGACCCGGCCACCCGCACGGCTCGCAAGTCGGCGATTCGCATCGCGTACCCCGCCTCGGCGGCGACGCTGACCGATGAGGACAAGAAAAGGATCGAGGCAAGGAAGGCAGTCGACCGCGGATCGGTTGAGAGCGCGGCTGGCGGGATTGTGCTCGTCGCCCCGGCGGAGGTTCCGCCACAGGCCGTCACCGAGGAGCTGCGCAAGCGGCAGCAGGCAGAGATCGCCGCTGGCGGCGGGGGCCGCGGTCGCGGTGTTCAGCCGGCGGTTCGGATCGCCCCGGATATGAAAGATGCGAAAGAAGAGTCGCTCGGGCAGAAGGTGGTCGAAGGCGTGATGGCAGACGGCAAACGGGTCACGACGGTGCTGCCGGCCGGCGCGATCGGCAACCAGCAGCCGATCACCGTCCTGTCGGAGCAGTGGTTCTCACCTGATCTCGAAATCCTGATCGATGACCAGGCACAGCGATCCGCGATCGGGTGACACGACCTACACCGTCACCAACATCGTTCGCGCCGAGCCGCAGGGAAACCTGTTCGACGTGCCGGCGGACTACACGATTCTCGAGTCCCCCTACAAGGCGCCGGCGCGCTAGCCAGCATTACTTGGTTGCGCGCCGGGGCCCCCCGGCGCGCGCCGCGGGGGTGGGGCCCCGCCGCAACTGAGAAATGCTGAGACCGCCGCTCCCCACACCCCTCCGCTCGAACAATCCCCCTTGGTGCCGTGCTACATTGAGCAGTTCACGTTCGGGCCGAACCTATTCCCATGGCGCAGCGCAAGCTCGATGTCGTGCTGGACTCCGTCAAACGCCTGCTTCGCGTAGGCGCGACGGCGAACCTCGTCAATCTGCTCCAGAAACAGCACCCTGCGGACCTGGCACAGGTGTTTTCGGAGCTGACCGACAAAGATCGGGCCTCCACGTTTTCGTTACTGGTCGAGCGCAACAGCCGGCTCGCCATGGAAGCGCTGAGCGAGCTCGGGCCCGAAAAAGGCGCGGCCCTGCTGGCCGGGCGATCGGCCGAAGAAATCGGCAAGTTACTCCAGGAGCTCCCCTCCGACGACGCGGCGGCGATCATCGACTACCTGCCGGAGGACGTCTCGGCGAAGGTCCTCGAGTTGATGCAGAAGCGCCCCGCCGGCGGCGAGGTCGGCGAGCTGCTCGAATATCCCGAACAGACCGCCGGCCGCATCATGAACCCGAAAGTCTTTGCGCTTTCGGAGGACATGACGGCGGCCGAGGCGATTACGGCGCTGCAAGGATCGCGCGACGTCGAGATGGTGTTCTATCTCTACGTCATCGACGTCCGCCGGCATCTGGTCGGCGTGGTCTCCCTGCGGCGGCTGCTGCTGGTGCCGCCAACCACACCGCTGAAACGGATCATGACGACGGATCTGATCAGCGCCCGCGTGGACATGGACCAGGAGGAGGTCGCGCGCCAGGTCGCGTCCTACAACCTGCTGGCGATCCCGGTCGTCGACGAAGAGAACAAGCTGGTCGGGGTCATCACGGTGGACGACGTCATCGACGTCATCAAGGATGAGGCGACCGAGGACGTGTATCGCCTGGCCGGCGTGACCGGCGACGATCGCGTGTTCAGCCGGCCCTCCGAGTCGCTGAGGAAGCGGCTGCCGTGGCTGCAGGTGAACCTGGTCACCGCGTTCATCGCCGCGTCCGTGGTCGCGCTTTTCGAGGGCACCATCGGCCGATGGAGCGCGCTCGCGGTGTTCATGCCCGTGGTCGCCGGCATGGGCGGCAACGCCGCCACGCAAACGCTGACGGTCATCGTCCGGGGCATCGCGCTCGGCGAGCTGACGTGGGCCAATACCCGGAAAGCGCTCCTGAAGGAGGCGGCTGTCGGCATCGCCAACGGCATCGGCTGCGGCGTGGTCGCGGGGCTGGTGGTCTGGATCTGGAAAGGCAGCCCGGCCCTGGGCGTGATCATCGGCGCGGCGATGATCATCAACATGTTCGTGGCGGCCACCGCCGGCACGCTGATTCCGCTTGCGCTGCGGGCGATGAAGATCGATCCCGCGCTCGCATCATCCGTGTTCATCACGACGCTGACGGACGTGTTCGGCTTCCTGTCGTTTCTCGGGCTCGGGACGCTGGTGCTGCGGCATTGGGGATAGGACGCTCGGGACTCCCGCCTTCGCGCTGCGCGCTACGGCGGGCAAGCGGGGCGCGGGACTCGGGGCTCGGAAGAGCAAACCGGAATCGAAGAATTCCGAGCCCCCGAGTCCCCGAGCCCCGAGCCCCGACTAGAATGTAAAGGTGCCCGTCTACAAGTCCGAAGCGTTGATCCTTCGGACCTACAAGCTTGGCGAAGCCGACAGGATTGTCGTTTTTCTCACCCGCGATCGCGGCAAGAAGCGTGGGGTCGCCAAGGGGGCGCGCCGGGTGCGCTCGCGGTATACGGGGGCGCTCGAGCCGATGACACGGGCCGGGGTGGCCTACTACGAGCGGGAACAGCGGGAACTGGTCCGGCTCAACTATGTCGAGCCCACCCGCTCGCCGCTCTCGGGCGCCTCGGGCGATGCGCTCGGCTATGTCGGGTACTTTGCCGAGTTGATCGACGAGTGGGCGCCCGAGGCGCATGCCGACGAACGGTTGTACCGGCTGGGATCGTCGGTGGTGGACGCGATCACGGCCGGCGCGCCGGTGGAAGTGCTGGCGCGCTATTTCGAATACTGGTTGTTGCGGCTGCAGGGCGTGTATCCGTCCATCCGGCAGTGTCCGGCCTGCGGGGCGGGCCTGAGCGACGGAGCCGCGATGCCGGCGAAGGATGCCGTGCTCCTGTGCCGCGGCTGCGCCCCGGGTGTCGCGGGCACGCGGTTGTCGCCGGAAGCGATGATGTTCTTGAGGAGTGCGACGGCGGTGGCGCCGGACCATCTCGCAACGCTGGCGCTCGGTGCTCACGCGGCGAGGGAGCTCGAGTCGGCGCACCGGCAGCTGATCAGCGCCCATCTCGACAAGGATCTGAAATCGGCGCGCGTGCTTCGCGAAATGCGGCAGGCGCGCTAGGTCACGAAGGCACCCGACACACGTTCAGAAGGGAAAGGGAGACGTTTCAAGCTCCGTCTGCATGGTCACTCTTCAGCAACTGATCTTCAAGCTGTCCGAGTTCTGGGTTTCCCGGGGCTGCCTGCTGCAGCAGCCGCTCGACATCGAGATGGGCGCGGGCACGATGCACCCCGAGACGTTCCTGCGGGTGCTCGGTCCCGATCACTGGAACGTCGCATACGTCCAGCCGTCGCGGCGGCCGGCAGACGGCCGCTTCGGCGAGAATCCCAATCGTCTCTTCAAGCACCAGCAGTACCAGGTGATCCTGAAGCCGGCGCCTGACGACGTGCAGCAGCTCTATCTGCAGAGTCTGGAGGCGTGCGGCATCGATCTGCGCGCCCACGACGTGCGGTTCGAGGAGGACAACTGGGAGTCGCCGACCCTCGGGGCCTGGGGCATCGGCTGGCAGGTGCTGTTCGACGGCCAGGAGATCACGCAGTTCACGTATTTCCAGCAGGCGGGCGGCGTCGACCTGTCGCCGATCTCCGTCGAGCTCACCTACGGGATCGAGCGTTTCGCGATGGCGCTGCAGGACGTGGACGACGTCTACGAACTGGAGTGGGCGCCCGGCGTGAAATACCGCGACGTTCGTCATCGCGACGAGGTCGAGCAGTCGAAGTACGCCTTCGGACAGATCGACATGCCGGCGGCCGAGCTGCACGCACTGCACCGCAACCTGTTCGATCAGTATTACTACCTTGGCGAAACGCTGCTGCGCTCCAACCTGCTGCTGCCCGCCCTCGACTACTGCCTGAAGTGCTCGCACATGTTCAACCTGCTCGACGCGAGCGGCGGGATCGGGGTCACCGAGCGGATGGCCTACATCCTCAAGGTGCGGCAGCTGGCGGTGGCGATCGCGAAGGCGTGGGTTGGGGAGCAAGGTTCGGGCGACAGCCGCCCTGACGAAAACGCGCCGACGGCGGGCCCTTCGGGCGCCACGACGACACGACGACACGACGACACGACGCAAGCAAATGGGTAAGTGGCAAAGTCGCGGCGCCTTCCACCAGTGATCGGAAGCGGGCAGTGAACAGCGCCCTGAAAGCAGGATGAAGTTGACGTTACCCGAACGAAACGCACTAACGTCGTTGCCGTCGTGAGCGTCGTGTCGTAGTGAATGCGCGAAGCGCAACCGTGATCATGATTGCAGCGTGACCGTGAAGACCGGTGGAAGAGACTCCGAGACAGTAACTGAATGGATAGAGAGCTTTTAATAGAAATCGGCGTCGAGGAGCTCCCGGCCGCCTGGATGCCGGCTCTGACCCGCCAGCTTGGCGAGCGGCTCGAGGCGCGGCTCAAGGAAGCGCGCATTGCGCCCGGCGCGCCGGTCGAGACCTACAGCACGCCGCGTCGTCTCACCGCGCGGCTGGCCAAGATCGCGGAGCGGCAGGAGGACCTCGAAGAGGTCGTGACCGGGCCGCCCGTGTCTGCGGCGTTCGACGCTCAGGGCCAGCCCACGCCGGCCGCGATTGGCTTCGCGAAGAAACAGGGTGTCACGGTCGAGGAACTGGGGCGGGCCGCTTCGCCGCGCGGCGAATACCTCACGTTCCTCAAGCGCCAGCGCGGCAAGAGCGCGATCGATGCACTGCCCGACGTGCTCGGCGGCGTGCTCCGCGACCTGACGTTTCCCAAGCAGATGAAATGGGACGCGACCCTCGACGATGGACGGGGCGAGTTCGTCTTCGGGCGTCCGATTCGCTGGCTGCTGTTCCTTTATGGAGGGCGGGTGGTGCCCTTCACGATCGGACGCGCGGCCAATGCCGCCGGGTCATCGGTGCAGGAAGTGCCCTCGGGCGCGTTGACCTACGGTCACCGGTTTCTCGCGACCAGCGGCCGCGCCGGGAGATCGATCAAGGTCCGCAGCTTCGACGAGTACCAGCTTCGCCTCAAGGAGCACTTCATCGTCCTCGAGCACGCGGAGCGCCGGGATCGCATTGCGCGGGATCTCGAAGGTCACGCTCGCCGGCTGAACGGCCGCGTGGCGCTGAAGGACCACCAGCGCCTGCTCGACGAGGTCGCCGATCTCGTCGAATTCCCCGGGGTGGTTGCGGGGTTCTTCGATCGCGCGTTTCTCGCGTTGCCGCAGGAGGTGCTGGCCACCACGCTCGTCCACCATCAGCACTACTTCCCCGTGCTCTCGGACCGTGGCGAGCTCAAGGAAGCCTTCCTCGCCGTCGTCAACACGCAGCCCAAGGACGAGCGCCTGATCGCGAAGAATGCCGAACGGGTGGTGACGGCCCGGCTGCGCGATGCGCGGTTCTTCTGGGAGAGCGATCGGCGAACCACGCTGGAGTCCCGGCTGGAACGGTTGCACACGCTGCTGTTTCACAAGAAACTGGGAAGTTACCGCGACAAGGCGGAGCGCATCGAGGCGCTCGCGGCGTGGATTGCGAATGATGGGCTTGGCCAGCCGGAAGCGGCGGCGTTCGCGGGGCGCGCGGCGCGTCTCGCCAAGGCGGACCTGACGACCGACATGGTGTTCGAGTTTCCCGAGCTGCAGGGCACGATGGGAGGGGTCTACGCCCGGGAGGAAGGCCAGCCGGAGCAGGTCTGGAAGGCGATCTATCACCACTACCTGCCGGTGGGCGTCGAAGCCGACGCGCCGCCGGGCCGCGCGGAACTCGGCGCGGCGGCGGTCACGTGGGCGGCGGTGTCGCTGGCCGACAAGCTCGATACGGTGACGGGGCTGATGCATGCCGGCGAGCGTGCGACCGGCTCCCGGGATCCGTTCGGGCTGCGTCGCCAGATGCACGGGATCGTCCGAATCCTGATGGATCTGCCGGAACTGACCGGCATCGATCGCGAGCTCGGAGTCGGTCCACTCGTGGATCGGGCTCGCGGGGCGTTCGCTGGCGCGGACGGGAGCCGTCACCGGCCAGGCCGCGGCGTTCGCGGTCGAGCGGGTGCGTTTCGCGCTCGAGCAGCGTGGATACCCGGTCGAAATCGTCCGCGCGGTCACCTCCACGCCGGACGTCGCGCCGCTACGCGCTCGCCGCCTCGCCGAAGCGCTGCAGCGGATGCGATCGTCCGAGGACTTCCAGGCGGTGGCGGTGTTGTTCAAGCGGGTCAAGAACATCGCGAAGGAGTTGGCCGAGGTGCCGGCGCTCGATCGCGCGGCGCTGACCGAGCCGGCCGAGCGCGCGCTGCTTGCCGGGCTCGACGCGGCGCGTCCCGGGATTGACGCGGCCGCGGCGCGGGCCGATTACACCCGCGCGTTCACCGACGTGGCGGCCCTTCGGCCGGTCGTCGATTGATTCTTCACCGAAGTGTTCGTCATGGCCGAGGATGCCCGCGTGAGGACCGCGCGGCTGACGCTCATGGCCACCCTGCGCGACATGATTCTCGCGCTCGCGGACATCTCTGAAATCGTTCCTCACACGGAGTAGGCAGTCGAAATGGCAAAGAAGCAACAGGCTCGAAAGTCAGCAGCACAGAAGTCGTCCGGTGGCTCGTCTGCAGCGAGGGCCAAGGCCGTCGCGCCGAATGGCAAGACGTCCAAGAGCCTGAAGGCCGCGAAGGGCACCAAGTACGTCTATCTGTTCGGCAAGAAGACCGATGGCAACGGGACGATGAAGCCGCTGCTCGGCGGCAAGGGCGCGAACCTCGCCGAGATGTGCCGCATCGGGCTGCCGGTGCCGCCGGGGTTCACGATCACCACCGAGGTCTGCACCTACTACTACGCCAACAAGCGGACGTATCCGCCGACGCTGCGCCAGGAGATGGAGCGCGGCGTCGCGTCGCTCGAGCAGCAGACCGGCAAGAAGTTCGGCGACCTGAAGAACCCGCTGCTCGTCTCGGTGCGCTCCGGCGCCCGCGACTCGATGCCGGGCATGATGGACACCATCCTCAACCTCGGCTTGAACGACCAGACGGTCGAGGCGCTGGCGGCCAAGACCGGGAACCCGCGCTTTGCCTGGGACTGTTACCGCCGCTTCGTCCAGATGTACGGCGACGTCGTGCTCGGCGTGCAGAAGCGGCCGGATGAGGATCACGAGCCGTTCGAGACGGTGATCGAGGGGCTCAAGCACGAGCGCTATCACCAGGACATCGAGGACACCAAGCTCACGGTCGGCGATCTGAAGGAGCTGGTCGTCCGCTTCAAGGCGCTGGTCAAGGAGCGCGCGGGCAAGCAGTTCCCGAGCTCGCCCTGGGATCAGCTGCTCGGTGCGGTCGGCGCGGTGTTCGGATCGTGGATGAACGATCGGGCGATCGTCTACCGCCGCAAGTACAACATCCCGACCGAGTGGGGCACCGCCGTCAACGTCCAGGCGATGGTCTACGGCAACACCGGCGACGAGTCCGGATCCGGCGTCGCCTTCACGCGCAACCCGGCCAACGGCGTCAAGGAGTTCTACGGCGAGTTCCTGATCAACGCGCAGGGCGAGGACGTCGTCGCCGGCGTGCGCACGCCGGAGCCGGTGGCGGAGCTGAAGAAGCAGATGCCGAAGGCCTACGCCGAGCTCGAGCGCATCCGCCAGACGCTCGAGAAGCACTTCAAGGACGTCCAGGACTTCGAGTTCACGATCGAGGACGGCGTCGTCTACATGCTGCAGACGCGCAACGGCAAGCGCACCGCGATGGCGGCGCTGAAGTTCTCGGTGGACATGTACAAGGAGAAGCTGATCGACTGGAAGACGGCGGTGATGCGCAACCCGGCCGACCAGCTGGAGCAGCTGCTGGCGCCGGTGTTCGATGCCGCCGAAGTGGCCAAGGCGAAGGCGATCGCGACCGGTCTGCCGGCCGGTCCCGGCGCGGCGTCCGGCCAGATCTACCTCAACGCCGATCGCGCGGTGGCGGCGGCCGACAAGGGCGAGAAGGTGCTGCTCGTCCGCGTCGAAACCTCGCCCGAGGATCTGCGCGGCATGATCGCGGCGGAAGGCATCCTCACCGCGCGCGGCGGCGTGTCGTCGCACGCGGCGCTCGTCGCCCGGCAGATGGGCAAGGTCTGCGTGTGCGGCGCCGCGGCGGTCGAGGTCGACTACCAGGCGCGCACGGTGAAGGTCGAGGGCCAGACGTTCAAGGAAGGCGACTGGATGTCGATCGACGGGACGGTCGGCAAGGTCTACGCCGGCCAGGTGAAGACCGCGCCGTCGGAGATCGTCGCCGGCCTGATCAACGGCGACAAGGCCGCCCAGCAGACCGAGAAGTTCAAGAACTTCCAGCAGCTGATGAAGTGGTGCTCGGACGCGACGCGCATGGTCGTCCGCACCAATGCCGATACGCCGGAGCAGACCGAGAACGCCGTGGCGTTCGGCGCCGTCGGCATCGGCCTCACGCGCACCGAGCACATGTTCTTCGAGGGCGATCGCATCGACGCGATGCGCGAGATGATCCTCGCCGAGACGGTGGAGGAGCGGAAGGCCGCGCTCGCCAAGCTGCTGCCGTACCAGCGCGAGGACTTCGCCGGCATCTTCCGCGCGCTGAAGGGCTACCCGGCGACGATTCGCTTCCTCGACCCGCCGCTCCATGAGTTCCTGCCGCACACCAAGGAGCAGCAGGCGGAGCTGGCGAAGAAGATCGGCGTGCCGGCGTCGCGCATCGAGCAGCGCGTCTCGCAGCTGCACGAGTTCAACCCGATGCTCGGCTTCCGCGGCTGCCGCCTCGGGATCGGCTATCCGGAAATCTCGGCGATGCAGGCGCGCGCCGTGTTCGAAGCCGCGGCGGAGGTCCAGAAGGAAGGCATCAAGGTCCGGCCCGAGGTCATGATCCCGCTGGTCGGGTTCAAGAAGGAGCTCGATCTGCAGATCGAGGTGGTGCACCAGGCCGCCAAGGAGGTCCAGGCGGAGCAGAAGGTGAAGCTGAACTACCTGGTCGGCACGATGATCGAGATCCCGCGCGGCGCGCTCACTGCCGACGAGATCGCCCAGTCGGCGGAGTTCTTCAGCTTCGGCACCAACGACCTGACCCAGACCGGCCTCGGCATGTCGCGCGACGATTCGGGCTCGTTCCTGCCGCAGTATGCGGAGCTCGAGATCGTCAAGAAGAACCCGTTCGCGACGATCGACGCCACCGGCGTCGGCCAGCTCGTCGACATCGCGGTGAAGAAGGGCCGCGCCTCACGGCCCGAACATCAAGCTCGGGATCTGCGGCGAGCACGGCGGCGATCCGTCGTCGATCCAGTTCTTCGAGAAGGTCGGGCTCGACTACGTGAGCTGCTCGCCGTACCGCGTGCCGGTCGCGCGCCTGGCGGCGGCGCAGGCGGCGTTGGCGGGAGCCAAGGGAGAGTAGCTTCCGCCTTTTGGCGGAAGGAAGAACGAGGGCCGCTCGGAGATTCCGGGCGGCCCGTCGTGTTTGCGCGCACGGACACTTCCGTGACGCTGCGATAAGATCGCAGGCTTGGTCAAGATCTACGCGCACCAGAACGGGGTGACGAAGCCCGTCGAGGCCGTGGACCCCGCATGGCTGCAGCCCGGGAGCGGGGTGCTGGTCTGGGTGGTGATGGACAACCCAACCGCCGCGGAGGCAAAGATCCTCAGCGACGTGTTCCACATCCACGAGCTCGCAATCGAAGATGCGCTCGCCGAGATCCATCACCCCAAGATCGACTCCTACGGCGAGTACCTCTACCTGGTCCTGCACGGCATCGACTTCCAGGCGCGCCACCACCTGTTCAAGACCAAGGATGTCGATTTCTTTCTCTCGCCGCAGTTTCTCCTCACCATCCATCACGGGGTGTCGCGATCGATCTCGAAGGTGGAGCAAATCTGCGAACGCAACAACCAGGTCCTCGCCGAAGGGACCGCGGCGCTGCTGCACCGGCTGATCGATGCGCTGGTCGACAACTACCGGCCGGAGATCGAGAAGCTCCAGCAGCGGCTCGACAAGCTGGAAACCGAGGTGTTCGAGAAGCCCAATCCGAAGCAGACCCGGCAGATCCTCGACCTCAAGCGCGACGTCGCATCGTTGCGGCAGGTCGTGCTGCCGGAGCGGGACGCGGTGGGTCGGCTGGCGAGGCGGGAGTTTGCGTTGATTTCCGAACAGCTGGCCTATCGGTTTCGAGACGTGCACGACCACCTGGTGCGGCTGTCCGATGAAGCCATGTTCTTCCAGGATCGGATCTCGGGCATCCTCGACGCGCATCTGTCGGCGGTCTCGAATCAGCTGAACCAGGTGATGAAGGTGCTGACGCTGATCTCGACGATCTTCCTGCCGATGACGGTGTTGACCGGCATGTACGGCATGAACGTGACGCTGCCGCACATGCCAGGCGGTGAGGAGTGGCAGTTCTGGTGGGTCGTCGGCATCATGGTCGCGCTCGCGGTCGGGATGATTACGGTGTTTCGACGGAAGGGTTGGATTTAGTCGGTTCCGGGTTCCGGGGTTCCGGGTTCAGGGTTCGGTTCAGGGTTCCGGGTTCGGTTCAGGGTTCTGGGTTCGGGGTTCCAGCTGGTTCGAGCGTTGTGCATTCCATTTCATCCAGCCTGTAAACTCAGAGGCGAACGAACCTTCCACTTGCGCTGATTGAGCACCGAACGTGAACCCTGAACCGTGAACCCGGAACCGAACCGTGAACCCTGAACCGAACCCCGGAACCCTGCACCCGGAACCCTGAACCCATGCCCCGCATCCATCGTCTGCCGTTGCACCTCGCGAACCAGATTGCCGCCGGCGAGGTCGTCGAGCGCCCGGCCTCGGTCGTGAAGGAGCTGGTCGAGAACGCGCTCGACGCGGCCGCGACCCGCATCGCGGTCGCGATCGAGCTGGGGGGCAAGAAGCTGATCCGCGTCGAAGACGACGGCGAGGGCATGGACGCCGAGGACGCGCAGCTCGCGGTCGAGCGGCATGCCACCAGCAAGATCAGGACGCCAGACGACCTCGGCGCGATCCGGACGCTCGGGTTTCGCGGGGAAGCGCTTCCCAGCATCGCGTCGGTCTCGCACTTCGTTCTTCGCACGCGGGCGCGAGGCGCAGAGAGCGGCACCGAGATCAGGATCGATGGCGGACGGGCGGCGTCCGCGCGCGACGTCGGCACGCGCGAGGGAACCTGCATCGAGGTCGCGGATCTGTTCTTCAACCTGCCGGCGCGACGCAAGTTCCTCAAGTCCGACGTTGCCGAGGCGACCCAGGTCTCGCGGCTGATCACGCAGCTGGCGCTCGGCTACCCGGAGATCGGCTGGTCGTTGACGTCGAGCGTGCGGACGGTGCTCGAGTGTCCGCCAGCTGCGGGGTTGCCGGAGCGGTTCTTTCAGTTGTTCGGCGATCGTCCGGATCTGATCGAGATTCAGAAGAACGCGGCGGGGATCTCGATCCATGGTTACGTTGCGGCGCTCGGCGATCACGGTCCGGTTCGCGGGCCCCAGAACGTATTCGTCAACCGTCGCATCGTCAAGGACCGCACCATCGCGCACGCCATTTCCGAGGCCTACAGCGTCGCGACGATCAAGGAACGCAGTCCCGAGGTCCACCTGTTCATCGAGATCCCGCCCGATCGCGTGGACGTGAACGTGCACCCGACGAAGGCGGAGGTGCGGTTCCTCGAACAGTCGCTGGTGCACGAGGTGCTGCGGCGCGGGCTGGCCGACGCGCTGGGGCGAGGGCCGGCCCCGGAGCTTCAGCTCTCGCCGTTCGACAGCCGGCCGGGCGAACCGCGGCCCATGACGATTCCCGGGGTACTCGCGGGCGCAACCATTGGCAGCCGGTGGTCGGCGGAGCCATATCCCATCGATCGCCCGATTCCATCGGCGGCCGCCGCGGCCTGGCAGTCCCGGCCGGACGGCAGCCGCTGGTCCGATGCCCCCACGAGTGTCGCAACGGAGCCGGCGACCGCGGCTGCGGTGACGTCCTCCGCCGGCGGCGGGCGACATCCGGCCGATGATTCCCCTCGGCCAGTTCCGCGACACCTACATCATCGCCATCGACGACGAGGGCATCGCGATCATCGACCAGCACGTCGCGCACGAGCGGGTGCTGTTCGAGCAGGTGATGGAGAAACTGACGTCTGGAACGCTGGACAGCCAGCGGCTGCTGGCGCCGATCGTGCTGGAGCTGTCGGCGCCGCAGCGCCAGGCGCTCGCTCAGCACGCGGCGGTGCTGCATCGGTTCGGGCTCGAAGTGGAGCACTTCGGCGGGGACGCCGTGCGGCTCTCCGCGGTGCCCGCCCTGCTCGAGCCCGGCGAGTGTGAAGCGGCGATTCGTGCGCTGGCCGAGGACCTCGAGGGAGGGCAGCCCGGCGCTCGCGTCGAAGATGCGCTGCGGCGCATCGCCGCGACGATGGCGTGTCACGCGGCAGTGAAAGCCAACTATCCGTTGACCCAGGAAAAGATGCGCTACATCCTGGCCGAGCTGCGACGGACCGCGTACTCCAGCGTGTGCCCGCACGGGCGTCCGGTCGTGCTGCGCATCACGCGCCGCGAAGTGGAAAAGAATTTTCAGCGGATCTGACCCGGAGACCCCGAACGATGCCCGATGTGCCCGAAGTATGGCTCCGTGGACCGCTACCCGGCATTCCGCCGGCGCTGCAACCCGTGGCCCATTCGCTGTTGCAGTCGCGTGAGGAACTGCACGCCACCCTGAATGGGCTGTCTTCCGACGACCTGTGGACCACGCCGTCGGGCGCGGCGTCGATCGGATTTCACGCGCGCCATGCGGCGGGCAGCCTGGATCGACTGTTCACCTACGCACGGGGCGAGCAGCTGACGGCTGCTCAGCGCGCCGCGCTGGCCGGCGAGGGTGCGCCGGACGTCCGGCCGCGGATGGTCGCGGTGCTGCTGGCGGAGTTCGACAGCGTCGTCGACCGCGCGCTGGACCAGTTGAAGACGACCGACGAAAGGACGCTGCTCGAGTTCCGCGGCGTCGGACGCGCGCAGCTGCCGTCGACGGTGATCGGGCTCCTGTTCCATGCTGCCGAGCACACGCAACGTCACCTGGGCCAGATCATGACGACGGCGAAGATCCTGGCCGGGCACTCTTCAGGGGCACGCGCGTGAGCGTGTGGGTACGGCTGGCAAGTGAGGACGATGCGCCGGCGTTGAGCGCGCTCGCGCTGCGGGCCAAGAGTCATTGGGGCTATCCTCCCGACTGGATCGATTTGTGGCGGGAGGAGCTGACCATCACCCCGGCCTATCTTGCCCGGCACACAACTTTCGTGGCGACCGAGGAAGACACTCCCATCGGGATGTGCGTGCTCGAGCGGCGCGACGGCGAATGCTCGGTCGAAAATGTCTGGATTGCGCCGGATCGACACGGGCAAGGCGTCGGGAGAGCCCTGGTGATGCGGGCGCTGCGAGAGGCGGGGCATGCCGGCATGACCAGCGTTCGCGTCGTTTCGGATCCCTTTGCAGAGGGCTTTTACACTCGGCTGGGAGCAGAACGGTGCGGCGAGGTCCGAGCGCCGATGCCGGGGGCGCCGGATCGAACGTTGCCGGTGTTGGTTTTCGGCGTAGCCGGCCGGGTCTGAAGACCCGCCCCGACAGGTTGCGCAGGACCTTCGCCACCACGTCCTGTAGGGCCGGGTCTTCAGAGCCGGCCGACTGTTAGTCGCACAGGGAATACCGCTGTGACGCGAACGGACGCTCCGCGATCGGCGCTCTCGCTGGCACTCAGCAGCCTGCTCTGGACGATCCTGCTGCCGGGGGTCGTCGCCGGCTACGTGCCCTGGACCTTCTTCGGCGTTCGTGAGGCGACCCTGGATCCGCGGAGCGCGCGGCAGCTGCTCGGGCTGGTCCTCATTGCCGCTGGCGTGGCGCTGCTGATGACCTGCATCGTGGAGTTCGCGCGCAGCGGCCGTGGAACCCTGTCACCGATCGATCCCCCCAAACAGCTCGTCGTCCGCGGACTCTACAGGTACGTCCGCAACCCGATGTATCTGAGCGTTACGGCCATCCTGCTCGGCGAGGTGCTGGTGACGGGTTCGGGTGCGCTGGCGATCTACTGGCTGATCTGGTTCGTCGTGGTGAATGTTTTCGTGATCGGGTACGAGGAACCGACCCTGCGCGTGCAGTTTGGCGAGTCGTATGAGGAGTATCTGCGGACGGTTGGGAGGTGGATTCCCAGGAGCTATCGGTGATTCGGGGCTCCCGCCTTCGCGCTCCGCGCTACGGCGGGCAAGCGGGGCACGGGCTCCGGATCGACGATTGAGATACCATTTGCCGGATGTGCCGCAATATCAAGGTACTGGCGAATTTCGAGCCGCCGGCCACTGAGGATGAGATCCGCGCCTCGGCCCTTCAATTCGTCCGCAAGTTGAGCGGCGCCACCCGGCCGTCCCGCGCGAATGAAGAAGTGTTCGACCAGGCGGTAGAGGAAGTCACGGCCGCCGCGCGGAAGCTGGTCGGATCCCTGGTCACCACGGCCACGCCGCGGAACCGCGAGGACGAAAGGCGCAAGGCGCAGGAACGCTCGCAGCGACGGTTCGCATGAGATTTCATCTTCCCCTGTTGGCTTCGATGCTGGCGGTCGTCCCCGGCGTTGACGCGACCTTCCAAGGCGCGCGGGACCCGGCCTCGCCAATCGTGAAATCCGAGCTCATCTTCGAAAAGGCTCCCTTCGACAGCGCTCACGCATCGACCATCGTCCGGACCCGGGAGGGACTCGTCGCCGCGTGGTTCGCGGGCACGCGCGAAGGGGCACCCGACGTCGGGATCTGGACCTCCCGCGAGACCAAGGGGGCCTGGTCGGAGCCGAAAGAGGTGGCAACCGGAGTGCAGCCGGACGGCACCCGGCATCCCTGCTGGAATCCGGTGCTCTTCGAGACGACCCCCGGCGTGCTCACGCTGTTCTACAAGGTCGGACCGGATCCCCAACGGTGGTGGGGCATGACCCGCACGTCGAAAGATGCCGGGCGCACGTGGAGCGAGGCACAACGCCTGCCCGACGGCATTCTCGGGCCGATCAAGAACAAGCCGGTGCGCCTCGCTGACGGCACGCTGATCAGCCCGGCCAGCACCGAATCGCCGGAGCGGCCAAGCAGGTGGCGCGTCCACTTCGAACGAAGCACGGACGATGGCAAGAGCTGGACGGTCGTGCAGCTGCCGCCTCCGTCAGGCCAGGCGATCGACGCCATTCAGCCGAGCATCCTCATTCACGGAGGCGGCAGGTTGCAGGCGGTGGGGCGGACGCGGTCGGAGCGTGTTTTCGAGACCTGGTCCACCGACAGTGGGAAGACGTGGTCGCCGATGACGCTCACCGTGCTGCCGAATCCGAGTGCGGGCACCGATGCTGTCACGCTCGCCGACGGCCGGCACCTGATCGTGCTACAACCACACCCCCAAGGGGCGGACACCGCTGAACCTGGCCGTTTCGCGCGACGGGAAGCTCTGGGAGGCGGCGCTCGTCCTCGAGAACGAGCCCGGAGAATACTCGTACCCCGCGGTGATTCAGACGCCAGACGGACTGGTCCACGTGACGTACACGTGGAAGCGCCTTCGCATCAAGCACGTGGTGATAGATCCCAAGCGCCTGCAGACGCTGCCGATGCCCGACGGTGCCTGGCCCGCGACTGCCGGTGCGCCCGACGCCAAGAGGTGATCGTCAGTCAGGGCACACCCACACCCACTAAGGAAAGGATGGGGACAATGAGAGCCCAACGGCCGCGCGTCTTCCCATGGCTGGTCGTCGTCATGACCGCCCTTCTCGCCTCCCTCACCATCGCCGGGATCGCAGCCCGGCAACCACAGGGCGCACCCGTGGCCGTCGACAAGGACGATCTGGGCGGCGTCGTGACGAGTGCCAAGGGACCGGAGGCTGGCGTCTGGGTCATCGCCGAGACCTCCGGAGCTGCCGACGAAATTGGCGAAGATCGTGGTCACCGACGATCGCGGCCGCTACCTGATCCCCGACATGCCGCTCGTCAAGTACAACGTGTGGGTGCGCGGCTACGGGCTGGTCGATTCGCCGAAGGTACAGGCCTCGCCGGGGACGACGGTGAACCTGAACGCGGTGCTGGCGCCGGACGCCAAGGCCGCGGCGCACTACTATCCGGCCGGGTACTGGTTCTCGCTGGTGAAGGTCCCGGCGCCATCGGAATTCCCGGGAACCGGGACCGTCGGGCAACGGCATCTCGCCGAATATCAAGACGCAGGCCGACTGGGTGAGGACGCTGAAGTCGGGCACCTGCATGGCGTGTCATCAACTCGGGAACGAAGCGACGCGCAGATTCCGGCCGCGCTCGGGTCGTTCTCATCGAGCGCCCAGGCGTGGGAGCGGCGGCTGCAGTCGGGGCAGGCGGGCCTCAACATGATTCCCGGGCTCAACGCGCTGGGCCGTGAGCGTGCGCTGCAGGTCTCTTAGGACTGGACCGACCGCATCGCGAAAGGGGAACTGCCCCCGGCGCCGCCCCGGCCGCAGGGCGTCGAGCGGAACGTCGTGATCACGATGTGGGACTGGGCCGACCCCAAGGCCTACCTGCACGATCTCGTCTCGACCGATCGGCGCAATCCGACGCTGCACGCCAACGGTCTGCTCTACGGTGCGCTGGAGTTGAGCGCCGACTATCTGCCGGTCCTCGATCCGAAAGGCAACGAGGCCGGCCGCGTGCCGCTCACCGTCCGCGATCCGGAGACCCCGCCGACCAACCCGAAGATAGCGGCACCGTCGCCGTACTGGGGCGAGGACGTGTTGTGGACCAGCAAGAACAACGTGCACAACCCGATGATGGACGAGAAGGGGCGGGTGTGGATCACCTCGACGATCAGGCCGGCTGAGAACCCCGCGTACTGCAAAGAAGGCTCGACCCATCCTTCGGCGAAACTGTTCCCGCTGCAGCGCGCCGGCCGGCACCTGGCGGTCTACGATCCGAAGACCAGGAAGCTCACGCACATCAGCACCTGCTTCAGCACGCATCACCTGATGTTCGCCGAGGACGCCAACGGCACCCTGTGGACGAGCAGCGGCGGCGGGGGCGGCGTGGTGGGTTGGCTGAACACCAAGATGTTCGACCAGACCGGCGACGAGGAGAAGTCGCAGGGCTGGACCGCGCTGATTCTCGATACGAACGGCAACGGCAAGCGCGACGCCTACGTCGAGCCGAACGATCCGGTGGATCCCACCAAGGACAAGCGGATCGCCCAGGGGTTCTACGCGGTGGCGCCGGCGCCTGATGGGTCCGTCTGGGGCTCCGCTCTGGGTTTCCCCGGCGCCGTGATCAGGCTCAACCCAGGATCGAATCCGCCGGAGACCGCGCTCGCCGAGATCTACGAGCCGCCGGTTGACAAGGGAGGCTTCTCGCCGCGGGGCGGAGACGTCGATCGCAACGGCGTCTACTGGACGGCGCTCGCGAGCGGACACATGGCGAGCTTCGATCGCCGGAAGTGCAAAGGACCGCTCAACGGTCCGAAGGCCACCGGTCCGCATTGTCCAGAGGGCTGGACGCTCTATGCGGAACCGCTGCCGCAGCTGCAGGGCATTGCGACGCCGGGCAGCGCCGAAGGCAGCTATTACACCTGGGTCGATCAGTTCAACACGTCAGGGCTGGGCGAGAACACGCCGATCGACACCGGCAACGCGTCGGAAGGCCTGCTCGCGCTCAAGGACGGGAAGTGGGTCGTGCTCCGCGTCCCGTATCCGCTCGGGTTCTATACGAAGTGGATGGACGGCCGCATCGATGATCCCAAGGGCGGGTGGAAGGGACGCGGCCTGTGGGCCACCTTCAGCTCGCGGACGCCGTTCCACATGGAAACCGGGAAGGGCACCACCAGCAAGGTCTATCACATGCAGATTCGCCCCGACCCGTTGGCGAAGTAATGCGCCTTGTCGGGACTCGGGACTCGGGACTCGGGGCTCGGTTCGGATCGGGCCCGGGCCTTTCCGAGTCCCGAGCCCCCAAGCCCCGATAGTCCCTATAGCTCACGCACCCAGATATTCCTGAAGCTAATCGGCTCGCTTGGGTCGCCGTGCGACTGCAGCTTGATCGGGGCTGCGTCGTGCTTCTTATAAGTCGGCAAGCCGATGTAGAGCGTTTCGCCCTTCAGCTCGAAGTGGTTCTGGATCAGCACGCCGTTGTGGAACGCCGTCACGTAGGCGGGGGTCTTCACCGATCCGTCGGCGTTGAAGGTCGGCGCGATCCAGAGCACATCGTAGGACTGCCACTCACCAGGCTTCCGGCATGCATTCACGAGCGGGATGGACTGCTTGTAGATGCTTCCGGCCTGGCCATTCACGTAGGTCTTGTTCTCGTGGCAGTCGACAATCTGCAGCTCGTAGCCGGCGTCGCCCGGGCCGGTCGAGGCCAGGAACAGACCGCTGTTGCCGCGACCCTGGCCGGAGCCGGAAATCTTCTCCGGAATCCGCCACTCGAGGTGCAGCTGGTAGTTCCTGAAGCTCCGCTTGGTCTCGATGTTGCCGGCCGGCTTGTTCACCGTCATCACGCCGTCGGCGACGGTCCACTTCGCCGGTGACTTGTCCTTGGTCGCCACCCACTCGTCGAGGTTTTTTCCGTCGAACAGGATGATGGCATCGGCCGGCGCGGTCCAGGTGCTGGTGCCGGGCGCGACGACTTTCGGGACAGGTTCCCAGACTTCGGTGTCTTCGGGCCGAGGTTTCTGAGTGGCGGTTGACGGGGCCTGCTGCGCGGCCAGGGGAAGCGCGAGCGCGCCCAGCAAGGGTAGCGCGAGAAGACGAGATGATTTGATGAACATAGATCGCGGATTGTAACGCGGGGTCGGGTGGGCACGGGTCTGGCCTGGCGGTCGCCGCCTGACGCTGAACTGCCGACGGGCCCAATAACGTAAGAGGAAGAAGAGCGATCACCAGGGCCGGGACGAGCCGTTGCGCTCTGCAGAAGTGGGGGAGGGCAACAACACGCACGACGGTCTTGCCCCTGTCGAGGTGCGGCCGGCAGGCGCCGGCGGCGTTCAGCTCAACTGGCGATCGAGGCCGGCGCGCTCATAACCTGTCGCAACTGTTTCATAAGTGCATGACTGCGTAGAATTTACGCTTGACTGTGAAGCGAGTTAGGTTTACAGTTCTGTCATCCCGTTAGTCTCGGTTGCTTTTCCAAGCGATAAAGGCAAACCCCATTAAGGGGGGCGCAAAGCTGGAAGCTGATTCGTTGCGCAGAGCGCAAGGACTCGCTGCTTCAGCTGCCGAACTTGGAGTTCCGTGATGTCTCATCGTCGTCTTGCGATTCCGGCGGTCGTCGCCACTGCGGTTGCGTTCCTTTTCTTCGGACTAGGCAGCTTCCTCGCGGCACGTCCCGGTGCGGAGTCCGAACAGATCGCCGCTCTCCGGGCTGAAGTCGAACAGCTTCGAAGAACTCCCCCGACACCGACCGGCACGTCCGGCGTGGATCCCCTCACGCTCAGCCACGCGACCGAAACCAATCGCGCGGCGATCGTGGAGGACGTGAAGCGCCAGCTGCAGAGCGAGATGGGGTTGCTGCCCATCAATCTCATTCGCGTTCGCCGTCAGAGCTTCGTCGAGCTCTACTCGGTACGACGACCGCGGATCGAGCAGCTATGGGACGGCCGGGTACCTCGGCAACGGCTACTTCATCACCGTCAAGCACGGCGTCATCGCGCTCGGCCAGGAGGGCGCCATCGAGCCGCGCAAGATCACCTCGATCAAGCTGATGCACGAGGGGCGTGCCATCAACGCGCGGGTCGTCGACGCCGGCGACGCGAAAGTGGAAGTGGATCCGGGCGACTGGGCGATCCTGAAGGTCAAAGAGTCGATCAACCTGCCGGCGCTCAACGCGAACCTGAGCTACCAGTTCGAATTCGCAGACCCGATCTTCCGTCTCGGGAACGACTACTCGAAGGGCATTATCGTCGCGACCGGCTATGTCGGTCAGGTCACGCCGAACAAGCTGGTGACCTGTCTCACCGACGGGCATCCTGGCGTCTCGGGTGGCGGCGTGCTGAACGCCGAAGGCGAGCTCGTCGGCATCCCGATCGGCCGGATGCAGGGGGACTACCGCTTCTCGTTCATTCTTCCTTTGCGGGAGGAGATGTTCCGGCGGGTGCGCTCCGAGAGCGACGGAACTCCCTGAGCCGTTCGCGAATCGTCGACTCGAATCCGCGATCGACAGGCTCGTAGAATCGCCGCCCCCTGTGGGCGTCCGGCAGGCACTCCATGTCGGCAACCCCTGCCGGGTCGTCGTGGGCGTAGCGATAGCCCTTGCCGTAGTCCAGATCCTTCATGAGCCGGGTCGGAGCGTTGCGCAGATGCAGCGGCACCGGCTCGGCAATCTCCTCTGACGCCGCCGCCGCGGCATCCAGATACGCCCGATACACCGCATTGCTCTTCGGCGCCGTCGCGAGGTAGATCGCCGCCTGCGCGAGCGCCGTGTTGCCCTCGGGCATGCCAATGAAGTGCACGGCATCCTTGGCAGCAACGGCGACGGTCAACGCCTGCGGATCCGCGTTCCCGACATCCTCGGACGCGAACCGGACGAGTCGGCGTGCCACGTACAGCGGATCCTCGCCAGCCTCGAGCATCCGTGCGAGCCAATACACCGACGCATCGGGATCGCTGTTGCGCATCGACTTGTGGAGCGCGGAAATCAGGTTGTAGTGCTCCTCGCCCGACTTGTCGTAGAGCAGCGCCCGGTGCTGCGCGAGCTCGGCAATGAGCGGCGCGTCAAGCTTCCTGCTCGTGGCCGCGGTCGCCGAGGCGAGCTCCAGCATGTTCAACGCGACCCGCGCATCACCGTTCGCGAAGCGGGCGATCCCCGTCAGCGCGTCGTCGTCTGCCTGCAGACCCAGGGCGCCAAGTCCACGCTCCGAATCGGACAGAGCGTTGCGCAGGATCGTCACGATCTCCTCGGGACCCAGCGCTTTCAGGACGTAGACCTTCGATCGGGACAGCAGGGCCGAGTTCACCTCGAACGACGGATTCTCGGTGGTTGCGCCGATCAGGACGATGTCCCCGGCTTCGACGCGAGGCAGGAATGCGTCCTGCTGTGCCTTGTTGAAGCGATGGATCTCGTCGATGAAGAGGATCGTGCGGCGGCCGAGGCGCCGCCGGGCTTCTTCCGCCTCGGTCATCACCGTACGGATTTCCTTGATCCCCGACATGACCGCGCTGAACGAGATGAAGTGCGCGCGGGTGGCGCCGGCAATCAGCCGGGCCAGCGTGGTCTTGCCCGTACCCGGCGGACCCCACAGGATCACCGACTGGAGGCGGTCCTGCTCGATGGCGCGCCGCAGCGGCCGGCCGGGTCCGATCAAGGCCTGCTGCCCGACGAACTCGTCGAGCGTCCTCGGCCGCATCCGTTCCGCGAGCGGCGCCGCAGCCGCCGGCTGTCCGCTTGCGCGGTGGTCGTCTTCGAAGAGCGATCCCGTCATGAGCGCACGCCCGATCGCTGCCGTTGCGCTTCATATGCGATCAGCGCTGCGGCGGTTGCGACGTTCAGAGATTCCACCGGCCGTTGCATGGGGATCGTGAGACGAGTTGCGGCCAGCGCCGCGAGCGAGTCCGGCAAGCCGGCGCCTTCGCCGCCGAGCAGCACCGCCACGGGTCTGCGAAGATCGCACTCGGGCAGCGGGACGCCTTCGCGGGGCACGGCCGCGAGGATCTCGATGCCCAACGCGCGTGCGGCGCGCACCGCTTCGGGCAGCGACTGCCGCACAGCGACGGGCAACCGGAAGATGCTGCCCATGGATCCGCGGAGCGCCTTCCAGCCCATCGCATCGGCGGAGCCGTGACCGGTGATGACTCCGGTCGCCCCACAGGCCTCCGCCGCACGCACGATCGCTCCGACATTGCCCGGATCCTGTACCTCATCCAGCATCAACACCATCTGGGGAGCCGCCGCCAGCACCTCTGCCACCGACCGCTCCCGGCGACGGCCGATGGCGACAATTCCCGTGGGCTGTCGAACCGGCGTCATGGCGGCAAGGACCTTCGCAGGCACCCGTATCACGCGCGCGCCCGCGAGCTCCGCGCGCTGCGCCAGGGCGGCGTCCGTCCCCGCGCTCTCATCGATCGCGACCAGCTCGATTGGAACCGAGGCGGCCAACGCTTCCTCGATCAGATGCGCTCCGTCGAGGAGCACGTTCTCGCCAGCACCATCGGCGGCGGCTCGAAACTGCCGGACGACTGGATTCTGGCGGCTGGTGATGGTGTCCACTGCGTCCATCTTATCTGCGGTCGGACAGTGGTACCATTCGGCCAATGAAGGCGCGACTGATCAAGAAGTTCGAAGACCAGCTGATGGTGCTGGAAAAGGAGCTCAAGACCGAGCTGCCGCAGGAAATCAAGCGGGCCCGGGAGCTGGGCGACCTGCGTGAGAACGCGGAATATCATGCCGCCAAGGAGCGGCAGCGGCTGGTCGAGGCGCGCATCAGCCTGCTCAAGAAGCGCGTCAGCGACATTCACCTGATGAACCTCGACAAGATCCCGCGGGACAAGGTCGGGTTCGGGTCGACCGTCCACTTGAAAGATGGCGCGACCGCAGCAGTGACCGTCTATCAGCTGGTCATGCCCGAGGACGCCGACGTCGAGCACGGGCTGATTTCCACGGCCTCACCGATCGGCCGCGCCCTGCTGAACAAGGAAGAAGGCGACGAGGTCACGGTGACGGCGCCCAACGGCAGCCGGCGGTTCGAGCTGGTGAAGCTGATGACCATTCATGACGAAGAAGGCTAGGACCCGCTTCCGTCCGTGATCACGCCCAACAGCCCGGACCGTCTCTACTCGACGCGGCTGCGCACCGCGCTGGTGCTGTCAGGATCGGGCACGGCCGGCGCCTACCATGCCGGCGTGCTGCGGGCGCTGCAGGAAGCCGGCGTGCGCATCGACCTCGTCGCCGGCCGCGGCATGGGCGCGGTCAGCGCGATGTTTGCGGCGATCGACGGTGGCGCGCGGCTCTGGGAACCATCGGGCCTCTGGAAGGGCAGCGTGGCGACGCGGCTCTACGAATGGCGGAGAGGGCTCCGCATCGCGCTGGCCGCTCTGCTGGCCGCGTGTGGCGTGTTGCTGTTTCCGCTGCTGCTGCTCGCCATCGCCGTCCTGACCGGACTCGTGAGCTTCGTGCTGACCCTCGTCGGCGCGACGGATCTGGCCAGCGCCGTGACCGGCGGCTTTGCCGGGCGTCTCGGGAGCTGGTTCTCTCCGGGTGGCCTGCCGCTGGTCGTCCCGCGGCTGGTCCTGCTCGGCGTGCTCGTGGCAGCGGTCGCGGTTGTGGCGCGGCTCGCCGGCCAGGTGACACGGCGCGGACCACGGCGCCGCATGACTCGCGGCCTCCTCTGGCGCCTGATCGGGCATCCGTTGACGTCGGCTGATACCGTCGACACGTTTGCGGCAGAGCTGTGGTCGCTGATCCGCGGCGCCGCGCCGCTGCAGCGCCCGCGCCACGCGGAGCTCGGAAAGAAGTACATCGAGCTGCTGGCCGACAACCTCGGGCAGCCCGGATTTCGCGAGCTGCTCCTCGTAGTCCACGACCTGGATGCCCGGCAGGATCTCGTCGCGGCGTTCCTCCGCGACCAACACCGGCCCCGGTTCTTCGGCCGGCTCCTCGGCGCCGGGACCTCACGCGCCGGCGAAGCCATGGACCTCGGCGGGGTGGCACGTGAACACGCGATCGACGTGATGTCGGCGGCGCTGACGCTGCCCCTTGCGACCGAGCCGCACCTCGTCACCTTCGCGTCCGAGGGCCCCTGGCGCGGGGAGACGCACCGTCTGTGCGATCGCCCCGGGGCCTTGACACGGGTCTTCGAGGAGCTGGCAAGCGCCGGCGCCGAGCAGGTCATCGTGCTCGCGGCGACCCCGCGCGTGGCACGGCCACACGAGCTCAGTGCCGGACGCGGTGACGTCCGAGGGCATGCCGGCGAGCAGCTCGCGGCCTTCGAGACCGCCGGTCTTCGGGATGCGCTCGAGCAGTTCGCCGGCCGCTTCGCCGGGCTCTACCTGGTTCGTCCGGAGCACAACCCGGTCGGGCCTTTCGATTTTTCCGGCGTCTACGACGAGCGCTCGGATCGCCGCTACACCCTCCCGGAGCTCGTCGATCGCGGCTACGAGGACGCCTACCGCCAGTTCATCGATCCGGTCGTCGGCGCCAGCGGCGAGCGGATTCAGTCGGTCACCACGAGCTGATCGGATTCGCCGTCCGCGGTCCGCTGTCCGTGGTTCGCCCCTGCGGGCTGTCAACTGCGTGATCGTGCAAGAATCAGGAATGAAGCTTCCCACCCGGCTCGTGCATCGCGCCAAAGCCCCGCTTGCGAACGTCGAGTCGCTGACGCTCCCCATCTACGAAACCACCACGTTCGTCTTCGACAGCGCCGATCAGGTGCGCGAGTACAACGAAGGGAAGAGTGGCAAGTACCTGTATTCGCGCTACGAGAATCCTACGGTCGTGGCGGTGGAGCAGACACTGGCGGCACTCGAAGGAGCCGAGGCGGCGATTCTGCTGTCGAGCGGGCAGGCCGCGACGACGACCGCGCTGCTGACGCTGGTTTCCGCGGGCGACGAGGTGGTGTGCAGCGCGGCGATCTATGGCGGCACGCTGCACCTGCTGACCGAGATCTTCGCGCGGCTCGGCGTGGTGGTGCGTTTTGCGCGAGTCGAGGCGTTTCGCGAGCCCGAGAAGCTCCTCACCGAGCGGACCAGACTGGTCTGGTTCGAATCGCCAATCAATCCAACGCTACGGTGCATCGATATCGCCACGGTCGCCGCGGCGTGCCGCGCCCGGAATGTCCTGTCGGTGATCGACAACACCTTCGCGAGCCCCGTCAACCAGCAGCCGCTCGCGCTCGGCGTCAACCTGGTCATGCACAGCGCGACCAAGTATCTCAACGGCCATACCGACGTGACCGCGGGCGTCCTCGCCGGTGACGCCACGCTGATCGGCCGGATAGAGAAGGTGCGCCGGCGGGTTGGCGGCATCATCGATCCGCAGCCCGCCTATGCGCTGGGACGCGGCCTCAAGACGCTGGCCGTCCGGGTCGAGCGTCAGAATGCGACGGCCACAGCGGTCGCGGAGTGGCTCAGTCGCGATCGCCGGATCGCAGCGGTCTACTATCCTGGCCTGCCGAGTCATCCGGACCACGAGATCGCGAAACGCCAGATGCGCGGTTTCGGCGGCATGGTCTGTGTCGACGTCGGCGGGAGCTACGAGCGCGCCGCGCGCTTCTTCGATCGGCTGCAGGTGATTCAGCGGGCGGCCAGCCTTGGCGGCGTCGAGAGCCTCTGCAGCCTGCCGGTCTTGACGTCACAGTGGGGACACACCGACGAGGAACTGCACGAGGCCGGCGTCACCCGCAGCATGGCGCGGCTGTCGATTGGATTGGAGGACCCGGAGGATCTGATCGCGGATCTCGATCAGGCGCTGGCGTAGGCAGTTTCCAGTTGCCAGTTTGCGGTAGTCAGTCGCGCCGCTTCCGAGTGTTCGTAACTGGTAACTGGTAACTGACAACTTACCGCGGCAGCAATTCTTTGGGCTTCGCCGCGGCTTCGTGCAGGAACTGCTCCGCCATGTCGGCGATGCGGGCGCTGATCGCCGGCCCGTCGAGCGGTCCGAACTTGTCCTGGAACCGGGCCATCGGGACGACGGCCTTGGCCATGGCGCGATGGCCTCCGGCGCTGCCGATGTCGCCGAACCAGCGCTTCACGAACTCGCCGGCGTTGCGCGAGTACCCGAGGTTCCGCACGCTGACGATGAACGTCGACCCCACCACGCCGGCGACGATGGTCCACTTGACGTTTTCGAGCTGCAGGAAGAAGTCGGCGGTATAAGGGATGAAGTCCTCGCGCGGGGCCTCGCCGACGAAGGCGCTGAACACCTGGTCGCGCATGACCCCGGACTGACTCGCCCGGTTCACGTAGTCGAGCCGCTCGAGCGTGATTTCCGCCCCTTCCATCTTGCGGATCAACGCGGCATCGGCCAGCGGATAGAGGAAGGTGAACGCCTCGAGATCGACGCGATTGGTGTGCCGGGCGAAGAACAGCGTGTCGGACTTGATGGCATAGAGCATCGCCGTCGCCGTGCGCTCCGAGATGTTCACGTCGACCGCCCGC
This sequence comes from uncultured Acidobacteriota bacterium, assembly GCA_963836735.1. Classification (GTDB taxonomy): domain Bacteria; phylum Acidobacteriota; class Vicinamibacteria; order Vicinamibacterales; family 2-12-FULL-66-21; genus JACCXG01. Next base: position 11,864 of record CAWIKP010000012.1, on the reverse strand, counting down.
AGGTGCTCGGTGAGGATCGTGCACGTGGACCCGTAGTCGGCGCGGATGTCCTTGAAGACGGCGCTGTAGCCCGGCTGCTCGGGATGGTGATCGATCACCAGATCGGCGCGATCGAGCCGGCCGCCGAAGTAGTGGGGCTGCACGTCGACGGTGGCGATGCGTTCGAATTCCTCGAACGACGCCGGCGTGATCGGCTCGACGTGGATGTCGAGCATGTTCGCCATCCGGAGGTTTTCCGGCCGGGTCACCCCTTGCACCGCGCCGATGATCGCGGTGGACTTGTTCCGGCGGAGGAGGTTGCGCAGGGCGAGCCCGCTCGCCAGCGCATCCGGGTCGGGGTCGTTGTGGAGCAGGATGAGCACGCGATCTGCATCGGCGAAGTAGCGTTGGTACTGTTGCACGCGCGCGCGGGTCATCGACCGGCTGAGCTCGGTCACGAGCGTCGGCCGGAGGAGCTCGGACAATTCCAGGTCCGCGAGATCGGGAAACTCTGCCTTGAGCTCGTCGGCCGCCTTCGGGTTCCGGGGGCCGGTGTGGAGCACGTAAGTGAGCGTGCCGCCGGCGTCGCGGATGGCTGCAAGGATCTTCCGGACGGTCTTGCGTCCGTTGTTTTGAACGATGAAACAGGTGCTGGGGGAGATATCGGCTTTGAGGTAGGTGTCGACTCTGCGGGGATCGCCGGCGGCGATCTGGATCCCCGACTCGTGGAGCCGCCGTGCCAGCGGGCGGCTCTCGACGAGGAAATCGACTTCGAAACTGGGCTGGAGCACGTCGTCCAGCGACCGTATCACCAGTTCATCCTGACATACGGCGTACACGCGCATGTCAGGCGAGTCCTTTCCGAACTGCCTCCAACGATGGCAGTAAGCTCATGACCGAACGCTCATTATACGCCTTGCGGAATCGAGCGTTTACCCTGGCCGCTGCCGCGACCGTCGCGTTACTGGTCTGTGTCGCCGGCCCCGCTGGCGCCCAGTCGTCTGGTCGCGTGCCCTGTGCTGCCTGTATCGTCGCCTCCATCACACCCGGACAGTCGGTGCTCATCGGCGCCCCGCTCGAAGGCCTGGAGGTCCTCGTGCGGCCGGATGCCGGCGCGCCCGAAGATCTGCGGGCCGCGGTCGAATCGATCCGGGAGGCCGGGGGCCGTCCCGGTCTCTGGCTCGCGGCACCGGCGATGACAATCGACCCGGCCGTGGCGGCACTGACTCACCGGATCGTCATCGATGTCTCGAACAGCCCCGGCGACCTCGGAGAACTGGCGTTCCTGTTGAAAACACGCGCCGTCGAACTGCGGAGCGCGGCGCCGCAGGTGCTGATCGGCGTCCACACGGACGCTGGCCGGTTCGCGGAGCTGCTCGCGCGCGACCTGGGAGCCTACGTGGACTTTCATGCCGCGACGACGGCCGATCGCCCTGCCTTCCCGCGGACAGCCTCGGTGGCGCCCGGCACGATTGCGGTGGGGGAGGCTGGAGGCGGGCCCGTGAAAGCCGGCGGGGCGCGCCGGTGGATTGTGCCGCTGCCGGCGGACGTGGTCGCGGCGGAGGCCCTCTTGAGTGATGTCCGCCGGGCCGCCCCGCTCGTTCCCGACGGTCTCGTGCCGGGCGGCATGAGCGACGTGCGTTGCGGCGCGGTGAGGCTGCCAACCTACCTCGATCCCGATTCGCTCTCGACGATGGCGATCGGCGACAGTTGTCCGGCCGGGCTGGTAATTCAGCCAGAGATGCCCGGTGTGGAACGGATCGCGCTGTCCGGGGGCGAGATCGTGGTTCGGGTGCCTCCGGCGGAGGGACGGTTTGCAGAAGGCGTTCGGGTGACCGGCTCCCGGACGCTGACGGTCCGGGAGATCATCGCCCGCCATCAGGCGGCGGCCGCACGGCAGCGGCGGGCGATACGCCAGCTCATCTCGTCCGGGACCATGACATTGACGTTCGAAGCGCCCGGTTTTCCAGCGCCGATGGCGATCACTGCACACGCGACGATCTACACGGCGGCGGATGCCGTCGATATCGAGCAGCGCGACGTCCGCGTGAACGGCATCACCTTTCCCGGAGGACAAGTGCCGCGGCTGCCACTGCTCGAGCCTGAGCGGGTCGCGTCACCACCGCTCGCGATCTCTCTGAGCGACGTCTACACCTATTCGCTGGAGGGTCAGGAAACGATCGCCGGTGTGCCGTGTTACGTCGTGGCGTTCGCGCCGATTGACAGGAAGCGCAGCCTGTTTGCCGGCACGGTCTGGATCGCCGCGAACACCTTCGGCATGGTCAAGGTCTCCGCCGTGCAGACCGCATTGCGCGGGCCCATCGTCTCGTCGGAACAGACCGACGAGTTCCGGATGGACGAGGCCGGCTTGTGGCTGCTCGCGCGATCGGAGATCCGGCAGCTCTACGAGGGACCTGGTCATCGCACGCCGATTCATCGCGTGCTCGAGATCGCTCGCCAGGACGTCAACCCCGAGTCGTTTACCGAACGTCGTGCGCAGGCGTACGCATCGCCGCACATCATGCTCCGGGACACGCCTGAAGGATTCCGGTATCTGAAGCGCGAGCGCACCGACCCCGAAAAGGCTTCCACTGCGGCATCGGCCACGCCCGTGCTCATGCCACCCTCGCAGCGGGTCAGAACGGTCGCGCTCGGCGTCATCATCGATCCGAACATCAGCACGCCGCTGCCGTTCGCCGGTCTCAGCTACATCGATTTCAATCTCTTCGGCACCGGCACGCAGATGAACGGCTTCTTTGGCGGAACCTACGGACAACTCGCGATCGCGGTGCCGTCGCTCGGCGGCAGCCGCTGGCAGCTGGGCGGCCGCGCCTTTGCCATTGCCTCGTCGTACAACGACCGGGCCTTCGTGAACGGCCGCGAACAGTACGACTGGAATATCTCGCAGCGCCCCGCGCACGGGTCGGTGTGGCTGTTGCGGCCGCTCTCGGCGAGGCTCAGCGTGCGGGCCGGCTACGAGCTCGACTACACCGGCTTCGACCGGGCGAGCTCGACCGCGTCGTCTTTTGCCGTCCCCGTCTCCCAGGTCGCGCACGGCATTCGAGTGGCGATGGATGGCCAATGGGCTGGATGGACCAGCTCGGTGTGGTGGTCGGGTGCGCGCCGCGCCGGCTGGCAGCCCTGGGGCGACGTCGAGGAACACGAGGGCCTGGTGGGAGTCGGGGACTACGATCCGCGCCACCGCGACTATCAGCGGTTCGGCGCGCTGCTGGCCAGGTCGATCGTGGCGTCGCCGCGGCTCGTCGGCCGAATCGAGGGATCGTGGATGACCGGCCGCGACCTCGATCGTTTCAGCCGGTATACCTTCGGCAGCTTCGACAACCGGCTTCGCGGCTACCCGTCGGCGCTGATCCGCTACGACCGTGGCGTGGTCGTCCGCGGGTCGGCGGCCTGGTCTGCGGGGCGGTTCGTCAGGCTCGACGGCTTCCTCGATTCGGCCTATGTCCACGATCCGGCGTTCGGGCGAGGCGGGCGGAGCTACACCGGCGTCGGCACCGCGCTCGAACTGCCGGCGCCGTTCGGCACGCTGGTCGCGATTGAGTGGGGGTACGGGTTCCAGGGCATCGACACCGACGGGCGGCGAGGGACGCAGGTCCTGCGCATCAGCGGGTATAAAATCTTCTGACTCGTTTCGGTCCCCCGGGGAGGTCCGGTGACACACGCCGCCTGCGCCGCCGCCATCGCTGTTCTGGTCACCGTTGCTCCGGTCGTCCTGCCCGGCCAGCAGCCGATTCGGGTCGGCGTCGATCTCGTGAACTTCGGCGTGGTCGTCACCGATCGCCGCGGGGCGCCGATCTCGGGGCTCACCAAGAACGATTTCGAGGTGCTCGAGCGCGGCAAGCCGCAGCAGGTGCAGTTCTTCAGCGCCGGCGACGAGGCGATTTCGCCGCCGCTGCATCTCGGCTTCCTGCTCGATGCCAGCGGCAGCATGGATCAGGACATCCGCGACGTGCGGACCGCCGCGATCAAATTCCTGGGGCAGAACGAGCACGCGGTGGACATGACGCTCGTGGACTTCGACACCGAAGTCCGCACCACCATCTTCCGTGGCGACAACTACCCGCGCCTGATCGAGCGCATCCGCATGCGCAGGGCCGGAGGGATGACCGCCTTCTACGACGCGCTGGCCGTCTACCTCCGGAGTGCCTCGGTGCAGGACGGGCAGAAGATCCTGGTCGTCTACACCGACGGCGGCGACACGCGGAGCACCATCACCGCCGGCGATGTCAGCGATCTGCTCAAGGCCTCGGACGTCACGATGTATGCCCTCGGGTATCTCGAGCACCAGTCGAGCTCCTACCGCAACTCGGCGCAGATGGAGCTGCAGCGCTTCTCGCAGATGACCGGCGGGCAGGCCTTCTTCCCGTCGAGCGTCAAGGAGCTCGACGCGATGTACGAGAAGATCGTGCGCGAGATGGACGCCCGCTACATCCTGGGCTACACCTCGACCGACACCAAAGCCGACGGCTCCTGGCGCCCGGTCGAAATCAAACTGAAGCGCGCCGATCTGAAGGGCGTCAGGCTGCGCACCCGTCCCGGCTACTTCGCCCCGCTCTCGCCGGGCTCCGACCCCGCCCGCTGACCACGGCCTGTGCCGTGGTACGATGACTGATCGGCGCCCTCACTCCGACGTTTTCTTTACGCCCGGACCCGCGTGAAGGGCCCGCTCGTCACGGCCGACGGCTGTGCCGGCGGCGCGACGGCAGGTGCGACCCGCATAACGCTCATGGCCTCGAAGTACGACCGCTTCACGCTGGTTACTGATTTCGAACTGCGCGGCGACCAGGCCCGTGCCATCGACGAGCTCGTCGATGGGCTGCTGCGCGGCGACAAGTCCCAGGTGCTGCTCGGCGTGACCGGGTCGGGCAAGACCTTCACGATGGCGCAGTGCATCGCCCGCGTGAACCGTCCGACGCTGGTGATGGCCCACAACAAGACGCTGGCGGCGCAGCTGTACCAGGAGTTCCGCCGCTTCTTCCCCGAGAACGCGGTCGAGTACTTCGTCAGCTACTACGACTACTACCAGCCGGAAGCCTACGTCCCGACGACCGACTCCTACATCGAGAAGGAGGCGATCATCAACGACGAGATCGACCGGATGCGGCTGTCGGCGACCCGATCGCTCTTCGAGCGCCGGGACGTCATCATCGTCGCGAGCGTCTCATGCATTTACGGCCTGGGATCGCCTGAGGCCTACTACGGGATGATGCTGCCGCTCGAACGGGGTCAGCGGATCGAGCGCGATCAGATCCTGCGCAAGCTGGTGGAAATCCAGTACCGAGCGCAACGACCACGAGTTCGCTCGCGGCGCCTTCCGCGTTCGCGGCGACATCGTCGAAGTGTATCCGTCGTACGAGGACCAGGCGCTCCGGATCGAGCTGTTCGGCGACGAGGTCGACGAGCTGATTTCCTTCGATCCGCTGACCGGGAAGACCATTCGCCGGCACGACAAGGTGGCGGTCTATCCGAAGACGCACTTCGTCACCTCGCGCGATCGTACCAAGGCGGCGGTGGAGAGCATCAAAGCGGAGCTGACCTGGTACCGCGGGCAGCTCGAGTCGGAAGGCAAGGTGCTCGAGGCCCACCGGCTGCACCAGCGGACGATGTTCGATCTCGAGATGATCAAGGAGATTGGCTATTGCCACGGGATCGAGAACTACGCCCGTCACCTCACCGGGCGGACGCCGGGTGAACCGCCGCCGACGCTGCTCGACTACCTGCCCGGCGACGCGCTGACCATCGTCGACGAGAGCCACCAGTCCGTTCCGCAGGTTCGGGGCATGTATCACGGCGATCGGTCCCGGAAGGAAGTGCTGGTCGCCTATGGCTTCCGGCTGCCCTCGGCGCTCGACAACCGGCCGTTGAATTTCGAGGAGTGGCAGAAACGGGTCGGGCAGCTGCTGTTCGTGTCGGCAACGCCAGGACCCTACGAGCTGCGCGAGTCGGGTGGAGCAGTCGTCGAGCAGATCATTCGGCCCACCGGGCTCGTCGATCCGGAGATCGAGGTGCGCCCGGTGCGAGGCCAGGTCGACGACCTGCTCGCGGAAATCCGCACCCGGGTCGAGAAGCGGGAGCGCGTGCTGGTCACGACGCTGACCAAGCGGATGGCCGAGGACTTGACCCAGTACTACCAGGAGCTGGGGGTGAAGGTGCGCTACCTGCACTCCGACATCGACACGCTCGAGCGCATTCAGATTCTCCGGGATCTGCGCAAAGGGGAGTTCGACGTCCTGGTGGGCATCAACCTGCTGCGGGAAGGGCTGGATCTGCCCGAAGTATCGCTCGTGGCGATTCTCGACGCCGACAAGGAAGGCTTCCTGCGGTCAGGGGGATCCCTGATTCAGACCGTGGGGCGGGCGGCCCGCAACGTGAACGGCCGCGCCATCATGTATGCCGACCGCATGACCGACTCGATGCGGCAGGCGATCGGCGAGACGGACCGCCGCCGGGCGATTCAGCGGGCCTACAACGAGGAGCATGGCATCACGCCGGCGTCGATCATCAAGAGCATCGACGAGGTGATGACCAGCGTCTACGAGCGCGACTACGTGACCGTCGGCGCGGCGGACGGCGAGACCTTCCGTACCCACGGCGAGCTCGAGGCGCACATCACGCAATTGCACTCGCAGATGAAAGCGGCGGCCGCGAACCTCGAGTTCGAGAAGGCCGCGACGCTGCGCGATCGCATCAAGCAGCTGCGCACGCGCGAGCTTGGTCTGGCCGGGAGCCGCAATTAGTGGGCGGCGGCGCCGTCGAGTGGATCAAAGCCGCGCTCCTCGAGGTGCAGGAGTACGTGCGGATGCTCGGCAAGACGTGCCGCGGCGTCGTGACGCGTCCGTTCTATTACAAGGACGTCGTGTTCCAGTTCGACGCGATCGGCATCGGGTCGCTGACCGTGGTGCTGTTGACCGGGACATTCACCGGGATGGTGCTCGCGCTGCAGTCGGGCCTGACGCTCGATCAGTTCGGGGCGAGGTCGATGGTCGGCCGTCTGGTCAGCGCCTCGATCGTGAAGGAGCTCGGTCCGGTGCTGACCGGACTGATGGTGGCGGGGCGGGTCGGCTCCGGGATCGCTGCGGAGATCGGCTCGATGATGGTCACCGATCAGATCGCGGCGTTGCGCGCGCTCGGGACCGACCCGATCCGCAAACTCGTGGTCCCGCGCATCCTCGCCGGCCTGATCATGGTCCCGTTTCTCACGGTCATCTCGAGCGCCGTGGGCATGGTCGGCGGCTGGATCGTCACCGTCGGTGTGCTGCGCGTCGCGTCCTCGGTCTACTGGAATTCGGTGGTGCAGGGCCTGTACATCGAGGATGTCTGGATGGGACTGATCAAGCCGTTCTTCCTCGGCTTCGCGATCGTGAGCATCGGCTGCCACGTCGGGCTGCGCACGAAAGGCGGCACGCAGGGGGTCGGCCGGGCGACGACCAACGCGGTCGTCGCCAGCTCGGTCGCCGTCATTGCCGTGGACTACTTCGTCACGCAGCTCCTCATCGTGTTGATGTATTGATGGCCCGGTCGCTCCCCGCCTCTCGTCCTCCGCTTCTCGATGAAGCGCTCGGCCCCGGCGGGCCGATCGTCGTCTTCGATCAGGTGTCCCTCGCGTTCGACGAGAAGGTGATCCTGCGCGAGGTCAGCTTCACGCTGAAAACGGGGCACACCAAGATCTTTCTCGGCGCGAGCGGCGCGGGGAAGAGCACGATCCTGCGGCTGATCCTCGGCCTGCTGAAGCCGGATGGCGGCCAGCTCTTCGTCAACGGCGAGCAGGTCGACAACATGTCCGAAGACGAGCTGATGCGCGTGCGGCACGACCTCGGCATGGTGTTCCAGGAAGGCGCGCTCTTCGACTCTCTGTCGGTCCGGGAGAATGTCGGCTACAAGCTCTTCGAAGAGCTCAATTGGGTGCCGGCCGAAGCCAACCAGCGGGTCGAAGAGGTGCTCGGCTTCATCGGGCTCGCGGAGTTCATCGATCGGATGCCGTCGGAGCTCTCCGGAGGCCAGCGGCGGCGCGTGGCGATTGCCCGGGCCATGGCCGCGAAACCACGGATTCTCCTGTACGACGAGCCGACGACCGGTCTCGACCCGATTACGGCCATCACCGTCGACGACGAGATCATCAAGCTGCGCGACCTGGAGGGGGTAAGCTCGATCCTCGTCACCCACCAGCTGCGGGACGCGTTCTACGTTGCCGAGCACACCGCCAACCGGAAGGGCGGCGAGGTGACATTCGAGCGGGCGTCGGCGGACAAGTCCGACGAGGCCGAGTTCATCATGCTCCGCGACGGGCGGATTGGCTTCGAAGGCAACGCCAACGAGCTCCGCGCGGCGGCTGACCGCGACCCGTACATCGCAGCGTTTCTTTCGTGAAGGACTGACGTCATGCCACGCACACGATCGCTCGGCTGGTCTGAGCTGAAAATCGGCATCATTGCCGTCGGCGCGATTGCGCTCGCGGTGATGTTCATCATCGCGGTCGGCGGCCAGGGCGGCTTTTCCTGGGAGCAGTACACGCTGGTGACCCGGTTCGCCGACGTGAAGGGGTTGAAGAGCGGCGCGGTGGTCCGCGTGGCCGGGGTCGAGGTCGGCAAGGTGGACGAGGTCAAGCTGTCGGGATCCGAGGTCGAGGTCCGGCTGAACGTCAACGAGGAGAACAAGTCGCGGATCACCACCGAGTCCCGCGCCTCGATCGGTTCGTTGAGCCTGCTCGGCGAGCCGGTCATCGACATCTCGCCGTCGACCCAGGGTACGCCGCTGAAGGATGGTGATTTCCTGCCGCCCGGGCGGGCGCCGGGACAGCTGGCAGACGTCGCCGAAGGGGCCACCCAGTCGCTGCAGCAGGTGACCGGCATCCTGAAGGATATCCGCAGCGGCAAGGGGACCGTTGGCAAGCTGTTCACCGACGAGCAGATGTATCGCGAGGTGAACAACCTGATCACGTCGGCGGGAGTCGTGGCCAGCGAGCTCAGCCGGGGCCGTGGCACCATGGGGATGCTGATCCGCGACCCCCTCGCCTACAACCGTCTGAACGGGGCGCTCGGCTCGCTGCAGGAATCCCTGGCGCGGATCAACGCGGGAGAGGGAAGTCTCGGCCGCCTCCTGAAGGACGAGGCGTTTGCGACGTCCTTGACCTCGGCGACCGCGAACTTCGATCAGGTCAGCGCCCGCTTGAACCGCAACGACAACACCATGGGGCGCCTGCTGACCGAGCGGGAGCTGTACGACAAGATAACGGCACTGACAACCCGTCTGGATACGATCACCAACGGGCTGCAGCAGGGCGAGGGTAGCGCGGGCCGGCTCCTGAAAGATAAGGAGTTGTATGATCACATGAACGCCGCCGCCAGCGAGCTGCGGCAGTTGATCAGTGACATCCGCAAGGACCCGAAGAAGTACTTGAACGTCCGCGTAAGTATTTTCTGATAGCTGATAGCGATGCAGAGCCAGATTAGGAGAACAAATGGCGAGGGACGATGGATCCGCGGCCGGCACGGTGATTCTGGCGTTCGTCCTCGGGGCGGTCACCGGCGCGGCCGTGGCCCTGCTGATGGCGCCGGTCTCCGGTGAGGAAGCGCGCCGGCTCTTGAGCGAGCGGGCCCGCGAAGGCCGCGAGCGCGCCGAAGAAGCCGCGCGGCAGGGACGCGAGTACCTGAATCGCCAGCGCGAGACCTTGAGCTCCGCGGTCGAGCGTGGCCGCGATGCCTACAACCAGGCGCGCGCCGCCACGCCGCAGGCGCCGGGGACGCCGGACACGTTGTGACCGATTGGGCTCTCGTCTTCCTCGGCGTCATCGCCCTCGCCACGCTGGTGATGGCCTTGATTCAGGTGGGCGTCATCGTCGTCACCGCCAGGCTTGCGAAGCAGGCCCAGCAGGCCGTGGCGAAGGCCCAGGAGACGCTCACGACGGCGCAGCAGACGATTTCGTCCGTGCGCGAGGAGATTCGTCCGCTCATTGCGACAGCCGCCGCGATCGCCGAGGAGGCCTCCAGGTCCGCAACGCTGGCGACCGCGCAGGTCCAGAAGGTGGATCGGCTGGTAACCGATCTCACGGCCCGCGTCGACGAAACGTCGGCCCTCGTGCAGCAGGCGATCATCACGCCGGCCCGTGAAGGGATGGCAATCATGGCGGCGATCAAGGCGACGCTCGGGGCGCTTCGCGCCGGCGCCGACTGGCGCCGCCGCACCAGCCGTTCCGAAGAAGAAGATCCGCTGTTCATTGGTTGACGCCGTAAGGCAGCGGTGGTAGAACGTGGGCAAAACTCACGCTCGAGGTTGCCCATGCCCACGAATGTCCGTGCCGGTCGCTGCCTTGCCACCCTTTTCGCCAGCGGCGCACTGCTCCTGACGCCTGCCCTTGCGATCGCCCAGGACAGCAAGTCCACCGCTGCCGCCAAACAACTCACCGAGGTGCTCGATCGGCTGAAGCTGGACGCCATCGCGGCGCCAGACCCGACCGACGCCGGCACGTTCGTGGCCGCGCTCTATTTCCAGGGCGGCCAGTTGCTGGTCGTCTCGGCGAAGTACTCCGCGCCGACGCTGCTGACCGCCAAGCTGGCAAAGAAGGACTATCGCGACGTCTATATCGACCTGAACGCGGCGTCGGTGGCCGGATCGAAGGTCTTCGTGATGGACCAGACCTGCGATGGCCTGGTGGCCAAGCCGGGTGACGCGGCTCCCGACTCCTGGGAGGAGGGGACGAAGACGACGGTGTTCGACGGCGACTGGAAGAAGGCCAAGATTTCGGAGGACGAGTACACGAAGGCCTTCGCCGGCGCTGACGAGAGATATGCGCGTATTCTGACGCTGCTCACCGATCAAGCGCGGAAGAGCGGGTCGTAGCCGGAACATTCGCAGATCAGACGGCCGGGAGGCTCGAGGTGGGGGAGAAGACATTCAAGCTGGCTGTCCGCGCCGTCAGCCTGCTGATCATCTTGATCGTTCTTTGGGCACTGGGGATTCTGCGAACTGGCCGCAGCGTCGTCTACTGAAGGTGAAGCGATCTGCTGCCAGGGCTTGAGCCGATTGCCGCTCGGCGGCGGTTCGAGTAACATTGGAGTTTCGAACTTCGGGCGCTTGGCTCAGTGGTAGAGCATCGCCTTCACACGGCGGGGGTCGATGGTTCGAATCCATCAGCGCCCACTAACACTTTCCTTAAAATCCACCAGATCGCATCGTCCGGACCGGGCCGTCAAAAGCCCGGCGGATGATTCTTTGACGCCTACACGCGACAGCTTCGGAACCCAGCGGCTGTTGCGTCGGCTGTTTTGTTCTGGACTGCTCAGATGCTTGAGCGCGGAATCGGGGTCGTGAAGCAGCCCGTCTACCTCTACGAAGTCGCATCGGAGTTCTTTGATTTCGATGAGACGTAAACGGTGCCGCTAGACGGAAATCAGGGCAGCAAGGATCTCGAAAGGTATCTGCCGCGGTGTTCAACGCGTGGTCATTTGGAAACCCGACTCGCAGCCATTGTGGCGATCGAGCGTGGGTTTCGGTCTCCGTGCTCGATGACGACGGAGAGACCGGCAGCTGACCAAGACTGCTTCGTGCAGTATAGCTCCGAAGCGCGCAGCAATCGATTCACGATTTCTGTTCGCCTTGCCATAGAATGTTGGCGCAGCGCGTTGGCAGGACCTGCCTAACTAAACAGCAGCGGCCATTCTCGACCGAGGTTGCGACCGACGGATAGCGGGGAGTGGGAGCACGGCATTTCGTGACTGGACGAAGCTCCTCGGACTCCAAGGTTGGCGACAGTAGCGCTTTTGGGCCAGAGACGAGAGCCAGCCAGCGGTAGGCGGGCGCTAACGCTGGCCGCAATCTTGCCGGTCAGGCTTTCATTCCGTCAAGTGCCCAGCTACCCGGAGCCCGAT
>CAWIKP010000011.1:0-98490 GCA_963836735.1 uncultured Acidobacteriota bacterium | reverse complement strand
TGTGTCATTCGTTCGCGAGTTCTTCGAGGCGGGCAAGCCGGTCGCCGCGATCTGTCACGGCCTGTGGCCGTTGATCGACGCCGGCGTGGCGAAGGGGCGCACGGTGACGTCGTGGCCGTCGCTGAAAGCCGACCTCATGAACGCGGGCGGGACCTGGGTCGACAAGGAGGTCGTCACCGACAACGGGCTCGTCACCAGCCGGAAGCCCGACGACATTCCGGCGTTCAACCGAAAGATGATCGAGGAGTTCGCGGAAGGCAAACATCTGATGGCAGGGATCGCCAGCGGTCGCTCCAGCGGAAAAGCCTAACGGAACAGCCTAACGGAAAAGCCTGAACAAGAGGGTCAGGAGCTCAGGAGGAAGTTCCAAGACAATCTCCTGATCTCCTGGCTCTCCTGTGGATCCTCTTCAGCGTGGCGCATCGTCTCGATCTCGCTTTCGTCCAGGCCCCACACGGGCCCGCGTCAGGGACCCGGGCATATCTCACTCGACGATCGACACCTCGAGCTCGCCGAGCCGCGCCGGATTGCCGATGACTTCGATCTCGGTGATCCTGCCGTTCGCGATCGTGAAGCGGAGCGCTCTCACCAATCGTCCCTGCGGCGCCACTACGACGCCGATCGCCCCATCCACCATCGCGGGCTGCGTGAGCCGCGCCATGTGCCCGTAGGCGACAGCCCCTCTCGCCCAGACCGCCGCGCCGCGGATCTCGGTCGGCGCGCCGGCCGCCATGTCCGCGCGAACCACGAGGTCCGGATCGAGGTACGCGAGCAGGCCTTCGAAGTCGCCAGCGCGTAATGCCGCAATGAAGGCCTCGACGACCTCGCGCTGCCGAACGAGATCGGGGTCGGGGGCCCCGCCGCCACGCACGCGCCGCCGCGCGCGGCTCGCGAGCTGCCGGGCCGCCTCTGCGGAACGGCCGACGATCGGCGCGATCTCCTCGAACGGCACCGCGAACATGTCGTGCAGCACGAAGGCGAGCCGTTCCGCCGGCGTCAGCCTGTCGAGGACGACGAGCAGCGCGAGCCCGACCGAATCCGCCAGGAGCGCTTCCTGCTCGGGGCTGCTTCCGCTCGTGCCGGTCGCGACCGGCTCCGGCGCGTCCGGCATCAACGGCTCCTCGCGCCGCGATTGGCGCGACCGCAGCATGTCGAGGCACACCCGCGCGACGACCGTGGTCAGCCAGCCGCCAAGGTTGTCGATGCCCTCGGTATCGGCGCGGCTGAGCCGCAGCCATGCTTCCTGAACGGCGTCGTCCACTTCGCTCAACGAGCCGAGCATCCGGTAGGCCACGCCGCGCAGATGGGTTCGGTGCTCTTCGAATCGCTCGGCCAGGTAATCGGTCATCGGTCACACTTTCTTGTCGCTTTCCGTCATAGCGTTGACGGACGAACGGCAAACAATGTGACCCGCCTTCGCCGCGGCTTCGGCGGGCAGGCACAAGGAGGGAAGCGGTGAAGATCAAACTGACGAGCGTGCACGTCGACGACCAGGAGAAGGCCCTGCGCTTCCATACCGACGTCCTGGGCTTCGTGAAGAAGGCCGACTTCAGCCAGGGGCCGTTTCGCTGGCTCACGGTGGCCTCACCAGAGGACCCGGACGGCACAGAGCTGCAGCTGGCGCTCAACGACAATCCGGCAGCCAAAGCCTATCAACAGGCGATGTTCCAGCAAAGCCAGCCCGCGGCCATGTTCTTCACCGACGACGTGCAGGCCGACTACGAACGGATGAAAGCGCGCGGCGCCGAGTTCACCATGGCGCCCACGGACGTGACCGCCTCCACGATCGCCATGCTGAACGACACCTGCGGCAACCTCATTCAGGTCACCCAGCTGAAGCGCTGGTAGGGCGGACCTGGACATGAGCGACGAGATCCTGTCATCGCGTCATCCCTACGGTGCCGGCGCAGCACATCGAGGGCCGGAACCGCTCGTGACCGGCAAGCGCGTGCTCCTTGCGCTCGGGCTCTGGCTGCTCGCTGCGGTGGTCATCGGTACGGCGACCGTCTTCGCCGCTCGCAGCAGCGGTGCAGCCGCCGTCACGGCGATCGTGGTCGGCGAGGTCTACATGCTGCTCCTTGCCGCCCTGATGATCGTCTTTCGCCCGCGCACGGCACAGGCGCTGGGGCTCGTCCGCTGTCGCCGCGCCGACGTCGGCCTTGCATTCGCCGCAGGCGGGGGCGCGTACCTCATAGCGGCGGCGATTCAATCGGCTGTTGGGCCGTGGCCCTGGTCGAGCTCGATCACGATCTTGAAGGCGATGGGGTCCGATGACGGTCGCCTCGCGACGGCGGGGCCGGCTGTGGCCGGGATCATTGTCATTCGCGCCTGTGTGCTCGCCGCGCTGGGAGAGGAGGCGCTATTTCGGGGCGTGCTGTACCACGTTGGCTCCGGCAGCGGCTTCCCGCGAGCGCTGCGATTCCCGTCTCTGCCGCGGCACATACCGCGATCCATGGCTTCCCTGCGATTCTTCCCCTCGCTTTCACGCTGGGTCTCGGCTTCGGGTGGGTGCGTGAGCGATCCGGTTCAACGGTGCCAACGGTCATCGTTCACGCGGTTCACAATGCCGCGCTGATCGGGTGGGCGTACTACGCCACCGGCTGGACTGCGCGGCTACCCACGTAGGGAGGCTCGTGAGCGACGACAGGACGAAGCCGAGGCGGCAGCGGTCACATTCAGCCTGCGCCATCCGTCATGGTGACAAGGAGGACGACATGAGTCTGACATTAGAAGGCAGCGGCGCACTCTCGCCCATGGGCCTGAGCCTGCCCCGTTCCAAAGGTATCGTCATCGGCTTCTGGACCGTCACCGCGCTCTTCTGCCTGCAGATCGGCTTCACCGCCTACGCGCAACTGCGCCTGCCGCAGGTCGCGGAGGCGTTCGCCCACCTCGGCTTCCCCGACTACTTCCGGGTGGAACTCGCGTTGGCCAAGCTCCTCGGCGTGTTGCTGCTGCTTGCGCCGGTGCCGGCGCGGCTCAAGGAGTGGGCCTATGCCGGCTTCGCAATCACCCTCGGCTCTGCTCTGATCGCCCACTTCGCGGTGGGTGATGGCCCGGAGGCGTGGGGCTTTGCGGCGGGCACCGCCGTGCTCTGGGGGCTGTCGTATTTCTTCTGGCGCCGCCTGGAGGCCTGCCTCGACGAAGCTCCGAGTTGTATCTTGACTAAAGTCACCGCAGTCCTGGAGTGAACACAATGGCCGCCAAGACATCCAAGAAGTCGGCGAAGGTCGCAAAGTCCGACTCCGCCTCGCAGCTGATCGACGCAGCGCATTCGCGAGCTTGATGATTGGCGAGGTTCAGTGCTGAAACGGATGCGCACGCTCATCCACGCGGCGGACCCCGAGGTCGTCGAGGAATGGAAGTGGGCGAAAGAGTCTTCCCCGGGAACTCCCGTCTGGTCCCACGACGGCGGCATCTGTACGGGCGAATCCTACAAAGAAGTCGTGAAGCTGACCTTCTTTCACGGGGCCTCGCTGAAGGACCCCGCTCGTCTCTTCAATTCGAGCCTCGAGGGAAATACACGACGGGCCATCGACATTCACAGAGACGACGCGATTGAGGAAGCGGCGTTCAAAGAGCTGATTCGCGCCGCTGTCGCCTTCAACGTTGCGAAACGGAAGAAGTTCTAATTCTTCGTGAGCTCGTGCTCGTCGACTCCCTTGGGGTAACGGTCTCCCACGAGATTGAGCCTCACCCCGTGTTCAAGGAGCGCTTTCAGGCCAGCCAGCACGAGGGTGAATCCCTGTGTCGAATCGGCCACGTACTTCACGAGCTCGTCGCCGGTGCCAGTGAAGCCGGATTCGGTCACCCTCACGAACGTCGTGCCGTCGTTCAAAGACTCGAACGTCCAGTCAACGGTCGTGGTGCCGCTGTATCCCGGCCAGTCGAGGACGATCCGCCGGTTGTTGTCGATCCTCCTGGCGGTGACCTCGATCGAGACGTCGTACATCTGCCAATCCCAGCGAATCGGCCGACCGACCGCGAGCCGCCCGCTACTTTTCGTGAACCAGAACTTCGTGGTGATGTCGGGGTTCACCATCGCCTCGAACACCTCGGCGACCGGCTTTCGAATCAGCATGCCGGTTTCTGTGATGGGCACTCGGGTCAGGTGGAGGCTCTCTGCCTGGGTCGTACTCATGGTGACTCCTTCGAAACGACGAGATCGCGGCCGCGTCTCTGTCTCGTAGCATCGATCCCCTTGAGTTGTGTTTTGCGTCAGTCGGACGCAGCCGTGAAGATCGATGCAGGAATCATCCCAATCGCACAGCAGCTGTGACGGGCCCGCACATCGGTGGAGTTCGGCCTAGCGTCCAGCTTGCGGCTTCCTGTTCGGCCTTGGTGTGTAACCTGCAGCGAGTTCTGAGACTGAGTGGCAACTGATATTCAGGGGAATCACTATGGCCGTTTCACACTTGACGCATCCAGTCACACCGGGACTCCATTCGTCGTTCGCTGAGGTCCTGCACGCCAATGGTCCCGATATGGCACGTGCGAAGGCGCTCGAACTCTATTCGTGGCTCGTCGGCCGATGGGAGCTGGACATTGCGACGTTGCTCGACAATGGAACGACTCATCTGGGCCGCGGCGAGATTCACGCAGGTTGGGTGCTGCAGGGCCGGGCCATCCAGGACGTCTGGATGATTCCACGCCTGCGAGACCGCCAGCCGGGGATCGAGCCACTGCCCGGCGCGGGCAATTGGTACGGCACGACGTTGCGGATCTACGATCCCGAGCTCGACGCGTGGCGCATCCTGTGGAGCGATCCTGCGACGAATTTCTTCTCCCAACAGATCGGCCACGCGCAAGGCTCCGACATCGTCCAGACCGGCCCGGATCCGCGGGGCGGTTCGATGCGCTGGGTCTTCAGTGAGATCCAGCCGGATTCGTTTCACTGGACCGCCGAGCGCGCTCCGGACGAACGGAACTGGCGACGTGAAGTCGACATTCGCGCGCGCCGCGGGTAGCGCGCTGTCGTACTTCTTCTGGCGACACCTGGAGGCCTGCCTCGACGAAGCTCCGAAGGAGCGAAGTCGGGCCGTGCGGCCGAGCGCCTGACCGCGCGAGGCACCCGCCCGCCACCTCCGGCCAACCATTCGCCGCCGGTCCGGCCCCGCTGGCTGCAAAGCCGATTGCGGCTCAGTCGGAGAGCGCGTACTGTAGCTGACGACCGTGGCCAATCCGCCACTTCCGACATACGACGATCCGACTGCGGACACCCTTGGCCTCGATGCGCGCAGGGTGACGCTCGTGGGCTGTGGCGCCGCCGCGGCAATTGGCACCGCCATGGCGGCCCAGGTGTACTTGTCGATGCTCACTCACGGGCATGCGTTCACGCGCATGCTGGCGTGGCACGTGAGCATCTGGTGCTTCTGGGGGTTGACGGCCGCCTTCGTCCTGCGCCTCGGCAGTCGTTCTTCGATCGAGCCCCGGCCTACCGGCCGGGCTGTCCGGGTTGCGTTGACCGGCGCCGGGTTGTGCGTGGCGCACATGATCGTCACCGCGCAGCTCACGGTCTGGTTTCAGCCGTTCCTGCCGCTCCCGGGGCCGACGTTCGGGCAGGCGTTCATCGGGCAGATTCCCTCGATGCTGGTGATCGACCTGCTCGTCTTCGGGCTGCTGCTGGCGGCAGGGAGCGCCATCGGCGCCCGCCACCGGACGCGCGCGCTCGAGCGTCGCGAGGCGCGCCTCGAAGTGGAGCTGGCGCGGGCGCAGCTCGAGGCGCTGCGGCTGGAGATCCATCCGCATTTCCTGTTCAACACCCTCAACTCGATTGCCGCACTGATCCGGGTGAAGGACAACCCCAGAGCGCTCGAGATGCTGCTCGGCCTGAGCGAGCTGATGCGCGCCACGGTGGACGGCCCTCGCGATCATCTCGTGCCGCTCTCGACCGAAGTCGACTTCGTGCGCCGCTACGTCGATCTTCAGCGCGAGCGCTTCGCCGATCGACTCGACATCCGCTGGGACATGGACGAAGCCTCGCTCGCGGTGCCGGTGCCGACGCTGCTGCTGCAGCCTCTCGTCGAGAACGCCATCCGCCATGGGGCTGCGCCACAGCCGGGGCGCTGCGAGGTGACGATCTCCGCGCGCCTTTCCGGCGCGAGTCTTCACCTGCGTGTCTCGGACGGGGGCGCCGGCCTGCCGCCCGGTTTCGACGTCACCCGCAATGCGGGCACCGGCCTCCGCAACACCGCCTCGCGCTTGAAGCAGCTGTATGGGGATCTGGCCAGCCTGGACGTGCGCCCCGGCGACTCCGGCGGCACCGTCGTCGACGTGTTTGTGCCGCGTTCGCCGGTGGTGGAACGCGCTGGTCACAGTGCCGCTTGACTAAGATGACCCGGTTTCGCGCGCTCGTGGCTGATGACGAGCAGCTGGCGCGAGAAATGGTGGCCACGCTGCTTCGCGCCGATCCGGACATCGAGTCGGTGATCGAATGTGCCGATTCCGCCTCCGCCCGCGACAGCATCGCGCGCCTGCGGCCCGACATCGCCTTCCTCGACATCGAAATGCCTGGCTCGAACGGCCTCGAGGTGGCTGATAGCCTGGACCCGCGTGGTCCGGTCGTGGTCTTCATCACCGCCTACAGCAGCTACGCGACGCAGGCCTTCGACGTCAGCGCCGTCGACTACGTGCTCAAGCCGTTCTCGGATCGGCGATTCGGTGAGGCGGTCGAACGCGCCAAGCGCCGGGTTCGTGAACGCCGGCTCGGCGAGCTCGCGAACCAGGTCGCTCATATCTCTGCGGAACTGCGGCAGGAGGAGAGCGGCACCACGCCGCCGGTGCTGCCGACCGGCCAGGCCGGCTATCTGCAGCGGCTCGCATTCAGGGAAGGAGAGCGGTCGATCGTCGTCAAGACCGCGGATGTCCTGTGGATAGAAGCCGAGGACTATTACGTGCTCATCCACACGAAACAGGGACGGCACATGGTGCGCGCGTCCATGGCGTCGCTCGAGCAGCGCCTCGATCCGCACCGTTTTCGCCGCGTGCACCGCACCGCCATCGTCAACCTCGACGAAGTGCGGACGATGCACGACAGCGGCGGCCTGCACCTGACGCTCTCGGACGGATCGGAAGTGTCGGTGAGCCGATCGCGGCGCGGCCAGATCGAGCAGTTGCTGCGTCCGCGGCTCCGATAGGGTCTGCCCCCCATTCGCCGCGGCCGTCTCCCCACTCGCAGCACTCCCTCATCGCTCCCTGCAAAACCCTTTGGCTCCCAGGTCGTGCCCGGCATCATGCCGGTGAAGGAGCGTCACATGCCGACCCGGACACTTGCGCCAGCTTTCATCATCACCCTGATCCTGACGGCGTCAGCCGCGAGCGCACAGAGTGCCGCGCCGCTGCTCGTGGATGCGGAGTGGTTGTCCCGGCATCTGACCGATCGCGATCTCGTCGTCCTGCACGTGGGGGACGACGGGGAGTACCGGCGCGAGCACATTCCCGGCGCACGACTGATCACCGAGGAGGACGTGTCCAAGCCGCACAATCACAGCAACATGAAAGACATGATGCTGGAGTTGCCCGACGCGCCCGCGCTGCGCGCAAAGGTCTCCCAGTTCGGCATCTCGGATGACAGTCGCGTTGTCGTCTATTTCGGCGGGGAGGGGTTGGTCCAGTCGGCGACGCGGATCATCTTCACGCTCGATTACCTGGGCCTCGGGGCGCGCACGTCGTTGCTGAACGGCGGCCTGGCTGCGTGGAAACGCGCCGGGAAGGCGCTGACCGGGGCGGTTCCGCCCGCCGCACGCGCGAACCTCGCCACACCGACACACGAGAAGCTCGTGGTCGACGCCGCGTTCGTGTCATCGGTCCCGTCTCGTCAGGGTTACAAGCTGATCGACGCACGCGCCCCGGTCTTCTACAAAGGCGTCGAACCGACGATGAACGGCAAGGCCGGACACATCCGAGGAGCGATCAACATTCCGTTCACGGACGTCACCGATACGAACAGGATGTTCGATCGCGATCGTCTCAGCGCAGTGTTCGAGCGCGCAGGCGTCAAACCGGGGGACACGATCGTCGCCTATTGCCACGTGGGTCAGCAGGCAACCGCCGTGATGTTCGCCGCGCGGCTGCTGGGGCATCCGGTGATGCTCTACGACGGCGCGTTCCAGGACTGGGCGGTCAACGATCGCGGGCCGGTGGAGAAGTGAAGCGCTACGCCGATCCCTACGTTGCCGGCGTGGGAATCGGACTCGTACTGCTCGCGGCGTACGCCATCGCCGGACGCGGCCTCGGCGCCTCCGGCGCGTTCGCCAGCGTGGTCGCGACGGGCATGGCCTTGGTCGAGGGAAGGGCGGAGGCGGCTGCGTCACCCGCGACGGCGGCTTACCTGACCGACGGCCTGACGAGCCCGCTGCACGACTGGCTGGTGCTCGAGCTCCTCGGCGTGATCGCGGGCGGCTTCGCGTCCGCGTGGTTCGCGGGCCGGACGAGAGCCACCATCGAACGGGGTGAAGGCGTCTCGCCATCGCGGCGCGTGAGCGTGGCGATTGCCGGAGGCGTGTTGATGGGCCTCGGCGCAAAGCTCGCGCGCGGGTGCACCAGCGGACAGGCGCTGACCGGCGGCGCGCTTCTCGCGGCCGGAAGCTGGATCTTCATCGCGACCTGCTTTGCGACTGGCTACGCGCTGTCGCCGCTGGCGCGAAGGCTCTGGCGATGATGCCGTTTGCCGAGACCGGGGCGCTCGGCGCGACCGGCACACTCATCGCCGCGCCGGTCCTCGGCTTCGCCTTTGGCTGGTGCCTCGAGCGGGCCGGTCTCGGCAGCGCCCGCAAGCTCGCCGGCCAGTTCTACCTGACCGATCTCGCCGTGTTCAAGGTGATGTTCAGCGCGCTGCTGACGGCGATGCTCGGGGCATTCTGGCTCGACCGGTGGGGTCTGCTCGATCTGCAGCTCGTCTACCTGCCCGAGACCTTCGTGCTCCCGCAGCTCGCCGGCGGCGCCTTGTTCGGCGCCGGATTCCTGTTCGCCGGTCTCTGTCCGGGCACGTCGTGTGTGGCTGCGGCCACCGGCCGCGGCGACGGCTTCGCGGTGGTCGGCGGCATGCTGCTCGGAGTGCTGCTGTTCAACCTGGGCTACTCACAGCTCGAGGGCTTCTACAGCGGTACCTCTCTCGGGGGCGTCACCCTGAGCGATCTGGCGGGGACGTCCCGAGGGGCGATGGTCGCCGTGGTGACGGGTGCCGCGCTTGCCGCCTTCGCGATCGCAGGACGCGGCGTCGCCGCGACACCGGTTCATCGTGGGTTCGCGGTCGTCGCCGCCGCACTGGCACTGGCCGCGGCGGCGGTCGACCTGAAGGACGTCGACGCGCGCTCACTGGCCGCAGAGATCGAAACCGAGCGCGATCACATCTCCGCGCCGGATCTCGCGGACCTGATCATGGCCGGCGATCCGGCCTTACGGATCATCGACCTTCGTACGCCTTCCGAATTCGCGCGGGTGCACATTCCCGGCGCCCGGCACGCCAGCATCGAAACACTCTCTCGCGAACCCCTGCCGCGGAACGCCACCATCGTCCTGTATTCCGAGGGCGGGGCGCACGCGGCGCAAGCGTGGGTGCTGCTTCGCATGCGAGGACACCGCCGGGTCTTCTTCCTGCGCGAAGGCCTGTTCGAGTGGCTGGCGCGGGTGATGGAGCCGCGGCTGGCAGCCGACGCGACCGGGCAGGAGCGCGCCGACTTTGCCCGCGCCCGGGAAATGAGCCGGTTCTTCGGCGGGGTCGCGCGCGACGGGGTCGCGCGAGCAGAAGTCCCGGTTGGTTACTGGAACGACGGCAGCACGGCAGACGCGAGCGGACCGCCCGCGGAAACCGCATCGCGCCGGTCCTCGACCGATCGCATCATCGCGGGTATCCGGAGGCGCGGATGCTGATGCGCGCCGGCGTGGACATCGCGGCGCTCCGCACGCGGGAGTTCTCGCGCCTCGATCGAACGGGCTGCAGTTACCTCGACTACGCAGGCGCCGCGCTCTACCCGCAATCGCTCGTCAGGCGCGACGCCAGCCGGCTCGCGAGGCGTGTGACCGGGAACCCGCATTCCGAGAGCACGCCGTCGCGTCAGGCGACCGCGGCGCTCGATGAAGCGCGTGCCCGCACCCTCGAGATGCTCGACGCCGATGCGCGCGACTACGAAGTGATCTTCACCGCGAATGCCAGCGGCGCGCTGCGCGTGGTCGCGGAGTCCTTCCCATTTGGTTCCGGCTCGCGGTTCGTGCTGACGGCCGACAATCACAACTCGGTGAACGGGATTCGCGTTCGTGCCCGGCGGCGCGGGGCAGCCATCGACTACGTCCCGCTCGATGCCGAGCTCCGTGCTGTCGATCCTCGTCCGTTCCTGCCCGCCACGACATCGCCGTCCGTCTTTGCCTTTCCGGCGCAGTCGAATTTTTCCGGCGTCAGGCATCCGCTCGATTGGGTCGAAGCGGCCCGGGAGCGTGGGTATCGCGTGCTGCTCGACGCCGCTGCCTATCTGTCGACCAGCCGGCTGTCGCTGACCGAGACGCCGGCGGACTTCGTCGCCCTGTCGTTCTACAAGATCTTCGGCTACCCGGCCGGCGTGGGAGCACTGGTCGTCCGGCGCGATGCCATGTCGTGTCTGCGGCGAAGCTATTTTGCCGGCGGGACGGTTCAGTTCGTCTCGGTGCAGAACCGGCGCGCGCGCCTGCAGGATGGCGCCCCGGCGTTCGAGGATGGCACGCCGAACTTCCTGGCAATGCCCGCGGTCTGCGATGGTGTGGCGTGGTTCGAGAGCATCGGCGTCGAGCGCATAGGCGAGCACGTGGAACGCCTGACGGCGTCGCTGCTCGACCGGTTGACGGCGCCGGGCAGCCGCGCCATCGTCTACGGTCCGCGTCAGATGGCCGCGCGCGGAGGCACGATCGCCTTCAACATCACGCGGGGCACCCAGGTCGTCGAGTACGAAACGGTCGAGCATGCAGCCCGCGATCGTGGGATCGCCATTCGCGGCGGCTGCTTCTGCAATCCCGGCGCGGCGGAGCATGCCTTCGGCATCGACGCGGTCCGCGCCCGCGCGTGCCTGAATGGGCCCTTCACGATCCCGCGTTTTCGCTCCTGTCTGGGTGATACCCCCGTGGGCGCCCTGCGGGCCTCGATCGGGCTCGCGACCAGCGAGGAAGATCTCGATCGATTGATGGCTCTTGTGACCGACATCTGCAGGTCATCAGCAGGGCTCGGGCGGGTCTGAAGACCCGCCCCTACATCGAACGGTCTGAAGACCCGTTCCACGAACGGCAAGCGGATTGCTCCGTCCGCGGCGGGAGCAGACATGGAGCTGTGCGCCGACATCCTTCAGATTGACGAGGTGAAGCCGCCTGGCGCCCGCGTATGCGAGGCATGCGTCAAGAGTGGCGATACGTGGGTTCATCTGCGGACGTGCCAGGCCTGCGGCGTCACGCTGTGCTGCGATTCCTCGCCGAATCGTCACGCCAGCGAGCACGCGCACACCAGCCGTCACCCGGTGATTGCCTCCGCCGAGCCCGGCGAGCGGTGGCTCTTCTGCTACCTCGACGAGGTGTTCGCCGAGTACCTGACCTTCTCTTTACGGCGCGTCCCGCCCGCGGCCCCCAACGTCCCTTCGGCGCGACAGCTCTTCCGCACCCGGCGCCGGCTGATTGCGCGTCAACTGCGCATTCGGCGTCGCGGACGTTGGCGCTCGTTTTGCCTTCGCGCCTGTCGCGAGCCCCAACCTGTCCCCCTACAAGCAGGTCGCCGTGACACTACGAGTCGCGTACGCGATACCTCTGTCTCTCGCGGTCTTCACTATCCCTGCGTCGGCGACGGATGCCGTCGAACTTGCCGCAGCTTTGATTGGCAAGCCGTACGTCTGGGGCGCCGAAGGTCCGCGCGCCTTCGACTGCTCCGGCCTGACGCAGTACATCTATCGGGAAGTCGGCATCGATCTGCCGCGGCGGGCGATAAGCCAGTCACAGGTCGGTGATGCCACCCGGCGGCTGCGTCGGGGTGACCTGGTCTTCTTCTCGACCGATGACCGGCGTTCGCTGGTCACCCACGTCGGCATCTACGAAGGCGGCGGGGTCATGATCAACGCCAGCAAGCGGCACGGGAGAGTTCGACGGGACGACCTCAGCGAGGAGTACTGGGCTGACCGGTTCATGTTCGCCCGGCGGGTCGGAGACGGGGACGTCTACGACAGAGAGGACGGGCCCGTTGCCGCAGAAGAGCCGCGGCTGCCACGCGGTGACAAACGCAGGACAGCTACGCGCGTCCTCGGCGCGATTGCGGAGGTGCTGCTGCGGCGGCCCAGGCGCTGATGGACGCAGGACCCGAGCCCTGCGTCCGTTCCCACGGCTTGCCGCTGGTCGCGACACTGGTGGCGCGTATCCGCTAGTGATTCAGCTGATACACGCCACTGGGTTGATTGTGGTCGACTCCGTGTGGCTGCCCGGGATAGCTCAGGGTCGTCACAACGCGACTGCCATCCTGGTGATCGATCAGCACGACGCCGGCGCCTGAACCCTCGAAGGATGCCCACGTGTAGCGGCCGCCCGGCGCAGTCCATTGATGTCCCCCGATCGTGCCTGGCGCTCCACTGGGGTCGAGCAGGACGTAGTTGACGGCCTGCGGACAGGGGCCGCCATCGCACGCCTCGAGCACGCGGGTATCGACGACCGCGAGCCGAGCCGGGGAGGTGCGTAATCCCACCGTCAGCAGCTGCTCGTTGGCGGAGAGCCGCAGCGTGTCCGGCAGACCGAGCTGGAGCACGTCGTCGTAGCCGTCAGGCTGCACCTCCGCCTCCGGGTGCAGGCGAACCATGGCCAGCTGGTTCGCACCGCGCCGGCTGACATAGAGCAGCTTCTGGTTGTGCGTTACCGCCAGCTCGTGGACGGCAGGAACGCCGAGACGCCAGAACACGGTCCCGGTCCGCGGGTCCATCGCAATCACCTGGTTGCCTGCCTCGTCAGCCAGATACAGCGTGCTCTCGTCGTTGGAGAACACTGCCGCATGGATGCGGCCGGACTCATGGCCCTGGGCCGTGTCCGTATCCCACCTCATGGTGCTGTCGTCCTGGGTATCGATCACCAGCACATCGTCGGTCCCGTAGAGCCCGACCGCGACGAGATTCCCGCCGGCGCTGGCGTGCACGTGGTGCGGCCGGGAATTCAGGTCCGTGAAGATGCGGCCGAGGATATCCCCGGTTCCGGCATCGACGATGGCGACGGCTGGCTTCGGTCCGCGCTCCTCGGACACGTAGACCTTGCCTTTCGCGACAGCAAGGTCGCCCGGCATCGAGCCGGGATTCATGTGGACCTCGTGGGTGACGTCCCCGGTCCGGGTGTCGAACGCGCGGATGGTATCGGCGGTCGCTGGCGTGGTACGCGATTGGCGACCCAGATCGTGCCGTTCACCCCTTCCTGGACCTCTCTCGTGGACGCGGTGAGCGGGTCGAATATGGCGGCGCTGCGAGGGCAATTGCCGGTAGTGCTCCAGCCCAGAGTGCTCGCTTGCGCATGACTCCTCCTACGAATGCGGCTGCCGTCTAACGCGTAGACTTGTGCCAAAATGCCTCATTCCACCGTGTCCGGGCCATCGAGCGACGTGAGCGGGCTGCTGCGCGCCTGGGGCAAGGGCGATCAGCAGGCGCGCGACGACCTCCTGCCGCTCATGTACCGCGAGCTGCGGCAGCAAGCCGCGGGCTTCCTGCGTCATGAAGCCGCGGGACACACGCTCCAGCCGACCGCGCTGGTGAACGAGGTCTACCTCAAGCTGGTCGGGCAGCAGCGCGTGACCTGGCAGAACCGCGCCCACTTCCTGGGCATCGCCGCGCAATTGATGCGGCGGGTGCTCGTGGATCACGCCCGCGCCCGCGCCGCCGCGAAGCGCCCGCGGCGCGCCTTCCAGGTGGCGCTGGACGAGGCGATCGGAGCGGCGGAGCCGCGCAGCTGCGATCTGCTCGCGCTCGATCAGGCGCTCGACGAGCTCACGACGTTCGACCAGCGCCTGGCCACCATCATCGAGCTGCGATACTTCGCCGGTCTGACTGAACAGGAAGTCGCCGAGGTGCTGTCGATTTCGCGGGCGACGGTCACCCGCGAATGGCAGGCGGCGCGGGCGTGGCTGTATCGCCGGATGACCGCCGGCCGCGAGTCCGGACCGCCATGACGCTCACGCCGTCGTGGGCCCGCGTGAAGCACGTATTCCAGGAGGCACTCGAGCGGCCTCCTGAGGAGCGGCTCGCGCACGCGCGCGGATTGTGCGGTGACGATGAGGCGCTGCTGGCCGCTGTCGCGTCTCTTCTCGCGGCCCATGAGGAGGCCGGAAGCTTTGGCGAGCGTCCGGCTGAAGAAGTCCTCAATACCCTCTCCGCTGATTTCTCTGACCCGCAGAATGCACCAGCGCTGTCGTCGGGCACGCGCCTGGGCGTCTACGAGATCCAATCCCTGCTCGGCGCCGGCGGCATGGGTGACGTGTACGCGGGCCGCGATACCCGGCTCGATCGCGCGGTGGCCATCAAGGTGCTGCGACCGCCGGGTGGAGGAGGCCGCTCGCCGCGTGAGCGCTTCGAACGCGAGGCCCGCGCGATCGCCTCGCTGAGCCATCCGCACATCTGCACCCTGCACGACGTCGGGCACGAGAACGGCCTCGATTTTCTCGTCATGGAAAGCCTGCACGGCGAGACGCTGGCGTCGCGTCTCGCGCGTGGACCGATGCCGATGGACCAGGCGCTCGATGTCGCGGTTCAGATCGCGTCCGCGCTCGACTGTGCTCATCGCGCGGGCATCGTTCATCGCGACCTCAAGCCGGCGAACGTCTTTCTCACCGTTGCCGGAAACGTCACCGCAAAGCTGCTGGACTTCGGCCTGGCCAAGGCCTACGAACCCGGCGCGGGTAAGCAGGAGTCCCTGACGGTGGATGGGGCTGTTCTTGGCACGGTCCAGGTACATGTCGCCGGAACAGCTCGAGGGAAAGCCGGCCGACGCACGTTCCGACATCTATGCGTTCGGCGCCGTCCTCTACGAGATGATCAGCGGCCAGCGGGCGTTCGACGGGGTCCAGCCGCTGCAGCCGCTACTGCTCGATCAAGTCGTGCAGACCTGCCTGGCGAGAGAGCCCGCCGAGCGGTGGCAGAGCGTGCGCGATCTGATGCGCCCGCTGACGTGGCTGCGAGACGGCGAGGTCGCCGCAGGCGGCAGACCGGCTGCGGGCGCGCGCCGGAATCGCCTTCGCTTGGCCGTGATCGCGGCCATGGCTCTCACGGCGGTGCTGCTGACGGCGATGACGCTCTATCAGTCGCGGCATCGGGATGCGGCGCTCGCCGACAGCGTCAGCTTTCCGGTTTACTCGCCCGAGGGCACCAGGTTCCCGCGCGGGGGCGTCGATATGGCGATCTCGCCGGACAGCGGGCGGCTGGTCTTCGTGGCGATCGGGAACGATGGCAGGAATCGCTTGTGGGTCCGCGATTTCAACGTCGTGGCGCCGCGCCTGCTCGACGGCACCGAAGGTGCCGAGCGGCCGTTCTGGTCGCCCGACGGCCGCTCGATCGGGTTCTTTGCCGAGGGAAAACTGAAGCGCATCGACAGGGCCGGGGGTGCGGCCCAGGTGCTCTGTTCGAGCTCAATCTGGGTAGGAGGCGGTACGTGGAGCCGGGACGGCATCATCCTGTTCAGCACGACCGGTTTGCCCCTCCAGCGCATACCGGAGACGGGCGGTGTCCCGAAACCCGTGACCACGCTCGACGGGTCGCGCAGGGAATTCAGTCACGCGCGGCCCATGTTCCTGCCCGATGGCCGCCGTTTTCTCTACCTGGCCCTCAGCGACAATCCCGAAGAGTCGGCGATTTACCAGGGATCCGTCGACTCGCCCCAGGTGCGACGGGTGCTCCAGGCCGAGTCGGGAGCTGGCATTGCCGGCTCTTACCTTCTCCATTTCAGCAGCCGTTCGCTCGTGGCGCAGCGCTACGACGCCGATCGCGCGAGCGTGACCGGCGAGGCGATTACGATTGCTGACGGGATCGAGTCCGACAGTCCGCTGCGGTCGGGTGGATTCTTCGGGCTCACCGATTCAGTGCTGGCCTATCGCAGCGCGAGTCCAGACAGCCACCTGGTCTGGTTCGATCGTGCCGGTACCCGGGTCGGGACGTTTCCCACGGTAGCGGACTATCAGCATCCGTCTCTCTCTCCCGACGATCGGACCCTCGCAATCGAAAAGACCGATCCGACCACGAAGCGTCACACTGTCTGGCTTCTCGACACCTCCCGCGGGCTCACGTCGCGACTTGTCTCGGATCCCCGGGGTGCGCACAATCCAGTGTGGTCCCCTGATGGAAGACAGATCTCGTTCTCGTCGAACCGTCTCGGGGGGCTCGACGTGTTCCGGATCCCTGCCGACGGCTCAGGCGGAGACTCGCTGGTGCTGAACCTGAACGCCACGTGGGCCGTCGTCGTGACAGACTGGTCGACGGACGGTCGTCTCCTGCTGTGCGAAAGGCACCGCGGCGGCCAGTCGGACTTGTGGACGGTCCCGGTCGACGCGCCCAGCCAGGGCGTCCCGCTCCTGACAACGTCCGCGGACGAACGGCAGGCCCGGTTGTCTCCGGACATGCGATGGATGGCCTACTCGTCGAATGAATCGGGCAGGCATGAGGTCTACGTGCGGCGATTTCCGGGCGGCGAAGGCAAATGGCAGGTGTCCACCGACGGCGGGGCGCAGCCGGAATGGCGCCGGGACGGCCGGGAATTGTTCTACCTGGCACCCGATGGCACGTTGAAGGCGGCCACTGTCACGCGCGCCGACACCGTCTTCGCGACGGGCCCGCCGCAGCGCCTTTTCGACACCGGCATCAGGGCATCGTTCGTCGACCGCCGAAATCAGTATGTGGTCACCCGCGATGGCCAGCGCTTTCTCGTGAACGTCAGCGCAGAGGACGAGAACTCCGCGCCGATTACCGTCGTGCTGAACTGGCAGGCACGCCTGAAACACTAGCCTCCGCGTGCGCGGAGCTTGAACCGCTGGATCTTCCCGGTGGCTGTGACCGGCAGCGCGTCGACGAACTCAATCCACCGCGGACGCTTGTACTCCGCCAGCCGCTGGCGGGCGAACTGCTGCAGTTCGCCGCCGAGCTCATTGCCGGCCGTGATGCCGGTTTGCAGCACGACATGAGCCACGGGCTTGACGAGACCGTCGTGATCCTCGCGTCCGGTGACCGCGCAGGCCTGCACCGCGGGATGCTCGAGCAGGAGGTGTTCGACTTCCGCCGGGCTGACCCAGATCCCGCCGACCTTCAGCATGTCGTCGGAGCGTCCGGCAAACCAGAAGAAGCCGTCCTCGTCCTGCTGGTACTTGTCGCCCGTCCGGATCCAGTGCCCGGCGATCGTCTCCTTCGTCTGCTCGTGTTGATTCCAGTAGAACGCGCAGGTGGAATCTCCGCGGACGATCAGGTCGCCGAGCTCGCCTTGCCGCACCGGGCGGCCGTCCTCGTCGACGAGGCGGGCTTCATAGCCGGGTACCGGGACGCCGCTCGATCCCGGACGCGCGCGCCCGGGCTGGTTCGAGATGAAGATGTGCAGGACTTCGGTCGAGCCGATCCCGTCCAGGATCTCGATCCCGAACCGCTCCCGAAACCGGTGGAACAGCGCCGGGGGCAGCGCCTCGCCGGCCGACACCGCGCATCGGATGCTCGACAGGTCGAACTCCCGATCTGGAGAGGTGTGGGCCAGCATCATCGCGTAGTGGGTCGGCACTGAGAAGAACAGCGTCGGCCGATAGCGTTCGATGATGTCGAACACCACGGCCGGCGTGACCGCGCCAGCCCAGAGGATGCTCGTCGCGCCTGACCGAGAACGGGAAGTACATGCTGTTGCCCAGGCCGTACGCGAAGAAGAGCTTCGCCACGCTGAAGCATCGATCCCGCTCGTGGATGCCGAGGACGCCGCGCGCATAGTTCTCGGCGCACACGATCATGTCGTGCTGGAGATGCACGCAGCCCTTCGGGTTCCCCGTAGTGCCCGACGAATACAGCCAGAACGCCGGGGCGTCGCGGCTGGTCGGCTCCGCCTCGAGCACGGGCGACGAGTCGGCCACGAGCTTCTCGAGGCGGATCGCGCGGCCGTCGTCCATGTCTTCGCCGGCGACGACGACATGGCGTATGGACGAACAGGCCGCGGATGGCTTTGTTCGCTTCAGCGTGCAGCGTTCCGCTCAGGATGATGACGCGCGCCGCCGAGTCGCGGAGGACGTAGTCGTATTCCGCCGCGGTCCATCGCGTGTTCAGGGGCACCGGGACGGCGCCGATCTTGATGGCACCGAAGAAGGCGGCAATCATCTCCGGCAGATCGAGCATCAGCAGCAGGATACGTTCTTCCGGCCGGACGCCGAGCTCGTGCCTGAGGGCGTTCCCCGTCCGGTTGACCTGCTCCTGAAGTTCGCGATACGTCAGCCGGCCGCCGTCGCACTCGATCGCAATCGATTCCGATCGTCCTTCGTCGATATGGCGGTCGACGAAGTAGGCAGCGGCGTTGAGAACCGGAGTGGCGGCGCGCGTCGAGCTCACGGTTCTCGCCTTTACGCTCCACGAAGTATCCGCACGGGATCGACGCCGGCGGCGCGCCATGCCGGCATCAGGCAGGCGAGCGCTCCAACGGCGAGGAGCAGCAACGGCACGCCGATGAACGTGAACGCGTCGTGCGGGGCAACCCCGTAGAGCTGCGTCGTCAGGAAACCGGTGAGCCAGAGCGAGGCGAGCAGGCCGGCCGCAAGACCGACGGCGGTTACCATCAGCCCCTGTCGCAGCATCAAACGCAGGATGCTGCTTCGACTGGCGCCGAGCGCGGCGCGCAGGGCAAGTTCCCGCGCTCGCTGCGACACCGAGTACCGACAGCAGGCCGAACAGCCCGATCGTGGCCGTCAGCAATGCGAAGGCCGCGAAGCCCCCGAGCAGCACCGAATAGAGCCGCGGGCGGGCGAGAGTTGTCCGCAGGCGCTGTTCGAGCGGCAGGATGACGTCGGCGACGAGGCGATCGTCTGTCTGACGAATGACGGATTGGAGCTGACCGGCGACTGCCGCAGGATCGCCCGACGCCCGAACGAGCAGCGTGACCGTCTGCACCGGCAACCGCCGGTCCATCTGACGGTACGAGTAGAACATCTCCGGCTGCGACGCCTGATCCTGGGCCGACACGTATCGGACGTCGTCCAGCACGCCGATCACGGTCGCCGTGAGGTTCTCGTCACCTCGGGTGGCATAACCCGCGACAGGGAGTTTCGACCCGAGCCACGAGTCGCCGAGGTAGCGCCTGGCAAAGCTCTGGTTGACCACCACCACCCGCTCCGCCGATTCCGCATCGGCGTCGGAAAACGTGCGTCCCGCCACGGTGCGCATCTGAAGGGTGGAGAAATAGCGCGGGACTGACGATGCGCGGTGACGCCTGCGCGGTCACGACCGCGCCCTGGGCAGTGGGGGACTTCATCGTGAAGGCTGCGGTCGATCCTCCGCGCGTCAGCGGCAGTTCAGAGGTGAACGAGGCCTCCGTGACTCCGGGCAAGGTTCGCAGCCGGGTCAGAATCCCGTCGATCAGCTCGAAACGCCGCTCCTGCGAGGGGTACAGGGATTCGGGCATCGTGAGCCGGGCCGACAGGACATCGTCCGGATCGAACCCGCGATCTGCGTTGAGCAACAGGACGAAGCTGCGCCCGAGCAGTGACGCCCCGATGAGCAACACGCAGGCGATCGCCACCTGTGCAGTCATGATGACCACCCGCGCGCGTGCCGTCCGCGCGGGCATCCCGGCGCCTTCGCTCGCGAGCGCCTCGACCAGGTTGCTCTTCCGGATGGTCAGCGCCGGCAGCAGACCACACACGATGCTCGTGCCTGCCGTCAGGATCAGGGCGAAGCCGATCACCGCGGCATTGATTCCAAGATCGTCCACGCGTGGGAAGTCAGCCGGCAGCAGCGATGGCAGCGAACGCTGCAGCACCACGGTCAACCCGACCCCGAGCAGTCCGCCGGCGATGCCGAGCAGCAGACTCTCGGCAAGCAGTTGACGGGTCACACGCCGGCTGCCCGCTCCGAGCGCCGCGCGGATGGCCATTTCGCGGCCGCGGGTCGTCGCGCGGGCCAACTGCAGGCTGGCCACGTTTGCCGTGGCCGTCACCAGCAGCAGTCCGACCGCCGCCAGCAGCACGATCAGCGGCAACCGGACATCCGCGGTCAGCGCACCTGATATCGGCGTCGCCGCGATTTCGATGGGGCCGCTGCTGCCGAAGACCGCCTGTGTGGTCATGCCGGTATCTGCGGCGAACCGGCCGCGCGCGTTCCCTTCGGCTGCCGCTTGTGCCGCGCTGATGCCGGGACCGAGCGCCGCAATCGCGTTGAACACGGACAGCTGATTTGCGGAGGCGGGAGGAACAACAAACGGAACGACGGCGCGTGACTGCCGATCGGGGTAGGACATCGCATCCGGAAGGACGCCCACGATCGTGTAGGGCCGTCCATCGAGCTGCACGATCTTCCCGAGGGCAGCGGGGTCTCCGTCGAATCGCTGCCGCCACAGGCTCTCAGACAGCAGGACCACCGGCGAGGTTTCGTCTCTCTCCTCGAAGAGACTGCCGATGAGCGGACGCATTCCCAGTGCCCGGAACAGCGAGGGGGTTGCCGCGGTGATGCGGATGCGCTCGGGCGCAGCGGTGCCCGACAGCGTCACCACGCGCTGGGACCACGCGGCGATGCTCTCGATCGTCGCCGGCTGCTCGCGCCACGCGAGATAGGCGGCATTGGTGAATGCGCCGAATCGCGGCGGGTTGCCGCCGCGCGTTTCCTTGAGCACGACCACCCGATCCGCATGCGGCCACGGCAGCGGCTTCCACAGCACCCCGTAGGCCACGCTGAACAGCGCGGTTGTCGCGCCAATCGCGAGCGCCGTCATGCCGATCGTGAGCAGCGTATGGCGCGGCTGGCGCCTCGCAAGGCGGGCGGCGTAGCGCACGTCCTGCAGCAATCCGGCGAATGGCGAGGATGCGGTGACGGATTCCGGTCGAACGCGCGTTTTCCAGTTCATGTCGTCCTCGCTCGAGAGAAGTCCCTGCGTCATATATCACGGGTCACAGACGGTCCGGAGTTCAATGCGGCTTCGCGGCGGGCTTGTGGTTGAATAGGCCGGCACTCCCCCGATGCGACACCTGCTCCTCGGCGTCGTCTGCGCCCTGGCCATTACCCCGCAAACGAGCCCGATCCACGCCCGGCAACGGCCGAACGTCGTCCTGCTCATCATCGACGACGTGCGATGGGACTCGATTCGCGCCGCGGGCAACAAGATCGTGCACACGCCCAGGCTCGATCAACTGGCGAAGGAGGGCGTGCGCTTCGGGCAGGCACGGGTGACGACCGCGATCTGCATGGTGAGCCGTGCGTCGCTCTTGACCGGTCAGTACATGTCGCGGCACCGGATCACGGAGTTTGGCCGGGCGCTCACGCCTGAGGCGTTTGCGAACGCCTATCCCGGGCTGCTGCGCGGCGCGGGCTATTGGGTCGGTCACGTCGGCAAGTACGACGTCGGCCCACCACGCCAGAGCGACTACGACTTTCTCCGCGCCTATCACGGCGTGCACTGGATCGAGAGCGGTACCGAGCGCATTCACGTCACCGAGAAGAACGCGCGCGACTCACTGGAATTCCTGCAGTCGCGCCCGAAGAACCGGCCGTTCGCGCTGACCGTCGGTTTCTTCGCCGCGCACGCTCAAGACAACGCGAAGGAACAGTACCTGCCGCAGGACTGGAGCGCACGGTTCTACGAAGGAAAGCGGATTCCGCCGCCAATCCATGGGGATCCGCGCTACAAGGCCGCCCTTCCTCCGTTCCTGGCGAACGAAGCCAACGAGGGGCGCGTTCGTTATCACTGGCGCTTCGACACGCCGGAGAGCTACCAGGCGTACATGACCCGGTATTACCGGCTCATTACGGAGGTCGACGCCGCCGTCGGCCGGATCGTCGACGAATTGAAGGCGCAGGGGGTTTACGACAACACGCTGATCGTGTTCATCGGCGACAACGGCTATTTCCACGCCGATCGCGGCCTCGCGGACAAGTGGTACCCCTACGAGGAGTCGATTCGCGTCCCGTTGATCGTCCGGGATCCCCGCCTCCCGCCCCGTGGCCGGGGCAGAACGCTGGATCAGTTCGCGCTGAACATCGACATCGCGCCGACGATTGTGAGCGCCGCCGGCGCTGCCCGTGCCCTCAGTGATGCAGGGGCAGGATTTGAGCCCGCTCTACCTGCAGAGCCGGCCGCCCGCCTGGCGCGACGAGTTCTTCTACGAACATCCGACCATCACCAGCCGGGATCGGATCCCATCCTCGGAAGGGGTCGTCCGAAGGGACTGGAAATACGTCGAGTGGCCGGAGTTCGACTATCAGCAGTTGTTCGACCTGAAGGACGATCCCGGGGAGCTGCGCAATCTCGCCGCGGATCCGGCTCGTGCCGCACAGCGGTCGAAGATGCGCGACGCGCTGATCGCCTGGCGCGCGCGCGTCCGGTAGCCCAAGCGTCCTGCGCGCTTCCGACCTTCCGCCTAAAAGGCGGAAGCCATCAGACGTCACGAGCCTGCCGCGCCGTAGCGCGAAGCGCGAAGGCGGGTGGCTTCCGGCTTCAGCCGGAAGATCGTGCCGGCGATCGATTCGGTTGTTATACGCCCTAATCAGGCAGGGGAGAGCCCGCCTTGCCGGCTGCCGGCTGCACTCTCACGTTCCTGAAGTGCGCCACCGTCTCCGACCCGACCCAGAGTCCTACGCCTCCGCGTCCCTGCGGGCCCGTCTTGACATCGTTCACGATCAGGACCGGCTGCGGCTGCTCGTGGACGTAGAGACTGGCGCGAGCACCGCTGACGTCGATCTTGATTCTGGTCCAGGTGTTCGGGACCATGTCCACGTACGATTCGTACCTCGAGGGAGTCTCCTTGCGGAGACGCGACCAGGTCCACTCGGGGTGCGAGATGTATTGCGTTACGTGATTCCGCCGCTCTTGATCGTCGGCGCGGCCGTTGGTCGGGCGCAGGTAGAACGCGTCATACGTTTTCATGTCCTGCTGGACGCGAAAGGCGATGCCCACGAAGCCACGCGCGCCCTCGCCGGCGCCGGGCCCCGGCGTGCCGGCAAGTTCGGCCTCGATGGCACCGTTGTCGAACTCGACACCTTCGACGAGCGCCACTTCTTCGACGCCGGTGGACGTCAGCTGCACGCCTTTCTTTCCATCCAGTGTCGCGGGCGTGATCTTGAGATTGCTGACGCGAACACCGGCGGCAGTTTCGAGCGGAAGCACCTTCGCCTGATTCTGACGCGCCTCCATGCGCGGCATGACGAGCGCCGCGCCGACCAGCAGCGCGGATGCAAGTGCGAAATGCTGTCGGCGGCGATGAAGTCTCATGGGACGACTCCTTGCTGTGACGAGCCGGACCTGGCCGGGTAGGGGTCCGCAGTGGAACGCACCCTATAATGACGCACCCCACATGCAGATTACAGTCGCCGTTCGACAGGCATCCGGTCGACACGCGCCGGCTGCGCCGCGTGCTGGAGATTGCCGGCGAGCGCTCGGACTGGGCGAAGCGCAAATCGGGCGGCCGGCGAGGCCTTGGCGTCGCCGCGCACCGCAGCTTCAACACCTGTGTCGCCTCGGTCGTCGAGGTCGCGGTCGACGGCTCGCGCACGGTGAAAGTCCCCGCCGTGCACATGCTGAAAGATACACACGGTGCTGCGGCCGTGGCGGCGCTGAGTGAGCAGGTGTCCTTCGGATCGTGGCAACTGGCCGACTGGCTTCACCCAACCAGCCGGCGGCTCGGCGGCCTCGTCGCGTAAGACACCCCGAGCAGCACAAGTAGGGCGAGCGGCACCGGCCAGACCTGCTCGCCGTTCACGTAGGCGGACAGTGAAGCCATGATCCACGTGAACGTTGCGCCCGCGTAGGCCCATTCCTTGAGCAGCGGGAGACCCGGCAGCAGCAGCACGATGGCCGCGGCCGGCTTGGCGAGGCCGAGCACGATTCGAAGGTGCTGCGGATAGCCGGCCTTCGCAAAACCCGAGACCACCTGCTCGTTCCCGGTGAGATAGCTCAACGCGCCGAGCAGGGCCACGCCGACAAGTGCCGTGGTGCCCCAGTAGGCGATCTTTCGACGACCCATCGCTCCTCCCGACTGCTGCTTCGGATTGCGGACTGCCCGCATCGAGGATCCCGCAGCTCGTGGGCGCGCCTCGCCCACGTCTTCCTTATACCCGAACACGCCGCGGAGTGGTGTATCGCCTGAATCCGCCGGGCGCGGTGAGGTTCGGCCTTGCACCTTGACAGGGCGCGTCGGCCGGGGAACGATGACCAGTCGGTCGAACGGGCCGTTCCCCGCAGATGGCATGAATCAACGTCAGCAGACGTCGTCGGACGAAGAGTTCGTCGACGCGCTCTATACCACCCTTCTCAAGCGCCCCGCCGACCCGGCCGGGCGCGCGTTTTACGTCGCCAGGCTCGAGCAGGGCATCTCGCGTATCGAGTTGACACGCGAGATCGCGACGAGCGGGGAGTTCTTCGAGCTGTTGTGCCGGCAGGCATTCGGGCCGCAGACAGGTGATCCCTTTCTCGCATACGCGAGTCCCGGGCACTTTCAGTCGCCGTTGCCCTCGCGCGAGGATGTCGAGGCGCTGGCTCGAACCGGCACGTCGTTCGACCCCGCCACCTGTCCTGACATCGACCTGGGCGTGGACGCCCAGCTGGCGTGGCTGAAGACGCTCGGCCCGATGACCACCGACCTCGCCTTCGCACAGGATCCACCAGGACAGACGCGGTACTACTCCGAGAACGACTCGTTTTCGCTCGGCGATGCCACGCTGCTCGCGGCGTTGATGCGGCACCTCCGGCCGGCGCGGATCGTCGAGGCCGGCGCCGGCTTCTCGACCGCCGTCATGCTGGATGTGTCCGAGCGGTTTCTCGGCAATTCGGTGCGGATCGACAGCATCGAGCCCGATCCGGCGCGGCTGCGCTCGCTGCTTCGTGGTGACGAGCGGCTCTCGCTGCACCAGGCACGGGTTCAAGACGCCGGCTTCGACCTCTTCGAGCAGCTCGGCGCCAACGACATCCTCTTCATCGACTCGTCGCACGTGCTGAAGCTCGGCAGCGACGTGGGGTTCCTGCTGTTTCACGTCCTCCCCCGGCTGCGGCCAGGAGTCTTCGTCCACATCCACGACATCGCCTGGCCGTTCGAATACCCGGTCGATTGGTACCGCCTGGGCCGCGCATGGAACGAGGCCTATGCCGTGCGCGCCTTTCTGGCGTTCAATGAGCGATTCCGCATGGTGCTGTTTGCCGACTACCTGATGCGCGCGCATCGCGAAGCAGTCAGGGCGCAGATGCCGCTCGCGCTGCGGCAGCGCCGCGGCGTTCCGGAGTTCGGCAACAGCGCGTGCAGCCTGTGGCTGCGTGTGCAGGATTAGGCAAGCCTAGCGCTGACGGCCTGATTCGTTCCAGACTTCCCATCCTATGAAACGCGATCGTCCTTGCGGTTCGATCGATTCCGCGGTGACCGACCCGGTCCTGCTGGAAGACGCCGCGCGTCGGGCCGCGGATTACTTGACGCACGCGGCGAATCGTCGGGTGGCGCCCTCGGAGTCCGATCTCGATGCCTTGCGGCAGCTGCACGTGCCTTTTCCTGAGGCACCGCTCCCGGCTCTGGACGTCATCGAGTCCCTGGATCGAATCGGTTCGCCGGCAACCGTCGCGAGTGTCGGCGGGCGTTACTTCGGCTTCGTGACCGGCGGCGCGCTGCCGGCATGCGTTGCCGCGAGCTGGCTGACGGCGGCCTGGGATCAGAATGCGGCGCTCCGGGTGATGTCGCCAGCCGCCGCCGTGTTCGAGGACGTCGCGCTCGGCTGGATCCGGGAGATCCTGGGACTGCCGCAGGGATCTGGAGGCGCCATTGTCACTGGCGCGACGATGGCCAACCTCACCGCCCTGGCGGCCGCGCGCCACGCCTTGCTCGCGCGTGCGGGATGGGACGTCGAACGGGACGGCCTGTTCGGCGCTCCGCACCTGAAAGTGGTCGTCGGCGACGAGGTTCACGTGTCGCTCCTGAAGGCACTCAGCGTTCTCGGTCTCGGGCGTGACCGCGTGCACCGGGTCCCGGTCGATGCACAGGGCCGCATGCGTGCGGACGCTCTGCCCAAGCTGGACACGCGAACGATCGTGTGTATCCAGGCCGGCAACGTGAACACGGGCGCTTTCGATCCGGCGCGTGACATCGCCGGCCGCGCGCGCGATGCTGGCGCGTGGCTGCACGTCGACGGCGCGTTCGGTCTCTGGGCGGCCGCGTCGCCGCATTATCGGCACCTCACCGAAGGGTTCGAGCTCGCGGAGTCGTGGTCGACCGATGGCCACAAGTGGCCGAACGTCGGCTACGACTGCGGCATCGCGCTGGTGCGCGAACCTCGGCACCTGCGCGCGGCGATGGCGACGTCCTCGGCGTACTTCGTGCCCACGGAGGCTCGCGAACCGTCACAGTTCACGCCCGAGCTCTCGCGCCGCGCGCACGGGGTCGAACTCTGGGCCGCGCTGAGCTCCCTCGGCAAGCGTGGGCTGGCCGATCTCATTGATCGGACCTGCGCACACGCGCGAAGGTTCGCGGACGGCCTTCGCGATGCCGGCCACGAGATCCTGAACGACGTGGTCCTCAACCAGGTGCTCGTGTCGTTCGGGACTCCAGAATTCACGCGGGCAGTCATCGCCCGCGTTCAGCAGGACGGCACCTGCTGGTGCGGCGGAACCGAATGGCAGGGCCGCACCGCCATGCGGATCAGCGTGTCGTCGTGGGCGACGACCGATCATGATGTCGAGGTCAGTCTTGCCGCGATGGCTCGGGCGGTGGCCGAGGTCCCGGGCCGGTAGGCCGGGACGGCCTACTCCGCCCTCAGCGCGACCATCGGATCGATCCGTGACGCCCGGCGCGCGGGCAGGTAGCCCGCGACGATCGCCACGATCGTGAGCACCAGGAGCATCGCGAAGAAGGTGCCGGGGTCGCGCGCCGTGATGCCGAACAGCAGGCCCGCGGCGCTCTGCGCCATGATCCACGACGCGATCGTGCCGAGCGCCATGCCGATCGCCGCGAGCTTCAGCGTCTGCCTGATGATTCCCCCTGCACGTCGCGCGCGGAGGCGCCAAGCGCCATCCGAATCCCGATTTCCTGGGTGCGCTGATTCACCGAGTACGAGATCAGCCCGTAGATGCCGAGCGACGCCAGCACCAGCGCGAAGGCGGCGAAGGCGCCAAGCAGCATCACCAGGAAGCGCCGCGGCGATACCGACCGATCGACGATTTGCTGCAGCGTCCGGAAATCGTTCCCGGGAAGATTGGCGGCCAGCGGCTGCAGCTTCGCGCGGATGGACATCGCGAGCTGTGGTGCCGGCAGCGTGGACCGAATCACCAGATCGGCGGACGGCTGGTCGCCGCATTGCCGCATCGGGATGTACATCTCGTTGCCGGAGCTCTGCTCGAGCGCGAGATGGCGGACATCGCCGATCACGCCAACCACACGCCGTTCCTTCGCACATGCGCCGAGCACGTACTTGCCGATCGGATCCTGTCCCGGCCAGAGCGCTCGCGCCATCGTGTCGTTGACGACGATGACCGGCTCGCTCGTCGTCGTGTCGCTTGGAGCGATGTCGCGGCCGGCGATCAGCGGAATTCCCATCGCCGCGGGATATCCGTCGCTGACGATTCGGGGAAACGCGAACGGGAACTTGCCGCGCTCGTAGGTCGCGCCCTTGGCCGGAGCTCCCCAGGTGCGATTGCGTCCCAGCGGGAGCGCGTCGGTGATCCCCGCGGCCTCGACGCCCGGAAGCTCCTTGACGCGACGCAGGACCTCGTCGAAGTAAGTAATCCGCTGCTCACGCGACGAGTACCGGCTGTCGGGATCGACCCGGATGGTCATGGCCCGGGCCGGCTGGAATCCCATCTCCACATCGAGCACGCGGATCAGGCTGCGAATCAGGAGCCCGGCTCCGACCACGAGGACGCAGGCGAACGCGACTTCCGCGACGACGAGCGCATTCCGGATCCAGGCACGCTGCCGCCCTTCGGTGGATCCGCGCGCGGCATCGTTGAGGGCACTGGTGAGTGCCGTGCCGCGCAGCTGGACCGCTGGTGCCAGCCCGAACACGATGCCGGTCAGAATGGCAACCGCGAGGGTGAACGCCAACGCGGTGCCGTCGGTGTGAACATCGTGGAGCAGCGGAATGCTGACCGCGTCCAGCCGCGCCAGCCCGCGCGTGCCCGCAACGGCCAGCAGCAGGCCGAGCAGCGCGCCGCTGCACGACAGTACGATCCCCTCGGTCAGGAGCTGTGCCAGCAGACGACGGCGGCCGGCGCCGAGGGCGGTGCGAATGGCCACCTCCTTGTGCCTGGTCGCGGTCCGTGCGAGCAGCAGGTTCGAGAGATTGGCACAGACAATCAGCATCACCATGCCCACGGCGCCCGCGAGGACCCAGACCGCCAGGCGGACGCGACCGCTGACCTGCTCGGCAAGCGGCTTCACGTTTCCCTGGAAACCATTGCGTTCCGGATGCTCGGCGACGATTTGCCCGGCGACCGTCCTGATTTCCGCCCGCGCCTGCTCGACCGACACTCCGGGCTGGAGCCGTCCGATCATCGCCATCGTGTTCCCCCAGCGATTCGTTTCCTGGCTGAGCGGGAACGGAAAGTAGAGGTCGAAGTGGCTGCCCGGTGCGAACACCGACGCGAAGTCGAACGACGCCGGCAGCACACCCACGACCAGATGGGGCTCGTCGTTGAGGATCAGGGAGGTGCCGACGATCGAGGGATTCGAGTTGAACCGCCGCTGCCAGAGCCCGTGCCCGAGCATCACCGCCTTGGGCCCGTTCCACTTGCACTCCTCCGCGTTGAAGACCCGGCCGATCTGCGGCTTCACGCCGAGCACGTCGAAGAAGTTGTCCGACACCGGCACGCCGCTCAGGCGTTCCGGCTCGCCGCTGCCGCTCAGCAGGTTGTCCCCGACGCCGTAAAACGCGAAGTAGCCGGCGATCGCCGACATCGACTTCGTGCGCTCGCGCAGGTCCAGCATGTGCCCGACCTGCGTGGTCTGCCCGGACAGTCCGCTGGTGTCGCGATTGGCGATCCACACCAATCGCTGCGGCTCGGCGAACGGCAGCGGCCGCAGCAGCAGCGTATGGACCACGCTGAACACGGTCGCGCTGGCGCCGATGCCGAGGCCGGCGATCAGCACGGCGAAGGTGGTGAAGCCGGCGTCGCGCCGCAGCGTCCGGGCGGTGTAGCGGAGGTCCTGGAGCAGATCGTCGAGAGCCATGGTGCCGCCTTAGACGGCGCCGGGCATTCATTGGTTTAGGCGCCGCGCGCGTACCATACAACGGACATGGATACGGTGATGAACTGCCGGATCGTTCTCGAAACGCCGCCTCCCGGCGTTGACTACGCCCTGCAAAAGGGGCGCGGGTCGGCTTCGGAGACCGTGCAGACACAGCGATCGGACGGGTCCGATCTGCGGTTCGAGTTCACGGTTGGCGCCAGGACAGCCGGCTCCTCGACTGATTTTCGAGGTCCTTTCATCCAGGGACCGGCCGGCGGACGATTCGTCTACATCGGCATCGGGGCTTTTGCGGGGCAGGCCGACACGCCCTGGAGCCGCCGCCTGAAGATCCCGTTGAAGGGGATCACGCCGGACATGATCCGTCGCGCGTCCGCCGCAAAAGCTGCAGTGCTCGAGGCTCGAGTTCAAGGCACGGGACGGGACGGCACTCCGGCGTGTGCGTCGGTCAAAGACTTCGGCGGCTGGCATCTCGAGCTGGCGCGCTGACCGCCTTCCCGTCCTCAGGCGCCGAATCGGTCCGTGCCGGATATATGGAACAGCGCGTTGCCGCCTGTGCTGGTGCGCCGCTTGAATGGTCCGAAGGAAGGGACGGGATGCGCCGCCTTTCTTGAACCTGCCGACGGGTTCGTGATAGAGGTAGCGACTCGACAATGGGTAGCTGGAACCCGTGAGGAATCACAGCGACGGGGCGGCAGCGAGCGCAGCGACGCCGGTGCCAGGCACAACCCCAGTCCGCATCGTCATCGTGGGGGATCACCCGATCTTCCGGGACGGCCTGCGCCGCCTGCTCGAAAGGGAAGAGGGCTTCGTCATCGAGGGCGAAAGCAGCGCCGGGCAATCCGGCGTTGCGCTCGTCACCAGTCTCCAGCCCGACATCCTGCTCCTCGGTCTCGCAAGCTCCCTCTCGCGCGGCGTGGAGATGCTGCAGCAGCTGGTCGATACCGGCAGCAACGTCCGCGCGATCGTTCTGACCGATACGGTCGACACGCCGGCCGTGCTACGGTCGTTGCAACTCGGCGCGCGCGGAATCGTCCTTACCGATTCTGCCCTTGACGTGCTCATCAACTGCATCCGCAGCGTGATGGCCGACCAGTGCTGGGTCGGACGGGAGCCTGTGTCTGGTACCCTGCCGAGCTTGAAGAAGCTGGAAACCGCGCAGCGGCGGACGAAGGCATTCGGCCTCACGCGCCGGGAGCTTCAGGTCCTGCGCGAGGTGGTCGCCGGCTTCACAAATAAGGAAATTGCCGAGCGGGTCAATATCAGCGAGAACACCGTCAAGTCCCACGTGACGCACATCTTCAACAAGCTGGGGGCATCAAACCGGGTCGAGCTGGCGCTGTTCGCGGCGCATCATCGGCTGGTCGGAGGCGTCTGAGCCTCGCATCTTCCGATATCACTTCCTGCTGGTCCGTCTAGGGAGTGTCGATCGCTTCCACTTCCCTCCGTCTGCACCAACCTTCTTCGTGCCGGATTTCGCTCCGAGTGTTGTCTGATTTGTCGAACTGCCTTCAGCGCCACGCTTTAGGGAGACGCGATACCCAACGCGTGGTGCAGGCTCGCGATTTGCTTTTTCGGGAGCCTGTTGCTCGTCGTCGGTTTCGGAAGGGAGGCTGCTGGTAACTCCAGCGCCTGGAACTCGCCATGGTTCGCGAACCGCCACGGATCAGTTCGGCGGGCAGGTGAATCGGAATCTAACCCGATGGTGCCATGACGACGGCTCCTTTCGGGCGATCGCAGTGGTGGACAGGTCGCAGCAACATTCGTGTGCTGGGAACGCAGTTCGCCCAGGCACGAGCAACGGCATGGATCGGCCGAAGGCGCTGAGGGTCGCCGGCGGTTGATTCCCGCGGCTGTCCCGCGCGGCACGATCATGCGCCAGAGACCCTCCATGGTTTCCGTTTTCGCAGTTGAGGCACTGGGAGGGTGGAATGGCCTCAGGGGTCGGGAAATATCTGCTGACGTTGCTGTTCTGCGTCGTGCTGCCAGCCGGCGGGCCTGTCCACGCCATCGGTTTGCCGCAACTGCCGCCGCGCGCCACTTTCACCGCTCTCGATCATTCCAACTGGTGCCATCGATCTGCCGCTGCAATTGCGGCTGAACCTGACCGGCCGGTCGCGGGTGATCGTCCGTGCCGTGAGCCCTTCGACAGTGGCCGGGGTGATTGCGCTCATCCAGCAGGTCGGAGGAACTCCGGGCCGGCAATTGAGCCTCATCAATGCGGTCGCCGCCGAAGTGCCGAACGTATCGCTGGCTGCTCTCGCGAGTAATGTGCTCGTTCGCCGCATTGCGCTCGATCGGATTGTCATCGGCACCGATGCTCGGACCGACGCGACGATCGGTACGGCGGTGGCACGTCGGCAGTTCGGTTACGACGGCCGCGGGGTCGGGGTGGCGGTGATCGATTCCGGCATCACCGACTGGCACGACGATCTGATGCAGTCCGGCATCCCGGGCTCGCAGCGGGTCGATCAATTCGTGGATCTGCTGAACGGACAACCGGCGCCTTACGACGATTACGGGCACGGGACCCACGTCGCGGGCATCATCGCCGGGAATGGCTACGACTCGGGCGGCGCGCGCACCGGCATTGCGCCCGGCGTACGCCTGCTGGTCCTGA
Organism: uncultured Acidobacteriota bacterium; assembly: GCA_963836735.1. Classification (GTDB taxonomy): domain Bacteria; phylum Acidobacteriota; class Vicinamibacteria; order Vicinamibacterales; family 2-12-FULL-66-21; genus JACCXG01. Next base: position 66,538 of record CAWIKP010000011.1, on the reverse strand, counting down.
AAGTTCTCGATGGCTCCGGACGCGGACGGATCAGCGACGTCATCGCCGCGTTCGAGTACGTCATCCAGCACCGGCACGAATTCAACGTCCGGGTGATCAATGTGTCAGTCGGGGCCGGTGTCTCCGAGTCCTATACCACCGACTTCCTGGCCGAGGCGTCGAGGCGCGCGGTCGAACAGGGCATCGTCGTGGTGGCAGCGGCTGGCAACGCGGGCCGGAGGCCCGATGGACGCACGCAATATGGAGCGATTGCCGCACCCGGCAACGCGCCGTGGGTGCTGACGGTCGGCGCGTCGAGCCACATGGGAACGACCGATCGGAACGACGACACCGTTGCGGACTTCAGCTCGAGGGGTCCGACGGCATTCGATCGCGCGGCGAAACCCGACCTGGTCGCGCCCGGTGTCGGCATCGAATCGCTCAGCGATCCGGACAGCGCGATGTTCACGACCAAGTCGCCGTATCTGATGAACGGCACCGAGCCGACGAGCTACCCGCCCTATCTCAGTCTGTCCGGCACGAGCCAGGCCGCGCCGGTCGTGGCCGGAACCGTCGCGCTGATGCTGCAGGCCAACCCCTCTCTCACGCCCAACGCGATCAAGGCGATTCTTCAGTACACCGCCGAAGCGCACGCCGAGTACGACGTGATGACCCAGGGCGCGGGCTTTCTCAACGCTCGCGGCGCGATCGAGCTCACCCGATTCCTCGCGTCCCCGTCGACCGTGCCCTACCCCTCGACCCCTGGCTGGGGCCGTGCGCTCGACTGGGGCAACCAGCGCGTCGCGTCCGGATATCTGGAGGCTGCGCCAGCGCCTGGGCCCCCGATGTGGTCTGGGGCGCGCCCACGACGCCGACGGGGCAGGCGGTTCGGTGGGGAATCACCTGTTCGACGGAGTCGTGTGACGCCGACGGCCGCTGGATCGCGTGGGAGAGCAGCTGCGTGGACGCCAACTGCGAAAGCGTGCTCTGGGATCGTGGCCGCTCCACGAACGTGGTGTGGGGGCAGAGCTGCGGGGGAGCGGACTGCGCCGGGCAGACCTGGCAGGCGCCACCCGGCCAGGAGCCGGATCCCGCCGCCAACTACGTCTATGGAACCAGCAACCAGGACACCCTCGTGTGGGGCACCAGCGATTCGGGGGACACGCTCGTCTGGGGCACGAGCTGCGGGGATCCCAGCTGCACGCCGGTGATATGGCAGGAGTAGCCCGATGACCAGCTGTCTCGGCCGGGTTGGCATCGCGCAGTTACTGGTGCGCGCCGGTCGCTATGTTGCCGGCGGCTCGTCGGCCGGCGACAGCGCCAGCTACTGGGCGCTGCCGGCTCCGGCGCGCACGTATGTCGCGGCGATCATCGCGGGCGGGATCCTGGTGACCGCGTGGTTTGTTCCGACCCGCATTGCCGACCCGCTCGCCTTCGCCGCGCTGACGGCGCTGTCCTGCCTGACGTCGACGTGGAAGGTCCTCCTGCCGTTGTCGCTCAACAGCACCTGCACGCTCTCGGTCTCGTACGCCGCCGATCTGATGGCGCTGATGCTCATCGGGCCGAACGAGGCGATGCTCGTGGCGCTGGCCGGCGTCTGGACGCAGTGCACGTTCCGCGTGCAGCGGCGGTATCCGCCGTACCGCACGGCGTTCAACCTTGCGGCGGAAGCCATCACGATCCAGACGACCGGGGCCGTATACGCAGGCCTCGGCGGGTACGCGAGCGCGGCCATGCTCACGACGCTCCCCAAGGCCGTGGTCGCCGCGATCATCACGTATTTCCTCGTCAACAGCAGCATCTTCGCCATCGTCATCGCGCTGTCGGGCCGGCAGCGGATCTGGCGGGTCTGGAACGAGAACTTCCTCTGGAGCGCGCCGAGTTTCATGGTCGCCGGCGCCGCGGGAGCGGTGGCGGCGCTGGTTACGCAGCACGGTCATCACTGGCTGGCGATGATGATGGTGGCGCCGGTGTACCTGACCTACCGGACCTATCACGTCTTCCTCGGACGGATCCGCGATCAACAGCGCCACATGGAAGAAACGCGCCGGCTCCATGCGGAAGCCGTCGAAGCGCTGCTCCAGGCCAGGCGCGCCGAACAGGCGCTGGCGGCCGAGACCGAGCGCCTCACGGTGACGCTTCGAAGCATCGGCGACGGCGTCATTACGACCGACCTGGGCGGCACCATCCTCCTGATCAACAACATGGCGGAGCGGATGACGGGCTGGACGCACGAGGAGGCGATCGGCAGGCCGATCGCCTCCGTGTTCCGCAGTTTCGATCCGCAGACGCGGCAACCGTGCGCCAGCGTCTTCCCCGCGCTCCTGGAGGACGCCGGGAGCTCGCCCGTCGCGCGCTGCACCGTGCTTGCCGCCCGCGACCTCTCGGAACGGCCGATTGAAGAGATCTCGGCGCCGCTCCGTGATGCCGCCGGGCACCCGATCGGGATGGTGGTGGCGTTCCGCGACATCAGCGACGCGCTCAAGGCGCAGGAAGAGCGCGCGCGCGCCGGCAAGCTCGCCTCACTCGGGCTCCTGGCGGGAGGCATCGCACACGACTTCAACAACATCCTGATGGCGATCATGGGCAACGTGTCGATGGCGCGCGTCTCGATGCCCCCGACCGGCGCAGCGGCACTGGCTCTTTCCGAGGCCGAGAAGGCCTGCATGCATGCCAGGCAGCTGACGTGGCAGCTGCTCACGTTCTCGAAGGGCGGGGTGCCGGCCAAGAAGACCATTGCCCTCCCGAAGATCCTCCATGACTGTGCCAGCCTGGCGCTGCGAGGAACGCCGGTGACCTGCACGTTCCGAATCGATCCGGATTTGTGGGCCATCCATGCCGATCCCGCGCAGATCACCCAGGTATTCAGCAACGTACTCATCAACGCGCAGCAGGCCATGCCCAACGGCGGCGTCATCCAGGTCATCGCGACCAACGCGCTCGAGTCCGCAAAGCGCTTCGAGTACGCGCTGCCGGTGGAAGCCGGCCCTTACGTGCGCGTGTCGGTGACCGACACCGGCATCGGCATTCCCGACGAGAACCTCGGCAGCATCTTCGACCCGTATTTCAGCACCAAGCAGAAGGGCAGCGGCCTCGGCCTCGCGACCTCGCATTCGATTGTCAAGAACCACGGCGGGTTCGTGACGGTCGAATCGAAGCTCGGATGCGGCACGACCATCGAGGTCAGCCTGCCGGCGCTGCTCACGGCGTCGGTCTCGGCCGCTCCCGAATGGATCACGGTCCCGCAGCAGGGGGGCGCCGGACGCATTCTCGTCATGGACGACGAGCCGGCCGTGAGGACGCTGGCCGTCAACATGCTGAACTACCTCGGGCACGACGTGGTCGTCGCCGAATCCGGCCACGCCGCCATCGAACACTACCGGCGGGCATTGAAGCGGGGGCAGCCATTCGACGCGGTCATGCTCGATCTCGTCGTGCCCGGCGGAATGGGCGGCAGGGAGACGATCGACGAGCTCACCGAGATCGATCCGGCCGTCAACGCGATCATCGTCAGCGGCTACGCCCAGGACCCGACGTTGACGGAGTACCGCGATTACGGATTCAAGGCCGTGATCGCGAAACCATTCACGCTCCAGGAACTGAGCACCGCCCTCAACTCGGTGATTGTTCCGCGCAACTGGCAGGTTCACTGAGATGACCGGGGATGATCAGGGAGTGATGGCGAACGTGGCCGCCGGCCAGGGGCCGCCGGACCGCCCGGTCCGCGTCGTCCTGGCGGATGACGAGTGCCTGTTCCGCGCCAGCCTGCGCCAGCTGCTGTCCGTGCCGCCCTCCGTGATCAAGGATGTTTACGGGGTCGACGTCGGCCCCGGATTCCAGGTGGTTGGAGAAGCGGGCAGTGGCGAGGAGACCATCCGCGTCGTCCGCTCGGCGCAGCCGGCGTTGCTGCTGCTCGACCTGTCGATGCCGCGGCTGACCGGGCTCGAGGCGCTGCGCGAGATCGCGCCGGTCCGCGAAAGCCTGCGCACCATCATGCTGGCGGGCTGGTTCGAGCGCGACGATCTGGTGACGGCGGTACAGCTGGGCGCGCGGGGGCTGCTGCTCAAGACCACGACCACGGAGGTCCTGTTCGAGGCCATGATGAGCGTGCTGGCGGGCGGGTACTGGATCGGTCAGACGCTCCTGACCGATCTGCTGGAAACGATGCGTCCGTTGATCCAGTCCTCCGGCGAGGGCCCGTCTCCGTTGCCGTGGAAGCTGACCGCGCGCGAGCGCCAGGTCCTTGGCATGGTCGCCGCCGCCCATTGCAACAAGGCCATCGCCCGCAGGTTCAATGTCAGCGAAGAGACGGTCAAGCATCACCTGACGCGGCTGTTCGCGAAGATAGGTGCGTCGACGCGCCTCGAGCTCGCGATGCTTGCGACCCGACACGGCATCGTGGAGCCGGTGGAGCACGAGACGGACGAGACATCGGCGGAACTGCCGGCCGAGTCACGAAGCCCCGCGTTTCTCGACGCGCCACGTAAAAAAGAAACGTCGCAGCCCGGCGGTCTGGGGTGAGTCGACCTGGTATCGGCCTTGCCGCTTCCCGGCCGGTCGGGCCGACAACGGCCCGGCGCGTCAGGAGGTGGCATGACTGGCCGCGCAGTCTCCCGAAGGTCACACCGCACGTGGAACTACGTCGTCTGCCTTCCGGCGCGATACCGCGTGGAGCGTCTTGACCGCGCGCTCGACGAGCCTTCGTCTCCCCTCGATTCGTTGTTCATCCGCTCGTCGGCACTCGTCGGCTAGTCGAGGGGTGCCACACCCACTAGTCACCTGCGGGTGATTTCCCTCCTCTCGTCAACGCACTATCTTCATCCACGCAGCAGACGCGAACGCTGCGAGGGGCGCGTCACCCGCTGCGAGCCGGGCCTGGATTGGTTCGTTCGTACCTCATCAGGTCCGGCTCACGTTCACTGACCTGGAATCCCGACGCCCGGCACACATGACGGTGGGTCCCGCAATCATGAAGGTTTTGGAATCGTCGTTGATGAGTATCGCAGATGAACTGGAACTGGCAGCTCGCAAGCTCAGAAGGGTGGCTGGACTCAGAATGAGCAGAGAGGAGGCACAGAGGAAGATTGAAGAGGCGCTCACGATTATGCATCAGTCGTATGTCAGGGTCAGAGCGAGGGAGGAAAATTGAATTGGGTGAGCGCCGTTCCGTGGGCAGCCTGCTTGGTCCGCACAGCCGCAAGTATCTGACCCCAGTGACTTCCACACCCTTGCGCATCGCTTTCGTCGGCGCCGGTCAGATGGCGCGACAGCATCTGAACCGCTCGCCCGATTGAAGACGCCGACGAGATTTGCCGCTGACGCCGGCACTCGCGCGTTTGGCTCGATGGAGGAGCTTCTTTCGAGTGTGCGCCCCGATGTCGTTCACGTGTGCACGCCACCCTCCGCGCATGTCGACGCGGCGCGGGCCGCGCTGGACGCCGGGGCGCACGTCTATGCCGAGAAGCCGTTTGCGCTGAGGACGGCTGACGGAGGCAACCCGCTCGACGCGGCCGTGGCCCGGGGCTCGCTGGTCTGTCCCGGGCATCAACTGCTGCGCGACCGGGCCTTCGAGCAGGTGATGGGGATCGGGCCCATCGTGCACACGCTCTGCGAAGCGCCGGGTTTCCACTGAACACCCCATGAGACCACCCATCAAGCGGCTGCTCGGTCAGACGCTCTTCGCGGCCGGTCTGGACAGCCTGCTGCTGCGAAACGCCGCGGTCGTGGTGGCGTTCCATCGCGTGCAGGACATCGGACACACTGAAGGTCTCACGGTCAGCGTGTCGATGTTCGAGCGGGTACTGCCGCTTCTTCAGGCAGCACTTTCGCGTGGTATCGCTCCTCGATCTGGTCGAACGCCTGGAGCGCCGACAAACGCTCAACCGCGAACTGGCGATCACGTTCGACCACGGGTACCTGGACAACTATGAGAACGCGGCGCCGGTGCTCGAGAAACTGTCGCTTCCGGCGACATTCTTTATCCTGACGCAATGGATGGGCAGCGACGTCATTCCGTGGTGGGATCGTGCCACGGACGTGAGCCATCCGTGGATGAAGTGGGATCAGGTGCGCTCCCTCCATCGCCGAGGCTTCGACATCGGCGCGCATACTCGGACTCACGTCGATCTCGGCCGGGTCGACGAATCGCAGGCGCGCCAGGAGATCGTCGGGGCCCGCCGTGAACTGGAACGTCAATTGAAAACCCCGGTGCAGCTCTTCGCTTACCCCTACGGCCGGCGGGACAACCTGGCGGACTCCAACCGGGAGATCGTCAGAGCCGCCGGATTCCGATGCTGCTGTTCCCGTTTCGGTGGCGTGATCCCGAAAGGGACCGATCCGTTTCATCTCGCCCGGGTGCCGATCACCGCGCGGCTGCCGTCGCCGCATGAGTTCGGGCTCGAAGTGGCGCTGGGGCGCAGCGTCGTTTCCGCGTAGTGGCCCCAAACCCAGAATGAAAACGCTGTAGACGAGCCGACCTTCACCGTTCTCACCTCCCCCGCCTGCCCTTCCTGCCAATAACGGCGAGCCAAGTTATTGGCGCGCTGACTGCCTTTCCCTCCGACAACGCACCGCTCGGCGTGCTCACCGATAATTCCCCGGTGCCTGCCAATCGTTCGCCGTCTCAGCGGCCTGTCTCGATCGGCTGCATGCGGCTTTCAACGGCCGCCGATCGAGACGATGACCGGGCCATCGCGGTGCTGCACGCGGCGTTCGATGCGGGCGTGACGTTCGTCGATACCGCCGACGCCTACTGTCTCGACGCCACCGAAACCGGTCACAACGAACGGCTGATTGCCCGCGCGCTCGCGGCGTGGACGGGGGATGCATCCCGGATTCGCGTCGCCACCAAGGGTGGTCTGATCCGGCCCGGCGGACGATGGGAAGCGGACGGCCGGGCGCGAGCGCTGACGTCAGCGTGCGAGGCGAGCCTGCGTTCGCTGGGCCTCGAGCGGATTCCGCTCTACCAGCTTCACGCGCCGGATCCACGCGTGCCGCTGGCCACCAGCGTCCGCGCCCTGCACGCGCTGGTGCGGCGCGGCCTGGTCGAGGCAGTGGGGCTGTGCAACGTCACCGTCCGGCAGATTGAGGAAGCCCGCCGGATCACCGACATCGCTTCGGTGCAGGTCGAGTTGAGCCTGTGGAACGACGGCAGCGTCCTGGGTGGAGTCGTCCAGGTACCTGCTTCACCCATGGCATCCCGCTGCTGGCCTACCGCCCACTCGGCGGTCCGGACCGTCGGCGTCGTCTCGAGACCGATCCGGTTCTCGCGAAGCTGGCCGCGGATCATGGCGCGACCCCGGCCGAAATCGCGCTGGCGGCGCTGGCCGATCTGTCGCCGTTGATCTGGCCAATCCCCGGCCCGACCCGCATCGAGACAGCGCGCTCGGTCGCGCGTGCCGCCCGCCTGTCCTTTTCTAATGACGACCGGGCCCTCCTCCGCGATCGATTTCCAACCCCGGGGTCAGATCTCTATTTTCCAAGCCGTCCGGGGTCAGATCTCGAATTTGCGGTGGCTTCGGGGTCAGATCTCGATCTTTCAGGACGCCAGACCGAAAAATCGAGATCTGACCCCAGGCCCGCCATCGCCAGGGAGGCTGAAAAATCGAGATCTGACCCCGAAATCGTGCTCGTCATGGGGCTGCCGGGAGCGGGGAAGAGCACGGTGGCCAGACAGCTCGCGGCCGACGGCTACACCCGACTCAACAGGGACGAGGCCGGCGGCTCTCTGACCTCGCTGCTGCCGGTGCTCGATCGCGCGGTCGCCGCCGGGACCAGCCGCATCGTTCTGGACAACACCTACGTGACGCGGAAAGCACGGGGCGCGGTGATCCAGGCGGCGCACCGGCGCGGGCTCCCGGTGCGGTGCCTGTGGATATCGACCAGTCTCGAAGAGGCGCAGGTCAACGCGGTCAGCCGGATTGTTGCGAAATACGGTCGGTTGCTCGGTCCGGACGAAATGAAGACAGCCGCGCGTAAAGACGTGGCGGCGTTCCCGCCTGCGGTCCAGTTCCGCTATCAGCGTGAGCTGGAGCCGCCTGAGATGTCCGAGGGCTTCTCGAGCATCGAGACCATCGCGTTCGAGCGCAAGCAGGACCCGTCGCTGGTCGATCGCGCAGTGATCGTCTGGTGCGACGGGGTCCTGCTGCGAAGCCGTGCCGGATTGCGGATGCCGCGGAACGCCGATGATGTCGATGCGGCTGTCGATCGCGGTGCGGCCCTGCGCCGCTATGCGGACGAAGGGTGGAGAGTGCTGGGGCTGTCGTGGATTCCGGAGATCGCCGCGGGCACGATGACGCCGGCTGATGCGGATGCCGTGTTCACGGGCCTGCGCGAGGCCCTCGGCGTTCCGATCGAGGTGGAGTACTGTCCCCATCCGGCGGGTCCGCCGGTCTGCTGGTGCCGCAAGCCGCTTCCAGGGCTTGGCGTGGTCTTCCAGCACCGCCATCGTCTCGATCCCTCGCAGTGCGTCTATGTCGGGGCCAGCAGCCAGGACCCGGGATTCGCGAGGCGGATGGGATTTCAGTATCGCGACGCCGCCGAGTTCTTCGGGAATTTGTCCCGTGAACGAGAGGTTAACGAATAGAGCAGCAAGGCGTCCGAGAATGCGCGGATGTGCGATGATGGAACTGCCTGCCCTGCCACTGGCCGTGACGCTCGAAGCCGCGTCCGGCTTTCAGAGGTTCTCATGAAGTCGATCCGGTCACGCCTGTCCCTGCTGGTCGTCGCGTCCGCGATTGCGCTGCTTTGCAGCGGGTCCTGGCTCGCGGGCCAGGAGGGGTCGCAGCAGCAGCCTTTTAAGACCGGGACGCGCACCGTCGCCGTGTATGCCACCGTCAGCGAGGAAAGCGGACGGCTGATCCCGGATCTGACCCAGGACGACTTCGAGGTCAAAGAGGACGGCAAGGTCCGGCCGCTGACGCTGTTTGCGAGCGAGATCCAGCCCATCACGATCGTCGTGATGCTCGACAAGAGCGGCAGCATGAAGACCAACTACGGCCTGGTGCGCGCCGGCGCCGAGGCCTTCGTGCGGCGGTTGATGGCGGGCGACAAGGCGAGAGTCGGGACCTTCTCGGACAAGGTTGAAATTCAGCCCGAGGGCTTCACCGCCGATCAGGAGGGACTGGTTCGAATCCTCCGATCGGGAGAGCCGCCCGTGGGACCGACTCCCCTGTGGAACGCGAGCAACGAGGCCATTACCGCCTTGAGCGGTCAACAGGGACGGCGGGTCGTGCTGGCGTTCACCGACGGCGCCGACAACCCGGGAAACCTGAAGACCAACAACCTCTCGTTGATGGACGTGATGGAGCGGGCGCAGCGCGAGGACGTGATGTTCTATGCGATCGGGCTCGAGAGCCGGACGCCGCCAACCATGGGCGGCGGCATGCGCAGCGGCGGCTTCGGCTCGGGCGGCTTCGGCGGCGGCAACCCGCTCGGCACCCAGCGTCCGGACGCAGGGCTGCCGACGATCGCGGGAGAGACTGGCGGCGGATATTTCGAGCTCACCCGTGCAGATGACCTCTCGGCCACCTTCGCCCGCGTAGCCGACGAGCTGCACCGTCAGTATGCGCTCGGCTTCGAACCGAGCAAGCTCGATGGCAAGACCCACAAGGTCGAGGTGAAAGTGAAGAAGCCCGGCCTGAAGGTGCGAGCGCGCAAGCACTACGTGGCGGCGAAATGATGGGCAGGTTCAAAAACCGGGCGGGTCTGAAGACCCGCCCGACACGAGTGCCGACTGGCGAACAGCCCGATTGCGAAGTACACTGATTCCTTGCGCCTGCCCCGAATCGGAGAACACGGGGCGGCGCGAGATGGCCGGCGGGCCGCACCGCGATCCGGACCCTGTGCAATCTCAGCCTGCGAACCGCGTCAGGGCCGGAAGGCAGCAGCGCTAAGCAGACCCTGAAATGTGCCGCAGGCGACTCCGGGTCGCGGTGGGACCCGACCGGAACTGCATCCCTGCACCAGCATCACAACGCCCAGACACCGCCTGTGTCCTACAAGGTTCTCGCGAGGAAATGGCGTCCTCAGCGCTTTGAGGACGTAATCGGCCAGCGCGCCGTCACCCAGACGCTCCGGAACGCGATCGGCGCGAACCGGATCGCGCAGTCGTTCGTGTTTGCCGGCCCCCGCGGCGTCGGCAAGACCACGACCGCCCGCATCCTGGCGCGCGGCCTCAACTGCGAGCAGGGGCCGACCGCCGACCCCTGCGGCACCTGTGACGCCTGCGTCGAGATCGCCGAAGGACGCGACATGGACGTCCTCGAGATCGACGCCGCGACGCATACCGGGGTCGACAAGGTTCGTGACGTCATCATCACGAGCCTGGGTACCGCGCCGGCCCGGGACCGCCACAAGATCTTCATCATCGACGAAGTCCACCGGCTGTCGACGCAGGCCTTCGACGCGCTGCTCAAGTCAATCGAAGAGCCGCCGCCGCACGTCGTGTTCATGATGGCGACGACCGAGATCGACAAGGTCCCGCCGACGATCCAGTCGCGCTCGCAGGTCTTCGAGCTCAAGACCATCGGCGTGAAGCAGATCGCCGACCAGATTCGCTCGATCGCGGCCGCGGAGGCCATCACCATCGCCGATGCCGCGGTGATGGCGATTGCGAGAGCCGGTGACGGCAGCATGCGCGATGCGCAGAGCGCCTTCGATCAGGTGATCGCGTTCGCAGGGTCGAGCATCACCGCTGAAGACGTCGCAACCGTGCTTGGCCTGGTCAGGCGCGATCTGCTGCTCGACATGGCGTCGGCCGTCGCGCGCGAGGATGCCGCGGCGGTGTTTCAGCTCACCGACCGCGCGGTCGAGAGCGGATATGAGCTCCGCACGGTGCTGCGCGAGCTCGGCCGGCTGGTCCGCGACCTGCTCGTGATCTCGATCGACCCGTCGCGCCTCTCGGACCCCGAGATCGCGGCGGAAGGCGAGGAGGACCAGCTGAAGGAAGTGGCCGCGCTCTTCTCGCATGAAGATCTGATGCGGGCGTTCGATGTGCTGACCAAGGGCGAGGAGGAGATCCGCAGCTCGATGCAGCCGCGTTTTCATCTCGAGATGACGCTGCTGCGCTGGATCCACCTGCGCAAGCTGGTTCCGCTGAGCGATCTGATCGATGGTCTGGATCGAGGCACGCCGACAACCGGCCGATCGCAGGGGCCGTCGCGTCCCCCGGCTCCCTCGGCCCCCCCGTCGCGTCCCGTGACGTCCCAGCCATCTTCACCATCCGCGCCCCGCCAGACTGAGAGCCGCCGGCCCGTGCCGCCCGCCAAGCCATCGGCCGGAAAGCCGGTCGAGACCTCGGCAGGGCTGCCGGCCGTCGAGCCGGTCCCGGCCGATCGCTTCAAGGACGCCTTCCTCGAAGAGATCAGGAAGGCGAAGAAGTTCTTCTACGGCACGGTGATCGCGCAGGCCCAGAAGATCCACGTCGACGGCGATCGCGTCGTGATCACGTTCGCCCCGCAGCACCGCGCACTCCGATCGCAGCTCGAGCAGACGAGGCCGCACCTCGAGACGATTGCCACGCAGCTCGGCGGAAGAAGGATGACCGTGGTGCCGGCCGAAGGCACGGTCTCGACGGATCAGCCCGGCCGCGCCGATGCGTCAGGCCAGTCCGCTGCCCCGGCGGATGGCAAGAAAGCCGCCCTCCGCGAACAGGCGATGGCCGATTCCGGCGTGCAGGCGATGCTGGACGTGTTTGCGGCGGAAATAAAAGACGTGGAAGAGATGTAATCGGTCGCGGGTTCGCGGGTTCGCGACTCGGGACACAGGATCCGGGACGCGGGACTAGGGACCAGGACTAGCGATTCGGGCTTAGCGATTAGGGACTAGCGACTATGAACATTCAGAACATGATGAAGCAGGCGCAGCAGATGCAGGAGCGCATGCAGAAACAGATGGAGGAGATGCGCATCGAGGCCACGGCCGGCGGCGGCATGGTCACGGTCGTGATCAACGGCTCCAAGGCGGTCCAGTCGCTGAAGATCGATCCCGAGGCGGTCTCCAAAGAGGACGTCGAGATGCTGCAGGACCTGATTGTTGCGGCGCTCCACGATGCGCATCGCAAGGCAGACGAGGCGATGGCGAAGCAGATGCAGGGGATGATGGGCGGCATGAAGATCCCCGGCCTGTTCTGATGAGCCGGCCCGATCCGCTCACGAAGCTGATCGAGCAGCTTCAGCGGCTGCCCGGCATCGGCGCCAAGAGCGCCGGCCGGCTCGCCTTCCACATCCTGAAAACGCCGCGGGAAGAAGTCGAGCGCCTGATCGAGGCGATGCGCGACGTCAAGGACCGGGTCACCTACTGCTCGGTCTGCAGCAACATCACCGACTCCGATCCCTGCTACTTCTGCACCCACCCGAGCCGCGACCACCGGCTGATCTGCGTGGTCGAGGAGCCGGAGAACGTCACCGCGATCGAGAAGACCCGCGACTTCCACGGCACCTACCACGTGCTGATGGGTGCGCTGTCACCGCTGCATGGGGTCGGCCCGGACGACCTGAAGATCCGTGAGCTCCTGGCACGCGTGGGGAATGGCGCGGTCGAGGAAGTGATCCTGGCCACCAACCCCAACGTCGAAGGCGAGGCGACCGCGATCTACCTGGCCAAGCTGCTGAAGCCGCTCGGCGTGCGCGTGACCCGCATCGCGATGGGCGTGCCGGTCGGCAGCGACCTCGAGTACGCCGACGAGGTCACCATGCACAAGGCGATGGAGGGTAGGCGGGAGGTATAACATCAACTCCCAACTCCCAACTCCCAACAATCCAACTCCCAAGGGAAAACCGTCGTACAACGGGGTGAAAGGCCGCCAACTGGCTTGTTGGAGGTAGTCGCAGTGCGGGTGTTCTATGGCCCAAGACGCCGTTGAGGGAGGAATCGGCTCAATCGGTCGGGCGAGTGGACCGCGTACTGAGCTGATGCACGCGCTGTTCGTTCAGTTCGCGATCGTGCAGGATGCGGCGCGTGGTCACGCCGTGGCGAATCAGCAGGGCTGTGCCGACGAACTGCCAGAACAGCATTCGTGCGCGCCGCACGATCGCCAGCGTGCTGGCGACCTGCTTGCTCAGCCCGAGCGCCTGTGCGACGAGGACCGTTCCTGCCTCGTTCAAGCCGGGCTGCTGCATCGGCACGAACTTGAACAGCACGATGATGAGGCGGTTCGCGGTCTCGAGGATGAACGACGTGACCAGCGGCGGCGCCAGGTCGAGCAGCATCCACAGCGTCAGGTAGACTTCGGCAACCCCGAGCGCGTGGAACGTGAGCTCGGTCGCAACCAGCATCGCGGCGGAGCCGGGCCGTCGCCTGGCGAAGGTGTAGATGTCCTGCTCGAGCCGGCGGATTTTCTCGAGCCGGGCATCGAGGTGCGCCCAGGGCACGAGCCGGCTCGCGACGCCGATCGTCCGGCTGATCAACGCAGGCCGCCGGAGCAGCGCCCACGCCGCCACCGCATACATCGTCAGCACCAGCACGATCCCGAGCTCGGCGGCGAGCAGCAGTTCGTGCTCGAGCCCACCGCGCAGCAGCAGCGCGATAGTCCCGGCGGCAATCACGGCGGCAACCGACAGCGTGTAGAAGAGGTTTTCGATCGCCAGCGCGGTGAACGCGACGCCGAGCGGCACGCGGTCCCTGACGAACCCGACCTTCGCGGGCTCGCTCACCAGCGGCCCGAGCGGGGTCGCATTGCCGAGCGCGTCGCCGCAGACGACGGCCACGAACGCGTCGGAGAATCGAAGCGCATGCGGCGCCTCGAGGCACTGGATCCACGCCGCCGCGCGCACCGCGAAGCGGAGGCCGGCGATGGCGATGATCGCCGCGAGTCCCCAGCCGATCTGCCGAAGGTCGCTCCAGATCTGCTGCGGCCCGGCATTCCAGACGATCCAGATCAGGAGCAGGATGCCAACACCGGTCGTCGCGATGGCGAAGACCGAACGGCGCTGAGCGGGGAGCACGGGCAATGATAACGAATACCCGTTATAGAGTCTGATCGCGGGTTCGCGGGCTCGCGGCTCGCAGCCCGCGGACGACAGTGGCCGATATAATCAGCCCTTCATGCTTCCCGCGACGTTTCAGACACCGGCAGCGATCATCCTCCTGCTGGGCGGCCTCCTTGCGTGCTTCGCCGGGTATCGGGTGTTCAGGGTCGTCCTTGCGATCTACGGATTCATCCTTGGCGTGCTGCTCGCGAGCTCCTTCATGGGAACGGAGCAAACGTTCTGGATGGTGGTCAGCTGGATCGCCGGCGGAATCATCGGGGCGCTGATTCTGCTCGTGGCGTATTTCGCGGGCGTGGCACTGCTCGGCGCCGGTATCGGCGCGGCGGTGGCGCACATGGTCTTCGCCGCGCTCAAGTCGGAGCCCGGCGTGATGATGCTGATCCTGTTCTCCGTGGCCGGCGCACTCGCTGCGCTGGCGCTGCAGCGGTATGTCATCATCATCGCTACGGCGTTCGGCGGTGCGCAGACAGCGCTGGTGGGCGCGGCCGCGCTGCTGGGGATCCCGGCGCGGCACAGGCGGCCACCCGGGCGGTGTATCGCGTTTACCCACTCGACCCGATGCCGAACACCTCCTGGGACGCGACCGCAGCTGTCGTTCTCGGCGCGATCGGCGTGCTCGTACAGCTGGCCGTCACGGCAAAAGACAAGAAGTGACGTGTTTTTCGATTGGAGCTCAGTGAAATGGCGACCTTTTCTCGAAGCGTAGAAGTGGACTGGACCGGTCCGATCATGGAAGGCAAGGGCACCGCCAAGGCGGGCAGCGGCGCGTTCTCACTGCCGGTGTCGTTCCCGTCGCGGATTGGCGACCCGGCCGGCAACACCAGCCCGGAAGAGCTGATGGCGGCCTCGCACGCGTCGTGCTACGCGATGGCGCTCAACGCCACCGTCGGTCGCAAGGGCGGCTCGATCGGCCACACGATCGTCACCGCAACGATCGTGGCCGACAAAGGCGACGCGGGGATCAAGCTGACGACCTCGAAGCTGAAGGTGGTCGCGGAGAACCTGCAGGGCATCGACAAGGGCCAGTTCAACGAGGTCGCCCGCGAGGCGGAGAGCAAGTGCCCGATCTCGAACGCGCTGCGCGGCTCGCTGCAGATCGAGCTGGAGACCGAGGTCCGGTAGGTCCCTTCGGACGGCAGCCGCGGGTCAAGAGCACTTCTACAGGAGGATAGGAGGTAAGGAGGAACCTCCTTACCTCTTGTAAGTGTCAGCGGCTGTCGCTGATTCTCACTTCTTCGTGCCGGCCCCGTACACCTGTTCCTTCGTATAGAACCGGTCGTTAATCAGGATCGGAATCGTGTCCTTGTGGATGAGGACCGGATTCCACAGGACCGCCTGCACTTCCTTCAGGCCGTTGTCGATGGTTGACGTGCCCTCGACCTTCTCACCCTTGGCCATCTGCACCGCCGACTGCGCGGCCTCGCGGGCGAGCGGCCGCAGCGGCTTGTAGACCGTCATCGCCTGGGTGCCCGCCACGATTCGACGAATGGCGTCGAGGTTGGCGTCCTGACCCGACACCAGGACCTTGCCGGCGAGGCCCAGCTTCTCCAGCGCCTGAATCGCGCCGCCTGCGGTCACGTCGTTCGAGGCGACGACCGCGACCACCTGGTTGTTGGCTTTCTTGAGCGCCGCCTCGGTCAGGTTCATCGCGGCCCCGGCCTGCCAGTCTTCCGCCCACGGATCGCCGACGATCTTGATGTCGCCGCGCTTGATGGCGTCTTCGAGCGCCGCCATCTGCCCCTCACGAATCAGCTTCGCGTTGTGATCGGTGGGCGCGCCGCCGATCAGGATGTAGTTTCCCTTCGGCGCCCGGTTCCGCAGGAACTGCGCCTCCTGCTGGCCGACCATCCGGTTGTCGTACGACAAGTAGAGATCGATGTCAGCCTTGAGGATGAGCCGGTCGTAGCTGATCACGCCGACGGATCGCTTCTTGGCGGCCGCCACGATCGCGCCGGCGGCTTCGGCGTTGTGCGGCACGACTACCAGGGCCTGCACCCCACGTTCGAGCAGCGATTCGGCGAGCTGCTCCTGCTTTGCCGCATCGCCCTCGGCCGACTCGACGAGCACTTCGGCGCGCAGCTCCTTGGCGCGCTCGAGGAACAGGTCGCGGTCGCGTTGCCAGCGTTCGCCTTCTTTGAGCGTGTCCATCAGCAGGCCAATCTTCGGTCGTGGCTCCTGCTGTGGTTTCCTGGTCCCCTCCTGCGATGTGCCGCACGCGACGAGGATGCCCGCGAGCATGCCAATGACGAGGACTCTGTACCCGGTCATAGGACCGCCTCTCTTGTGGTGTCGAGATCGACTGGCTGGTGGCGCAGTGTATCACCGGGCATAGGGCGGATCTCCGATCGGTTCGACGACCCAGTCGCCCGGGGTCAGGACCACGCCGGCAATCAATTCGGCGCCCAGCCTGAGGTGCTCGGTCCGCCCACCGCGCAGGCGATAGAGGTGGTTCTCGTCGACGGTGAACCACTCGGGGAATTCGTTCAAGCGCACGTAATTCTGCGCGAAGTTCAATACCCGCCGGTGGCGGGCGAAGTCGAACTGGATCCGGCGCGGTCCGTCCATCGCCAGGTGCAGTCGGAGCCTCGCGCCGTCGCGCGTGGCGCCGACGCCGATGCCTGGCTGCCACCGCTCGGGGCGGACCCCCTGGCTCTGCATGTAGGCATAGAGCAGCGCGGTGCGGTTGAAGTTGCCCTCCCCGTACCAATCTTCGAGATGGCCGTCGGCACGCTGCATCCCCAGCATCACGTCCATCTCCGATTCGATCCAATCGAGCGCTTCCGGCACAGGCTCCCGCGCGGCGAGGTAGATGGCGCTCTCGATGGTGTCGGCGTATCCGTCGAACGAGCCGAGCGGCAGCGCCGCGACGTTGCGCGGCTCCCAGACGTACTTGCGGTATTTCGGCAGCCCGCGCAGGACGCGGCGGACCTCGTCGCGGTAGCGGGTCTCGCCGGTGACCATGTAGTAGGTGTAGACGGCGCCGTACACGTACCCCCAGTTGTCAGACAGGTTCCGCTCGACAGGCTGCAGGGTGTCGACGTTCACCTCGTTGTACAGCAGGCCGTCGGGATTGGCCGATGCGAGCACGCGATCCAGCATGCGCTGGATCACCGGACGATAGCTCTCGGCGCGGGGCGAGCCGAGCTGATGCTCGAGCGCGAACAACATGGCCAGGCCGACAATCGTTTCATTGCCGTGGTCGCGCAAGCGGAGCCGCCGCTCGCCGGAGTGGGTCTGGAAGTCCCACTTGTAGCCCGGAACGCCGCCGCTGCCGGGCAGGACTTCTTCGACGTACGCGTCGCCGATCCGCCGGGCCCAGTCCAGGAACCGCCGGTCACCGGTCATCGTGGCGAGGCGGACCAGCGCCTGGAGGTAGTCGCCGTTGGTCTCGGCGTCCGACGCGGGCAGCGCGCCGAACCGGGAAGGCACGGCGGCGTCGGTCATCGCGTCCGCGATCATGTCGACCATCCGATAGAACCATGGCGTGCGACCGAGGTATTCCGTGACCGCGATCAGGCCGTCTTTCGCATACTCGGCGGCGCCGAAGAAGCTCGCCGGTCCCGACTTTGTGATCCGCAAGCGTGAGATTGCCGGGGATCGATCGCTGTACCGTGGTGTGGCGCACCTCGTTGCGCAGCATCTCCATCAGCCGGCCGTCATAGAGGTCCCGGGCCGTCAGCTGCGCGGTCAGGATCAGATAAGGATAGAGATCGGCGCCGGAATTGTGCGGCGTGTAGATCCACTTGCCTCGATCGACAGCGGGGTAATCGGGCAGCAGCAGCGTCTCGGGGTCGGCATGGTTCAGCCACGCCTGAAGGACGCGGTGGGAGGCATTCACCGCGCGCTCGAAGCGGCGGGCGTTGGCCGCCTCGGTGCTCGCGGGAGCGGGCGGGCTGGATTGTGCGGCCGGGCCGGCAGCGAGGACCGCCACGGCCAGCGCGGGGACCAGACAGATCGGCGTGCGCATCGGGGAAGTCTACGCCCTCCAGCGGTCGCGATCCTTTGCCCGTGTCACATCCTCCGCAGGCGACGCGCGGCGTGGCGCCGGTATCGCCGGCGCACGCCGGTCCAGTACGCCAGGCAGTACCCGAGGACCACCGCGCCGGCAGCCATCGACTCCCGGACTCCGGCGTCGACCAGCCAGGATTCGCCGCGGAGGCCGGCGCTCCAGCTTTCCCATGCCCGCCAGAGTCCATAGAGCACTCTCGAGCCGACGATCAGCATCATGCCCAGGACGAGCAGCCGGTTTGGGGTGTAGTGAAGGGCATCCGTGGAAGCCTCCCACCGCGTCAGCCACAGGCCGACGATGCCCAGCACGAGACCGGCACCCAGACCGCCGGCGGCGTAGGTCAGGGCACCGGGAATCCAGAGGGTGGTGAGCGCCGCGCTTGTCAGGAAGAGCACGGCCGAGAGCGCGAGACCTGTGAGGTTGATCGTGGCCAGCCACCCACGCGCACGCTGTCGCGAGGTGCCAACGCGGTAGCGCTGGACGAGCGAGAGCGGGATCAGCGCCACAACGGTGGCCAGCGCGAGCACGATCAGCAGGGGCAGGAACAGGAGCGGCACGAACTGCTATTCTCTCAGCCGTGTCGACCTCATCACGTGAACGGCCAGGGGCAGGCGGGACGCCCGGCGGCATCGGCCAGTTCTTTGCCGGCCTGATCATGGCCGCCGTCGGCGGCTATCTGATCCTGAACCAGGTGCAGGTCACGACGTCGTTCTGGCGGTTCGGGCAGTACGGCGGATTCGGCCTGACGCTGCTGCCGCTGCTGATCGGGATCGCGTTCCTCTTCTACAACGGCAGGTCGGTGGTCGGCTGGCTCCTCACGAGCGTCGGAGCCGCGATCATCCTGGCGGGGGTCCTCATGAACATGGACATCTACTTCCGCCAGACCAGCCTGTTCAACACGATCGTGATGCTCGGTCTGCTGTTCGGCGGGCTGGGGCTCATCGCGCGCTCGTTGCGAAGCGCGTAGCCGCGCGAAGTGGAAACGAAGCGACTTCCGGGCCGGCGAAAGAATTGACGTCCTGTTCACACGCCTGATACCGAATCGACAAAGCCAGACTTGACCGGTAAAACGTGCGGGCGACCGTCAGACATCCCGGGAGCTGACGGTCGCCGACGTGTCAGTGCGCCGGAGAGAACCCGACCGTTCGTGTCGCCTCATGCCGCCACGAGCCTGCGCACCAGCAGAAACGTTGCGATGCCCATGACGATCCCGAAAAGGCCAGCGGTCAGCGCACAGTTCTTCACTTCCCAACCCATGCCAAAATGCAGGCCGGTGAAGACCCACGCGGACATCACCGACGAGTAGATCAGGCAGGCGGCGAGCTTGGCATCGAGGAAGCTGCCGAGCCGGTCGAGCCACAACCCCTGCCTCTTCGTCTCGTGTGCCTCGACGCACACGCAGAACTGTCCGTGGACGCCCAACCGGGTCTCCAGACTCTGCCCTCTCCGGATCAGAGCGCTACATCGAAGGATGCCGCGAATCTCGTAGATGAACAGGGCTGCCGTGAAGATGGCGGCGAACGTCCCGATGAATCCTGCCAGGCGGTTCGCCATGTGGTGGGCCTCAGTCGCGACGATGGCGTTGGTGCTGAGGCCGAAAATGCCCACCAGCGAAGTGACCGGGAGAATCCCCAGGAGCTTCATTCGAAAGTCGTCCACCGCGTGATAGCTCCTGCACACTTCCTGGTAGACACCGAGAACGTGTCGATCATCGGACGTGGCCACTTGCATCGCTTCCTCCGCGTCAGACGTCCACGGGCTATCCGTCCTCCACTCACTATTGGTGAAGGCGTGGCCGGCAGACTTTGCGAGGTGCGCGCGTAGGGTGGCACTCATGCCGGTGAATTGCAATCAGTGTCGCCTGAACTCTCCTCACACGCGAGATCGGCGGTTGACACCCCCGGCTGTTCTCTGGCCTAATCGCGCGCGTTTCTGATACACGCGTCATGCCCGGCGCCCGAATCCCTTCACAGCCCGGACGGTGCCGGTGACGCCCGCGGTCGTGTCCGTGGTGGCGATGTACGCCGCCTTCACGGTGGTGGGCTGGCTGGCGTCGCGCAAGGCCAGGAACGGCACGGCAGCCGATCTCATCGTCGCGGGGCGGCAGATGCCGCTGTGGATGGCCGCGCTCACGATGACGGCCACGTGGGTCGATGGCGGGTACCTGCTCGGCACCGCCGAAGCGGCGTACAAGTCGTCTATTCAGCTTGGCATCCAGGGCGGCCTCTGCTTCGGCATCAGCCTGATTCTCGGCGGGCTTTTCTTCGCCCGGACCATGCGAGGGCATGGCTTCACCACGCTCATCGATCCGTTCGAGGCGCGTTTCGGGAAACGGTGGGCCGCGATTCTTTTCCTGCCGGCTCTCGCGGGCGAGCTGTTCTGGAGTGCGGAGCTGCTGGTCGCCCTCGGATCCGCGTTCGATGTCCTGCTCGGGATGAACCTCACCACCGCGATCCTCACGGCCGCCATCGTGACCACCGCTGTACACGATGCTCGGCGGGATGTGGTCGGTGGCGTATACGGACGTCTTCCAACTCGGATTGGTGGCGATCGGGCTGGCCGCCGCCCTGCCGTTCGCGCTCGAGGGCGCCGGCGGCCTCGAGCAGAGCTGGATGCACTATGCGCAGTGCGAGGCCGGACGGGCACGGCATCGTGCCGGCGATGTTCGCCGGCGGTGGGATGTGGTCCACGCCCGCGGTCGTCTCCTGGTGGGACGTGTCGCTGATGCTCATGCTCGGCGGCATTCCGTGGAACTGCTACTTCCAGCGCGTGCTGTCGTGCACGTCGCCAGCGAAGGCCGCCGGACAGTCGATCGTGTCGGGGCTGCTGACGATCGGCTTCACCGCGCCGCCGCTGCTCATGGGAATTGCGGCGTTCAGCTATCCCTGGCCGGCGGATGCGCTTGCACGCCTTCAAGCGAATCCGGCTGAAACGCTGCCGCTGTTGTTCGTTCACGCGGTGCCGCCGCTCGTCGGGATGCTTGGACTGGCGGCGATCGTCGGGGCGGTGACGTCGAGTTTCAGCTCCTCGATCCTGTCGGCCGGCTCGATGCTGAGCTGGAACTGCCTGAAGCGTCTGTTGTGGCCATCGCTGACGATGGCGCAGATGACACGGGTCATCCGGCTGTCGATCCTGTTGTTCGGCGCGGCGGCGGCCGCTTTCGCGCTGAAGGTCCGCAGCGTCCAGGCGCTCTGGTTCTTTACGAGCGATCTGGTGTTCGTCCTGCTGTTTCCGCAGCTCGTATTCGCGCTCTTCGACAGCAGGGCGAACCGGATTGGATCGATGGCGGCGTTTGCCGTCTCGCTGCTGCTGAGACTCGGCGGCGGGGAGCCGTTGCTTGGCATCCCGCATTTCATCCCGTACCCGGAACTCTTTGCCGCCGTCCTTCCAGGGACGGCCGCCGACTGGTACGACCCGGCAACCGGCGCCCTGTTGTTCCCGTTCAAGACAGTCGCCGCTGGTGCCGGCCTGATCGTCTTACCCGCGGTCTCGCGCCTCAGTGCGAGATGGGAAGCGCCGCGCCCGCTGTGTAACCCGTCGAGCGACGAAGAGATTTAGAAGTCGGGGGCTCGGGGCTTCGGCTTGTCCGTCGTCGCGCGAACCGCGACGGTAGGAGCTCGGGAGTCGGGGCGGCTACTATACGCGGGACATCCAAAGGAGTTAGGACATGAACAGCCGGCGTGCTTTTCGTTCGCTTGTGATTGGGCTGCCGCTCGTCGGCGCCGCCATCGTCGCGCTCGCCGCGGCGCAGAACCCGGAGGCTCCAGGCGATCCGCTGATCGCCGGCTTCAAGAGCACCTATCCGGCATCGGTGTCGGATGCGGTCGAGCTCGTCACCGGCAAGAACGGCACGATGCGCTACGACATGAAGCTGATGACCGGAGCGAATCTCGTGGGCCGCGCCGTGACCGCGATCGCGAAGCCCGCGCCCGCGGCGGAGGCCACGCCGGCGCTGTCGACGAAGCACTCGGTCGAGATGATCGACGAGGCGAAGCCCGGTGAAGTGGGCGTCATCGTCATGGAAGGCACGCTGGACATCGCGGCGATGGGCAATCTCATGGCCACGGCGGCGGTCGAGCGAGGGATGGCCGGGATGGTGCTCGACGGCGCGATTCGCGATCTCTGGGACGTGCGCCGCATGGGCCTGACCGTCTATGCGCGGTCCAAGTCGCCGCGAACGGCCGTCGGCCACTACGCGACGGTCGCCAGGAACGTCCCGGTCGAGTGCGCGGGCGTGACCGTCCGTCCTGGCGACATCATCGTCGCCGACGAGGACGGAGTGGTCGTGGTGCCGCAGGAACGCGCCGCGGATGTTCTCAAGCAGGCGCAGGCGATCGACGATCGCGAGCGCGGCATGTATCCGTTCATTCGCGAGTTCAAATCGCTGCAGAAGGCCATCGCGAAATTCAATCGCATCTGATCATGCGGCCGGGCCGTCGGGAGTTCCTCAAGAATCTCGCCACCGCGACCAGTGCGGTCGCCGTCAGCCGGGCACAGGAGTCGTCGTTTCGAGGAGGCAAGGCCGGCGAAGAACGGGTTCTGGACGGGATCAGGCTCTGCTGGTGTCCGCCCGGGCGTTTCGTGATGGGCAGCCCGCCAACCGAGCGAGGCCACCGGCCTGACGAAGTCCAGGTGGAGGTCGTCCTCACCAAAGGCTTCTGGACAGCGAAACACGAAGTGACCCAGGGACAGTGGCGGCGAGTGATCGGCGCATTTCCGGACAGGCTTCCGTCCGCAGAGTTCGGCGAGGGCGACGAGTTTCCTGCCTACTGGATCAACTTCGATGAAGCCGAGACCTTCTGTTCGGCACTCACCCGGCGTCTCCAGGGCTCTGGCGCGCTGCCCGCAGGATGGGAGTTCAGACTGCCGACCGAGGCGCAGTGGGAGTACGCCTGCCGCGCCGGCACGGTCACGGCGACGTCTTTTGGCGACACGCTCGGCCAGCATCAGGCCAACTTCGGTGGCGAATCGGAGGATCGTGCCGTGCGCGCACGCGGCAGCGCCCGGAGGACTGGCAGCTACCCCGCCAATCCGTGGGGTATCCAGGACATGCACGGCAATGTCTGGGAATGGTGCCGCGATTACTACCACACGCAGCTGCCGGGCGGGACCGATCCGGATTTCTGACCAGTCGAAGGGCGTGCCCAACCGCGACGGGACCTATTCGCGCGTTCGCCGAGGCGGCGCCTGGGTCGAGCCCGGGTGGGCCTGCCGCTCCGCCTGCCGCCTGCGTTATGAATCGCACAGGCGGTCCGATCACATTGGTTTTCGGGTCGTTGCCGTCGAGCGTTGAGGGTCGTTAGCCGGTTTCTCCCTGAAACGTCGCATTGGACCCCGAGCGGCCGGAATGGACTGCCGCAACCTGGTCCGCCACGCGTCACATCGCGCGGCTCGATCGGGGACCTGCTGCGGGCGGAATGCGCCGACTGAGACTTAAGTGAGCCCACCGCGGGCACCTCCTCCACTCCCAGCGAAGTTAGAATGCCGTTTCCTTCCTGGATTCGCGAACACACCTTGACGTAGACTACGCGCCCGATGCCGAAACGAAGAATCATCGTTTATGCCGGCACCAGCGCCGACGGGTTCATCGCGCGGCCGGACGGCGACATCGGCTGGTTGACATCCCGGCCCAAACCGGAAGGCTTCTACGAGATCGGAAAGTTCACGGCGTCGATTGACACCAAGATCCTGCGACGGAAGACCTACGAGAAGAGCCTTGCTCTCGGGGCGAAGTTCGACGGAAACACCAGGATCTACGTGTTTTCAGCACAGGCTGCGGCCACCGTTCCCCCGAACGCCGTGGCATTCATTTCTGAACCGATTGGGACTTTCGCGCGCAGGCTGCGCGCGGCCGACGGCAAGGACATCTGGTTGATGGGCGGCGGCGGCATCATTGCCTCGTTCCTCGATGCCGGCGCCATCGATCAGTTCATCGTCAATGTCGTTCCCGTGCTGATAGGCGAGGGAATACCCCTGATCGCGCCACGACACCGGCACGTACCTCTGAAGCTGCTGTCGACCCGCCAGTTCACCGACGGCGTGGTGCAGCTGCATTACGAAGTCGAGCCGCCCCTGCGCGCGAAGGAAGGACGCGAATAATTGCGTGGTTGATATGGGTAGGCACTCGGCGGTCGGCCTGATCGGCCTTGGGCTCATGGGCAGCGCGCTTGCGGACCGGTTGCTCGGAGCCGGTCAGCGGGCCATCGGCTGGGACATCGATGCCGAGCGCCGCACCGCCCATCGCGAACGCGGAGGGGACGTCGCGCGCGATGCGCAGGAGGTGTTCTCCAGTTGCTCGCGGGTGTTGTTGAGCCTGCCCAGCCATCGCGAAGTCGGCGACGTCATGCAAGCTGCCGGCGCTGCGCTCTGCCGCGGTCTGACTATCATCGATACGACGACCGGGGATCCTGCCAGTTCCGAGGAGCTGGCGCAGACCCTGAGTGGACAGGGCATCGTCTATCTGGACGCGACGATCTCCGGCAGCAGCGCGCAGGTGCGGGCGGGCTCGGCGACGCTCATGGTTGGAGGCGACGCCGAATCGTTCGCGGCGTGCGCCGACATCTTTGCGCTGATTGGGCCCCAGACATTCCACACCGGCCCCGCGGGGACCGGCGCGAAGATGAAGCTGGTGACCAACCTCGTGCTCGGTCTGAACCGGGCCGCGTTGGCCGAAGGACTGGCCTTCGCTGAATCGGCAGGTCTCGATCTGAAGCTGTCCCTCGCAGTCATGCGGGGCAGCGCCGCGTATTCGCGAATCATGGACACCAAGGGCGAGCGCATGATCCGTGGGGACTTCGCGCCTGATGCCCGGCTCTCGCAGCACCTCAAGGACGTGCGCCTGATCGTCGACATCGGCCGGCACGCCGGGTTGCCGATGCCCTTGAGCGCCGCCCACCGTGCGAGTGCTCGAGGAGGCAGAGGCCGCGGGCTACGGAGAGCTCGACAACAGCGCAATCATCAAGGTCCTCCTGGCGGCGAGCCGCAACCGCGTCCCCAGATGAGCGTTTCACCGGCGACTCGATCACCGGCGGCCTCCGGCGCACCCGTGATTGCCGATCGCCTGTCTCACGGTTCTCTGCGACGCCGGACGCGGATCCTCGTCCTGTGCGCGGGGTTTGGCGGGCTGTTGTTCGACGGCTTCGAGCTTGGCCTGATGCCGCTCGCATCGCTGTCGGTCTCCAAGGATCTGCTCGGCGCCGGATATACGCCGACGCTCGGTGGGGACTGGTTTGCGCGTTTCACGGCGGCCCTGATGCTTGGCGCCGCGTGTGGAGGCATCCTGCTCGGGAGTCTTGGCGACCGGATCGGACGCGCGCGCGCGATGGGTATCAGCATCGTGTTCTATTCGGCGTTTGCGGGGCTGGGTGCCTGGGTCCACACGCAGGACCAGATGCTCGTGCTGCGTTTCCTGGTGGGTCTCGGCGTCGGCGGCGTCTGGCCCAACGCGGTCGCGCTGGTGGCGGAATGCTGGCCCGACAAGGCCAGGCCCGCAGTGGCGGGGGTGATGGGGGCGGCGATCAACGCCGGCATCCTCATGCTTTCTCAGATCGCGCAGATCTGGTCCGTGACCGAGGACGCCTGGCGCTGGCTGTTCACGCTCGCGGGAGCGCCGGCGGCGCTGGGCGTGTTCGTCCTGGCGTTTCTGCCTGAATCGCCGGCCTGGCTCGACTCGCGCGAACAGCGAAACGGACACGAAACGCGAGATGCCGGTCGCGTGAGCTGTTCCGCGCGCCGTTGGTGCAGATCACCCTCATCGGCATCACGCTCGGCTCGATCCCGCTGATTGGAGCGTGGGCCGCGAGCAAGTGGATGATCCCGTGGGCCGACCAGATCGGCGGCGTTGCCCAGCCGGACTACAAGGCGATGACGCAGGGATGGTGGGCGCTTGGCGCAACCCTTGGCAGTTTCGCCGGGGGTCAGATCGCCAGCCTGCTGGGGCGGCGCCGGTCGTACTTTCTGATCAGTCTCGGCTCGATGGTGTTGACGATCGCGATGTTTCAGCTCACGGCCCCGCTGCGGCCATCGTTTTTTCCGATCGTCTTCGCGCAGGGATTCGTCGCGACGCTCTTCTTCGGGTGGCTCCCGCTGTATCTGCCGGAGCTCTTCCCGACGCACGTGCGCGCCGCGGGCAGCGGAATCTCGTACAACGTCGGACGGTTCGCAACGGCGGCCGGAGTGCTGACGGCCGGGTTCCTGTTCAGCGCCCTCGGTGGCAGCTATGCATCCGTCGGGACCGCGGCGGCACTGATCTACGGCCTGGGCATGTTGGCCATCTGGTGGGCCCCGGACACGACTCGCACATCGCTCGGTTTCGTAGACATCGCGTCCACGGACCGGCAACACAGAACCCGCTCGATGTGAGGCACGCGGTCATGAAGTACTCGATCACTCGACGCATCGGCCGTCCTGCCGCTGCTGGTCGTCGCGGCCTGGACGGTCGCCCGCGGCCAGTCCGCGGTTGATCCCGTTCTCCCGACCGTCGCGCCAGGCCTCACGGTGAAGCTCTTTGCGCAGGAGCCGCTGGTGCGCAATCCGGCTGCGATGGCGTTCGACCGCCGCGGCCGGCTGTTCGTCGGCCAGGGACCGCAATATCGGAATCCCACGCCGGAGACGCCCGGCGACAGCGTCGTGATCCTGATCGATTCGAATGGCGACGGCGTCGCTGATGCGAGCAGGACGTTCGCCTCCGGCCTGAATTCGATCCAGGGACTGGCCTGGCATGGACGCGATCTCTGGATCGGCAACTCGCCCGATCTCACCGTCGTCCGCGACCTCGATGGCGACGATGTGGCGGACGAGTACGTCAAGGTCTATACCGACCTCGGGAATCTCGAGCACGCCAATCACGGACACACCTGGGCGCCGGACGGAAAGCTCTATTTCACGCAGGGGACCTCGAAAGGCCTGACACAGCCCGGCCGGGTCGCACCGAAACCGTTCCGGGATCTCTGGGATGTTCGCGCGCCCGCGGGCACGCCGGACTTTCCGCCGCCGCAGGTGTTCAAGCGCGGCGACTACAAGGCCACCTATCAGGATCCGCGCGACAACTGGGGACGCGAAGGCGGCGTGCTGCGCTGCGACGACATGGGCGCCAACCTGGAGATCGTGTCCCGCGGATTCCGCAACCCGTGGGACATCGCGTTCGACAGCGGCTTCAACTGGCTCGGCACCGACAACGACCAGAGCGATGGCGACCGGGTGTTCATGCCATTCTTCGGCGCGCATTTCGGCTGGGGGCACGTCTGGAGCAATCACTGGACGGGCAGCGATCATGCGCCGACGGCGCCAATCAGCGGTCCGGTGTTCGATGGGTCGGGCACGGGAATCGTGTACTACGACGCACCCCAGATGCCGCCGGCGTACCGCGGCGTGTTCTTCTTCAACGACTGGCTCCGAAAGACGACGTTCGTGTATCGGCCTCGGTGGGAAGGCGCGCTGATCCAGCCGGAAGGCGGGCGCTGGCAGGTCTTCGCCGCCGGCGGTGGTGCCGGCCGGGCGGTCGCCGACTACGGCGGCGGACGCGAAAGTGGAGCGCCGGCCCCCGCCAGCCCTCTCTTCAAACCGGTCGACATCGTCGTCGGGCCAGACGGTGCGCTCTACGTCAGCGGATGGGGAGAGGAATACGGCGCGGTGTGGAAGGACGGGCAGCAGGCCAACGAAGGGCGAATCTTCCGGATTTCATGGCCCGACGCGCCGCCGGCCAACTGGAACACGCCAAAGCGCGGCAAGCCCGCTCGCGGAGTGGACCTTCAAAGAACTGGTCGACGATCTCGGGTCGCTCCTGCCCGTGTGGTCCGTCGACGCGCAGGATGAGCTCGTGCGACGCGGAGCGGCGATCAAGGACGAGCTCACGGCGCTCCTGCGCCAGGGCGGATTGTCGCAGTCGCAGGAAACATGGGCGCTCTGGACACTGGGCCGGATCGCGCCGATGGATCCCACCATCGACGCGTGGTTCGCCGGAACCGGTGCGACCCTGTCGCCGAACGCGAGGATCCAGGCGATCCGGATCGCCGCACACCGCATCCGCGAAGCGGCGCCGTACCGGCAAGCTGCCCGGCTCTGTCGTGACGGCGCTGCAGGATTCCGAGGCGAGGATGCGGTTCGCGGCCGTGCAGGCTGTCGCTCAGGCGCGCCAGCACCACCTCGTCCCGCAGATCTGCAGCCTGCTCACGCAGGAAAAGGATCGCGTGATCCAGTACGCCGCCTGGCAGGCGCTCCGCGAGATCGCGTCGCCAGACGAGCTGCGCGCGTTGCTGAAAGACGAGCGTGGCGCCGTGCGCCGTGGTGCGCTGCTGGCGCTCCTGGAGAGCCGCGCGCTCGAACCCGCTGCAGTGAAGCCGCTCGTGCAGGATCGCGACGCGGGCACATCCGAGATCGCAGCGACCTGGCTGGCCCAGGCAAACGGCAACCCGCTCATCGACGTGTCTCCGAAACCGGGCGACTTCGTCGAATCCGTGACGGTCAAGCTCACGCCGGGCATCAAGCCGGCAACGGTGCGCTTCACGCTCGATGGCTCCGAACCAACTTCAGCATCCCGCTCGGGCAGTCCCGGCCGCCTGACCGACACCACCACTATGAAGGCCGCGCTGTTCGTCGGAACCCAGAAAGTCGGCAACACGATGGCCGGGACCTACCGCAAACGGGAATCGACTCTCACCTTGCCCCTGGGAAAAGTCGAGACTCCAACGACGGTCGCGCAGGTGCTCCCGCTGCTCGCGGCGGCGGACTCGACGCGTGGTCCTGGACTCTTCAAGTCGGCGGGATGTGCGGCGTGCCATCAGGCCGGAGACGAGGGCCGGGCCATCGGACCGGACCTCAGCGCGATCGGAGAACGTGACGACGCGGATTCGATCGTCCGGTCGATCTTGAATCCGAACCAGATCATCGTCGAAGGCTACGGACTGCTGACGGTTGTCCACGCGCGACGGAAAAGGGTTCGCTGGAGTATTCGAATCGGAGACGGATCGGACGCTCAGGATGGTGCAGCTGAACGGCGAGACGGTCGCCATCGAGAAGAGCACGATCAGCAGCCGCCGGAATATCCATGAATCTCCGATGCCGCCCTATGACGGCGTGCTGAACCCGCGCGATGTGGCGGATCTCGTGACCTGGCTCATGAAGACGCACCACCGGGACGACGGGAGCGCCGCAGACCGCGCAACGCGCGCCTGCGAGCTCGGGCTTCACGTGGGAGCATCAGCCGGATCGCCTCTCGATTCTTCACGCGGGCCGCCGCCTCACGGACTACGTGTTCGCCGATCCCGAGATCCTCCGGCCGTATTTCCAGAACGTTCGGGCGCCGAGCGGCGCGCAGGTGACTCGCACGCATCCTCCCGCCGCGGCGACGCCGCCGACCACGCCACCATGCATCCGGGCGTCTGGCTGGCGTTCGGTGACGTCAACGGCGAGGACTTCTGGCGCAACAAGGCCCGGATCGAGCACGTGGCGTTCATCACCGAGCCGACGCTCGTGCAGGGGCGGCTCGTCTTTGCGACGCGAAACCGGCTCGTCTCTGCGGACGCCACGCCGCTCGCCACACTGATCTCGCGTCTTGGAATCGCCCCCTCGGGCGATCACGCATTCGTGCTGACCTGGGAGGCAGAGATTCGGGGTGAGGGACGGGAGCTCGTGTTCGGCGATCAGGAAGAGATGGGGCTCGGAGTGCGCGTGGCCACGGAGCTCACCGAGCAGAAGGGCGGGCTCGTCGTCAACAGCGATGGTGTCACCGGCGCGAAGACGGTCTGGGGCAAGCCGGCGGCCTGGGCCGCGTACTCGCGGGAAATCGGCGGGCGCATCCAGGGCGTGGCGATCTTCCCATCGGCGTCGCAATCCGAATCCGACCTGGTGGCACAGCCGGGACTACGGGGTCATCGTCGCCAACGGGTTCGGCAAGCGCGCGCTGCCCGCATCGCCAGACGGCAAGCTGGTCGTGAAGTCGGGCGACTCGCTGAAACTGCGGTATGACGTGCTGCTTTTCGATACGCCCTCGGCCGCGCCCATCGATTTCGCGGCGGCGTATCGCCGGCTTCAAGCGGACGTGAGGCCTGCCCGCTGACGAATGGGTGTATCACTCGTCCTGAAGTGCGCTTCTCCACCCGCCACGAACCGCCTGCCCGGCCGGTATCAGGGTCGCCGTCGCGCCAATGGCGATGAACAGCAGCGCGGTTCCGAGGAGAGTGGGCACGTGAGCAGCCGGCAGCCCATAGAAGAAGACCGACAGGACTTGCCCGAAGCCGATCGCCACGGCGAGGCCAATGCCCAGGCCGACCCCCACGAGCCACGTGCCCTGCCTGAACACCATCTGTACGACCCGGGCGTTCGAGGCCCCCAGCGCGAGACGAATAGCGAACTCCCGGCGTCTGAGCGCCACCGAATACGCCGTCACACCGTAGATGCCCATCGAGGCCAGCAGCAGCGCCACCAACCCCATGGCTCCGCTGATGGTCGCGAGCACGCGCTGAGGCGTCAACCCCAGCGCGATCGCATCGGCGAGTGATTCCGTGCGCGCGAGGACCAGGCGCGGATCGACGTCCTGGACGATGGTGGCGATCACCGGTGCCAGCCCCGCTTCTCCGCGGCGCCGCGCCACGATGGACATCTGGGCGGTCATCTCGGGACCCACGATATCGCTTTGCGCCAATGGCAGGTAGACATAGGGCTCGGCGAGACCGTCGATCAGGCTGCTCGACCTGATATTGCCGGCAACGCCCACGATCGTCGAGAGACGCGACTCTGTTCGCCGGGTCCGGCCGTTGAAGACCGAGAGCCTCAGAGGCTTTCCGATTGCAGGCTGGCCCGGCCAGAACCTGCGCACGAGCGCCTCGCTGACAATGACCACCGGCGCCGCCCCGGCTGTGTCGCTCGACCTGAAGTCCCGGCCGGCGAGGATAGGAATGCGGAGCGTCGCGAAGTAGGCGGTGTCGACGATGTTCCAGGCCGGAGCGAACGGGTCGATGGAATCCGGCCGGTCCCCCGGAGACACGCCGCCAAGGCCAATGCCTTCGAAGCCGCCGGGCGGGACGCGCGCGAGCGATGCGCTCTCGACCGTCGCCGTCTGCCGGACGCGGTCGACCACCGTCCCCCAGAATGCGGCCGGCCCGGCCTTCGGCTCCCCGGCCGGCGACGAGTCGAGCGTCGCGATCTCAACGCCCCGCGCATCGAAACCTGGCGCAGCGGCACCGGCATGGCGCAAGACGCGGACGAATGTCGCTCCGAGGACGACGAGCAGGACACTGACCGCGATCTGGCCGGCAACGAAAGCACCCCGGAGCCGCGAGCGTCCGGAAGACGACCGCACTCCGTCCTTGAGCGATGAACCCGCGTCCGCCTTCGAGCCTTTGAAGGCCGGTAGCACTCCGAATACGATGGCCGCGCTGACTGACAGCGACAACGCGAAGACCAGCACGCGCCAGTCCAGCGTCAGCGGCACCACGATCGACGCCGGCAGCGGCGGCAGCATCAGCATGGCCAGATTCAGCAGCACCCGCGCGAGGCCGATCCCGAGCAGGCCGCTGATGAGAAAGAGCAGGATCGTCTCGGTGAGCAGTTGACGGACGAGACGTGATCGCCCGGCGCCAATCGCCGCGCGGAGTGCAATCTCTCGCGTGCGTGCAGTCGCCCGGGTCAGCATGATGCCGGCGACGTTCGCACAGGCGACGGCCAGGACCAGCGAGACCAGCACCATCAGGGCGGCCGAGAACCCACGCACGACATTCCGGTTCCCGCCCGCTCGCGTGAATGGGAGCGCGTTCAACGGACGGGCCTGATCGCCCGAAGTACCCGTGTCACGATTGATGGCGTCACCAACGGCCCTCAGTTCCGCGACTGCGGTATCGAACGCCACGTCCGGGCGCACGCGACCGCCGGCCATGACCGCCCTGGTCGATGCGTCGCCGGATCCGATGGCAAGCCACACATCGCACTTCTGGATTCCGGTGCTCTGAAAGTCTGGGGCAGCGATGCCGACGATGGTCACGGGGCGCCCATTGAGCCGCAGCGCCTGGCCGACCATCGCGTCGTCGCCGTTGAATCGCCGCCTCCAGTAGTCGTAGTCGAGGACAGCCGCGGCCTCGCCGCCCTCGGCGAACGCGCGGCCACGATACGGGAGCGCGCCGAGCGTGCCGAAGAAGTTCGGGGTGACGTAGCGGCCGAGCACTGGCTCGGCCGTCCCGGTCCCGGCCGGCAACAGACCCATGACGTGCGGGAACATCTCTTCTGCGAACACGCCCGTCAGTGACGTCGTGCGGCGGGCGATCTCGAGATACAACGCGTGGCTGAGCGGGTTCACGCCGCCGTCGCCGCGAGCCGTGCCGATGACGACGAGCTCGGATGGATCGGTAATGCCAGCAGGCGGGCGAAAGAGCAGCGCATTGGCCACCGTGAAGATCGCGGTATTCGCGCCGATCCCGATCGCGAGCGAGAGGGCGGCCGTCGTGGCGAACACGGGGCTGCGCCGCAGCAGCCGAAGCCCGTGTGCGGCATCCCGCCAGGCGTCTTCAATCCAGCGGAACGAGCGCGCATCCCGATGCCCCTCCTTCGCATGCTCGACGCCCCCGAAGGCCAGCCGCGCGGCACGCCGGGCGGCAGCCGGAGGCAGGCCCCGGGCTTCGTAGGTCTCCTGGAGCAGCGCGAGGTGTGCATCGATCTCACGGGTGAGGTCGTGGTCCAGGCGTCGCACTCCGAGCAGGTTCAAGATGCGTTCGAGAAAGCGACGCATGGGCCGCGCCTCCTATCCCTGATCGACCGGCGCCGTGCACGATTCGCTCGTCTTCCGGCGTGCACTGGCTTCTCTAGTGGTCAACATACGGCTGCTCTACTTGGGAGTCAAGCGGAAGTGAATCAATGGCGAGGGTGCAGCTGGACGAAGCAGGCATCCGGTCATCGACGTTCGCCCAGCGGTATGACTCGATCGTGTTTCCGGCTATCCTGTCGTCCGAGCCGATCATGCGACCGGGCCGTCGGGGGTTTCTGAACGATTTCACCAGCTACTCAGTTGTGATGACCAATCGCGTGCTGATAGCCGTCGTGCTCGCCGCCTGTGCCGCGACCCACGTGCTGGCGGACAACTGGCCCCAGTGGCGGGGCCCGCAGTTGAACGGCACCAGCAGCGAAACAGATCTGCCCATCCGCTGGTCGAAAACCGAAAGCCTGGCCTGGACCCTGCCGCTGCCCGCCTGGTCCGGATCGACGCCGGTCATCTGGCGCGATCGCGTCTTTCTCAACGTCGCCGAGGGCCCGCAGGTGTTTCTGTGGTGCGTCGACCGCGACAAGGGGCACGTCGTCTGGAAGCGCGCGATCGCCTCAGGCAACCGGCAGATACGGAAACAGAACATGTCGTCGCCGTCGCCCGTCACCGACGGCACGCACGTCTGGGTGATGACCGGCACGGGTATCCTCAAGGCGTTCGACTTCGAAGGCAGGGAACGCTGGACGCGCGATGTTCAGCACGATTACGGGCTGTTCGGTCAGCTCTACGGCTACGGATCCTCGCCGCTGCTGTTCGAAGATTCGCTGTACGTGCAGGTGCTGCACGGATCGCACACCGCCGAACCGTCCTACCTGCTGCGGATCGACAAGGCGACCGGCAAGACGGTCTGGCGCGTCGAACGCGTCACCAACGCCCGGCAGGAATCTCCGGATGCATACACGACGCCCACGGTCGTTCACTACGGCACACGGAGCGAGATCGTCGTCTCGGGCGCCGACGTGGTCACCGGCCACGATCCCGCGACCGGCGCCGAGGTCTGGCGGGCCGAAGGCCTGAACCCGGGGGGCGACGGCATCTTTCGCATCATCGCGTCACCGTTCGTGCACGACGGGATCGTCTACGCGCCGACGCGCGAACGGCCCATGCTTGCGCTGAAGGCCGGCGGCCGCGGCGACGTCAGCCGCACGCATGTGCTGTGGCGCTTCGTGAATGGACCCGACGTGCCCACGCCGGTGAGCGACGGCACCTACGTCTACGTCATCAACGACCGCGGCATCATGTGGTGCCTGGATGCCAGGACCGGCGTCCCGGCCTACGAACGACAGCGGCTGCGCCCTTCGACGTATACCGGCTCGCCGATCCTCGCCGACGGCAAGATCTATGTCACCAATGAAGATGGCCTGACGAGCGTCGTCCGAGCAGGTCCGAAGTTCGACATCATCGCGGAAAACGATCTCGAGGACTACACGCTCAGTTCTCCGGCGGTGTCGGACGGGCAGATCTTCATTCGGACGGATAAGGCGTTGTATGTGATTGGGCAGCGCAGGCGATAGAGGGTGCCCGCACGACCTCAATTCCCACCCCCAACTCCCGAAGAGCACTCCTTGGGAATTGGGAGTTGGAGCTTGGGAGTTGTCTAAGTCTTCTTTCTGAACTTCAACGTCGTCACCACGCTCGGACATTCGCCCTTGCCGCAGATCTCGGTGTCGCCGACCACCAGGGTGCCGTCGGCATCGAGCGACCATCGCAGGATGTTCGAAAGCCAGCGCTGGCCATCGGGCGGCGTGGTGTCCGTGCTGATGAGCAGCGTCCCGCGGCTCAGCGTCGCGCGCGAATCTCTCACCAGCTTCCGGCCGTTGACGACGTACTCGTTGTGGCTTTCCTCGCCGAACGTAAATCGCGCTTCGCGCCCGGGTGGCGGGCCGACGCGGGTAATGACCAACGTCGTTGCGGTCTGCGCGACGGTCGCTTCCGATCCGAACCAGAACTGGTCGTAGCCGGGCCGCTGGGGGCTGATCGATGTCAGCATCCAGTGGCCCGTAAACACCGGCGATGATGGCTGCGTGTCGACCTGAGCCCGGGCACCGGGCGCGCTGGCCGCGAGCGCGGCCAGCATGGCGAACGCCATCCTGATCATCACGTCATTCTATGTGCCCTCGTATTGATGAGGTCATCCGCTCGAAGAGAACCCACAATTGACGCGGAATGCCCGCTGCGCTTTACTGCCCTCGCAGCGGTACGTATGGCCGCGGGCAAGCCTGCCTGCCGCTCGAGGAGGTCGCATGAGGCGGATAGTTCGCATTGCCGTGGCGGCGATCACCATCACCAGCGGCGTGGCGTCCACAGCCGCAGGCCAGACGACGACTGGCGGCATCACCGGTGTGATCCGGGACGCGGCCGGCGGAGGACCTGTCCGGAGTGACGGTCAAAGCGACGCACGAGGGCACGAACGCGGAAACGACGGCCGTCAGCAACGACGAGGGCGTGTACGTTCTTCGCGGTCTGCCGGTGGGTCGCTACACCGTCGTCTCGGAACGCCAGGGGTTCCAGGCGGCAAGGAGCACGAACCTCGCCGTTCGGGTGAACGAGGACGTACGGCTCGACATCGGGCTGAAGGTCGGGGCGGTGACCGAGACGGTGACCGTCAGCGGGACGGCGACCACCGTGGACACCACCAGCGGTACGCTGAGGACCGTTGTCGATCAGGAGCGCATCGAAAACCTGCCGCTGAACGGCCGGAACGCCACGCAGTTGATGACGCTCGTGGCCGGCGTGCTGCCCGATCGTTCCGACTTGACGTCCGGTGCGACCTACCCGGGGACGCAGCCGGTGTCATCGAGCGGCGCGCGCGGCAACACCACCAATTACGTGCTCGACGGCGGGTCCAACAACGATCACTACAGCAACGGTCCCAACCCGATGCCGAACCCGGATGCGCTGCAGGAGTTCAGCGTCCAGACCAACAGCTTCAGCGCGGAGTACGGCCGCAACGTCGGCGCGATCGTGAACGCCGTGACTCGCGCGGGCACCAACCAGTTTCATGGGTTGGGCTTCGGCTACTTCCGCCATTACAAGCTCAACGCCACCAATTTCTTTACGCCGGGGGTGGACGACGGGTTGAAGCGCTCTCAATACGGCGGCACGATCGGCGGCCCGATCGTGCGGAGCAAGACCTTCTTCTTCGGCTCGTACCAGGGCACGAACGAAAGGCGGCGTCCAACCACGCGATCGAGCCTGGTCCCGACGGCCGCGATGCGGAGCGGGGATTTTTCGGCCATCCCGCGCCAGCTGCGCAACCCGTTTACCGGCGAGATCTTCGCGAACAACCAGATCCCGACCTCGCTCTTCAGCCCGGCCGCCGTTCAAATCCTGAACGATTGGCTGCCGCTGCCGAACCCAAGTCCCGGGGACAACCCGATGACGCTGCGGTTTCAGCAGCCGACGGAAGCCGACGACCACCAGTATCTGACCCGTGTCGACCACACCTTCGGGAACAACCATCGGGTCTACGGCCGGCTGTGGGTCTCGCGGGCATCGACGCCGCCGGTTCTGGAGGACGGCAACGTTCTGACCAGCGCGTTCGGACGGACGTGGCAGAACACCGTGGTGTCGCTCAACGACACCTATATCCTCACGCCGTCGCTGCTCAACACGCTGGTGATCACCTACAACCGGACGAACAATCAGAACTACCAGATCTATCCCCCCGACTACTCGACGCTGGGAATCAACGTTTACAACGACGAAACGCCGCAGTGGTTTTTCAACGTCTCGGGCTATTTCGGGATCAACAGCGGCGATACGAACACGTTCCTGCGCAACGAATTCCAGATCGTGGATACGATGCGCTGGACGCGCGGCAGCCACGAGCTCGCCGCGGGGGTCGATTACAGCTACGGGCAGGGCGATATCGTCAACAATTTCCGCGCCAACGGCCGGTTCACGTTCTCGAATGCGGCGCCATTCACCAGCGACGCACTGACCGACTTCTTCCTCGGAAAGTTCTCGAGCTTCGAGCAGGGCATCGGTGAGTACAAGAACACGCGCATGCACTTCTTCGCGGCGTTCGCCCACGACACGTTCCGCGTCAGCCGGCAGCTCACCCTGAATCTGGGACTGCGGTGGGATCCGTTCATCCCGTATACCGACGTCAACGATCGGTTGGCGTGCTACCGCTCCGGCCAGAAGTCCCAGGTGTATGTGAAAGCCCCAACCGGTATGGTGTACCCGGGCGATCCGGCATGCCCGAAAGGAGGTTACGACGTATCGTGGACCGACTTCGGACCGCGATTCAGCCTGGCGTACGACCCCTTCGGCGACGGGCGGACGAGCGTGCGCGCCGGGTACGGTGTGTTCTACGACCGACCCAACACGATCGCGACGAACAGCCCTGCCAACCAGGGGCCGTTCGGGACGGTCGTCAGCTTTCCCGGCGACGCGGTCAACAGCGTCGCCACCCCGTATGCCGGACGGATCAATCCGTTTCCGGCGGATCCGTTCGACGTCCCGCCGGACGCGGCGTTCTTCCTGCCGCACACGGCGTTCAGCTACGACGAGCACCTGAGGAACGGCCGGCTGCAGTCGTGGAACGCCACCGTGGAGCGCGAACTGTTCTCGACCTACCTGCTGCGAGTGGGCTATGCCGGCTCCCATGGCGATCGTCTGGCGATGGGTCGCGAGCTCAACCCGGCGGTGTATGCGGCGGGCGCCACGACGGCGACGACCAATCAGCGGCGTCCGCTCTTTCCCGACTTCGGCAGCATCGTGAGCATCGAATCGAGCGGACGCTCCGACTACAACGCACTGCAGCTGACGCTGGAAAAGCGCATGGCCCGTGGGTTCACGGTCCTCAGCAGCTACACTCTGTCGAAGACCATGGATCATGCCGGCGAGAACAAACAGACGGGCGCCACTCAGACCAATCCCTCCGACCTCGATTTCGACTGGGGGTACGCGAATTCCGATCGGCGCCACCGCTGGGTCACCTCGTTTCTCTGGAATCTGCCCGGCAGGTTCGACAACGCGCTGGCCGCCGCCGTGCTGAGCGACTGGACGCTCGCCGGGATCGTCACGATGCACAGCGGGAACGGGTTCAGCGTGACGAGCGGCGTCGACAACGCACGAACCGGCACGGGCAATCAGCGGGCGGACATCACGGGCGATCCGGAGCTGCCCGACGATCGACCGAACCAGGACAAGGTGCTCCGCTGGTTCGACACGAGCGTGTACGCGCCGAATGCGCTTGGCACCTTCGGCAATTCGCCGCGGAATGCCCTGCGCGGCCCGGGATACAAGAACGTCGATCTTGGAGTGCACAAGGCCTTTGCGACCGGCCGGCACACCGAGCTCCAGGTCCGCATCGAGGCGTTCAACGTGTTCAACTGGGTGAACCTCGGCACGCCGGTCACGGCCCAGAACTCGGGCAACTTCGGACGGATCACGACCGCCCTGGATCCGCGGATCATGCAGGCTAGCTGTGAGGTGGCAGTTCTAGTCCGAGGGCTTCGCCCGCCGGATGAACCCCTACACGGCGCCGCAGGGCCCTGAGATCCCCGCTTCGGCTCACATGGCTCACTCGCTGACGCTCGTTCGCTCAGCTCTGTTCAGACGAGCCGTGTGGCGCAAGAAAGTGGCGGCGCGCCGGCTTCGAAGAGCGCGAGCTCCGATGGCGCCTGAAAGAACAGGAATCCCTGCTCGATGTAGCGGCGCGTGTCTTCGGGCGATCCTGCCGGCCGTCCTGCGGCCTTGCCGTGCTGCCGTGCGGCGGCGAGCACGGTCGCCGCCGCCTCTTCGACGCGCGGGTGATGCTGCTGGCCGCGCAGACCGAGTGAGAACGACAAATCGCCCGTGCCGACGAACACGACATCGACACCCGGAGTGGCGGCAATCGCGTCGGCGTGTTCCACGGCTGACGCTTCCTCCACGATCGCGACGGTGACGATGTTGCGATCCGCCGAGTCGAGATAGGTGTCAGGTTCGGGCCAGGTCGTGAGGGCGAGACTCGCGCCCGAGCCACGCCGGCCGGCCGGCGGATACCGGCATGCGTCCGCCGCCGTGCGGGCGAGCGCCGGCGTGCTGACGAATGGAAAGATGACGCCGTGAACGCCTGCGTCCAGCACGCGTTTGGCCAGCCAGGTTTCGGTGGCGGGCACACGGGCAAAAGGCACTGCCGCAAGACCGCGCGTCGCCAGCACCACGTGCCGCACGGTTTCGAGCGTGACCGGCGAGTGTTCCAGCTCCAGCCAGAGAAAATGGAAGCCTGCTCTCGCGGCCCGGGCGGCGAGCTCGAGGCTCGTGGACGTGATCGTGCAGCCGAACACCGGCAGCGATTCGCGGAGCCGCCGTCTGACCGGGTTCTCCCAAGCCTCGTCCATCATTTCCTCAGGAGCCACACTTCGGCGATTTGATTGCCTCGTCCGGCGCTGCCGATCCCGGGCGGTGCGCTGAACGTCAACGTCAGCGCTCCGTCCCGCGTGGCTTCCACCGGCACGTCGAATTCCACGGGCTTGATCGGCAGCTCCTTCCTGATCGGCGGGTGGACCTGGTACTGGTCGTCGGCGACAAGCCTGATGAGCATGTCAGGACCGAACGCGTCTCCCGCATAGACGATGCGGACGCGATACTGCGCCGTGCGATCGAGGCCGCCATAACGCATCTGCAGAGGAGTCTCCCAGAACGATTCGGCGTGAGTCATCCACGAGATCCGCCAGTCCGGGCGATACCCGAATCCTGTCAGCGTGGACTTGAGTCGTTGGGGGTCATCTTCATACGGCAGACCGCGGACGAGGTGCGGCTGCTGCACAGGATTCCCCAGATCGTCGTAATACCCGCCTGGTCCCGGGTCGGTCCAGCGGACGATCCGGTCGATGGCGCGCATCCGCTCTTCCTCGGTCGCAAGTGCGAGGATCTCGTCGAAGCGGGCGATCAGCCAGCCCCGGTTGTTCAAGGGCGTCTCGAGGCTGTCGAGCGTTGCGCCGCGGCCCACCCCGATCGCTTGGTACCTTTCGACGCTGAGCTGCTGATGGATGCTCTGAAAGAGCGCTTCGGCGAGCGTGTAGACGCGCAGGCGCCATTCGGCGGCCGGCGGGTTGGAGCTTTCGTCGAGCAGGCGGCGTGCCTCCGCAATCGCGGCAACCGACTCGCCGCTTCGGGCGGCGCGGAGACGCTCGAGGGCGCGCTCCTCGGCCGCTGTCTCGTGCAGCAACCGCGCGCGCACGTAGGCGTCGTAATAGGCGCGGTAGAGAGCCTGCTGGAACCGCCAGTTCAGCAAATCGCGCGGCGCGGCCGCCCGCTCCATCGCCTGGAATTGTTCGAGCGTCGTGTACACCCCCGCGTTCGCCGCAAGCGGACCGCGCCAGTTCCGCTCCAGTGCCAGCAGGCCCTGGGCAAACAGGTCCGTGTACCGTTCGCCGATGAAATACCGGCTGTACTCACGCAGTATCTGCACGACGTCAGTCTTGGGATCCCAGCCGAGCCCACTCCACACGAACTTGTTCACGTCGTCGTTCGCGCCCTCGGAGTAGGTGATGAAGTCGGAGACGTAGGGGAGCAGCGAACGGAAGATGAGCGCTTCATCGGACGGCCGCGGGTTGATCTGTTCGCGGTTCGACGTGAGCGCGTGCGCCACGTCCCAGTCCTGGACGGGATACTGGCTGCGGAGGCTGTGCGTGATGTCGGGGTAGTGCCGGATGCGGTACCGCTTGGGCGTGTTGGCCCGCAGCACGGGGAGGCTGTCGCGAACCTGCGGCCCGAACACCAGGCCGGCGAGCCAGGCGGGCTCGGTCTTGAGGATCGTATAGAACTCGTCCATCCAGGCCTTCGTGAAGCCCTGCGGCGACATCCACATCTCGGCCTTCGGATGATATTTGCGAAGACTCGCGGCCTGCTTTTCGAGCAGCGCCATCAGATGGCGAGGCTGTGTGTGGCCGGGATCGCCGCCGGGAACGAAGATCGCATTTATCCGAGGAAGCTTCGCAAAGACTTCGGCCCACTCCTTGAGCGCGAACTCGACCTGTGCCGGATCGCCGTAGTCCTTGTCCAGCGCGGGGTACCAGATCCAGACATCCTGGCCGTACTCGTCGGCGATGCGGGACATCTCGATCATCATGTCGATTTGCGGCAGCGGGAAGTGCGGGCTGTCCGGCGCATCGTCGGATCGCGGGGGGATCAGCTCGATGGCGTTCGTACCGAAGATCGCGAGATCCCGGATGTACTGTTCCCACATGGGCACGTCCCACGCGTCGTAGGCGTTCGTCTTCGGGCGGTATCCCAGCTGGTGCCCGCGCAACGCGACCTGCGGCGTGGAGACGATTGAGAGATCCGGCGGCACCCGCAGCGACCCGCGAGCCATTCGCAGCTCGCGCAGCAATCGGCCGACGCCGAACAGCACGCCTCGGGAGTCGGCACCCAGCACGAGTACCCTCGGCGCAGCGCCGCCTCCGGCACTGACGGCCAGCCGAAATCCTTCCCGACCCGGAGCGGCGGCTGCCCCGGCATTCCGCAGCGCCGCCGAGGCCCACTGCGGCGCCGTTGCGAGCGGGCCGACGGCGATGACCGGTACCGATTCAGCAGGCCAGGTGGTGGCTACCGTCAACCGGAGGTTGGTACGCCTGGCGACCTCTTCGACCAGGACGCGTACGGCGGTGCGCTCCTGCACGTTCAGGTTCGCCGGAGTGACGATCGTGGCACCCTCGAGATCGATCAGCGACGACGGACTGGCCTTTCGCTCCACTGGGGCTTGTGTCTGGTGTGCTGCGGTTTCTGGAATCCACATCCCGCACACCGCGAGCATCAGCAGGAAGCGCCTGAGAGCCGAAGAACGCCGACCGAGGAGCGAACGCATCGGTGAAGACCTCCGACCATGCGGCGGGGATGGGTGAGCGTGCTGTTTCTACTACACACGTTTTGGTGATTACAATGGGCCGCTGGGCCGCTGGGCCGCTGGGCCTGCGCTGGTAGCCGCTGGACCGCTCTAGACCGCTAGTCCGCCAGGACCAGCGGACCTACGCCGCTCAGATCGGAGGTCCCAGTGTCTCACCTTACGGCTGCGCAGCTGGTTGAGCTGCAACGGATCGACAGTCCCACAATCGCCAACGCCATCGAACAGTTCGACATCCGCGGACGGGTCGAGGGATTCGCGGGATGGGAGCTGCGCTGCGCCTTTCCGGAGCTGGGAACGACCGTCGGCTATGCCGTCACGTGTACGGCCGACAGCACGACGCCCGCGAGGCGCGACCGCGGCTTGATGCAACTGTGGGAAGCGGTCGAGAGAGCGCCAAAACCCGCGGTGATCGTGATCAAGGACATCGGCCCGGACCGCAGCCGATCGTGCCACATGGGCGAGGTCATGGCGACGACCGCGAAGGCGCTCGGCGCAGTCGGGTGCGTCTCGGACGGTGGCCTGCGTGACGTCAACGAAGTGCGCGCGCTCGGCGGCTTTCAGTACTTCTGCCCAGGATTCGTCGTGTCGCACGGCAATCCCGTGATCTGCGACGTCGACGTGAACGTCACGCTCAACGGTCTCGCCGTCGGCCCTGGAGACCTCCTGCATGGCGACGTCAACGGTCTGCTGGTGATTCCTTCGAACGTCGCGGACCGTGTCGCCGCTCAGGCGATGAAGGTGCGCGAGGCCGAGGAGAGGATCCTGACCTTCGTACGCCAGCCCGGCCTGACCGTGGCCGCCCTGAAGAGATTCCAGGAGAGCTTTACCCACTGACCAGGCGGGTGTCGCGGCGGAAGGTTGCCTGCAGGCGTTCGGCACGCCCTCGAACATCAAAGGTCAGCTATACCCGATCGGGCTTCCCGGCGCCGGTCATGAGATTGGCGTCCCGCGCCAGCAGCCATTTCCCCGTCGCCGACCTGTGGAACACCGACAGCACGTGGCCCGAGTTTTCCCACTTCCTGCCTGCGTCGTCGTTTGGCGTCAGGACGACGGAGAGCTCCGACCATGCGTACGCGATATCCCCGGAGACGCGGATGTCTCGCACGTCCTGTGTCGATTCGATGCGCGCCTTCGCGGACACCTGCCGGAAACCCTCAGCGAATTCCTTTCTTCGGATCGGGGGATTTCCTGGCGTCAGGAAAACGACATCGAAGGTGGTGAGCGCGAGGAGCCCGTCGAGGTCTCCCTGCGCCGTGAGGCGCCGCCACTCATCCATCACCTGCCTGATTTCCTGCTCGACGTCGATATTGGTGTCCTCGCCTCGCACGAAGCCCTTCCTTTTCTGACCGGTTCGTCCGAACGCGTCAGGTCAGGATATCAAGGACCCGGCGTATCTTGGGGGGAGTAGAAGGAGCATTCATCCATGGAGCAACGCAGACTCGGCAGAAGCGGCCTCGAAGTATCCGAGCTGGGGCTCGGCTGTATGGGACTCAGCTTCGGCTACGGGCCCGCGGTCGACAAACCATCCGGGCTCGCGCTGATTCGCGCGGCCTTCGACCGCGGCATCACGTTCTTCGACACCGCCGAAGCCTATGGGCCGTTCACCAACGAGGAACTGGTTGGCGAGGCGCTCGCGCCGTTCCGCGATTGGGTCGTGATCGCCACCAAGTTCGGGTTCAAGTTCGAAGGGGGGAAGCAGGCGGGCCTCGACAGCCGCCCCACCCACATCAGGAGCGTCGCAGAGGCGTCCCTGAAGCGGCTCGGGGTCGACACCATCGATCTCTTCTATCAGCATCGGGTCGACCCCGACGTGCCGATTGAGGAGGTCGCCGGGGCGGTGAAGGACCTGATCCTGGAAGGGAAGGTCAAACACTTCGGCCTGTCGGAAGCGGGCGTGCAGACGATTCGCCGCGCGCATGCCGTCCAGCCAGTCGCCGCGCTGCAGAGCGAGTATTCGCTGTGGTGGAGGCAGCCCGAACGCGAAGTATTGGCCGCGCTCGAGGAGCTCGGCATCGGGTTCGTGCCGTTCAGCCCGCTCGGAAAGGGTTTCCTGACGGGCAAGATCGACGAGAACACGACGTTCGACAGCTCCGATTTCCGCAACATCGTCCCCCGGTTCACACAGGAGAACCGCAAGGCGAATCAGGCCTTCGTCGAGTGGCTGACCGGCTTTGCGGCGCGCAAGCACGCGACGCCGGCGCAGGTCGCCCTCGCGTGGCTGCTCGCGCAGAAGCTGTGGATTGTGCCGATTCCCGGTACGACTAAATTGCATCGACTCGAAGAGAACGTCGGCGCCACCGCGTTCGCGCTGTCGCCCGAGGAGCTCCGTGAGATCGACCACGCGGCGGCGGGCATCACGGTCCACGGCAATCGGTATCCCGAACACCTCGACCGGCTGACAGGGCGCTGAAGCGAGGCTGATATGGACATCAAGCGAAGCGGCTCACAGCCGTCCGACAAAGGACCGTCGGAGTGGTTCACCGGCACGGTGCGGCTCGATCCGCTGTTTCGCGCGCCCGATCCTGCGCGAGCAGCGGGGGCAAGCGTCACGTTCGAGCCCGGTGCGCGGACGGCGTGGCATGTCCACCCGCTCGGCCAGA
This sequence comes from uncultured Acidobacteriota bacterium, assembly GCA_963836735.1. Classification (GTDB taxonomy): domain Bacteria; phylum Acidobacteriota; class Vicinamibacteria; order Vicinamibacterales; family 2-12-FULL-66-21; genus JACCXG01. The sequence continues at coordinate 22,374 of CAWIKP010000011.1, read as the reverse complement.
CCCTGATTGTCACCGCCGGCTGCGGGCGCACGCAGCGCTGGGGCGGGCCGATCGAAACGATTCGACCTGGCGACGTGATCTCGATTGCACCCGGCGAAAAGCACTGGCACGGCGCTTCGCCGACCACCGCGATGACGCACATCGCGATTCAGGAACGGCTCGATGGCAAGGCCGTGGAGTGGATGGAGCACGTCACGGACGAACAGTACCAGGCCGCACCGAGCGAGCAGTAGGCTCGGGCCCTGATCGCCGCCCCGATTTGTCATACGGAAGAACAGCGCGAACCGTGAACGTTCGACGGCGATGATGGGTCTGGGAGTCACTTCACCGGAGCGAGGCGCTTCAGCTCCTCGGCCCAGTTGAGCACGACGTGAATCGCGGTGACAGGCTTGTCCGTCGACTCCGCGAAACGCGAAAGGAGGAAGCGCTCTCCATCGGCGCTGACATTCCAGCTCCGGAGCGGGGATGTCGAATCGGTACTGGCCCTTGGTGGCGAACAGGACGCGAGGCGGGTCGACGCGGAACGGAGACAGGGATCGGATCGTCGCGGAGAGGAACTGCCGCTCGTCGCGGTACAGGATTTCGCGACCTTTCGCGGTCCAGATCGGCTCGGTGCCGCCCGTCGTCGAAATCCGGATCTTCTCGCCCGGGCCTGGATAGGGTTGAACGTAGACTTCCGGCGCGCCTGATTCCCGGGAGACGTACGCCATCCAGCTCCCGTCCGGCGAGAACTCAGCGTGCGAGAGTGTGAATCGGGACTCGAGGAACAGCTTCGGCTTGCGGACACCCGGCCCACCGTCCATCGGCATGATCCAGATCCCATAGGACTCGAGCTGAGGACGCTGCAGAAACGCCACTTCGTTGGTTGTTGCGGTCCACGATGTGGGAATCTGCGCGAACGGGCTCGGCGCCAGGGGCTCGGGCCGGCCGCTGCCGTCCGCATTGACGACATGGAGGTTGCTCGCGCCCTCTCTCTGCGCGGCGTAGGCCACGCGTTTGCCGTCCGGAGACCAGATCGGGCCCGTGCCCCCCTCGAACGTCAGCCGGGTGGGCGCGCCACGGATCACGTCGTAGAGCCACACATCCGGCGCCCCGCGCCTGACGGTCACGGCGATCTTCTGTTCGTCCGGAGACAGACGTGGATACAGATACGGGCCCGTCGGGATGGCGCTCAGCGGCTGTTCCGCGCCTTTCCGGTCGACCCATACCCATGTGCTTTCCAGCGGCCGGCCTACGCCGCCCGTCACGTAGAGCAGCGTCCCCGAGGCGGACACGCCGAACTGACCGGCCCCGGTCTCATCGGCGGTGTTCGGCGCATTGATCCCCTGCATCACGCCCTCGACAACGGCGACGGGTGTGCCGGTCACCTGCAGCGAGCGCAGGTCGAAGGGGACGGCCATCAACGTCCCGGATTTCAAATACGCGATGTGGCCTGTGCTGACGTACCGTGCGTCGGCACCCCCTTCGACGAGGACCCGTCGCTCGCCGGTGGCGAGCACGTGCAGGACGATGTCCGCCGTCTCCCAGCCCGACGTCAGCATCGTGAAAAGGATCGCCTTTCCACCTGGCAGCGCCTGAGGAAGAAGATGGCGTTCCCGTTTCGCGACCTCGCGTCTGGTAATTGCGGAGATCGTTCCGCCGTTCGAAGGCACGCTGGAGATACCGTCGGTGCCCGCCAGGAAGATCGTCTCGTTCTCGCCCCAGCTCGCGCCGCCCGCGTCCACTTCCGCAATCGTGACGGGCGCGCCTCCGGCCAGCGGTACTTTCCTGAAGTTGTTTCCCACCCGGAACCCGATCCAGGCGCCATCCGGCGAGAAGAACGGTGCGGTGGCGCCCTCGGTGCCTGGAACGGGCGTCGCCTCGGCGCGGTCGAGGCTGCGGAGGAACAGCTGCGTCGCCGGCCCTTTGATTGCGGCAAACGCGATCTGGCGTCCGTCCGGCGAGATGGCCATGGCGGTGCGAGCCGGGCGCACCGATGCGATCGACCGTCCCAGCTGGTCGGCAGGCGCTACGCTCATCTGCAGGTGTGTCGTGGACGCCGGCAGAGCAGGTCGCCGTGGAACCAGCCACCCGATCACGGCGCCCGCAATCAGCGCACCGAGCACCCACGGCGCCGTGTGACGCCAGCGCGGTGCCGGAGTGCTCGTGGTCTGCGCAGACACCGGGGCGGGCGCGGCCGTAGCGTGACCGTCCAGAAGAAACCGTGCGACTGCGATGTCACCGATGCGGCTGTTGCGATCCTTCTCGAGGCAGCGCTGGATCAGCGTGACGACGTGCGGTGGAACGTCGGCGGGAAGCGCGTCCCAGCGCGGCGTCGATTTCACGACTGCGGCCATGATCTCAGTCGTGTCTTCGCCGTCGAACGCGCGCTTCGCCGTCAGCATCTCGTAGAGGACGGCGCCGAAGGCCCAGATGTCGGTGCGCTTGTCCACGGCACGCCCCCGCGCCTGCTCGGGCGACATGTATGCCGCCGTGCCGAGGATCATGCCCATCCCCGTCATTGCGGGATTCGTCAGCGTCGGGGATTGGGATGGATTGTCCGATCGAACGGCCCCCGCGCCGGGCTCCGCGAGCTTGGCCAGTCCGAAGTCCAGCACCTTCACGGTCCCGTCCTCGCGGACCTTGATATTGGCCGGCTTCAGGTCGCGATGGACGATGCCGCGCTCGTGCGCCGCCTCCAGCGCTCCGGCGATCTGCTTCGCGATCGACAGCGCCTCGTCCATGGGGATCGGTCCCTGCGCGATGCGGTCGGCGAGCGTCGGGCCCTCGATCAGCTCCATGACGAGCGCCTTCACGCCCGCCGGCCCGGCGTCAGTCGACGTCATGTCCTCGAGCCCGAAGATCGTCGCGATGTGGGGATGATTGAGCGAGGCGAGGACTTCCGCCTCGCGCTGAAACCGCGCGAGCCGATCTGGATCGGCCGCCAGCGCCGGTGGCAGGATCTTCACGGCGACGCGGCGCTTCAGCCGTGAGTCCGCCGCGCAATAGACCTCACCCATTCCACCGGCACCGAGCGGCGACAGAATCTCGTAGGGGCCCAGCCGAGTGCCGGTCGACACCGCCATCTGGAGGCTGATTCTAGCGGAAGGTCGGATTGTCGGGTGCCCCCCCGCCCCCCTCCCCTGAGACTTCCGGGTGTCCGGGGTGTCAGACGGTGAATCGTGAATGACTCCGAGGTGTCAGACTCCGAGGTGTCAGACGGTGAATCGTGAACGGGAGGTGTCAGGCAGTGCTCCGGGGTGGCACTCCGGGGTGTCAGACGCTCCGGGGTGTCAGACGGTGAATCGTGAACGTTGTTGCGGCCGGATTCACGATTCACCGTCTGACACCCACTGCCTCGCGGTCTACTGGCCGGCGCCGCGATTTGTTGAAAGAATGTCGACAGTGAACTCCACCGCCCTCGTCACCGGCGCCGCGAGCGGCATCGGACGCGCCCTGTTCTCCGCGTTCCGTCAGGCTGGCTATCGAACCATCGGCGTCGATTGCGCACCCGCGGAGGGAGTGGAGACGCTGGACGTGACCGATGCCGCGGCCGTCACCGCATTTGCCGCGAACCTCGACGCGCTTGCGGTTCTGGTCAACGCCGCCGGCGTGCTCCGGCTGCGCCAGGAGTACGAGCCGTCAGAGTTCATGCGCGTCATCGATGTCAACCTGACCGGGACGATGCGGATGGCAGTAGCGTGCCGTGCGGCGCTGGCCAGCGCAAAGGGCGCGATCGTCAACATCGCGTCGATGCATGCCATCTTCGGCGCGCCGCTGTCGCCCGCGTATGCCGCATCGAAGGCCGGCGTCGTCCAACTCACGAAGTCGCTGGCGGTGGCCTGGGCGGAGGAGGGCATCCGGGTCAATGCGATCGCGCCGGGCTGGATCGACACGCCGATGACCGCACCCGCCCGCTCCGACCCCGCGCGCAACCGTGCGATTCTCGACCGTACGCCCCTCGGCCGATGGGGCACGCCGGACGACATTGTGGGGCCGGCGCTGTTCCTGGCGAGCGATGCGGCCCGTTTCGTCACCGGCGCCGTGCTCGTGGTCGACGGCGGTTATTCCGCGAAATGAACGAGGAGAGCAATCATGCCCGCCCGTGATGCCGACGGCGATCCAGCGGAGATCCGAGCCCCGAAGCCCGAGCCCCGAGTCCCGGCAGGGTCAGATGTCGAGGCCCGCGTAGCCTACCGCCAGCCGCAACCCGCCGAAATGGCGCCCGATCTCCTGGTATGGCCGGTGCTGCCGTCAGACGAACGGATCTGGGTCCCGCAGGCGCCGAACGTGTGGTTCCGTCCGCTTTGCCTGTCGGCCTCGCAGGGCTACTGGGTCAATCTTCTGAAGGTGACGCGCGCCGGCGTGCTGTCGCGCCACCGTCATACGAACCCCGTGCACGGGTACGTGCTGAAAGGCCGGTGGCACTATCTGGAGCACGACTGGGTCGCGGAGCAGGGAGGCTACGTGTACGAGCCGCCCGGCGAGACACATACGCTGGTGGTGCCGGAGGACGTCGAAGAGATGATTACGCTCTTCCAGGTCAACGGCATCATGCTCTATGTCGATCCCGACGGGAACGCGCTTGGGTACGAGGACGTCTTCAGCAAGATCGCGATGTGCCGCCGGCACTACGAGGCATGCGGCCTCGGAGCCGATTTCGTGGACCGGTTCATTCGCTGATCCGCCTTCGCGGCTACTCCGATCGCAGGGCTTCCAACGGATCGACGCGGGTGGCGGACCGCGCCGAGACATAGCACGCGATCAAGGTGACTGCTGAGAGCAGTGCGGCCACCGCGCCCAGGCTCACCGGATCCGTCGCGGTCACGCCGAACACGAGGCTCGCAAGGCTCTCGCGAGCGGCCACGGCGCCGCCGATCCCGGCTCCGATCCCAATCGCGACGACGATCAGCCCGTGTTGCAGGAACAATCGCAGGATCTGATCGTTCGTCGCGCCGAGCGCCATGCGCACGCCGATCTCCTGACGGCGTTCGGCCACGCTTTGCGCGATCACGCCGTACACGCCGATCGCCGCGAGAAAAACCGCGACGACGCCGAAGACGGAGAGCACGACCATCGCGATGCGTCGGCGACTCGCCGCCTCCCGCATCACCTGATCGACGGTCCGGTCGTTGAAGACCGGAACCGTGCGGTCCAAATCGTGGATGGCCGCCTCGAGCGACGAAGCGGACACCGTCCCTCGCGTGCGCGCAATCGCAAACACCGTCGTGCGGGGCACCTGGACGATCGGCAGGAACACCTGCGGCGAGGTCTCCCGATCGACGCCTTCCTGCTTGATGTCGCCGACGACGCCGACGATGGTCCGCCACGGACCGAACGGCTCGGTCGGGAATCCCTGTCTGAGTTGCTTCCCGAGTCGGATCCTCATTCGGCCAGTACTTCCTGGCGACGCTGCTGTTGACAATGGCAACGGGCAGCGAATCGGGCGTGTCCGACCGGTTGAAAGACCGGCCTTTGATCACCGGGATCCTGAGTGTTTCGAAATACCCGGCGGTCACGGGGACCATGCCGGCATTCGGAAACTCCCCGACCGATATCCAATGCTCCTGGGTCTTGCCGGGAAAATTGAACACGCTGCCACCAGTTCGAGCCGAGAGTCGGCAGCGAATAGGTGACCGCGGCGTTCTCCACACCAGGCACCGCACGAAGGCGGTCGACGACGGCATCGTAGAACACCTGTTTCCTGGCGTCGGACCACTGGGGACCCGTCAGCGAGAACATCACGGTCTGCAGATTGTGTGGATCGAACCCGGGATCGACGCGCGCGAGCCGAATCATCGTGTGCACCATCAGCGCTGCGCCGGAGAGCAGCACCATGGCGACAGCGATCTCGGCCAGCATCAAGGCCTGGCGCAGTGCAGTTGCCGAGCGCGTCGAGCCTCGGCCCGACCGGACGACGAGTTCCTGGCCGCTGATGCCGGACGCTTTGATGGCCGGGACGAGGCCGAACAGGAACGCGCACGCGCAGCTGAACAGCGTCGTCCACGAGAGCACCACGATGTCGAGACGGATCTCGTCGAGTCGGGGCATCTCGCGCGGCGCCACACTGACGAGAACGGTGAGGATCGCCGCGCCGGCCACCGCACCGAGCACACCACCGATGAGGACGAGGAGCGCCTGTTCGATCGAGAGCTGGCGGATCAGGGCCCCCCGGCTGCCGCCGATCGCCGCGCGAATGCTGAACTCATGGGCGCGCGAGGCGCTCCTGTTCAACAGCAGACCCGCGAGATTGACGCACGCGATGAGCAGAAGCAGCGTGACGGCACCCGCGAGCACGGTCAGCGTCGGCGCCATGTCCCCGACGACGCGGTCGGCGAGCGCGACGAGATGGACGTCGGTGCCCTTGGCGGTCACGCCATATTCCAGTGCCAACGCCTCGGCGATCGTCTGCATTTCCGCGCGCGCGGCGGTGATGCTGACGCCTGGCTTCAACCGGCCGACGGCGAACAGAGTCGTCCGCGTATTGCGGCTTTGCATCCCGCGGTAATTCGCCGCAACCTGCGGCTCCAGCAAGAGGTACACGTCCGCCGGCGTCATGTAACGAAAGCCTGGCGGCAGCACGCCGATCACGGTGAACGGCCTGCGTTGAGCACAATCGTCTGGCCGATCGCCGCAGGGTCGCCGCCGAGCTCGCGCATCCAGAATGCGTGGCTGACCACGGCGGTCTGCGGCGGCATCCGGGCGCGCGTCAGCATCATCGAAGAGCCGACCCCGGGCCGGCGTGACACCCGAGTACTCGAAAGAAGTTCGACGTGACGCTTCGCGACTCGAACCGTCGCGGGATCGGACCACTTCTGACGATGACCGCGTCAGCCAGCGAGCTGGCCAGGCCCTCGAACGAGCGCGCACGACTCCGCCAGCCTTCGAAATTCGGCCAGACGACGCCGTTACCTTCCCACCCGGCCAGGAAGACCAGTCGCTCGGCGTCCGGGTAGGGCAACGGTCGCACCAGCACGGCATGGGCGATCGAGAAAATCGCCGTTGTCGAGCCAATCCCGAGCACGAGCAGGGCCAGCGCGGTGACAGTGAACCGCCGCGAGCGCCGCAGCACACGTGCGGCGTAGCTCACGTCGCGCCACACCGTGTCGAACCAGGTCGCGCGGACGTCACGGGTTGATTCAATCGTCTGGGTCAACCCTCCCAAATCGCGGAGGGCGAGACGACGGGCCTCTTCAGGCGGGACGCCTCGCAACCGGTGCGCCTCGATCTCGCGCTCGAGGTGGTCGCGGAGCTCCTCGTCGATCTCGGCCTCGATCCGCGTCCGACCGAGAAGTCCGCGGAGCGAGGCGAACAGCCGGGCGATCACTGGCCCTCCTCCAGGACCCGCCGCATCGAGAGCGCGAACGCTTCCCACGTCGCGGTCTCGTGATTCAGGCGCTTCCGGCCGGTCCGCGTGATCGTGTAGACGCGCGCCCGCCGGTTGTTCTCCGACGCGGTCATCTCGGACTTCACCTCGCCGCGCATCTCGAGACGATGCAGCGCGGGGTAGAGCGAGCCCTGGCTCGTCTTGAGGCCGTCCTTCGAAATCTGCTGCAAGCGGTTCGAGATCCCCCAGCCGTGGTTGGGGCCCAGATCCAGGATCCGCAGGATCAGGAGATCGAGCGTGCCCTGGAGCAACTGCGTCTTGTTCATGGGTCAACCTCTCGGGATCCGAGAGGAGCGTAGATCGGTGACCTGTCGGAGGTCAAGAGGGGGCTTCCGCTTCCCGCCAGGCCGCATCAGGCGATGTTCGCCAGAATCGTGTTGTACACGATGCGAATCGCCGGATCCGGATTCACCTCGATCGTGTAAAGGCCTTGATACCCGATTGACTCGGCGAAGGCGATCGCCTTGCCGATGTCCCAGTCCGGGCTCGATTTGATGTGCATGTTGCCGGCCGAACGCTTCATCAAGCCTTTGATCGCGTCGTGAAGCTGCTGCTGGTTCTTGAACCTGCCGGCGCCGCCGAAATCGAGGTTGGAATAGCCGCCGGACTTCTCGATGCACTCGTTGAGGATGCCCCACACGTAGCGAAGACGCTCGGGTTCCGGCATGGCTGGTGCCGGAGGCGGGGGCATGGCGGGCGCCGCCGGCTGGCCCGCGCCGCCCCGGCCGGTGGGTGTCGGCGCCCCGGTGCCGCGCGTCTCTGCGGAAATGATGATGTTCTTGGGCCTGGCGTAGTCCTGCAACTCTTTCCAGAGCGAGGTGACCCCCTCCTTGGAATCGTCGGTGAGCGCGCCCTGGTTGAGCATCAGCCGTTTGATCCCGAGCAGGGGCGAGACGTCGACCCATTTCTTTCCCGTCTCGAGCCACGTCGCACGCGCCTCGCCGGCCAGCGCGGCCGCCTTGCCGTCGGGCCCCAGCTGCGCCATGGTGCCGATCTCGATGTTGATCTGATTGGCCCGCGATCCGACGGCGTCGAGTTTCGCTTTCAGCTCCTTGAAGAGGGCTGGATCCGGGTTTCTCGTGTCCTGCGCCAGATGGCCGTGCTGGAATTCGAGGTCGTGGACTCCGTACATGTCGATGTCAGTACTGCGGCAGGTCGATCAGCGCGAGCGTTTGATTCGGATTGGGACTGGTGTTCCACGCCAGCTTGAGCATGCTGCCGTGATTGAGGCTCATGATCCCGATGCGCGCGAGCTTCGCCGCCGGAACGTTGGCTGGCCCGCCCCGTCCGCCGCCTCCACGACCGCCTCGGCCCCCTTCCGGGGCCGCCGGTGCCTGGCCCGCCGGCGCGCCAGGCGCCTGGCCCTGACCGAAACCGAGTCCCGCCGCCCCGACGATGCCCGCGGCCCCGACGATAAACTCCCTGCGCTTCATATGAACGCTCCAAGGTTTCAACCGTCACCGGTCGAGGTGAAGTCTATCCGAGAGTGTTGCTCGGATCGCAGGGCATCCAATGGCGTTATGCTGCGGACAGCGGGAACCGCGGTTCACGGGAGGCACAGATGAAGCGCAGAGTGACGATGGCGGTCATTGTGATGCTGATGGCGGGCTGGCTCGGCGGCTGCGGCGGTGACCAGCCGGGCGCGCCGGCGACAACGGCTGAGCCAGCGCGCGCCCCCGGGCTGAAGATCGCGATGATCGCGAAGAGCACGACCAACCCGGTCTTCCTGTCGGCGAGGAAGGGCGCCGAGACGGCGGCCAAGGAGCTCACCGAGAAGTCGGGCGTCCCCATCCAGATCGTCTGGATGACGCCGGACCACGAAGATGGTCAGCTCCAGGCGACGGCCGTCGCCCAGGCCATCTCGGACCGCGCGAGCGCCATCCTGATTTCCTGCTCCGACACCGAGAAATGTACGGCGGCGATCAACGGGGCCGTCGATCGCGGCGTGGCGGTGATGACCTTCGACAGCGATGCGGCCGGGTCGAAGCGCTTCGCGTTCTACGGGGTGGATGATGAGAAGCTCGGGCAGGAGGTGATGCGCGAGCTTGCCGCCCGGCTTCAGAAGAAAGGGTTGGTGGCGATCCTCGCGGGAAACAAGGACGCGCCAAACCTCCGCAAGCGGGTGGAGGGAGTCAGGAGGGAAGCCGCGCTGAATCCGGGCATCACGATCGTCGGTACCTTCCACCATCCCGAAAATCCGACGGACGCGGCCGAAGAAGTGGTCAGCGAACAGACCGCCAACCCGAAGATCCAGGGGTGGGCGATGATCGGCGGATGGGCGCTCTCGACGCTAAGGCTGATGAAGGACCTGGATCCAAAGAAGGTCAAGGTCGTCGCCGTCGGTGCGCTGCCGGCGCAGCTCCCCTACGTCCAGAACGGACTGGCCCCGGTGCTGCTCGCCCTGCCGACCTACAACTGGGGCTACGTCTCGGTCCATCGCATCTTCGAGAAGGTGCACCTCAAACAGGAGGTTCCGAAGATCCTCCCGCCGATGGAGGTCGTCCGCGTCACGAACGACAACCTTGGAACCTGGGCGCGCCAGCTGAGGACCTGGGGGTTCACGGTCCCGGATCCGGTACTTGAAACTCAAGTAAGCGTCGCGCCTCACTTGCGCTTCGCGAGCCGAGCCGACCGCGGGAACAGCACGTGGTTCTCGAGGAAGACGTGCACGTGCATGTCGGTCTCGAGCTGCGCGAGCGCGTAATACAGGCCCCGGAACGTGGGACACGCCCAGTCCGGAGGAATAAAGCCGTCCGTCACGTCGCGAATGCGCCCGAGCGCCGCGCCCGCGGCGGCATGTTCCGCCTCCATGACCCCGATTGGCTGCGAAATCCACGCGCCGGCATCCGGCATGGGCAGAGGGTCGCCGTTCTCGAGCGCGACGATCGCCGGAAAGAGGACGCGATCCTCCTTCGTCATATGGTCGAGCAGCTCCTCCTGCAGTGTCTCGTACGTCTGCTGCAAGGGCAGCAGCGTCGTGGGCAGGTGGTCGCCATGACGGCTGACGACCTTCGCCAGCATCGCGGCGATGCGCGGCAGCTCGACGCGCAGGGGCTCGTGATACCGCGTCTGAATGTGGCCGACCAGCGCGGTCAGGCTGGCCTCGGCCCAGTTGGTCGGCTCGGCGGCCGGGGTCACGGCCGCGCGCAGCTCGGCCAACACAGTGTCGAGATCGAGTCCTCGCGCCTGGCACACCGTGGCCAGCGGCGCTTTGCCGCCGCAGCAAAAGTCGATCTGGTGGTGCTGGAAAACGGGAATAGTGGCCGGCGCCGTTGCGGCGATCTCGGCGACAGTCAGGTCAGGTGTCAGCATCATGGTCGAATCCTCGCAATCGAGCGAACGATCACCAGACTAACGTCGGCCTGGGATCGGCGTCGTTGCGCTGGCGCAACCTGCAGACGCCGCGATCCGCCGCGACCACGCCTCAGAGGTCCAGGCGGCCTCTCGCCCCCGCGGCGCTGACCGCGAACATCACCGCGGTCCAGGTCGCCACCATGCCGGTGAGCCAGAGTCCGGCGTGCGCGAGCCACCAGGCGACGAGCGGACCGGCGCCGATGCCGGCCGGCGCCGTCTGCTCGATCGCGAACACCATCGTCACCCGCAGCGCCGAGAGCGGATTCATCATCAGCGGCAGCGCCCAGGCGTCGGGATGCTGCTGTGCCCACGTCGAGCCTGACAGCGCGAGCAGCAGCAGATCGACGCCGAAGAGCAGCACGAACCAGGCGCCGAGCGCGAGCAGCAGCCCGCGCACGTGATCGCGCACCCAGAACCCGACGGCGAGACCGAGCAGCGCCAGCGCCAGGCAGACCCCCGCGGCTGCGGCGCCGACGAGCGCCAGCGCCGGCGTCAGCCCGTCGAGCAGCGCGGCCGGCGCGACGGTCAGCGCCGAGGCCGGCACCAGCAGGGCGGCGAGCGCGAGACTCTTGCCGGCGAGCCATGCTTCGCGCGTGATCGGCTGGGTGAAGAGCATGGGGAACTCGTCGGCGTCGCCGTGGGCGGCGCTCAACCCGAGCAACAGCGAGGAGAGCGACAGACAGTACAGCACCGCCTGCAGCACCCAGGCGGGCGCGGCGCGTCCGGCCGCGTCGGGCGTGAACAGCGGCAGCAGTCCGGCGGATGCGCAGAGCGTCAGGTGGACGTGCAGGAAGCGATTGAGCCGCTGCTCGGCGAGCTCGCGGCGGACGGCGGCGTCGATCGTCGCGATCCACGGGCTGGCCGACATCAGGGAAGACATGGCGTGCTCCTCTTTTCAGATGGCGCAGGCGAGCGCGCAGCTCGCGGCGCGCGAAGGGAAACGCCTCGAGAAGTCGCGCCGGCGGAAGCTCCCGGCCGATGCGGCCGCCCTCGAGCACGAGACAGCGATCGGCCTGCCCGTTCCACTCGCCGAGCAGGTGCGTCGCGACGAGCACGGTAGAGCCGCGGCGGGCGGCGGCGTGCAGTTCCGTCTGCAGCGCCCGCCGCCACTGCGGATCCAGGCTCAGGCCGGGCTCATCCAGCACGAGCACGGGTGCATCGGGCAGCGACCACACCGCGAGCGCAAGGCGCTGGCGCGTGCCGCCCGAGAGCTTGCCGGTGGGCCGCGTGCGCACGTCGACGAGATCCCACTGGCGTTCGACCGCCTCGGCGCGCGACGCCGGCAGACCGCGCACCCGCGTGTAGAACGCCAGGATCTCGGCCACGGTCAAACGCGCGTGGAAGCGCGGCGACTGCGGCAGGAACGACAACTGGGCCAGCGCCGCGGTCCGCGCGGTCATCAGGTCGGCCGAGCCGATCGCGATGCTCCCCGCGTCGGGCGCCGACAACCCGCACAGGTGACGCAGTGTCGTGGTCTTGCCGCATCCGTTGGCGCCGACGAGCAGCGTGATCTCGCCTGGGCGCGCGACGAGATCGAGGCCATCGAGGACATGGCGGCCTCCATAGGACTTGCTCAAACCGGTAAGCGTAATCATGGCTGTGGCCGGGCGATGAGAGGCGCGGGATCGACCACCCCGGCGAGTCCGGGAAGGGCGACGCGCGCGTGGACGAACCGCAACAGACGCTCCGCCGGGCTGCCGCCGAGCAGGCCGATGACCGGGAGGTCCCGCCGGAGCGCGCCGAACAGATCCAGCTCGCGATGCGGGACGTCGCCGATCCCGTCCCGATTCAAATCGAGCGTGACCGCATCGTCCCAGTAGTTGCCGCGGCCGTCGATCGACCATCGGCTCGTGAGGTTGCCGCCGGTCGTCTCGACGGTGTGGAGGTTGCCCACGAAGCGGTTGCCGGCGAACTCGTTGCCGTCGGAGCTGTCGGAAGCGTGGATGCCGATGTGATTGCGATCGATCTGATTGTCGATGAGCCGGTTGCCGTGCCCGCTCTCGAAGAACACGCCGATCGTGTTGCCGGTGATGCGGTTGCGCTCGAGCAGCGAGCTCTCCACGGTCTGGAGCAGCACGCCGTAGGAGCGGTGGCTCTGGTTCGCGAGGAACTGGTTGTTCCTGCAGGACGATGTCGTGCGACGACATCAGGGCGGCGCCGGCGGCGTTGTTGCGAAAGACGTTGCCCTCGAACCGGTTCTCGTCGGAATACATGTAATGGAGGCCGTAGCGCACGCCCTCGACGTCGTTGTCGCGCACGTCACTGCGATCGACGAAGGAGAAGTAGATGCCGTCGCGGGTGTGCCGGATGCGGTTCCGCGCCACCAGGTGATGCGACGAGTTCCAGATGTGAATGCCGTTCCCACGGCGGTTCTGATTGAGCTCCACCTCGCAGAGCTCGCCCTCCGCGGGCTTGCCCTTGACCGCCAGTGGATCGACGGGCTGCTCGATCGTCTCGGTGCCGAGGATGGTGTTGCCCTCGATGCGGGCACCGTCGGCCTGCCGGACGTAGACGCCGTGCAGCGCGTCGTGAATCGTGTTGTTGACGATGACGGCGCCGCGGCCGGTCACGTGGACGGCCGCCTGGTCGCGGCTGAGATCGAGGCCCGAGCCGCTGATCTCGAAGCCGTCGAGCGTGACGTCGGCGGCGCGAATGGCCACGGTATGGGTGCGGCCGTCGCCGCGAAGGTGCGCACCGGGATCGGCGTAGAGGCGGATCGGCCGGTCGATCGTGAACGGGCCGAGGTAGAGCCCGCGAGGCACGCGGATGGTCGCCCCGTCGGGCGCGTCGCGAAGCGCGGCGATCAGCCAGGCAGTCCTGTCGGGTGTAGACGTCGATGATCCGTCCGGTGCGGCGGCATGGTGCCCGCGCACCGAGGAGGTTTGCACCGGCGGCGTCGAGGCGACGCGGGCAACGACGCCGTGCGCGCCGGCGAGGGTCAGGCCCGCGACTGCGGCTACACCGCCCGCACGAATGGCCAGGGTCGAGGTGCGCATGTCACGCCGCCTCCCGACGGGCCTCCCGGACCGACGACCAGAGCGCCGCCAGCAGCAGCAGGAGGAAGGCGGTCATGCAGAGCGTGCCCGCCAGCGGCAGGCTGGTCTGCACGAAGTTGGCGATCGGCTGCGACCCGATCACGACCGGCATGAATGGCTTGATCTTCATGGGCGCCTGCGGGTCGAGATGATGTCCGTAGCTGTAGAGCCGATACACGAAGCTCCCGAGCGAGAACGCGCCGAAGTAGAAGAAGAGCACGGCGAGATCGACCAGGCTGATGATCCGCCCGACGGCGAGGGCGCGCAGCGTCAGCAGCGAGAACGCGCCGATGGCGAACGGCAGCACCTTCATCTCGAGAAAGTCGGCCTGCGCGATCGGCTTCATCCCGATGTAGTGGTTCAGCGTGTTGATCTCGGCCAGATCCTGGCCGTTGTTGCCGGCGACGATCTGGTAGGCATACATCTCGAGGCTCAGCCCCTCGGCGTACTGCGGCGCCACCAGGCTGATCCGCCAGAGCGGCAGCACCGCGCCGGCGAGCAGCACGACGATTGCGGCCGCCAGCAGCATCCGCGCGGTGAGGGTCACCGGGCGGTCGAGCAGACGTTGGATTCCCAGGGTTCGGGCGTTCACGGCAGTTCTCCCGGCGCCGCCGCCGAAGCGGCGGCGCATTCGATGCGGAGCCAGGTTACGGCTTGACCGCGAGATACCCCTGCATCTCCTGGTGGAGGGCGGAGCAGAAGTTGGTGCAGTAGAACGGATAGACGCCGGGCTTGCCAGCGGTGAACTTCACGGTTCGCGTCTCGCCCGGATCGACGACCACGTTCATGTCGTGCTCGATGATTCCGAGCCCGTGAATCATGTCGGTCGTCTGCTCGACGTTGGTCACGTGGATCGTCACTTCGTCGCCGGCCTTCACGTCGATGCGATCGGGCAGGAAGCGGCTGCGGATGGCGACCATCTTGACGGTGACCTTGTTGCCGCTGCGCGTGACGCTGGCCTGCGACCGCGTCCCAGACCGCGTTCGGGTTGGTGTTCTCGGCCTTCGGGTAGACCTCGATGGGCTTGATGGCGTCCGCCTTCAGGATTTGCGCGAAGTGCGGCTCGGGCTCCGTGTAGGCCTCGTAGAGCATCTCCATCTTGTTGCCCGTGATGTCGATGAGCTGACTGCTCTCGGGCTGCGACGGCCCGACCGAGATGTGGCGTCCCTTCGAGAGCTTGTTCATCGCCACCAGGTACTTCCCGTACGGCTCGCGCGTGTCGCTGCCGCCGACGACGAGATGGCCGATGTTGAAGTGCACGGGGATCTTGTCGACGATGATCGTGTTCAGGTCCTTCTTCTGCGCGTCGTTCCAGGGCGGAAGCGTCCATTTCGCCACGGCCGACTCGACATAGAGCGAGGTATAGGCGTTGCCCTTGCCGTCGTACTGCGTGTGCAGCGGCCCGAGCCCCACCGGCACTTCGCCTTCGAGCACCGCCTCGTACTTGATCACCGGCACGCCGCGCACGTCGCCGTCGAACGTCTTCGCGTCGATGGCCTTCTGGATCTTCTCGAAGTCGAACACGCTGGTGACCGGCTGCAGCTTGCCGGACGCGGCGATCCACCGGCCCGAGGGGTCGGTGTCGATGCCGTGCGGCGACTTGGGAATGGGCAGGAAGTAGATGACGCCGGGGACCCTGGCCGGATCGATCACCGGCACGCCGTCGACGAGGGCTGCCTTCCCATCCTTCACTGCCTGCTCGGCCGCCCGCCAGTTCACGACCGCGCCGTAGTCGCGTTCGCCCTGGGTCGAGTTGGCCTC
This sequence comes from uncultured Acidobacteriota bacterium, assembly GCA_963836735.1. Classification (GTDB taxonomy): domain Bacteria; phylum Acidobacteriota; class Vicinamibacteria; order Vicinamibacterales; family 2-12-FULL-66-21; genus JACCXG01. The sequence goes on along the minus strand of CAWIKP010000011.1, from coordinate 6,858 downwards.
GAGCGTGTCGTGAGCCATCTCGGAGTTGTAGGACGTCCAGAACGCCCAGCCCGAGCTCGGGCCCTTGCCGGTCGATCCGAGGTCCCAGTTGAACGGCGGCGTGAGGATTTGCCAGCCCACCGACATCTCACCGGTCTTCTGATCGATGCGGATGCCGCTCACCATCCCGTTGAACTCGGTCTTGTAGTTCGCGGGATCGGCATAGCGGCCCTTGGGCAGCGGTACCGAGAAGCGCGTGGCGACGAGCACGTATTCGCTGTTCTCGGTGACGAACGACGAACCGTGGTTGCCGCTCGAGTTGGGAATCGGTCCGAGGATCTGCTTCGTCTTGAAGTCGCGCAGGTCGATCCGGGCGATCCGGTTGTTGGCGTTGTCGTTGACGAAGAGCCAGCGGCCGTCGTACTTGCCGCCGCTCTGCGACAGCCCGGGGTGATGGACGTCGCCCCACGTGAAGCGGCCCATCATCGCCTTCGACTCTACGTCGAAGCCGTAGCCCGTCGCGGGATACGGCGCGAACACCGGAATCGTCGTGATATGGCGCATCGACGGCAGGCCGGCGACGTAGACCTGCCCGGAGTGGCCGCCCGAGTAGAACAGATAGAACTCGTCCTTCTCGCCGGGTGGCACGTAGGACTTGACCGCAGCGGACGACTCGCGGCGAGGCCACGCGCTGGCTCCCGGGTGGGTTGCAGGCCGCACTGACCATCAACGTGGCGGCGAGGCCGCCGCCAAGCACGAGTGAGAAGCGTGTCGACATCGGATGTTCCTCGAAAGACGTGTTACTGGACGATCAGCACACCGCGCATGCCGACCTGGTAGTGCCCGGGAAACGAGCACAGAAATTCGTAGCGGCCAGGCCTGGCCGGCGCCGCGAACGTGACGGTGTCGCGCTCCTTCGGGCCGAGCAGCTTCGTCGAGGCGAGGATGCGATCCTTCAGCGGGCCGGCCGGCACGTAGTCGGCCGTGACGGCTTCCGCCGCGGCGAGCAGGAACTGCGGGACGTCGGTTCCGGAGGCGAGCAGCACCCAGTTGTGCCCCATCGAGAACTTCGGCGTCGTCCCGAGATTGACGAGCGTCACACTGAGCTTCTCGCCAGGCTTCGCGGCGATCTCGATGAGGCTGAATTTCATCGTGTCAGTCGCGGTGATCTCGATGGCGCGGCCATCGTGGGTCGTCGCGGCCGGCGGCGCCGCCGGCGGTGAGGCCGGCCCGGCGGGGGTGGAGGCGGAGTTGGCAGCGGGCGGCGTCGAGCAGCCGCTGCCGGGCAGGGCGAACAGAAGTGCGAGCAGGATGAAATATCGAGGCATGTATGAGGTCCTTCCTGGAAACAGTCTGGCCCTCTCCCACGGCGGTGTCTTTGTCGCAGCGCAACATTTGCCGTACTGGGTGAAAAACGCGCAGATTGCGGCAGCGCAAAGACAACCACGCGGGCAACCCCGCAGACTCGGGGGCATGACGACCAAACGCCTGCTGGCCCTGCTCCTGACCGCGGTTGCCGCGACGGTGACCTTCGCGCGTGCGCGCCGCGCGACCGATGCGGAAGTCTCGACGCGAACCTTCGAGGTCGTCGGCGTGGTGACGGCGGCGCCGGCGGAAGGCCGGATCACCGTGGCGCACAACGACATTCCCGGCTACATGCCGGCGATGACCATGCCGTTCGTGCTGGGGCGGAGGGTGCCGGCGCGGCTGGCGCCCGGCGATCGCGTGCGGTTCACGCTGCGGGTCGCGGAGGATTGGTCGCGAGCCGAGGACATCTTCGTCGTCGGGCGAGACGCTGGTGTGGCGCGCACGGCGGCCGAGGTCACTCCAGGGGCGGCGCGGCAGCGGCTCAAGAAGGGCGACGTGCTGCCGGTGTTCTCGCTGACCACGGAGGCCGGGCGCGGGTTCACCCATGCCGACCTGCGCGGACGCGTGACTGCCGTCACCTTCATCTTCACCGGTGCCCCGTGCCCGAGTTCTGCCCGCTGATGGTGAAGCGCTTTCAGCAGCTGCAACGGGACCTGGAGCGGATCCGCGCGCTACGCGACGTGCGGCTGCTCAGCGTCACGCTCGATCCCGCCTTCGACACGCCGGCCGTCCTCGCCGCGTATGCGAACGGCGATGGGGGCGCGACTCCGGGCGCTGGCAGTTCGTGACCGGCGAGCCGGCCGAGATCGCGAGGCTCACGAACGCCTTCTCGATTCACGTCGAGCGCAACGGCGTGTTCCTCGACCACACGCTCGCAACCGCCATCGTCGACGGCGATGGCCGGGTCGTCGAGATCTGGCGCGGAAATGGCTGGAAGCCGGCGGATATTCTCGAAGGCCTGCGCCGCGCGACCGAACGACGACATGACGGGGACTAATCCGTTGGGTTCGCTCCTGGAAATGCAAACGACAGTCCGTTGCGGTCACCGGGCAGAGCTCCCTGATTCGTTCGCGATCAGTCGCCACGAACGATGGCGTAATATTCCGCAGGGTGGGGAATTGTTCGCGGCGCCGGAATGGCCGCTGCGGTCCGTCTGTTAGCGCTTGAGGCTCGGGCCTTTCATGTGTAGGCTAGCCGCGCCGCCGCCCCGGCGATGGTCCGAGGAGAATCATCGTGACCGCTTCTTCCGTTGCTGTTCGCTCGCACGCGCTTCAGCGTGCCCTGTGCCCCATCGTGATTGTCATCGTGGTTCTTGCGGTGATCTACGCGACGTGGATCGGGATCGGCAATTTCTCCCGGATCGGCGTCTGAGCGTCAGGGGCATCTGATCGCGTATTTGCGTCCCCGAGTGCGCTGACCGCGCACTCCTATCGCCTTGCAGCATCGAGGTGAGCATGACCAGGCGGCAGACGCGGTTCTTCTTCATCGCCGGCACGACGATATTCACCGCCATCTTCGTCGCCCTCACCATCCACAGCCACACCGATTCGCCGGCTCACGCATGAGGACACGATCACGGCCGAAGTCATCGCCGGCAAGCACGTCTGGCACCGCAAGAACTGCATCAATTGCCACACGCTGCTCGGTGAGGGTGCGTACTACGCGCCGGATCTGACGAAGATCACCCAGCATCGGGGCGAGGCGTACCTCCGCAGTTCCTTCAGGATCCGTCCCGGTACTATTCAGAGGAACGCCACGGACGGCTGATGCCGAACCCGCAGCTCTCGGATCAGCAGATCACCCAGGTCATCGCCTTTCTCACCTGGGTGTCGAACATCGACAACCAGAACTGGCCGCCACGGCCGATCCTCGTGAGCGCCGCACGCCTCAGGGCATCGTGCTCGGTACGGCGGTCCTGCCGCAGCGTCGACCGACCCGGTCGCCCTTGGCGAAGCGCTGTTCAGCAAGATCCCCGCCGGCATGTTTCAGTTGTCACTCGCTCCAGGAGAATATGGTTCTGGTGGGCCCGTCGCTGGCGGGCCTCGGGACACGGGCCGCCGGTATGTGAGTGCCGATTACAAGGGCAGCGCGCACGCCGGAGGAGTACATCCGCGAATCCATCCTGCATCCGAGCGCCTACGTGGTGCCGGGCCCGACGTTTTCCGCCGGCGGGCAGTCGATCATGCCGGCCTCTACGGCACGATCCTCAAGCCCGACGACGATCGATCACCTCGTCGCGTATCTGGCGACGCTGAAGTGAGAGGAGCCGCGCGATGCGCTATCGGACACAAGCCGTCGCCTATCCCTACTTCGTCGTCGCATTGCTGTTGTATGGCTTGCAGATGGCGTTCGGCCTGCTCTCGGTAGCGAAGTACCTGGGGCCCGATCCGATCAAGGCCTGGCTGCCGTTCGACGTCACAAAGGCGATCCACACCAACCTGCTGATCGTCTGGGTGCTGACGGGATTCATGGGCGCGGCGTACTGGCTCGTGCCCGAGGAGTCGCGGACCGAACTGCACAGCCCGCGGCTGGCGTATTTCGCTCTCGCGCTCTGGACGCTGGCCGGCGTCACGGCCATCGTCGGCTATCTGTTTCGATGGACGGCCGGCAACAAGCTCCTCGAGCAGCCGCTGCCCGTCAAGCTCGCCATCGTCGTCGTGATGCTGATGTTCCTCTACAACCTCGGCATGACGATCTGGAAGGCCAAGCGGCTCACGACGACCGAAGGCGTGCTGATGGCGGGGCTCGTGCATGACGGCAATCCTGTATCTGCCGTCGCTGTTCGAGTTCGACAACTACACGGTCGCGATCTTCTACCGCTGGTGGACCGTCCATCTCTGGGTCGAGGGAGTCTGGGAGATGATCCAGGGGGCGTTGCTGGCCTATCTGCTGATCCGGCTGTCGGGCGTCGATCGCGAGGTGATGGAGAAGTGGCTCTACGTGATCGTGGGGCTGACGTTCATCTCCGGCCTGCTCGGCACCGCGCACCATTACTATTTCGTCGGCGTGCCGCAGTACTGGCTGCCGATCGGCGGCTTCTTCTCGGCGCTCGAGCCGCTCGTGTTCCTGGCGATGTCGGCCTACGCGTACTCCGGCGATCCGCCGGTCGGGATCTGTCCCATCCCGAACACGCTCGCGTTGCACTGGACGCTCGGCAGCGCCCTCTTCTCCGCGCTCGGTGCCGGGCTGCTCGGCCTCGCGCACACCTGGCCGTCGGTCAACAAGTGGACGCACGGCACGCTGATCACGCCGATGCACGGCCACTCGGCGTTCTTCGGCGCGTACGTGATGATCGTGCTCGCCGTGATCACCTATGCGCTGCCGGCGATGACCGGGACACGCGGAGGCGGAGCGGGAATCGAAGGTCGGACTCTGGGCCTTCTGGCTGCAGGTCGGCGGCATGTTCGGCATGACGATGGCCTTCGCGGCCGCGGGAATCGGGCAGACGTATCTCGAGCGCATTCTGGGGTTCGGCTATCTCGAGACGCAGGCGAAGATCCAGGTGCACTTCCTGATGCTCGTCGCGACCGGCATCCTCTTTACGGCGGCGTCGCGCTGTTCCTGTGGGACTTCTTCTTCCTCGCGCCGCGGCAGCGCGTGTGCATCCTGAGCCGGCCGCGCAGGCGGCGCCGCGCCCGCATGACGACCATCGACCGCCGCACCGACCGCGTTCGACGAGCGCGCGGACGGCCGCTGCGTCGCGACGGCTTCGCTATCCCGGGCCGGAGGCGCCGTACTATCTGCCGTCGGCGACGAGATCGCTGTATTCGAGACGTGTCACGCGCGACGGCTCGCCGTGATGCTCAAGGGGCCGACCGGCTGCGGCAAGACACGGTTCGTCGAGCACATGGCCTGGCGGCTCGGCCGGCCGCTCGTCACCGTCGCCTGCCACGACGATCTGTCGGCCAGCGACCTCACCGGCCGTTACCTCATTCGTGGCGGCGACACAGTGTGGCTCGACGGGCCGCTGACGCTCGCCGCGCGGCTTGGCGCGATCTGCTACCTGGACGAGATCATCGAAGCGCGCCCCGACACCGTCGTCGTCATCCATCCGCTGACCGACGACCGGCGCATCCTGCCCATCGATAAGACCGGCGAGCTGCTCGAGGCGGCCCCGGGGTTTCAGCTGGTCATCTCTACAATCCCGGGCTATCAGCATGGGCTGAAGGATCTCAAGCCGAGCACGCGCCAGCGCTTCGTGGCGCTGGAGTTCGACTTTCCACCGCGCCGAGCTCGAAGCGGACGATCGTCGCGCATGAAGGCGGCGTCGACCGCGCCGACGGCGACGCGCTCGTGACGCTGACCGACCGCCTGCGCCAGCTCGGGGACCGCGGCCTCGCCGAAGTCCCGAGCACGCGGCTCATCGTCGCCACCGCGCGGCTGATCGCGAGCGGCATCCGATGCGCACGGCCTGCGCGCCGCGCTGCTGGGGCCGCTGACCGACGATCCGGATCTGCTCGCGGCGATGCACGATCTGGTGAACGCCACCATGTAGATGCGGTCGCCGACCGGGAGCGGGATTCCTGAAGCATGTCCGAACCCGAAGAGCTGATCCTGGAAGGCGCTCACTTCGCGACCCGGATCGCGCGGGACGCCTGGCGCCGATATGGCGCGCACACGGCATCTCGCGAAGTCAGGTTGTCGAGCGTGCGAACCCGGCTGGAATTGTTCCTCGCCGCGCTCTTTCAACAACCGATCGCGATCGCGCCCATGGAACCTCCGGCGCCGCGAACCTGGCTCTCCCGGCTTGCAAACCGCGATACCGCGGAGTGGCCTCACGATCCCCTCCTTTCGGGTACGGATGGTCGTCGCATCTATCTGCCATCCTCGGTGGAGCCGGGACCCCGCGATGGTGGTGCGTCGCGACCAGCGCGAGAGCGAACAGTCGAAGAGACCGAAAGCGCGCTCGCACTCTACCGTCTGCTGGCCGTCCAGCAGGCGGCGCGACTCGCACGCGGCACGGCAGGCACGGCCGCACGGATACACCGGCGCGACACACGTGACTGGTTCCTGCTTGCGGAAGCCGCCGTCATCGATCGCTGGATTGTCGGCGAAGCCCCGGGGCTGGCAGCGGCGCTGAACGCCGCGCGGCTGGATGCGCTCGCCCGCAGAAAAGAGCCGGGCCGGACACGTACGGAGCACGCCGTCGAGCGCCTCGTGCGTGACGTGCTGGCCGCCGATCCGTTTGACGCGCCTGCTCGACGTGCCTCCACCCGGCGTCGAGTCGCGGAATCAGTCGCCTGGGCGGAGGAGGCGAGCAGACGCTCGACATGCGCGGGGCTCGCTTCGTCCGGTCGCACCGGCCTGGTATTGGGGGGTGGTTCTCGAACCACCACCGGTAGATCCCGTCGTCCGGAAGGTCCGCCAGCGGATCAACCGACGTCGGCGCCATCGCGGCTCCCACGGGATCGCCGAAATGCGCCGCCGGCCCCGCCCGCGCGCAGGCGCCCGAAGACGAGGACGACGATCGTCCCGGGACGTGGGTGGTTCGTGCGGACGACCCGCAGGAGA
>CAWIKP010000010.1:0-137153 GCA_963836735.1 uncultured Acidobacteriota bacterium | reverse complement strand
GTTGCCGGTGTGCGGCGAAGAACAGGAACGTGCGCTCGGTCCCTCTCGTCCGCGAGAGCGAGGGTTCATCACCCTGGCTCGCAGCGATTAGTTCGCCGAACCACGACACACCACAGCGGTCGCGGGCGTGCGGCCGGAGAAAATGCCGTCGACATGCCATCGAGCCTCTGTCGGCGGCACGCGCCCAATTTGTCCGGGCGACGTGGGTCACCGTTGCCTGCGCTGGCAGCGGGCTGTTCTTTCCCGACCCGTCCGCGGCAACGTCCTTTGTCGTGCACTCGCAGGCGAGTGGGAAGGGAGGCTGCCGGATGATGCTCAGTGAGAGATTCCTCGCCGCGCGTGCCGCGCGGCTACAGCCACCACTTTTCGATGGGAAGCGCCCTGTGAGCTGGTGAGTTCGTTCCTGGCATGGCCGTCCAACGAATGACTACTTGGGAGACGCATCTCCTGTGTCGCATGGACTATACCGAAGGACGCTCTCTGGGCCTGACTGTTGATGAACCGATCGCTGACGTCACTCCGTGTCTGGCCTGGCTTGAGATTATCGAGGTTTCCCATTACCAGTCCCGACACCGTTCCTGAGGGAGCCCATAGTATTGTGTGCGATAAGCGATGTCGCTGTATCTCATTACGGTATTCGTGTTTTTCAGGCTACGGTCGATTCCGGAACCACACCGAATCCCCCCTCGACCAAGAACTTCGCACCACCGTGATGTCGGTCGCCGGATCGGCGTCGGCGATGGCCCGCCCAAGTGCGGTGAGGTCAGCTTCGCAGGAAGCAAGTTCTTGCTGCAGTTTCCTTACATCAGGGCGGACCAGCAGTGTGGAGCCGGTGATCGAATCCAGTTGCTCCTTGATGTAGGACAGCCGAGTGTTCGCTGTGTACCCCAACTGTCGGAGGCGGATTTCCTGGCGCAGCTGTTTCACTTGCTCAACGAGGTCCGGTAAATCCTTCTGGAACTTGGCTTCACGCTCTGCGAGGCTGGGCGTCTGCACCGGACTTCGGAGCAGCGCCTGGGCCGCCGCGTGGCTTTGCCGGCGACGGGGTGGCCGGGCGCGCAGCTGCGCCTCGGACCGGCGGGTGTGACCAGTCTACCGAATGCATCCACCCGCCGAGACCACCGAGGAGGACGACGACGATCAGTAGTCCAAGCGCCCAACGATATCACGCGCGTCTGCCCTGAGGGCTGCCCCCGCGTCTGCATCGCCTGAAGCTTCTGGCCCTGACGCCGGCTACCACTAAGCCACGTCTGATCGGTCAGCAACCCAAGCTCTTTCAATTCACCGAGTTTGTCCGCTTCCGACGTAAGTTCGAGACCCGCTGACGCGCGGAAGCCCTCGGAGAATGTCCTCCCGCCGGTCTTGTCAACCTTCTCGATAATGGCTTTGGAGTGAGACGCGAAGATCGTGAAGTGATCCATAAAGCCAACCGTCTTCGGATTGGATCCAGATGATCTTGTCGAGTGGGAATTCGACCTTCAGCTCCTTGTCGTCGGCGAAGACGACGCGTTTCTGGGTTGCGACAAGAATGCCGCGCTTGCCATAGACTCCGTGCACGGCATCCAAGATCTCTTCGTCGTCATCAAGGACCGCCGAAAGGACTTCGCCCGAGTACGTCACATACGATTGTACCAGGTCCGCGTGGGCACGAGCTTGGCGGCTCATTGGCACCGCGGGCTCAGGGATCGTCGCTGGGGGGACCTCCTGCGGGATGATGAATGAAGTCGCTCAGATCTCTCGGTGAGCCAACCAAAGACTTTGAAGAATTCCGGATCGTCTTGACTGGAGGGGACTGGAGGGGGCGCCGGGTGGTCGAGCATGCTTCCGCAGTACCGGCACTTGATGGCCGCGTCTTGGATCTCTTCCGCGCAGAATGGACATTTCTTCATCGCGCGCTTCTCGTCCCGGGCGCGAACGTCTTAGTCGTTCCGCCTTGGATGCGATTCTTTCCTCGCGACCATTCGCTGAACGGAAGCAGAGGCTATCGTGACATCGCGCCGCGTCGGAGTGCCGCGTTCGCAGACAAGGCGGTCACACACTGACTAGCGCGTCACACACTGACTAGCGCGTCACAGTGTCTGGCGAATCAAAATATTCGGCGCTCGTCTTCAGGAACTCCGGCTTCAGCGAAGCCGCCAATCGCAACTTTGAGATTCCCTCAATGGTTGTCATCAGCGTGTCAAACGGAAGAAACCCGCAAAGCTTGGTAAGCGGCTTCTCTCGATACGAGAAGGTGGGGCGACGGATCTCTCCGACCACCTTGTTCCGACGGTCATCGGGGGCAACAAGGAAGAGGTGTATGTCGAGATTGGGCTGGAGGGACAGCAGGTCGCTCATCCGGAGAAGACCCGAATAAACAGATGTTGTTCCTCGACCTCGAACGCTGCGAGAATTGAGTTTCCCTTCAGCCAGAGAACGTCGATCAGTTCGATCGTCCGCGTCGTTGCTTCGTTGAACTGTGTCGGCAATTCATCGAGCATCCGAGGCATTGTTCCAAGAAGAGTGCCATTGAAAGACTTCGATCGATCGTTGCGCGCTACCCAGATGTCGAGGCCGAGTGCAATGCCGAGTTCCAGAAACTCGGGTCCTGAATTTCGGTGTGTCGTGTTCGCGGTTCGGTGGATTCGGCCGGCGGCGCCTCGGCTTCTGGGTCTGCCTCGGGAATGGAGATGACTGTCTGTGCTGGCTCTTTGCTCTTGCTCTTAGGGAGATCCACCGTGACGTAATACGGACGCCGAGCGAGCTTTCGTGGATCAACTGGACGTTGAACCGGATTGGCCTGCGCCTTCCGCATCAAGTCCAGAATCAGCTCGCCGTCCGAGGTCCGGCGGAACGCGTTTGGGCTCATTCGCAGGAAGCCTCTGAAGCCTCCGCGATCCTCAGCACTGCGATAAAAGTCGAGTTTTCCTTCGAGGTCATCGAGTGGAACGCCATGGGCTGGGTCGAGGAGCACTAGAGGCTTCACGCGGAAGCGATACGGGAAATCGTCCGTGTCCCAGATTGCGCTTTTGTCATCACTGTGGGCGACCACTTCGAGTGCACCGACCCAGCGCATGACACCCGTGAGATAGCACAGCAAGATGTCCCCCGGGACAGGTTTGCGCTTGTGCTGCCTCATGCGCTCTCGGAAACCCGTTATGGTGCCGCCGGCTTCCCTGAACTGTTCCCACGTCCGTCCGGTGAAGAGGTCCAACCAGTAGGTCATCGTTCGTCGCAGCAGAGGTCCGTTCTCCGAGGCCAACGACTTCTAAAAGCGTAACGAGATCGATCCTAGCCCATCCGAGGCCACGGGCCCAAAGAAGTCAACCCGCGAACCGAGGGGTGCTCCCGACGCAGACAGCTACTGCCACCCCTTCCCGACCATCGCAGATTTCCACTGCTCCTGCGTGTCGAGGATCTCGTCGTTCGAGCGGCACACCTGCGAGCGCGTCAGCTCGCCGCCGTCGATCACGAGCCGCAGCTCCCATCCGAGTTGATGCGACCACAGTTCGCAGACGGCTTGCCGCGCCCGACCGCAGATCTGTTTGTGGAGACGCCAGCCCTCGCCGAGGGGCGCCGGAGGGCCGACCCAATCAGGGCGTTGAAGAACGTCGGTTGGCACGCGGCAATGGTAGCGCAAGCGCACGCGGCAAGAAAATCTTCGGTTGCCTCCGGTTAGCCGTGAACCGCACGCAGGCCCCCTGGACTGACGTTCGCGGCGAACGACGACCAATCGCGCGCGCATCGCGCGTTCGGGGAAGCCGCATCTTGGCCGAAGCGGAGCCTGCTGCGAGCGATTACTGAATTTTTACAATGATGAAACGAACGAAAGGACTGGTGTCTGAGGCTCCAATGGCACCGGCGGAACGATGCGCTCGGATGACATCTCCAGCGTCTAATTTCAGAGTGACGCTGCAGTTTTGCAGGTGACCCGGGTCCATGGACGATGAACAAAGACGATTACCTGGCTGTAGGCCGGTGATCTCCGTAGCGGGGTCTGAGTTGAGGCTGATGCTGAACGTGTCGCCGGGCCACGAGAAATCCGTATAGCTGATGGCGTAGATTCCAGTCGTGTTAATTGAAAACGAATCACCGTTTGTCGCATCCTGCGTGTACGTTATGTCCGAACCGGTAGCGACATCAACGTTTAGAAATCGCCGCGCAAAGATGCCAGCAGACCCAAATCCGTTGCCCGTATTGACGGCTATTTCGGACACCGCGCTTTCAGGCTTCGGAGGTTTCTGCGCATGGGCGGTCCACAGAGCAGACGAGGCTATAACCAGCAAGATTACGATGGCAATTTTTCTCAATAGTCGATTCTCTTTCCGCCGACAGGGCGCACGTCTGGCGCAGCGTTTGTGTGGCGCCAACGGATCTGATTCGAAACGGCGATCGTCACAGGGACAATCCTTCGGGCCGAGTTGATTGTGGGGCCACTGAGGCTCGCGCGGTATGACTGGATCACACTTCGATAGGTAATTCACCTTCGTCCGCTCTTTCCTTCGTTGCAATCTCGTTGCAAGCGGCCTAGCGAAACGTGGTTCCCACCTCCAGCACCAGCAAATCTCTGATGTTTCCGTTCCTGATCAAGCTGCAACAGCAGGCGAATGTCACCGCCAGGTGTAACCAGCTCGACGTTGACGCACCTGAACCCCTCGGATACAATTCGCCGTTCACTGACCTAGAGCCTGAGCGCTTTCGTCCTTGGCGCTCGTGTGTACCGACGGGGGGTTGCATGTTCAGGTGTTCGTGTCTCACGGTGTTGTCAAAGCTCGTCTAAGCGCAGCGATACTGTTTCTTGGATTTTTGGGTGCGCTTTTCAGCGGGAAGGCTGCAGCGCAGAGCGGCGGGCCAGGAGGCGGGCCAGGAGGCGGAGACGTTGCTCCGGTCCAGGGCAGTGGCACCGCTGGTGCTGTTCCGTACTGGGTGACGCCAAAACAACTCGGTGTCTCTCCAATTACCCTAGGGGCTGGTGTCGAAGTCAACGCATCACTAACGGTGACCGGTGCTCAACCGGGTGCCTCTGCCGTCGCTGCTGTAGGTGGAATCGGGTTATCGGGCTCCGGCACGACTGGTCTGTTGGGCAACGGCTCCGGGGGACCGGGCGTGAAAGGGAAAAGTATCAACGCCGCGGGGGTACATGGCGAGGGTTCTATCAGAGTATCTGGCGAGAGTTCCACCAATTTGGGCGTATTGGGCAAAGGCACCACAGCCGGTGTTTTCCAGAAGATCCTGGGGACCGGACCTGGGGTTAGTGGTTTCGGTGGACGCGGGACGGCGTAGAAGGTCACGGTCCCGAAAATAATGGGGTATTCGGAGGGACGAAAACCAACTTTGCGGCTGGAGTTGTGAATTCGTCCGCAGATGGTGGGCCGGGTATATACGGTGAAAGCCTTGCCGCCGAACCCGCCTGGAGTCAGGGAATCACCGGTATAAGCCGAGGCACCGGTCTGTACAGGTGAAACCCGTCGCACAAAGGGCGGGATTGGTGTTCATGGCCAGGCGGGTGATGGTGTGGGCGTACTGGAAAAAGCTCCTCTATTGGCGTGCTGGGGCAGGCACCGGCCGGGAGTGCCGTTTTGGGCGAAACAACCACCGGCAATGGAGTCTACGGCTTGAACGGTTCTGGAGCAGCTGTGCGAGGGGACGCGGTCGGAACGGGATATGCGGGACTCTTCCAGGGAAACATCTTTGTGGCGAACAGGCCTACAAACCGGGCGGCGGTTCGTGGTCTGTGGCGTCAGACCAGCGGCTAAAGCATTCGATCAGGACGATGAGTGGAGCGTTGACGCAGTTATTGCAGCTTCGAGGCGTCACATATGAATACACGGATCCCGCGTCGATCGGTGAACTGCCAGGTGTTCACACCGGTATGGTGGCGCAGGAAGTGGAACGCGTATTTCCGTCATGGATCGACACAGGAGCCGATGGCTACAAGCGGCGGCTTACCTTTCGCGGTTTTGAGGCTGTTGCCGTGGAAGCAATACGTGAACTACAGGAGGACACAAACAAGAGTGTGTCAGCCTTGGAGAGCAAAATCGAGAAGCTGGAGAAGCAAAACGAGGAATTACGAGCTGCACTAGTGGCCATAACCGAGCTTTTGAATAAGAAGGGGACCCCAAAGTAGAAGGTGGTCTACGTCGCTCCCGGGCTGGCGAGGAGCTGGCGTCTCCGTCGAAGACTGAGGACACAGCGGCTCTACGCGCCGGCGCACGAGGAAATTCGGGTTACTACGTGGGCCGTCGCTGCTGTGGGTGGGGAATCGGGGCAGTCGAATTGACCTGCCCCGTCTCCACTACTGGTTCGCCATCGGGATTTCGTTGAACTTCGACGAAAGGTCTCAACCTTCGGAATGTCGGTAAATTCGATGCGCTTGGAGCCGGTGTTGACGTGCTGGGCGACGCCCTTCAGCGCGTCGGCCACCTGTGTTTTCGTGAGCGCCGGGTTAGCGTAGACTTCGGCGGTGATGCGATACCGGTTTCCGCGATTCGTAGCCATGAATCCTCCCAGGGCGGGCACGATTCCGTAGAAAGCTGCCGCCAGATGCCAAACGCAACTTGTCGGAGTGGTATATCGCGGCTGGCTCGGTTCAACCCACCGCAAGGCGAGGGCTTGGTCCCGACCGGGCCAACCGGAGCCAGACCGGACCGGGGCGACCGTGGCCCGGTCCAGGGGTGCCGGGCCGCAGGGACGGCTGGCCAGAGGAGCTTATGCCGGAGCTTACGCAGTAACATTCGGGAGCATCTAGGAGCAGTCAAGAGCACTCAGATGTGACGAATCATTGAGCAAATCCGCTGATCTGTAAGCAATCAGCGAGCCTTCAGAAGACTGCAAAAATTCTATCCCCGGTTCAGATCCGGTCGGCGCCACTCGCCATGACGGACGGGCGCAGCCGCGTGCGCCGTGCCCTCTTCCAGTGCGCGAGGCATCCGTTCGGCCTCGGGCGACAGGCCGTGAGCCTCGTGACGGGTTGTCGCATGACGTCGCGAGGCAGCCGCCCGCTACCTCTGTCGCCACGGGGGGCCTCCGGTCGGCCGCGGGCGTCCGGCCGCCGCGCGCCGCCGCCCCTCCGGGGGCCCTCCCGGCGGACCCGAGGGTCCGGCCTCCCGGGCGCGCGGGGCGCGCCTGGGCCGGCAGGATGGCCGAGCTTGCCCGGGACCGGCGCGGCGGGCCGCGGGACATAGACGCAGTGAGAGATGATCGATGGCAATGATTGTCCTGTCGTCGACGGTCGGGAGAAAATTTCGACCGGAGGCAGACATGGCCATCTTTCGTGTTCAAGCGTTATCGCGCTCTCAGCATCGGCGGTGAGGATCTTGGGGACGGGCTGCTGTGCACTCGTCGGCGAGCACCGCGCACACCCTCGGAGCTGGCGCGTCTCGCGAAGTCGCGGTCGGCGGACAACGTCATGGCACCGGTCGGCTGGCATGCACAGCTGCGGCGCTTCAGGAAGGCCTTCGTCGGGAAAGTTCACGCTGGAGATGAAGGACCACCGGTTGGTGCTGACGGTGAAGCGGCGCTATGCGTCGCAGGTGGGTGCGCGATGAGGACTGACCAAGACGTGCTCGACCGCGCCCTCGCATTCTCGGCTACACCCCGGACTCCATCGAGGCACACGAGCACGCATGTGGGTCGGCGCCACGTTCGATGATGATGTGCGCTGGCTGGAGGAGACGAGCTCTCCGGAACAGATTCGCCGCATCTATCAGCGGTCGGCCATAATAACCATCTGCAACAGGGAGAGAAGCAATAGCCACAGCAGAATGTACGCCCCAAGAGCACAGAGCAGAAGGGACGCGCCGACGCAGACAAGTCGGTGACACGGCAAATAGAGAACGCCCGCGTGTTCGCCACTGCCAGCCGCTGGACCGTGCCCGACGCACTCATCTTTATCGACGATGGCATTAACTGCACAAGAGTATCGAAGCGACGGCCAGCCTACATGAAAATGATGGGCCTGCTGAAGCCGCGCCCGGCCTTCCAGGTGCTGATCGTGAGCGAGCGCAAGTCGATTGGCCGCGAGATGACGCAGACCGCCGAGGCGATCCGGGAGCTGGCGGCGGCACGGGTGGAAGTTTCGAATACGTGCACGGGCGGAGTCTCACGCCGAAGGACCATCGGCGAGAAGTTGATTGCCTCTGTCGAAGGCTTCGCCGACGAAGACCATATCCGCAAGACCAGCGAGCGCACGAAGGAAGCGCACGAACGCATCGTGGGGCAGGGCCGAGTGGTGGGCGGGCGCGTGTTCGGCTACCGCAACGAGCATGTATATAGCGGGTTCGATGCACATGGCAATCCGCTGCGGTCGCACACCATCCGCGTGGTCAACGAGCCGGAGGCGGCGGTGGTCCGACGGATCTTCGAGCTGTACGACAGCGGGCTCGGGCTCAAGGCAATCGCGAAGAAGTTGACGCGCGACGGCGCGCTGGCGCCGAAGCCGTTCCAGCGAAGAACGCCGACACCGACCTGCACTGCCCACGGCCGAATAACCAGTGGGCACCATCGACGGTCCGCAGCGTCATCGGCCGTGAGATCTATCG
The DNA here is from genome assembly GCA_963836735.1 of uncultured Acidobacteriota bacterium. Classification (GTDB taxonomy): domain Bacteria; phylum Acidobacteriota; class Vicinamibacteria; order Vicinamibacterales; family 2-12-FULL-66-21; genus JACCXG01. Next base: position 128,634 of record CAWIKP010000010.1, on the reverse strand, counting down.
AGGCGTCTTCGTTTGGAACAAGACGAAGAAGCGTGATGAGACCACGGTGAAGATCGAGCGGTCGCGGCAGCGTCGGCAGCGGCCGGAATCCGAGTGGAGGCGTGTCGCAGCCGAACACCTGCGGATTGTCTCCGATGACCTGTGGACCCGCGTGGCGGCTCGCCGGGCAGACGTCGAGGGAGGCGCAGTGCGCTTTACGAGTGGGCGGCTGTGCGGCCGCCCGCCGAAGCGCGATACGAAGAACCTGCTGGCAGGGCTGGCGACGTGCGCCGTCTGCGGCGGTGGGCTGGTGGTCGAAACCTCGCCGCGCAAGCGTGGTCGCGTGCCGGAATACGTCTGCTACCGTCACGGCACAACGGCACGTGCACAACGCGCTGCGATCCGGTCGAGGACATGAACGAAGCCGTGCTGCAGAGCGATCGAAGAGCACGCGCTGACGCCGGAAGCCGTCGAGCAGTCGTCATTTGACCGAACGCGACGACCAGCGAGAGCAGCAGAATGCCATCGAGCGCGAGCAACGGACGTCGAGAAGCGGATCACGCGGCTGGTCGCCGCCATCGAGACCGGCGGGACGTGGCCGCGCTGACGGCGAAGCTGCGCGAGCTGGAGGCGCGACAGGCCGAGCTCGACAGGGAGGCCGCGGCTGCGCAGCCGGTGCCGCGTTTGCCGCAGGCCGTCATCGAGAACCGGCTTGGCCGAGTGGCGGCGGCTGCTGCGGCAGTGCACCGAACGCAGGCGCGCGCCGTGCTGCAGCGCGATCCTGCCGCGGGCGGATCGTGTTCACGCCGAAGGCCGGCGACGGCTACGACTTCGAAGCGCCGACGCGGTTCGACAAGCTGTTCACCGGCATCGTGGTGCCGCGCACCCGGCCCGGTGGATGCCGGAATCGCGCGGCACCGAGGCATCGGCCCGGAGGACACGTTCGACGCGGACTACGGGCGGCTGCTGGAGCAGGCCGATTACGGGAAAGGGATTACGTCCCCAACGGGATTCGAACCCGTGTTTTGGCCTTGAAAGGGCCACGTCCTGGGCCTCTGGACGATGGGGACGTAGGAGGGCGCTGCGGTCGAGCCAGCGAAACACTAGATGATAGCACGCGAGGGCTGGAGCGCACTCGCCGAGGCCGCCAAGCACGCGTGGATCTGCGGGTTCGTCGTCGGGGCGGCCCACATGTCAGAGGAGCGACTCGCTCGCGTCAATGCAGAGACCGTCGATGCCTGGATGGACACGTACTGCGCCAGACATCCCCGCGCAAGCATCGGGTACGCCGCTGCCGTCCTCGTCCAGGAGCTCTCACGAATGCGGGAACCGTCCGTTCTGCGCTCGCCAGGCCGATGCGCTGAGAGGCCCTGGCGATTCAGTCATCGGAAACGAGCGTTGCATTCAGGCCGGAGGGACCCTGGACCACCGCAGGAGGACTCATGAGGGGCCGTGCCCCGTTGGCGGTTGCGCACCCATCTGGGTGCGCAACTGCTCGGCACGGTCGTAGAGCGCTTCGAAAGGCGCGTGTTCCTTGTGCAGCAGCGTGTCCCCGATGTAGATCCGCAGCTCGGGGGTTCCTGTCGCCATCCATAACTCGCACCGGTGCTCGCCTTCCCGCCAGAACACCAGCTGTGGCCAGCTGGATGGTGGACTCATGGCGGCATCTTGTATCACAGGCTTCGGCTCATCGCGTGTCGATTGACGACTCGTCGGGAAACCGGACCAAGGGATGAGTCGGCCGCACAGGATCCGGTGACCTCCTTCAGGGACCGCCGACGAGAACCGAGCACTACTTCAACGCGCGTTCCTCCCGCATCCGTCCGATCTGGGTGAGCTCCTGCTGAAGCGCCATCCGATCGAGCAGCTCCAGACGGAGGCTCGTGAAGATCTTCAGCCGTGCGTCCAATTCCCGGAACGCCTTGTTGAACGCGCGGGCCTTCTGTTCGTCGGTGCCCTCCACGGCAGCCGGATCGTGGATGCCCCAGTGAGCAGTCATGGGCTGCCCCGGCCAGACTGGACATACCTCTTGGGCGGCGTTGTCGCAGACGGTGAACACGAAGTCCAGTGGAGGCGCGTCCGGTGTGGCGAATTCGTCCCAACTCTTGCTGCGGGCGTTCTCGGCCGGGATGCGATTCCGTCGGAGAACATCCTGAGCCAGCGGGTGGAGGGTGCCCTTTGGATGACTCCCCGCGCTGAAGGCCTGGAATCGTCCTCTCCCCCAGAAATTCAGCAGCGCCTCCGCCATGATGCTTCGAGCGGTGATGCCGGTGCAGAGGAGCAACACGTTAAAACGGCGCTCCGTCATGTGGTCCTCCCTTGCTTTCTCAATTCGGTGTCGTGACTCTCTCAGGATGACTGCCGGCCTCTGCCCTGGCGCTCCGCGGCACCATCACGTCCTGTGCGGCGGCTGGTAACTGGTCGGACTTCAGCGCTTCCAACTGTCCAGCTCGACGCCCTCTACAGCGCGTTGATCGAAACGCTGACGCGAAGAGGAGCCCCGCGCCGGACTGGTCCCAGCGCGCGTACACTGTTGCTCTTCAACTGATGCGGATGGCTGTTCCGACCCGTTCGGCACGCGCTCCGATGCACCGGTTCCCCGGTTGTCTCCGCGTGCGGGTGCGCTATTTCGCGCTCGCAGCGGGGACGATTGCACTCGGTCTGACCGTGCATCTCCGTGGTGGCGCGCTGCCGCCCGATGTGCGCGACATTCTCGGCGATTTTCTCTGGGCGGCGATGGTGGTGTGGGGCATCGCCGCGGTCTCGCCGGCAATCCGGCTGCCGTGGCGTGCAGCTGTGGCCTTCGCCGTCTGCTCTGCCGTCGAGTGCAGTCAACTCCTCCATCTCCCTGCGCTCGACACACTCCGCCGGACGACAGCGGGACACCTCGTGCTCGGTAGCGGCTTCGATCCCCGCGATTTCGCGGCATACGCTGCCGGGGTGTTCGCGGCGGTGCTTCTCGAACGCGTCGCCGAACGCCAGCGCCCCGGCGGCGATTCAGGCTGATGACTGCTCTCGGGCGTCGAAAGGAACCAGGGAGAACCGAAATGAACAAGAGTGCCGGAATTCTGTTCGCGATCCTCGTCCTGGCGCTCGCAGCGACGTCCGCCCAGGAGAAAACCGGTGCCAAGCCGGGCGACACGAGTGACGACGCACTGGTCGCGAACGAGCGGGCGTTGCAGAATGCCGTCGCAAAGGCCGACAAGGCGGCATTCCAGTCGCTCGTCCTTGCCGACGGCGTCTGGGCCACCAGCAGCGGGTTCATTCCCATGAAGCTGCTCGCCGATGGCCTGGACGACTTCCAGCTCACCAAGTGGGACATGGTCAATCCTCACGTCACCCGGTTCGACGAGAACTCGGCGATCGTGCTCTACGCCTGGACGGGCACGGGGACCGTCCACAACCAGCCAGTAGCCTCGACAATCCTCGCCTCGACCGTCTGGACCAGGCGCGGTGGCAAGTGGCTCGCGGTTCACCATCAGCGGACTGATCTCGTCCGGAACTGACGGTGGACGCGAGCTGCTCGGACCGCTCGGGCTCGCGCGGGCAGGGACGACCGCAAGGGAGAATGCGCCGGCCATGTATGGACTCATCGGAAAAATGACCGCAGTGCCCGGCCAGCGTGACGCGCTGGCGTCGATGCTCCTCGACTCGACGCAGTCGATGCCCGGCTGCCTCAGCTACGTGATTGCAGCCGATCCAACAGACGTCGACGCGCTCTGGATCACCGAGGTGTGGGACAGCGCGGAGAGCCACAAAGCCTCGCTGGCGCTGCCTGCCGTGAAGGCGACCATTTCGAAGGCGAGGCCGCTGATTGCCGGCTTCAGCAACCGCGTCGAGACCGTGCCAATCGGCGGGTATGGCCTGATAAAAAGATAGCCCGGTGAACTTTCGGTGCCCTGTCTCAGACTGAGGCTGGGAAGTTCACGATTCCCTGCCTGACACCGAACCTAGCGAGTGAGCGCAGCGAACGAGCCACCGTTCGGGAGAGGGCAAGGGGCCTCCAGAGGACGTGTAGGGGGCCTGGACAGACTTAGGTGATGCGATGAGCGAGTGTAGCGCAGCGACGAGCCACCGTCCGGGGGGGCAAGGAGGCCCCCGAGGAACTGTGGGGGCCGGACAGACTTAGGTGATGCGATGAGCGAGTGAGCGCAGCGAACGAGCCACCGTTCCGGAGCGGGGCCAAGGGGCCCCCGCGAGGAACGGTGTAGGGGGGCTCCGGGGGGCGAAGCCCCCCGGACTAATTAATGAACCGTGAGCCTGGCCAGGAGCTGCGGATTGCTCAGCAGCTTGCCGGCGCCGATCACCACCGTCGCCAGCGGATCGTCGGCAATGATCACTGGCAGCCCGGTCTCGTCATGCAGACGCTGATCGAGCTTGCGCAGCAGCGCGCCGCCCCCGGTGAGGACGACGCCGCGCTCGTAGATGTCGCCGCACAACTCGGGCGGCACGCTCTCGAGCGCTTCGCGAATCGCCTTGACGATCGCGCGCACCGGCTCCGAGAGCGCCTCACGTATCTCGTCGTCGGTGACGGTCACCGTCCGCGGCACACCCTCCGAGAGGTGACGTCCCTTGACCTCGGTGCGGAGCGGCTTGCCGAGCGGAATCGCCGATCCGACCTCACACTTGACGCGCTCGGCGGTGGGCTCTCCGATGAGCAGGTTGTGGCGCCGCTTTATGTGCTGGATGATCGCATCGTCCATGTCGCCGCCGGCGACGCGGAGCGATCGGCCGTAGACCAGGCCGGCAAGGGAGACGACCGCGATGTCGGTCGTGCCGCCACCGATATCCACGATCATGTTGCCGGTGGGTTCCTCGACTGGCAGGCCGGCACCGATGGCGGCAGCCATGGGCTCGTCGACCAGCCTGACGTCGCTGACCTTGAGCCGCTGCGCGCTTTCCTTCACCGCCCGGCGCTCGACCGGCGTGCTGGCGGGCGGCACGCCGATGATCAGCCGCGGCCGCAGGTAGCTCCCGCCCTTCGCCTTGCGGACGAAATGCGCGAGCATCTTTTCCACCGCTTCGAAGTCCGCGATGACGCCGTTCCGCATCGGCCAGACGGGCTTGATGCTCGCCGGAGTGCGGCCGAGCATGTCGCGCGCATCGGCGCCGATCGCCTCGATCCCTCCACGGGCAACGTTGTAGGCGACGAGCGAAGGCTCGTTCAGGATGACCGACCCGCGGGTGAAGATACAGGTGTTGACCGTTCCCAGATCGACCGCGATGTCCGAGTCGTTAGAGAACAGCCCCATGGGGCAGGGACTAACAAGTTCGGTTCCGCGCGGCCCTCGCGAGAGAAACGACGAAAACGCCCCGGGTTTTGCACGGGGGCCCGACCCAGGGGCGGCGGGAACGGCTCGGACACCGACGGATCTCGCGGCCGCATCACGATTCTGAAGGTGCTGACTGGGCCCTAAACCCCCGCTACGGAGGAGCTTCGGGCGCTACTTTCGTGATGCGGGAACGCAGGATTAAGGACTCACGCTTGGGGACTGATGTTCGATAATGCCCCTCGATGAAACACGTCCTGTGGCTCCTTCTCGCCTCTGTCGCGTGCGGGTCGGACGCGTACGCGCAGCGCGTCACCCGCGATATCCCTTACGCCACAGCGCACGAACGCCAGGTGCTCGATGTGTACGCGCCTGCCGGCGCGAAGAACCTGCCGGTCGTGTTCTGGATTCATGGCGGCGGCTGGCAGACCGGCGACAAGACCATGGTCGCCCTCAAACCGAAGGCCTTCACGGAGGCCGGCTTCGTCTTCGTCTCCATCAGCCACCGCCTGCTGCCGGCCGTCGAGATGGGCGCCATCACCCGCGACGTCGCGAGTGCGCTCGGCTGGGTGCACAAGAACATCGCGACGCACGGCGGTGACCCCAACAGGCTGCTCGTGATGGGGCACTCGTCAGGCGGGCAGCTCGCCGCGCTGATGTGCACGGACGACCGTTTTGCGAAAGCGGAGGGCTTCTCGCTGACGATCATCAAGGGCTGCGTCCCCGTGGACGCGGACACGTTCGACATCCCTGCGATCATCGAGGTGGCGGAAACGCGGGCCAGGGCCCACCAGCTGCCGCTGCCGACCTACGGGCACCGGCAGAAGTTCGGCAACGACCCGGCGAAACATCGCGACTTCTCCGCGGTCACGCACGTCGCGCGCGACAAGGGCATCCCTCCGTTCCTGATCCTGCACATCGCCGGGAACCCCGACACCGGTGCACAGGCGCGCCGCATGGCGAACGTGCTCGAGGCCGCCGGGATTCCCGTGAAGGTCGTCGCCGGGCGCGAGACCACGCATGCGAGCATCAACGACAACATCGGCGCGGCAAACGATCCTGTAGCCAAGGAGTTGTTCGCGTTCGTCGCCGACGTCCTCAAGCGGTAAGCGTGACTGACCGCTGGCCGCGGCTTACTGCTCGACGCGCTCGGCGGCGTATTGCGCCTGCAGGCGAGCGATGTCGGCGGGCGCGAGCTCGCCGCGATGCAGCACGAGGCGATAGTTCAGGATCACCGGCCGGTCGCGCGGAATGGCGACGGGCTGGCGGCCCGGATACACGGCGTTCTGCATGCTCCCGCGCGCCCGGAGGATCCACTGCTGCGGGAAGCCAGTGGTCCTGGGGTGCGTCAGCACTGTGAGACCGCTCTTCCCCGCCGTCCCGTAAGTTCCCGACACATCCATCCACGGGCTCGCTCCGACGGCATTTTCAATCGGCGTCACGACTCCCTGCGCCCCGGTGAATCGGATGTCGGGGGGCATCACGACGCGGTAGGAGAAGCCGCCATAGCCCTTGTCGTCCTCGGATCCGCCAATCTCGACGCCATCCACCAGGGCGGTCAGCCGCTGGTGGAAGTCGATCTTGCGAACCGACCCTTCGGCTGGATGAACGCGGGTGACGCTCTGCTCCTCGACGAACGGCCGGCGCTGCCCCTTGCCGTCCGTGAACAGCGGCGATTCCCACACGACCTGCAGCACGAGCGAGGCGGTCCGGTCCTCAGACTCGGTGGCAGTTGCGCGCTGCACCGTCCAGATCGAGTCGCGGTTGACCCACTGGTCCTGCACGCTCTTCCCGTTGATCCGCACTTGATGCCACGCCCAGAAGATGCCGCGGTGATGGATGTGATCCTTCGGGAAATCCTCGGTCAGGACATTGCCGTCGAGGTCGTAGAGTGGATGGAAGTAGTTCGACCGCGCGGCCTGCCCATCGGGCAGCGCCTTGCGCTGGGCCTGGTAGAACAGGACTTTTCTGTCGCCCTCGGTGAACCAGTAGCCCTGCGAGTCCTTCGTGAACCGGATGGCCGCCTGCTCGGCGGGCGACTCCACGAACGCCCGCGACACCAGCGCGCAGGTTGCTGCCACGAACATCACCAGGCGTGTCATGCCATCCATGCAGGAATTACAGCACACCTCGCCTGCCGCTCGCCTCGCAAACGCCGGGGTGATATCGTGCCGCCGTTCCTTCGTCACTCATCATCATGGCGGTTTCATCATGGGTCTCCTTCGAATCATCCAGGCGCCGGCCCAGCCGCAGGCTGACCTGAAGCGCGTCTACGACGCGATCGTCATCGGCTCCGGCGCTGCCGGCGGCATGGCCGCACACGTGCTGACCTCGCAGGGCATGAAAGTGCTGATGCTCGAAGCGGGGAAGAAGCTCGACATCGACAAGGAGCTCAAGTCGATGGAGTGGCCGTTCCAGCATCCGCGGCGCGGCGACATGCCGCCCGACCACCATGCCCTGACGCTGAACGAATACACGATCCGCCAGCCGCCGTACACCGCCGGGCTGAAGCATTCGAAGGTCTACTCCTACGTGCAGGGCTGGAGCGGCCCCGACTACTCGAAGAACATCGTCGTCAACGAAAAGGATCATCCGTATACGGGCACCAACTACGCGTGGGTCCGGGCCCGGTGCCTCGGCGGGAAAACGAACATCTGGGGACGCCTGGCGCTGCGTCTCTCTGACTACGACTTCAAGGCCAGGACGCACGACGGGTACGGCGAAGACTGGCCGATCTCCTACCAGGACATCGCGCCTTATTACGACCGCGTCGACGAGTATCTCGGGATCTCGGGCGTGAAGGAGAACCTGCCGTACCTGCCCGACAGCATCTTCCAGCGGCCGACCAGGTTGAACGCCGCGGAGGTCACGCTCCGGAGCTCCCTGAAGAAGATGGGACGCGTCCTCACCCCCTATCGCGCCGGCGTGACGACGGAGGGTCTGAAGCACAACAAGTATCGCAGCCGCTGCTTCGGCCGTGGCGCGTGCGCCCGCCGCACGGGTGGATGCGACATCCACGCGGTCTTCGACTCCCCCACCGGCCTCATCTACCCGGCAATGGATACGGGTAACCTGACGATTCGCACCAACGCGATCGCGCGCGAGATTCTCGTGGACCGGAGCAACGGCAAGGCCCGCGGCGTGGCTTTCGTCGATTCAGAGAACGGCCGCAGCTACGAAGCCCTCGCGAAAATCGTCGTGGTCGCCGCGTCGACGCTGGAATCGGCGCGCCTGCTGCTGCTCTCGAAGTCGGCCGCCCATCCGAGCGGCATCGCCAATTCGAGCGGACACGTCGGCCACAACTTCTGCGAGCACGTGATGGGCCCGAGCGTGACCGGCCTCGTCAAGGATCGCATCGGCCAGCCGCGCACGAACGACGACGGCCGGCCCGGGGGATTCTATGTGCCGCGCTTCCGCAACCTGTCCGATCGGCATCCGAATTTCATTCGTGCCTACGGCTTCGAAGGGGGCTCGGGCACGACGATGTTTCCCGGCAACGCCCACGACACCCCGGGATTCGGCGCGGCGTACAAGCAGCAGGTGCGCGAGCACGCCGGCGCCTTCATCAGCATGGGCGGCTTTGGCGAGGTCCTGCCGCGCTACGAGAATCAGGTCGCTCTCGATCCGGTGATGAAGGACCGGTGGGGCATTCCGGTGCTTCGGTTCAACTACCGGTTCGGCGACAACGAAAAGAAGATGTGCCAGGACATGGCCGAGACCGCGCAGGAAATGTTCGAACAGGCCGGATTCGAGATCGTGAGCGTCGACCGCACCGTGCTCACGGAAGGGTGGTCGATCCACGAGCTCGGCACCGCGCGAATGGGGACGGACAGGAAGTCGTCCGTGTTGAACCAGTTCCAGCAGTCACACGACGTCAGCAATCTCTTCGTCGTGGACGGCAGCAGCCATGTCAGCGCCTCGTGCCAGAACCCCACGTGGACGATCATGGCGCTGGCCTGGCGCTCGTGCGATTACCTGGTGTCGGAGTTCAGAAAGGGCAACCTGTGAGTGACGATCTCACGCGGCGTGATGCCATCAGGCTGGCTGCTGCAGCCACGCTCGCCGCATCGGTGGAGGTGCCTGAGGCGCTTGCCGCCCAGGCCGGCGCCGCCAAACCGGCGGCCACGACCTTCTTCACCCGCGGCGAGCTCGCGCTGGTCGACGAGCTCAGCGAGATGATCATTCCGACCGACGACCATTCGCCGGGAGCGCGTGCGGCAAAGGTCGCCAGCTACATCGACGCGCGGCTGGCCGAGGCCTTCGAAGAAACGGATCGGACCAACTGGCGGGAAGGTCTGAAGCTGATCGAGGCGCTCTCGAAACAGGCAACGGGCCGCGCGTTCCTCGAGTCCTCGGCCGACCAGCGGCTCGCGCTGCTGCAACGGATTGCCGAACACGAAGCCAAGCCGGAAAAGCCGGAAGAGCTGTTCTTCGTCGAGGTGAAATCGCGGGTCGTCGACGCGTATTACACGTCGGAGATCGGCATCAAGCAGGAGATGGAGTACCGCGGCAACACGTTCCAGGCGGAATTCTCGGGTATCGACGTGTCGCAGGAGCGCTGACGGCACACACGCGAGCGTGCGGCCCGCCAGGTAACGATCCTGCGGGCCGCACGCTCCAGGCCATGTGTGCTATCCGACGAGCTTTTGTCCCTGTCCCGTCGGACGCGGCCGAGTCGAGTCGTCGGTGTCCGGCATCGGCGGCAAGCGCAGTTCGGGAAGCGGCGTGGCCTTCGCGAGGCGTTCGGCAACGATGTCCTTCCGCTTGCCGACAATCCGCCACGAGAAGCCGCCGGCGCCCGTGCCCTCCTTCGCCTTCACCCGGAAGCCCTCCGGCGTCTGCTCGGTGACGCAGAGATCGTTGTGCGCGCCGTACTGCGTCAGGAACACGTGATAGTCGGTGAGATCCGCGATCGCCGCGAAGTTCGGATCGATCTTCACTTCCGTCTCACCGCACTCGAGCTGGGCCTTCCCGAAGTCTTCGAACCAGCTCTCAGGACACTCGAGGCAGTACACGAGGCGATGCGACCCGTCTGGATGCGGCACCGCCGCGCTCTTCGGACCGTAGACCGTAAACGCCCCGCCGACCGCTACCGGGCCGTAGAACACGCCCGCAAACGCATCGGCCACGCCGTTCACGGCACCGACGACTGCGGCGGCGCCCGCCGAGCCCGTCGCGCCAACGAGCCCGTGCCCCTTGGCGGAGTTGCCGTAGACGCCGAACCCGCCGGCCCCAGGAGCGCCCCCGGTAAACGATGAGCTGTTCGCACCATAGACGGCGATGGCATTGACGCTGATGCTCGCGGGAACTTCACCCTTGACCCCACCGGTGCCAGCCACGTTCGACATCGTCTGTCCGCTCACGGCGAATCCGGCGCCACCCCACTTCTGGCCGAACACGCCACCGCCGGTCCCGGACGTGCTGACCCCGACCACGCCATTCCCGCCAACGCGTTCCGTGTAGCCATAGACGCCGTTTGGCACGCCGGCGTACGGTGCGCCGTCTCCCGCGGCCCAGCCGGCGGTCGCGGCAGGGAATCCGGCCGATGGCGGCGTCCAGAAGGAGTCGTTTCCCAGGAGCAGCACGGTATTGGCTGGAACGGCGCCCGCCCATTTGAGATTCGTGCCGGCGGTTTCCGTATTCAGCACGCCGATTGTCAGCGGGGTCCCCTGGGTCCCGTCCGCCTCGACCACCTGTTCGGACTTTTTCATCACGAGGGCGGCTGCCGCCGCCCAGGCCGCGGCAAACAGCCCGCGGCGCTTCAACAACCGTGACCCGTCGTTCTGGTCCTTCGATCCCGACGCCATCTTGGCCGCAGTGTTTTCACTCATCAAGGGTGCCCTCCAAAGGGGGACGAAAAGACAATGGATTCGAACTGCAAGAGCGTATGCCCCGGTATACGCACTTGAACGGGAGGCCGTTCATGGACGGGGCCACCACGGGTATCGGACGATACGCCGTCCGGCTGTACGGCTCCGCGCGCAACGGGCGTTCAACCGTGGGTTTTCCTGCCCGGACCGCCGCCGGCGGCTGACGCCGGCCGTTCCCCGGAGCGGCAGGCGTCGCGGACCGCCTGCAGGAGCACCGACAGCTGCACCGGCTTGGTAAAGCACTTGACGCCGGCACTGCGGAACAAGTCGGAGGAGTCGTAGAACCCGGTCACGCAAATCACGGGCACGTCGGCCAGCTCCGGATCGGCCAGCTGCTGCCGCCGGAACTCCCAGCCGTCCATGATCGGCATCTGCAGATCCAGCAGGATCACGCAGGGCCGGCGCTGCCGCATCCGCGCAAGCGCCTCTTTGCCGTCGGCGGCCTCGACGGCGCTGTAGCCCGAGGTTTCGAGCAGACGCGCCATGAGCGCCCGGATCCGGGCGTCGTCGTCAACGATCAGAACGAGGGGCATCGAGGAGGCTGGCAGCGGTCGTGGGTGCCAAGAGTGATTAGTGCCGTCGCAGCACGGCGGCGAGATCCTAGCACGGTGCGCCGCGGTAATATCGCCGCTATGCCACAGATTCACCGCCAGATACCGATCCGCACGGTTCTTTGCGCGGCCGCGGCGATCGTCTCCGCCCTCGTGCTGCCATCGGCACAGTCTGCTCCCGACTGGGTGGCCAGGAGCAACGCGCACACCCGCGTCGTTCTCGAAGCGCAGGCAAAGCTCGCTCCCGAAGGCGCGGCTCAGATCGGCGTTTCGGGCGTCGACGACCAGGTCACCGATCTCAGCCCTGGGTATTCGCAGCGGATCCGCGAGAACGTCACGAAGGCGCAGCAGGAGCTCCAGCGCCGGCTGGACGCGGAAAAGGACCCTCTCGTCCGGCAGGATCTCGAGATCCTGCTCGCGGCCATACGCCAGCAGCTGCACGGGCTCGGCGTCAGCGAGCGCCTGCAGCTGCCGTATACCAACGCTCCCGCCGCCATCTTCAACAGCCTGCGCGGCCTGCTCGACGACCAGGTGCCGCAGGAGCGGCGGCGCGCCGCCATCGTGCGCCTCCGCAAGTACACGGGCGCGGAAACCGGCTTCAAGCCCTTCACGGAACTGGCGCTCGAGCGGCTGCGCGAGAAGCTGCCGCGCCAGGAACTGCTCGGCCCCTTCAAAGATCAAGTCGAGCGGGATCTCGGCAACATCACGTTCTTCGCGAACGGTCTCGACGAGCTGTTCAAGAAATACGACATGCCGGATGCGGGTCCGCTCCTCGCCACCCTGCGGACCCAGTTTGCCTCCTACGAAAAAGCGATCCGTTCCGAACTGCTGCCGCGCGCCAGGACCGACTTCAGGCTGCCGCCCGAGCTCTACGCGAGCAATCTCGAGCAGTTCGGCGTCGACATCCCGCCGGCGGAGCTCGTCGCCCTGGCCCACAAGGCATTCGACCAGATTCAGGCGGAGATGCAGAAGATCGCCGGCGAGATCGGGCGCGAGCAGGGGGATCCGAAGGCCGACTACCGCGCCGTGATTCGCGATCTCAAGAAGAAGCAGCTGGTCGGCGACGCCATCCTCCCCCACTACCAGCAGCGCCTGAAGCAGCTGGAGTCGATCATCGCGGAGAAGAAGCTGGTCACGCTGCCCACCCGGCCGGCCCGCATCCGGATCGCCACCGCTGCGGAGAGCGCACAGCAGCCCGCGCCCAACATGCGTCCTCCCCGCCTCGTGGACAATCGCGGCGAGCAGGGAGAGTTCGTGCTGCCCCTGAACATTCCGTCGGCGGATCCTTCGAAGGCCAAACAGTACCGACGATTTCACGTTCGAAGCCGCGTCGTGGACGCTGACCGCCCACGAAGCCCGGCCCGGGCACGAGCTCCAGTTCGCGGCCATGGTCGAGCACGGCGTCTCGCAGGCTCGCGCCATCTACGCGTTCAACAGCACCAACGTCGAGGGCTGGGGCCTGTACGCGGAGTACATCGTGAAGCCCTTCATGCCGCGGGAAGGCCAGCTGATTTCACTGCAGCATCGGCTGCTTCGCGCGGCGCGCGCGTTCAGCGATCCGGAGCTGCAGGCGGGCCAGACCACGCCGGAGCGCGTGAAGCAACTGCTGATGGACGACGTGGTGCTGTCCGACGCGATGGCGACGCAGGAGGTCGAGCGCTACACGTTCCGGGCCCCCGGGCAGGCCACCAGCTATTTCTATGGCTACTCCAGGCTCCTGCAGCTCCGGAACGACGTCGAACGCGCCGTCGGCTCCCGGTTCGACGCGCTCAGGTTCCACGATTTCGTATTGGCGCAAGGCCTGCTGCCGCCGCAGTTGCTTCGCAAAGCCGTCATGGACGACTTCGTAACCGCCGCAAAACGGTGATCTCCGAGTACCGCCGGGCACCGGACGTCCTTTATAGTAGCGGCGCGCTGATGCTCGGCAACTTTCTCCAATACGGGCTCATCCTCCAGGCCATCGCGCTCACCCACTTCGCGCGGCGGCGTCCGGACTCGTTCTGGATCTGGGTCATCCTGATGGGGGGCGGCGTGGGCGCCTTCATCTACATCCTGGTCGAGGTGATCCCGGATGCCGGCCTGCTCCGCGGTGCGGTCCAGGTGTTCCCGCGCCGCAAGCGGATCCGCTATCTCGAAGCGGCCGTTCTCGACAACCCGTCGGTCGGCAACTACGAAGAGCTCGGCGATCTCTATCTGGACGATCGGCAGTTCGCGAAGGCGCGCGCCGCCTTCGATCGCGTCATCTCGCCTCGAACCGACAGCGCCGACCCCTTCTATCGCCGCGGCCTGGCGGCGATGGCGCTCGGCGACCATGCGGCCGCCGTTGCCGATCTCGAGCAGGCCGTCAGAATCGATCCGAGGTACGACTACCAGCGCGCGGCCGGCCTGCTCGCCCACGAGCTCGGCCAGATCGGCCGGACCGACGAGGCGCTGCAACAGTTCGCGGCCGTGACCGAAACCTCGACGCTCTCGGAAACCCAGTACAACTACGCGTCGCTCCTGGCGGCCAGCGGCCGCGCGGGGGAAGCCAGGGAGTGGGCGCAGCGAATCCTCGCGAAGAAGCCGACGATGCCGGCCTACGTGCGCCGCCAGGAGAGGCCTTGGTTCAGGAAGGCGTCAGCGCTGGTCAAGAAAGTGGGCTGAGCAGCCCAATATTGGCAATTGTGGCAATGAGAGGAATCACTTCTCAGCGAAGATCATGTCTCCGTACTTTTTCGAACTCGTGAAACGAGTTCCCCACCGGCGCCCAGTCCCACTGGGTCCTCTTCCCGTCGTCGTGATCCATCCGGTAGACGTTGAACCGCCAGCGGCTGCCGGCCTTCGGCGGGACGTTCTGGAGCGGGCGAAGGAGCGCGTAGGGGATGAAGAACTCGGCGCGCCAGCCCTGGATCGCCGCGCCGGATGTCTTCGGGCCGCCTGAGACGGTCGTCGCTTTCCGGATGCTGCGGTCCTTCTCGTAGTGCCACGGCCGCCAGCCGAGGAACTGGCCGTTGAAGTTCGGGATCAGGATCGGCAGCTCGTGGTTGAGCGGGGAGATCTGGTACTCGAAGTACACGGGATAGCGCTCATCGGTCCACAGGAAGACCTCGTAGACGTCCTCGTTCCAGAGATCCATGAAGTCGTCGGCCATCGTCGCCGTGAGCTTCCGGTCGGTGCCGTCGATCAGGAAATAGATGCCGGTGTTCGAATACACCGACTTGAAACGGGTGTCGTAGGGATGCGCGTCGGGCTGGCGCCGGCGGAGCGGCGTCCATTCCGTGCCCTTCCACGCCGCGTTGTCGCCGGAGCCATTGACTTCGAAGTCCGCGACCGGACGGACGGTCAGCTGCGGCCGCCCGGCTGTTGTAGGTGTCTGCGCCTGCACCGCGCCATCATATCGGGTCGTACCCAGCGCCACGCAGACAGCGACGACGGCCACGACCGTCACCGTGCGGCTGCTCATGCAACGGCCTCCTTGGAACATTGACGTCAACGGGCCAGAACGACGCGCTTCCGGGTCCGCGCCGATTCGCGGGCCGCGTCGAGAATCTCGGTCGCGATCATGTTGTTCTCCAGCGACGAGAGCGCATTCGGCTTGACCGTTCCCCGCACCACCGCGAGCAGATGGGAGATCGAGTCCTTCTGATCGGCAGGCCGCGGATCGGGCGTGACCGGGTGATCGGCTTGCCCCGGAAGCGCGACCCGGAGGTTGTTTCCCCCGGTCGCAATCGCCCAGCCGCGCTGGCCGTAGACCTCGAAGTCCTTGCGGTTGAAGGGCCAGTTCCACGACGCCTGGATGATGCCCTGGGCCTTCGGATACTCGACCAGGATCGTCGCTTCGTCATCCACCTTCGGATAGGTCTCCGGCTGGAACTGCTGCGTCGTGGCCGTGACGGCGACCGGCCGCTGATTGTCCATCATCCAGGTCATCAGGTTCGCGCCGTAACACCCGAAGTCGTAGAGCGCCCCGGCGCCGTTGCGCACGGGATCGCGAAGCCAGTCGAGGAACTCGGCCTGCACCTTGATGGCCTTGGGCCCGCTGTGGCCGTCCATCGCGACCATCTTTCGGATCTCGCCGAGCTCGCCGCGCTCCTTGATCAGCGACCACATCGACCCGTGGCTGGGATACCACGTGGTTTCGAAGTTCACGAGCACCTGGATGGCGCCCCGCTCCGCGGCTCGCTTGATGCGCTGCGCATCGGCGTTGCCGAGCGCGAGCGGCTTCTCCATCATCACGTGGATCCGCCGCGAGGCGGCCGCTTCGACGACCATCGGGTGGTCGGCGGTGTTGGTGAACGACGCGACCGCCTCGGGGCTCGTCTTCGTGAGCATGGCGGCGAGATCGGTGAACAGGACGCTCTCCGGGAGCTTGTATTGTTTGGCGTAACCGTCGAGCAGCGTGCGATCGGGATCGAACACGCCGACGATCTGCAGGTCCTGCCGTCCCTGCGCACCCCGAAGGAACCCACCGACGTGGCCGTGGACGAGCCCGGCAATCGCCAGCCGGAGCGGCGCCGGCTGACGCGCAGCCCCTGACCCCGTGGTTGCGAGAAGGCCGATCGTGGTGAGCGCGCAAGTAAGGATGATTCGCATGAGATGTTCGCTGGCGGGAGTCTACCGCAATGTCCGGCCTGCCCCGGCGGTCCGCCTTCAACCGAGATGACGCCACCCCGGCCTTTTAAATGTTGGCAATCTTGGCCCGCCTCCGCTGGTCGGCGAGAAGCCAGGCCGACCAGCTACGGCGAGGTCTCGCCGCAGCGCCGTCGGCAGCGACGGCGGAGGCGGACAATCTTGGCAATGTCTAACCCCCCAACCTGTGGCAAAATCTGCCCGCCGGCGGAGTCCCGTCGACCGGGGCCGGCCGGTCCGCCGTCCAGGCGGTTCTGAACGACAAGAATTCACAGGTGCAGCGATGAACCGACGACATTTTCTGATGAGTACGGCGGTGATGGCGGGCAGCGCCGCCATGAAGGGGCTGGCGCAGAGCCCGAACGAACGGGTGCGGATCGCGGTGGTCGGGCTGGGCGGCCGCGGCGGCAGCCACGTCAACGCGTGGTCCCGCATGGCCAACGTCGAGATCGCCGGGATCTGCGACGTCGACGAATCGCACATCGGCGAGAAGTTCAAGCTTCTCGAGGCCCGCGGCGGCAAGGCGCCGACCACGTTCGTCGACTTCCGGAAGATCCTCGACGACAAGAGCATCGACGCGGTCTCGATCGCCACGCCGAATCACTGGCACACGCTGATGACCATCTGGGCCTGCCAGGCGGGCAAGGACGTCTACGTCGAGAAGCCCTGCTCGCACAACGTCTTCGAGTCGCAGCAGATCGTCGCCGCGGCCCGCAAGTACGACCGCATCGTCCAGCAGGGCAGCCAGAGCCGGTCGTCACCGGCGCTGCGGGAAGCGGTGCAGCGGATGCGGGAGGGCGAGTTCGGCGAGGTCTACATGGCGCGCGGACTCTGCTACAAGTGGCGCGACACCATCGGCAAGACGCCCGTCGAGCCCGTGCCGCCCGGCGTCGATTACGACCTGTGGACCGGACCGGCGCCGAAGCGCCCGTTCACCAAGAATCGCTTCCACTACAACTGGCACTGGTTCTGGGACACCGGCAACGGCGACCTCGGCAACCAGGGCATCCACGAAGTCGACATGCCGCTGGGGCCTCGGCGTGACGCACCCGACCAAGGTCACCGCGATCGGCGGCAAGTTCATGTTCGACGACGACCAGGAGACGCCGAACACGATCTCGGCGAGCTACGAGTTCGACGTCGACGGCAAGAAGAAGATGATGACCTTCGAAGTCCGCCACTGGATCTCGCCGCACGAAGCGGGCATCCAGGAGGGCAAGCCGGGCAACACCATCGGGAACCAGTTCTACGGCTCGAAGGGCTACCTGGTCATCGACAACTACAACAAGTACTACTCGTTCATGGGCAAGGACCAGACGCCGGGGCCGACCGCAACTGCGCCGCGACACCCACTGGCAGAACTTCATCGACGCCGTCCGCAGCCGCAAGCGCGAGGATCTCAATGCCGAGATCGAAGAAGGCGCGCTGTCCTGCAACCTGGTGCACCTGGCCAACATCAGCTACCGCCTCGGCCGCACGCTCCACTGGGACGCGAAGAACCTGCAGTGCATCGGCGACGACGAGGCCAACAAGATGTTGACCCGCGACTACCGTGCGCCTTACGTGGTGCCCAAGATAGCCTGAAGGGGCGAAGTGGGCGGGAACTGACGTTGCCGCCCACTTGTTGCATTGCCAAAATTGCCAAGATTGCCAACATTACGAAGAGCGGCGGCTAAGCCGGAGGATCTTCTCTTTTAGTTTTGGCAATGTTGGCAATGTTGGCAATTTGGCAATGAACAAGAGTCTCCCGTGTTTTACTTCTTCCAGCGTGGCCCTGATTTCGTGCGCTGCGAAATCAGCGGCGATCAGAAAACAGGCTACCGCGTGATCGTGACCCAGCCGGACGGGACAGAGCGGCTGGAGTCGTTCACGACTTCCAACGCCGCCCACGCGCGGTGGCTCGAAATCCAGGAAGAGCTCGAGAACGAAGGCTGGTGGGGTCCTCACGGACGCGACTGAGCCCGGCTCACCCCCTGCCGATGAACGGCATCTTCGTCGCCATCACCGTCATGAACTGGACGTTGGCTTCGAGCGGCAGGCTGGCCATGTAGACGACCGCGCTGGCGACGTGGTTCACGTCCATCCGCGGCTCGACCATCAGCGTGCCGTTGGCCTGGCGTACGCCGTCGGCCATCCGCGCGGCCATGTCGGTGGCGGCGTTGCCGATGTCGATCTGGCCGCAGGCGATGTCGTAGTGCGCGGCCGTCGAGCGACGTGGACTTGGTCAGGCCGGTGATCGCGTGCTTGGTCGCGGTGTAGGGCGCGGAGTTCGGCCGCGGCGCGTGCGCGGAGATCGAGCCGTTGTTGATGATGCGGCCGCCGCGCGGCGTCTGGGCCTTCATCACGCGGAACGCCTCGCTGCGTGCAGAGGAACGCGCCGGTCAGGTTGATGTCGACGACGGTCCGCCACTGCTCGACGGTGAGGTCCTCGAGCGGCACGCCCGGCGCCGGCGACGCCGGCGTTGTTGAACAGCAGGTCGACCCGGCCGAACGTCTCGACGGCCCTGCCGAAGAGTCGCGCCACCGAGTCCGGATCGGTGACGTCGGTGGGCACGGCGAGCGTCCGTTCGCCAGCGGGCCGGCCTCGCGCGCGACCTTTTCGAGCGGCTCCGCGCCGGCGCCCCGCCAGCACCACCGACCACCCGTCTTTCACCAGCGCGAGCGTCACCGCACGTCCGATGCCGCTCCCCGCTCCCGTCACAATCGCAATCATGGGTCCTACTTTATCGTTCCTGGCGCGCCGCTTCCTCGCGATTGGTCGCCCGTGGCTTCGCGACCTTTAGGCGGAAGTCGACGCCGGCCGGCAGCCTTCCGGCCCTTCGACACGCTCAGGGCCGTCCTGAGCCTGCCGAAGGACGTGCTGAAGCCGGAAGCCACACATTCGCGAAAGACTCAAGGTGGTACGACTCGGAAGCCCGAACTGAGAGGAGGTCACCGTGGCCAGCAACTCAAAAGACCAGGACGGCATGACGCGCCGTGATTTCACTGCGCGGGTGGGAGCGGCGGCCGCCGGCCTCGCGACTCGGCGGCGAATTCTTCCGCGTGTCTGCCCAGGGCAGACCACGGCCGCGTCCTCGGCGCCAACGACCGCGTCGTCGACCGCCAGCATCGGCGTCCGCGGCCAGGGGAACGCGCTCAAGCAGGGCTTCGCGCGGCTCAAGAACGTCGAGATCAAGACGCTGTGCGACATCGACGCCAACCTCGAGCCGTCGCGAGTCAACGACAAGGAACTGGCCGACGTTCCGACCTTCAAACCCAGTTTCGTCCAGGATCTGCGCCGCGTGCTCGACGACAAGGACGTCGACGCCGTCGTCATCGCGACACCCAATCACTGGCACGCGCTGGCGACGATCTGGGCGCTTGCAGGCCGGCAAGCACGTCTACGTCGAGAAGCCGGCCTCGCACACCGATCTGGGAAGGCCGCCGGATGGTCGAAGCGGCGACGCGCTACGGCAAGGTCGTGCAGGTCGGCACCATGAACCGCAGCCGTCCAGCCGTCCGCGCCGCGATCAAGTACATGCAGGACGGCGGCATCGGCAAGGTCTACATGGCCCGCGGCCTCTGCTTCAAGCCGCGCGCCGGCATCGGCAAGTATCCGGACGGGCCGATGGCGCCGGGCGAACAGTACAAGCTGAGCATCGATCGGCGACCAGTTTCGAGCCTGCCTACGACGCGGCGTACCTGTCGAAGGTCGATTACGACCTCTGGCTCGGCCCCGCGCCGAAGCGGCCGTTCAATCGCAATCGCTTCCACTACAACTGGCACTGGCACTGGGACTACGGCAACGGCGACACCGGCAACCAGGGACCGCACCAGTTCGACATCGCGCGCTGGGGACTCGGCAAGCAGGAACATCCCGTCAAGGTCAGTCTCGATGGGCGGCTACTTCGGTCCGGAGTCGTCGCAGGAAACGCCCGACACGCAGACCGCGCATCTTCGAATACGCCGACGGCACGCTCCTCGAGTTCGGCACGCGCGGCGAGCACACCAACGACGAGGGCGGCGTCCGCATCGGCAATCTCTTCTACGGCTCCAAGGGCTGGCTCTGGATTGACGAGACGGGACGCAACTGGCAGTCGTACCTGGGCCGGTCGGCGAGAAGAACGAGAAGGGACCTGGCTCGGCACGGCCACCGGAGCCGGCGGCGCCAGTCGGCCTGACCACGAGCGAGGGCAACCACTATGCAGAACTTCATCGACGCCGTCCGCGCGAACGATCCGAAGATCCTGACCTGCGACATCCTCGAAGGGCACCTGTCGGCGGCGCTGCCCCATCTGGCGAACATCTCGTATCGCGTCGGCCATCAGCTGAGGTTCGATCCGAAGGCCGAGCGCTTCGAGGACGACAAGAAAGCGGATGCGCTGCTCATTCGCGACGGCGGCTACCGCAAGGGCTTCGAGATTCCCGAAGTCGTTCACTTAGAGATCAACTCCGAACCTCCAGTTCCAACTCCCAAGTCAGGTCTCTGCGAAGACAACTCGGCTCTGGGAGTTGGAGGTCGGGCAGCTGGGAGTTCGTCACATCACTTCTTCCCCTTAGGCGTGTGCGGCGATCAGCTCCTCGTAGAACCCCAGCGTCTGCCGCGCGATGCTGGTCCAGGAAAACTGCCGCTCGACGCGGATGCCGCGCCTTCTCCGCCATCGACCGGCGCGAGCGCCGGGATCGTCGAGCAGCACGTTGACCGCCGCCGCCAGATCGCGTGAGAACTGCTCCGGGATTGCGCGGCTCGACCTCGGTGGCGCTGATCGCTTCCGGCGCGACCAGCAAGCCCGGTCTCGCCGTGCTCGACGACTTCCGGGAATCCCGCCGACGGCCGAGGCCACGACCGGCGTCTCGCAGGCCATCGCCTCGAGGTTGATGATGCCGAACGGCTCGTAGACCGACGGGCAGACGAAGATCGCCGCGTGCGTGTAGAGCGTGATCACCTGCTCCTTCGGCAGCATCTCCGGGATCCAGACGATCTCGTGCTGGCTGTCGGCGCGCGCCCGCTCGACCGCCTGCGTCATCTCGTCGGCGATCTCCGGCGTGTCCGGCGCCCCGGCGCACAGCACGACCTGCACGCCCGGCGCGAATGTGCCGGATCGCGTTGACGAGGTGGATGATGCCCTTCTGCCGGGTGATCCGTCCGACGAACAGCACGAACGGCACGTCGGGATCGAATGCCGTACCTGCGCCGAGCACGCCGGGATCGGGCCGTGGCCGGTACTGCTGCAGGTCGATCCCGTTGTGGATCACGCGGACCGGTCGGAGCGACGCCGTAGAGCGTCTGCACGTCGTGCTTCATCGCCTCCGACACCGCGACCACGCCGTCGGCGTTCTGGTAGGCGGTCCGCTCGATCCAGCTCGAGGCGTGATAGGCGGTGCCGAGCTGCTCGACCTTCCACGGCCGGTGCGGCTCGAGCGAATGCGTCGTCAGCACCAGCGGGACGTCCTGGAGCTGCTTCACCAGGCAGCCGGCGAAATGCGAGTACCAGGTGTGGCAGTGGACGATGTCGAGATCCGTCGCCATGCCGGCTCATCACCAGGTCCTGCATCAGCGTGTCGAACAGCTTGCTGTGCCGCGGATCCTGCGCCGGGATCCTGGCCGGAGGCTGCACGCCGTCGACGGCCAGCGTCGCCGACCGCTCGGCCTGATCGCCGAAGCGAGCACGCGCACGAAGTGCCGCCCGTCGTCCAGCGCCGCGAGCTCGCGGGTCAGGTATTCGACGTGAACGCCGGCTCCCCCGTAGACGTTCGGGGGGTACTCGTTCGTCAGGATGCCGATTCGCATTTGCGCATGATAGCGTCGGTTCCAGGTGCCGGGTGCACCGGAACCAGTCATTTCCGGCGTCGGTAAACCGTCACCGTCGGCCCTGGCCGCTCGACTTCATCGAGCCCAGAGAACGGGACGAAAAACGCGTCCTGCTGGTCGTACATCCCAGAACCTTCCAGGCTGGTCGTGCCGCGGACGGTGTAGACGGGGTCATAGCGGTCCGCAACCAGGCGACGCAGGCTCTGATCGGCTGAAGCGTAGGGCGCAGAGGCGAATCGGCGATCACTATCCAGTCGGGTGTCAACCCTTCGGGATGACCGAAAGACTGCGTTGCTGGATCGAAGCGCCATTCGTGGTACCGCCGATCGCGAAGATCGAGGCGAGCGTAGTCGCCGCCGGCATCGTGCAGCGTGTCTTCCGGTCGGAGTTGGGGGCCGAGCCAGTCAGCGGCGATGACCCGGGTGTCGGTGCGCGCCAGCACCAGGTCCATCCGGACGCTCGTCAGCGTCGATGGGCCGGCCACGAAGGCGATCAGCGCGACCAGAACCAGCAAGCTGACGGTCCTCGCTGATGAGTGCTCCGCGACGCTCCGGCGCGAGCGCGTGAGTAGATCTGCAGCGTACTTCGTGGCGATTGCCGCGAACAGGCACACGATCGGGACGAGCGGCATCACATATCGGAAGAAGACGGTGTAGCCGCTCCCGATCGCCGCGTAATACGCGGCTGCGAACGCAGCGACGATGAGCGTGTGCCTGGGAAGACGGCGGGCTCCGATAAGGATGCCGGCGACGGCAGCGGCCAACAGCACCGGGCCGCAGCCGTACGGAAGGGATCGCACCGCGTGCGCGTACCAGCCGCGGCCGAGCGGCACCGCATGGCCGCCGGACAGGTGGGTCAGGTCGTAGCTGAAGTCAGCCGCAAACGCGGTGACGTCGAGGACCGCGTAGGGGGTGCCAGCGACGAATCCGCCGAGGAAGGCGACGGCAAAGATCGCGGCAGGCATGAGCGAACGCCACCGGCGCGTCCGCCCACGATCCGGGCCCTGGCAACGTCACCAGGAGGAACTGCGCCGCGGCCATCGACATCACCACGACCGCCGCGTTGTATTTCGTGGACGTCGCCAATCCGCCCAGCAGGCCGGCAATGGCGAACTGGGCGAGCGCCGTCCCGGTCGCCGCTCCCTTCGCCCTGTCGTAGGCCGCGACCAGCGCCGCCAGGCACATCGTGAGCAGCAGGGTCATCAGCACGTCGGTCATCGCGAAGTGCGAATCGCGCACGTGGAGAGGAGCCACCGCCAGGAAGCCGGCCGCGATCAATCCTGCCGGCTGCCCCGCCATGCGCCGCCCGAGCCGGAGCAGTGGGATGACCGTGAGCGCCCCCGCGATCGCCACGAGCGTGCGCGCGGTGATCAGCGCAACGTCGACCGGCAGCGAGGGTTCAATCCCCGCCACCGAACGAATCCCCGAGATCGTCCCGAGCGCCGTGGCGAAGATGTAGAACGTGAGGGATGGCCAGTGGAAGAAATGTGGATTGAGGTCGCCAGCCAGGATGCCGGACGCACGGCTGATCGATTCGGCTTCGTCCGGCCGCGCGTAGAGATACGGCAGGCCGAACCAGACGGGAAAGATGCGGAGCGCTGCGGCAACCAGGATGATTGCCCACAGCCAGCGCGTAGATGTCATCTACGCGCCGATTCTACATGGTGGCTATTTGGCGCCGATCCGTTTGCGCCACTCGGCGTAGAACCGCTCCGGCTGCACGTTGAGGGTGCCGAGCGCCTGATCGACGGTGTGGCCGCCGCCGACCATCTGCAGGAACACCCCGAGATTCGGACCCAGACGCTCGGTCAGGACCTGCGCGGCCACGGCGCTCTCGGCATACGCAACGAGAGCCTCCCGGCCGTCGAGATGTTCGAAGCCGTCGGAGAGATCCTCGAGCGGGAAGACCTCACTGGCCCGGTTCAGCACCTGAGTCACCCAGCTCCGATCGCTCGATTCGAGGATGCTCGCCAGCCCTTCGTTCACCCAGGTCGGCACGTTCCGCGGCGCCGCATGCTGAATGACCGCGTGGACCAGCTCGTGCCGGACGACGCGATCGAGCGCGGCGGGGGTTCGCAGGGCGCCACCCACGGCAAGGCGGATTCGTCCGTCGAACTCGCCGCCGGCCCAGGCCGGTGCGCGCGTCACGTCCTGGAACTGCTTGTTCGTGTAGAGCACGACCGTCAGCGTCTGGCTCGGGTAGCTGTTCAGGGTCTTGCCGATGGTCCAGTAGGCTGATTCGAGCACCTGGTGGACCCGTGCGCCGAGCGCCTGCTGCTGGGTCCCTTCGAAGAGGACGCGGAAGCGGACACCCGCCGTCTCATCGAATCGCGAGTGCAGCGCGGATTCCTTGCGCCACTGCTCGAGCTGCGATTGGATGCCGACGTCGCGCGGCGCCAGCTTTGCCGCCTTCTCCATCGATCGGATGGCCAGATCGAGATCGCTGTTGGCGTAGGCGACGATGCCGAGCAGCCGGGCCGCCTGGACGAACGACGCGTCGTACTCGAGCGCCCGCTTCAACGACGCGATCGCCGCATCGTTCCGGCCCAGCGCATAAGCTGCCCACCCCGCGCCGAAGTGAAGGACCGGATCGCGCGGGCTTCGCTCGAGCGCCTCGCGGAAGATGCCCGCCGCACGGTTCGCATCTCCCTGGTTCAGCGCATTCCACGCTTCAGGCGCCGGAAGCTCCTGCCCGCCGGCGCGAACACGCGCGCCGAAGATCGTGAGCAGGAACACGAAGCACCAGAGCAAGCGAACGCGGGACCGGCGAAGGCGCATTCCCGCCCGGGGCGCAAGGAGTGTTCCTGAGGGGAGCCGTGAGTTTACGAAGGATCAGCGACTGGGAGGGATAGGGGGATTACGGTTCTCGTTTCCTGGTCCGATTTGTGTCAACTCCCGAATCCCAACTTCCAACTTCCAAATCGATCTCTTCGAAGAGATCAACTTGGGAGTTGGAGGTTGGGAGTTGGAAGTTGACTCTACTCGCTCTGTATCCTCACCCGTGTCCCCCAGGGATCCTCCGTCGTCACAGCGCCTTCCTCCCGCACCACGGGATAGCCGGCCGATGCGAGACTTCGCGCAGCCGCTTCGATGTCCGCAGCCGACGGCAGCACGACGGTCCACGACAGCAGTCTGGCGTCCTCGCCGGTGGCGGGCGGGCCCGACGACCACGTGTTGGTACCGAGATGATGGTGGTAGCCGCCCGCCGACAGGAACAGCGCGCCGGGGTAGCTCCAGACGATTTTGTCGAGGCCGAGGCCCTGGTGATAGAAGGCTGCGGCGCGATCCAGGTCGCCGACGTGCAGGTGCACGTGGCCCATCACCGTGCCGGCGGGCATCCCCGTCCAGGGTGCCGGGCCCGCCGCCGCGAGGAGGTCGCGGATGTTCAGGCGCTCGGTCGTCATGTACAGCTGCCGGCCTTCGACGCGCCAGCTCGCACGCGGGCGATCGGCGTACACCTCGATCCCGAGCCCGTCTGGATCGCTCAGGTAGAGCGCTTCGCTCACCGCGTGATCGGCGTTCCCGGCGTATTCGCCCAGTTCCCCGAGATGACGGACGAACCGGCCGAGCGACGCGCGATCGGGCACGAGAATCGCGAAGTGATAGAGGCCGAGCCGTCCGCCATGCGGCACCGGCCTCGCGTCCGGCCGTTCGTGCAGCCAGACCAGCGGCTGGTCCTCCCCTTCCGCCGCGAGGCCGACGGCGTCATCAACGATGGCCAGCCGCCCGAGCCCCAGCACCTGCTCGTAGTACTCCACCGATCGCGCCAGGTTCCGCACCTGCAGCCGCACCGCGCCGAGGCGGGTGCGGTCGGGAAGGCGGTAGGTGGGAGGGGGGATTCCGTAGTCTTCCATTGCCAAAATGCCAACATTCAAATGCGCAACCTGCTCGGATCCCCATCAGTTTTGGCAATGCGAGGTGTCATTGAAATAACTGCGGCACGAACTCGTTGAGGTAGTTCCTCCAGTTGATCCAGGTATGTCCGCCCGGGCTTTCCTTGAACACCGGCGAGAACCCGTGCTTCTTGAGCAGGTCGACGGTCGCCTGCGTAGTGGTGATCAGGCCGTCGTCTTTTCCGGTCGCGAACCACAGGAGCTTGACGCCCTTCTTGAGCGCGGGATTGTCGAGCATCTTCGCGTTCGCCGCCTCCCAGTCCGCCGCGGTCATGGCCGGCGGGGGCGCCGGCGCGCCGGAGGGTGCGGGCGTTGCCGCGGCCGGTGCGGCAGGAGCAGCGGCCGGTGCGGCAGGAGCAGCCGCCGGCGTGGCGCCGCGGCCGCGGCCGCCCGGCCCGGTCATGCCGGGAAATGCGCCGAGAAGCCCCGAGCTGTAGACGCCGATGTACGCGAACCGATCGAGATGCGGGAAGGCGACCTGCAGGGTGTGGTTGCCGCCCATCGACAGCCCGGCGATCGCCGTGTTCGCGCGATCGGTGAGCACGCGGTAGTGTTTCTCGATGTACGGCTGCACGTCGGTGTTGAAGTCGTTGACGAACTCCTCCGTGCCTGCGCGTCCGCCGGTCCCGCCGGGGCCCCGCCGCGTGTGCCCCGCCGGCATCACGACGATCATCGGTTTCGCTTTCCTGTCCGCCAGCAGGTTGTCGAAAATGAAGCCCGCGCGGCCCACGGTCGACCACGCATCGTCGCTGTCGCCGGCTCCGTGCAGCAGGTAGAAGACCGGGTACTTGTCGCTCTTCGTCTCGTAGCCGGGCGGCGTGTAGACGTGCATCCGCCGGAAGGTCTGGAGCGAAGTCGAGTAGTAGGTGACTTCGGCGATCGAGCCGCGCGGCACGTTGCGGGTGTCCATGAATTCCGAGCCGGGCACGTACATCAGGCTCCAGACGTTGGTGTTCGACTCACTCGTCTGGTGATTCCGCGGGTCGATCGTCGCCACGCCGTCCACGTTGAAGTTGTAGCGATAGGCCCCTGGATCGATCGGGCCGATCGTGACCTGCCAGATGCCGTTCTCGCCCTTGGTCAGTTGCGTCGTCTGGCCGACGCCGGGGATATCGCCCGCTGCGAGCCGGATCGCCTGCGCGTTCGGCGCGTAGATTCGGAACGTCACCCTGCGGTCCGCGGCAATCTCGGGCGAGACCACGGTTGCAGCCGGTGACGCGGCGCCCCGGCCCTGGGGCGCGGGTGCCGCCGGCGGCGCCTGCGCGAACGCCCCACGACCGCCGCAAAGCGTCATCGCGGCCAGAATCGCCGCACTTGCTCGAGTCATCAGTGCCTCCTCGGAAAGGCACACATCTTACCTGTTCTTCTTCTTCGCGCGGTGGTAGGCGGTGATCGCTGCGATGACGTGGCAGATCCAGCCAAGCATGCCGCCACTGCCGATCCAGAGTCCGGGCGTCACGATCAACCAGAAGATCCCGCGCAGGAAGTCGCCGTTGTAGAACTGACCAATCCCCGGAATGAGCGCACTCCAGATGGCGGCGACACCGGGGTTCTTGATATCGGGCACGTATTCTCTCCCTTCAGATCTTGATCAAGATAACGTGGATATCCAAAGTGCGTGCTGCAGACTGTGACGTTCTGATTGTCGGCGCGGGCGCGGCCGGGTTCGCGACCGCGATCTTCACGCGCATGCGGAACCCTTCCCTCCGCGTGCGGCTGCTCGACGGCGCGAGGCAGCCCGGTGCCAAGATCCTCGTCAGCGGCGGCGGCCGTTGCAACGTCACCAATCGCGTCGTCACGGAACGCGACTACTGGGGTGGCCCGCCGACCGTCATCCGGCGAGTGTTGCGGGCGCTGCCTGTGCAGGAGACGGTACGCTTCTTCGAGTCCGCCGGGATTACCCTGCACGAGGAACACGACGGCAAGCTTTTCCCGGATTCGAATCGCGCGCGCCACGTGCTCGACGCGCTGATCGATCAGGCGGCGTCTCACGGCGTGGAGCAGCTCTGGTCGCAGCGCGTTTCAGCGATCGCACCACGAGACCGGCGCTTCGTCGTTTCCACGCCGGCGGGCGACATGACCGCGACGCGCGTGGTGCTCGCCACCGGCGGCCAGTCGTTGCCGAAGAGCGGAAGCGACGGCGCCGGCTACCGCTTCGCCGAGGCGCTCGGGCATCGGATCGTCCCGACTACCCCAGCCCTGTCACCCCTCCTCCTGGACGCCGATGCGCCGGCAGGTCACGGGCGCGCCATCAATTCGGAGCTTTCGGGCGTGTCGCTCGACGCCACGTTGACGGTGTGGGTCGATGGCCGGGCCGATCTTCGCCTGCGCGAATCGCTGCTGTGGACGCATTTCGGGATCAGCGGTCCTGTCGCGCTGAACGTGTCGCGTCACTGGCTGCGCGCGGTCCTCCAGGGGCAGACCGTTGCCGTCACCGCAAACTTTGCCGGCGAGCTGGACTTCGAAGGAATCGAGCGCTTCTGGCTCGATCGTGCTCGCGATCGACCGTCGACGTCGATCGCAACCACGCTCGCCAGCCTGGTGCCCGCGTCGGTCGCGGCGGCTCTCCTGCAGCGGCTGTCGCTGGATCCGGCTATCACGCTCGCAGGACTGCGCCGCGAAGATCGGCGCCGCCTGACGGCGGCGCTGACCGGATGGCCGCTCGCGATTACCGGGTCGCGCGGTTACAACTACGCGGAAGCCACCGCCGGAGGCGTCGACCTCCGCGAGATCGATCCCGCGAGCATGGAGTCGCGGCGCTCTCCCGGAATTCACCTGGTCGGCGAGATCCTCGACGTGGATGGACGGATCGGCGGCTTCAACTTCCAGTGGGCATGGTCGAGTGCAGCCGCGGCGGCGAATGCTCTGGCCGGGATCCGTTAGTCCGCTGGTCCGCCGTGGTCCGGTAGGTCCGCTGGTCCGGACGAGCGGATCCCGGACTACCGTCTTCGCTTCGCCTCAGCTGTGACCCTGGTACGGTTATCGCAACCCTCCGAGCTCTGGAGGGAGTCATGGAGTTCATCAGCACAACAGTGGCACGGCGCGCCGCGTTGGCAATCATCTTCAGCGCCGCCGCGGCCGCAGCTGCGTCCGCGCAGAACCAGCAATCGAGTCGCTTCGCATCCATGGACGCCAATCGGGATGGCGTGATCACCCGCAAGGAATGGAATGGCAGCGATCGATCCTTCAACGTCCACGACTGGAACGGCGACGGCATCCTGTCGGGCGAGGAGGTCCGGCCGGGCGCTCGCCGTCAGACCACCGGGTGACGACGATTTCGACTCTGCCGAGCGTGAGTATCCGTTCAACGACTGGACCGCGCGTGGCTTCTCGGCGCTCGATCACAATCGCGACAACCGCATCACCCGCGACGAGTGGCACTTCGACCTCGAGACGTTCCGCCGAGCCGATCGCAACCGCGACGGCGTCCTGTCCCGCGCCGAGTTCCTCGGCGAGGACAACCAGGACGACGACCGCGGCGATCGGTTCGACTACCTGGACAACAACAACGACGGCCGGATCTCGCGTGCTGAATGGCACGGCACCGCCGAGCGCTTCGATGCGCTGGACGACAACCGCGACGGCATGCTGACCCGGGTGGAGATGCGGGGCACCAGCGACCCGCCTCCGGATCTGTTCACCAGCGTCGACGTGAACCGCGACAACCGGATCGGCCGCGACGAATGGCACTGGTCGCGCCCCAGCTTCGACACTCGCGACGACAACCGCGACGGCGTTCCTCACGCGTGAGGAATTCGGAGACCCGTCAGGGACGAAAAGCCAGGCCTGGACGCAGGGCCGGGATCGCGGCCTGATCGAGGGCCGTCAGGCGGGCAAGGAAGACAAGCAACTCCGGAACGCGTGGGACCTCGAAGGCCAGCGCGAGCTCGAGACGGCCGACGCCGGTTACGATGCCCGGTTCGGATCGAAGACCGACTATCAGGCGGGCTATCGCGACGGCTTCCGGCGCGGGTATCGCGAAGGCTTCGGCCCCCGGTAGTTGCTCACGGAAGAATGGCGATCAGGACCTCAGTGAGCGAGTGCAGCTGCTGAGGAACCCCGAACATCCAGGCGGCTGCGACGGCGGCAAGGCCGCACGTCGCAGCCGTTCGCATGATATCGCGGCGTTGCCGAGGGGACGCGGGGAGTGGAGACCAGCAACCGCACCCGGGCCTCGAGCAGCGCCGGGTGATGGAAGGTGCTCCACCCCGGAGTCCAGGTTCGATCCGCTGACGCGAGCCTCGCCACTTTGACCAGCGCCGACGCCAGCCGCGTCGCGCGAACGGGACTCCCGTGCACGGCGGCGGCATCGGCCAGACATTCCGCCTCGGCCTCCCACAGCCGTTCGAGCCGGCCCGCCTGAGGAATCAATCCCAGAAAATCCGGTGCGCAGTGGATCAGCGCCCGGGACAGGTTGTCTCCGGCACGCTGATGCGCCCGCTCGTGGGCGACTGCCAGATCGAGTTCCGCAGACGTGAGCACGCGCCGCGCGCCGGTCCCGATCAGAATCCGCGGACGGACGATGCCGGCAAGCGCGACGCCTCGAAGCCCCGGGACTTCCAGGATGCGAACGGCGCCCCGCTGGACCTCGCGGTGCGGGGTGACGGCCGCCAGCCGCACCGTGCGGCGGATCGCTCGCGCGGAACGGTAAACCGCGCGGAAAAGCAACAACAGACCGACCGCGGCCAGCAGCAGCGGCACGAGCCCGATCTCTTCCTCGGGCCGCGCCGGTTCCAGCCAGGCGTGCGCGGGCACGAAAATCAGCGCGGTCACGGTGAGTGAAACGATCGCCGGCGCGAGGCGCAACGCGAGCAGGCGCCGGGCACGTGACGGGTTCGGCGGTGAGCCGATCGTCGAACCAGCTGCGCAGCGGCGAGCGCCACGACGGAAACGGTCAGGTTGATGGCAGTAAACCAGGCGAGGCCGAGGATGACCGTCGTCGCTTCCCAGGACAGGCCGGTCACCGCTCTCTCCTTTCGCGCGGCGGTCCGCTTCTCGCGGATCAGGGCATCGAGCTCGTCGAGGAGCGCCTGATCCCGTTCGGCGACCGCATCGACCAGATTCGACAGCAAGCGGCCGCGCGCTGCTGCTCTCCTCGAGGAACCCGGTGAGCAGGCCGGCGGTCACCGCCGTCTCGACCTGTTCACGCGAATGTGCGGCCCGGTAGACGAACGCCCGGCCCTGTCGCACGCGGTCGACGAACCCCTTCTTGAACAGCCGGTCCAGCGTCGTCATCACGGTCGTGTAGGCCGGCGTGCGCGGGAGCCGCTGCTGCACGTCGCGCACCGTGGCCGTGTCGACCTGCCACATCACTTCCAGCACGTCGCGCTCGAGATGACCGAACGCCGCACGAAGCGGATCCCGGCCGCGGCCAAGCCAGGCGGGACGCCAGAGTCCATTGAACATGTGGCGGAAGTATATCGCGGGCCGCCGCCGGCGGGATCGATGAGGGACTCAGGACCAGGGACTGAGGACCGGGGTCCCGGGACTATCGATTGGTGACCAGCGATTGTTCGTCTTCGGAGGCGCGATCCTCGCCGCGCTCGTCCCAGACGTCGGCTTCGGCGATGGCCCGCACTTCCGGACGGTTGCGCGCCTCCCGGACGAAGCGGCCGCGCGGATCGTGAAAGCCCCACTCGCGGGTGTCGATGCTGAAGCTGAAACGCGAGATCAGCGGCCCGCGGGTGAAGTCCACGTCCTCGTCGTCGGTCGTCAACTCGGTGCGCGCACGCTCCAGCAGCTGCTCGTAGACCCACGCCGGCACGTTGCTGCGGTAGCCGGGATAGACGTAGCTGAAAGTCATGATCTGCGCGAGGAGCAGCGGCCAGTTCGGTCCGGTGCGTTCGACCAGGCGCTTCCAGTCGAGCGTGTCCCCGACACAGAGGATCAGATGAAGAATGTCGGAGACGTCGTGACGGTGGCGCTCGCTGATGAAGAGCCGATGCCAGATGAGCTCCTCGGCTGGCGCGATCCGCACGGGCTGCGCCGCGAGGATGCCTGAGCGGCTGTGCCGGATCCAGCCCTCGTCTATCAGGGCCACGCCGTTGCCCATGCCGTAGATGAGGTCGACGAAGTACTCGCCATAGGTAGCCTTCGCCAGCCAGTGAGCATCTTCGAGCCGCGTCACGAACCCGGCGTCCTTGAGGGCCCGGGCGGCGGCGATGACGCCGATGGGCTCGAAGAACAGATCCAGGTCCTTCGTCTTCCGGTAGATGCCGGTGTGTTCGTAGATGGCATATGCGCCGGCCACGACATAGGGAACGCCCGCGGCGTTCACCGCTTCGAGCGCCCGTTTGTAGACTTCGCGTTCCTCGTCCGGGATCCAGAAATCGCCGTGCGTCAGCGACTTCCGCTCCTCCGGCGTGAGCCGTCGCGGCCGCCGGCCCCTGAGATTGGTCACACGCACCTCATCATTGGCACACCTTGTCTCTCTTTCGCTCGCAATGCGCACGCCAACGTGATCCGCAGTGCCCTCAGCCGGAGCGAACCGATTAGGATTAGGGCTTGGCTCGCCATAGCGTGAGCGGAGGAGCTCCTCGCCGAGCCTTGGCGGAGGCGGCCTGCCTCGCCGTAGCCTTGGCGGAGGCGGGGAAGGAGATGAGATGACGGACAAGCGTGCCCGGCTCGAGCCGCCGGACATCAGCGAGAAAGGCGGCCTCAAAGGCGGGCAGCAGCAGCGCTCCGACGAACGGCTGTTCATGCAGCTGTTCGCGTTCACGAACTGCACGGACCTCGCCGGCCTCACCCGGCAGCTGGCCGTCGCGGGGTTCGAGTCGGTCCTTTATCAAGACCTCAACGACCCCAAAGGGGTTGCGCTGCTGACATTGAGCCGCGACCCGAACACGTTCATCGACCAGGTCCGGCCGGTCCTGAACACGGGCGCCTTCGCCGATCTCAGGCTCCGCCCGGAGCTGACCATGTTCGGCAGGACCTACTCGCTTGGCTACGAGCCGGATCTGCGATCGGTGCTGATCGACCGGCCGCGCGGGACCGTCCTGAACCCGGCGTGGCCCTGGGGGGTGTGGTATCCCCTGCGGCGGAACGGCCGCTTTGCGCAGTTGTCCGCGGAGGAACAGCGGACGATCCTGGCCGAGCACGGCGAAGTCGGCATGCGATTCGGCGCCGCCGACTACGTACACGACGTGCGCCTGGCCTGTCACGGCCTCGATCGCGACGACAACGACTTCGTGATTGGCCTGATCGGGAAAGACCTCTTCCCGCTGTCCGCGATCGTCCAGGTCATGCGCAAGACCCAGCAGACCTCGCTCTACCTCGATCGACTCGGACCGTTCTTCGTCGGCCGCGCGGTGTGGAGCTCACCACTCGACGACACGCCACCGGAATGAGCGCCCAGGTGAGATAATCTGCCGAGCATGACCACCGGGAACGAACGTCAGGAAGCGGCAGCGCGCATCGGGGATCTCGTGGGCTCTTGAAGAAAGGTCCGGCAGCCCCGGAAACCGCGCGCATCGTCGAGGAGTCCGAGGCGCTGGCCCGCGCCATCGACGCCTTCCACATGGAAGGCATTCGTTTTCGCATCTACAACGTGGACCGGCTCCTCGCCCAGCACGCCGCCACCCTGCCGGCCGAGGCGCGAGCTCTGCTGGAGAGCGCGCGGCACCATCTCGAGGCGGCGGGCTTTCATACCCGTTCGCACCAATCACCGGTGTAGCGTCGGCCGGCTGGGCTCGCGACCGCCGGTTCGAGGCCGTACAATCAGGTATCCGATGCCGAACCTGACCCACCTGTCCGACGTGGATATGCTCGAGGCCGCTATCGCTGAGTCTGCCGAGCGTCCGGTATTGCTCTTCAAGCACAGCCGGACCTGCGGCATCAGCTGCGAGGCGCTCGATGAGCTCCACGCGCACGTCGCGGAACAGGCAGCCAAGCCTGCCGGCGTTTCCTACAAGGTGATCACCGTCCAGAGCCATCGCGGGCTGTCCGACAGCGCCGCCCGACGGCTCGGGATCCGTCACGAAACGCCCCAGGCCATCCTGCTGAAGGACGGGCGGGCGGTGTGGAACGCGTCGCACTTCCGCATCACCGCGGAAACGCTCGCGCGCGCGATCTCCTAGCGGGCGCCGCCGGAAATCGGCTTCGCGCTCTCGCCCGCAAAGATCGTCGCCAGCGCCGCATCGACCGGTTCGAGCGCAGAGAGCTCGACGACGCTGGCTTCGGGCTCCGGCGACGGCGCGCGGTCAGGGTTGAACCAGATCGCTCTGATTCCGGCCGCCCGGGCGCCAATCACGTCCGCGGCCCACGAGTCTCCCACCATCACCACTTCGTCGGCGCGGCGTCCCAACCGGTCGAGCGCGATCTGAAAGATCCGCGGATCCGGCTTCGACATTCCCGCTTCCTCCGACACCACCAGCTCGTCGACGAATCGATCGAGCCCGCACTGCCGCAGCTTGCCCCGCTGTTCCTCGAGCAGATTGTTCGACACGATGCCGACCTGGCTCCGCTCCTTCACGGCAGCGAGAAGCGCAGCTGCGCCCGCTATCGCCCGGCGAATCTTCATGTACCCGCCGCGATACGTTTCGGCCGCTGCAGCGACCACATCGTCGCCCGGCGTGACGCCCGACCGCGGCGAACAGCCGCCGGAAACGTTCGCGCCGGGCCTCTTCGAGCGGCAGCTCCCCCGATGTCACGCGAACGTGCAGCTCCTCCAGGAAGCCCGCGTGCAGCCGTTCGACTTCCGCGAAGGGGCGGCTCCGAAACGTGTCATACGCCTCGTGCAACGCCGTCAGAGCGGTCCGCGCGCACAGACGGTGGTCGAAGAGCGTGTCGTCGAGATCGAACAGAACTGCGTGGAGCACCGGTATCGCTTCGCCTCCAGTGTGCGGGGATTCGGCCCGATGTCGACGGTCCGCACAGCCACTTCGTCATTATACGAACGCGATTCGCACCGCCGGGGGACGCGCCGACTTTGGTAAACTTGGTCGATGTCGGCACCAGCGGTGGTGATTGCTGCTTCCAACCTGATGCCGTCGCTGCGCGAGCGCCTGGCGGACGACGGTGAGTTGGTGGTTTTTCCGGATACGGAGCCAATCCAGGCGCTTCAGGCGATCCTGGAGCACCGGCCCCGACTGATCGTCCTCGAACGGCTGTTCGCCGCGACTCCCCGGGGCGCCGCGCTGATCAATCGCATCAAGAACGACCCGCAGCTCGGGCACGCCGAAGTCCGCGTGATGTCGCACTCCGGCGATTACCTGCGCGTCGTTTCGAAACCATCAGGGGCCGCCCCGGCTCCGGCCAATGCGCCGGCACCCGAGCCAGCGGCTCAGAGCGATGGCTCCGCACTCGCCACAGAAACACCTGCAGCCGCGGCCGTCGCCGCCGAACCGCCGCCGCGTCCGCTGGACTGGCACGGCACCCGGAGAGCGCCGCGCCATCGCATCCGGCCGGGGGTCGAGATTCAGCTGGACGGCAATCCCGCGCAGGTCGTGGATCTTTCGCAGGTGGGCGCGCAGGTCATCTCACAAACGATCCTGCGCCCGAACCAGAAGGTGCGGGTCAGCGTGCCCAACGACGATTTCGTGATGCGCTTCCGCGGATCGATCGCCTGGGCGAAGTTCGAGTTGCCCGACCCGAGCGCCCCCCCGCGCTACCGTGCCGGCATCGAGTTCGCCGACGCCGACGCGCGCGCGGTCGAAGCGTATTGTCAGAAGAACAAAGCCAATTAGATCCGCTGGTCCGCGATCCGCTGGTCCGCGGGGCCGGTAGGTCGGTAGTCCGCCAGACCGGTATTCCGGCGGGCCCGCGGCCTGTTGCCGCTACCCAAGACTCTGGAATTCCCGGCGTAGCGGACCCAGGCAAGCGGCTACGGCTAGCGGACCAGCGGACTAGCCGCTCGCCCGAACCACCCCTCGGCAATCGACCCGTCCCGAATGATCGTGTCTTCACGTGCGGAGCCCGTTGACAGGAGGCGGCCGGAACGCCGGTGATCTCTTCGATTCGCGCGATGTAGGCCTTCGCCTGCGGCGGCAGATCCTCATACACGCGCACACCGGCGGTCGGCTGGCTCCAGCCGGCAATCGTTTCGTAGACCGGCTCACACGCCGACAACTGGGAAGATCGCCGGGCATCTCGTCGACCACGGTCCCGCGCACGCGATAGCCGGTGCAGACCTGCAGCTCGGGGAGCCCATCGAGGACGTCCAGCTTCGTGAGCGCGAGCGCGTCCAGTCCGTTCACGCGCACGGCGAACCTGACGGCGACTGCATCGTACCAGCCGCAGCGGCGGGGACGGCCAGTGACCGCTCCGAACTCCTGCCCACTCTCCCGGAGCCGGTTTCCGAGCTCGCCCGTGAGCTCGGTCGGGAGCGGCCCTTCCCCAACCCGCGTCGTGTACGCCTTGGCGACGCCGAGCACGCCGTCGATGGCACGGGCGCCGACGCCGAGGCCCGTGCACACGCCGCCGATGGTCGCGTTCGAGGACGTGACGTACGGATAGGTTCCATGATCGATGTCGAGCAGCGTGCCCTGCGCCCCTTCGAACATGATCGACTTGCCCTGCGCTCTTGCCCGGGCGAGGAACACCGAGACGTCGGTGACCCACCGTTCCATCCGCGCCCAGGCACGCCGCAGCTCGTCGACGACCTGGCGCGAGTCCATCGTGGATTCCTTGATCAGGCGGTTGCGCGCATCGACGTTGTGCCTGACGGCCTCGGCCAGCGAGTCGGGGTTCGCCAGATCGCCGACACGAACGCCCCGCCGTGCGATCTTGTCCTCGTAGGCCGGTCCGATCCCGCGCGACGTGGTCCCGATCTTCCGCTCGCCGCGCCGGGCCTCGCTCAGCAGGTCGAGCTCGCGGTGGTACGGAAGAATCAGGTGCGCCTTGTCGCTGACCACCAGGCGATCGCCGACGCTGATGCCTGCGCCTTCCAGTTCGTCGATCTCGGCGAAGAGCGCCTGCGGATCGACGACCACCCCGTTGCCGATCACGCAGGTGACGCCAGGGTGCAGGATGCCGGACGGCAGCAGGCGGAGGACGAACTTGCGTCCGCCCGCGTAAACCGTATGCCCGGCGTTGTGGCCTCCCTGGTAGCGAGCGACGATCGAGAAATTCGGCGTCAGGAGATCGACGATTTTGCCCTTTCCTTCGTCTCCCCACTGTGCGCCGAGCACGGCGATGTTCATAAGAGGCTTATTGTACTGAATATGACCGCGAGACAGGTTCTGTTCGACGGCTCGTCGTTGACGGTCTCCGAGCTGTGCGAGGTGGCCGACGGCACCGCGACCGCCGCGCTCTCGCCGGACGCGGCCGCGCGCATCGACGCGTCCCGCGCCGTCGTCGATCGCCATGCGACCGACGACCGGCCGATGTACGGGATCAACACCGGCTTCGGCGCGCTGGCGGAAACGATCATCCCCCGCGATGCGCTCGACGCGCTGCAGCTGAACCTGCTGCGCAGCCACGCCGCCGGCGTCGGCGAGCCGCTCGGCGTGCGCGCGGTCCGCGCGACGATGGCCCTGCGGGCGAACGTACTGGCGAAAGGATTCTCCGGCATCCGAACCCGGACGGTCGAACACCTGCTCGCGGTGCTGAACGCCCGCGTGCACCCCGTCGTGCCGAGCCGGGGCTCGGTCGGAGCCAGCGGCGACCTCGCACCGCTCGCCCACATCTCGCTCGTGCTGATCGGCGAAGGTACGGCGACGGTCGGCGACAGTCCGGTGCCGATGTCCGGCGCCGAGGCGCTCGCGCGGGCCGGGCTCGCGCCGATCCATCTCGGCGCGAAAGAAGGGCTGGCGCTGATCAACGGCACCCAGCCCTCCGCGGCCGTGGCGGCACTGGCGCTCGCCGACGCCGGCCGACTGGCGCGAGCGGCAGACATCGCCCTGGCGCTGTCGATCGACGCGCTGCGCGGATCGGTGCACCCGTTCGAGGCCCGCATTCACGATGCCAGGCCGCATGCGGGCCAGCTTCGCGCGGCGGCCAACGTCCGGCGTCTGCTCGAAGCCAGCGCCATCAACAAATCGCACGAAAAGTGCGGGAAGGTGCAGGACGCGTACTCGCTCCGCTGCGCGGCCCAGGTGCACGGCGCCGCCCGGGACGCGCTCGAGTTCGTCGAGCGCACGCTGACCACGGAGGCCAATGCCGCGACCGACAACCCGATGGTGTTCGCCGCCGACGACGAGATCGTGTCCGGAGGCAACTTTCACGGCGCACCGGTCTCGATCGCGGCCGATCTCCTGGCGATCGCGGCGGCGCAGTTCGCAACGATCAGCGAACGCCGCAGCGATCGCCTGGTGAATCCCGTGCTCAGCGAGCTGGCGCCGTTCCTGACCCCGAACAGCGGGCTGCAGTCGGGCTACATGATGGCTCAGGTGACCGCCGCCGCGCTGGCGTCGGAGATCAAGACGCTGGCGCATCCCGCGAGCGTGGACACCATCCCGACCTCCGCCAATCGTGAAGACCACGTCAGCATGAGCATGGGGGCCGCGCTCAAGGCCGAGCGCGCGGTCGCGCTCGCCACCCGCGTGGTCGCGATCGAAATTCTGTGCGCCAGCCAGGCACTCGACCTGCTCGCGCCGCTCATCACCTCTCCACTGCTCCAGCGCGTGCACGCGCACGTGCGATCGGGTGTGCCGGCGCTCGGCGACGACCGTCCACCGTCGCCCGACATCGAGCGAATCGCTGTGATGATCGCAACTGGGTCGCTGGAGAACTCGTGTGGCGGAGAAGTCAAGTAATAAAATTTTCAATTTCAGTTTGACAACGCGCGCGTACGTTTTTAGATTGCTACCTCCAACTGCGCTGCCTGCGAGATGAATACTCTCCACCGACAAGTCAGCGCGCCTCACGGCGCGACGATCTCCTGCAAGGGGTGGCCGCAGGAAGCCGCGCTGCGCATGTTGATGAACAACCTCGACCCGGCGGTCGCCGAACGGCCCGACGATCTCATCGTCTACGGTGGCTCCGGACGCGCGGCGCGCAGCTGGGCCGCCTTCGACGCGATCGTCGACACGCTGCGGCGGCTCGAGCACGACGAGACGCTCGTGGTGCAGTCGGGCAAGCCGGTCGCGGTGTTTCGCACCCATCCGTGGGCACCACGTGTATTGATCGCAAACGCGTTGCTCGTACCCGCTTGGGCTACCTGGGAAACATTTCGCGATCTCGAAGACCGCGGCCTGACCATGTACGGCCAGATGACTGCCGGCAGCTGGATCTACATCGGGACCCAGGGCATTCTCCAGGGCACCTACGAAACGCTGGCGGCGGTGGCACGGAAGCATTTCGGCGGCGACCTGCGGCGCCGGCTGGTGGCGACCGCCGGTCTCGGCGGCATGGGCGGCGCGCAGCCGCTGGCCGTGACGATGAACGGCGGCATCGCGCTCGTGGTCGAGGTCGATTCCGCAACGGATCGCCCGGCGGCTCGCCACGGGGTACGTGGACGAGCATGTCACCACGCTCGACGAGGCGCTGGCGCGCATCGATCGCTGGCGGCAGGAGGGCCTCGCCCGCTCGATCGCCCTCGAAGCCAACGCCGCCGACGTCTTTCCCGAACTGGTGCGGCCGCGGCGTCACGCCCGATGTCGTCACCGACCAGACCTCGGCGCACGACGCGCTCGATGGCTACGTGCCGCACGGGATGACGCTCGCCGAGGCGGCGGTCCTTCGTGATCGCAATCAAAGCGAATACGTCGCGCGCGCGATACGCTCGATGGGCGTGCACGTCGAGGCCATGCTCGCGCTCCGGCAGCGCGGCGCGGTGACGTTCGATTACGGCAACAACATCCGCGCGCAGGCCGCGAAGGCCGGCGTCGCCAACGCCTTCGACATCCCCGGCTTCGTACCCGAATACATCCGGCCGCTGTTTTGCGAAGGCAAGGGACCGTTCCGCTGGGCCGCCCTGTCGGGTGATCCCGCCGACATCGCGGCGACCGACGATCTCGCGCTGCAGATGTTCGCCGACGACGACGCCTTGTGCCGCTGGATTACCCTGGCCCGCGAGCGGGTCGCGTTCCAGGGGTTGCCGGCGCGGATTCTCTGGCTCGGGCAGGGCGATCGCGCCCGCTTCGGCCTGGCGTTGAACGATCTCGTCCGCCGCGGCGCCGTGGCGGCGCCGATCGTCATCGGCCGCGACCATCTGGATACCGGCTCGGTGGCGTCGCCGAACCGCGAGACGGAAGGCATGCGTGACGGCAGCGACGCGATCGCCGACTGGCCGATCCTGAACGCGCTGCTCAACACCGGCTGCGGCGCGACGTGGGTGTCGGTGCATCACGGCGGCGGCGTCGGCATCGGCTACTCTCTCCACGCGGGGATGGTGGTCGTGGCCGACGGCACCCGCGAGGCCGACGAGAAACTGGAGCGTGTGCTCACCTGTGACCCCGGCCTCGGCGTCGTCCGTCATGCGGACGCCGGTTACCCCGAGGCCGCTGCCGCAGCGGCCCGCGCACACATTGACATGCCGATGGGAACCCCAGGGAGAGTCCGACGATGATGATTCCGGAGCGGCCCGCGCTCGAGCGCCGAGTGCTCGAGGCGTTGGACGTGAATGCAACCGGCAACGGTCCCGCGGGGGGCCGGATTCCGGTCGTGCTCGGAGGCTGCGGCACAGGACGCTCGTCGCTGCTGCTGCGGCTGCGCGATCTGCTCGGCCGGAATGCCGCGCAGTACGTCGACGTCGAACGGATTGCGACGACGCCGGAGCGCTTCCTCACGGCGCTGCGCGAATCGTCGCCGTTCCCCTCGCAGGCGTCGGCGGCGGTCGGGCGGCGACGATCACGGTCCGCGCGAGTCGTTCGCTGCGGCCCTGGCCTTTCTCAGCCAGGCCCGCGGCACGACCGGCGGCCCGGTCACGTTCCTGCTCGACGAGTTCCTCGAGCTCCGCACGTTCGAGAGCTTCCCGGGGCTGCGCTCGGTGCTCCGCGATCTGATCGACCGCCCTTGGCGCGAGCCAGAACCGCTTCGTGCTCACCACGCGCTACGCCGCGCGCGCGCACCGGCTGTTGCGAGACGCGCCCGCCCGGTTCGAGATCCTGCCGGTGACGCCGCTGAGCGCCGCCGAAGTCCGGGCCACGCTGCCCACCGGCATCGACGGCCGGCCGTCAGACGACGAAGATCACGTGAAAGACGATCTGGCGCGGCTGGTCCACGCGTTGTCGGACGGGCGGCCGTCCTACGCGCGGATGATCGCCGAGGCGGCCGCCACGCTCGGCCCGCGTGGCGCGGCGGATCCGGTCAGCGCGCTCTGCGCCCTGCTCGCGCCCGGTGCAGCGCTCTCGGCGGCCTGCCGCTACAGCTACGAGCTGCGGCTGCATCGCGCCCGCGGCTACGGGGCGCTCAAGGCCATCCTCGAAGTCCTCGCCGAGCAGGAGCCGCTGACGCTCACCGAGATTGCCCTCAGGCTGCGCCGTACCCCGGGCTCCACGAAGGACTATCTCTCCTGGCTCGAGGACGTCGACCTGATCACGTCGCGCCAGAAGCGCTACAGCTTCACCGATCCGTTGTTGCGCGTGTGGGTCCGCCTGCACTGCCGGGCCACACCGCCGTCGGACGAGGACATCGCCCGCGAGGTGCACATCTACGTGCTCGGACGGTTGCCCCAGACCGAGCCCGCGCTCGCCCTCGCGGGCGCGCGGCGCGCCGGCTCCGAAAAGAGCTGGGGCATCATCGAGATTGACTGAGAATGGCCAGGGCCGCCTTTGCGGCGGCCTGCGCCGCCTCTTTCTTGCTCG
Organism: uncultured Acidobacteriota bacterium; assembly: GCA_963836735.1. GTDB lineage: Bacteria > Acidobacteriota > Vicinamibacteria > Vicinamibacterales > 2-12-FULL-66-21 > JACCXG01. The sequence continues at coordinate 86,990 of CAWIKP010000010.1, read as the reverse complement.
ACCCGTCGGCCCGCGCAACCGGCGATCCCTCGACCAGCACTTCCACTTCGAAACTCCGCCGGTGCGGCGGTCCGGTCTCCGCCGCGAGCCGGTACGCCGGCAGACCGCGATCGCGTGACTGCAGCCATTCCTGCAGGGCCGACTTGTAGTCTTCCGTGAATGCCGCCTCGGCCCCGGTGCGCCTGGCTTCCGCGATCATCTCCGCGAACTGCCGCTCGATGAACGCCCGCGCGGGATCGAGCCCGCCATCGAGGTAGATCGCGGCGATCAGCGCTTCGTAGCAGTCCGCGATCAGCGCCAGCTTCCGCCGGCCGCCGGTCTTCTCCTCGCCCCGGCCGAGAATCAGGAACGACCCGAGGTCGATCCGATCGCCGAGCCTGGCCAGCGAGGCGGCCGAGACGATCGACGCCTTGAGCTTCGACTTCTGCCCTTCGTTGTGCTGCGGGAACTCCCGGAAGAGCATGTCGGCGATGACGAAGCCGAGAATCGAGTCGCCGAGGAACTCCATCGACTCGTTGTCGAACACGCCGCCGCTCGCGTCCTCGTGCACGCGGGAGCGGTGCGTCAGCGCGTGCTCGAGCAGGCCCCGGTCGCGAAAGCGGTATTCGATGGTCCGCTCGAGCGGCTCGAATTCGGCGCCGAACGGGATCACGCGCGCCCCCGAACGCTCCTCGCGATGGCTCTCGATCAGGTTCCGGGCGCGATCGGCGTCCTCGGGGGCGACCGACAGCCGCAGTTCGTGGAGCGTCATCGGGAACGGGGTGCGCGGCATGTCCGACTGAACGAGGGCGGTGATGGCGTGCGCCTCGAGAAGTCCCTTCACCACCTCCGCTTCGATGGGCGACTGGGTCCAGAACACCGTGACGAGATCAGCCATGGGTGCCGGCAGTCTGATCGAGAGGCGTCGAGGCGAGTGTCGGAAGTTCCGGTCCGCCGGCCTGGGCCGGGACCGGTTGCTCGACCTTCATCAGGATCATCGTCATGTCGTCGTGCTGATCGGCGGCGCCGACGAACGCTTCGATCTCGCGGAGAATCCGCTCGCGCAGCTCGCTCGAGTCGAGATGCCCGTGCTCCTCGACGATCCGGCTGAGACGCGCGTCCCCGAAAAGGTCGGCATCGATGTTCATCGCTTCGCTGATGCCATCGGTGTAGAGCACGATGACGTCGCCGTTCCTCAGATCGATCGATTCCTCCTCGAGCAGGTCGATGAACTTCTCGTGCGCCCCCGGAATGCGCAGGCCGACCACCATGCCGCTCGGCACCAGCACCCTGACCGGCTCGTCGGCCGCGGCCCCGCCGCGCATGAAGATGAGCGGGGTGTGGCCGGCACGGGCGTAGGTCATCCTGCCGGCCTTCGAGATCGATCACCGCGTAGGTCATCGTGATGAAGCTGCGGGTGTCGAGGTTGTCGGAAATGATCCGGTTCACTTCCACCAGCAGCTGCCGCGGCGAGAGATAGATCTGGCTGAGCGACAGGACCAGTCCCTTCAGCTCCGCCATGTAGAGCGCCGCGGAGGTGCCCTTGCCCGACACGTCCGCGATCAGCACGCCCAGCAGGTCCCCGGGCAGCTTGAAGAAGTCGTAGTAGTCCCCGCCGACTTCGCGTGCCGGCACGCAGAGCCCTGAGACGGCGAGACCGGGGACGTCGAGCGGTCCTCGCGGCAGCAGCGACATCTGGATCTGCCGGGCGATGCGCAGTTCTTCTTCGAGCCGCTTCTTGTCGGCCGCGGTCTGCAGCAGGTTCTCGATGCTCCCGATCATCTGGTTGAACGAGCCGGCCAGCTCGCCGAGCTGGTCGTTGGTCATGATGTCGATGCGGTGCGTGAAGTCGCCGTGCCGCACCCGCTCGGTGCCCATGAACAGCTCGTGGATGGAGCTCGTGATCGATCGCGCCAGCGCGAGCCCCATCACCAGCGCGACGAACTGGATGATCAGGAACAGGAACGCGACGATGATCAGGATGAAGAGAATCGCCTGGCCGGGCGACATCCCGCTGACCTGTGCCGACTGGGCGGCGGCCAGCTTCTCGTAGAGCCCGCGCAGCGAATAGGTGTTCGAGATGGTCGCGCGGTGCACGGCCCCGGTCTCCCAGTTGCTCGCGTCGAGCATGGTGACGCTGCGCCCGAACAGCGTGAACCGATCGCTCCCGGCCGTGCCGTCGCTGATGCCGGTCACCGACGGGAGTGCCGCGGCCGAGTCGCCGCCGAGGCGAGTCGATCCCGCCTTCACGCCGGTCAGCTCGTACAGGCTGTCGAGCATCTGGCCGTCGATCGGGATGTCCACGATGACGAATCCGAGGCGGTTGGCGCCCTGCACGGCGGGCACCGCGGCCCGCGCGATCGAGCTGGGTGTCGCGCGCGTTCGCCCGCGTCGGCGGCAACGGTGCCCACGAACTCGCGGCCGGCCCGCAGCCACGCCGGGATGCGGTCAGGGGCCGGCGTATGTCCCCACTCGCCGGCGCGCGCGGGGCGCGGAGCGTTCTCGGCCGTGGGAACGAAGACGATCGACAGCGCGCGATAGCGGCGCTGAGCGCTGCTGGCGTTTCGCTGCACGCGGGACACCGTCTCCGCCGTGCCGCCCGGGTTCCTGGCGATCTCGTTGGCCGCCGCGTTGGCCGCCAGGCCGGCATAGCTCACGATGTCGTCGTAGCCGTCGCGGAACAGATACGCGCTGACGTTGATCGACACCACCCACGCGCCGAGGATGAAGAACGCGATGATCAGCAGCGCCGGGACGACGCCGATGAAGATGTAGGAGAGGATCAGCTTGCGGCGCACCCGCCACAGCAGGCGCCGCTTCAGCAGCAGGAACAGCCGCCACACGAAGAACCCGACCGACAGGATCAGGCCGATGCGTTGCCGCGCTGCTGACCACTTCCAGCGCGTCGGCCAGACCGGTGGCGCGCACGGAGCACCGCAACGACGAGCTTCAAGCCCGCGGCAACGAGAAAGAGCCGGCCGGGCCAGGTGGTGAGCAGCAGGTCGCGCGGTGACGGCGTCGGATCGTCGGGCGGCGGAACGTATCCGGGCAGTTCGGGTGGCGTGCGTCGACTCGTGCGCGGTGGAGCCGGGAGTCGGGAGCGCGGCATGAGGGCTACGGGCCGAATGATAACATCGCCGATGTGAAGCTCCCCGACGCTGCCCACTTCTCGACGATCTGCATTCACGCGGGCCAGGAGCCCGATCCCTCGACCGGCGCCATCATCACACCGCTGTTCCAGACCTCGACCTACGTCCAGGACGAGCTCGGCCGGCACAAGGGCTACGAGTACGCGCGGACCCAGAACCCGACCCGGTTCGCGCTCGAACGCAACATCGCGGCGATCGAGAACGGCAAGGCAGGGTTCGCGTTCGCCTCGGGCATGGCGGCGATCGGCGCGGTCGCGACGCTGCTGAAGTCGGGCGACCACGTGGTCGTGACCGCCAACACCTACGGCGGCACCTTCCGGCTGTTCGACAAGGTGCTGACCCGGTACCAGCTCGAGTTCAGCTACGTGGACACGTCCGAGCCCGACGCTGATCGAGCAGGCGATCCGGCCGAACACGAAGCTGCTCTTCGTCGAGACGCCGACCAACCCGGTGCTGAAGCTGACCGACCTCGGCCGCGCCGCCGAGATCGCCCACGCCCGCAACGTGAAGCTGGTCGTGGACAACACCTTCGCCAGCCCGTACGTGCAGCGTCCGCTCGAGCTCGGCGCCGACATGGTGGTCCACTCGACGACCAAGTACCTGAACGGCCACAGCGACAGCATCGGCGGCATCGTGGTGGCGGTTCGCGACGACGACATCGAGTGGCTCCGGTTCATCCAGAACACCGAGGGCGCGATCCTCAGCCCGATGGATTCCTGGCTGGTGCTGCGCGGCACCAAGACGCTCGCCGTCCGCATGGCCCAGCACAACCGCAACGGACTGGCGATTGCCGAGTTCCTGGCTGGCCACCCGAAGGTCCAGGAGGTGATGTATCCGGGACTGCCCTCTCACCCGCAATACGAGCTGGCGAAGCGCCAGATGAACGGATTCGGCGGCATGCTGTCGTTCGATGTCGGCAGCTTCGAGGGCGCGCGCCGGGTGCTCAACCGGGTTCGGCTGATGGCGCTTGCCGAGAGCCTCGGCGGCGTCGAGACGCTGATTGGGCACCCGGCCTCGATGACGCACGCCTCGGTTCCGCCGGAGACGCCGTGCCGCGATCGGGTCTGACCGATAGCCTGATCAGGATCTCGGTGGGGATCGAGGATCCGGAGGATCTGATCGCGGATCTCAGACAGGCTCTAGAGTAAGCGTCAAATCCCAAGCTCAAATCCCAAGCTCCACAAGCTCCAAGGCACGCCCAATCGCGGATCCGAAGCAACTCCGAACCGGTTGGAGGTTGGTCTTTGGGACTTCGTTTGGGAGTGCGTTGGAGCTTGGGATTTGGAGCTTGGGATTTAATGAGCTCCGCTCGTGGACTCCCCAATCCACCTCAGATAGGCGTCGCTCCCATCCTGGATGGAGAGGACGACGAATTCCGGCGTCTCGTAGGGATGCAGCTCGCGGATGCGATCCCACAGCGCGACGATGCGGTCGCGGGAGGTCTTGATGAGGATCTGCCGCTCGCTGTCCTGTTCGACCCGCCCCTCCCACCGGTAGACCGAGTCCATCTGCGGCAGGAGGTTGACGCACGCGGCCAGGCGCTCCTCCACCAGCGTTCGTCCGAAACCGCGGCAGTCGAAGTCGCCGGGCAGGGTGGTCAGCACAATCACGTACTCCGCGGTCATACGCTCGCTTCTTTTTTTGATGGAACCCTAATTTCGGCGGTGCAGTCGGACGAAAGTACTGTACAAAGGACTGCCGTTCAATGCCTTCTGCTGTGCAGGACGCCCCTGTCGCCCCGTCCCGACGCAAGTCTCAGTCGTCGACCTCATCCGTCCCTCCCGCGACCCGCCGGCGCACGCTGCAGATGCTTCTCGTGTTCGTCACGCTGGTCCTGGTGATCAACGCCCTCGTCGGCGAGCGCGGGTTGACCGAGACCCTGCGGGCCCGCAAGCAGCACCAGGAACTGGTGACCTCCATCGAACAAATGCGCGCCGAGAATGCGCGGTTGCGCGACGAGGCCCGGCGCCTTCGCTCCGATCCCTCCACCATCGAAGCCCTCGCCCGCCAGGAGCTCGGTCTGATCAAGCCAGGCGAGATGCTCTTCATCGTCAAGGACTCCAGGACTGCCCAGAGCGGGCGGTAAGATCAACTCCCAACTCCCAATTTCCAACTCCCAAGGGAAGCCGCTCGTACCTTCGGGCGAAAAACGCAGCAGAAGGGTGGTTGCCGCGACTTCCACCCAGATGGTACGAGCGGCTCCGCTTGGGAGTTGGGAGTTGGACGTTGGGAGTTGTAGAGTATCCCCCCGGAGGATGTCATGAAGATTCGTCGCGCGGCGTTGCCGCTCGCGGCCGCCGCCCTCTGCACGAGCGTGCTGGCACAGCAACCCGCGGCGCCGCAACCCGCTCAGGGCGCGCCTGCCGCCCAGCCGGCGCCCGTTCCCGCAGCCGCGCCGCTTCGGGTCCTCATTTATGCAGGATTGAAGACGCACGCGGCCGGGCAGCACGACTACCCCCAGTTCCTGGCCGACTGGAGCAAGATCCTCACCGAGCGTGGCGCCTATGTCACCGGCGGCCTGCAGTTTCCGTCAGCGCGCGAGCTCTCGAGCGCCGACGTAATGGTGATCTACAAGGGGGACGCGGGCTACCTGGGCGCGGAGGATCGCGCGGCCCTCGACAGCTTCATGCGGCGTGGAGGCGGGATCGTCAGCATCCACGACGCGCTCTGCGGCCCCGAGCCCGAAGCCTTCGCCGGCATCGTCGGTGGCGGCAAGAAGCACGGCGAGACCAATTTCACCCTCGAAGCCGACGTTCCCTACACCATCGTCGACGCCTCGCATCCCATCACGCAGGGGATGACGGCATTTACCATCAAGGACGAGGCGTTCTTCAACATGACCTGGTCCAAGACGCCGGAAATCAAGGTCCTCGCCACGGCGACGATGGCCGCCACACCGAGCGCGAAGGGGCACGAAGGCGAAGTGGTGCCGCAGATCTGGACCTACGAAAAATCGCTGGCCCCGGCCCCGACCGGCCTGCCGTATCGCGCGTTCGTCTGGATGCAGGGGCACAACTATTCCAACTTCGCGCTGCCGAACATCCAGACGATGCTGCTCCGGGGCATTGCGTGGGCGGGCAAGCGCCCGGCTGACGAGTTGATGACCGTGAAGCCCGCCGGCCGCGGCGGTCGTGGTGGCCGGGGCGGCCGCGGCGGCGCACGTTGGGCCGGGCTGGCGCGCCCTCGCACTCTGTTTCGCTACCGTGCTCCTCGCTGCGCCGGCGCCGATGGCGCCGAGGGATCTGCTCCGGACCCTGGCGGGGTTCAACGACGCGGACTGGGCGGCGGTCGAGCGCGGCGACGCCGTGTCGAAACTGCTCGAGACGGATGCCCGTGAAGTCGCGGTCGCAGGGGCCGTTCGCATCACCGGCCGGCGCGATCAGCTGGTCGCGCGGTCCCGCGATCTTCAAACGCTGAAGGGTTCGGTGGTCCTGGACGTCGGCCGGTTCAGCCCCGTGCCGGATCCATCCGACCTCCAGCGCGTGATCCTCGACGAGCGCAGCCTCGACCTCCGGGCGTGCCAGCCGGGCGACTGCCCCGTCCGCCTGAGCGCGGCCGACGTCGCCCGCTTTCATCGAGAGGTGAACTGGTCGGGTCCCGACTGGCGCAACCAGTCGCTGTCGGTCTGGCGATCCGTCCTTTCGAACTACGCCCGCGCGTACCTCGCCAGCGGCCGATCCGGCCTTCCCGAGTACGTCAACAAACGCGACCCGCTCAGCGTGGCTTCCGAGGTGGCGCGACTCGCCGGCGATTACGACTTCGTGAATGCATACTCACCGGAGTTCCACGCCTATCTGAAGGAGTTCGGCTCCCGGGTCCCGGCCGGGGCCGAGCAGATGCTGTACTGGACGCGCGAAGACTTTGGAATCCGCCCCATCGTGCGGATCTCGCACCAGGTCATCTACAGCAGCACCCCGCCGGCGACGCCGGTCACCATCCTCGCCATCAACCAGGTCTACGCCGATCACTATCTCGACGCGGCGCTCACGGTCACGCTCGCCCTGGACGCCGGTCGGGACTTCTACATGATTTCCATGAGCCGCGTCCGGACCCGCTCCCTCAGCGGTTTTCTGCGGCGTTTTGCGCGGTCGGCCGTCCAGGGACGCAGCCGTGACGCGATGCGGCTGGCGCTCACCTCGACCAAGGCTGCGATTGAAAAGGCCCAGCGTTGAGGTATCCTCCCGAGGATCCCACGATCATCGCGGAAAGCGTAAGGAGGAATTCTCATGGGTCTGCAGATAGGCGACGTCGCTCCGGATTTCGAGGCGGAGACGACCGAAGGACGCATTCGATTTCATGACTGGATCGGCGATTCCTGGGCGGTGCTGTTCTCGCACCCGAAGGATTTCACCCCGGTGTGCACGACCGAGCTCGGCTACATGGCCCGGATCAAGCCGGAATTCGATCGCCGCAACGTCAAGATCATCGGACTCAGCGTGGACCCGGTGGAGAACCACAAGCGGTGGTCGAACGACATCGCGGAAACCCAGGGCCATGCCCCCAACTACCCGATGATCGGCGACACCGATCTGAGCATCTCGAAGAAATACGGCATGCTGCCGGCCACGCTCGAAGGGACCTGCGATGGCCGCACGGCCGCGGACAACCAGACGGTTCGGAACGTGTTCGTCGTCGGCCCGGACAAGAAGATCAAGCTCGTCCTGATTTACCCGATGACCACCGGACGCAACTTCGACGAAGTCCTGCGCGTCATCGACTCGCTCCAGCTGACCGTCGAAGCACAAGGTTGCGACCCCGGCGCAATGGAAGCAGGGCGACGACGTGATCATCGCCGGTTCGGTTTCGGACGATGAGGCCAGGACGAAGTATCCGGAGGGCTGGAAGTCCCCGCGGCCCTACATCCGGATCGTGCCGCAGCCGAAGGCATAAGCCCTGAAGCCCGGAACGTTCCCCATCGACCCGCCGGTGGAGCCGATGCTCGCGAAGATCGCGAGCACGCTCCCCGAGGGCGATGGGATCTTGTACGAGCCCAAGTGGGACGGGTTTCGGGCGATCGTGTTTCGCGGCGAGGACGAGGTCTACATTCAGAGCCGCGAGCTCAAGCCGCTCGATCGCTACTTCCCCGAGGTGCAGCAGGCCGCGCTGGCCCAGCTTCCGCCGGGGTGCGTGCTCGACGGCGAGATCGTGATCGCGACCAGTCGCGGTCTCGACTTCGACGCGCTGCAGATGCGGCTGCACCCGGCCGCATCACGCATCGCGAAGCTCGCGAAGGAGACCCCCGCGTCTTTCGTCGCGTTCGATCTGCTGGCCGCCGACGGCCGCGACCTGCGCGAGGCCCCGCAGGCCGACCGGCGCGCACGGCTGGAGCAGCTCCTCGCCGGCGTGAAGCCGCCGATTCACCTGACGCCGCTGACGCGAGACCCGGCCGAAGCCGCGGAGTGGCTGAAGCGTTTCGAAGGCGCCGGGCTCGACGGCGTCATCGCCAAGGCCGCGTCCGCCTCGTATCAACCCGGCAAGCGGGTGATGTTCAAGATCAAGCACGAACGCACGGCCGAGTGCGTCGTCGCCGGCTTCCGCTGGCACAAGAGCGGCCGCGACGCCGATCGGCTCTCTCCTGCTCGGCCTCTACGACAACGCCGCAAAGCTCCATCACGTCGGGGTGACGTCATCCTTCACGATGGCGAGGCGACGGGAGCTGGTCGCGGAGCTCGCTCCCTTGAGAGAGAACGCGCTGGCTGAGCATCCCTGGCGAGAGTGGGCGGCTATGGGCGGCGATTCCGGCGCTCCACCAACGCGCATGCCCGGCGGCCAGAGCCGCTGGAGCGCAGGCAAGGATCTGTCCTGGGAGCCGCTGAGGATCGAGCGTGTCTGCGAAGTGAAATACGACCACCTGCAGGGCGATCGGTTCCGCCATGGAACCACGTTCCTGCGATGGCGGCCGGACAAGAGCCCGTCCGAGTGCCGCTACGACCAGCTGGAGGTGACGGCGGCGTACGAGCTCGAGAGGGTGTTTGGAGCTAGAGGGTAATAGGAGATCGGGACTCGGGGCTCGGGCTGGGGGCTCGGCAGAGCCGGTGGTAGCCAGAGGCAACGGGCCGCTTGAATGAGCCCGGGTGCGCCTGATCATCCTGAACTCCGAGCCCCGAGCCCCGAGTCCCGATCTAGTCGCGCTCCGGCGCTATCTGCTCCGCCGTCGTCACCCCCGGCGGCAATTCCATGACGCGCGCGTTGCGGAAGTGAATCTCGGCCCCTTCCGACTCCATGCAGAAATACCCCTTCCGCCGCGTCGATCGACTGATGCCGTTGACGAACTTCCCATTCACCGACAGCTTGATCGTCCCGTCCACCGCGACCACGTCGTAGGTATTCCACTGGCCGCGGCCGAGCGCGCGGTTCTCGATCGACATGCTTCGCTCGCCCCGCGGGTTGTCGGGGACGATCTTCACGCCGCCGACCCCGAACAGCTCGCCGTGGACGTAGGCTACCGGCGGCTCGACGCCGTTGCGGGTATTCAGCTTCGGCCAGTCGAGCTCGAGCATCTGGACTTCGACGCCGTCGGGCAGGCGGCTCGACGGGTCGGGACGCGCCGCGCTCCACACGAAGACGCCGGAATTGCCGCCCGGCTCCATGTGCATCCACTCGATGTGCAGCACGAAGTTCTCGTACTGTTTCTTGCTGCACAAGACACCGATCGGCCGCCCGGAGCAGATCAGGAGGCCGTCGCGGAACTTCCAGGTGTCTTCGGCGGTGTTGATGTTGTCCCAGCCGGTGAGGTCGCGGCCGTTGAACAGGTCGACGAACTGCGCGCGGCGACTGGGCCGCGAGCCCGAGCGGCAGCGCGGCAAGAATGGCAATCGGGACGAAGCGGGAGAGCATCATTCAATGCGAGACTATAAGCGCAGCGATGACATTCAACAACGCCTTCCCCCTGGTGGCACCTCGCGTGGCCGCGCCGCTTCATCCTGAGTTCCGGCCGGCCGTGCTGGCGGTGCGGGCTTTCGACGATCTGGCCACCCGTACCGGCCGGGCGGTTCCGGTGCGAATCGGGCTCGAACAGACCGACGGGTCGGTCTTTCATTTCCGCACGCGACTCCTGCCGGCGGATCATCAGCAGGCGGCAGCGAACGCAAACCATCTCGAGCGCCTCGTCAAGTTCGTCCTCTGGTCGCGCGGCGGATGGCGCATCTATCTCGATGGCCCGGCCGAGGCCGCCGCGCAACTGGCCGCCCACTATCGCGACACACCAACCGGGCGCTTCGACTCCAATTTCGTGGGAGAGCGGATCTTCGATCATCCCCTCACCGTCGTGCACACGGCCGACCTTCCGCCGGAGCGCTCCACGACCCGGCCGTTGGGCCGGCACCTCGACGGCTGCCGGATCGGGTTCGATCTCGGCGGCAGCGATCGCAAGGTCGCCTCGCTCATCGACGGGCGCGTCGTGTTCAGCGAAGAAACAGTGTGGGATCCGTATCACAAGCCGGATCCGCAGTATCACTACGACGGCATCATGGACTCGCTGAAGAAGGCGGCCGCGCACCTGCCCCGCGTGGACGGCATCGGCGGCAGCGCCGCGGGCGTGTACGTCAACAACCGGGTCAAGGCGGGATCGCTGTTCCGCGGCGTCGGGCCGGACCTCTTCGAGGCCCGCGTCAAGGACCTGTTCCTCGATGTCAGGAAGGCCTGGAACAACGTCCCTCTCGAGGTCGTGAACGATGGCGAGGTCACCGCGCTCGCCGGCTCGATGTCGCTCAATGAGAACGCCATCCTCGGCATCGCACTGGGGACGAGCACCGCGGCGGGCTACGTCACGCCCGACGGCAACATCACATCGTGGCTCGACGAGCTGGCCTTCGTGCCCATCGACTACGACCCTGGCGCACCGTCCGATGAGTGGTCCGGCGACTACGGTGTCGGCTCGCAGTACTTTTCGCAGCAGGCGGTGGGCCGCCTGATTCCCGCGGCAGGCATCGAGCTTCCGCCGGGTCCCGAACCCGGCCTGCCCGAACGACTGAAGATCGTTCAGGCGCTGCGGAGCCAGGGGGACGACCGCGCCACGCGCATCTACGAGACCATAGGCGTCTATCTCGGGTACGGCGTCGCCCACTTCGCGTCGTTCTACGATCTCCGGCACGTGCTCGTGCTCGGCCGCGTGACCTCTGGCCCTGGGGGCGACGACATCGTCAACGGCGCCCGGCACGTTCTCGAGGTCGAATTCCCGGAGCTCGCCGAGCGGATCGCGTTTCACGTGCCCGACGAGCACGACAAGCGGCATGGCCAGGCGATTGCTGCGGCCAGCCTGCCGTCCATCTCCGAGGACCGATGACTCCGTACCACGACTACGTCTCCGCGCTCGCGCGGCTGGTTCGTGAAGGCAAGTCCCTGCCGCTCGGCACGTTTGCGACTCCACGTCGTCCAGCGCCCGCCGCGGACGCGCCGACCGCGCTGATCTTTTCCCCGCATCCGGACGACGAGTGCATCATCGGCGCCCTCGCGGTGCGGCTCCAGCGTGAAGGGAGCTATCGCATCGTCAACGTTGCGGTCACCCAGGGCAGCAACAAGGCCCGCCAGGCCGGCCGCTGGGACGAGCTCCGCTCGGCCTGCGACTTCCTGGGGTTCGAGCTCGTGGAAACTGTTCCGGGAGGGCTGGAGAAAATCACCATCAGCACCCGGCAGAACGATCCGGTGCAGTGGCAGGCGGCTGTGGAGGTGATCGCGCGAGTCCTCCGCGAGCGCCGGCCGCAGGTCATCTTCTTTCCCCACGAGGCCGACTGGAACAGCACGCACATCGGCACGCACTACCTGCTCGTCGATGCGCTGGGCCGTCAGAGCCCGGAGTTCACCTGCACCACCATCGAAACCGAGTTCTGGGGCGCCATGGCGACGCCCAACCTGATGGTGGAATTCTCCGTGCAGGATCTCGGCGACATGATGGCGGCACTGTCCTTTCACGTCGGCGAGGTGCAGCGGAACCCATATCACCTCCTGGTGCCGCCGTGGATGCAGGACAACGTCCGCCGCGGCGGCGAGCTGGTGGGAGGCCAGGGCGGCGCGGCGCCGGACTTCTCCTTTGCGACGCTGTATCGGCTGCGCCGCTGGGCGCGCGGACGATTCGAGCCGGTCTTCGAGGGCGGGAGGAACATCCCTGCCTCGACGAATGCCGGTGGGTGGCTGGCCGCGGTCTGACGTCCCGGCGTTACTCTTCAGTTTTCCAGTGGATTGCTTCGAAGCGGACTCGCTCCGCGCGGCCGCTGGAGATGTGCTTCGCGATCTGACGCGCGTGAAAACGGCCGTTCTCGATGAACCACCGGCTCGTCTGATATCCGCCGCAGACCGTTCCCGCGATATACACCCCTGGCCTCGTCGTCTCGAAGGTCGCGTCGTCAAATGACGGCGTCCGGTATCCGTCGTCTTTGAACTCGAGGCCAATCGTCTCGAGGAACTCGAAATCCGGATGGTAGCCGGTGGCCGCGATCACCCAGTCGTTCTCGATCTCGTGGGGGCCGTCCGGCGTCGAGACGACGATGGAGGATTCGCGAATCTCCTGGACGGCGGTATTGAAGAGGGCCTTGATGCTTCCCTCCTTGATCCGGTTCTCGAGGTCCGGTTTGATCCAGTATTTGATCTTGTCGGAGAGGACGCCGGCTCGCACGATCAACGTCACCTGTGCGCCATGACGGTAGCAGTCGAGCGCCGCCTTGGCCGCCGAGTTCTTCGCGCCGACGATCGCCACCTTCTGGTGAACGTAGGAATAGGGCTCCCGGTAGTAGTGAGTCACCTTCGGCAGGTTCTCGCCCGGAACGTTCATCAGGTTGGGCTGGTCGAAGAAGCCGGTCGACACCACGACATTGCGCGCCGCGTGCGCGTCGCGGGTCGTCACCACCGTGAAATCCCCGCGACTGCCGCGCAGCTCGAGCACGCGCTCGTAGAGCCTGAGATCGATTGCCTCACGCTGGGCGACGCCGCGGTAGTACTCGATCGCCTCCTCGCGCGTCGGCTTGTAACCCTGCACGGGGAACGGGTATCCCCCGATCTCGACGAGCTCCGGGGTCGAGAAGAATTCCATGTTCGCGGGATAGCCGACCAGCGAGTTGACCAGGGCGCCCTTGTCGATGATGCAGGCCTCGAGTCCCTCGCGCTTCGCTTCGATCGCACAGGCCAGGCCCACGGGACCGGCGCCGATGATCAGGACGTCGTGCATTTGGATCTATTGTCCTCTGTATCGTTGGTCAGCGCTCGAGCACGAAGTGCCCGCGCCGCCCGTGAGACAATGGACCCCGGTCAAGGAGGCTTCCGATGTCATGGTCAGTCACCCGTCGCGCGTTCCTGCAGGGTGTTGCGGGTGCAGCGGTCGTCGGCCCGATCGGCGGGCAGGGCCTCTTCGGGCAGGAGCGCAAGGTTCGTCATGCCAGCGTGGGGGCAGCCGGCCAGGCGCTTTCAGACATCCGCGCGTTCTCGAGCCATCCGGCGTTCACGCTGACGGCGGTCGCCGACGTGGACCAGTCGCGGACCGAGCAGGTCAGGAAGCTGTTTCCCGAGGTCCGGGTCTACCAGGACTGGCGCGAGATGCTCCGCAAGGAACAGGACACCATCGATTCGGTCAACGTCTCGACCCCCGATCACATGCACGCGCCGATCGCGATGGCCGCGATGTCGATGGGCAAGGCCGTGTACGTGCAGAAGCCGCTGGCGCTCACGATTCGGGAGACCCGGATCCTCGCGCTCAAGGCCCGTCAGGCCAATCTCGTCACGCAGATGGGAATCCAGATCTCCTCGCACGAGACCCAACTCGTCACCGAGCAGCTGATCCGCGACGGCGCCGTCGGCAAGATCCGTGAAGTCCACACCTTCTGCGACAAGGCGTGGGGCGACACGAATCCCATTCCTGCCGGCGCCGACCCGATCCCGGAAGGACTCGACTGGGACGGCTGGATCGGGGTGAGCGAGCCGCGGCCGTTCAAGGCGACGGTCTACCATCCCGGCAACTGGCGGAAGCGCATCGGCTACGGCACCGGCACGCTGGGTGACATGGGGTGTCACATCTTCTCGACGCCGCTGCGAGGGGTGGGGCTGACATTGCCCCGCCAGGTGACGTCGCACGGACCGGCCCCCGTGTATGGCAACTGGCCGGTGCAGTCGAAGATCCATTTCGTCTTCGGCGGCACGCCTTACACGGCGAACGAGACGCTGGATTTCTGGTGGTACGACGGCGCCGAGCGGCCGCCGCAGGCGGTGATCGATGCAGTCGGCGGCAAACTGCCAAGCTCCGGGTCGGTCATGATCGGCACCGAGGGAGCGATTCTTCTGCCGCACATCGACTATCCGTCGCTGCACCCGCAGGCAAAGTTCGTCGATCGAGAAGTCGAGAAAGGCGTCTCGAGAAACCACTACCACGAGTTCCTGGACGCCGTGCTGAAGGGCCCTGGAACCAAGTGCTCGGCCAACCTGGATTACGCGGCGCTGGTCACCGAAGCCGTGCTGCTCGGCACGATCGCGCTCCACCATCCATCCGAAACGATGGAGTACGACTGCGACGCCATGCAGTTCGAGCGCGGCCGCGACCGGAACAACGGGTTCTCGCGGCGGTATCGGGAGCAGTATTTGCGGCCGTGAGCAGACCCGGTCGTGGCTTCCGGCTTCAGCCGGAACGCTGTCGCGGGCGTTCGCCTTCCGCCTGAAGGCGGAAGCCACACGATCTTGTCATTTGGAAGCTCGCTACTCTCCCCTCCGCACGACGGCCCCGCCCTTCATCACCAACCGGACCTTCCGGAGCGCTGAGATGTCGCGGGTGGGGTCGCCATCGACGACGACGAGATCCGCGAGCAGGCCTTCCTTGATCTGCCCGATCCGGTCTTCCATGTGCAGCACTCGCGCTCCGGTCGATGTGGCGCTTTTGAGCGCCGCGATCGGCTCCATGCCGTAATTCACCATCAACTCCAGTTCACGCGCGTTGTCGCCGTGGCTGAACACTCCGACATCGCTGCCGCTCAGGATCGTCACGCCGGCCGCGAGCGCCGCCTTGAAGCTGGCGCGCTTGCGAGTAATCCCCGCGGGCTCGGGCCCCTCGCCCTTCTTCCATCCGCCGTACTGCGCGATCGCGTCCCCGGCAGCGAGGGTCGGGCACAACGCGACCCGGCGCTCGGACATCAGCCGGAAGACCTCTGGGGTTCCGCCGTCGCCGTGCTCGATGGTTTCGACGCCGGCCATCACCGCCCGGCGCATCCCTTCGGCCGTGCTCGCGTGGGCGACGACGGGGCGGCCGCTGCTGCGCGCGGTGTTGACGATCAGCTCCAGCTCGTTCTGGGAGAAGGTCGGCGCGGCCTCGCCCCGGCGCGCCCCACCGGTAGTCCGCGTACACCTTGATCCAGTCGGCGCCGTGTCCGATTTGATCGCGGACGACGCGGGCCAGCGCTTCGCCGTCCGCTTCCTCCGCTCCCTGCGGAACGTGCCAGTCGACGCTGAACCCTTTTGGTCCGTAGCTGCCGGTGGCAACGATCGCCCGGGTCGTGACGAGCATGCGCGGGCCCGGGACGATTCCGGCGACGACGGCCTGCTTCAACTCGGCATCGGCGTAGCCGGCTCCCTCGGTGCCGAGATCGCGAATCGTGGTGAACCCGGCCATGAGCGTCGCGCGAAGGTGGTTCACCGCGCGCGCGATGCGGACCCCGCGCGATTCCTTCAGCACCTGATCGTCCCACGACGTCTCGTTGTAAGGATGGAGCAGGACGTGCGAGTGACCCTCGATCAAACCTGGCAGCACGGTCGTGCCCGGCAGGTCGATCGCGTTCGCGCCATCTGCCGCGATCTTCGCTGCAGGCCCCACGGCCTCGATTCGGTCGCCGCGTACCCGAACCGCCCAGCCCTCCTGAGCAACCATGCCGTCGAAGACCCGTGCGGGCCTGATGACCACCGCGGCATCCGGTCGGACGGGCGTTTGTGCCTGCAGCACGAAGGGCACGATCAGCCCCGCCAGGCAGATCGAGAAGCGTCTCATGGTGACCGACCTCGGAATCAGGCGCGTTTGAAGATCAGAGAAGCGTTGGTCCCGCCGAACCCGAACGAATTGGTCATCGCGTGCTCGATCTCGAGGCGCCGGGCCCGATGAGGCACCAGATCCAGGGTGACTGCGGGATCCGGCTGATCGAGATTGATCGTCGGCGGCGCCGTCCCTTCCTTGATCGCCAGCACCGTCAGCCCGGCTTCGAGCGCTCCGGCGCCACCGAGAAGGTGCCCGGTCATGGACTTGGTCGAGCTGACCGCGAGCCGCGACGAGTCGGCCCCGAAGACCTGCTCGATCGCCCGAGCCTCGGCGAGGTCGCCGAGCGGCGTCGAGGTCGCGTGCGCGTTGAGGTATTGAATCGCCGCGGCGCCGACCCCAGCGTCGTCCAGAGTCGCGCGCATCACTCGCTTGACCCCGTCGCCGTCTTCGGGTGGAGCGGTGAGATGGTGGGCATCGGCGCTCATTCCATAGCCGACCAGCTCGGCGAGGATGTTGGCGCCTCGCGCGGTGGCCTGTCCGATGTCTTCGAGGACCAGGATCCCGGCCCCTTCCCCGACGACGAACCCATCACGACCGGTATCCCACGGGCGGCTGGCGACGGCAGGGTCGTCGTTGCGCTGCGACAACGCACGCATCGCCGCGAACCCGGCGATGCCGAGCGGCGTGATGCTCGCTTCCGCGCCGCCGCAGACCATCGCGTCGGCGTAGCCGCCCTGGATCAGCCGGAAAGCGTCCCCGATCGCGTGAGCGCCGGTCGTGCAGGCGGTCGCGACCGCCGAGTTCGGGCCTTTGGCCCCGAGCCGCACCGAGACGTGGCCGGCGGCGAGGTTGATGATCGACGAGAGGATGAAGAACGGCGACACCCGATCGGGACCGCGCTCGAGGAGCGTGCGATGCTCGCGCTCGATGACCTCGAAGCCACCGATGCCGCTGCCAATCACTACTCCGACGCGGGGCGCGTTGGCGGCGTCGATCCGCAGCCCGCTCTGCTCCACCGCCATCTCGGTGGCGGCAATCGCGAACTGGACGAAGCGGGCGCACTTCTTCACGTCCTTGCGATCGATCCAGACCAGCGGGTCGAACCCGGGCACCTCGCCGGCGAAGCGGGTCGAGTGCCGCGACGCATCGAACGAGGTGATGGGGCCGATCCCGGAGCGACCGGCACATATCCCCGCCCACGTGGCGGCGGTGCCGACGCCGAGCGGCGACACCAGCCCGATTCCAGTCACGACTACTCGTCTGCGCATTCGACCTCGACTGACGGCGGTCTCACCCGCCGATGCTCCGCACGGCTTTTACGCCGGAACCGCGGCGATCGCTTCCGATGCCGGCGCCGGCGAGAACGATCGGCGCCCGACGGTCAGGAACGCCGTCCCGGCGAGCACGCACAGGATGCCTGCGATCCAGAACGCCAGCTCGTAGCCGCCCCACACGGTTCGAATGGCCCCGGCGCCGAACGCCGCGAGCGACGCCCCGAGCTGGTGGCTCGCACCGATCCAGCCGTAGATCACGCCCGTGTTCTCCCGTCCGAACGCCTGGCTGGTGAGCTTGACGGTCGGCGGCACCGTCGCGATCCAGTCGAGGCCATAGAACACCGCAAAGATCCCGAGGCTGGCGGCCTCACCCGTCTGCAATGTGAACGGCAGATACAACAGCGACAGTCCGCGAAGCGTGTAATAGCCGAACAGCAGGTGACGGCTCGAATAGCGGTCGCTGAGCCAGCCCGAGGCGGTCGTTCCGACGATGTCGAAGATGCCCATGACCGCGAGCAGCTGCGCCGAGCGCACTTCGGCAATCCCGTGATCGTGGCAGGCCGCGATGAGGTGCGTGCCGATCAATCCGTTGGTGCTGGCGCCGCACACGAAGAAGGTCCCGGCAAGAACCCAGAAGGGCGGGGACCGGAGCGCGACGCGGAGCGCTGCGATCGGGGCGAGCGCACGTGCGGGCTCAGCCTCCGCCCCCGGAGACAGCCCATAGGGCCGCAGGCCGATGTCCTCCGGTCGATCGCGCATGAGCACGAGCACCACCGTGAAGACCACCGCCGCCGCCCCCGCGACGATCAGCGCAGCCGAGCGCCATCCCTGGCCTTCGACGACGCGGGCGAGCAGCGGCAGGAACACCAGTTGTCCGGTCGCGTTGGCGGCCGACAGCGCGCCCAGCACCAGGCCCCGGCGCGCCACGAACCACCGTGTGGCCACCACCGCCGCCAGCACCATCGAGGTCACGCCGGTGCCGGTTCCGACACAGATGCCCCACAGCAGCGTCATCTGCCACTGATGCTGCATCCTGGTGGTCAGGGCGACCGAGATCGACAGCAGCGCGATCGCCCCGAGGATCAGGCGCCTCAGTCCCCAGCGGTTCATCGCCGACGCGGCAAACGGACCGATCAGGCCGAACAGCGCGATGTTGATCGCCACGGCCGCGGAAATGGCGGCACGGCTCCAGCCGAACTCGGCCTCGAGTGGAAGCATCAGCACGCCCGGCGTCGCGCGAACGCCGGCGGTGACGATCAGGACCAGAAACGTGACCCCAGCGACGATCCACGCATAGTGAAACGGGGCGCGATCCGCTGGTCTCGTGCTGCCCTCAGCCATGGGATCCTCGCCGCGCGGACGGGGGCGTTCCCCGTCGTGCGAGCCGCGCCCGCAGGCGCCGGTCGGCCGCGGGCCCGGGAGCCAGTGCGAAGGCGCGCGCCGTAATCGGCCTGCCGCTGCGCCGATCGACCAGCACAGGCTGGGCGCGCCGGCCCGTCGTCGCGTCGGCCAGCACCACGCTCGGGCCCTCGGGCGCGAAGTAGCGATTGCCCCACGTCATCAGCGCCACCAGCACCGGGTGGAAATCGCGCCCGGCCTGCGTGAGCACGTAGGCATGGCGAGGCGGGTGTTCCTGGTACAGCCGGCGCTCGAGCAGCCCGGCCTCGACCAGCGCTGTGAGCCGGCGGGTCAGGATGTTGGGAGCAATCTGGAGGCTCTTGTGGAACTCGTCGAACCGCGTCGATCCGAGCAGCGCCTCGCGGAGGATCAGAATGCTCCACCACTCGCCCACGCGCTCCAGGCTGCGCGCGATCGGACACCGTGACTCCTTGAAGCTCGTTCGCTGCATTGGGTATGCGCTCACGGGAGTCGCGGGATCCGGCGGACCGTCGAAGTGACTATCATAGTGCAAGTCACCAGCCGCCTCTTGCCCCGGCGATTCGAGGTGAGCTACCGTCGGCTGATGAAGAACGAGGCGGTCCGGCAGCAGTTCACCGCGGCACTCGACGCGCTGGTGGCCGATCTGAAGCGCGATCGGGCGATCCTGGCCGCCATCCTGTGCGGCAGCCTGTCTCACGACACGGTCTGGTCCCGATCCGACATCGATCTGGCGCTCGTCACCGTGGACGACAAGCTGGTGCCTTCCAGCTGCGTCGCGCTTCACGCCGACGGCGTCAACGTCCATGGCTTCCTGATGCCGCGGACCGAGTTCCGGAAGATCGTCGACGGCGCGATTCACAACTCGTTCATGCACTCGCTGCTCGCCAAGGGCCGCCTGCTCTACACCCACGACGAGACCATTGCCGATCTGTGCGCCCGGCTCGCCGACATCGGCGAGCGCGACACCCGGCTGCAGCTACTCTGCGCCGCGACCGAGGCGCTGCCGGCGATCTACAAGGCGCACAAGTGGCTCCTCACCCGCGACGACCTCGACTACACCGCCCTCTGGATCCTGTATGCGGCGACGCCCCTGGCCCGGATGGAGGTCGTCGGCGCGCACCAGATCGCCGATCGCGAGGTGATCCCGCAGGCCCTCCGCCTCAATCCGGCATTCTTTCGAACGATCTATGCCGATCTCCTGAACTCGCCCAAGCGGCGGGACCAGATCGAGACGGCGCTCGACGCCGTAGACGGCTACATCGCCGAACGCGCCGAACGGGTGTTCGCGCCGATCCTCGACTACCTGCGCGACGTCGGCGAAGCCCGCAGCTGCACGGAGATCGAGAGTCACTTCCGGCGGAACTTCGGGATCGAGGGCGTGACCACGGCGTGTGAATACCTGGCCGACCAGGGCCGAATCGGCAAGGCCGCGGTGACGACGCGCCTGACCCGCAGGAGCAACGTCGACGTCCAGGAGCTCGCGTTCTTCTATCTCGATGCCGCAGACGGGCCGGAGCCGCGATGGTGAAGCCCGCTCGGAGGCCCGAGCCCCGGACCACGATCGGGATCGAAGGGGCTCGGGTGCACAACCTGAAGAACATCTCCCTCGAAATCCCGCGCGACAGCCTGATCGTGGTCACCGGCCTCTCGGGCTCGGGCAAGTCGAGCCTCGCCTTCGACACGATCTACGCCGAGGGACAGCGCCGCTACATGGAGTCGCTTTCGAGCTTCGCCAAGCGGTTCGTGGCCCAGGTCGCGAAGCCGGACGTCGACTTCGTGTTCGGCCTGTCGCCGGTGATTTCGATCGAGCAGAAGACCGTCGGGAGCAACCCGCGATCGACGGTCGGCACCATGACCGACATCGCCAGCTATCTGAACCTGTTGTTTGCGACCATCGGCGAACCGCACTGCCCGCGCACCGGCGAACCGGCGCCGAGCCGGTCCGCCAGCCAGATTCTCGAAGCCATCCTGTCGCTGCCGGAAGGAGCCGAAATCGAGCTCCGCGCGCCGGTGTTCAAGGTCTACGGCGAGGATCTCGACTTCGTCTTCACCGAAGTCCGGAAGAAGGGCTGCCGCCGCCTGATCGTCGACGGCAAGCCCCTCGACATCTCCGACTACATCGAGAGCGACCCGGGCAAGGCCGACGCGGCCGAGAGCCCCGACGACATGAGCTCATCGATCACCGCCACCGTGATCGACGCCGTCGTCGATCGCTTCATCGTGAGCCGCAGGCACGAGAAGGCGATCAAGGCCGGGATCGCGAGCACGCTGCTGGTTGGCGACGGGCTGCTGCAGGTCCACGTGGTCAAGGGAGTGTCGAAGGCGGAAGCGGAGCGCTTCTACCGCGGCGTGTGCAGCCCCACGCATCACCTGATCTACGGCGATCTCGGCCCTGACTTCTTCGTCTTCAACAACCCGGAGAGCGCCTGCCGGACGTGCGGAGGCCTGGGCCTCGACAAGGTCACGCACCCGGAGCTTCTGATTCCGGATCCAAAGCGCAGCATCCTGGGCGGCTGCTTCGTTCGCGAGGCGTTCAAATACAACCCCGACACCTGGGACGGCCGGATGATGTTCAGCCTGGCGGCGGCGCTCGATTTTCCGCTCGATTCCCCGTGGAATCAGCTGCCCGAGCCTGTACGGACGGCGATCCTCTACGGCATCGAGCCGAGGAAGGTCGTGTTGAAACCGCCCCCCGACGCCAAGGTCCGTCGGAACCACTGGGAGGGACGCGAGGTCGGCTTCCACGGCATCGCCCGGCGCATCGAGCGCTACTATCGCCACTACCGGCAGCGGGGAGAGGCGAACTCGCGGATGGAAGCGTGGCTCGACAAGGTCATGGTCGAGCAGGTCTGTCCCGACTGCAAAGGCGCCCGCCTGCGCGCCACCCGGCTGCTCTTCACCATCGGCGGCCGCACGCTCTACGACGTCGGGCAGATGAACTTCGACGAGCTCCACGCGTTTCTCGGCACCATCAAGCCGGCCGGTCGCGGCGCCGACGCGGGCCGGCACGTCCTCAAGGAGATCCGCGGACGGCTGGCGCTGCTCCTCGGGATCGGCCTCGATTACCTGAATTTCAACCGTCGATCGGGCACGCTCTCGGGCGGCGAGTCCCAGCGCATCCGATTGTCCACGCAGATTGGATCCGGTCTGATGGGCATGCTGTACGTCCTCGACGAACCCAGCATCGGCCTCCATCCGAAGGACAACGTCAAGATGATCGCGACGCTGGAGCGGCTCCGCGACATCGGCAACACGCTGGTCGTGGTCGAGCACGACGAGGACACGATCCGCTCCGCCGATTACCTCGTCGAGATGGGACCCGGCCCCGGCGTGCACGGCGGCCGCGTGGTCGTCCAGGGCACCCTCGACGACCTGCTGGCGTGCAAGGCGTCGCCCACCGGGCAGTTCCTGTCGGGCAAGCGATCGATCCCCACGCCGGCGCGGCGCCGATCCGGCAATGGCAAGACCCTCGTGATCCGCGGGGCCCGCGAGAACAACCTCAAGACGATCGACGTCACGCTGCCGCTCGGCACGCTGATCGCGATCACGGGTGCATCCGGGTCGGGCAAGAGCACGCTGATCAACGAAGTGCTCTACAAGGCGCTGTGGAAACGGCTCGTCGACACCCGGACGCTGCCCGGCGACCACGACCGCGTCGACGGCCTGGAGCACGTCCACAAGGTGGTCAACATCGACCAGTCGGCGATCGGCCGGAACAGCCGATCCAATCCGGCCACCTATGTCGGGTTCTATGACGAGATTCGCGACCTCTTTACCGCGGCTCCCCTCTCGATCGAGCGCGAGTACCGCCCCGGGCGGTTCAGCTTCAACGTCAAGGGCGGCCGCTGCGAGGAGTGCCAGGGCGAGGGCCTGATCACCACCCAGCTCTATTTCATGCCGGACGTCGAGGTGACCTGTGGCGCGTGCAAGGGCGCGCGCTTCAACAGCGAGACGCTCGAGGTGACGGTTCGCGGCAAGACCATCGACGACGTGCTCAACATGTCGGTGGAAGAAGGGGTCGCGTTCTTCGCGGAAGAGGCGACGATTCGCAGGAAAATCGACGTGCTCAGCGAGCTTGGTCTCGGCTACCTGACGCTGGGCCAGTCAGCCACCACGCTCTCGGGCGGCGAAGCGCAGCGAATCAAGATCGCGACCGAGCTCAGCACGCTGCAGCGCGCGCGTCACACGGTCTACATCCTGGACGAGCCGACCACCGGGCTTCACCTCGCCGACGTCGAACGCCTGCTCGCCGCGCTCAACCGGCTGGTGGATGCGGGGCACACGGTAATCCTCATCGAGCACCACATGGACGTCGTCAAGACCGCCGACCATGTGATCGATCTCGGCCCCGAGGGAGGGCACGCCGGCGGCGAAGTGGTGGTGACGGGGACGCCGGAACAGGTCGCGCGATGCAAGGCATCGCACACGGGCCGATTCCTGAAGCCGCATCTCATCGCGGGCAACCTAAGGCATTGCCAAAATTGCCAAGATTGCCAACATTGCCAAAATTGAAATGCGAGTCCTTGCTCACCAGCAAGATCAGGAAGACCGCGATTTTCAATTTTGGCACTCTTGGCAATTTTGGCTTACTAGAGTGTCAATTCCAAGCTCCAACTCCAAATCCCAAGGCACTCCCAACGCCCAAGCTCCAATGGCAGCGTAGGTTTTGGTTTGGGTGTTGGGAGTGCGTTGGAGCTTGGAGCTTGGAAGTTGGGATTTGATACTCCACGAATCACCAGGACAGTCCACTAGAGTCGCCCCGCCGCCTCGCGATCGAGCATCCACACCACTTCGCCGTCTTCGGGCTTGATGAGACGCGCCGGCAGCGCCGGAGCATCCGGATCCGGCTGCAGCACGGCGCGAACGGCGGCAGCCTTCTCGGCCCCGGCCACGACGAACATCACCAGGCGCGCCGCGTTGAGCAGCGGATACGTCATCGTGATGCGTTCACCCGATGCCGGAACCTGATTTGCCGTGACCAGGCGCGAGCGCTCGGCGAGCGCCGGCGTGCCGGGGAAGAGCGAGGCCGTGTGACCGTCGGCGCCGAGACCCAGCAGGATCAGGTCGAACCGTGGAATGCTGCCGTAAGCGTCGAAGGTGCGGCGGATGTCCACCTCGTAGGCGATCGCCGCCACCGATGCATCCGGCAGCTCGGCTCGCACTCGATGGATGCGATTGGCCTTCACGGGGACCCGTGAGAGCAACGCGTCCTGGGCCATCCGGTAGTTGCTCTCCGGATGGTCTGGCGGGACATGCCGCTCGTCGCTCCAGAAGAACTCTCCCCGATCCCAGGCAATCGCCGAACGGAACGTTTCGTCGCTCGCGAGCAGCGAATAGAGCCCCTTCGGCGTGGAGCCGCCCGAAAGCGCCACCGCGAACAGGTCGCGGGCGGCTACCGCGTCAGCGCTTGCGCGCGCGAAGACGCCGGCGGCGGCTCGATAGACGGCGTCCGCATCGGCCGCAACAGTAATGTCTGGCGCGCGCGTGGTCACACCGGCGTTCCCGCTTCGATGGCGCTACTTCCCGACCGCGAACAGGTGGTCATCGGTCCGGATGAACAGACGTCCGTTTGAAATTGCCGGCGACGCCAGCGCGCGTTCGGCGATGGCGTTCCTGGCGACAATCGCCGGGGTGCGCCCGGCCTTGACGACGACGGTGTCGCCGTTCTCGCTGACGAAATACACGTGGCCACCGCCGCCGACCGGCGAAGCCGAGAACACGCCGTCCACCCGCTGCTGCCAGACTCGTTCCCCGGTTTTCGCGTCCACGGCCGTAAGGACTCCGACGTCGTTCGCCATGTAGACGATGCCCTCGTAGTGCAACAGCGACGAGACATAGGGCGCACCGGTCGGCACCGTCCACACGACGTGTGTCGACGAGATGTCACCGCGGCCACCCGGCCTGATGGCCATGTAGGGCCCGCTGCGATACCCGCGGCTCGTGTAGATGATGCCGTCGTGAAAGACCGCTGATGGCACCGGAAAGCGGTTCGCATCGCCGGTATACCAGAGGTGCGCTCCGGTCCGGGCGTCGTACGCGTCGAGGCGCTCGCTCGAATTCACGATCACTTCGTCGCCCCTCTTGCCCGGAACGATCAACGGCGTGCTGTACGAGGAGCGACCCTTGCCGCGGTCGGCCTTCCACCGTTCCTTGCCGGTCCGTGCGTCGAGTGAAAGCAGATACGAAGAGGACGGATGATCGCAGAGCAGGAGGAGGCTGTCGTTATAGACAACGGGGGAACTGCCGTGCCCCCACTGGACGTCGAACGGCGCGTAGTCCTTGCCGAGGTGCCGCTGCCAGGCGACCGACCCATCCTGATTGAGCGCGACGATCTGGCCCGTCCCGAAAAGGGCGAAGACCTGCCTGCCGTCGGTCACGGGACTTGGCGTGGCGAGGTTGTGCTTCTCGTGCGTCGGCGTCAATTCCCCTTCCGCCTCGATCCTGCGCTCCCACACACGCGCCCCTGTGGTTCGTGAGAACGCTTCGACGATGAAGATTGTTTTGGACGGGTCGGCCGCCTTGGCGCCGCCCAGCGCCTTCTCCCCCATCGCCGCGGCGTCGCTCCCCTGCACGAGCCGAGGTCCCTGGCGGCTGATGCCGGTGCCAAGCTGTGACGTGACGAACACCCGATCGCCGCTCACGATTGGCGTCGAAATTCCCGCGCCGGCGAGCGGCGCCTTCCACGCGACGTTGTCGGTCGCACTCCACCTCGTCGGCAGCGATTGCTCGGACGACACACCCGAGGCCTGGGGCCCACGCCAGGTCGGCCAGTCGTCGGCCGCGAGCACACCGAGGGCACACATCCAGATCGCGATTGTCGAGAAGCCTGCACGGTAGGTCATCGCCGGCATTTTATGCGGGATTCGGGCGGGTCTGAAGAGCCGGCTCCCCACCGGATTCGTCACGCCGGCCGACCCGGTATGAAATGATATTTGTTGCCGTGGGGACGGCCGCCGCCGGCTGCCCGTCTTACCAGGCAAACCTTGGCACCTTGGAGCTTTTCATGAGCCTTCGCAACCGCGCGTCGTTGATGGTGTTCGCGCTGATCGTCGCGGCCACCGGACTGGTAGCCACCGCCCAGCGCGCGGTCACGACCGGCCCGCAGAACGTTCCCCTGACCGCCCCCGTCCCCGTCGATCCCCGTATTACCGTCGGGACGCTGCCGAACGGCCTGCGCTACTACCTTCGCGCCAACAACCAGCCGGAGCGCCGGGCCGAGCTGCGGCTGGTGGTGAACGCCGGATCGATTCTCGAAGACGACGACCAGCGGGGCCTGGCGCACTTCGTCGAGCACATGTGTTTCAACGGCACCCGCCACTTCCCGAAACAGGACGTGGTCGCATTCCTGCAGTCGACCGGCATGCGCTTCGGGGCCCACATCAACGCCAACACCAGCTTCGACCAGACGGTGTTCCAGCTGCAGATTCCCACCGACGATGCGGCGGTGATCGACCGATCGTTCCTGATCCTGGAGGACTGGGCTCACGCCGTGTCCTTCGATAACGACGAGGTCGACAAGGAACGCGGCGTCATCCTCGAGGAATGGCGGGTCGGCCTCGGGCCCGGCGCACGGATGCTCGACGCGCAGCTCCCCGTGCTGCTCAAGGACTCCCGCTACGCCAATCGCCTTCCGATCGGGACGCCCGAGATCATCCGGTCGTTCACCTACGACCGTTTGAAGAAGTTCTACAGCGACTGGTATCGACCGGACCTGATGGCGGTGATCGCCGTCGGCGACTTCGAGCCGGCGAAAATCGAGGCGCTGATCAGATCACGATTCGGGAGCATTCCCGCCGCCGTCTCGCCGCGCCCGAGGCAGAACTTCGACGTTCCCGATCATCCGGGCACGAGGTACGTCGTGGCGACCGATCCGGAAGCCACCGCGACCACCGTCAGCGTGTCGAGCGTGATGGCCGCGCGGGATCAGACGACGGTCGGCAGCGTATCGCCAGCAGACGATCGAGCGGGTGTTCGCCGGCCTGCTCTCGGCACGGCTCGACGAGATGGCGCAGAAGCCGGATGCGCC
Organism: uncultured Acidobacteriota bacterium; assembly: GCA_963836735.1. Classification (GTDB taxonomy): domain Bacteria; phylum Acidobacteriota; class Vicinamibacteria; order Vicinamibacterales; family 2-12-FULL-66-21; genus JACCXG01. The sequence goes on along the minus strand of CAWIKP010000010.1, from coordinate 60,245 downwards.
GTTCCTCGACGCGAATACCAACCGCGGGCTGTTCGTCAAGTCAGCAGAGGCGACGAGTCTGAGCGCCCTGGTAGTGGGCGGCGGCGTCGAGAAGGGGCTCGCTGCCCTCTTCACCGAGGCCGACCGTGTGGCACGATTCGGCTTCACGCAAACCGAGCTCGATCGCTACCGGCTCGGGTACACGCAGGCGTTCGCGCAGCTCGCCGCCTCGAACGACGAGCACACGTCGGTCTCGCTCGCCGACGAGTACATCCGCAATTTCATGCAGCAGGAGCCGATCCCCGGCATCGCTTACGAGAACGGCCTGGTCCAGCGATTCCTGCCGGAGATCACCCTCGCCGACATCAACGCGCTGGCGCGGGAATGGGTCCCGGACCGCAATCGCGTGGTCGCGGTGACTGCGCCCAGGAAAGCCGGCGTGGCCGTGCCAGACGAGGCGAAGCTCGCGGCCGTCCTCAAGAGCGCCGGAGGCGGTCCGCTGACCGCATACGTCGACACGGTCAGCAACAAGCCACTGCTCGAAGCGGTGCCGAAGCCCGGCGCGATCGCGAAGACCGGCACCAAGCCTGCCGGCGTCACCGAATGGACGCTCTCGAACGGCGTGCGCGTCATTCTCGATCCCACGACCTTCAAGCAGGATGAAGTGCTCTTCCGGGCCTTCAGCCCTGGCGGCACTTCATTGGCACCGGATCAGGACTTCGTCGCGGCGGAGACCGCGGACCGCGTCGTGGCCGAAGGCGGCCTCGGGTCCCTCTCGGCCATCGACCTGAGCAAGAAGCTGGCGGGCAAGGTCGCGTTCGTCCGGCCCGACATCGACGAGATGTTCGAAGGCATGGGCGGCCGGGCGCTGCGGCGCGATCTCGAAACGATGTTTCAGCTGATCTACCTGACGTTCACCCAGCCGCGGGCCGACGCCGAGGCGTTTCAGGCCGCGACGGGTCAGCTCAATGCCGCGCTGGCCAATCGTCAAGCCTTGCCCGACGCGGCGTTCGAGGACGCGCTCAACGCTGCGGTCACCCAGAACCATCTCCGCGCACAGCCGATGAGCCCGGGATTCGTCAAGCAGATGAACCTCGAGAAGTCGTTGAAGTTCTACAAGGAGCGCTACGCGGACGCCAGCGACTTCACCTTCGTGTTCGTGGGAAGTTTCGACCTGCCCACCATCAAACCGCTGGTCGAACGCTATCTTGGCAGCCTCCCTGCGCTGAACAGGAAGGAAACCGGACGCGACGTGGGCATCCGCCCTCCGTCCGGTGTCGTCGAGAAGGAGATCACTCGCGGCAGCACGCCGCGAAGCCAGGTCGGGGTCATCTTCACGGGCCCGTTCCAGAACAACGAAAAGAGCCGTGTCATCCTCCGCACGATGGCGAACACGCTCGCCGGCAACCTCCAGCGCGTGCTTCGTGAGGATCTCGGCGGAACGTATGGCGTCAGCGTGGTGCCGGAGTTCACGAAACGGCCGGCCGAGGAGTACCGCGTGACCATCTCGTTCGCCTGCGATCCGGCACGGACGCAGGATCTCGATCAAGGCGCTCTTCGTAGTGGTCGACGAGTTCAAGGCCAACGGTCCCAGCACCGGCCAGGTGGCCGATGCCCAGGCGGCCTTACGACGGGATCTCGAAACCGACAGCCGGCAGAACGGCCATCTTCTGAGTCAGCTGGCGTTCGCCTATCAGTACGATGAACCGGTCTCGGATCCCGCGACGCTGCGCTCCATCTACGATGGCTTGAGCGCACCGATCCTGCGCGATGCGGCCCGGGCATATCTCGACACGAATCGCTACGTGAAGGTGGTGCTGTTCCCCGAGAAGTAGGGCTCGGGGGTTCCGGGTTCAGGGGTGCCGGGTTCAGGGGTTCCGGGTTCAGGGTGCAGGGTTCAGGGTTGCCGGGTTCAGGGTTCGGTTCGAGGGTTCAGGGTTCGGTTCGAGGGTTCAGGGTTCGGTTCAGGGTTCCGGGTTCGTTGCTCAGTTCGGCGTCTCATGCGCTGGGGAATGCCCGAAGCACCCGGAACCGAGAACCCTGAACCGAACCGAGAACCCTGAACCGAACCCTGAACCCTGAACCGAACCCTGAACCCGGCACCCTGAACCCGGAACCAATTTCACCCCTGTCTAAGGGCAACGATCGGATCGACCCTGGTGGCGCGCAGCGCCGGGATGAAGCACGCGAGCCCCGCGATCGCCAGCAGCAGCGCTGCCGTGACGACGTAGCTGACCGGATCGCCGGGCGTGACGTGGAAGAGCATCTTCGAGAGCAGGCCCGAAAGCGCCGCCGCACCGATCAGCCCGATCGCGACGCCGACGAGCGCCAGCTTCATGCCCTCCCTGAGCACCATCGACAGAACGTGGCCACGCTCCGCCCCGATCGCCATGCGGACGCCGATCTCCTGGGTTCGCTGGCTGACCGAGTACGCAACCACCCCGTACAGACCCACCGCGGCGAGAAACACGGCGACGGCCGCGAACAGCATCAGGAGCAGCAGCGAGAAGCGCCGGCCGGCGATCGAATCGCTCACCACGCCGGCCATCGGCGTCATCGCGAAAGCCGGCATGACGGGATCGACGGCTTGTACCGCCTGCCGCGCGAGCGGGCCGAGCTGTGCCGGGTCGCCGCTGGTCCGGGCCACGACCCAGACGGAGCTGAAGACATCCTGCTTGAACGGCACATACATCGTCGGGTTCGGATCGATGTCGAGCCCGCCGTGGTGGACGTTGCCGGCGACGCCGACGATCTCGTAGAACCCGTCGGTGCCATTGCCGATGTCGATGCCCTGCCCGATCGGCTCCTCGCGCGGGAAGTAGCGATCGACGAACGCCTGATCGACGATGGCGACCATCGGGGTCTTCTCGGCGTCGCGCAACGTGAACGGTCGGCCCCGCACGAGCGGCACTCCGAGCGCTTTGAAGTAGTCGGGGCTGATGGACCGGTGGTTGGCTGACGTCTCTTCCCCTGGCGCGGCCGGCGGCCTGCCCCGCACTGTAAACGAGAGCGTGTAGTCACCACGCATCGGCAGCGACTGGACAACCCCTGCGGCGGTGACCTGGGGCAGCGCTCCGAGCCGATCGAGGAGTCGCTCGTAGAAGGCAATCCGCTGATGGTCTTCCTGGTATGTCGTGTTGGGCAGCGCCACGCGGAACGCCAGCGCGCGTTCGGGCTGGAAACCGGGGTTCACGTCGGTCAGCTGCGCGAAGCTGCGCAGCAGAAGAATCGCGCCGACCAGGAGAACGACTGAGAGCGCAACTTCCTTGACGAGCAGTACGCTCCGCGCCCAGCGGCCGCCCGTTCCCGTCGAGGATCGGCCGCCCTCCTTCAGTATCTCCACTACACTGCCACGGCCGGCAAACCAGGCGGGTGCGAGGCCAAACAGCGCCCCGGTCGCGACCGCCAGCAACAGGGAGAAGATCAGGACGCGACCATCGATCGAGATGCCGTCGGCTCTCGGGAGACTGCCTGCGCTGAGCGCTTGAACGGGAGCGATGGCGACAGAAGCCAGCAGAACGCCGAGCGCACCTCCAGCAAGCGAGATGATCAGGCTCTCGACCAGCATCTGGGCGACGAGCCGCCGCCGGGCGGCTCCCAGCGCCGTTCGGATTGCGACCTCCCTGGCGCGGACGACGCCGCGCACGAGCAGGAGGTTGGCGACGTTGGCGCAGGCGATGAGGACGACCACGCCAACGGCCGCGAGCAGGATCAGCAAAGCAGGACGGACGTCGCCGACGGCCGCCTCGTGAAGGCTCTTGACCTCGGCCGATTCCTTCGCGCTCGCCTCGGGATACTGCAGTGCCAGGCGCTCGGAGATCGCCCGCATCTCGGCGTCGGCCCGCGCCGCGGAGACGCCTTGTTTCAGCCGGGCCACGACACCGAGGAAATGTCCGCCACGGGTCGCATTCGCCGGGTTCAGCGCGATCGGCACCCAGTACTCGATCTGTCGGGAGGGAAAGGTGAAGCCCGCCGGCATCACTCCCACGATCGTGAACGGCGCGCCGTTGAGCGCGATCGACCGGCCGAGAACACCCGGATCGCCGCCGAACCGGCGCTGCCACAGGTTGTGGCTCAAGACGATCACGTTGGCCTTCCCCGGCAGGTCTTCTTCCGGCCTGAATCCACGGCCAAGTGCGGGCGCGACCCGGAGCAATTCGAAGAGGTCCCACGACACCGCTCCGCTGGCGAGCCGCTCGGGACCGCTCGCATCGACGAAGGTGCCGCTGCCCCCGCTGTACGCGGCGATGTGCTCGAATACGGCATTCTGCGCGCGCCAGTCGAGAAACGTCGCGGGCGCCACCGAGAATCGGCCGAACTGCGGGACGATCTCGACGACGCGGACCAGGGCTTCGGGCTCCGGATATGGCAGCGGACGCAGGATCACACTGTTGACGACGCTGAACATCGCGCTGGCGGCGCCGATGCCAATCGCCAGCGTAAGTATGGCGACTACGCTGAAGCCAGGGCTCTTCCTCAGTTGACGCAGGCTGTAGCGTGCGTCACGCAACACGTTCGATAGCATGCCCGCTCCTTTGCCGACACCAGGGTCATCGATCTCCGACGTGAGACGGGATGAGCGTCGTAAGCGTTGAGTATGTTCTCACTGCTCTGCCGGGGGAACGAGCGGAAGGGACGGAGCGACCAGGGTTCGTGCTGACCTGTCAACTGGAAGGGCCGAGTGGGTCTGGCCCTGATTCGACACACCCGCCCGCGGCGGCATGATCGTGGCTGGGTCTAAAGACCCGCCCGGTGTTGTGTAGGGGCGGGTTTTCAGACCCGCCCGCTCTTGTGCATGGCCGCCCCGGTCGCCATGGGCACTCCGTACCTCTGCGTGGCGTAGCCGACGATCAGGCCGAGCACGCTGCCAGGAAGGATGATCTCCAGGTAATAGTGTTCGCCTGTCGGCTGCGGCATCGCCGCGACGAGGAATGCGAAGAACGCCCCGGCGGCCAAGCCGAAAAGAATGCCGGCCGGTACCGAGTGGACCTTCCGCGCGAACCATCCCGCCAGCGCCCCGACTACCAGTCCCTTGAACGTGGAACCAATGACGATGCCGACGATCTGCGGCGCGACTGCGGGGGCTGAGAAGAGGGCGGTGAGCCCGTCGAAGATCCCGAGAATCCCGCCGAGTATCAGTCCAAGCACAGGCTTGCTCACGATTCACCCTTTCGAGTCGAGCGCCGGGCTCACACCGACGCGAAGATGGCTATCAATGCCCGCATCACGATGTAGGCGAGCACGAGGAGGATGGGCGTCTGGTAGGTCCGAATGAATCGCTCCGTACGTTCGATTGGCCCTTCTACATGAACGCTGACGGCCTGCCGCTCCCGGAAACGCGCGACGTCGGCAGCCAGGCTCGCCACGGTGTGATACCGATCGGACGGCGACTGCCGACAGCGCGCACCGGCAGATCGACGTCAACGGCGGCGGAATGGTGCGGGCCCGAGCCAGATCGGTGACCGCGGCCGCGGCATCGTGCGGCGGGGCCTGATCCGTGAGCAGCATGAACATCAGGGCACCGAGTGCATAGACGTCGGCGCGCTGATCGATCCGCACTGCGCTCGCCGACTGCTCCGGCGACATGAAGCCCGGCGTCCCGAGCACCGTGCCGGCATTCGTCTCCATGCCCTGCTTCGGCACGGCCGTGTCTTCAGCGCCGCGTCCGGTCCGATCCGATCGATCGTCGAGCATCCGGGCGATGCCCCAGTCCATCACCATGACCTCGCCGAACGTGCCGACCATGACGTTTTCAGGCTTCAGATCGCGATGAAGGATGCCGTGCGCATGGGCGAACGACACGGCTTCGCAGACGCGCTCGAAGATTCGCAGGCGCTCGGCCAGCGGCGGCGCTGCGGTCTGGACGAAGGCGCCGAGGGTCTGGCCCTGCAGCCGCTTCATCACGTAGAACGGCCGGCCGTCGGCCAGCACTCCGAAGTCGTGCACGGGCACGATTCCCGGATGCTCGAGCCGCGCGATCACCCGGGCCTCACGCGTCAGCCTGGCCTGGAGCTCCGTCGACGGCAGCGCGTTGCCGATCTTGATCGCCACTTCACGGCCGAGCGCGGTGTCGAAGGCGGAATACACCGTGCCCATGCCACCGCGGCCGATCTCTTCGATCACCTCGTACCGATCCGAGGTGAACTCCGGCCAGCCGGCCACGGCCGTCAGGTGGTCCACGGTGCTGTCGGGAAGCCAGATCATTCGACCTCCAGCCCCAGAAGATCACGGGCCTCGCGCCGGAATTCCTCCGCACTGCCGCAGAGCGCCTTCAGTTCAGCGATCGTGTGCGTGCGGAACGCGCGGCGAGCCTGCGCGAGATAGCCGGTCACCTGCCCCGGTGTCAGCTCGAATTCCGCGGCGAGCTCCGCATAGCTCGGGCGGTCCTCGCGGAGGTCGTAGCGCTCGAAAAGCTGCCAGTGGATCTCGCGGCCCCGCGCCAGGCAGTCCCTGCGCAGCGACCGGACGGCGCGATCGAACAGCGCGCGGACGAACTCCCGTCTGAAGAAATCCTCCGCCTCGGACACGCCGGGCGCCTGGACAGCAAGTTCATCTTCGGCGCCGGCGAAATCGATGCTGACGACCCGTTGGCCGCCCCCGCGCCGAATTCGCGCCGCCGCCTGCTGCGCGTTCATCACCAGCCGGTCGGCGCACAGGCGGACGAAGGTCCGGAACCTCGCCTTGTCCGGATCGAATCGATCGAACCAGGCGTTCTCGAACGCTTCCGCGAACAGGGCCTGGGTGGCGTCCTCGGCTTCGTCGGGTCCGAGCCGCCAGCGCACTCGCAAGGTACTTGTAAACCGGCTTCCAGTAGCCGGCCACCAGATCGCCAAAGGCCTCGGTCCGTCCGGCTTCCCCGTGCGTACGCAGCCGCTCGATCACGGAGTGGCGCGTCGGTGGGAACACTGGCATGGGGAAGAGTGTAGCCCTAGCGAGGCTGCGCCCAAGATCCTCGAGGCTCCGCCTCGCCAGGCCGCATTGTTTGATAACGCCGCACCGACGCGGACGGCCTTGACCGGAAATTTGACACAAAAACCCAGAATCGAGCTGGTTAAGGCCTCAGGGCCTGCCCTCTCAACGCCACGAGCCGAGAATCGCCCCCATGACGACGAAAGCGACCGCAAAATAGCCTCCGTTGATGGCGATGTACCGGGCGGATCGCCGTTCGAACAACGCGACCGTCGCGATCGCCGGCGCCACCCACCCGAGGCCGGTCAGCGCTCCGGCCGCCGTTCCCCACGCAACCGTCGTCTCCGGGCCGGACAGAAACGCCGCCAGATTCATGGCCATCAGCAGTGCGAGCACGAAGGCGATCCCGAAGATCTTCGCCGCGCCGCCTTTGGCCAGGTCGGCCTCCGTGAACCCGTTGGCCGACATCCAGGCCCGATGGAACAGGGCGGGTGAATACCAGAGTCCCCCAATCACGAACGCCGAGATCGCCGCGGTCAGGACCGCGAGGTAGTTGATCTGCGCCACGTCAGCCTCCTTCATGGGGACTATTACGCGTTCGTTGGGCGGGTCTGTACGGACGACGGCGTCAACTCCCAACGATCCAAGGGAAAGCCTTCGCACAAAAGGGTGAACGGCCACGAATCGGGCTCCTTGAAGCTCTTTCACTCCGTTCTTCGAACGACTTCCCTTGGATCGTTGGATCGTGGATCGTTGGGAGCTGACTTCACTCCGCCCTGAGGGTGCGTGCCGGATCGGTGAGCGCGGCGCGGCGGGCCGGGAGATAGCTGGCGGTGAGCGCCACGCCGAACAGGAGCACGCCGGCAGCGGCGAAGCTGACGGGATCGAATCGGGGCACGCCGTAGAGCAGGCTCTCCATGCCCCGGACCAGGGCGACGGCGCCGCCAAGACCGAGCGCGGCGCCGGTTGCGGCGAGCGCCGCTCCCTTGCGCAGCACGAGCCGGGAGACGTCGGACGGCGCGGCTCCGAGCGCGAGGCGCACGCCGAACTCCCGCCTGCGTTCGGTCACGCCGGAGGCGATCACGCCGTACAGCCCTACGCCCGCGAGCAGCAGCGACGCGGCCGCGAACGCCACGATGATCGCCATGTTCAGCCACCGCTCGGCCGCCGAGCGCGCCAGCACATCGTCCATGGTCCTCACGTCGTAGACCGGCTGATCCGGATCGACAGATCGGATGGCCTGCACGACTGCCGTGCGTCATCGCGCCGGCGTCGGCGTGGGTGCGCACCACGAGTGCAATCCTTCCGTCGGTGAACTGCTGGTAGCTGAGATACATCTGCCGGTCATCGTCTCTGTCGAGTCCCTGATCGTGGATGCGCGGGACGACGCCGACGACCTCTCCCCACGCCGGCTGCCCGCCGGGTATCGTCACCCGAAAGCGTTTGCCGATCGCGCTCTCGCCGGGCCACAATGTTCGCGCCACTCGCTCGTCGACGACGCCGACGAGCGGCGCCTCCGCCCCGTCGCTCTCGGCCAGCGTCCGCCCCTGCAGCAGCGGGATGTTCATCGTCCGGAAATACTCCGGCGTGACCGACCGCACCTGCAGGTCGACCGGCTTCCCGGGCGCGCCTTCCAGCTCGAACGGCAGCACGAAGTTGTTCCCGGCCGAGCGGCAGCCGATTCACCATTCCGGCGGAGACGACGCCGGGAACGGCGCCCACCCGATCGACGATCTGCCTGTAGAGCACGCGCGATTCGTTCGTCGCTCTCGGTACTTCCCTCGCGGAATCGCCATGTGGAGGCTCAGGACGTTCTCCGTGCTGAATCCGGGATCGACGCCGCATCAGCGCCGAGAAGCTCCGCGAGAGCGCCGCGGCGCCGACGAGCAGCGGAAGTGACAGGGCCAGCTGCGCGATGACGAGCGCGCTGCGCGTGCGGACGTGCCTGCGACTCGCCGTCGCCGAGCGGCTGCCGATCGTGACGCTTGCCGCGCGTCGCTCGCCAGGACTGAACGGCCGGCAGGAGCCCCGCTGCTCCGCCGGTCAGCGCCAGCATGAGGCACGAGAACGCGAGCACGGCGCCGCTGACCTCGATGCCGTCGGCGCGCGGCAACGCGGCGGGCGCAACCGGAAGGAACGCGGCGACCGCCCATTTCGCGCCAAGCGATCCCGGCTATTCCACCCATGACGAGCATTGGCGCCACTTCGGCCAGCGCCTGCAACATGAGGCGGCCGCGCGACGCGCCCAGGGCGAGGCGTACGCTGAACTCCTGGGTCCGGCCTGCCGCCCGCGTACCGAGCAGGCCGGCAAGGTTCAAGCACGCGATGAGGAGAAGACACCCCACCGCCGCGAGGAGCACGTAGAGCGTCGATCGAATCGGCCGCACCGACTCCTCGAGAAACGGCAACACTTCGATTCGAACCCCCCGATTGGTACGCCGGGTAGTCGGCCTCGAGCCGCCGGGCGAGACGCGTCGATCTCGCGGCGCGCCCGGTCGAGCGGCACGCCCGGCCTGAGCCGCGCGATAGCGAGTGATCGTGATTGGCAATCTCCCGCGCGAGCACTCTCGGGTTGATGGTCAACGGGATCCACAACTGGTGCTCCCGGGCGGGGAACTGGAAGCCTGGCGGCATCACGCCGATGACTTCGTAGGGATGGCCGCTGAGATTGATGGTGTGCCCGAGGATCGCCGGATCCGCGCCGAACCGGCGCTTCCACAACCCGTCGCTGATCAGTACGACGGGATCCTGGCCGCGCTGCTCGTCGGCGGCAGTGAATCCCCGTCCAAGAGCGGGCCGCACCCGAAGCACTGACAGAAAGTTGGACGACAGCCGCGCCGCGATGACACGCTCCGGCTCGCCCGATCCAGTCAGGTTGAAGTTCTGCGGAGCCGTAGCGAGGGCAATGTCGTCGAAGACGGTATTGCTGGCGACCAGAGCACGTTGATCGGCGGCATTCACGCGCATGCGCTGAGCCGCACCCGGAACGCGCGACCACAACGCGACGAGCCTTTCCGGCTCGTCATATGGCAACGGGCGAAGCATCACGCCGTACACGACGCTGAAGATGGCGGTGGTCGTCCCGATGCCCAGGGCGACGACCAGCGCCGCGCTGGTCGCGAAGCCCGGCGCCTTGCGCACGAGGCGCATCCCGAGCCTGAGGTCCCTGGCGGCCTGATGCAGCAGCGCGCCCGATCGTCCGGCCCGCGACGCTTCGCGAACGGCGGAGATGTTGCCGATGGTGACGTGAGCCGCGCGCCGTGCCGCCTCGGGCGTCATCCCTGCTTCGATGTTCGCCTGGATTTCGCGTTCGAGATGAAAGCGCAGTTCCTCGGAAAGCTCCGCATCCAGGGCATGCGGCCGGAACCAGCTTCGAAGCGCGGTACGGATCCGTCCCAGGCCGTGCATCGCCTCAGGCTGTCCGCAACACGAGCGCGATCGCCTGCGACAGGCGTTCCCACCCCGCCTGCTCGCGTTCGAGATGCTTCCGGCCGGCCTTCGTCAGGCTGTAGAAGCGCGCTCGCCGGTTGTTGTCCGACGCTCCCCACTCGGCGGTGATCCAGCCCTCGCGCTCGAGCCGCTGCAGCGCCGGATAGAGAGAGCCCTGGTTGACGCGGAGCACGTCGCGCGACAGTTGATTGATGCGCTGGGCGATGGCCCATCCGTGCAGCGGGGAGGCGGCGATGGCTTTCAGAATCAGGAGGTCCAGCGTGCCCTGGACCAGGTCGACGGGCTTGCCCATGTCTCCTCTCGACGGTCGACAAGAGAGTAGCGTGGCTCTTGTCGACCGTCAAGGGGAAAGGCCTGTCCAATCGGCCGGGGCTGAAGATCCGGCCGATCTTTCAGCGAATGTAAAAGTACCGGGTGAGATGGAAGAACACCGGCGCCGCAAAACAGAGCGAGTCGATCCGATCGAGAACGCCGCCATGCCCGCCAATCAGCGTTCCGTAGTCCTTGACGCCCCGATCCCGCTTGATCGCCGACATGATCAGTCCCCCGGCAAAACCCATCGTCGTGACGGTCAGCGCCATCAGGGCCGCAGCCACAGGCGAGAACGGCGTCGCCCACCACACCGCGGTTCCAAGCGCGGTCGCCGACCCTACACCACCGATCAGCCCCTCCCACGTCTTGTTCGGGCTGATCGACGGCGCGATCGGCCGGCGGCCGAGGGTCTTGCCCCACACGTACTGAAGGACGTCGCTCAACTGCACGACGAGCACCAGGAAGAACATCAGCTTGGGGGCCTGCCGCTCGTATCCGGGAATACGGAGCATCAGCAGCGCCGGCACGTAGCTCACGAAATACACGCAGATCATCAGGCCCCACTGGTTGGTGGCGGTGCGCTCGAGAAATCGCTCGGTGTCGCCGGCCAGCGCGGTACGGATGGCGAGGAAGATCGACACGTAGACGGGAATCAGCATGCTGAACAGGCCGTACCACTGCATCCAGATCAAGCCATATTGCAGCGGCGTGACCACGAAGAACGACCAGAACAGCGCGCGATGATCTCCTGGCCTGGTCGGCGCCAGCGTGACGAACTCGCGCAGCGCAAGGAAGGAGATCAGGGCGAAGAGCAGGATCGACACGAAGGTCCCCATCGTCACCGCGACCACGAAAAGGAGAGCCATCACCCACCAGGCGCGAATCCGCGCGTTGATGTTGTCGACGGTGGCCCGGGCTGAAGCGCTCGACACGCGGCGGTCGAGAATCCATCCGGCAATCGAGGCGAAGACCAGCAGCGCAAGAACGCCGGTGATGAGAGATCTCAGCGCGGGGGACGGGAGCAGAGTCATACGCGCACCTCGAGTCGAAGAATGGCGGTTCGCGCCCTCTCGAGGAAGGCATCCTTCTCTTCGCCGGCACAGGAGGGCAACACCGGTCCAAAGGTGACGCGGCTCACCATCGGAACCGGCAGGGCTTCACCCTTTGGAAGAATGCGGTTCAGGTTCTCGAGATGGACTGGCACCAGCTCGGCATCGGGCCGCGCGCGAGAGAGATGATAAAGACCGCTCTTGAACGCTCCCAGCTGTCCATTCGCGCTTCTCGTGCCTTCTGGAAAGACAATCAGGGAGTCGTCTCGATTCATCGCTCGCGCCATCTGCTCCACCGTCGCGCGGGCATGCTCTGCACGGTTTTCGGCCGTGGCATCCCGTTCGACGAGCACCGCGCGAAACACATCGCGAGCCAGGTAGCGGCGGACCGTTCCCCGCTGCCAGTAATCGCGCCCCGCGACCGGACGCGCATGGCGCCGGCGGCCTGGCGGCAGCGCCGACCAGATCACGATGAAGTCCAGGTGGCTGGAGTGGTTGCCGAAATAGATGCGTTGCGCGGTCGCGTAAGGGTCGCAACGCCACTCGACGGTCGCTCCAGTGATCAACCGACACGCCGACGCCAGTGCCGTCTCAATCATCTCGCCCATGCCTCCCCGAGGATGCGGCGCGTGCGCCGCACGGCCGTGAGCACCGATCCCACGAGAATCACGGCAAGACCGGCCGGAATCGCCCATGCCCTTCCCACGGCGAGCACCTCGAGCGCCGCGAGAATCGTGACGACGGTGAGCACGAACATCCGGTGTTGTTTGGCCATCGGGCCGATGAAGTGTTGCCGGAGGCCGAGCGAGCCGCCGAGCACCCGCACGTACGCGGTAAGCAGCGCGGCAACGGCAGCTGCCCATCCGAGAATCGGAGCCGCCGGCATTTCCCGCGCGGCGTATCCCGCGCCTGCCAGGATCAGCACGTCCGCAACGCGATCGGGCAGATCGTTGAAGATTTCTCCAGCCGGCGTCTGCAACCCGCATTCGACCGCAAGCATGCCGTCGAGCAGATTGCACAGAAGCCGAAGCTGAATACAGGCAGCGGCGGCCACCAGAAGGACCGCACGCACCTCACGAGAAGCGCCGCCCGACGCATAGAAGGCCATCGCCGAGGCACAAGCGAGGGCGACGCCCGCCATCGAGACCGCATTCGGCCGGACGCCGGCGCCGGCCAGGCGCTCTGCGAGCGCTCTCGCCCACCGGGCGTTTCGCGTCGCCAGCATCCGTCGCGGCGCGGACGGCGCAAGCGGTGTCATCATCTCGCTCATCATCTCGCTCCCCTTTCCGGGACTCGCACGCCGCCCGGGACGGTGGCCCCGTCGCCGGGCGGTATCCGATTGGCAGATGCGCTGAACCGGCCGGTACGGATGAACGATCGAACCTCGGGCCACACCTCTCCGAACCGCGAGTAGAGCTCGTTGTGATTGATCGGGACATACAGGCAGTCGTCGTAACGCTGCCGGAAGGCGGCGCACTCGAACTCGTAGGCGCCATAGCCACGCGCGGTCGACGCATGTCGCTTGATGAAGGAGGTTGGCGACGTTTCCACGACGAGGCCGATCTTTGCGTTCGGGATGGTCACGGGCGCATACGGTGTCCTGGCCAGGTCGAACACGACAGGTCCGTATCGCACCCACGTCAGGAACTTGAGCTTTTCGAGAGCGATTCTGGGCGCTCGTTCCTGATATGGGCTGCGGTCGTACACGATGGTCGAGAGGTTTGGCAGGACACCCGCCTCGGCGAGCGGATTCAACGTCCAGCCTCCGGCGATGAAGGCGAACACGTGCACGCGCCGGTAACGATCGAGGTGCCTTTCCTGAAAGAAGCGCTGCAGCCGCTCGCGGCTGTCCTCGAGACCCGAGCGCGACACGAAGGTCGGCAGGTAGAGATCGAACCCTTCCGTCGCCATCGACGGTGCGAGAGCCCTGAACGCCCGCTCGCCGTCGCGGTCGTAACCGAAGCCCGGCAGCACGACCATCGCGTCAGAAGCAGGGGGCGCAGGAGACACGGCCGGCCTGCCGATCGCGTTGGCGCAGGCAACCACTGACAGGCAGCAGGCCGCAACGGTAAGGCGAACCAGGTGCATAGCTCACGATACGGTCGGGCCCTGCCGACTGTCGTGAGATCTCCCTGAACTTCCTGTGAATAAGGCTGATGAGAAAAATGTCCGGGCCACGCAGGCCTGAACGTTGTAAGGCTAAAGACACTTCGGGGCGGGGGGGGCTCGGAGTTCCGGATGATAAGACGCAGCCGGGCAGGTCCATGCGGCTCGTTGCCTCTGGCTCTCACCGGCTCTGCCGAGCCCCGAATCCCGAGCCCCGAGTCCCGACTCGTTAACACGTGAGGCGCAGACATGAAAGACTTTCTTTTTCTCTTCCGCAGCACCGAGGCCGGCGCGCGCGAGGCGATGGGCACGCCCGAACTGGCCCAGCGCAGTCTGCAGAACTGGCTGGCCTGGATCCGCGAACTCGAAACAACCGGGAACATGAAGGAGCGTGGCCAGCCCCTGGACCGCGACGGCCGCGTCGTCCGCGGCAAGGACAAGATCATCACCGACGGGCCTTACGTCGAGGCCAAGGACATCGTGCTGGGCTTCATCATCATCTCCGCGGCCAGCCTGGACGAGGCGGTCCGGCTCGCCAGCGGCTGCCCGATCGTCGAGGGGGGCGGATCCGTGGAGGTCCGGCCAATCGCGACTCTTCCAGTCTAGGACGTCATTTTCAAGGGAGTCGACTCATGCGACGGATAGTGGTCTTCGACAACGTCACGGCCGACGGATACTTCGCCGACACCAACGGCCGCCTCGACTGGGTGATCCCCAGCGAAGAGGTCTTCCGCGCCGCGGCGGACAGCAACCAGGCCATCGACACGATGCTGTTCGGACGGCGCACATACGACATGTTCGAGCAGTTCTGGCCGCACGCGCTCGACAATCCCGAAACGGCCCCCGATCCCCACATCCCGGGCCGGCGGGCCGCGGTCAATCGCGAGATGGCCGTCTGGATCAACGACACGAACAAGATCGTGTTCTCGCGAACGCGGCAGGACGTCACCTGGCGGAATTCGGAGCTGATTCGCGAGCTCGAGCCGAAGAAGATCGAGGCGATGAAAGCCGGCCCTGGCAGGGACATGATCGTGTTCGGCAGCGGCTCGATCGTGGCGCAGCTCACCGAGCACGGCCTGATCGACGAGTACATTCTGGTCGTGAACCCCATCCTGGTCGGTGGCGGACACTCGCTGCTCTCCGGCCTCTCGACCCGGGTGCCTCTGGATCTCCGGCAGGCAACGGACTGCAAGTCAGGACACGTCATGCTCCGCTACGCCCGCCGCTCCTCGTGAACGAGCATCTTTTCCGGCACGAGTCGGGGCGCATGGTTGCGGCGCTGACCCGGCTGTTCGGCGTTCACAACCTCGCGCTCGCCGAGGACGTGGTCCAGGACGCCTTCTGCCGCGCTCTGGAGGTCTGGAAAGTCCGCGGTGTACCGGAGAATCCCGGCGCCTGGCTGATGATGACGGCGAAGAACCGCGCGCTGGACGTCCTGCGCCGCGAGCGGACGGCGCGCACGTTCGCGCCCGAGTTGAGCCGTGCGCTGGACGCCGAAGCCACGATCGCGCCTGCGGTCGATGAGGCGTTCGCGGATTCCGCGATCCGTGACGAGCAGCTGCGGATGATGTTCTCGTGCTGTCATCCGCGGCTGCCGGAAGAAGCCCAGGTCGCGCTGGTCCTGAACATCCTGTGCGGCTTCGGAGCCGGCGAGATCGCCGCCGCGTTTCTCGCCAGCCGCGCCGCGATGGAGAAGCGCATCACCCGGGCCAAACGGACACTCGCTCGTGCGAAGCGGCTGTTCGATCTGGCAGGCGCCGAATTCGTTCCGAGACTGTCCGCGGTCCGGCGTGCGCTCTACCTCCTGTTCAACGAGGGCTACCATGGCGCGTCGGCCGAATCCGCGGTTCGCGTCGAGCTGTGCCACGAGGCGATCCGCCTGACGGAACTGCTGCGCGGCTATCCGCCGGCCGCGTCTCCCGAAACCGACGCGCTCGCCGCGCTGATGTATTTGCACGCCGGCCGGCTTCCGGCACGTCTGGACGGAGGCGGCGATCTGAGTTCCCTTCTCGATCAGGATCGATCGCGGTGGGATTTACGGCTCGTCGCTCAAGGCCTCGCCCTTCTCGAGCGCTCGGCCGCCGGGCAGACGGTCACCCCATACCATCTCGAGGCCGGAATCGCCGCCGCGCATGCGGCTGCGCCCAGCGTCGACGGCACTGATTGGGACCTGATCGTCTCGCTCTACGACCGGCTGATGACTCTCACGCCATCACCCGTGATCGCGCTCAACCGCGCCGTCGCGATCGCCCAGCGCGACGGGGCTGCCCGCGGGATCGCGGAGCTTCAGGCGATCGCCGACCGTGACCGGCTGGACCGGTATCCGTTCTACCCGGCCGCGATCGGCGAGCTCGAGCTCCGCCGCGGAAATGCCGAAACCGCGCGCCTCCAGTTCGCTGCGGCTCTCGCCCTCGCCCGCAACCCGACCGAGCGACGGTATCTCGAAAAGAATATCGAGAAATGTCGCGTGCCTTGAGCGCGCACCCTCCAAAGGCCCGAAATCCCGACCACTTTTCCACCTCGAGCGTGGGCTCAAGTGGGTACAAGTTGTGCTCCTCTCTTCGGGCGCATTCCGAGGAGTACCCTACGATGAGAGCGTTTCCATTTCTGATCGTGATCCTGCTGGCCGCGGGCTGTGATGAAGACAGCGGGCCAACCAGCCCGTCCGGTCCGGCCCTGAGCTTCTTCGTGACGAGCGCCACGAGCGTCACCGGAAACCTGGGAGGCCTCACAGGGGCAGACGCGACCTGTCAGCGGCTGGCGTCAACAGTCGGACAGGGAGGCCGGACCTGGCGTGCCTACCTCAGCGTCGAACGCGATGGCTCCAATGGCAACCGGCCGACCAATGCAAAGGACCGCATCGGAACGGGTCCTTGGTACAACGCGAACCTGCAGCTCATCGCGAACAACGTTGCCGAGCTGCATTCGCGCACCGGAGACGCAGCCTTGTTCCTGGACGAGCGCGGACAGCGGATCAACGGTCAATGGACCGGGTCGCCCAGCCCGGTCGAACACGACATCCTCACGGGCTCGAACTCTGACGGAACGCTGATGACGGGCATGACGTGCCTGGACTGGACCTCGGATTCTGCCAACGTCGCCGCCCAGGTCGGACATTCCGACGGGATGGGGCCGAACCAGAGCACGGCTCCCCCCCTGTCGTCCTGGAACTCCGCCCACGCGAATCAGAACTGCTCCAACACCGCCCCACGCGGCGGGGCCGGACGCATTTACTGCTTCGCTCGCTGAACGGACTGCTACTCGGCCTTCAGCGCGCGCAGCGGATCGATTCGGGCGGCTGACAGGGCCGGCAACAGGTTGGCGAGACCGGCAACGGCCAGCAGCACGCCGCAGGCGACGGCGTACGCCGCGGGATCGAAGGGACTGATCCCGTAAAGCAGTGATGAGAGCGCGCGGGCGGTCGCGAGCGAGATCACCGCGCCCAGGGCGATGCCCACCGCGGCGAGTCGTGTGCCGTGGCCGAGCACCATGCGCACGATTCGCCCGCGATCGGCACCGACCGCCATGCGGATCCCCACTTCCCGTGTCCGCAGACTTACGGAATACGCGATCACGCCGTAGAGACCAACCGCGGCGAGCAGAAGCGCCAGCGCTCCGAATGACCCCATCAGACCCGCGCCGATCCGCGTCGGCGCCATTGTCTCGGCAGCGATCTCAGCCGCGGAGACGTCTTCCTTGAAGACGATATTCGGCTCGAGACTCCACAGTGCCTGGCGCAGCATCGGCAGCGCCGAGACCGCGGGTGTCGTCGTTCGAACCACGAGTCCGATCGCCAGCCCTTCACCCGCAGGCAGGTGGAGATAGGGCCGCGGCGCCTCGCCAACCGATCTGACGGCATGATCACGGGCGATGCCGATGATTTCGTGGGCAGGGTCGTCGAGCTCCCCAAGGTGGATCCGCCGTCCGATCGCCGAGCCATCCGGCCAGTAACGTCGTGCCATCGTTTCGTTGACGATGACGACCCCGAGCCCCTCCCGGATCTCGTCCGGCGTGAAATCCCGGCCCGCGACGATGGGCACACCGACGGTCCGGAAATAGTTGGTGCCTACCGCCACGACGTCGACAGGCGTCGGCTGATCCGCGCCGGAATGCTGTCCGGGAATCTTGAGGCCATCCATCCTGATGTCGGGCGCCAGAGGCAACCGCGTGGCATGCGACACCGCCACGACCCCTGGCAGCGCGGCAATCGTCTCGAGCGCGCGGTCTTTGAGCGCGGTCGCCCGCGCCTGGTCGTACCCGATCATTCTCAGGTTGAACGAGAGGAATGACACCGGCGCCGGGTCATAGCCAATGTCGGTCGCGCGCGCCGTCAGAAGCGCCCGCGTCAAGAGCGAACCCGCGACCAGCAGCACGACACAGAACGCCATCTGCCCCGTGACGAGCGCGTCCCGGAAGGAGACGCGGCGCCTGCCTCCCAAGCCATCGACAGCCGACGATGCCTTCAGCGCCGAAACCAGATCGAGTTTCGACGCCGACAGGGCGGGTGCGAGGCCGAAAAGGACCGCCGTCAGCAGCGACACAACAATCGCGAACACGAGAACCGTGCGGTCGACGGAGACGTCGAAATCGACCGGTACGGGAAACACGTCTGTCCCAAGGACCGAAAACGCACGACTTGCCCAGTTGGCGACGAGCGTACCGATGGCGCCTCCGATAATGGCCAGGACGACGCCCTCGCCGAGCAGTTGTCCGATGATGCGCTTCCGCCCGGCGCCAAGCGCGGCGCGGATGGCCAGCTCGCGCTCCCGCGCGGTACTCCGCGCGAGCAGCATGTTGGCGACGTTGGCGCACGCAATCAGGAGCACGAGACCGACCGCGGTCAGCAGGACGACGCTCCCCGCCCGAATGTAGCCATCGATGGCAGGGTGAAAACGGATCGTCGCCGCGGAGACAACGCTCGGCTGCACGTTCTTGTGAGTGACCGGAAACTCCGTGCGGAGGCTGGCGAAGATCGCCTCGACCTGGCTCCGCGCCTGTTCCACGGTCCGGCCTTCGGCCAGCCGTCCCTTCACGAACAGCCATCGCGAGCCGCGCTGCTCGAGCCGCGTGCGTCCGGGATCGTTGTCTGCGGTCCAGCTCACGCCGGACATCTCGAACCGATCGATCATCGACACCGGGACCCAGAAGTCGGTCGGAATACCCGGCACCGCGCCGTGCAGCGCCGGCGGTGCGACACCGACGATCGAATACGTCGCGCCGCTGAGCTCGAGCGTTTTCCCGATCGCATCAGGACGACCGCCGAACTGCCGCTGCCACAAGCCGTGACTCACAACAATCACGGGCGCTGCGAGCGGAACGCGCTCCTCTTCGGCAGTGAATCCACGTCCAAGCGCCGGCGGGATGCCGACCACCTCGAAATAATTGGCGCTGACCGACTCCCCGGTGACCAGACGGGGCCGCTCGCCTCCTGTCAGGACCGCGCGGACCCACGAGTGCGCCGCCACGCCTTGAAAGACATCCGCCCGCTCACGGATCGAGAGGTAGTCCGGGTACGAGTTGGTGAGCTGCGGATAATCAGGGAAGCCCGAATAGATCTCGACTAGCCTGTCGGGTTGCCGAACCGGCGCACTCCGCAGCAGGACGCCGTTCACGACGCAGAACAGCGCGGTCGTGAGGCCGATGCCGATGGCGAGCGAGCCTACGGCTGCCGCCGAGAACCCTGGCTGCCGGAGGAATTGCCGGAATCCCTGCCGGAGATCGCCGAGGAATGTCACCACTGGCTCCTCCGGAGCCGATCTTACGCCGCCCCTGCCCTCTGCGGCTGCGGCGCCGTGAGCTGCGCGTACTGCCGGCCGACTTTCCAGGCCAGCAGCAGCCAGACCGCTACGATCGCTGCGTTGACGGCCGCGAACCCTCTGGGAGGAAGCGAGAAGATGCCCGTGCCAACGAACACCAGCGCCGCGGACAATACGTCTCCCATCCGGACGAAGAACGAATCGATCGCCTGTTTCGCACTGAACTTCTGCTCGTAGGTGCACGGAAGGAACAGCATGTTCCGGACCGTGTTGTTGAGCGAGTAGTCGGTCGAGTTCTCCGCCACCTTGGCGGCAAGAACCGCCATCAGCGCCGGGTAGAACGCGATGATGTTGTAGGCGGTCAACGAAAGCATCGGGAAGATCATCACCGCCCACGGGATCCCCAGATACTTGACGACCCTCGACACCACGAACAGCTGCAGGAACAGGCCGAGCACGTTCACCGCCGTGAAGTACTTCGAATAGAAGTCGCCAATCAGTTGTCCTTCCGACAGGCCGCCGGCCTGGCCGTCGGCGATCATCTTCACCGCCTGCTCCTTGACGATGCTGCCGAGGATGTATTCGCCGGTCGTG
Source organism: uncultured Acidobacteriota bacterium (assembly GCA_963836735.1). Lineage (GTDB taxonomy): Bacteria > Acidobacteriota > Vicinamibacteria > Vicinamibacterales > 2-12-FULL-66-21 > JACCXG01. Next base: position 40,090 of record CAWIKP010000010.1, on the reverse strand, counting down.
TTGACCCAGTTCAGGAGCATGAGCATCAACGCCATCAGGAGCAGATATTTCGTCTGGAACACCATCCTGAATCCATTCGTGCCTGACGCCTTCGCCGGTCTTGCCGCGGCTGCCGCGGCCGGCGCCGTTGCCCGCGAGGTCCGCCGCGCCGCCTCGCGCCGGTCGATGACGTTGGTGACCATCAGCTGGGCGATGAGCACGGCGGCGCCGACGAGCATCAACTCGTAGACTCCAATCCTGTCGATCAGACGGTCCGCGACCCGCGAGCCGACCACCGCTCCGAGCGACGCGCCGAACCCGACGATGGCAAACAGCCGCTCCCCTTCATCCTTCGAGTACACGTCGTTGGCAAAGGACCAGAACTGGGCGACGACCATCAGGTTGAAGATGCCAATCCAGACAAAGAACACGATCGCCAGCGGCACCTTGAACTGCGCGAGGACGTAGAACAGGAACAGGCAGGACAGGAAGAATACGGTGACGATGTTGATCAGCCGCATTCGCTGGAACTGCGCCACGAGCCGGCCGTAGTAGGGCACGACGAAGGCCAGGACCACCACCTGGACCGCCGACATGTAGGTCTTGAGCTCGGCCGACCCTTCCCCGAGGATGAGCGCCTCCCGAACCGGCTTCAGGACGTAGTACGCCATCAGGATCAGGAAGATGTTCAGCGAGAGCAGCAACGCCGTCTTCCCTTCGCCGGCGTGCACGTCGGTGAACAGCCCGAGAAAGCGTTCCAGACCCGAACGTGCCTTGGCATTTGCTGTCACAACAACATCCCTTCAAAGGCGGCGATGATGAGTCCGCCGGGACGGAGCCCGGAAGCGGGGAGCGGCCGCGAGCCGTCAGCGGTCGATGTGCTTGATCAAGATGACCTCGTTGCCGCTTTCGTTGTAGACGATCTCGTCGGCGACGTTGCGAGCGATCAGCATGCCGAAGCCGCCCGGACGCAGTCCCCTTTCTGCGCGACGAGCCGCCGCGGAGATGACGGCCTCCGGACTGGCTGAGGTGGTGGCATGCTCCAGGTCGGCGTAGTCGAAACCAGCGCCCGGATCCTTGAAGTGGTAGACGATCGCGCGAGCCGTCTTCGCCGCGGTCACCTCCACCACCTTCTCTGCGTCGAAGCCGGCGCCGTATTCCATGGCATTCAGGAGCAGCTCACGGAACGCCGCGATCAGAAGGTCGCGATCGGCGTTGGGCGCCATCGGCTGCAGCTCGGTGATGAAGCGCACCAGCCGATCCGCCGTCAGCAGATGACACGAGACCCGGAGGGTCAACCAGTGCGGCAGCCCGGAGACGACCTGAATGCCGTCGCGCCAGCCGTCGACGGCGAGCGCGCTCGACACCATGGACGCCACCTCCTGATAGTCGAACGGTGGGGTGAAGCACGCGAACACGTCAGCGCGGATGGCGTCCACCACCTCTGCGTGGGTCGCGTGTGGCGCCAGGACGACGATTTTCGCCGCCGGCCGCAGGTTCCGAAGCTCTTTGGCGAGCGCCAGATCCTCCTCTACGGTGGTTGCGGGGTCGCTCACCACCACGTCGACCGCACGGAAACGAAGATACTGCAGCGCCTCGATGTTGCCGTGACAGGTCTCGATTTCGCAGTCGCGGCCCTCGAGCATACGGACCAGCGCGGTCACGCACGCGAATTCAGGACGAATCGTAAGAACGCGCATCAGACCTGGAACAGCACGCCGGCGATCGCCAGCAGCCCCAGCACACCGACCAGGCCCGCCACGGGACCGGCCACGGACTTCGGCAGCAGGCCGTAGCTCTCCTTCATCTCGCGCAGGCTCGCGTGGTGCTGAACCGCCGCGATCACCAGGGCGAAGACGCCCGTGCAGATCATGATCAGCGCGAAGCCCCTGGACCCGATCAGCCCGGTTCCTGCCTCCAGCCCCTTCTGTTCGATCTGGAAGAACTTGTAGATCGTGAACCCGAACGAAATCAGCGACGCGGCGGTCCTGACCCAGGCCATCATGGTTCGTTCGTGCGCCAGCCTGGTGCGTTCGACCGCGAGCTTCGTTCCCGTATCGAGAGTCGTCATCCTGCCCGGCTGGAGCAATCCCGTCGCCACAAAATCCGGCTGTACAGCCGAGGAAAACGCCTCGATCTGGCCGGCTGGCTCACGGTATTTCGTGGGATCGGCGACTCCCGGTCCGCGGTCCGCCATCCCCAGCCCGCGGTCCGGGGGACCTCCCGACTGCCGAGTCCCGGACGACGGACCGCCGGCCGCGGGCTGCGGACTGCGGATTTCACAATCGTGTGACGGTGCCACTTTTGTCGGGTGTTTCTGGGCAACTTGCAGTGTTCCGCCCGATTTTCGGGGGGCATGGAACTCGCAGCCACCGCCCCGGCCATGACTGCCCACTTCGGCGCCTATCTGTTCGTGCTGGCGGCGACAGCGGCTGCACCGCCGGCTGCCATCGGCCCGGGCGACATCCGCTGCCCCGGCTGTGCGCTCACCGGTCAGAAGCCGGCGCCCGTCGCCTTCGACGAGTCGCAGATCGAGTTCGTGGCGAATCCGATCCCGTCCTTCACCGAAGACCGGACGTTCCGCATCAACGTTCTCGCTCGCGTGCTGAATGCGGCGCCGCTGGTTCTGGAGATTCTCGACAGCCGGCACCAGCTGCTCGATCGAAACCTGGAGGTGGTGGCCGAGGATCCGGACAACGGACGCGACCCGGCGACCTGCAGTGGTCCGGAGCGAATATCGGCCGTGGATCTTGCCTCGAAGGCGGTCGTCTCAACGCTGGCGTTGAACGACATCGTCGGCGGCGCGATCATGATGAGGCGCGACGAGCGGATGCCGCATGCGGTCCTCGCGGGCACGCCAATCCTCACCAGTGTGCGAAAAGTATCGGCGCGGACGCGGTTCTTCCACTCGACGCCGATTCCCGCCCACTGCATCAACCGCTCAGGGCGCCTGATCGTGCACGATGGCCCCGAGGACGGCGCGAGCACCATCATCTACAACGACGGGGCTATCTATCACCGCATGCCGCACACGTGACGTTCACGCGTGAGCGGCTCTCGGCCGCGGAGTTGTCGGACTTGCTTCGCGCCTTCCGCGCCGCGAACTTCAACAGCATCGCGACGACGTTTCCGGAGTCCCGGTCCGGCAATCGGCCATCGATCACGCTCATTGGCGCCCGGTATCAGCGCGTGGTCGCCGACGCCGGCGATCCCCGGCTTGCTCCGGTAATGAAACGGCTCAACGCTGTCGCGGTCAGAGCCACGGCGCAGGCGAAGTACGTCCTCAAGCGTGGCAGCGCCCTGCCGCTCGATGTGCGGCCATGGCCGTACGCCGCAATCGACCTGGAGCGGTTCGTCGATCCAGATCTCCGCCTCGCCGAATCGGCGCCCGACACGTGGCGTCAGCGTGTGCCGGACGACTTCCTCAAGACTCTGCCCGCTGAAACCTCGCCAGCGGAGCGCTCGCGGCTGGACGACGGCAATCGCGCCGTCTACTTCTCCCAGTCCGGAAAGCTCTATCGCGTCGCTCGTCCTTTCACCTGCGCCGCGCGATCCTGCTCGTTCCGTGACCTGAACGCGGCCAGGGTCGCCGAACCTGCTGCCACCGACCCGTTGCTGGCGATCAGCAGCGGCCGTCTCTGGCCGCGCAGCATGAACACCAGGCTCCGCGACGTGCCCGAGGGCGGCGTGACCATCAGCAAGCAGGAGTACGACAAGCACGAGGCCGTCTACCTGTCACTCCTGAAGCAACGGACCCTCGGCGTGAGCTACATCGACGACGGAATGCTCTACGGGCAGGTGCGGATCTGCCAGCTCGAGCCGGGGACCCGCGACACGTGCGACGTGCGCCCGTCCTGGCCATCGGCACGCAAGTAACCTCGCGACCCGGGCAGGCTCCGCTACTTTCCGGTCGGCAGTCCCGTCAGGCCAAGACCGCTCCGCAGCGCATCGAGCAGCGTCCCGTCGTCGTTCGACAACTCCCAGAACATCGCGCCGGCAAGATTCTGCGCGACGACATACTCGCCTTTGAGGCGCATGGACTGCGGATCCTCGTAGGTGATCCACTCCTTTCTGGCGGCGTTGTACAGCCACGGCACCTTGGCGACGTCGTCCCAGTGGCGCACGTAGTCCGGCGATTTCAGGAACGTCTCGGCGATGACCCGATAGCCCCCGACCTGAAGCGACCCGGTGACGGCATTCCATGGATCAGACGACTCCACACCTTGCCAGCCGCGTCCATAGAACGGCACGCCGGCAACGAGCTTGTCCCGCGGAATGCCCTTCGTGGCGATGGCCTGTATCGCGTCATGCAGGTTCAGCCTGGGGCTCGAGGGATCGTCGTGGTTGTAGAGGGCCGAGTTGAATCCCGCCCGCTTGCCTCCGCTGTGGAAGTCGTAGGTCATCACGCTGACCCAGTCGAGAAGCGGAGCCATCTCAGCGTATTGGATCGGGTCGATACCGCGAGGGCTCGCGCTTGCGGCGATAGTGAGGAACCTGGCCGAGCCCGATCGCCTTGCGCAATGCGGCGAGCAGCAGCACGTAGTTCCTCGCATCGTCCGGACTATCCAGGCTGCAGCCCGCCCGAGACCGGATGCTCCCAGTCGATATCGATGCCGTCGAACTGTGGATAGGTCTTCAGAAAGTCGGCGCACGATTGCGCGAATATCTGGCGGGTCTCGTCGGATGCCGCCATCTCGTAAAACGGCCCAGAGTCGGTCCAGCCACCGACCGACAGGAGGAATTTCAGGTGTGGATGCTTCTGCTTGACCAGCGTGATCTGGTTGAACAGGCCGTGCGGACAACCGGGCTCACTGCAGTCGCCCGGATAGGCGCCCTCGGTGGCCACGCTCGCGTTCCAGGTGAGTCGATTGTCCGGTCCGATCTTGCCGAACGCGTAGTTGACGTGCGTGAGCCTGGCCGCGGGGATGTCGGCCAGCGGATACCTCGCGGCCGTCCAGTCCGCGTAATAGCCGATGACTTTCAGCGGTTTCGATGGAACTGGCGGGGCTTGTCTGGCTGCTTCGGTAATGCCAAGCGCGGCAAGCAGAGCAACGGACAGGCAGAGTTGTGACCGCATTGCAGCGGCCCTATTGACCCTGGCTCTTCCTCCAGCGCCCGATCGAGAGCGGCTGCCCGGCATCATCCTTCGTGGTCAGGGTGAGCACGTCCCCTTCGACGACCCAGTGGCGCGGCCGCTCGATCCCCAGCGGACCTCTGACGAGCGGCGCCTGTCCCTGGAGAACGTAGGTCAAGGTGTGATTCTGCAGATCGATCGCGGTACGGCCTTCGGTGGAGATCGCGCCGTCCCTGATGTCGATACCGGACGCCCGCAGCAGATCCGACGTCGCTTCGTCGGCGCGGATATTCATCGTGAGATTGCCGCTCGAGTCGTACACGAGCGTGCCCTGCCCCTTGAGCAGTGATGGGCGCCTTTCCTGGCGGGTGTACCTCGAACGACTCCAGCGTCCAGCGGCCCTCGAGGAACTTCCGGGCGGAGGTCAGCGTTCCGGCCCCGGTATCCACGGGTCCTCCTTCGACCGGCCGCTGGCGCGGGGCGGCAGAACAGGCCCCGGTTGCAACCAGCCCCGCGGCGATCAGGACGCCGGACAGCACATGACGGATCTTCATGACGAGCACTCCTCTACATCGCATCGAGGTCATGCCGGCGAAACCGGCTGGGAGATGGGAAAACGGCACCGGAGCGTCACGCCCCGATCCCGGTTGTTCTCTGCGGTGATGCGTCCGCCATGCGAAATCACGATGGACCTGCTGATCGCCAGGCCGAGGCCGAGTCCCTGGGGCCGGAACGTGACAAACGGCTCGAACACGGCGTTGAGCTGATTCACGGGGATCCCGGTGCCGCAGTCGGAGATCGCGACATCCACGCACTCGTCGTCGGCGGTGGTTTCCAGCGTCAAGGTCCGGTCGCGCGGGGAGGTCTCGTCCATCGCATCACAGGCGTTCAGCACCAGGTTGAGCACGACCTGCTGCAGCTGGACCCGATCGCCGAGCACCGGGGGCAACGCCGGGGCGAGCCTGGTCGTCACCGAAATCCGCCGGGCCAGGAAGTCGCTCCGGGTCAGGTCCAGGACTTCCCGCGTGACGTCGTTCAGGTTGAGCGCCTGGCGCACACTCGTGCCCTTCTTGAGAAGAGCGCGCAAGCGATCGATCACCGCGCCGGCGCGCTTGTCATTCCGGATGATGTCGTCGAGCGTGGCGCGCAGCGCCGAAGCGTCCAGGGAATCTGCGTCCAGCAACCGCCGTGCAGCCTGGGCATTGCTGAGGATCGCAGCGAGGGGTTGGCTCAGCTCGTGAGCCAGTGCGCCGGTCAGCTCACCAAGCACCCCAACGCGGTTCAGGTGCGCGAGCTCGTGGCGCTGGGCCGCCACGTCGAGCTCGGCCCGCTTGCGATCGGTGATGTCCCGGACGATGCTCAGGACCTTATCCCCGTCGCACCGGACGACGGTGGCCTCGTAGAAGCGCTCCTCGTCATCCGCTCCGACCGTGTACTCCAGCTTTTCCGGTTCATCCGACGCGAGCGCCTTCCTGAACGCGCTGCTCAGCGCTTCGGCGAGCGCTGGGGGCAACACCTCCCGCACCGATCGTCCGAGGAAGACCGCAGGCGGGACGATCAGCTTTGCGGGATCTTTCGCGTGATAGTGCAGGAAGACACCGTCGCCGCTCATCACGAACATCCAGTCGGGAATCGCGCGCAGGATGGCGCGGTTGCGCTCTTCGCTCTGGTGCAGCGCCTGATGCGCCTGGAGCCGTTCGATGGCGATGCCGGCGATGTAGGCGCCAATATCCACCAACCGCAGCTCGTCGGCGCTCGGCATCCCCGGTTGGTTCCCGTACATCGCAAAAGATCCCAGCACCTTCCGTTCGGATGACCGAATCGGCACCGACCAGCTGGCGCGGAAGCCGAACGTCCGGGCCACGTCCCGGCAATCCTCCCAGAGCGGATCCGAGAGCGCGTCGGCCACGATGACCGGCTTGTCGAGATAGACGGCGGTACCGCACGAGCCCGCGCGCGGACCGATCGGGATGCCGTCCATGTCCGGCGTGAACAGTCCTGGCAGGCTGGGCGCAACGCCGTGCGACATGCGCGTCCCGTCCTGATCCACCAGGCCGACCGAGCAGCGAACCCGATCGCACTGCCGCTCGATGAGGTGCACGATCCGGCTGAGGATGTCATCGAGCCCCGCACCCGTCGCGATCATCTCGAGCACGTCGTGCTGCCCCGCGCGGAACGCCTCTTCCCGCCGCCGGTCGGTCAGATCGCGCGCAACCGCGAGCAGTTGGACGACCGTACCGTCGGCATCGGTAATCGGGGTGACGGCGACGTCCCACCACTTGACGAATCCGTTGGCGGTCCGGCTCGGCCCCTGAAACACACCGCGCCGGCCCATCTTCGCTGCCGCGAGAGCCTCCTGCGCAGCCTCACGCGCCTCCAGCTCCCAGAAATCGATCCAGTAACGGCCGACCATGGACACGGGGCTGCTCAAGTCCATGTGCCGCACCCCGGCACTGTTGACGTAGTCGATCCGCCCGGCCAGATCCAGGATCTTCAGGCAATCCTCGCTGCTGTCGACGATACGCCGGTTGATGTCGTCGGCGGGTCGCGACGCGGCGCCATCGGTCGCACGGCCGTTCAGGTGTGCATCGGTCTGGGGCACAGCAACAGTCCTCGTAAAGTGTGTGGCGTGCGTTACCGGACGCTCTCGGCCATCGCTCTGCCGATTGCCTCCATCAGCTCGTCCTCGCCGAACGGTTTCGCCACGGACGGCTCGTCGAACCTGACGTCGCGCGCGCCGCCGCGCGTCGAAGAACCGCTCTCCCCCGTAATGAACACGACAGGGACCTGGGATCCGCGATGGCGAAGCCGATCCCGCAGTTCCAGCCCGCTCAAACCAGGGAGGCGAACATCGAGGATGAGACAGTCGCCCGACACGGGGGTGGCGTCGAAGGCTTCGGCCGATGCGAACAGGTGCACGGTGTGCCCCATCGAGCGCAGCAGCCGGCCGAGCGCGACGCGCACATCGTCGTCGTCTTCGACGAGCACCAAGGTCAGGGGGCCAGTGGCGATCAGGGAGTCCTCCGGGAACCGGCGGATCCTACACTGCAACGGGGTGTATTTGGAGTCCTGCGGATAAGATTTTGCGTCCGGACCCTCGCCTCTCTTCACCGCCCTCGCCTGAGCGTCTACAATTGCAGAGTTTCGCTGGAGGCCTCTTGAAGCATCCCGTCCTGACGAGCACCGTTCTCCTGTTGACGTTTTCTGCCGCGGCCGGCGCCGAAAACGGGGTCCTGGTCGTCCAGAAAACCAGCACCGGCACCGGCCAGCTGACCAATCAGGTGCAGATCGCGAAGAGCCGGATGCGCGCGGAGATGATCGATGGCTCCGGGTCGCAGCGCGCGGTCATCTTCGACGGCGACCGGCAGGTCATGCTGATCATCAACCCCGAGCGAAAGAGCTATAGCGAAATCACCAAGGCGGACATCGAGCGCTTCGCCAGCCAGATGCAGGACATGATGGCGAAGGTGCCGCCGGAGATGCGGGCCAAGGTCGAGGCCATGATGAAGGGCCGCGGCTTGGGCGCGGGCGCCCCGGTCCCGACCGAATACCGCAAGGCCGGCACCGACAAGACGGCAAAGTGGACCTGCGACAAGTACGACGGGTATCAGAACGGCCAGAAGACGTCGGAGATCTGTACCGTCGATCCGAGCGTGCTGGGGCTATCCGCCGCGGACTTCGCCGTCACGCAGCAGTTCGTGGAGTTCTTCGAGAAGCTGATGCCGCAGGCGGGCGGACAGCTGTTCGGGCTCGGCCAGATGCAGAGTCAGGGCTTCAGCGGGTTCCCGGTGAAGAGCTCGTCGACCTTCGGTGGCCGTACCACCACGAGCGAAGTGACCGACGTCAGCCGCAAGACGTTTGAAGAGTCGGTGTTCGCCGCGCCGGCAGGCTTTCAGAAAGAGAGCTTCCCAGGGATGGGTGGCCGCGGGCGGCAGTAAAGTTAGTCGGCCGGCCTAGGTGATCGCGCGGGCCCGCGCCGGGAAATCGATCACCTTGCCGGGCCCGTTGATCACGTGCGAATGGAGCACGCGGATCGACTCGAGCTGGTCGACCTGCTTGTAGAAGCTCCCCATGGAATAACCGCACAGCAGCGCAAAATCCAACGACAGCGCCAGCTTGTTCCAGAGGACTTCGAGCTCGATCGCCGCCTCGGGCCGCCTGTCCCGCCAGAGCAGATCCACCATCTCCCCATAAGCCCTGAGCACGGTCCGGTTGCGGCCGTTCAGGACCTGCCGGACGATTCGGCCCACGTTCTCGTGAAAGAGGTCGGGGTTGGGACGGTCGTCCACCATGAACAGATCGAGGGTGGCCTGCGCGTCGAGCAGGACGAGATCGCCGTCACGAATGGCGCACTCGCAATCGACCAGGCGCTCGGACAGCTGCTCCACGATGCCCTCGCGGTGCTCGGGTGTAGCGAGAATCAAAGCGGGCTGCCCCAGGACCAGACCCTCGGACAGGAACGTCGCGGCGGTGTGGTAGAGCGTGGATTCGCTGTTGTAGAACTGCACCGCGTGGGCGTGGTTGGCCGGCAACTTCGGGGGGGCCACGGGCAGAGCTTACCACCAAGACCATTGCCAGAATTGCCAAGATTGCCAAAATTGAAAAAGGCCCAACCGGTCTCCCCCGACGCGGCGGTTGGCAACAATTGGGAGATACTCTCCGCCATGCGGCGTTCATCTCTGATGGCAGCGTTGATCGGCGGCTCGCTGGCGGCCGCGACCCCGCCCACGGTCACGATCGATACGCCGATGCCTGCCCCACGCTGGGCGCAGCTGGAGCGCCGGATTCTCGCCGCCAACGTCCCCGCGTGCCGCGAGTTCTTCCAGAAGGTACTACGACAGCCGTGGCTATCTGCAGGCGTTCCTGCGTTGGGGCGCCAACGACGGACCCGACGATGCCTTCGAGAACTTCAATCGCTGGCCGGAGCTCCACGCGCTCGGCGCAGACGACGAGATCCTGCGTCTCTACCTCACGGCATGGGAGGGCATGACCCGCCAGTATTCAGAAGCGAAGACCCGCGACGTGCCGGCGGGCCGCGACGGCATGTATGTCAAGGACTTCTCCGCGCAGTCGGACTGGATGCACCACGGCGAAGGGCTGCAGCTCTTCAACCGCATGGCCTTGTCGGCGCCCGACCTGGCCGCCTATCGCGAGCGAGTCCGGCGCTTTGCCGGGCTCTACATGGGAGAAGACGCGGAAGCCCCGAACTACGACCCCGATCGCAAGCTGATCCGGTCGATGATCAACGGCAGCAAGGGACCGCTGCTGCGCAAGGCCACCGCGCTCGACTGGGTTGGCGATCCCTTCGATGCCACCGGGTTCGTCGCCCTGCACGGCGAGAGCACGTACTCCCAGTTTCTCGAGCACTACCAGGAATACACCGATGTCGTCGGCGATCACTTCCTCAACCTGGTCGCCACCACTCTTCCGACCAACGCGTACCTGCTGACGGGCGAGGCCAAGTACCGACGCTGGATCGTCGAGTACATGGACGCCTGGCTCGCGCGCATGAAGAAGAACGGCGGCATCATCCCGAGCTTCGTCGATCTGGACGGCACCATCGGCGGTCGCGATGGCAAGTGGTGGGGCAATGCCTACGGGTGGGGCTTCAGTCCGGTCAACCCGGTTACCGGCCGGCGCGAAGATCGCAACCGCATCCCCCGGGCCCTCGTAGGCTTCAGCAATGCCCTGCTCGTCACCGGCGACCGCAAGTACGTCGAAGCCTGGCGGGACATGATCGCCGCCGTGAACGCGCATGCCCGCCAGGTAGACGGCCGCACCGAGTACCCCACCATGTTCGGTGTCATCTCCGGGCTTGCCGGCCGTGGCTCGGGAGCGAAGGATGCGAGCCTCGGCTGGCCTGCCGGCCGTAGCTCGGGAGCGAAAGATGCGAGCGTAGGCTGGTACGGGTGGCAGCGCGACCCCTGGGGCGTCGGGGCACTGGAGGTCTGGTATTGGTCGATGAGCGCGGCGGACCGCACACGCGTCGGCGCCAACCCGTGGGTCGAGTACCTCGAGGGAAAGAACAGCGCCTACCCTGAGAGCGCGCTTCTGCGCGATCTCGAGAGCATTGCTCGCAAGGTCGAGACCATCCGTGCCGACAAAACGGCACCGGACAAGCGGCTGGCCGACAACATGCTCGATCTCAACCCGGCCGCCACCGATGCCCTGGTGCGGCTGATGTTCGGAGCGCTGGTGCCGGGCCGCGAGGGCGGACTCCTCACTGCCCGGCTCCGCTATTTCGATCCCGAGCGGCGGCGCGCCGGTGTTCCCGAGGACGTCTCGGCGCTCGTCTCGGAGATCGCCGATCGCCGCACCTCAGTCACGCTCGTCAACACGAGCACGACTCATCCGCGCACGGTGATCGTGCAGGCCGGCGGCTACGGCGAGCACCAGTTCGAGTCGGTCGGCTGGAACGGCCGCACCGAGCGCGTGAATGCGCCGGATTCAGCGTCCGCCTCGCGCCCGGCGCCGGGGCGACGTTGACCCTCACGATGCGCCGCTACGTCAATCCCCCGACCGTGCGGTTCCCGTGGAACCGGTAGGCGGCCGTCGCGGGTTCAGAACACCACCACCTGATAGCCGTTGCTGACCCGCTGGTAATAGGTGCTCCCGCATTGCGACACGGTGACGCCGTTCATCGCCGTCGTCGCGCACCCTGCGGGCAGAGTGGTAATGATCGCGCCGGCCGGTGCATTGACCACGCGGTAGGAGACCTGGCCCTCGTACATCACCTGCTCGTAGTACGCGCCGTCGGCGTACATGTAGTTCGTGCCGCTGGTAACCACGGTCACGGAGGTTGACGGTGGCCGCGCCAGCATCGTGCCTACGGCGATGCCGGTAGCCACACCCGCCGCAATCTTCCATCCTTCGTAGGACTCGTAGTGCTCGCCGCCGACCACGCCACCGTAGCGTCCGACTCCGACGTAGCCCTCTTCACCGACCGCGACCGCGCCCCGCCGGCCGACGGCGACCGCGCCTTCCTCCCCGACCGCGACCGCTCCGCCCCGGGCCGGGTAGCCGTAGCCGGCGTTCACGTTGACGTTCCGGTTCACGTTCACGTTGTTGTTGACGTTCACGTTGTTGTTGACGTTGGTGTTCCGGTTCACGTTGGTGTTCTGAGTGTTCCGGTTCACATTGGTGTTCTGGGTGTTCCGGTTCGCGTTGGTGTTCTGGGTGTCCCGGTTCGTGTTGGTGTTGGCGGGCCGGTTGTAGTTGTTGCTCTTGTCAGCACCCGCGTTGGTGTTCCGCGACTGCTTTACCGAGCCTCCCGAGCGCCGATCGGCCGAAAGCCCGGTCGTCGAGAGCAGGAACATCGCGCCGGCGGCGACGACAGCGAGTCGAAACGCAGGCGTGCCTCGAAGCCGGCGGCCCGAACGAACGGTCTGGCAAAACATGGCTGCCTCCTTGACTGTCACGCTACTTCTTCGGTGCTGGTCCGCCGGACGTCGCGGCCGGCACCTCTGCTGCGTTCGGATCATTGACGGTGGCGTGCCGCATGATCTTGATCCGCTGGAATCCGTCGGGCACCTTTGCCGCGAACATCTCATCGGAGACCTGCGGCTTGGGGTCGAAAGCGCTGTAGACGATCGTCGTCGACGGCTGCAGCGGGGCGTTCTTGTACACGATCTTGAACTGACACGGCAGGCGCGTGCCCTCGTTCACCCAGAGCTCCCAATCGACGGCCGCCTGCCGGTAGGCCACGTGGTCGCAGCTCCGATCGCCGATCTTCTGCGTATCCACCCACCCGCCGGTCGTATCTTTCGTCATGAATGCATCGTACGGGTTGCTGTACAGCAGGTCGGCGGACGGCAGCGAAATCGCGTATTCAGACGAGAGGAAGTCCAGCGCCTCGTCGAGCGTGCCCGGCATCGGTCCCCGGGCCCACACCTTCAACCGATTCGAGACCAGTGTGATGTGTTTGCCGTCGTACCAACCGGCGCCGTCGCGCTCATCGCCGGTAGCCGTGAACGTGAGCGCGTTCGGCCGGCGGATGGTGACCTTGCGCGACGTGAGCTTCTCTTCCTTCTTTCCGCCTTTGACGACCTCGCGCCGCTCGTCGACGGTGTAAGCGAACGTCTGCAGAGCGCTGAGGCTCTTGCTCATTTCCCGAAGAAGCGCGTCGCCCTTGGCGCTGGCAGCCTCGGGAGTGAGAGGCTCCGGCGCCCGCTTGCAGCCTCCGGCAACGACGATGACGCCGGCGATGAGGAACCCCAGCATCTGCCGTGGGATGAACATGACCCGCTCCTGTCCTGGCTTTGCCGCGAGCGGCACCCCCACGAGATGTCACGGGAACAGCTGTCTATCGTTGGCAGCCCCCAGTGGATGGGTGCAATTTGCGCTCGTGGCCTCTAGTTCGTTCGAGGTAAGGCAAAGGACGTTCCAGACGGCGGGTCACTTCGTGAGCGAGCGAGAGGACGAGCGCCTCGCGGATGCCGGCCTCGTCGAGGAGCCGCACCAGCGCGGCCGTGTCGACCGGCTCGAACGCGCCGGCCGACCGCGGCCGCGGTGGTGGGGTTGAAGAGATGCGGACTAATCAGCGCCGGGCAGGCCGCCGGCCACCGCCGTGGCCGACCCGCCGCGGCCGCTGCGCGCCGGCCGCTCGTCCTCTTCTTCCTCATCCTCTGACGGATGGGCGCGCTCGGCGGCTTCCTGGTTGATCCCGCTCTCCGCGAGGGTCGTCAACTTTTCGTCGGCAGCTTTTTCTTCGTCCAGGGTCTCCTGCAGCAGATCGGCCGCTTCGTTGTGCCCCATCGCACGAGCCCAGGCGACGAGCGTGCCGTAGGCCGCCATCTCATAGTGCTCGGCTCGCTGGCCCGCCGCGATCAGACACGCGTCCATCGCCGCATCTTCGAAGTCCTCTTCCATGATCGACTTGCCTTCTTCGATGATGCCGGCGATTCCGTCGCAGTGCTTGCCCCGAACCTTCTCTTCCAGACTTTCGAATACGCGTTCCAGGCGATCGACGTGTCCACGCGTCTCTTCGAGGTGCGATTCAAAAGCTGCCCGCAGTTCGGCCGAGCTCGCGGTTTTTGCCAACTTCGGCAGCGCCTTGATCAGTTGTTTCTCCGCATCATAGGTATCCCGCAGTTCTTCAACGAAGGCATCGTGCATCGTGCCCGCATCAGCCATGGTGTCTCCTTTTTGCCGGGCCTCTCCCTGAGGCCCCGGAACGAGAGACTGGTGCAAGATAGTCGCCGCTGAAGAGCGCCGGTCACGCTGAGAAGCGATCGATTTTCGGGACCGCGATGCGCAGCAGGCTGTACAGCACGCCTACGTGCGCGCGCGCGAAAGGCATACGTGATGGGGTGGGTCCGGGCGGGCCGGAGCTCGACGCTAAATCGAAAGGTCCGGCGCCGGTGAGGAAACTGCAGGGGCCACGGTCAGGACCGTCCGAAGCTTGCGCAGGATCTCGGCAGGGATCGCGATCGCCCGCATCGAGCCGTCTGCTCCCGCCAGCACACACACGGTCTTGATGTGGCCGGTGCCGATCAGCAGATCTCCTTTCCTGATCGTGTGCTCGTACAGCAGGCTGCGGGTGCCGACCTCGGCCAGGCGCACGCTCACCTCGAGCTCGTCCTCGAAGCGCAGTGGATGCCGGAAGTCGAACGAGGCGACGCACTCTCGGCCAGCCGAGGTCGCTGGCCGGGTCGGCTATCGACAGGCCCGCCGCGCGCCACGCCGCGTGCTCGGCCTCTTCCATGTACCGGAACATCCACGAAAAATGGACGATCCCCGCGAGGTCGGTTTCAGCGAACTGGACCCGCCGGGCGTAACGGAATGGACCGTCCATTGGCTTAGCGCCGGGGTCCGTCTGGCAGGACGAGCTCGTTGGCCTTCTCCGGGGTCGCGTCGGCAGTCGCCCCGGCGTTCCAGCTCGGGATCTCGTGCTTCTCGGACCGGTACAGAGACTCCATGGGTCCCCAGACCTTGTCGACGCGATCGGTGAACAGGTCACCGATCAGAAGATCGGTGACCGTTCCCTGCAGTTCGGGATAGGCGCGCACGAACTTGCCGAAGCTGAAACCGGCGTAGTACTCACACACCAGCCGCCGCATCCGATCGACACCTTCGTTGAAGCCGGCCCCCCATGCGCCGAGCTGCGCTGCACTCGTGTCTCCCTTCTGCAGGCCGTCGACGATCGCGTCGGCGGCCAGTTCACCGGATTTGAGCGCGAGGAGCACGCCGGACGAATAGAGCGGATCGAGGAATCCGAAGGCATCGCCGACCAGCACCCAGCCATCGCCGGCCACTCTGGTTGAGCGATACGAATAGTCCCGCGTGAGGAAGTAGCCCGTCACCCGCTTCGCTTTGTCGATCCGCTGCTTCACCGCCGGAGTCCGCTCGACCTCTTCGTTGTAGGTCTGTTCGTGATTCTGGCGCCCCTTGAACAGGTAGTCGAACGGCGCCACCACGCCGACGCTGACGACGTTGTCGTGCTGCGGGATATACCAGAACCAGCCCTGCCGATCCGGCGTCTGCAGCACCATCGTCGCGCCTTCGTCTCGGCCGGTGTCGCGGTAGGCCCCTTCCCAGTAGGTCCAGATCGCCCCCTTGTTGAGAACCGGGTCCCAGATCCGGAGCTTGAACCGGTTCTGCAGGAGTGCGGCCTGGCCGCTGGCGTCGACCACGACCTTCGCCCGGATCTCGCGGTGCGTGCCGTCGGCATCCTTGATCCGCACGCCGACCGCGCGCTCGCCGTCGAAGAGCACCTCGAGCACGTGGACGCCCTCGTAGGCGTTGACCCCGTGTTCGCGCGCGTTCTCCAGCAGCATCTGGTCGAACTCGCTGCGCACGACCTGCCACGTCTGCGAGCACTCGTGAGGCTTGTTGTCCCAGAAATAGAACGGCGCCGACAGCCTGCCGTTCGCGTTTACGAACTGCACGCTGTATTTCTTCACGAAGTGGCTGCGCTGCATCTTCTCGAGCATCCCGATGCGCTTCAGCACCCAGTAGGTCTCGGGAATCAGCGACTCGCCGATATGGAATCTCGGAAAACGCTCCCGCTCGAAGAGTCCCGTCGAAAAGCCGCGGTCGGCAATCAGCGTCGAGACGGTCGACCCTGCCGGACCGCCGCCGATGACGACGACATCGTAATCAGTCGAAGGTGTGGTCATGAAGTCTTTACGTGTAGCGGATACCGGAGTGCTCTGGCAGGAAGAAGCGGGGCAGCAGCGAGTCGACCCGCAGCAGCCCGGGGCGCGTGAGCGCAATTCGTTCTGACGTCAGCTCGGCGAGAAAGCCGTCGGATTGCAGGGATTCGAGCTGCGCGCTGAAACGATCCAGTGGATCGATCCCGTATTTCTCGTGAAAGTATCGGGGCCGGACCGAGCCGCGCTTCAATTGCAGGATGAACTCCCGAATCAGCCGTTCGTCGATCGTGGGACGGTAAGCGCGCCCAAGTGGCAGGTCGCCGGCTTCCAGCGCAGCTGAGTACTTCTCCCATGTGTCCAGGTTCTGCAAGTGGACGCCGTTGACGTGCCCGAACGACGCTACGCCCAGGCCCACCAGATCCGCACCCTCCCACAGGCGGTCCCGATAGAGGAAGGTCGCCACCGACGGATCCTTCACCGCGGTGTAGGCACTACCGACATGGTAGCCGGCCGACTCGAGCGCCTCGAAGGCCTCCGTCACCCACCGCCGCTTCTGTCGCCAGTCCGCGATCGGACCGCCGAGATCGCCGGAGCCCTTGAGCAGGTTGCCGCTGATCGTGGTGTTGTAAGGGAGCTCCATCTGGTAGATGGTCACGCTGTCGGGCGAGAGCTCCAGCGTGCGATCGATGCACGCATGCCAGTTGGCATCGCTCTCCCCGACCATCCCCGCGATCAGATCGATGTTGATCTGCGGAAAGCCGAGCACGCGTGCCTGCTCGAAGACCGTGTAGATTTCCGGCGATCGGTGCGCGCGCCCATTCAGCTCGAGAATGCGATCGTCGAAGTTCTCGACACCGAGGCTGAGACGCGTGGTCCCGAAATCGCGGATGGCCGCGAGCTTCGACTCGCTGAGCGTCCCTGGCTCGCACTCGAACGTGACTTCCCTGGCCTGGCTCCAGTCGGTTCGGGCGGTCAATCCGCCGACCAGCCGTTGCAGCTGCCGGGTCGACAGAAACGAGGGGGTGCCGCCGCCGAAATACACGAAGTGCAGCGGCCGTCCGGCAATGGCCGGCCGGTCGAGGTACCGATCCCACTCGGTCGTCAGCAGATTGAGGTATTCCTCGACCTGGCGGGCGTTCTTGTCGGTATAGACCCGGAAATAACAGAAATGACAGCGCTTCCGGCAGAACGGGATGTGGAGGTACAGGCCGAGCGGAACGTCAGCGGGCGGCGCCTCCAGCGCGGAGGTCGCCTCGTCCAGGGCCGTTCGGCTCCACACCGAGAACGGCGGATAGTTGGCGACGAAATAGCTCCCGACCGCGGTCTCCTCCGGACCGGGCGGGTTCGACACTTCGGGCATATGAGGCAATACGACGGCCCCGGCCAGAACGTGACGCGGCTCGACTATTGGCGCCCCATCACCAGAACATGCTGTCCGTGGGGATGGATCGGCTCATCTGAAGGTTACGGACCGCCACTTCTATCGCCTGCACGTCGAACTGCATCAGGCCGCTGCGTTCGACCGGCGTCAGCTGGTACCGAGCCAGCGTGCCCTGGCGATCGGTCTTGAACATCTGCCGAAACGCCGGATCGATTATCAGCTTGCCGATGATTTGCTCGACTACCGGGTTCATCTCGATCACCTCCTGACGTTCTCTTCCGACACGCTCACTCGCGCCCTTCGGCATCGCTCAGGGCGCCCGAGCTATTGTCGAGGGCGGGGGCCCCTTCGGCCCCACTCCGTTCGCGTGGCTCGCTCACGGCGTTCGCTCGCCAACCCTTCGACAACCGGTTGGCCGCGCGCAACAACCGGAGGGCATCGTCGGCCTTGAGGTCCGGGCAGCGGTGCTGCAGCCAGAGCCGCAGCCGATTCAGCTCGCCGGCAGGCACCAGGTTTCTCGGCCAGGCGGATCGTTCCATGGTATGTCCGTTCGGGAAAATAGACGGCTCTTCGCGACCCGGATCAGGACGCGGCGCGTCTCGCGGCTGGATCACGCCCTCCGCAACCGCTCGCGAGAAGGCGTAGCGCATGTTCACGAGCGCATCGGACAATGCCGCCCCGGTGTCGGCGATCGTACGCCACAGCCAGTTCATCCTCGGCAACCAGCCTCCCATCGCGGAACCACCGGAAGATCGTGCCCACTCCGATCATTCCGTAAGGAGACATCTCGACCGCGCGGAGGGCGCCCATGCTCGCCGCGCCCAGAACGGTCGTGCCTGCCCGGATGGCCGCGAAGATCTCCAGCGGAGAAACCGCGAGGCTTTGCAGGAACTGGCCATCGATGATCCCGACGATCGCCGGCCGATCCTTCAGCGCGGCGGTCAGGTCGCCCCGACGGATTGGGGGCCTGTAGCTCGCCTCGGGCAGGACAGCCTGTGCCCTCGACAAGGGCACACTCGGCCCCACGAACACGAGCGTGCCCTTCATTCGAGGTACCGGTGTGCCCGCGCGACCGAGGAGGATCGAGGTCGGGATCGAAGTGCCTGGCAGCCCAGTGCTCGAGCCCCGGCACGATGACCTTCACGACAGGCAGACCTACTTCGGAGCGCGTCAGATCCACGGCGATCACCTGCTCCAGGCCGGCCGATTTGAGCCGGAGCGCCATGAAACGGATGTCCGCCAGGATGTCGTGGCTCCGGTAGGTCTCAACGGCGGCGAAGGACTTCAGCGGGCCATTCGTGAGCCACAGGCTCTGCGCCGGCCTGTCGACCTCGCCATCCAGCCGGGCGATCTTGTCGATGTCTTCGCGCACGCCCTGAAAGATCGGTCAACCGGCTCTGAGCCAGCTCGGTAAGGGCCCTCGTCACCGCAACGCGCGCGTCCGGATGCGCACCAAAGCCAGTGTGAAAATGCACTGGTCCGGCGCCAGACGGTTCCCAACCGGCGGCCGCAAACGCCGGCACCCCGATGTCGCTCGTGATTTCCCGGATCACCAGACGGATGCCCGCTTGCGCGAACTTCGACGCGAGCTGGAACGGCACGCCGGGAAGCGTGGCTGGATCGATGATCGGGAACAGGAGCCCGTCGGGAGTTGCATTCTCCACTTCTGACACCTGACAGGTCGCCGCTGTTCTGACCGCACTCGCGATGGCACGGACGCGCGGAACCAGCATTCCGCGGACTATCGCCAGCGTCCACGCATCCCGCTCGATCACCTCTGCCAGGCCGTGACAGACGGCCTCTTCGATGGTGTTCCCGGAGGCCAGCCCATTGGTACTCCCGCGAAAGACCTGCGGACCGCGATCGCCATGACGCGGCTTCAACACCGCGCACGCGGGCACCCAGACTGGCGCGCCAGATTGCAGGTCGGTCCCACGGAGCCACTCGGAGAGGCAAGGTGTCTGCGTATCCGGCGCGGGGATCGAGAACCAGGCTCCGCGGGTCGACGGCAGTGGCCCTGCGACGTAGTGCTCTATGAGAGGCGAGCGCGAATTCGTGAGGCGGCCGCTCGCAACAGTAGTGCTCGATCGCCTCCATCATGGCGCCAGCCCTGGCCTGCATCCGCGTCGGCCCTTTGCCATTCTGAACGGAGATCGCCGAGTCGTCCGGAATCGGTCGAACCGCCGCCCAGACGGGAATGCCCACGTGGTCGAGCCCGGTGACATCGGCCAGGCGGGTCACACCGATTGTTTTCATCACGAGACGAGCCCGACGGCAAGTCTCACGCGGAGGCAGGACACGGTGGTTCCCGCTGTGGCCGTGCTTTGCAGCACTCCTCAGTTGCAGTGGCGGCCGTAGTGAATGTGGAAGCTGCTTCACGTCCCGCGGGGCCCGACCCTACACCTATCGGCACGCCAGAGTCACATTTCTTTTTCAAGTGGTTCTGGCCGGACCGGCGGTTGCCTGCTGCCAGGGCGAATGCTGGCAGGCCCGGCCGGAAGGATGTTCGGTTACCGTGCTCACATCTTCAGAGTCGGTCGGGTCAGCTGACGCTGCTCACGAATTCGCGCCTGAGGAATGGTTGCGCCCGAACGTGTCCCACCTGAGAGACAATGCGCAAGCGATTCGCGCAGGAGCAGGATGAGAGCTTACGTGGTGACGACCGGGATTCTGTTCGGCCTGCTGACGCTCGCGCATCTTCTGCGCATGCTCTACGAGTCGCGGGCCCTCGCGACTAATCCCGGGTACCTGCTCATCACGGCCGCCGCGGCGGCGCTCTGCGTGTGGGCGTGTGTGGTGCTCCGGCGAACGCGGTGAGGAGCCGAGTCAGTTCAACGCTCCGCGGCCTGCATGCCACCCTGTGGCTGGCACTGGCCATTGGGCTCGGCCACCTCGCGTGCCGGCCCGCCCCATCCGCCTCGGCGCCTCCGCGACCCGACACCGCTGCCTCTCCCCCGGTCGAGGCACGCCAGGCGCCGGCCGCTCAGAGCGCACCGCGCTACGATCTCGCGCGCGACGAAGCGCTCGGCGGTCACACTCTGGCTCGTCACGTCGGCCGCTCCGACGCGGATTTCAAGGAGCGGCTGCGGCGCGAGTCGAACATCAGCGCAGCCTCGACCTATTCGGATCGTGGGACCGCCGAGCGCGTCGTCGCGCGAGCGCTCGCCCTCAATCGCGCCCGTGTCGACCAGTGGCTCGCCCGCAAGGGCTCGCGTCCCAACCTCGCGCTCGACTACCGCGGCGACGCGCAGGAATCGATTGGACGCAGCCTCTCACGCCGAAGTTCACAGCCAGTCGTCTGCCCGGATGCCGTCGTCGTCCTGCGCTGGGACGGCCGGCGAGGATTCTTCGTGCTCACGAGCTACCCGGAGGCGCGGCGATGACGAAGCGGCCGCGGCGGCATCGCAACCCGACCGCCAGACCGACCCTGGCACTGCGCCGGGAGGCGTTCCCGACGTTGACGGCTTTCGTCCGCGGGTATCTCCACGAGGACTTCCGGAAAGTGCACGGCTCGCTGCATGGCGCAGCCGCGGCGTTCAGCCAGGATGCCAGCCCCGAGGAGCGACGGCAGCTCGCACAGGAGATCGAGTCGCTGTGTCGCGCGGCGGCGGACCACCCGGCGCGCGAGCTGCGGCGCTTCGTGACCGCTGACCTGGGAAGCCGCTGGGAACCGGCATCGCGCGAAGAGCTCGCCGAGTTGCTCGCGCTCTTTCGCGGGACGCGTCCGTAGCACCGTGTTGCGACAGGAGCTGTCGCTAATGGCGGTCGAAGATCCAGACGTTATCCTGGTCATGATCGGTTCCTCGAAGCTGTTCCGACGCTCGAAGGCGCCGTCCCGCGTCGATCGATTCATAGCGAAAGGAAACCGTCATTTCACCACCCGAGTGCCGGGTCCGCATTGTGACGACCAGGTCGTTGTCCTGCCAACGAAGGCTGGCGGCCGTTTCTCCGCCCTCGTGGGCGCTGACGATTTCCCGGCCATCAGTCAACAGTTCATACTCGTACTCCCGCGAACCGCCGGCCATGACGAACGCGGCCTGGTGGCGGAAGGCCGGCTCGCGGTGGTCGATTCGCCAGACAGCGGTTTCCACCGTGTCGGCGCCAGGGCTGAGAGTACTGGCCTCTCGGTTCAGGATCCATTCGCCTGAGAAATCGGGCTTTTGCTGGGCGAGCATGGCAGTGCGATGCCTCCAGAATCAGCGTCGGTGCACAGTTGTCTCGAAAGGACGTCCTCCGACGGCGCGGTGCGCGCGGCCATCGGCGGGATCATAGAGCGCTCCCGCAGGCGCAACTCGTGAATGGACCAGAAGAACGCGTTCGTCACGCCGAGTTGCCGCAGGCGCAGCACGCTCGCGCGATTCTCGGGAAGTACAACGTCGATGAAGGGATACGCGCCGTCGGAGACGATTCCGCGCGCGAGCATCGGCAGGACCGACCCCGAAACAACCCTCGTACCCGGCCGTCTTCGATCGCGTCGACGGCAAGATCGCGCGGGTAGTCGCCGAAGCTGCGCGCGCCGAGTTGCAGGCGGATGAGCCTGACATCACGCGGGCGGTCGAAATGCAGCTCGAGCCATTCGTCGCCCGCTTGATGGCGGCCGGTCAGCCAGCGCGTGTCGACGTTGCCGTCGAAGAGCAGCGGCAGGCGATCGTGTCCGGCCGACGCGGCCAGGCGAACGGCCGATTGCGGCACGTCTGAGAGAGCCTCCGGTGCGGACGGGATCTCGAGCGGCGCCAGCGCGGCGACCGTGGTCTCGCCGAAGGCATGGCGGTCGATGACACCGTTCGACTCGGTGCGATCGCTCGAGGCACCGTCCTCGCTCCGGCGGTCGAGCGCGGCGAGCATCGCGTCGGCCAGCGATGGATCGGCGTATGAAGCGCGATGGACGATCAGGTAGCGGACGCCGATGCCGCGGAGCATCGCCAGCGCATCGCGCGCACGATCCGGCTCCCGGAACGGTGAGTGTCCGCCGCGCAGCCATGCGGCCAGCGGCGACACGTAGCCGCTCTGGCCGTTGACGCCGCGGTGGCCGTGCAGCAGCGTGGCGTACTGGTAGGCGAATTCGCGATCGGCCTCTTCCGCCGACGTGGGCAATTCCATCACACCGCCGGACGGCAGCCGCCGGACGTATGCGTAAGCGCCGCGGTCCTCGAGGCCGAGCGCGGGAAATGGCGTCGACGCGATTGGCGCAATCCAGCCCTCGGCAGCAATCGCCGCGGCAAGGAGCGCGAGCGCGGCGACCCGGCCGCGCGCCGGAAGCCGATCGATCGCCCAGGCTGCGCCGAATGCCGCCATCGCAGCCAGCGCGACCTGCACGACGACGGCCAGCCGGGCAGGCGCGCGCAGGCCGTCGAGCCCGGGCACGGCCCGCAGCAGCACCGCGTACGGTCCGGGAACGCTCGACGCGTGGCCCCAGGCCGACGGCGACGGCCCCAGCGAGAGGACGAATGCGGCCGTGGCCACTCCCGCATACACGAGAACGATGGTCCGGCGCCGGTGCACGACGAGCGCCGCCGCGGACAGCACCAGGACGATGGCGCCGGGAAACAGTTCGTGCTCGCCCCTTCCGGCGCCAAGGCCGCCCCAGAATCGCAACCGCGGCGAGGCGCTGAAATAGTCGCCGACGTCCGCGCTCTGCCCCACGATGTCGTCAGCGGACCGCTTCAGGCCCTGCACGGCGCGCACCTCGTAGTACCGCCCGTGCGATCGGCACCATCACGAGACCGACCAGCAAGACGGCCGCGCCGCCGTGCAGGGCGAGGCGGCCCATCGGCGGGCGTGCGCGCAACAGCTCGGCGCCCCCGACAATCAGAATCGGCAGGAGCGCGTAGTACAGTGAAGGTACAAGGCGGTCAACGACTGCAACAGATAAAACCCCGCGGCGCCGAACGCATATCGCGCCGCGTGAGTCCTGCTGTACCGGTGGATCGCCCAGAGCGACAGCGGCAGCCAGCCGGTCATCAGCCACTGCAGGTGGGACAGGTGTGACGCGCGGAAGGGCTGGCACGCGAAGATCACGGCGGCGATCAGTGCGGCGTCGCGCCGGCCGGTCAGATCGCGTGCCAGGACGTACATTCCAGCGCCCGCCATGGCGAACGACGCGACGAACGCGGCGTCGTAGACGAGGACGGGGTTGCGCGTCATCCATTGCAAAGGGGCCGTGAAGACGGCGATGCCGAGCAGGTGATCCGAATAGAGCAGTGTGTGTGAGTACGGGAAGAAGTTCGGCGCGTCCCAGATGCCGCGCAGGCCGTGCCGGATCCGATCCGCGTCCCAGGCGAGCGTCCAGGCCGTCAGCACCGGATCGCCGGCGTCGGCTGCGATGTGGTGGCCGAATCGAAACGCGAGGGGATGGGTGAACGCGAGCGCCAGCGCGATCGAACCGAGCAGCACTGCGACCGTCTCGGTCCGGGTCGACATGCCGCCCGATTATCGTCGGCGCTCACGCCGCGCGCAAGCGAGGTCGAGTCGGCCGTGTCGAGGGCTTCGAGAGCCGCCGTTATTGGTCGTTATTCTGGATCGTAGGGGTACTGGCGGATGGCCTCGATGCATTCGCTGAGTGCGCGCAACAGCGAATCCCCCCAGCCGAAGGGACGGAACGGCGCGGTCCTCTGGTTGACCTCCTTGTCCGCCTGCGCGTAGAACTGCATCTGCAGCGCGTTCCTGGACGCAACTCCTTCACGGTGATCACGAACTCGATGTCGCCTTCGGGCCGGCGCTTCTTGAAGGAGAAGAAATGAAGCTCGGCCAGCTCCTCGGCGGGGTCACTCTGCGCGTATATCCACTCAGCCACGGCGCCTCGTCCTGCGTGAGATTCGGCCGACTGACTCGACCGAGTCCGCATTCTACTTGACGCGGCGGAACCGTGTGGCGAGTGTCCGAGGGCTCGGGTCCGATGGCTAGTGGAACTGGCCGACCACAATGGCTTCGGGACTCAGAGCATCGAGCTGACTCCACGCCGCGGCATCGTGGTTGGCGATTTGCCAGAGTCCATAGGGCGGCCCGAAGTCGATCATGATTTCGTCCACCGCGTTCGCGGTGCGATCGGCCAGCACGATACTTCGAGCGGACGTCTGATGAATCTGACTCCACGCCGAGACAACGTTACGCCAGGTCCAGATGCCGTACAGGCTCTCCGAAATCCAGCACCAGATCTGCCGTGCGACCGACGGAGAGGTAACCGGCGGCAGTGAGTCGCGGTGTGACCGCGTGAAACCGTTGCCAGTAGGAGCCGTCGAGGTAAACCCAGAGGCCAGCGCCCGCGAAACTCGCGATGACGTCGTCCCGTCCGGATATGAGTATGTTTCCAACCGCCGTATCGATGACATTCGCGGCCACGAGCGTTGTGGCATTCTGCGGGTTAATCGAGCGCCACGTGCCGTTGCTCTGGTAGATCCAGAGGCCAAAACCGGGAAAATCGAGGATCAAGTCAGCGCCGTGGCCATCATAGCGGCCGACGGCGAGCTTGCTGGCGTCGAACGGATGGAGCTGGTTCCAGGCGCCGGTGTCGACCCAGCGCCAGACACCGTAGCCGGGGAAGACGGCGATGAGGTCGTCATGCCCGTCGCGGTCGAGGTCCGCCCGTCACCATTTGCGTCGGGCTCACGCCGTGGAGGAAACGCCACTGGTCGTGATTCATCCAGGCGTAGAGGCCGACACCGGCTCCGAAATCGACGATCAGATCGTCCTGGTGGTTCCCGTCGAGATCGCCGGCGTCATCGCTCTTGGACTGAGCCCGTGAAGCTGCTGCCGGGTGCCATCGGCGGCGAGCAGCCACAGTCCGTGCCCCGGCCCGAGAGCGGCGACGACGTCCGCCGCCCCGGTGGGATACAACGCGAAATCGATTCCACTTGCAGGCGCGCTTCCTGTGACCGAGACCGTCGTGCCGCCGAATGGGCTGCACACACGCACGCACTCAAAATTGTTGAAGCGCTGTGCCGCATAGCGCCCGGAAGGATTCGTTCCCACGCGGTAGAACCCGTCCCACAGCCCCGGCACCTGATAAACGCCGTTGGCGTCGGTGACCACGGTCGCCAGGCGGTCTTCTCGGGGCGGTTTTCCCTGAGAAAACGGAACGTAGATCTCGACAGCCATATTGGGGATGGGCGCACCAGTGCTGACATCAGTCACGGTGCCGGTGATGGTCCCGGTTTGCGCCCATCCATTCGCCGGCAGCAGTGCCAGGCTGAAAGCAGCAGCACAGGCAAAGAGTCCTTCCTTGTCCACTATGGGTCGATTTTACAGGGCTGAAGCACCCGCAGCGATTGGCACATCCGACAGGAGGGGCACTCGGCCGAAACATCGCGTAGCTGAATCGTCGCCAGCCCTGTTGCAGCCGCTGCATGTAGCCGGCAGGTCGGAGGTCCGGAACCAGCTCGTAGCGGAGGCTGCCAGATGCGATCTGGCAAGTACTGACACCGGGAAACGGCAGACGGGACCGTGAGAGCGGACTCCATGCGACGGCTCAGTCCCAGTGTACGAGCACGTTCTTCCCTGCGTCGACATCCGCATCATCCGTGGACAGCCGCTGCTTGCCGTCGGTCCAGGGCTAAGTAGTTCCCTGGGCTGCAGCGTAGTCATTCACCGAGATTCACGAATCCTTCGAGCTAACCGCGAATGCTCCAGTCGTCCCACACGACTCGCAGATGTAAAAGACCAGCCGATCACGCTCGCCGGTCAGTTTCACCGGCTTTCCGCACCGAGTGCACGGGATGGGTCGTCGGTTAGGGCCGGGAGGATGTAAGGCCATCCCGAAAGGCGGTTCAAGGGACATGCCGCGATGAACGCGATCGAGTTCGCGCATCACCACGTGCTGACGATCCCGCCCCATGTGGCAGCACCTGACGAAGCTCGTGCAGGTCTCCGCGACACTCGGATCGCCGCCCGAGCGGTAGTTCACGACGCCGGCGCTCAGCGGGAGGACGTCGACCTCTATTGGTTGAGCCGGCACGGCGGCCGGATGTGAGTCGTTCGTGTGGCTGGACCGGCCAATCACGACCGCAGGCGCGACAGCACCGCCGCCGTCAGCCCCACAGTCGGGACCCACGTCGCCGCCGAACACCCACGTTGACCCGTCTCCGGTGGTGCCGCCGTCCCAGTGCGAGCGGCGTTTGCCCCGGTCCCAGCGCGAAGGTTGTCTACGGTTGTTGACGACCATGGTCAGAAGAAGAACCCCCGCCATCACGACAAGCGCGAACAGCATACGGGACCTCCGGCCAGTTCATTGTCGCAATCCGGTGTTTCGGGCCGGTTTCAGGCGGCGGGGTCCATTGAGGACGGAAAGCGAAGGGAACGCGGGCAGCGAACAGTTCAGTGCCAGTGCCGAAGGTGCCTCTCCTGAATCTCTCTCGTCCCCGTCAGTGAGCTACGGTTCGGCACGCCTGGCGACTCGACGCTCGGCGGTGCTGTTTTCCAGCGCCCCGAGTTTCCAACGCTTCCGCACCTCCCGCGAATCCCCCGTGTTCAGGTCGCCTCACCAAGTCCCCGGCTGCCGCCGGTGACCACCGCGCATCGGCCTGTGAGGGACAGGAGGCTCTCGAACGTCTGGGGTTCTGGAATTGACAAGGATGGTGCGGTCACAGCGAATTCCGTCCACGAACTGTCAGCTTGCGGATCAGCGGCTCACCAGGCATAGCCCAGCTTCAGATAGACGCCGCGGTTGTCTTCGAGGCCTTCGGCGTACTCGAGATTCACGTTCATGCGCTGCACGGGTTTGAGCACGAAGTGCAGACCTGCTCCGAAGGTCGGATAGACGCTGCGGTCAAGAGGGGCTGGCGCCTCGCCGTACAACCCCGCCGCACCAGCAAACAGTGTGGCGCCCCATCGTGGGTGAAACGAGAGACGTTCTTCGACTTCGAGCGAGGACATGTACGGCGAGAGGTACTGACCTTGTTTGTAACCGCGAAGGATGACCGTCCCTTGCGCGGCCGCTGGTGCATCGCTGGTCAACCAGTTGTACTGGCGCACCGCCAGCACGTGACCGCTGCCGTGCTTCCAAAACGCTTTTAGGTCGACGCGATACGCATCAAACGACTCGGCTCCGCCGAGTGCCTCACCATAGGCAATATTGTTGACGTTCAAGAACCAGCCTGTCGTCGGCATGTCTTCGTTGTCGCGCGAATCGTGCATCAGGGTTGCGCCCACTCCCGCCGACTCGAATCCGCGCACGCCCAGTGTCTCGAGCACGAGATCGTCTTCCGCGGTCGCTCCCAGTACCTGGTAATTCGCGGCACTCCCCTGGGCGCCAATGAACCAGTCGCCTGTCGCACGAAACAGATACCGCCCCGCGAAGGCCTTCAAGTGTATGTCCTCGCCGTGCCCCGTCTGTGACGCGGGAGCCACGGCGTGGCGAGGGGCGTCTATGCCGCGGGGGCAGTCGACCGCGAGCGTCTCGGGCAGCGTGACGGTGCCGGGCTGGGCGATGGCGACTTCGATCCGCGCGCAGGAGATACGCGTGGGGGTCGACGCCCACGAGCTTCGCCGACTCGCACAGCGTGTAGAAGAGCGCCGCGACCTGCGTGCCGCGCAGCGACTTCGAGCCGTAGTGATTCTTCCGGCCGACGACCGGGCCGCGCAGCGCCCGTTCGGTCGGCATTGTTATCGAGCGGGATGCGCGGGTTGTCGAGGAAGCGTGTGAGGCCGGTCCAGCGCTCGAGCATGTAGCGCACGGCCTTGCCGAATCGCTGCGCGGCAAGCCGACTTGCACGGTCGCCCACGTCCAGATGCGATCGAGGATCGGGCGCGAGCGCTCCTGCCGCAGCTGGTGCCGCAGCGCCTGCGTTCCGCGGCGTCGCCGGGAAACGGGCCGCGGCACGAGCCGCTCGACGGCGTAGAGATCGCCGATCAGTGCGTCGATCTCGGCACACGCCGTCGGCCAGTGGTCGGCGTTCTCCTCGTACTTGCGTTTCGTGTGCGCCCAGCAGTGCGCGAGCGCGAAGTCCGGGCCCGTCGCGGGCCAGCACCTCGTACACCGCGTAGCCATCGACGACCGACGGTCCCGCGGTAGCCGCCGAGGACCTGGCGGCCCTCCTCCGCGGATTTCCCGGGCAAGATGCGATAGAAGGCGACGGTCGGCGGTGGACGCCCCACACGGTGCCCGCCGCCGGTGCCGTCCCGACCCGAGCCGCGGCCAGCGCGTCTCGTCGACATGGATCACCGGCGCGGCGAGCGCGCGCTGGCCGAGCGCCTCGTAGGTGGGCTCGAGGTGGCGCGCCAGGGCCTGGATCTGATCCCACAGCGTCTGCGAGTCGACGATCAGGCCCTCGCGCGCCATCATCCGCACCTGGCGCTCGAGCGGGAGATGATCGGTGTACTTCGCGACGGCCACGCCCACCGCAAACGCCGGCGTATACCGGCCGCCCGGGATCAGCGTCGGCGGCGCGGGCGCCGTGACCACCGCGCCGTTGCACGCACAGCGGTACTTCTGCCGGGCGTGGTGCTCGACGTGATACGTCAGCCTTCACCGTGGTGATGCGCTCGGCCGTCTCGTACTGCCCGACATCTCGGTGAGCGTCCCGCCACAGGCCGGACACGCGCGCTGATCCGCGGGCAGCTCGTGCACGCATCTCGACGATCGGCAAGGCCGGCTGCGCGCGCGGGCCGTGGCCGGGCCGCGCGGGCCGCGGCGCCGGTGCGGCGCGTCGCCGCGCGACAGGATCGCGCGCGGTCTGCTGCAGCGCTGCTCGACGGCGAACGTGAGCTGCGCGACCTCGGGCAGGCCGCGCAGCCGCGCGAGCTCGGCGCGGCAGCTGGAGATTCGCGTGATGAGGCGCTGATTCTCGCGCGTCGAGGAGGAGCCTGATCTGCCGCAGCGTCTCGACGTCGCGTTCGTCGTCAGCGGCACCATGCTGCCGCGCATTTGATCATCGCGCGCGATCCGAGGCAAGCGAAAAGTGCGTGAGCGCGGGCGGCGTGAGCGGCATGCGCCCGACCAGCGCGCTGCCATCGAGAAAGAGATCGAGCTCGCTGACCGTGAGCGTCATCGGCTCGGCGGCCTCGTCCCGCCACAGCGCCGCGAAGCGCCCGCGCTCCAGGCGCTTCACATAGAGACAGAGGCCGGTGCCGTCGAAGTGCAAGCACCTTCGCGCGGATGCGATCGCGGCTGACGAAGAGAAAGACGTCGCCGCTCAGGGGATTCCTCGCCAGCCGCTCGGTGACCATCGCGCACAGGCTGTCGAAGCCCTTGCGCATGTCCGTGGGCGCCCCGTGCGCGTACACGGCGACGCGCCGCCCGTGCCCATCTCATCGCAGTCGCGCGATCACTGCGCCGCCGTCTCGACGTCCAGGCCCTCGACGCGCACGCCCGTCGTGTCGACGATGACCTCACGAGCCGCGCGGGCGGGGCCGCGTCGGCGACGACGCGGACCGGCCGGAACCGAGCATCCTGGGCCCACGGCGCAAGCTCACCGGCGCGATGCCGAGCGCCGTCGCCACCGCGCGCAGGCCGTCGCCCGCCGGCTCACGCGGCCGCCAGTACGCCACCGCCTGCCTGGCGCAAGCCCGGCCGAGTACCGTCGCTCGGCACCCTGCCGATCACCGAGCTCTCGACGCGCCTGTCGTCGAAATCGTTGCACCGCCTCGTCCATCGTCTCCTCCTCACGGTGCTGGCTCTTGCCGCGGGACCAAGGTCTTGACTCACGTCATCGGTCTTCAGAGGTTGGCCGGTCCCGAGATAGTCGTCGTAGTCGTTCTTGATCAGCCCGAATGCCGTAATCAGCACGATGCGATGGTGATCGGCGCCAGAAGATGTCCGGGCAAACGCGCTGAAGATCTGTCAGTCCGTCGAGGTGTACCGATACGACGCGCCGAACAGCGACACGCGGCTATCCGGATCGAAGGTGTGCATGTAGGCGCCCAGTCCGCCCAGTGCGGTACCGAGTTTAGGACTCGATGAGAACATCGGCACCAGCAGCCATGGCGACCGCGCCTCCTTCTTCGCGGCCGGCGGCGCTGGCGAATCCGGCGAAGGCTGCTGCGCGGATGCCGGCATGGACCATATGAGGAACGGCAGGAGCACTGACAGTCGCGTGACGAGATGTCTCATGGTTGGCAGCCGCCAGTAAGCCCTTGATCGTCTGTTTTGGCCGACTACCCAAAGAGCCTCAGCACGGGCAGCTTCGGCACGGACGCAGGCTGGTGGTCGGCCCCGTTCTAACTGACCGGCGGCGGAATGACCACCGACTGCACCACCACGCCCCACTGCTCCGACTGCTGCTTCGCCGAGCCGCGTCGCCGGCATGAGACGTCAATGCATCGCTGGCTGACCAGCATTGCAGTAGGATTGCCGGAAATGCCAGACGAGTTCTTGGTCACGTGTCCGTTTTGCGGCGAGAACTCGGAAATCTACGTCGAGCCTGACGTTAACGGCAGCTTTGTTCAGGACTGCGAGATTTGCTGCAATCCATGGCGCGTCCACGTGTCTGGTCGAGAGGACGCTCGGGTTGTCCATCTGACTCGCGCAGACGGATCTGAGTGATGAACAACTCTTGTCGACTGGGATCGTCTTGAACGTACACTCGCGGTCACAGTGAGGCATGGACTCAGCACGTGTCGACCTCGCTGCCCTTGGCTACGGCGACGTGCCGCAGCGCCGTGATATCGAAGAGTTGCCGTTGACGACGATGATAGTGGGTCAGTTTGAATCTTTGCCCTTCTCGCTTGGCAATGCAGCGCCCCCGAAAATCAGGCTAAATGCGACGCCAATTGCGACGCCAAAAGCGACCCCCACGCCTACGTTGTGCATGGCGGTCCCCAGTACTGCTCCGAAACAGAGACCCAAACCGATGCCCACGGCTACGCCTACGTATTTGCGGTTCATAAAACCCTCAATCCAAGAGTGCCACAATGTTCTCGATAGGCCAGACGTGATCCGCGATCCCCCCTTCCATTGCCGGCGTCACGCGGAGCGTCTGATGCACGGGGGCGAAGTTGTAATACATGAAGTATAGGGCGATGGCTGCGGGGTGCTCAGTCGCGCGAGTCTCGGCCTTCTTGCTGAACGCGTTCGTCAGGCGAGTAAACCGACGCATCGACATCCGCATGGTCAGGTTCTGCCGCTCGACGTAGCTGGTCGAGATGTGCTTCGGATCCGGCGAGCCGGTGATTTCCTTCACATCGCAGCCGAGCAGGCTGCGACATCCATGAATGGCCGAGCGCGGCCGACCGAGTGCCCGAGCGATGTCGGCTCGCAGCCAGCCCTCAAGATGAGGAGACGCGTCTTCGCCACGCTCGACCTGGCCGACTTGGAACAGCTCGCCGCCGAAAGCCAGCGCCTTGTCGCCGGTGCGCTGGTGCTCAGTCGCGCGCGCCGCGGCGGCCTCGATGCCGTGCCCGGATGTGATCGAGTCGGAACCGACGAACGCGTCGCGCAGGTCAGCATAATCAATCGACGCGCCGAGCGGCCCTCGACCCTCGGGACCTGTCTTCCTCCGCGCTGCGCGGCAGCCTCGGTCAAACACCCCCCACCCCACCCCGCCCACCCCCTGCCGGTGACCAAGTCGATCACGGGTGGCCTGACCGAAGCCTGGAGTATCCAGGCTATTCCGACCTGAGCGCGATGACGGGCTCGACACGCGTGGCGCGGCGCGTCGGCATGAACGCCGCCAGCGCCGCAACAACGAGCATGGCCACGACGGCCGTCGCAACGGGCGGCACGCCGCCGCCAGACAGGTCTTCGATTGCAGTCGCGGCGAATCGTGTCCCCCAGAACGCTACCGGCGCACCGACAACGAACCCCGCGGCGACGAGCGTCAGCCCGCTGCGCAGCATCATCCGCGTGACGTCGCCGCGCGTCGCGCCGAGCGCCATGCGAATCCCGATCTCCTTCGTGCGGCGCGCGACGGTATAGGCGAGCAGCCCGTACAGACCAATAGCGGCGAGCAGCGCGCCAACCGCGCCAAAGAATCCGCCCAGGATCGCCATCAACCGCTCGGGTACGACGGCGGCATCGACCTGCTCGGCCAGCGTGGTCACGCGTCGCACCGAATCAGCGCCGAGCACCTCGGTAACGATGCGGCGCGCGTCGGCGGCAACGGCGATCGGATTGACGTCCGTCCGCAGCGAAAGCGTGGTCGATCCTCTCGACATCGGAGCGAAGAAATAGACGATCGGCGGCGCGGCGAGCCTGATGTCCTGATACTTCGCATCGCCGGCGACGCCGACGATCTCGTAGGGATCGCGTTCGTTCTCGAGCCAGACGTGGAGGCCAATCGGATCGCGACCGGCGAAGTACCGCTGCGCCAGCGCCTGGTTGACGATGACGCGGCGCGGCTCGTTCGGAGTCAGCGTCGCGGAAGTCCCGTCCCGCCAGGAGCGGCGTTCCATACGTGGCGAAATAGTTGGGAGACACCGAATTCAGCGATACCCGCCGCCTGTCCTGCACGGGTTCTTCGAATCCTTCGGCCTGCAGGAAGCGGCTCGCTGCGCCGAGGGCAATCGGCGTCGTCCCGCTCGCCGCAACCGCACGCACGCCCGGAACCGCCTCCAGGCGCGGAACGATCTCCCGGTAGAGTGCCGCGAGCTGCTGCCGATTCTGCGCGCGCGACGTGTTGATTGAGATCAGCAGCACACCATTGCGATCGAAGCCGAGGCTGCGATCACGCAGGTGGCGCAGATGTGCGATGGACAGCTGCGACACGCTCAGGAGCGCCAGGGAGATGGCCACCTGCGCGACCACCAGTCCGTTGCCGAAGACGCGCCGGGATCGCGGCTGTGCGGCACCGCTCTGCCGCAAAGCCGGCGCCGGGGCGGACACGAACGCGGCGATCGCAGGCATGAGCCCGAAGAGGAGCGCCGCCAGCACAGTGACGGCGACCGTGAACATCAGCACCCGCGCATCAAGTGGAATGTCCAGATGCGGCGAAGGACCTGGCGATCGCGTACCCGACATCATGATCCGCATCAGCAGCGTCGCGCCGAATCGCGCGCCGACGATACCCAGGACGCCGCCCATCGCGGCGAGGAGCAACGATTCGGTCAGCACTTGCCGTACGATGCGGAAGCGGCCCGCGCCGAGCGAAACGCGTACCGCCATCTCCTGCTGCCGCGCGGCGCCGCGCGCGAGCAGCAGGCTGCCGATGTTGACGCACGCCAGCAGCAGCACGCCGCCGACCATCGTCATCAGCAGCAGCAGCGGCCCGCCGAACTGCTGATGCAGCGGGGTCGAGAGTCCGGTGCGCGCCGGCGTGACATCGATTGCGACCCGGAGCCACTGCGGATCCCGTTGTGCAAGGGCGTCGATTCGGGCCCGATCCAGCACCCGCATCTCGGCACGCGCCTGTTCGATCGACACGCCCGGCTTGAGGCGCGCGGCGAGTGCCAGCCCCGCCCGGGATCGCATGGCGTCCGGCACCGCGGAGAGGGAAATCCAGACGTCCGGCCGGTAGCCGACGACGATACCGGAAAACCCCGGTTCGGCGACGCCGACTACCGTGACATGCATGGGCGCGGGCACGCGGGTGTCTTCGATGTCGATGGCAGAGCCGAGGACCCGCTGGTCGCCGTTGAATCGACTCTTCCAGTACCGCCAGCTCACAACGGCGGCCGCGGCCGCGCCCGGCTTGTCGTCGGAGACGTCGAGCACGCGGCCCAACGCCGGCCGCACGCCAAGCGCCTGGAAGACGTTGCCGGTGACCACCTCGGCCGCGATCGGATCCTCACCCGTGCGCGACTCCGTCGTCAGCGGCGCGAGTCCGAACAGATCCGAGAAGACGTGGTTCCCGTCGCGATACTGCTCGTAATTGGCGAGACTGAAGATGTTCAGCGGCGGGTCACGCGGATACTGAAACGTGAACTGCACAAGGCTGGCAGGATCACGCACGGGCACATCGCGAAACACAAGCGGATCGACGAGGCTGAAGATGGCGCTGTTGGCGCCGATGGCGAGGGTCAGCGTGAGCAGCGCCACGGCCGTGACCAGGGGCGCGCGCCGGAGCATCCGCGCGCCGAAGCGCGCGTCCTGTAGCAGATCCTCGAGCCACGGCAGACCGCGCTGATCGCGCCGCTGCTCCATCGCCTGCGCGACGCCGCCCGCCTGCCGGCGCGCCTGGCGCAGCGCTTCCTCCGGCGTCAAGCCGCGGCGCTGGAAGTCGGCCGCGACCATCTCGAGGTGAAGCCTCAGTTCCTCCTCCATGACGGCGTCCTCGGGCGCCTTGCGGAACGTGCTCCACAGCCGCCGCAGCCACTCGCGGATGACGGGCATCACTTCGACTCGCTCAGCAGCGCCTGCATGACCGTCACCGTCCGGTTCCATTCCTGCTTCTCGACGGCGAGCTGCCTGCGGCCGGCCGCGGTAATCGCGTAGAAGCGGGCCCGGCGGTTGTTGTCGGTCACGCCCCACGTGCCGCTGATGAAGCTGCGCTGCTCGAGCCGCATCAGTCCCGGATAGAGGGTACCCATGTTCAGCCGCACGCGACCGCCCGACACCTGCTCGAGGCGCGCCGCGATGACGTACCCGTGCGACGGCCCCAGCGTGGCGAGCGTCTGCAGGATCATGATGTCGAGCGTCCCCTGCAGGACGTCGGCCTTGGCGGGCTCTCTATTAGACACGCCAATGGAATACACCTACTCTATTTTGATGTCAAATAGAGCACCGCCGGGCTGTCAGCCGGCGTCGCCGCGCGATGGGGATCGCCAGCGCCGGTCACGGAGCTGGCCAGGGCGCTCCGGCAGCCCGAGAGCCGAATCGAGGTCAACCGAGGCCGTGCGTGCCTCGTGGCCTCGTGGCCGCCACCGTGCTCACGCCAGACCGGACCGGCGAGACGCTTCAAGTCGAGTTGAAAGCAAATCTGGCGGCCATGCTGGGAGCCACGTACAACGGAAGGAGCCGTCGGAATCCGATCATCTGGTCGTGAAAACGGGCGTGGCGATGTGTGAGCCGTGTGCGGTGGAGCCCTCCGCGTACGCTAATACCATTCCCCTGGTTTCGGACTTTTGAACTTCGATTGACGAAAAACAGGGGGCACCACAGAAACGCCTCCGTTCCGGCGCGAAGACGCCAGGAGCGGAAGGCCACGGCGGGATGGGTTATTCGTCAAGCAGCACGGACGGGAGACTACGAAGTTGCCCGGCGGCAGCCGTGATGTGGCTCGTTCTGCCTATTTCAAGGACTCACGTTGCCGGATCGCCCGCTCCAGCGCATCGTCCAGCGAGCCGCGGAAGACTAGTAGCTTCAGCTCGAGTGTCGCGCGCTGTCCCGGTGAGAGTGACGTTTGCGGATCGACGTGCTGACACGTCAGCTCAGGATTACTCCACACGTTGCCCGCGCTGCGGGCGAAGCTCGCGATCACCCATGCCTTGTCGGTGGACACCGTGGCGATGAAGGGCATGTCGACCGCTCGGGATTTGTTGTAGTACGGAATCCCGTCGTCGCGACGCTCGATCCGCTGCGCCGGGATTGGCCAGGTGAACGACGCGAGATAGCGAGCAGGGAGCCACTGATCGAGTGGGATCGTGAGCCGGCGTGGCGTCTCTGACGCCAGCAGGTCAAAGCCGTCGGCGTGATGGACGTAGGTGCGCTCCAGGCGCACGTCGTGGAAGATCGACGTGAGTCGTGGATCCGTGGGGGCATAGATCATGTCGTACGCTACCCGAGAGTTGTTTGTAACTTCATAACGGAAGCGCACGCCGTCGCTCTCCAGCGTGGCTCGCGCGAGCAGATGGACACCATCTCGCAGATCACGCTCGTACTCGAGAGAGCCGGCGGAGCGGCGCCACAGCGGTCGGTCGCCACCCCGTCCGGGACTGAACATATAGAGCTGTTGGCTAGAGCGCTGGCCTTGTTTGACGACGGTGACGTGTTCGGGGAAGAGGATCTCGATCGACCGATCTGACGTCGGGCGGCCAGGGAGAATGACGCGGAGAACGGGCGATGTATGGTCGGTTGCCACAAGCAACCGTAATCCTGCGGCGTTCTGAATGGGCAGGTGGACGTCGGCCGAGCCGAGGGTGGTTTGCGCGCGTGTGGGCGAAGGGCCGACCACCCACCAGATGGTAAGAATTGCCCCACAGAGGACCGCCGCACGACAACGTCCGGGTTTCATCTTTCCCTGCTCCTACGGAGGCGCTCACTATTTCCCATGACTGGATGCCTATCACTGGCGCAACGCGATCAGAGGATCCACGGCGCTGGCGCGGCGGGCTGGCACGTAGCACGCCACGAAAGCTGCGCCGAGGAGGACAAGACCGGCGACGAGCACCACGGGTACACTCAATGCACCCGTGCCGAACAGCATGGCTTGCATCGCGCGGCCGAGTGCATACGCTCCCACGAGACCTAAGACAAGGCCGCCTGTCGCGAGCGTCGCGCCTTCTCGCAGGATCTGAAGTCGCACCTGGTTGTGTGCCCGCACCGAGCGCCATGCGGAGCCCGATCTCCGCTGTTCGCTGCGGCCCGATGCCTACGGCCAGCGCGACGACGGCGGCAGCCGAGAGCCCCGGCGCTCCGATCAGCCCACGGACGGCGAATGTGAGGTCAGACCATAGCATCGCGATCCCCCAGAAACACAAGTGAATCCTGCTGCGCGACGATCGCGATGGTCGCGATACGCAAATATGGAAACGCGGCGGAAGGTGAATCCGAACCTACTCGAGTCGGATCACGGTAACCGGATCGACTCGTGCTGCGCGGAGTGCCGGTCTCAGGCTCCCGGCAATGGCCGTCGCAACGGCGAGCCCGGCCGCGACGGCAAACGTCATCCCGTCAGCCGGACTCACCCCGACGAGCAGCGACTGCAGCCATCGACCCGAGATGTACGCGAGCACGATACCGGCGCCCACGCCAAGTGCCGAGAGCGACAGCGATCGCTTCGCGATCATCGCCACGACGTCTGCTCGCCGTGCACCGAGCGTCATCCGAATGCCGATCTCACGAACGCGCGCAGACACGGCAAATGCAAGGAGGCCATGAATGCCGATTCCGCCCAGCACGAGGGCGACGCCGGCGAACGCTCCCAGTACGCGCAATTGCGTGACGCGCGACGCCAGGTCGCCGTCGACGAGCTGCTCCAGGGTCTGGATGTCCGACAGCGGAACCTCGGCGTCGGCCCGTTGGACGATCGCGCGCACGGCGGACACGAGCGCGAGCGGGTCACCGGTTGCGCGAACGGCGAGGTCCTTGGGCGCGAACCACTCGTATGTGCGATCCGGCAGTTGTCGATGCGGAATGTAGACCTGCGGCTCGCTGACGCGCGTGAGTCCTCGCATCTTTACGTCAGCCACGACCGCGACGATCTCGCGATTGGCAGCGGCGAAGTCGAAGCGCCGCCCGAGCGCCTCCTGCCCCGGAAGGAACTGCGTCACAAACGACGCACTGACGATGGCGACCAGCGGACCGTCGAGCTGATCCGCATCTCGAACGTCACGGCCCTGCAGGATGGGTATGCCGAGGGTCTGGAAGAAGCCGGGTGTCACGTAGCGGAGAAACGCAACGTTGTCCTCGCGGCGGCTCTCGACGTGGCCGCTGATCCCCACCGGGAAGGTCCCTCCGCGCATGTCGCCGAGCGGCAGGAAGCTGATATACGCGGCGCTCGACACCCCCGGCAGCGCGCGAATCTCCGACAGCACGCCATCGTAGAAGCCGGTCCGCGCGCCGGTTGTTTGTACTTTGGCATCGGCAACGACGTGCGCGCGGTCAGGGTGTGCTCGAGTCTGAACCCGGGATCGATCGCCTGAATCGTCCACAAGGCACGGAGCAGAAGGCCGCACATCACGAGCAGGACGACCGACGCGGTGATCTCGGCGACAACCAGAGCGCCGCGCATTCCCTCTCGGCCACTACCGCCGCTGCGCGCGCCCTCGCGCAGTCCCTCACTCGCGCGACCGCGATGGTGCTGGAGCAACGGCACAATGCCGAACGCGACACCGGTCACCATCGTCAGGGCCATCGCGAACCCGACGACGCGCACGTCCATGGATGGGGTTTCGGCGATCGGCAACGCGGTGGGCACGAGGCGAGAGAGGATCGGCAGGGTCGCTGCCGCCAGCGCCAGACCGAGCACACCGCCGGCCCCGGTGACCACAAGGCTCTCGGTCAGCAGTTGCCGCAGCACTCGTTCGCGGCCAGCGCCGAGCGCTATGCGCACGGCCATCTCCCGCCGTCGGACGATCGCGCGGGCGAGCAGTAGGTTGGTCAGGTTCGCGCACGCGATCAACAGCACGCACACTGCCGCGCCGAACAGCGCGACGAGCAGCGTACGGCTCTGTTGCGAAACGCCGTCGCGCAGCCGGATCACGCTGGCGCCGGTGTATTCGTTCTCTTTCGGATACCGCTGTTGCAGCCGGCCGGCCAGCATGGACATCTCGGTCCGCGCCGCGTCGACGGAGACATCACCTCGCAACCGGGCAATTCCCTGCAGATAGTTGTTGTTACGATCGACGAAGTCGCCGGGAACGAAGCGCATCGCCGTCCAGAGCTGGGCGCCACGGCTGGGGAAGTTGAAGTCGCGCGGCATGACGCCAATGACGGTGTAGACCTCCCCGTCGAGGCGCACGGGGCGTCCCACGATCGACGCATCACCACCGAACTCCTGCTGCCAGAGCGCATAGCTCACAAGTGCCGTCGCTGGCGCGCCATCGACGTCGTCCGCCGCCGTGAACGGCCGGCCCATCATCGGGCGCACGGCAAGCGCGGCGAGAACATCGGCGGTCATGGCCGCCCCCTGCAGACGGAGCGGCTGCCGCGCGCCGACCAGATTCACCGAGAGCCCGCGATAGGCGCCGAGAGCTTCGAACGAGGTCGCCATCTGTTTCAGGTCGCGGTAGTTGGCCGGCGCGAGCTCCATGCGCGGAAGGCCCGGACGCTCTTCCGAGAACCGCACCAGGCGATCGGCCTCCGGAAACGGCAACGGTCGAATCAGCACGAAATCGGCGAGCGAGAACGCTGCGGTCGTCGCGCCGATGCCAAGCGCGACGACGGTGACCGCGGTCAGGGCAAACGCCGGCGTGCGGCGCAGCGTCCGCAGCGTGTAGCGCAGGTCCTGCCTGAAGATGTCCCAATGGATGCCGGCGGCATTGACGCAAGTATCAGCGATCACGCGCAGCCACAGCGCGGCCATGCCGAGCGCGGTTCGCGTGTCTCGCCGTTCGCGCGCAAACACGGTCGCCATCTCGCGGCCGTACTCGTTGCGGAATGACGCGGGATAGAGTCGCAGCAGCCAGCGGTACATGGCTGACACTCAGCCCTTGCGCGGCGCCAGCCCACGCGCCCGCGCCATGCGGACGAGATCCATCAATCGCGCAGCTTCCGCCTTTGCCACCGCAGTGCCCAGCGCGGTGAGACGGTAGTAGCGGCGCCGCTCGTCATCGTCTTCAGGCGAGGGCCGTTCGTCGGTCTCGACAATCAGCCCGTCCTCGAGCATGCGCTGAATCGATCGATACAGCGTGCCCGGGCTCAGCCTGATCGAGCCGTCGGTGCGAGCGGCGACATCCTGAATGATCGCGTAGCCATGACGATCCTCGTCGGCCAGCGCGACGAGGATATGAAAGGTCGCCGGTAGGAGCGGCAGCATTGCCACGATGGCGTCGGCGTTGGCGTTTCGCTCGCGCATGACGCGATGTTATATCCACGGT
>CAWIKP010000009.1:0-115166 GCA_963836735.1 uncultured Acidobacteriota bacterium | reverse complement strand
GAGCAGCGATCCGCTCCGTCCACCATCAGCCGACTCGATGACGTTGAGGTTCCTGAGCGTGGTCGGGTCGATGACCAGGCAGTCGGCGCCGGTCCGGAACGACACTTCGCGAATGTGGGCGAGGTCGGCCTTCTGCGTCTCGCGCAGGTACTGGACGAGCGCTCCCGCCGCGCTGACCGCGGCCGGGTGTCCCTCGAGACCGTAACCGGCCAGGCTTTGCGCCTGGAGCTGCTCGATCAGCGCGCGGCGCGCCGCTTCCGCTTCGAACGTCCAGGGCTCGACGGTGGTGACGACCGCCGGGATCCGCAGCGTCTCGATCATCGCGGCCGGCTCGGTGAAACCGCTCGGCGCTATGACTTCGCGGGGGCGAAGCACGGCGATCTCGTCCAGCAGGGCCTGGCGCGCGTCAGGCCCCGGGTATTCAGCCGTCGTGAACTCGCCGGTGGACAGATCGAGCAGAGCCACACCGTAGCCGGCATCGGCGGTCGCCGGGCTGATCGCGATGAGGAACGCCGGTTCGCGCGCATCGAGATAGTTGGCGTCGGTCAGCGTACCGGGCGAGACCACGCGCACGACTTCACGGCGAACGACACCCTTGGCCTTCTTCGGATCCTCCATCTGCTCGCAGATGGCGACCCGGAATCCCTTTCGCACCAGCCGCGCGACGTAGGTGTCGGCCGCGTGATGAGGAACCCCGCACATCGGGATGGCACCGCCAGTCGTATCCTTGGATCGCGACGTCAGCGTGAGCTCGAGCGCGCGCGCGGCGGTAAGGGCGTCCTCGTAGAACATCTCGTAGAAGTCGCCCATCCGGAAGAACAGGATCGCGTCGCGATGCTGACGCTTGGCGTCGAAGAACTGGCGCATTGCGGGGGTGGCGCCGGCCGGGGTCGAGGGCGTGGAAGACGACATTCGCGAAGGGGCAGTGACGGGGCACGACAGCGACGCGCTGTCCGGGGCGAAGCACCGGAGTATAACATCTGACCCAGAGCCGCACGGAGGTCGGCGTCCCTGGTCATTCTGGCACTCGACACCACCACGCGCGCGGGCAGCGTCGCGATTCTGCGCGACGGCGAAATCCTCGGCGAGATCAGCGGCGACGCGTCGCTGACCCACGGTCAGCGCCTGCCGGCCGAGTTCCGCCTCGCGCTCGACGCCGCAGGCGTCGCACTCGACGACGTCGGACTGCTGGCGGTCGTCGCAGGTCCAGGTTCGTTCACCGGCCTCCGCGTCGGTATCGCAGCCATCCAGGGGTTGGCGTTCTCGCGAGGCTTGTCTGTGGTGCCGGTGTCCGCGCTGGAAGCGATCGGACGTCACACGCTTCGGAGCACAACTCCCGACACGCTCGTGGCGCCCTGGATCGACGCGCAGCGTGGGGAGGTCTTCGCGATTCTGTACGACGGAGACGTCGATCGGCCTCTCGTCGCGCCGTCGTCAGCGTCCCCGGAGGCAACGCTGGAGTCATTTCTCGCCTCCGCGAGGGGCGTCCTCAGCTCCCGCGCGATCGCATTCGCCGGTGATGGGGCAGTCCGCTACAAGGATGCGATCGCCCGGACGCTGGGATCCCGCGCCGCAGTGCTGGAGCCGGCTCCCGCGCTCGCCGCGGAAGCCGCCCGCATTGCCGCACGTTATCCCGAACGGGCGGTCGCCCCACACGCCATCGTGCCGATTTACGTCAGGCGGCCGGATGCAGAGCTCGCTCGTGGACGCGCAGGACGCTGACCGGCCAGTCCCGACACCGGACGGCGGGGATCCGGATTCCGGCGGGCCGCTCCACGGCATGGCGATCGAACGCACTCTCGGACGAGCGGGACCTGAACGAAGTCGCCGAGCTCGAAGCGAGGTGCTTCACGAATCCGTGGACCCGCGAGATGCTGGCGCGGGAGCTCGCGCAGGCGGACGTCGCTCACGTGTTTCTGTTGCGGCTGCCGGATCGCCGGCTGGCGGGGTTCTGCTCCTGCTGGATCGTGGCTGACGAGCTCCACGTGAACACGCTCGTCATCGATATTCCGCACCGTCAGCGCCGGCTCGGCGTTGGCTTGATGCGCTGGGTGATGGAGGAAGCGGCGCGGCGGGGCGCCAACCGGGCAACGCTGGAGGTCCGGGAATCCAACGAGGCAGCCCGGCGGCTGTACGAGAGCCTCGGCTTTCAAGTCGTCGCGCGCCGGTCCCGTTACTACTCCCAGCCCGAGGAGGACGCCCTCATCCTCTGGCACGAACATCTGGCGAAGCCGGCGTGAAGCCTCAGTGACTGTAGTGTTTGAAGGTGCCCCGGTCTTGTGCTATTTTGCGCGTATGAATGTCCCCCT
This sequence comes from uncultured Acidobacteriota bacterium, assembly GCA_963836735.1. Taxonomy (GTDB): domain Bacteria; phylum Acidobacteriota; class Vicinamibacteria; order Vicinamibacterales; family 2-12-FULL-66-21; genus JACCXG01. Next base: position 112,857 of record CAWIKP010000009.1, on the reverse strand, counting down.
GTAGCCGGAAATCCCCTTCAAGGAGGCGGCAATGCCGACAGACTTCGAGGAGCTGAAGCGTCAACTGCTGCAAACCGACGAGGAGTTTCGCCAACTCGCCAGTCAGCACCACGATCTCGACGAGAAGTTACACAATCTGGCCACTCGACACTACCTCTCGGAACCGGAACAGCTCGAAGAAGTCACCCTCAAGAAACGCAAACTGCACCTCAAGGATCAGATGGAAAACATCGTCCGCCGGCACCGCACCAGCGAGCCGTCGATGATGCGGGGCTGACCCGACAAACAGCACACAAATTCCGGCGGCCGGATGCGCCTCGAGGCCTCGGGGGCATCCGGCCTTCGCATTTCAGACCGTCGCTTTCCCATGAAAATCGACCGCGCGGGATATCCGTTCATCGCCGGCGCACTGCTGCCGGCGCTCGGGCTGGCCCTGTCCCGGCGCCGCGGCCTGGCGGTCCCGTTTGCGCTGCTGGGCGGATTCTTCGCATATTTCTTCAGGGATCCCGATCGCGGGATCCCGACCGAGCCCGGAATCGTCGTGTCGCCGGCCGACGGAAAGGTCATGGTTGCCGGACCCGCCGACCCGCGCTGGGCGCCGCCGGGAGACTGGAACCAGGTCACGATCTTCCTGTCCCCGCTGGACGTCCATATGAATCGCGCGCCGGTGGGCGGTCGTATTACCCGCATCGAGTACCGTCCAGGGAAGTTCCTGCCGGCGTACAAAGAGGCAGCGAACGACAACGAGCTGAACGAGATCTGGATTGAGAGCGAAGGCCGGACGTTCGTTGTCAGGCAGGTGGTCGGTGTGCTGGCGCGGCGTATCGTCTGCCGGGTTCACGAAGGCGACGAGGCGGCGCGCGGGGAGCGCATCGGGCTGATGAAATTTGGATCGCGGATGGACGTCTTCATGCCGACCGACCTCGAGATCCTGGTCTCGGTCGGGCAGCATGTGGTCGCCGGCGAGTCCATTCTGGCCAGGGACAGGTCGCGGGTCCCGATTCGCGCGACCGAGGAGGTCGCCCATGCTTAACGGCCGGCCGCGGCGCCGCCGTGAAGATCGCCCCCAGCGGTTCAAGCGCGGCGTCTACCTCCTGCCATCGGTGTTCACGGTGGCAAACCTGTTCTGCGGGTACGGCTGCGTCGTCTATGCGACTCAGCGGGACTTCGACACGGCCGCCGTGCTGATCGGCATCGCGATGGTGCTCGACACGCTGGATGGCTTCGTCGCCCGGTTGACGAAGACCTCGTCGGCGTTCGGCGTGCAGCTGGACTCGCTGGCGGATGTCGTGTCCTTCGGCCTGGCCCCCGCGATTCTGGCGTTCACGTGGGGACTCTGGCCCCTGAAGCGGCTCGGGTGGGCGGCCGGTTTCATCTACGTCACCGCCGCCGCCATGCGGCTTGCCCGTTTCAACATCCAGACGGCGGCCGTCCCCGACAAACGGTATTTCGTCGGCATGCCCAGTCCGGCCGCCGCCGGCGTGATTGCCTCGACCATTTACCTCTTCCCGAACGGTCCACGTGACCAGCAGTTCGCACTCGCGGCCCTGGCGATGGTCGTCGTCCCGGCCCTCCTGATGGTCAGCACGATCCGGTTCCGAAGCGTGAAGGCGATCGACGTCGGCTGGCGCCGTTCCTACTTCGCGCTGTTCCTCGTGGCGGTGCTGTTCGCCCTGGTCGCGTCACACCCGCGACTCGCGCTCGTGACCATGGCCTACAGCTATACGGTCGGCGCGCTGATCATGTGGGGCTACACCCGCCTCCGCCGGAGGCCAGGCGACGCGCTGGGCGGGGAGCCGATCGGGCAGGGGAATCAGGATCCCCACGTCGTCTCATCGAGCGACGTCTAGGACTGTTTCTCGTTGGGAATTAACCTTCGGTAAGCGCACAGTGACCGTCGTCCCTTCTCCCTTGATGCTGCGAACCTCGATCGAGCCGCCGTTCAGCTCGATGTTCCGGCGGGCGATCGGCAACCCCAGGCCTGTCCCAGTGGTCTTGGTGGAGAAGTAAGGCTCGAACACACGCTCCAGGGCCTCTTCGTCCATTCCCACGCCGGTATCCGTCACGGCGAGGCGGACCTCTGATGGGTCCACGGCCGCCTCGATGGTCAGCGTGCCGTTTCCCGGGGTTGCGTGAAGCGCGTTCTCGACAATGTTCGACAGCGCGCGCAGCGTCAGCGTGCGATCGACGAGCACCGGTGGCAACGATGCCGGAACCCTGTTCACGATCTCGATCCGCCCTTTGAGGCCGGTCCGGTAGGGATCGACGACTTCAGCGACCAGCTCGGGGAGTGAAACCGGCGCGCGACGGGCGGTCGGCGACGACGCGAAGCTGCTGAACTCGGATGCGATCTGCCGCAGCAGCCTCACCTGGCCGAGAATCGACGTGACGCAATTCTCGAGGACGGGGCCGAGAGGCTCACCCCGATCGGCGTGGACCCGCTGCAGGTGTTCGGCCGAGAGCTGAATCGGGGTGAGCGGGTTCTTGATCTCGTGAGCGACCTGGCGCGCCATTTCAGCCCAGGCTTCGAGGCGATGGGTTCGCTCGAGCTGCACGCGCTGCGCCTTGAGCTCGGCGGCCATGCTGTTGAAGGCGTCCACCAGGCGCCGCAGCTCGTCGGTCGACTTCACCGCGATGCGCGCGTCGAAGTCCCCTCGCGCAATCTTCCCGGTCGCGCGCGTGAGTCGCCGCACGGGGTCGGCGATGCGTTCAGCCATCGACAGCCCAATCGCGGCCCCGAGCAGGATGAAGAACAGCGCCGCGAGATGGATACCGCGATCGAACTCGTCGATCTCGCGCTCGATTTCACGCTGGCGGAGCGTCAAAGGGACGGTCAGCAGGACATCCGGACCTGCGGCCCGCACCGGCGCGGCAGCGAGCATGTAGCTGAATACGCCGATCGCGTCCTCCCGGACAAAGCTCGGAAGGCGCTCCAGGACGATCGCGCGGTAGATATCGTCTGGTGTTCGCGTCGGGAGAACGCCGGAGGCAAAGAGGGCGCGCTCTGAAGTGGCCACGAGCTCGGCGCCCCTGAACACGTTGACATCCTGATCGATCACCTGGCTGATCCACACCATCCAGTCGTCGCTCAGTGTCGCCGTCGGCTCGGCGCTCCGGCGCAGGCCCGTGTCGAGATCCTGGATGACCCGTTGCGCGACCGCGGCGGTCCTCGCCGCCTCGGCCTCGACGTCGGCCTGGAGCAGGTTCGCAAAGTACGTGCGAATCACCAGCGCGAGTGTCAGGACCGGGATAATGGCTGCCAGCACGAACGCCAGGAACAACTTCCGATAGAAGCTCGCCCGGATCTCGCGAAGGAGCGCCCGGCCCACCTGCGGACGCTGCCGGGCGATCCTGGTGAAGAGGCCGGTTCCCATCAGCACGATGCCGAACACGGCGGCGCTAAACGTCGTCAGCTCGGCAAGGTGGACGAAGTGATCGAAGACTGTGAGAACAGGGTAGCCGATCGCGAAGATCTGATAGCGGTCGTTCGAGAAGTACACCCGGTGGCGCGATCCGCCGGCTTCGACTTCTGCCCAGAAGGGCTGCCGCGATGCGTAGAGCTGCGCAAAGAGGTCGTCGGTGATCGGCCAGGCCGAGCGCCCTGAGGTGTAGACCGGCTGCAATCCCCACCCGTAGATCGCCACTTCGACGTTCCCGCCCGCGGTGCCTTCCTTGGTGCTCGTGTCCGCGGCACGCACCACCTCGAAGTACGGATTCTGCGACGTCATGAAGGGCAGGGTCTCGGTACTCGAAGAGGACGTGCAGGATGATGGCGCCCTGGATCGTTCGTTGTCCGTTCGCATCCGTCGTGCAGATGCGACGCTCGGCGTGCAGCATGCGGCGCTCCTGGGCGAAGAACGGCGACACCTCGCCGAACACGTCCCAGTCGCACCCGACGCTGCTCTGAAGCGACGTCGCGCGGTGTACTCAGGGAGATTCAGGGGGAAGCGGCTCACCAGCTTTCCCGTCCGGTCGTACAGCTCGACGGCCGACGTCAGGCGCTCGCGCGCCAGCACGGTCTGCTGCCAGACGAGGAATGCCGCCTGGAAATCGGGCGACGCGTCCGGTGACGAATCGTTCGCGATGAGATCCGGCAGCGCTTCGAGCGCATCCACTTCCTTGCGGGCCTGCTCGGTCCGCTGCAGCAGCGTCTGCACGTGGTTCTGTGCCTGGACGGCGTACTCGGTGGCAATCAGCTCGCGGGTGGCGCGCTCCGCGAAGGAATTCATCGAGGGATAGAGCAGCAGCGCCGGGATCAGGAACGCCAGGAACAGCGCGAAGATGCGGGCGGCGACCGTGGTCCGGCGGTACCAGCTCGAGATGCGCGCACCGTTCGAGGCGGCAATCGCACACGCGGCCGCCGAAAGCACCAGACCGAGCGTGGGAATCGGCAGATGACGGACCTCCACGATTGCCGCCACAGCCGCTGTTGGGGCAATCCACAGCGTCAGCACGCTGAGACGGAGGCCGAGCGCGCTTCGGGGAACCCGCCATGGCGCCGCGGCGGCCGCGAAGAGCAGCGTTCCTCCCCAGAGAACCGCCAGGTGCCCCGCGACGATGCCGGTCAGCAGGGTGATGCGCGGCAGGCTCCACGGGTGGAGCGAAAAGTGACGCAGATCGATCGAGACTGGATCGATCACGCGTCCGAGCAGCAGATAGAAGAGGACGATCAGCGCCGCAACGCCGGCGCCAGCCAGGAGTTGCGTCGCCCACAACCTGATCGATGGACGCTCGAGAAAGAGCGCCCGGCCGCGCGTGGTGATGCGGAGGCGAGCGGCCGGACCGGCCAGGAGGCTCAGGAGCGCGGCGGCCGTGCCGCCGCCCACGAGCAGCGAGACCGCGGTCGACGGCCGCGCGTTCATGCCGAGTGCGACCGCGGCCCACAACAACAGCCCGCCGAGCGCCGTGAGTGCCAGGGCCCCGAGCGTGGCCCGCACGTAGGTCCGTTTGCTCCCCGCGTATCCGGCGATCCAGCAATGGCCCGACCAGCACAAACGCCGTGCATCCGAGCAGCGCGAGCATCAGCGCTCCCAACCGGCGGCGCCAGGCCGTCCGGGCCGCGCGCAAGGTCTGGGGATCCACCCAGGCTTCGGCCAGCGGTTCTCCCGAAGGCGTGGACAACAGAACGGCGCCCGGACGCGAGAGGTCGCCGGCCCCTTCGAACCGGGTTCGCAGCGACGCCTGTCCCAGGCCGGTCTGCACGGTGTAGTCGGTCCGCGTCAGCGTGGTCGCGGCGGGTGCGGGGGAGAGGACGTGTTCGGTCGCAACCGCGCCGAGCCGTGAGCCTTCGCTGCTGGTGATCGGCTGGACATGGACCAGCCGCAGGCCGAGCGGCGACGGCGTGACGAACAGCGTCGAAGGCCCGGAGATACGCTCGTTCGGAATGTCCGACGGCGCCCCCGCCCACGCGCGGGCCACGACTGCCTTGTCATAGATCGTGATGGCGATCTCTGCGGGTCTCGCACTGGTGCGGCGCGCTTCCGCGACGACATCGAAGAGCTCGCGTCCGCCGTCCGGACCGGCGTGCAGACCGGCCGCCGCTCTGGCGTCGGTTGCGACCCGTGCCGACGCCTGGGTGATGGCGCGGACCATCGCACCGAAGCGCTGGTTGACGTCGCGTTCGACCCGCCGCGCCGCGGACGCGTCGGTACGGCCGAACCACCACAGTTCCAGCGCTCCGCCCGCCGCGCCTGCGAGCGCGGTCAGCAGCAGTCCGCCCGCCAGCAGCCGACGCCAGCTGACGCGGCGCTCGCGGTAATCGATGGAGGGCACTTATGGAGCAGAATACCAAAGGTAAACTGATACTTCAGGGCCTCCACAGGCCATGCCCTCAATGGCCACACCATGCCGGAAGCACCAGGACTGAAAGCGACGCTCAAGCGCGGCGCCCTCGTAGCCGCTGCCAACTGGCCGCTCGTCGCCGTGCAGTTCGTCGCCGAGTCCACGCTGAAGGTCCTGCTCGCCGTCCCCGTCGTCGGCGGCATCTTCCTTGTCGTGCTGCTGCTCGGCGCGAATGCCGACGAGGTCCTGGCCGGCGACGTGCGCGAGGTCGTCGCCCAGGTCTTCGCATCCATGCGCCAGAACATCGCGGCCCTCGTCGCCTTCTCCATCGCGTTTGCCGTGGTGCTCCTCGGCGGATCGGCGCTCACCTTCGTCATCAAGGGCGGCACCGTTTCCCTGCTCGCGGCCGCCGAGTCGAAAGCCGGTCCGATTGAGCGCCCCCCGCTCAGCCTGCAGGCGATCCGGCGCGCGAACGTCGTGGCCATCGAGCCGTTCCTGGATGGGTGCCAGCGGTTGTGGCGGCGCTATGTCCGCCTCGGCGGATGCCTGCTCGGTGTCTACGGCGCCACGGCGGTGATCTACCTCGCGTTCGTGGTCGGCGGCTACCGGCTGGTGGAGAACACCGGCGTCCTCCTCGGCTGGACGGTAGCGACCGCGCTTGCGTCGAGCGTGCTGATCGTCTGGATCACGCTGGTGAACTTCTTCTATCTCCTCACGCAGATGGTGATCGCGATCGAGGACATCAGCGTGCGCCGGGCAGTCGGGCGCGCGCTCCACTTCGTTCGGAGCAGTTTCCGTGAGATCGCAGGCGTCTTCGGCGTGGTGCTGCTCCTGGCGACAGTGGCGACCGTCGCGTCGATCATGGCCACCGCCGGGTTCGGACTGATCAACCTGATTCCGATCCTCGGGCTCGCCGTGCTCCCGCTGCAGATTGCCGCCTGGCTCGTCCGCGGCTTCGTCTTCCAATACCTCGCGCTCGGTGCGCTCGGCGCCTATCTGACGCACTATCGCCACTACGCCGCGCGCCATCCGGTCGCAGCCGACATTCCGTTCGTCCACGTTCCAGAGGAGCTCCCTGGAAAGCGTCTCGCATGATGACCTACGACAGATTCCTGTCCCGTTCCGCCGAGCTGATGCAGGAGTCGGCGATCCGGCGGATGGGCAGCGTGCTCGCGCAGAAGCGGGACATCATCTCCTTCGCGCCCGGCTATCCGGCTCCCGAAACGTTTCCATGGCAGGAGCTCCAGGAGATCGCGCGGGAGCTGCTCACCGGCGGTGACGGTTCGGTCCTGCAATACGGTCCGACGCGCGGCTTCCGTCCGCTGCTCGACGCCGTCGCGGGCCTCATGGCCGAGCGCGGTGCGCCGACGGCGATCGAGCGGCTGCTGGTGTCCACGGGCTCGCAGCAGGGCCTCGACCTGGTTGCCCGCGTGCTCGTGGATCCCGGCGACGTCGTCCTGGTCGAGCTGCCCACCTACACCGGGGCAATCACCGCGTTCCGCAACGTGCAGGCCGAGATGGTGGGCGTGCCGCAGGAGGCGGACGGCCTCTCGCTCGAGGCGCTCGACGCCGTGCACTCAGGGCTCATAGCACAGGGCCGCCGTATCAAGTTCGTGTACGTGGTCCCGAATTTTCAGAACCCGACAGGGCTGCTGATCGGCCTGACGAAGCGGCAGGCGCTCCTCGAGTGGGCCTCGCGGCGGGACCTGCTGATCGTCGAGGACGACCCCTATCGCGAGCTGTTCTTCGAAGATTCGACTACCGAGGAAGAAGTCCGTCCGATTCGCGCAGACGACCAGGAAGGACGGGTCATCTACCTGAGCAGCTTTTCGAAGACGCTGGCGCCGGGTTTCCGCGTCGCCTGGATCGACGCCCCGGCGCCTCTCGCGTCGAAGCTCGAGATGGCCAAGCAGTCGGAAGACCTGCTCACGGGCAGCCTCGATCAACGGGTGATTTATGAAGCCTGCCGCCGCGGCGTCCTGCAGCGGCAGCTGCCGCTCCTGCGCCGGCACTATCAGCAGAAGCGCGACGTGATGGTGGAGGCGCTGCGATCGACCTTCGGCGATCGCCTGTCCTGGCCGGCCCCGAGAGGCGGATTCTTTCTGTGGGCGACGCTTCCCGATCAGATCGATGCCGATCGGCTGATCCCCCGCGCCGTCGAGCACGGGGTGATCTATGTTGCGGGTGAGGCGTTCTTCGTGAACGGCAGCGGCAGGAACCTCGTGCGGCTGTCGTTCTCCGCACCGCCGCCCGAACGGATTCGTGAGGGAGTGCGCCGGTTCGGAGCGGCGGTCGCCGAGGAGCTCGAGGCGCTCACCAGCGCACCGGCTGGGGGATCGGCACCGCCTCGCCGGGCAATGCCGTAAGCGGCTGCGCCACGATCGGATGCACCAGCGGCGGCGTGCGCAGCGAGATCGTCCACTTGTTCTCGAGACCGCCTGTGATCCCGACCGCGGCAAACCGTCTGTCCGGAAGGATCGTGAAGACCGGCAATGCCACGAGCGGACCATCGAATCCGAGCGCGCCGGCCTGCGCCCCGGTCGCGACGGCGAACACCGGAAGCGGTGTCTCGACGTAGCCGGGGACCACGACGGTGTCGCCGATCAAGACCGGACCAGCCGCAGGACGATAGCCGAGCGATTTCTGCCAGCGCAGCGCGCCGCCCCGCCGGCGCATTGCGCGCAGCATGTTGTCCAGTCCGGCCATGTACACGCGTTCGTCGTCTATCGCGACCCGCCCCCGCAGCTGAGCCCCGATCATCCGGTGATCTTCGATGCGGCCAGACGAGGCGTAGAGTACGTAGAACGTCTTGTCCTGCGTGGCGACGTAGACGCGTTCCCCGACGGCAAACGGTTCGCCCGGCGACGAGTGCAGATCTCTTGACCAGCGCTCGGAACCGTCTTTCAGATCCAGCGCGATCAGCCGGCCATCGACCATCGAGACGACGAGCAAATCGCCGTCCAGCGCCGGCTGAAACTCGATCGGCCCGAGGGATTTGCGCCACACGACCGTGCCGTCCTCTGCCCGGATGGCGATGAGATCGCCGGCGGCGGCCAGCAGCACCCAGCCGGCGTGCGCGAGTGGCGGAGCAGTCATCGGGCGGCCGGCAACCACGCGCCAGGCCACGCTGCCGTCCACGGCCATCAGCGCGTGGAGCCTCTCGCCATCGGCGACATAGACCCGCCGGTCGTCTGCGGCGAGCGGTTTGACCGGGGTGAGCGGAACCGTCCAACGCACGGCGCCGTCGGCCAGGTTGTGGGCGGTGATTGCGCCGGTCCTGAGAGGTACGATCAGCGAGCTGCCGACGACGACAGGCGCACCGGAGGGCGGGGCAGCACTGGGAACCGTCCACAGGACCGTGTCGGGCAGAAGCTGACCGGCCGCGGCCGCCGGACTGAAGATCGCCGGGAGCGAGAGAAGGATGAGCCCGACGTGATGCGCAATTCGGGCGAAGCACCTACAAGATATTGTGGTCCGCCGCGAAGGCACACCTTATAATAGCGCGGTCCCTTTCACCAGCCGTGTCTCACCAAACAATCGTCGTCCTGGATTTCGGGTCGCAATTCACACAATTGATCGCCCGCCGGCTGCGTGAGCTGTCGGTCTATTCGGAGATCCTGCCGTTCGACACGCCGATGGCCGAGATCGCCCGCCGCCGCCCGGTCGGGATCATCCTTTCGGGCGGTCCGAAGAGCGTGTCGGAGACAGGAGCGCCGAAGTGTGAGCCGGCGGTGTTCGAGGCGGGCGTCCCCATTCTCGGCATCTGCTACGGCATGCAGCTGATGACCGCCGCGCTCGGCGGGGAAGTAGCGCCGGCGCCCCATCGCGAGTTCGGCCTCGCCAACATCCGGATCACGCCGAATGCGCCGCTGTTCGCGTCGGTTCCCGAAGAGCTCCGGGTCTGGGCCAGCCATGGGGACTTCGTCGCGGCGGCGCCCGCCGGTTTCGCGGTCACCGCGACCAGCGCCAACGCGCCGGTGGCCGCGATGGCTGCACCGGATCGCAGAATGTACGCGCTCCTCTTCCACCCGGAGGTTGCACATACTGATCGCGGGGCCGACATCCTCCGCAACTTCGCCTACGAAATCTGCGGCTGCACCGGCGACTGGACGATGGCCTCGTTCGTGAAAGAGGCGACGGAAAGAATTCGCGGGCAGGTCGGGAAGGGAAGCGTGGTCTGCGGCCTGAGCGGCGGAGTCGATTCCACCGTCGCTGCGATGTTGATCCATCGCGCGATCGGAGATCGGCTGACCTGCATCTTCGTCGACAACGGCGTCATGCGGCTGGACGAAGCATCGCAGATCCGCAGCCGGTTCGAGCGCCTGAACCTGCCGCTGCACTTCGTCGACGCTTCGGCGCTGTTCCTCGAGCGACTCGGCGGAGTGGTCGATCCGGAGCAGAAGCGCAAAATCATCGGGCGCGCGTTCATCGATGTCTTCGAAGCGGAGGCCAACACGCTGGGCTCGTTCGACTTCCTCGGACAGGGGACGCTCTATCCTGATGTCATCGAAAGCGTCTCGGTGATTGGACCGTCGCACGTGATCAAGAGCCATCACAATGTCGGCGGCCTTCCCGAGCGGATGCGCTTCACACTGGTCGAACCGCTGCGGCTCCTGTTCAAGGATGAGGTGCGCGCCGTCGGCAAGGAGCTCGGATTGGAGGAGGAGTTCGTGTGGCGGCAGCCGTTTCCAGGCCCCGGGCTGGCGGTCCGGATCCTCGGGGAGGTCACCCCGTCACGACTCGATCTCGTCCGACGCGCCGATCACATCGTCGCCGGAGAAGTGAAGCGAGCGGGGTGGTATCGGACGCTGTGGCAGTCGTTCGCGGTGCTGCTGCCAGTCCAGAGCGTCGGCGTGATGGGCGACGCGCGGACGTACGAGTACACGATCGCGATCCGGGCGGTCGAGAGCCGGGACGGCATGACGGCGGACTGGGCGCGGCTCCCGCACGACCTGCTCGCGACCATCTCGTCGCGGATTGTGAATGAGGTCAAGGGGATTAACCGGGTGGTGTACGACATCAGCTCGAAGCCGCCCTCCACGATCGAATGGGAGTAACGCGCGATCATGACAACTCCCAACTCCCAACTTCCAACTCCCAAGGGAAAGCCGTTCGACCGACCAGGTGAAAGTCGTATCAGCACGCTTGTTGGCGGACTTTCACCCCGTTGTTCGGAAGGCTCCCCTTGGGAGTTGGGAGTTGGAAGTTGGGAGTTGATGGCGTCGCTGTCAAATGTCTGAGTTCGTCCATCTCCATCTGCACTCCGAGTATTCGCTCCTCGACGGCGCCTGCCGCATCGAGGAGCTGCTCGACCGCGTGGTGCAGCTGAAGATGCCGGCGGCGGCCATTACCGAGCACGGCAACATGTTCTCCTCGATCGTGTTCCACGATCAGGCGAGAAAGCGGGGGATCAATCCGATCCTCGGCTGCGAGGTGTATGTCGCGCCCGGCGATCGGCGGACGAAGAGCGGCACGCCGGGCGAAACCGCCAACCATCTGGTGCTGCTGGCGGAGACGCGGGAGGGATATCACAACCTGATCAAGCTGGTCTCGGCCGGCTATACCGAGGGCTTCTATTACAAGCCGCGGATCGACAAGGACCTGCTGGCGCAGCACGCTACCGGTCTGATCGGCTTGAGCAGCTGCCTCAAGGGTGAAGTCGCAACCGGGATCCGCAGCGAGCAGCAGCACAAGGCGCTGCAGGCGGCAGCCGCGTACCGCGACATCCTCGGTCCGAACAATTTCTTCCTCGAAATGCAGTACCAGGGCATCGAGGAGCAGCAGATCGTCAACGTCGGCCTGCAGCCGATCGCCAGGAACCTGAACCTCAACCTGGTCATCACCAACGACGTCCACTACCTGCAGAACTCCGACTACAAGCCGCACGACATCCTGCTCTGCATCGGCACCGGCAAGACGGTCGCCGACGAGGACCGCCTGAAGTACCACGGCGACCAGTTCTACCTGAAGACCGCCGAGGAAATGGCGGGAGTCTTCAAGGACTTTCCGGAAGCCCTCGCCAATACGGTGCGGATCGCCGAGCGCTGCAACGTCGATCTGTCCGGGACGATCAACCACCTCCCGAACTTCGACGTGCCGGCCGGCTTCACGCTCGACGAATACTTCGACCACGTCGTCCGCGAGGGTTTCGAGCAGCGGCTGCCGCGGCTGCGCGAGCTGGCGGCGCGCGGGGTGCTGAAGCACACCATCGACGAGTACCGAGCGGCGGCTCGCCTATGAAATCGAGATGATCAAGCAGATGAAGTATCCGGGGTACTTCATGATCGTCTGGGATTTCATCCGGTACGCACGCGAGCAGGGAGTGCCCGTCGGCCCGGGCCGCGGCTCCGCGGCCGGCAGCTTCGTCGCCTACTGCCTGCGGATCACCGACGTCGATCCCATCGAGTACGACCTGATCTTCGAGCGGTTCCTGAATCCCGAGCGCGTGTCGCTGCCCGACATCGACATCGACTTCTGCGAGCGCCGCCGCAGCGAGGTCATCGAGTACGTCACCAGGAAGTACGGAAGGGAAAACGTCGCGCAGATCATCACCTTCGGCACCATGAAGGCACGCGCGGTCGTGCGTGACGTGGCGCGGGTCATGGACATTCCGTACGCCGACGCCGACCGCGTGGCCAAGGCGGTACCGCCCGCGCTCGACATGACCCTCGCCAAGGCACTCGAAGAGAGTCCGCCTCTCAAGGAGCTGGAGCAGAAGGATCCACGGGTCAAAGAGCTTCTGGCCGTCGCCCAGCGCCTCGAGGGCATGACCCGGCACGCCTCCGTCCACGCCGCCGGCGTCGTCATTGCCCCGCGGCCGCTGACGGAGTTCGTGCCGCTCTACAAGAGCCAGAAGGACGAAATCGTCACCCAGTGGGCGATGAAGGAAGTCGAGCGGGTCGGCCTGCTCAAGATGGACTTCCTCGGTCTCAGCACGCTCACGCTGATCAGCGACGCGCTGAAGGAAATCAAGCGGACCGAGGGCATCGACCTCGACATCGATGCGATCCCGCTCGACGATCCGAAGACCTACAAGCTGTTCGGCGACGGCCAGACCTACGGCGTGTTCCAGTTCGAGAGCTCGGGCATGCGGGAGCTGCTGCGCAAGGCCAAGCCCGAGCGTCTCGACGACCTGATCGCGCTGAACGCGCTCTACCGGCCGGGCCCGCTCAAGAGCGGGATGGTGGACGACTTCATCTCGCGCAAGCAGGGGAAGACCGAGGTCAAGTACGAGCTGCCGCAGCTGGCGCCGATTCTCGGCGACACCTACGGCGTCATCGCCTATCAGGAACAGGTCATGCGCATCGCGGCGGTGCTGGCCGGCTTCTCGATGGGCCAGTCCGACGTGCTGCGAAAGGCCATGGGGAAGAAGGACCCCAAGGTCATGGCCAAGCAGCGCGAAGCCTTCATGGAAGGGACGCGCAAGAACAACGTCAACGAGAAGAAGGCAACCAAGATTTTCGACCTGATGGAGTACTTCGCCGGATACGGCTTCAACAAGTCGCATTCGACGACCTACGCGTGGGTCGCCTACCAGACCGGATACCTGAAGGCGAACTACCCGTGGCACTTCATGGCGGCGCTGCTCACCATCGAAGCCGCGAACACCGACAAGCTGGCGATGTATCTCGGCGAGTGCCGCGAGCTCGGCATCCCGATTCTGCAGCCGGACATCAACTGCAGCGAGCTGGCGTTCACGGTGGCGAAGGACGGCGTGCGGTTCGGCCTGTGCGCGGTGAAGAACGTCGGCGAAGGCGCGATCCTGTCGATGCTCGCCGTGCGGAAGGAGCTTGGCCGGATTGATTCGCTGCACACGCTGTGCGAGCACGCGGACCTCCGCCTCGTGAACAAGCGCGTGCTGGAAAGCCTGATCAAGGCCGGGGCCCTCGATTCGCTCGCCTGCGAACAGCATCGGCCGGTGCGCGAGCGCCGCGCCTGTCTCTTTGGTGCGGTCGACAAGGCGATCGAGCATGGCGGCCGCCATCAGCGCGACCGCGACAAGGGGCAGTCACAGTTGTTCGGCGGCTTCGGCGAGGATGGAGCTCCGGACGCCGTGAGACTGCCGGATGCAGCGCCGTGGGTCGAGGCGCAGCAGCTCGCGTTCGAGAAGGAGGCGCTCGGGCTGTATATGAGCGGACACCCGCTCGAGCGCTTCTCCGAAGAGCTCAAGACGTTCGGCGCCAAGCGGCTGGCGGAGCTCGGCGGCTCCGAAGCGGACATCTGGCTGGGCGGGATCGTGTCAGGGCTCCGGCCGCTGAAGACCAAGAAGGGCGACCGGATGTGCGTGTTCATGCTGGACGACATCGCCGGAAGCCTCGAGATCGTGGTGTTCCCGGAGACCTTCAGCAAGCACGGCGCCCTGGTCGAGGCCGATGCGATGCTGCTCGTGCGCGGCAAGCTCGAAAAAGACGATGAATCGGCCCGGGTCGTGGCGACCGAACTGCTGCCGATTGCGGCGCTGAAGGAGCGGACCACGCGCGAAGTCGTGATTCACCTGTCCGGCCGCGCGGCGGGCCGGCCGACGTTCGAGGCGCTGGCCGAGCTCCTGACCAGGCACCGCGGCGATCGCCGCGTGTTTCTCGAGCTCGACGTCAAGAGCCAGGAGAAGCCGCTCCGTGTCCGTTCGGAGGTGGCGCAGCGGGTCCGGCCGTCCGAGCGGCTGGTGCTCGAGGTGGAACAGATTTGCGGCGCCGGGTCGGTAGAACTGAGATGACGACGGCGCCGAGGAAGTCTCACAGGAGGTCAAGAGTTCAGGGAGTAGAGTCATGTTTCTCCTGATCTCCTGACCTCCTGTGAGCTCTTAGGACACGCAGCCGCAAAGCCATATGCCTCCAGAGTTACTCGAGTTCGAAGAGCCAATCGGCGTCCTGCTGAAGGAAATCGAAGCCCTGAGCATGCTGCCGCAGACGCCGGAGCGCCTGCGATCGATTGCATCGCTCCGCCGGCGGGCCGACGAGATCCGGACCGACCTCTACTCGAGCCTCACGCCCTGGCAGCGGGTGCTGGTTGCCCGTCATTCGGCCCGGCCCAACACGCTCGATTACGTCAACAGCCTGTTCACCGGCTTCGACGAGCTCCACGGCGACCGGCGCTTCGCCGACGATCACGCGATGATCTGCGGGTTCGCCGAATACAAGAAGCAGCCCGTCTGCGTGGTCGGGCATCAGAAGGGCAGCGATACCAAACAGAAGATCTTCCGGAACTTCGGCTACGCCCGGCCGGAGGGCTATCGGAAGGCCCTGCGCGTCATGCAGCTCGCGCAGAAGTTCGGCCGGCCGATCATCGTGTTCATCGACACGCCGGCGGCCTTCCCCGGGGTCGAGTCCGAGGAGCGCGGCGTCGCCGAAGCGATCGCGCTCAATCTTCGCGAAATGATGATGCTCGAGGTGCCGATCGTCGTCATCGTGTGCGGCGAAGGCGGGAGCGGTGGCGCGCTCGGGATTGCCATCGGTGACCGCGTGCTGATGCAGGAGTTCGCGGTCTACAGCGTGATCCCGCCCGAGGGCTGCGCGGCGATCCTGTGGAGGGACGCGAATCGCAAAGTCGAAGCGGCGGAAGCGCTGAAGATAACCGCGCCCGATCTCCTGCGGCTCGGCCTCATCGACGAGATCATTCAGGAGCCGGTCGGCGGCGCCCACAACGATCCGGCCGCCGCCAGCGCGCTGGTGGACCAGTCGCTCGAACCCACGTTGGCGTTGCTGATGCCGGTGCCCATCAACGACCGGCTCGCCGCCAGGTACCAGAAGTTCCGCCGCATGGGCCGCGAGGACCAGGCCTTCATCGATACCCAGAAGCTGGCCGGCCCGCGGCCAGGACCCGCATGAAAACCCTGGTCTGGCAACATCTCCCGTGCGACGACGCGCAAGCCGCGGCCCTCGCAAGCGCGCTCGACTTGCACCCGACCGTTGCTCGCCTCCTGTGCCTGCGCGGGTTCGACGATCCTGAGACCGCGCGGCGCTTCCTGCAGCCGTCGCTGGATCATCTGCACGATCCGTTCAAGCTGACCGGGATGATGGCGGCGGTCGAGCGGCTCGAGCAGGCCATCGCCCGGCGCGAGCGCATTGCGATTCATGGCGACTACGACGTGGATGGCATCACCTCCACCGTGATCCTGCGGCGCGCGCTCGAAATGCTCGGCGGAGACGTGGTCCACTTCATTCCCGAACGGCTGAAGGACGGCTACGGCCTGCAGCCCGCCGCCATCGAACGGCTCCGCGCGGACGGCGTTTCGCTCGTCGTCTCGGTGGACTGCGGAATCCGCGGCATCGAGGCCGCGACCAGGGCGAGGGAGCTCGGGGTCGACCTGATCATCACCGATCATCACGAGCCGGACACCGAGCTGCCGGTCGCCGTCGCGGTCCTGAACCCGAAGCGTCACGACTGCAGCTATCCGGACAAATACCTGGCCGGCGTCGGGGTCGCGCTCAAGCTTGTCCAGGCGTTGTGTTCGCGGGCCGGGCGGCAGAAGTGGCTGCCGGCATTCGTGAAAATCGCGGCAATCGGGACACTCGCGGACGTGGTGCCGCTCGTCGGGGAGAACCGGGTCATCGCGCGATTCGGTCTCGCATCGCTGAGCACTGGTCCGCACACCGTGGGGCTCCGCGCGCTGCTCGACTGCTGCGGCCTCACCGGCAAGACGATCGATTCCTACCAGGTCGCGTTCATGCTGGCGCCGCGGGTGAATGCGGCCGGCCGCATGAGCACGCCGGACATCGCCACGCGCCTCCTGCTCTCGACCGACAACGCGCTCGAGAACGAAGCGCGTGCGCTCGCCGAACAACTCAACGAGGAGAACCTGAAGCGGCAGCAGGAGGAGGCCGACCTCGTGGCGCAGGCGCGAAAGGCGATTGAAACCGATCCGGCCGTGGGCGCGCACAACGTCCTGGTCGTCGGCGGACCCGGCTGGCATCGCGGTGTGATCGGCATCGCCGCGTCGAAGCTCGTCGACACCTATCACAAGCCCTCGATCGTGCTCTCGATTGATGGCGACGTCGCCCACGGGTCCTGCCGCAGCATTTCGGACTTCGACATGCTCGATGCGCTCGAGCGCTGCTCGGATCTCTTCGTCCGGTTCGGCGGCCATCGCCAGGCTGCAGGGCTGACCATGGAGGCGGCGCGCGTGCCGGAGTTCCGTCAACGCATCAATGCGTGGGCGGATGAGGTCCTGCACCCCGATCAGCTGCGGCCGCGCCTGCGGATCGACGGGCCGCTCTCACTGAACGGCATCACCCATGATCTCGTCCGCGGCCTCGATGCGATGGGTCCCTTCGGGATGGGCAATCCGCGGCCGGTTTTCCACGCCGCCCCGGTGGAGATCGTGGACGGTCCCCGGACCCTCAAGGAACGTCACCTGAAGATGACCTTCAGCCAGCAGGGGCGCCGGTTCCGGGCGATCGCCTGGCGTGCCGCGGAGCGCGCCGACTTCCTCGAGAAGCACCGCGCCGGGGTCAACCTGGCCTTCTCCCTCGACCGCAACGAATACCAGGGGGAAACCTACCTCGAGCTCAACGTCTGCGACATCCGGTCGCTGGACGGGGATTTACAATAAGAAGCTGCCAGCTCCCGGCTGCCAGCTTCCAGCTTTCGATCTCATTCGACACAGCGCACTGCTGGACGCACAACGCCTGGGCCCAACGGCACGTCGGCGTCATCAATCGCACACTGTACAGGAGGTCTGACGGGTTTGAGCGCTGGAAGCCGGAAGCTGGCAGCTGGAAGCTGACTCTGATGCGCTGGCAATCTCTCGCCCGCCTGGCGATCGCCCTGTTCGTGCTGGTGTTTGCCGGCTTCGTCTACGTTGCGCTGAGGCGCCAGCCTGCCCCGAAGGTCCACCCGGAGACGCCGCGGGTCGATCAGAAGACCGTCGTCGAGCTCGGCCCCCTGAAACAGCGTCGCACGGACAGCGAGGGGAACCTCACCTTCGAGCTGACTGCGCAGAGCGACTTCATCTATCCGGACGGCCGGCACCTTCTGAAGGAAGCCGAGCTGACGCTCCCGGACCGCAACGGGCGCACGATGATCGTCTCGGGCGGAGAGATGGAGGTCATCGTCCCGACGGGCACCGACAAGCAGTTGCAGACCGCCACCATGACCAAAGGGGCGAAGCTCCGCACGAGCGACGGCCTCGAGATCACGAGCCAACAGGCCATCTACGACGAGCGCACGGGCATGCTGAACGTCCCGGGGGACGTGCAGTTCACGAAAGGCCGGCTGAGCGGATCGGGCGTCGGCGCGAGCTACGACAAGGGGCGTAACGTGATCTGGCTGCTGGACAAGGCCCACGTGACCGTCAAACCCGATGAGAAAGGGCAGGGAGCTCTCGAGGCAACAGCGAAGGCTTTCGGAATGGCGCGGAACGACCACTACTTGAAGCTCACCGAGGGAGCTCACGTGGTGGGTGAAGGCCGCACGCTGGATGCGACCGAGCTCACCGTGCAGATGACGCCGGACGACAAGCTGATTCAGAGCATGGCGCTCCGCGGGAACAGCCGGATTACCGGTTCCCCGGGAGCCTCGGGCGCGCAGGGAATGTCCGCGCGCGACATCGACCTGGTGTATGCGGCCGACGGCCGCACGATTCAGCACTCGCACCTCGTCGAAAACGCAGTCGTCCAGCTCGGAGGCGGCGCCGGTGACCGCCGGATCGCAGCAAAGACGATCGACCTCACGATGAGCGCCGACGGCTCGACCGTGATCGGTCTCAACGCGGTCGACAACGTGCAGGTCGACCTGCCGGCCTCGGCTGACGCGCCGGCCAAGCGCATCACGTCGGCGACGCTGAATGGCGGCGGCCCGAACGGTCTGCAGACGGCGACGTTTGCTGGGACCGTCTCGTACCGGGAGATGCGGGCCGCGCGGCGCGGCGGACCAGCGGCTTCGGAGCGCACCGCGCGCTCGCAGCAGCTCGTGGTGCAGACCCAGCCCGGGCTCGGCGCGGTTGAACGAGCCGACTTCCGCGGCAACGTGCACATCGTTGACGGCGACACCACCGCGGACGGCCAGCGCGCCGTTCATCAGGCGGCGCAGGACACGTTCGAGCTCACCTTCTCGCCTGGCGATCCCGGCCCGCCCCCGTCGGTGAACGACGGCCGAATCCTCGTCAACGCGCGCACCATCACCGTCGGGATCACGTCCAAGAAGCTCAAGGCCGATACGGATGTGAGGAGCTCCGTGCAGCCCTCGCGCGGTCAGGAGCCGGCAAAAGGGCCGTCAGCCGCGCCCGCCGCGCCAGGACAAGGCAACAGGCCTGCGGAAGGCGGGCGCACGCCGTCGATCATGAAACAGGACCAGCCGGTCAACGTCACTTCGAAGCAGCTGGATTACGACGGCGCCGCCGGCGTGGCGACCTACACCGGCGCCGCCCGGCTCTGGCAGGATCAGACCCAGATTCAGGGGGACACCATCGTCGTCGACGATCGCAGCGGGAACCTCACCTCACGCGGCCACGTCAGCTCCGTCATGTTCTTCGACGAGACAGATTCGAAGACCCAGAAGAAACAGCCGGTCCAGACGATCGCGACGGCCGACCAACTGGTGTACGACGATGCGAAGCGCCTGGCGACGTACACTTCAGGGCCGACGGCGAAGGCCCATATGGTCGGCACGCAGGGGGATGTCACGGCCGAACAGATTCAGCTGTTCCTCAAGCCGGGGGGAGGCGAAATCGATCGTGCGGAGGCGGATCGGTCGGTGGTGGTCAAAGAGAACATCCGCACCGTGATCGGACAGCATCTTGTCTACACGCCCGCCGATCAGACTTATGTGATGACCGGAGCGCCGGTGGAAATCGAAGAGAAGAAGACAGCCAACGAATGCAGCGTCAGCTATGCGACCGAGGTCACGTTCCGTCGTGATGCCGAGTCCACCATCATGAAGAACAACCTGGTCGCGCCCGTGAAGCTCCGGCAGTGCGGCTCAAAGTAGGGCCGGGTCTTCAGACCCGGCCATCCTGAATGGCGATCCTCCGCACAGAAGATCTCACGAAGTCCTATGGCGGCCGGACGGTGGTGCGGGGCGTGAACCTCGAGATCTCCTCCGGTGAAGTCGTCGGTCTTCTCGGTCCGAACGGTGCCGGCAAGACGACAACGTTCTCGATGGTCGTCGGCCTGGCGTCCCCGGACTCCGGCCGGGTACTCCTCGACGGCGCGGACATCACCGGGGACCCGATGTACGTCCGCGCGCGCCGGGGCATCGGATACCTGCCTCAGGAGCCGTCAATCTTCCGGGGCCTGACGGTCGAGCAGAACCTGCTCGCGATCCTGGAAACGCTCGACCTGGACTCCGCGGCACGGTATCGCCGCATGCGCGAGCTCCTCGCAGAGCTCGGCCTGACGCCGCTCGCGAAGTCGGCCGCCTACACCCTGTCCGGCGGGGAACGCCGCCGGGTCGAGATCACGCGCGCGCTCGTCCTGTCCCCCCAGTTCATGCTGCTCGACGAGCCCTTCGCCGGTATCGACCCCATCGCCGTCACCGACATCCAGAAGATCATCTTCCACCTCAAATCGCGAGGGATCGGGGTCCTGATCACCGACCACAACGTGCGGGAAACGCTGCGGATAACCGACCGCGCCTACATCGTTCACGACGGCGTGATATATCGCAGCGGAACGCCGGAAAGCCTGGCCGCCGATGAGCAGGTGAAGAGGATTTACCTCGGCTCCGAGTTCCGATTGGACTAAGATTGATGAGGCGGGCGACGTAACGGAACCATGGCAATCTCGCAGAAACTGCACACAAAACTCGTTCAGAAGCTCATTCTGACGCCGTCGCTGCAGCAGGCGATCAAGCTGCTGCCGATGTCCACACTCGAGCTTGCCGATCTGCTCAACCAGGAGATGGTCGAGAACCCGCTGCTCGAGGAGGTTCCAACCGAGGAGCTGCAGCCCGCCGAACAGCAGCAGCCCGAAAAGCAGGAAGCCCAGCCCGCGGTCGAAAAGCCCGACACCTGGGACGACGCCGACTACGACTACTTTTTCGGCGATTACCTCGACGACGGCTACCGCTCGCGGACGCCCTCGGAAGTGAAGGAGCTGCCGCCGATCGAGAACACACTCTCGTCGGCTGCCTCGCTCGCCGATCACCTGCTGTGGCAGCTTTCGCTGCAGACCGAGGACGAAGGGGTCAAGGAGATCGGCAAGGCGATTATCGGCAACCTCGACGACGACGGCTACCTGGTGGCGTCGGTCGAAGAGATTGCGGCGATGGGCGAGTGGCCGGTCGCCGAGGTCGAGAAGGCGCTGCAGCACGTGCAGACGTTCGACCCGATCGGTGTCGCCGCGCGCGATCTGCAGGAGTGCCTGTGGCTGCAGATCCGGCATCTCGGTCTTGAGGGCGAGCCTTCAGAGAAGATCGTCACCGAGCACCTGCGGTTGCTGCAGAATCACCAGGTCCCCGAAATCGCGCGCAAGCTCGGCATGCCGATCGAGGAACTGAAGACCCACATCGAGATCATCCGGAACCTCGATCCCAAACCGGGCAGCCGCTACAACCCGTCGCAGTCGCAGTACGTCATCCCCGACGTGTACGTCGTGAAGGTCGAGGATCAATACGTGGCGATGCTGAACGAGGAGGGGCTGCCGCAGCTGCGGATCAGCCCGGTCTACCGCCGGCTCCTCGACAAGAGCGGTCAGGCCGGGACCGAGGAAGCGGGCGAGACCCGGGCCTACGTGAAGGACAAGTTCCGCTCGGCGCTGTGGCTGATCAAGTCGGTCGACCAGCGGCAGAAGACCATTCACAAGGTCGCGACGAGCATCATCAATTTCCAGCGCGAGTTCCTGGATCAGGGAATCGAGTACCTGCGGCCGCTGGTGCTGCGCGACGTCGCCAACGACATCGGCATGCACGAATCGACGGTGAGCCGCGTCGTGAACAACAAGTACATGCACACCCCGCAAGGGGTGTTCGAGATGAAGTACTTCTTCCACAGCGGCATCAGCAGCTCGTACGGCGAGAGCGTCTCGTCGGTCACGATCAAGCAGCGCATCCGGAAGATCATCGAGAACGAAGACCCGCGCAAACCTCTGAGCGACTCCAAAATCGTGAGCATCCTCCAGAAGGAAGGACTGATGCTCGCGCGCCGCACCATCGCCAAGTACCGCGAGGAGCTGAAGATTCCGACGTCGAATCAGAGAAAAGTGCTTTTCTAGAGCTTCCAGCTGCCAGCTGTCAGCTTCCAGCACGACCCGAAGCTGGAAGCTGGAAGCTGGCAACTGGAAGCTGAACGTATGCGACTCGACATCACCGGCCGGCACGTCGACATCACCCCGACGCTCCGGCAACTCATCGAACGACGGCTCGACCGGGTGGAACGTCTCCTCAACGACAGCGCGCTTTCCGCCACCGTCATCCTGACCCTCGAGAAATACCGGCACCGGACCGAAATCATCCTCCATGCGCGCGGCGACAAGTTGATGCGCGGGCTCGGGGAAGGCAACGCGTGGAACCTGTCGGTCCGGCAGGCGATCGAGAAAGTGGAGCAGCAGGCCAAGAAGGTCAAGGGCAAGTGGAGCGAGCGCAAGCGGAGCGACACGCGCCGGCGTGTGCCGCGGACCCTCCGTGCCGCCGATGCCATCCGGCCGCCGCGAGCCGAGCGGTCCGAGCCGGAAGTCCCGCGCGTGATTCGCGCCACGCGCTATGCGATCAAGCCGATGTCCGTCGACGATGCCGCGCTCCGGATCGAACAGAGCACCGAATCATTCATCGTGTTCCGCAATCCGGAGTCCTCCGTGCTCAGCATCGTGTACCGGCGCAAGGACGGGCAGCTCGGACTGATCGAACCGGACTAGAGACGGACGCGACGCCTTCCGTCGGTGGCGCTCCCATGACTGCTCCCACCCGACCCGCCGGTGTTACGGTGGCCGATGATGCTCGATGAACTGGGCGCCGGCTCGACGGCCGCGCTCCAGGTCGAGCTCCTCGCGGGATCGGCCGGGCTCAGTCGCCGCGTCACCAACCCGTATCCGCAGAAGACCGGGCTCGCGCTGTCCGGATTCGATGCCGCCGTCCGGGGCGGACGGGTGCTGGTCTTCGGAGAAAGCGAGATCCGCTACCTCGAGTCGCTGAGCCCCGAAGCCCGGGACGCCACGCTCGCCCGACTCTATTCGCCACGACATTCCCGCGGTCCTGATCACGCAAGGGTTCGATCCGCCGGCCGCGCTGTCCGAGTCGGCCGAGCGCATGGCCGTCCCGCTGCTGCGTACCGCAAACGGCACGCCGCACGCGATGTCGCGGCTCGGCAGCGTGCTCGACAACCTGCTCGCGCCCGCGCACGACGATCCACGGCGTGCTGATGGACATCCTCGGCCTGGGCGTCCTGATGATCGGCGAGAGCGGCATCGGCAAGAGCGAGTGCGCGCTCGATCTCGTCGTCCGCGGCCATCGGCTGGTCGCCGACGACGCCGTGGAGCTGCGCTGCCGCGCCGAGTCGTTCGTGCTCGGCAGCTGTCCCGAGCTGACGCGGCATCACATGGAGATTCGCGGCCTGGGCCTGATCAACATCCAGGATCTCTTCGGCGTCGCCTCGACGCGCACCGTCCAAGCGGGTCGAGCTGGTCGTCCAGCTCGAACGCTGGGAGCCCGGCCGCGAGTACGACCGGCTCGGGCTGGACGACGCGCGGTACGACGTGCTCGGCGTCACTGATCCCGATGATTCGCATGCCGGTGGCGCCGGGCCGGAACGTCGCCATCATCGTGGAGGTCGCCGCCCGCAACCAGCTGCTGCGCGCCCGCGGCGCACATGCGGCCCGGATGCTGGTCGATCGCCTCACCCGTCACATGGAGGCGGGAGCCGGCATCGAACAGGGAGACGATCTGTGAAGCGCGAGAGCCCGCGAGACGCAGAAGCCCGTGAAGCGCGAGAAGCGCCACGCGGCGCGGCGCGCGGCGCGGACCGCGGTCAGCTCGCGGTTCGTCGTGCTGACCGGGGTGTCGGGATCCGGCAAGTCGCAGGCGATGCGCGCGCTCGAGGACCTGGGCTACTTCTGCGTCGACAACCTGCCGGTGATGCTGCTGCCCACGCTTGCGCAGCTGACGCTCCGCGCCGGCTCGGAGATCGCGCGCGCGGCGGTCGTGGTCGACGTTCGCGAAGGGCGGATGCTCGGCGAGTTCCCGGGCATCTACCGCAAGCTGAAGAGCGACGCGCGGCCTGGACCCGGTGCTGATCTTCCTCGATGCCGCGGAACCGACCCTGGTGCGCCGGTTCAGCGAAACCCGCCGCCCGCATCCGCTCGCGCCCGATCGATCGGCGCTCGAAGGGATTCGCGAGGAGCGGCGGGCCATGGCCGCGATCCGCCGGATGGCCGATCACATCGTCGACACCACCGAGATGACCGTCCACGAGCTGCGGCACGTGTTCACCGGCGTCGCCAGCGGCCGGGCGCCGGGCGCGCAGCTGGTCGTGACGATCCTGAGCTTCGGCTTCAAGCACGGAATCCCGGTGGACTCGGATCTGCTCTTCGACGTGCGGTTTCTGCCGAACCCGCACTTCGTGCCCGAGCTGCGGCCGCATACCGGCCGGGATCCGCGAGGTGCTCGAGTATCTGGATCGCGTCGGAGGCGACCCACGAGTTCCTCGAGCACACGCTCAACCTGCTGAAGTTCCTCGTGCCGCAGTATGTCGCGGAAGGGAAGTCGTACCTGACCATCGGCATCGGCTGCACCGGCGGCCGTCATCGATCGGTGGCGATCGCCGAGTCGCTGAAGAAGGGGCTGGCGGGGATCCAGGGCGTGCGCGTGCGGGTCAAGCACCGGGACATTGGCAATGAATAAGTCGCGGTTCGCGGGGTCGGGGTCGCAGGTCGCGACGGCAGCGCGCCTGCCGCGCCGAAGCGCGGAGCGCGAAGGCGGGGCCCGATGAGGAAGCGATGAAACTCGGAGTCGTCGTAGTCACGCACGGGCAGCTGGCGACCGAGCTCGTGAACTCGGCCGAGATGATCGTCGGCGACCTGCCGCATTTCACCGCGGTGGCGATCGGCTGGCATGACGATGTCGATCGGGCGCGCGAGGAGATCGGACGGGCGATCGAGCGGGTGCGGACGTCGGCCGGGCAGCCCGAAGGTGCGGAGCGCTTCGCCCGTCCCGGTCCTGGTGCTGACCGACATGTTCGGCGGCACGCCGGCGAACCTGGCCGTCACCTATCGTCTCGCCCGGACGTCGAGGTCATCACCGGCGTCAACCTGCCGATGTTGATCAAGCTGGCGCGTCCGCAGCCGCGGCATGGATCTCCAGGCGCTGGCGCACGAAATGCGCGAGCACGGCCGGAATGCGATCTGGGTCGCGTCGGAGCTGCTCAAAGGGCAGAAGGCATGACGGCCTGCGCGGTGACCATCACCAACGCGCTCGGCATGCACGCCCGTGCGGCGGCCCGCTTCGTCCACACCGCCAGCGCGTTCCAGAGCCGCGTCCGGGTGAGGCGCGGCACCCAGGAAATGGACGGAAAGAGCATCATGGGGCTGTTGCTGCTCGCGGCGGCGCAGGGCACCAGCCTCACCATCAGCGCCGACGGCGTCGACGAAGTGGATGCGATTGCGACGCTGCGAGCGCTGGTCGAGCGTGGATTCGACGAATCACCATGCATCTGAAGGGTCTCGGCGTTTCACCAGGAATCGGCGTCGGCCGCGCGCTCGTGCTGAAGCGCAGCACTCGCGAGCTGCGATTCCGCGTGCCTGCCGGCGCTGGTCCCGCGCGAGCTCGAACGGCTGGAACTGGCGCAGACGCGTTCGCGGGAGCAGATCGAGCAGATCAAGAAGCGGATCGCCGATTCGGCCGGCGCGGACCACGTCTACCTCTTCGACGCGCAGCTGCTCATGCTCGACGATCCGATGCTGATCGAGCTGCGCCGCGTCGATCATCCGCGAGGAACGGCTGAACGCGGAATCCGCTCTGCAACGCTCGCTGCAGCAGATTTCCGCCGTCTTCGATCGCGCCGAGGACTCCTATCTGCGCGAGCGAAAGGGGGACGTCGCCGACGTCGTCGGCCGGCTCTGCATGAACCTGCGCACCGCCGGAGAGGCCGGCGATCCGTTCACGGGACTCGAGGAGCCGATGGTGCTCGTCGCCGACGAGGTCACGCCGTCGGTGATCGCGCAGCTGGACTGGTCGATGCTGGCCGCACTGGTCACCGACGCGGGCAGCTGGACCTATCACACCGCCATCCTCGCGCGATCGCTCCATATCCCGGCCGTCGCCGGCCTGCACAATGCGAGCGCGGTGATCGCGCCGGGCGCGAACGTGGCGGTGGACGGATCCTCCGGCGAGGTCATCGTCGATCCCGACGAGCAGGCGCTGGCGCAGGTCACCACCAGGCGACGTCACCGGCGAAGCCTACGAGCAGTCGCTCGACGAATACCGGGCCTTGCCGGCAGTCACCCAGGACGGCGTCTGCATCCGGCTCGAGGCCAACATCGAAGCGCCTGACGATGCGGGCCGGGCGCGGAGCGCGGGGCCGAAGGCATCGGGCTGTTCCGATCGGAGTTCCTGCTCGCCGGCGGCGGCCAGGGCAGCGCTCGCCGAGGAGTCGCAGTACGTTGCCTACCGCCGGCTGATCGAGGGCGCCGGCGGCCGCCGTGTGACCGTGCGGACGTTCGACGTCAGCGAGCCGCAGCTCCGGATCGAGCACGCGGGCGTCGAAGGGGCGCGCACGCCGCTCGGCCTGCGCGGGATCCGGCTCAGCCTCGCTCTCGACGAGATCTTCCAGGCGCAGCTGAGAGCCCTGCTGCGCGCCGCGCGCCACGGCCCGCTCCGGATCATGTTCCCCTTCGTGTCCGGCGTGAACGAGCTGAGAGCGGCAAGGGCCGCCGTGCGCCGCGCCGCCGACACGCTGATGGCGCGCGGCATGCCGGTGCCCGAGGTGCCGATCGGCGTCATGATCGAGGTGCCGTCGGCGGCGCTGACCGCCGATCTGCTCGCCGCGGAGGCGGATTTCTTCAGCATCGGCACCAACGACCTGATTCAGGTACTGCCTGGCGGTCGATCGCACCGACGACCGCGTGTCACGCCTGTACGAGCCGCTCCATCCCGCGATCCTGCGGATGATCCGGCTGGTGGTGCGCGCCGCCCGCAGCCATGGCATCCCGGTCGCGGTCTGCGGCGAGATGGCCGCCGATCCCGGCGCTGCTGACGCTGCTGGTCGGCCTGGGCCTGACCGAGTTCAGCATGGCGCCGACGGCGATCGCGGTCGCCAAACAGCTGCTGCGCGGCGTCAGCGCCGCCGAGGCGCGGCGCGTCGCCGGGCGGGCGCTCAGAGCGGGCACCCCGGCCGACGTCGAGAAGGCGCTGACCGACATCCTGACGCCGCAGGACGAAGCGGTGAAGCCGAAAGGAAACGAGAGCGATCATGAACCGAGTAGAGAAGCCCTGGGGTTACGAGCTGCACTGGGCGAAGACGGATAAATACGTCGGCAAGCTGATTCACGTGAACGCCGGGCACGCGCTCAGCCTCCAGTACCACAACAAGAAGGACGAGACGATCTTCCTCTGGTCCGGGAAGATGCTGTTCGAGATCAAGGAAGGCGACGAGCTGGTCAAGCGCGAGATGAAGCCCGGCGAGGCCGTCCACATCACGCCGCCGACAGTCCACCGCATGACCGCGATCGAAGACTGCGACATCTTCGAGGTCTCGACGCCGGAGCTCGACGACGTCGTCCGGCTGGAGGATCGCTACGGGAGGAAGTCCTGATCGACGCCGCGCAGATTGCGCACGTTTCGATGCGCGCCGAGATGGCGATTTCCGCGTACTCTTGAGGCGCAGATTCGGTTTGACGCGGGAATGCCGGCCCATCAGAATGGCCGGACTCTTGAAAAGACGTGAAGTGGAGCTCGAGGCGGGCTCCTCAACCAACCGGTCCTCAGAAGGGATTCAGTAGATGGGCAGCGTGAACAAAGTGATTCTGGTCGGCAACCTCGGACGTGACGCGGAACTGCGGTACACGCCGGGCGGATCCCCGGTCGCGACGATCAACCTCGCCACGACGGAGGTCTGGAACGACAAGGCAGGCCAGCGTCAGGAGAAGACCGAGTGGCATCGGGTCGTGCTGTGGGGGAAGACCGCGGAGTCGCTCAACGAGTACCTGACGAAGGGCAAGCAGATTTACGTGGAAGGCCGTCTGCAGACCCGCCAGTGGGACGACAAGGACGGCAACAAGCGGTACACCACCGAGATTCGCGGCGATCGGATCGTGCTGCTCGGAGGGATGGGCGGGGGCGGCGGCGCCGGACGCCAGCAGCAGCGCAGCGCGGGGCCGTCGGAAGAGCACATGCTCGAGCCCGGCGCCGAGCTCACCGACGACGATATTCCGTTCTGAGTCAGCTTCCAGCTACCAGCTTCCAGCTAACCCGTTCGAGCCCCTGATTAGCAGGGGCTGGGTAGCTGGAAGCTGGAAGCTGAGAACTACTTCCCGAGTCGATCGAGCGCCTGCTTGGCGAGCGTTGCCTCGGGAGTTCCCTGATACCCCTGCGTTACGGCTTCGAAGGCCTTCCGCGCCAGATCCGGCTGTTTGAGCTGGTTGTAGGTGAGTCCCAGCTTGTAATAAGCGGTGGGGACGCTGTCGGTCTTCGGGTAGTCCGTGATCACGCGCTGGTACTCCGCCGCCGCTTCCTTGAACTTACCCGCGGTGTACAGGGCGTTCCCGATATTCACCTGCGCGTCGTCGGCATTCATGTGGCGCGGGAAATACTTCAGGAAGGTCCTGAAGCCATCGATCGCCAGGTCGTACTGGCCGGCCGTGTAGTCGGAGAACGCGCTGTCGTAGGTCCGCTGCGGCGACACGTTGGGCGGCGGAGCGGAGGTGGTCGGAGCCACCGACGGCGTCGCTGTGGTGGGGGCGGCTGCCGCCGGATCGGCTGCCGGTTCTCCTGCCGGCACGGCGGCGGCCGAGGGCGGGGGCAGCGACGAGATCGTCTGGCGGATCGACTCGAGCTCCTGCGTGATCGACGACAGCCGCACGTTGGTGTCGTCGGACTTTTCACGCAGGGTCCGCACCGTGTCGGTCATGCCTTCGATCAGCAGGCGTTGATCGGCCAGCGCCTTGCGGCTGGTCGCCGCCTGATCGTCCAGACGTCCGCTGACCGTTTTCAGGGTTTCGGCGAGCGCGAGCAGACTCTGCGCGAGCTGCTGCTGGTTCTGCTGCATGATTCGCAGCTCGGCCATGAGCAGCTGCTGTTCCTTGCTGGCGGCCGAGGCGGCCTGCGGCGCGAGCAGAACGGCCCCGACCACCACTGCCGCCGCGCTCATCCGTCTCATAGTTGCGTCTCCTCGCATCTCTCGTTCACTTGCTGGTAAGCACGAACTGCGCCCGCCGGTTCTTGGCCCAGGCCGCCTCGTCGTGGCCGGGATCGAACGGGAATTCCTTGCCGTAGCTCACGGTGCGCAGTCGATCCGCCGACAGGCCGAGCGAAACCAGATAGGTCCGCGCCGACATCGCGCGGCGCTCGCCGAGCGCCAGGTTGTATTCGGCGGTCCCGCGCTCGTCGGAGTGCCCCTCGATCGTAACAACCCAGCTCGGATACTTCTTCATAATCTCGGCGTTGGTGTTCAGCGCCTGCTGTGCCGGGGCGTCGACGTCCGAGCTGTCGAACGCGAAGAACACCGGCTGGAACGGAGAGTTCTTGTTGATATCCCCGATGTCCCGCGAGGCGATTGGATCCTCCGCCACCGGCTCGGGCGGCACGGGCCGCGGCTCCTCGACCGGCGTCGGCGGCGCCGGCGGCCGCGAGTCGGCCGGGGGCGGCGGCGGAGGCGGCGAGACGCGCGCGACGGGCGGCGCCTTCTTGGCGCACCCGCCCGCGACCGCCAGAACCATTACAACCACGCAGCAGAGGTGCTGTCTATGCGTCATCATCTCAGCTCAATCGCTCCTTGAACGGTGCTTGAGAACCTCAGACTGAGCCTGGGTCTAAGACCCAGCCCTACAGAGTCTCCGAACCCGCGAGCCCGCGAACCGCGAACCCGCGAGTTTCCTATTTCGACCAGTTGGGATACCGGTTCGTGCCGGTTCGCGTGATCTGCCGAATTCCGCTCCCATCCCGGTGAATCGTGAAAATCTGTTCCTTGCCGGCGCGGGTCGAGACGAACGCGACGTGCCGGCCGTTCGGCGAGAACGCCGGGCTCTCGTTGTTGCCGATCGCGTCGGTCAGCGCCCGCGTGCCCCGCGTCGCGAAGTCGAAGATCTTGATGATGTTCCCGCCGCCCGCGCGCGAGGAATAGGCGATCTCGTTCAGCGGCGCCGGCGACCATGTCGGCCGATCGCACGCCGACTCGCGGGTGATCTGCTGCAGCCCGGTTCCATCGGCATTCATGATGTAGATCTGCGGCGTGCCGGTCCGATCGGACGTGAAGGCGATCTGCGTGCCGGTCGGGGACCAGGTCGGCGTGACATCGATGTTCGGATGGTTGGTCAGCCGCTGCCGGTTGCTGCCGTCGCGGTTCATTACGTAGATCTCCGAGTTGCCGTCGCCGGTCGAGGTGTAGGCGATTCTCGTGCCATCGGGTGAAAAGGCGGGCAGGAAGTTCTGCCGCGCGGCGTTGCCCTTGGTCGGATTCTGAAGGATCCCGTCGCCATACGGAAACAGGATGTAGATGTCCTGGTAGCCGGAGCGCCACGAGCCGAACGCGAGCGAACGCGCATCGGGTGACCACACCGGCGTGATGTCCAATGCCTTCGAAATCGTGATGCGCCGCTGGCGCGCCCCATCGTAGTCCGCCATGTAGAGATTGGAAATGCCGCGGTCGGTAACCGGCCCGCGAATCCGCTCGCCGTCCCGGTCGGACGTGAACGCGATCTTGGTTCGGGCGATGCCGTTCAGCGCCCGCTGCTCCTTGTGAATCTCATCCGAGATCGTGTGCGCGTAGACCCGGGACTCATTGATCTGAATGCTGGTGGGGCTGCCGGTGTATTCCTTCGCCATGGCCGAGGCGCCGCTCGCAACGTTGATGAGCCGGAACTGCACCGTGACGCCAGTGGCCGTCTTCCGAACGCTGCCCACCAGCAGGCCGTCCGCGCCGAGCTCCTTCCACCGATCGACCGGCACGTCATCGATCGACGTGGGCTGCGGAATCGTGCGATAGGTGTCGCGCGGAATCATGTAGAACTCTTTTTCGAACTCCAGATCGTCCCAGAGCACCTCGCCAATCGTTTTCGCGGCAGTCTGGGTCTCGCTGTCGCTGGTCAGCGCGATGAAGGGCGGTACCGCAATCTTCGGCGGCAGGCTCGGATTGCCGCTGCCAATCGTCACGCTCACCTCGCTTTGCTGCTGCGGCGAAGGGGTCGACGGCGCGGGCGGCTGTTGGGCGGCGATGCCGAGGGCGGCGGCGCAAGCAACGAGAACGGCAGCGGGTAGACAGGATCGTGGAGTCATCAGCGCTGAAAATCGAAAGTCAGGTGAACGGTCAGCGAGCTCTCGGTGAACTCGCGTGGAAGCGGCGGCAGCTGCATGGTCTTGATTACGGCGCGGCGCGCTTCGAGATCCAGCAGTTCCTGGCCGCTCGGTTTTTCGAGCTCGACATTGGTCAGCATCCCGTCACGGCGAATCGTGAACTTGATCGTCGGCTGGCCGCCGGCACCCTGCCGGGCGTCCCAGTTCTGACGGATCCTCTGGACCATCAAGGCGAGATACTCCGGGCAGCAGAAATTCTTGACGTCGAGCTGCACGCCTCCCGCGCCACCGCCTCCCTGGGCCAGGCCGCCGAACTGAATGGGAGCGCCTCCGGTGTTGACGCGGGCCGAGCCGGTCTTGATTTCGGGTCCGGTCGTTGGCGTCCGGCCCTTCGACGGATCCGATTTCGTCACCGGCTTCGCCGGTGTCGGCCGGGGCTTGGGGACCGCGGTGGACTCGGTCATCTCCGGGGCTTTCGGAGGCGGCGGCGCATCGACCTTCGGTGCGTTCGGCTTCGCGATCTCCTCGACCGCCCGGCCCGCCATCGACGTCATGCCGCCCGTATTCGGACCTTCCAGTCCGCCGAGCGACAGCTCCATCACCGCGGCTTCCCGGGCCGGGCGCGAACGCCACGCTGTCGGAGTGAGCCACACCATGCCGACGATCAGGATGTGCGCGCCAATCGAGAGCATCAGCATGCGGCTGATGCCTTCGGCCTCGCGGGCCCGATCGTCCAGAATCGCGCTGACCGATTCCTGCATCGGCTACCGCCTGCCTTCCACCGGTTTCGCCGACAAACCCACCTTCTCGACGCCCGGCGCGTTTCAGCTCGTCGATCACCGTGTAGATATCCTGCGCCGAAACCGCGGCATCCATCCGGATCAGCAGCGACTTGTCCTGGCGGGGCAGGATCGCCTGCCTCACCCTTTCGGACAGCACCTCGAGCCGCACGGGTTCTTCGCCAATCTGCACGAACCGCCGCTGCTGGAAGTCGGCTGGAATCGTCACGTAGATCGGCTGCGTGTTGATCGGATCGGTGCGCCGCGCCTGCGGCAGGTTGACGTTGAATCCCTGCTGCATCATCGGCGCGGTCACCATGAAGATGACCAGCAGCACCAGCATGACGTCCACGAGCGGGACGACGTTGATCTCGGCGAGCGACGAGGCAACTCGCGCGCCGCGGCCGCGGCGGCCCGATCCGTTGGCGCCGGTTTGATGAACCTTAGGCATCGGCAGCGATCGGTCCCGGCATCACGTGAAGTTCCGCTCCGAGATGTTCAGGAACTCGAGCGAGAAGTCGTCCATTTCGGTCGCGAACTTCTTCACCTTGTAGGTGAAGTGATTGTAGAAATACACCGCGGGAATCGCCGCGAACAGCCCGGCGGCGGTGGCAATCAGCGCCTCGGCGATCGGCTGCGCGACGACGCCGAGGCTGGTGTTGCCCGCCGACGCGATCCCCTGAAACGCGATCACGATCCCCCACACGGTCCCGAACAGCCCGATGAACGGGGTGATGCTCGCGGTCGTGGCCAGGAACGGCACCCGGTTCTCCAGCTTGCCCAGTTCGACGGCGCTCGCACGCAGGAGCGCCCGATCGACCGCGTCGAGGCTCTTCAGCGTTGGACGCGCCGCAGGCGCTCCCGGCTTGGCCGGGTCGCTCTTGTCGGTCCGCAGCTGCGTGTTCAGCTCCGCGTAGCCCGACTGGAACAGGCCGACCAGCGGGCTGGCCGCCAGCGTCGGGCAGACCGCCTGCACCTCGGAGAACTTGGCGCTCTTGCGAAAGACCCCGAGGAAGGTCGCGGTCTGCCGCTCGGCCCGCCGGAACGACCAGATCTTGTAGAAGATGACCGCCCAGGAAATCGCGCTGAAGATCAGGAGGATGAGCAGAACCAGCTTCCCGATAATCGTGGCGTCTGCGACCAGCCGGACGATATCGGCGCTTCTATCGATGTCGCCGGTCCCAGCCCCCGGCGCCGCGCCTTGCGCAGCCTGCGCAAGCGCAAAGAAAGGCAAGTGCAATCAGCCCTCCAACGAAACAGTCCCGGACGACGATCTTCGTCATTCCCCATGGCCGGAGCCCCGGGTCGACCTGCAAACGATGGTTCCTGGTATGACCGTGATTCTCGAATCCCGGCTGTTGGCCGCGCCGCTGGGACAGCGCAGTGCCGGGAAGCGTAGCATGCACCATATACACTGTCAAACATCTGATAAGATGGCACTTCGGGCCCATGCTCCGCTTCCTGTCCATCCGCAATCTGGCCGTGATCGACCGGCTCGAGCTGGAGTTCGAGCCCGGTCTGACCGTGCTGACCGGCGAAACGGGAGCCGGAAAATCCATCCTTGTCGGGGCCGTCGGGCTGCTGGTTGGCGGAAGGGCCTCCGCGGAGCTGGTGCGAACGGGGGAGGATCAAGCCGCGATCGAGGCCGTTTTCGAGGATCCGGCCGGAGGAGAGCTGGTGGTCCGGCGCGACATCTCGTCGCAGAGCGGCCGCAGCCGCGCGTTCCTGAACGGGGCGCTGGTGACATCGACGGCACTTCGGGATGCGGCGGCCCAGTTGGTGGATCTCCACGGTCAGCACGAGCACCAGGTGCTGCTGGACCCGTCGTCACACCTCGACCTCCTGGACGCCTTCGCCGGCCTCGAAGCTGAACGCGAGAAAGCGGCCCTGGCGTTCGCCCGCGTCCAGTCGCTGATCGCTGAGCGCGATCGGCTCGCGCTCGACGTCCGGGAGAAAGCGCGGCGCGAAGAGTACCTGCAGTTTCAGCTGACCGAGATCCGGCGTGCGGCACCGAAGCCGGGCGAAGACGACGAGCTCTCGACGAGCCGGCAAGTGCTGGCCAACGCCGAGCGGCTCCAGCGCCTGTGTGCCGAGGCCTACACCGGACTGTATGAAGGCGACGGCGCGGTCCTGCCCGCGCTCGCGGCCGTCTGGAAGCGCGTCGGCGAGCTCGCCACGATCGATCCGCAGTTTCAGCCGTACCTGTCGGCACGCGAGACCGTGAAGCCGCAGCTCGAGGATCTCGCGTACTTCCTCCGGTCGTACTCGGCCGAGTTCGACGCGTCGCCGGCCAGGCTGCAGGAGGTCGAAGACCGCCTGGCGGTGCTCGAGCGCCTCAAGAAGAAGCATGGACCGACGCTGCAGGACGTAATCGACACCGAAGTCTCGCTGACGCGGGAGCTCGCGTCGCTCGAGCAATCCGGCGAGCGAGCCTCGGAGCTGGACCGCGAGCTCGAGGCTGCGCGGACGGCTTATCTCCGACATCGCTGAGGCGCTGTCCTCCAAACGGAAGGCCGCTGCAAAGACGTTCAGCGCGCGGCTCGTGGCATCGTTGGGAGATCTGGCGATGACCCGCACCCGCTGCGAAGTCAGGTTTGCCGCGCCGCGGGGACAGGACGGCTGGTCGGCGCGGGGGATAGACGAGGCCGAGTTCTACATCTCGCCGAACCCCGGCGAGGACCTTCGGCCGCTCGCGCGGATCGCGTCGGGCGGCGAGCTCTCGCGGTTGATGCTGGCGCTCAAGACCCTGGCGTCCACGGACGCTCCCGGCAAGACGCTCATCTTCGACGAGGTCGATGCCGGCATCGGCGGCACCGTCGCCGATGTCGTCGGCGCCCGGCTGAAGGAATTGGCGGGGGAGTGTCAGGTGTTCTGCATCACACACCTCCCGCAGATTGCGGCGTACGGCGGGACGCACTATCGGATCGAGAAGGCGCTCAAGGGCGGGCGAACGGTCACGAGCGTGACCCGCCTCGGCGTCCGCGAACGGGAGGAGGAGCTGGCGCGCATGATTGCAGGGTCGGAAATCTCTGCCTCCGTCCGCGCCAGCGCGCGCGAAATGATCAAGAGGAACTCCGCTGGGCCGCTGGTCCGCTAGGCCGCTGGACCGCTGGTTCGCTGGACCGCTGGTTCCCTGGGCTACACGATTCAGTGACTGAGTCGGGACTGGCGACCAACGGACTAGCGGACCCAACGGACTAGCGGACCCAGCGGACCAGCGGCCAAGCGAATAAAACACGAAAGGCGAAAGCGAAAGTCGCCCGCGCGCGAAAGCGAAAGATCGAATGGCCAGGAAATACTTCATCGAGACCTACGGCTGCCAGATGAACGTTCACGACTCCGAACGGATGGCGGGGCTTCTCGATCAGGCCGGCTACGAACCGACCACCGACGACTTCGAGGCGGACGTGGTCCTGATCAACACGTGCAGCGTTCGCGAGAAGGCCGAGGAGAAGCTGTTCACGCGTCTCGGCGAATTCCAACAGCGCGAGCTGGAAACCGGCGAGCGGCCGATCGTCGCGGTCGCCGGCTGCGTCGCGCAACAGGAAGGAACGCAGATTCTGAAACGGTCGCGTGCGGTTGACGTGATTATCGGTACGCAGAATCTGAAACGTCTGCCGATGCTCGTCGACTCCGCGGTTCAGGCCCCCAAGCGGCACGCGCCGCTCGTCGATCTCGACCCGCTCGGCGATGTGTCGTTTCCGCTGGGCATCGCCCGCCGCGGCGATCCGGTCAAGGCCTACGTGACGATCATCGAAGGCTGCAACGAGTTCTGCGCCTTCTGCGTGGTCCCGTATACCCGGGGCCATGAGCGGATGCGGCCGGTGGCCGACATCCTCGCGGACGCGCGCGGCGCGGTCGAAACCGGCGCCAGGGAAGTCCAGCTGCTCGGGCAGATCGTGAATCACTACCAGGCGCCGGACATGGACTGCGACTTCGCCGGCCTGCTCGAGCGGCTGAGCGACATCGACGGCCTCGAACGGATCCGGTTCGCAAGCCCGCACCCCCGCCACGTCACGAGCCGGATGATCGACGCGATGCGCCGGCTGCCCAAGGTCTGCCGGCACCTGCACCTGCCGGTTCAGTCAGGCTCCTCACGGATCCTGGCGGCGATGCGGCGGCGTCACACTCGCGAGGACTACCTGGCGCTCGTCTCGCGGGTGCGCGAAGCCATCCCGGACATTGCGCTTTCGACCGATATGATCGTCGGGTTCCCGGGGGAGACAGCTGAGGACTTCGACGCCACCCTGTCACTCACGAGGGAAGTCCGGTATCACAGCATGTTCTCGTTCAAGTACTCGCCGCGACCGAACACGCTCGCCCTCAAGCGTCTGAAAGACGATGTCGAGGAGGGGGAGAAGACGAGGCGGATTGTCGCCCTGCAGAGTCTGCAGAAGGAAATCCAGGGCGACCTCCACGTCCAGGCCGTGGGGTCGATCCAGGACGTCCTGGTGGATTCCCGCAGCCGGCGGCGCGATTGGGAGCTCTCAGGACGAACCAGCGGCAACACGGTGGTGAACTTCGCGGGCCGGGCCGAGTGGATTGGCACCATCGTCCCGGTTCGCATCACGGCCGCGAACCCGAACAGCCTGAAAGGCGAGACCGTCGGCTCGCTTGACACGGCGGGAGCGTGTGCCTAGCTTTGTAGCGGTCTTGGGGGACATCGGGCATGCAAATCGAAATGACAATCAAGCTGATGGTGGATCCCATCACGAACCTGCCCATCATCCTCCTGCGCGATCGGGACGGCCAGCGCGTGCTGCCGATCTGGGTCGGCGCATCGGAGGCCAACGCCATCGCGCTGCAGATTGAGAACATCACGACGCCGCGCCCGATGACCCACGACCTCCTCCGGAACGTGATTCACGACCTGAAGGCGGAGATTCGGAAGGTAGTGGTGTCGGACCTGAAGGACAACACTTTCTACGCGCTTGATTCACCTGGAAGTGAACGGCGAGCCCCTGGCGGTCGACGCGCGGCCGAGCGACGCGATTGCGCTGGCGCTCCGCGCGCGGGCGCCGATCTTCGTCGAGGACCGGGTCATCGACAACGCCAAGACCAACGACTTCGCCCCCGACAAGGCCGACGTGGAACGGCTCCAGAAGTGGCTGGAGAGCCTGGATCCCGACGAGATGGGGAAGTACAAGATGTAGGCATTGCCAAGATTGCCAGAATTGCCAGGATTTTCCCGTGAATTCCCGCCACGGCCGAGCTCCTCGATCACCTCCCGGCCGGCCGCTTCAAGCCCACGATCTCATCTTTTGGCCAGTAACTCATTGCCAATGTGGGAAATGTTGGCAATCAGCCCCTCTTGAACTTACAATCTTGCATCCTGCGAGCAACCACCACCACGCACTGATGATTGTTGCCATCGCCAATCAAAAAGGGGGCGTCGGGAAGACCACGACGGCCATCAACCTGGCGGCCGCGCTGTCGCTGCGCGGCAAGCCGACGCTGCTCGTCGATCTCGATCCCCAGGCGAACAGCTCGATGTCGTATCTCGACGTCCCGGCGATCACCCGCAGCGTCTACGACGCGATCGTGGAACCGACCTGCGGGTTTGCCGACATCATCCTGCCGTCGACGCAGCCCAATCTGTTCATCGCGCCGTCGCGGATCGCGCTGGCGAAGCTCGAATCCAAACTGGTGGGGGAACTCGACGCTCACTACCGGTTGAAGGATCGTCTCGAGCCGATCCGCCCCGACTACCCGAACATCGTCATTGATTGCCCGCCGACGCTGGGGCTGCTCACGGTCAACGCCCTGGTGGCCGCGACCCATCTGCTGATTCCGATTCAGTCGTCCTATTTCGCGCTCGAGGGGACCGACGATCTCCTCGAGACCGTCGAGAAGGTCCGCAGCCGCGCCAATCCGACCCTGCACATCCTTGGCGTGGTCATCACCATGCACGACAAGCGCACGGCGCTGGCGCGGGACATTCGGTCGCAGATTGACAAGGTGTTCGGCGCAAAAGTCTTCAAGACGGTCATCACCAAGAGCGTGCGGCTCGAGGAGAGCCCGGCGTACAAGGAATCCATTTTTGCGTTCGCGCCGGAATCCAGCGGGGCGGCGGAGTACTACCGCCTGTGCGAGGAGGTCATGGATCGTGCCTAAGCGAGGTTTGCCGGAAACAGTCCGCATGCGTCACGACTCGCACTACGTGGAGGCGCTCACGAGCTCGGCGGGGACTCCCATCGGGCGGATGGTGCCAATCGAGCAGATTGACGCCAACCCGCACCAGCCCCGCCAGGTCATGGGCGACCTCTCCGAACTGATGGCCTCGATTGTCGAAAAAGGCATCATCGAGCCGCTCATCGTCCGGCAGCGCGGCGCGCGATTCCAGATCATCGCCGGCGAGCGCCGCTATCAGGCCGCCGTGCAGGTCGGGCTGCGGGAAGTGCCGATCGTCATCCGCGAATCGGACGACAACGAGGTCATCGAGATTGCGCTCATCGAGAATATCCAGCGCAAGGACCTGACGCCCTTCGAAGAAGCAGAAGCGCTCGCGTCGCTCGCGTCCAGGTGCAGTTACACCCACGAGGACATGGCGCGGCGGTTGGGGAAGTCGCGGACCGCGGTCACGGAGTCGCTTTCCCTCAACGGAATCCCGGAAGACGTCAAAAATCTTTGTCGGCTGGCCGACATTCACTCTAAGTCGCTGCTTTTACAGGTAGTTAGACAGGGAGACCCGCAGAAAATGGTCGCCCTGGTCGAAAAAATCGCCCGCGAAGGCGGCATTACCCGCGAAAACGTCCGCAAAGAAACCGCCAAGCCGAAACCAGGCCGCCCGAAAGCCTACACATTCAGCTACAAGGCCCCCACCAAGGCCTTCAAGCTGCAATTGCGGTTCGCCAAATCCCGAGTCGATCGCGACGAGGTCATCGAGGCGCTCGAGGCCATCATCAAAGAGCTACGGGCCGCGAAGAACTAGGGGCCGCGGTTCCGGGCTCGCGGGCTTGCGGCTTCGCGGCTCGCTCACGAGCGACAACCGGCACGCAGTTGCCGCAAGTCAGCCATCGAAGGCCCGCTAGGGGCAGCGACAGCGACCTGGAGGCTCGGATTGATCTCTCCAAAGCACGAGGCGTAGAACTTATAGGACCGCGGGTTCGCAGTTCGCGGTTCGTTCACGAGCCGTGGCGGCGGCTGGGGAAGTCGCGGACCGCGATCACGGAGTCGCTTTTCCTCAACGGAATCCCGGAAGACGTCAAAAAATCTTTGTCGGCTGGCCGACATTCACTCTAAGCCGCTGCTTTTACAGGTGGTTAGACAGGGAGACCCGTAGAAATGGTCGCTCCTGGTCGAAAAAACGCCCGCGAAGGCGCCTTCAAGCTGCAATTACGGTTCGCCAAGTCCCGAGTCGATCGCGACGAGGTCATCGAGGCGCTCGAGGCCATCATCAAAGAGCTGCGCGCCGCGAAGAGCTAGGGCTCGCGGGTTCGGTTTGCGGTTCGCTCACGAGCCGACAACCGGCACCCAGT
Organism: uncultured Acidobacteriota bacterium; assembly: GCA_963836735.1. Classification (GTDB taxonomy): domain Bacteria; phylum Acidobacteriota; class Vicinamibacteria; order Vicinamibacterales; family 2-12-FULL-66-21; genus JACCXG01. The sequence continues at coordinate 73,451 of CAWIKP010000009.1, read as the reverse complement.
CGCCGCAAGTCAGCCATCGAAGACCCGTCAGTCAGGCAGCCACAGCGACCTGAGGCTCGGATTGATCTCTCCAAAGCACGAGGCGCAGAACTCATAACGTTCGCGGTTCGCTCCACGAGCCGACAACCGGCTCTCAGCGACCGGCAAGTCAGCAAGTCAGCTACGCGATCGCCAAGAAGCGCAGAACTGGACCCGAACACCAGGCGTCGGCACTCGACGAACCCAGCCCGCGAACCCGCGATCCCGGTTAGTTAGTTAACATAACACTCATTATCAGACCCACCGGAAATCGCCCGCAAAAGACCCCTGTGGAAGGTTCGCGGATGGTTTCCGCGGCGTTCGACCTAACTCGCCGGGGTTCGCGGGCTCGCGGTTCGGGGGTTCGAAATTCGGTGGCTCCAGGGCATCATCTCGGGTCCCCGGTCTTCGGCGTTGGCAGCGATCGAAAACGCTGCGCGCCGGCCCGCCCCCGAACCGCGACCCCCGAACCCGCGAACCCCGAACCCGCGAACGAGTGATACCCTTCGAGAGTCCCGATGCGCTCGACCCTCGACCGCTACGTGTTCAAGGAAATCCTGCCGCCGTTCTTCCTGGCGCTGCTGATCTTCACGTTCCTCCTGGTGCTGCCGCCGGTGATGGACTACCTGGAGAACCTGCTCGCCAAGGGGGTGACCTGGGGCACCGCCGTCCGGATCCTGTGGACGCTCCTGCCGCAGGCGCTCGGGCTCACGATTCCGATGGCGGTCCTGGTGGGGATCCTGATTGGCCTCGGGCGGATGTCCGGGGATCGGGAGTCGGTGGCGCTGCTGGCCTGTGGCGTGAGCCCATACCGGCTGCTTCGGCCGATCGGTCTCCTGGCGGTGCTGGCGGCGCTTGCGACCGGCTACATCATGATCGTCGCCATCCCGAACGCCAACCAGACCTTCCGCGAAATCACCTTCAGCGTCGTCTCGCAGCGGGTCGAATCGGAGATCCAGCCCCGGGTCTTCTACCAGGATTTTCCGGGCTGGGTGCTGTACGCGAAGGAGGAGCCGGATCCCGGCGAGCCGGGCTGGAAGAAACTGATGGTCGCCAATACCGACCAGGGCGACCAGACGACGATGTACTTCGCCGCCAAGGGACGGCTGGTAGTCGACCGCGAAAAGCGCAGCGTCGATCTGGTCCTGGTGGACGGGACCAGCTATCGCACGGCGAAGCCGGGGGAGACCGACACCACTCGCTTCCCCTCCGCCCTGGTCCTCGGGCTCGACCCCAATTCGGTGTTCCCCAAAATCAACCTGCAGCCGGGCATCAACGAGAAATCGATGGCGGACCTGAAGCACGATGCGCTGCAGAAGGCGAAGGACGGGCTCTCACCGCATCCCGAGATCATCGCGATTCAGCAGAAGTTCTCGTTCCCGGTCGCGTGCCTGGTCTTCGGCATCATCGGCCTGGCGCTCGGCCTGACCGTTGCCCGGGAGGGCAAGCTCGCTGCGTTCGTGGTGGGAACCCTGATCATCTTCGCCTACTACATCGTGATGTTCCTGTCGGAGTCGCTGACCAAGGGGCATTACCTGAACATGTACCTGTCGCGGTGGGTGCCGAACATCCTCCTGGGCGCCTTCGGCATCGCCGCGCTGATCTGGCGGGCACGATTCATCGAGGGGCGGCTCCCCTTCAAGATCTCCGCGCTCGCCGCGCGGCTCATGGAGCGGGTCGGGCGTCAGGCCCAGCCCGCCACCTCCGGCGCGGCCGCCGGCAGCAAGCCGGCGTCGAGCGGCCGGCGGTTCACATCCGCCTGTGCTCGTCATCCGGATTCCGCGCCTTCGTCTGCCGACCCCGGGACTGCTGGATCGCTACATCAGCAGGATTTACATCCGGATCGCAGGGCTGTCCTTCCTGGCGCTGCTCGGCCTTTTCCACATCTCCACATTCCTCGACCGGTCGGACAAGATGTTCAAGGGGCAGGCAACCCTGTCGGAGGTGGGCCGTCTGCTGCTGTACCTCACGCCGCAGTTCGTCTACTACGTGATTCCGATCTCGGCGCTGCTGAGCGTGCTGGTGACCTTCGGCCTCCTGTCCCGCAACAGCGAGCTCACGGTAATGAAGGCCTGTGGCATCAGCCTCTATCGGGCCTCGCTCTCGGTGATCGTGTTGTCCCTGGCCTTCAGCGTCGCGATCTTCAGCCTCGAGCAGAAGGTGCTGGCGCAGTCGAACCGCAAGGCCGAGGTCATCGACGCCAAGATCAGGGGTCGCCCGGCACGCCTCTTCGACATGTCGAACCGCCAGTGGGTGCTGGGTCGGGACGGGGCGATCTATCACTACTCGTACTTCAACCCGGAGCGTCAGGAGCTGGCGGCCCTCAGGATTTATCAGCCGTCGCCCGAAGGCTGGAGCCTGCGCACCGAGACGACGGCCGAGCGCGCCATCTACAACCGCGGGTGGATCGGCCATCAGGTGCGTACGGCTGACTTCTCGGCCGGCAAGCCACGCTGGATGACATTCGCGGAACGGCCGCTCAACCTCGAGCCACCGAACTATTTCGAGACCGAGCACCCGGTCGCCGAAATGATGACCGTCGTCGAGCTTCGCCGCCACGTGAACGAGCTCTCCGCCAGCGGCCTCAACGTCGCGCATCTCGCCGTGGAGCTGCAGCACAAGCTGGCGTTCCCGTTCGTGACCTTGGTGATGACGCTTCTCGCGATCCCGTTCGGCGTGGGCACCGGCCGGCGCGGGGCGCTCTACGCGGTGGGACTCGGGATTATCCTCGCGCTGTCCTACTGGATCGTCACCAGCTTGTTCGTCGCCCTCGGCAAGAGCGGGCTTCTCACTCCATGGCTCGCCGCCTGGTCCCCCAACATCATCGTCCTTGGCGCTTCGGGCTTCCTGTTCCTGACGGTGAAGACGTGACCGAGCGCTTCCCTATTTCTCCAGCCGTACATCGCTCACGACGACCCCGCCTCGGGCGCCCGGCGCGGCGTTGGTGAGATCGATCACGAACAGCAGCGACGTGGCCCGCGTGCTCGGCGGTTGCTGGCCCGGTCCATCTGCCGGCCGGAGCCGTGCAATCGGAATCCGGACTTCCCTTTCGGTTCGATCAACGTAGAACGAGCGTCTCCACCGGCGCTGTCCGTCCTGCGCGAACCGGAGCTGCGCTGATACGCGCGTGGGCTGCGAAGCGCTCGCCCTGAGCGCGATAGCCGAGAATTCCGGCTGGTCGCGCAGGTCGTGGACCAGAGCGGCAAACTGGCTGGCGGGGTCGCCGCTCGCAAGCTGGTAGGTGAAATTGACCGCCGGGCTCTCGGAGGCGACGTTTGCGCGGGAGCCGCGGCTGAACTCGGTGCGCCAGTCTCCAACTGGAAGCGGCGGTGAAGAGACCGATGGGCCTGCAGAAGGCGACTGACCTGAGACGGGGCGGAACCAGAAGATAGGGTTGCTCAGCAGCCAGGGCATCTGGGGCATCCCGGACGCCTGCGGCACCATCACTTCCACCCTGTAGCTTCCGGGCTCGCCGGCTTCGTGGTCGAGCGCTCCGCCGGTGCGCCAGGCGACCACTTCCCCATTCCGCAACAACAAGGTCGATGCATTCGCGGGCACGTCGGCACGCACGGAGAACCTCACCTTGCCGGCAGTCGACGGAACCGTCGCACCCATCGGGATCGTGACGTCCCCAACCGAGCCATGGAAGTCGAGCGAGGCGGGCGCCGCAACCGCATCCACGACGGTAAAGACCGCTCCGTCGCGAATCGCGGACAGGAGGAGCGCCGCATCCTGCATGGCGTCGCCGGCTGGCTCCGAAGCGAGCTTCACCCGGAGCGAAAAACTTCGGAAGGTCGCTTCGTACGAAGGCACGTGCAGCCAACGGCCCGAAGTTCCGCCGTTCTCTCGACCCAATCCTCCGTGAGCATCATGAGCGGCGAGCGCGATGAGCCGTCTCGTGGCGGCGAGCTCGTCCCATTTCGCAAGCGTCGACACCGGCCGATCGAGGAGCGATGCGAGCGCAGCTGCAGGTCGAATCAAATAACCGAACAGCGCGCGCCCGAGCGCGAACCGTTTCTCGTCTCGCCACTCGCTGTCCGCGTTCATCCACTCGATTCCGTCCAGCGGCGCGGCCCAATCGGTCCACGCGAGCTCGCGCCGCGGCGAGAACGGGTGCGCGGCGATACCAAACCCGCCCATGCGGGCAACGTCCTCGGCAACAGCGTCGCCGTCACCGCCCAGTGGATAGGGCGCCTGACCAATTCCGATGGCGACGTAGTGGCCGTCATTCGTGCTGACTTCGACGGCGTCGACGCAGAGCACGCCGTGGAGGTACTCCGGCGCGGCCGGGGCGTGCGTGCCGTCGCCGTGATCGGTGAAGATTGCGAACTTCAATCCCGCGCGCGACGCGGCCCGCGCAACGCCGTCACGGTCGAGCGCGCCATCGGAACGTGTGGTGTGAATGTGATAGGCGCCGCGGAGTACTCGCGGATCCGGTGGACCGGACATCGGCGTCCGCGCCGGCCCCGGCGGCGCTACGGCAAAAAAGACGACGGCGGCCACGATGGCCGCCGTCAGCAGGTATTTCGAACGAGAGCGCGGACGATCAGAGACCGGCATCCGCCCGGAGCGCGGTTGCCTTGTCGGTACGCTCCCATGTGAACTCCGGCTCGGTGCGGCCGAAGTGCCCGAATGCGGCGGTCTTCTTGTAGATCGGCCGGCGGAGGTCCAGCGTTTCGATGATGCCGTTCGGCGTCAGCTTGAAGTGTCCCCTCACCAGCTCGCTGATCTTCTCGTCGTCCACCGCGCCGGTTCCGAACGAGTCCACGTACACGGACACGGGTTCGGCAACACCGATCGCATAGGCCAGCTGCACCTGACAGCGCTCCGCAAGGCCCGCCGCAACGACGTTCTTCGCGACGTAGCGCGCCATATAGCAGGCGGAACGATCGACCTTGGTTGGGTCTTTGCCCGAAAACGCGCCGCCGCCGTGCGGTGCCGCGCCGCCGTAGGTGTCGACGATGATCTTGCGGCCGGTGACGCCGGCGTCGCCGTGGGGGCCGCCGACGACGAAACGGCCAGTCGGGTTGATGAGGTATCGGGTGTTCTTGTCGACCATCGCCTCGGGGATGACGCGGTCGATGATCTTTTCCTGGATGTCGGCGCGGAGTTGCTCGTTCGAGACCTCTGCGCTGTGCTGCGTGGAGATGACGACGGTGTCGACGCGAACCGGGCGGCCGTTGTCGTATTCGATGGAAACCTGCGACTTGCCGTCGGGCCGGAGGTAGTCCATCACGCCGTCACGCCGGGCGCAGGAAAGCCCTTTTCCGAGCTTGTGCGCCAGCATGATCGGCATCGGCATCAGCTCGTCGGTTTCCTTGCACGCGTAAGCCGAACATGAGTCCCTGGTCCCCCGCGCCGCCGGGATCGACCCCCATCGCAATGTCCGGCGACTGCCCGTGAATCGACGACAGGACGGCGCAGGTTTCGGCGTCGAAGCCGAACGACGAATGCGTATACCCGACGTCCCTGATGGTGTCGCGAACGATTTTCTGGAAGTCGACGTAGCAGCGGGTCGTGATCTCGCCGGCGATCAGGGCCAGGCCGGTCGTGACCAGCGTCTCGCAGGCGACGCGGGCTGCCGGGTCCTGCGCGAGGATGGCATCGAGAATCGAATCAGAAATCTGGTCGGCAATCTTGTCGGGATGCCCTTCTGTGACGGACTCCGACGTAAACAAATATCGGCCCTTACGGCTCATCTTTCTGGAGCTCCTCTGAATGTGCCCGGGAAGCAGGTGCGACGCCGGCCTACGACCGGTCCGGTTGTGGTCCCAGATCCGAAGAATTTTACACGATCCCTCCGGCTACGGGCGCGGATGAAATCGGTCGTAGACGGATCGCAGCCGGGCTTCGAGGACGTGGGTGTAAATCTGCGTCGTCGACAAATCCGCGTGTCCGAGCATCATCTGGATCGCCCGGAGATCGGCGCCGCGATCGAGCAGATGGGTCGCGAACGAATGCCGCAGCACGTGCGGGCTGATGTTGCGGGTAATCCCCGCCTTCAATCCGTACTCCTTGAGGAGCTTCCAGAATCCCACTCTCGAGAGCGGACCACCGCGCGCGTTCACGAACAGCCACGGCGAAGATTTCGGCACCAGTTTCGGCCGGGCGTCCGCAAGGTATCTCCGGACCCAGTCGGTCGCTTCCTGGCCGATCGGGACGATGCGCTCTTTGTCGCCCTTGCCGATGCAGGTGAGGTAACCCTCCTGCAGATGAAGGTTGGGCAGCCTCAGCGAGATGAGCTCCGACACCCGCAGGCCGGTCGCGTAGAGCACCGAGATCAGCGCCTTGTCTCGCAGGCCTCGCGGCTTCGAGACATCGGGCTGTGCGAGCAGGCGATCGACTTCGTCGAGGTCGAGAAACTTCGGCAGCGCCGCCCACGCGCGTGGAGCGCGCAGATCGTCGGCGGGGCTGCTCTCGCGACGCTGCTCGACCGCAAGGAACTTGTAGAAGCCCCGAACACAGGCGACCGCGCGCGCGGTCGAGCGAGGCGACAGCCCGCTCGCCATCAGGCTCCTGACGAAGGCCTCCAGTTCCCGCCGATCGAGCGCGGCCGGATCGAGCTGACGCTTCTCGGCAAAGGCGGCCAGCGCAGCGAGGTCGCGCGCGTAGCTCTCGACCGTATTCGGTGACATGCGCCGCACGTCCCGGAGATAGGCCAGGTACCCGTCGATCGTCACGCCGCTCATCGCTGCCCTGCCCGCCGCCTCAACGCCCATTCGCCGCACAACAGACCCGCGAAGATCCAGGGCCACCAGGCCGATTCGAATGGCCGGATCCGCCCCGGGCGCGACGAACGCGGAAGTGCTGAAAGATGCTCGACCACTCGATTGATCTCCGATGCGTTCACGGCGACTCCGCCAGTGAGCGTCGCCACGCTGCCGAGATCGATGGACGGGCCGACGGGCGGCGCCGCGCCGGCGTCGACGAGGAGCGTCGCCTCTGCGGCGTGCTGATCTGTCTCGACCCGAACAGTGTGGATGCCAGCGGTCGCCACGGTGACATCGCCGCGAAAGACTCCAGGCTCCGCATCGGGCCACAGCCGAATCGTCTCCAGCTTGCCTGAAGGATCTGAGATCCGCGCCGCGATCGCGGGCAGCCGTGTCTCGTGATTCACGGGGTCAGGCCCCACCCACTCAGTCCGGCGCAGGCGGACCTCCACCCGGATCGCGCCCACCCGGTCTCACAACCGCCGGGCGGAGATCGATGCGAAGTGGCGGGCGGCGCGTTGAGTGCCGCCGTCAACAGTTCCTGCCGCCAGAACCGGTCGAGGCGTGACTTCGGATCCGCGCGGTAGCGCCAGGCATCGAGCGCGCCCGAGAAGATGACCCGACCATCTCCGACCGGCCACGAAACGATCACCGGCGCGCCGTCGACCATGCCGATTCCGCGCCCTCCTCGAGGCATCGTCGTCATCGTCACGAGCTCGCTGGCCAGCACGCTCGAGGGTTCGAGCGCGCGGGGCTCGTTCAAGAGGTGCTCTGAGAACTTTCCCGGCAGCCGCTCCGCGTACGGCCCGGTCGGAACCCTGTCCGGGAGCAGCACCAGGGTGCCGCCGCGCCGCTCGACGAACTGCCACAGCGCTTCAGTCTCTTCACGCCGCAGATCCTCTGGAGCGCCAACGATCACCACGTCGAACCGCGAGAGCTGCGACGCCTGGATGACCGGCGGCGTCTCCCCGGCCCGCGAGGCAACACCGCGCGAGGTTCTGATCACCGACGAGACCTGGAACGCTGGGTCGGCTTCGAGCGCTCGCCGGACGAAACCGGCCGGCCACGAGGGCCTGGTCTCAATCACCGCGACGCGCCCCGGCCGCGCAGCGACCATCGCAAGCACATCAGCCTGGTTGTCGATGACGCGCCGCTCGCCGGGCATCGGCTGGACGCGCACGGTCAGCCGCCGGGCCCCCGGCGACGCCGCGATGTATTGAAGCGCGATCGTCGCCCGGCCATCGCTCTTCCAGAGATGCTCGACCCGCGTCAGCTCGACGCCGTCCTGCTCGAGCACGGCCACGCTTCGCTGCCCGGTGAGTCCGAACGCCTGCAAGGTCAGGGGAATCTCGACCGCGGATCCGGGAATCAGCGTGACGGCGGCCGGCGCCTCGACGATGGCGGCCGACGGCGGCTCTTCGAGTGAGACAACCGATACCGGTCCGGTGCCGGCGATCGCGGCGACGGTCGGACGGGTGCCGATGACGACCGTCGCCGCGCCCGTACCAGCGTCGGCGAGATCCGCGCGTCCTGACAGCGCTGTTCGGAGTCTTGATGCAGTCGCAAGCGCGTCGGGGTCATCTGAGGCCGCGACCAGACGGACCTGCAACGGCTCTGTTCGCGTGACCTGGATGGCCGGATCGACGATCCCGCCGATGGCCACGACTACCGCGAGGATGCGGAGAACGATCATCGCCGCGTCCCCTCCCCGGCCCACGCGCTTTCGAGCCGATCCCCGGCCCGTCCGCGAACGACTGCCGCATTCTGACCTACGCGCTCGAGCAGCGCCTGGACGACCGCACGGCCATCAGCGTCAATCCTGGACCTGTCGGCATTCGCTGAAACGCTGCTGCGGAGCTGCAGAATGGCTTGCGCGACAGCGCGCCACTGGCTGTCACCAGCTGCGGCGGTCAATGCCCGTTCCGCCGCCGTCGACAGGTTCTGCACCGTCCGGGCCGATCGCGGTTCGTCTCGGAGCCTCGGGATCAACGCGACCATATCAGCCAGCAGCTGGCGCGAAAGCAGTCCAGACGCCGCGTCGGTCGCCGGTGCGACCGGCCGGTTCTCGTCCTTCACTTCGTCCAGGTCACCCGATAGACGACGGGAGGGATCTATCTGGAGGCGGGACGGCAGCGTCCGCAGGATGTATCGGTTCCGGGTGAACGCGCGCTGCAGCGCCTCGACCGCTTTCACCGCGGCCGTCAGAGCCGCACCAGTGTCGGGTGCGGCGAGAGCCTGCTCAACGGCTGTCATGTGCGACACGGCGCGCCAGATCTCGCGCCTTGCGGTGTTCTCGAGCCTGCCTTCCTGAATCTCGTTCGAGTGCTCGGCTTCTTCCTCTTCGTCTTCGACGTGGCCACCCATCAGGAACACGAAATTGCCACGGACGGCGCGCTGCTCCGCCGCAATACCGCCGGTCTCGTCGGCGACCGCCTGGGGGCTCAGGCGTTTCTCGCGCTCCCGAAGGCGTCGCAGCTTCACGACGATCATCTGCTGACTCAGTGCGTATCTTTCCTGCTCCGGCGGCATCTCGAACCCTTCCAGCGCCACCTGTCCCGGGCCGGCGATCTCTACGAAGAACGTCTCGGATGAGGCGGTCCCTGCGGTTCCAGGACGTTCGTCCCGCGCGGTCAGCCGGTACACGAGCGAATCTCCAGGCTCGAGTCGCAGCGCGGCGACGGGGATGCGTCCGTGCGCTCGCCAGTTCTGCGGGGTATCCCTGGTGACCGCGAGAGGCAGCTCCCCTTCGACGAACTCGAACTGCTCACCCGTTCCAGAGACCTTCGTGTATCGGAGAGCCAGCGCGCCCAGCGCGATATCGTCGGACGCCGCAGCGTCGATCTCGACGACCTGGTTGACCGTCGGCAGCAACAGATCCTGGCCCGGTCGCTCCACTTTCACGCTGGGAACGCGATCGGGCGTGACGGTTACGGCGATCAGCCTGGTGGGCTCACGGCCGGCATCGCTTCCGAATTCGACGGCGAGATAGCCGCTCTCGCGCAAGGCCATTTCGAAGCGGGTTCCGGCCGAATGCTTGTTCGGTGACAGCTGCTGCTCGCCAAAGCGCACGCGCACAACCACTGAATCGGGCGGCGCGGTCAATGTCAGCCTGGTGCCGGCGAGAGCATCAATCCGCTGCGGGTCGGTCAGCACCGAGGCAGGCCGCTTCGAATACTCGGGCGGATCGAGCCGCGCTTCGATCAACCGCGGACCGCCAGCGTCGGCGCGTGCCGGCTGAGGCGAGCTCGACCGCGACCCGATGCCGCGAGACCCAACGGCGGCCGGCGTCACCGCTGCCACCAGAACCGCCGCGAAAGCCGCGAGCGCCGCGCCCGCGATCGGAACAGTCGGTCCGAGATCGGCTGCGCCCAGGCGGGATGCGGCATTGTCGAAGACGCGGCGGACGATCCAGTCAGCCGATCGGTCAGGGTGTCGCAGGAGCTCCTCGGCGGTGACGACCAGGTTCTTCAGCGAGGGATCCCGACGCTCAATCAGGAATGCGACGCGGCTCGCCGTCCGCGATCGCCGCTGGATCGCTACGACTGCTCCGACTATCCCAATTGCGACCGCGACAAGGATGACGGCCACCCGTGCTGAGAGCGGCGCGAGCGCAAAACCTGCCGTAACCACGAATGCCCCGACGACCACCGCATGCAGGAGATCGCGGACCAACAGCCGCCTCCGGCCGCGCTCGAGCGTGGCGCGAACGATCTCGGCCGAAGCGTTCTCAGGCCGCATGCGCCCGTTCCTCGCGGGCTTCTACCTGTGATCGACGAACGACGCCTTCGATCACCAGAAGCACAAGGGCGAGCCCCCAAAGCCATCGTGCGTCGCCTGGTGGTTCAGGCCGCCAGCGGCCGGCGGAGGGCTTCGCCTCGCGCGTCCATGCCGCCAGCTGAGACGCGCTGAGCCGTTCAACTTCCCTCTCTGGCCACGTCGACGGTTGGGCGATCGCAAACAGCAACGTACGGAGCGCGGCCGCGGCGACGAGCTCGGCCGGGGACGCAGATACATACGCGACCAGATCCTGATTCGTCGCGGCGGCAAGAACGAGCGGATGGCCAGACCCATCCCATGCGAGTGGAATCCACGGCGAAGGGAGTCTTGGATCCTGCTCTCCCGGATGCGCGGACGCGAGTGAACGCAGCCGGTCGTCAGCGCTGGCGGCCGCGAAGGCACTGACCATCCAGCCTGCGCGCAATGGCCCCACGTCAGGCAGCCGGGCGCCGGGAAAGATCATGGTCAACCCGCGATCGACGGGCAATTCGGGTGCGCCGGCCGCCGCGACGATCCGCTTCAGCGACGCCACACCTTCTCCCTGCTCCGCGGCTGACAGGATCTTCACACTTCCGGCGGGTGGTCCAGAGGGAACCATCGTCACGCGAGTACCGAGGACCATCCAGCGCGATCTCGTGTTCGAGCGACGAGGCGGTGCCGGTGTGGAACGTACGAAGCGCCCTGAACGGGCCGGCAGGACGCGGCACGTCCATGGCGACGAACCGCAGGCCAATGTCGAGTGGCAGTGCACCGATATCGGCGGCCGTCAACGACCCCAGCTGAAAGTCGGAAATCACGACGACCTCGGCGCGGCCGGCATTGCCGCGCTGAACCATCGCCGCCGCCTGCTTCAATCCGTCACCGAGGTTGGTCGTGTGAATCTCCGAGGCAGCCGTCGATCCCCCACGCTCGGCAGCAACCGCATCCCGTACGCGCGATGCCGCGGCCGTGAGGCTCTCGCTGTCATCGACGACCAACGCCCGGTTGATTCGCTGCTCCCAGGCCGCGCGCCGCCAGCCGGTCATCAACATTGGCTGCGCCGCGGCGATTGCCGCTGCCGCAACGATGGCGATGCGGAGAGACAGCAGCAGGAGATCCGATGGGTTGCGAAGCCGCGCCGCCGCACTGTGAGTCGGCGCCAGGAACTGGATGGTTGGGAACGTGACCCGTGGTGCGCGCTGACGACGAAGCAGGTGCACCAGCACCGGACCGGCGACAGCCGCAAGCCCGGCGAGCGCCGCCGGATTGAGCCACTCGATGGTCATCGTGCCGGCCCGGCAGCGCGGCGGCGAAGCAGGAACGGGCGCAGAGTTTCGTCGAGCGGTGCGTCGGTCATCGCACGCGTGTAGTCGACGCCGTACGCCGCGCATCGAGCGCGCCATCGCTCGAGGAACTCGCCGAACCGCACCTGATATTGCGCGCGCACCGCGGACGCCCGCGCCAGGACGGTCTGCTTCGATTCGAGATCTTCGACTTCGACTTCCCCGGTCAGCCCGAGCGTCACTTCATCGGGCGTCAAGACGTGAAACACCGCCACCTCGTGCCCCATTCGGACCGCACGCCGCAGTTCCTTCTCAATCGCCTCCTCGTCGTCGTAAAGATCCGAGAACAGGATGATGAGGCCCCGTCGTTTGAGCAGCTCGGAGGCGCGCTTCAACGCGGAGGCGGCTGCCGTGCGGCCGCCCGGCTCGACTCGGGAGAGCGCGACCAGCAGGCTCCGAACGTGAGACCTGCCGGTCCGGCTCGGAATGAACTGGCGCACGACGGCATCGTAGACGACGAGCCCGATGCCGTCTCCCTGACCGGCGAGCAGGTGCGAGAGCGCGGCGCCGAGCAGACGCGCATACGTGGCCTTGGTCACACCATTCGCGCCCGGATAGCTCATCGATCCGCTGGCGTCCACGGCCATCAGCGCCAGCAGGTTGGTCGTCTCGCGAAACTGCTTCGTGTAGAAACGATCGGTCCGGGCGTACAGCTTCCAGTCCACGTACTTGAGGTCGTCGCCGGCGCGGTACGGCCGGTACTGGCTGAATTCGGCGCTGTACCCGTGGAAGGGGCTGCGGTGCAGCCCGGCGATCGTGCCATCGACGGTGACCCGCGCCACCAGCTCGAGGTCCGAGATGGCGGACAGGACGCGGGGATCGAGCGTCGCGATCATGACGCTTCAGGAGACGCGATCGAGGAGCTGGCGGATGATCGCATCGGCATCGATCTCATCCGCCTCGGCCTGAAAGTTCAGCAGCACCCGGTGCCGCAGCACGGGCGGCGCCACCGCACGAATGTCCTCGAGCGCCACGACGCTCCGGCCTTCGAGGAGCGCGCGGGCCTTGGCGCCGAGCAGGAGCGCCTGTCCCGCGCGCGGTCCGGCGCCCCATCGGACCCATTTCCGAACGAAGTCCGGCGTCTCGGCCTGGCCTGCGAGGGGACGGGTCGCGCGCACCAGCCTGGCCGCATAGTTCACCGCATTCTCGGCCGCCGGCACGTCGCGCACGATCGAGTGCATCCGCTCGATCTCGTCGCCTGTGGCCACAACCGCGATCGACGGATCGGCATTGCCCGTGGTCTGGGCCAGGATGCGCCGCTCTTCGTCTTCCGTCGGATAGTCGATCACGACATTGAACATGAAGCGATCCAGCTGCGCTTCCGGCAACGGGTAGGTTCCTTCCTGCTCGATCGGGTTCTGAGTGGCGAGCACGAAGAGCGGCCGGTCGAGATCGAAGCGCGCGCCGCTCACCGTCACCTGGTATTCCTGCATCGCCTCGAGCAGGGCGGCCTGGGTTTTCGGCGGCGTCCGGTTGATTTCGTCGGCGAGGAGGATGTTCGCGAACACCGGACCGCGGATGAACCGGATGACGCGTCGGCCGGTCGTGCGATCTTCCTCGATGACCTCGGCGCCGAGGATGTCGGACGGCATCAGATCCGGGGTGAACTGAATGCGGTTGAACTTCAGATCGACAGCCTGCGCGAGTTTCTTGATGAGCAGCGTCTTGGCCAGGCCGGGAACGCCGCGCAGCAGGCAATGACCGCCGGCGAGAAAGGCGATCAGGATCTCGCGGATCACGCGCTGCTGGCCGATGATGGCCTTCGCGAGCTCCGCTTCCAGCTTCGTGGCGACCTCGGCCACGCGGTCGAGATCGCGTTCGCTGCCCACCCTGCCCTGGGCTTCCTGCTGACTCACGTCCATTGCAGCGAGTCTATCTCAGGGTGTGCTTGCGCCCGGGCCCGGGCGTCCTGGCGATCGGCATTCGTTTGACACCCTTGAACGGAGGGAAGTACCGTAGGCGGTTGCACCTGACGCCAGCGTGTGCAGCACGGGCAGACGGACCATTCATGCCGACCACTTCGAAATGGCAATCGCTTCCCACTGAAGCCATCAACCCGGTTTCACTCGCCATCGACAAAGCGCCCGTTCGCGACATCATCGAGATGGTCGTCAACGAGGACAGGAAAGTCATCAGCGCCGTCCTGAAAGAGAAGGAACGGATCGCGCACGGCATCGAGATCGTGACGCAGGCGCTCAAGAAGGGAGGGCGCGTCATCTTCGTGGGCGCCGGAACCAGCGGACGCCTCGGGCGTCGTGGAGGCGTCGGAGATGCCGCCGACCTTCGGCACCAGCCCCAAGCTCGTGCAGGCGATCATGGCCGGCGGGCAGGAAGCCGTCTTCCGCGCCAAGGAAGGGGTCGAAGACAACTACGAGGAAGGCGCCCGCAGCATCGCCCGGCTGCGGCTCACCAACAAGGACGTGGTGATCGGCGTCTCCGCCAGCGGGATGACACAATTCGTGCGCGGCGGGCTGACCCGCGCCCGCAAGGCCGGCGCGCGCATCATCTTCGTGACCTGCTGGCCGGGATCCGAGTTGCAGAACTTCGTCGATCTCCAGATTGCGCCCGCCGTCGGCCCGGAAATCATCGCGGGATCGACCCGCCTGAAAGCCGGCACCGCCACCAAAATGGTGCTCAACATGCTGACCACGATCTCGATGGTCAGGGTCGGCAAGACCTACGGCAACCTGATGGTGGACGTGCGGACGGGGTCGGAGAAGCTGAAGGACCGCGCCCGCCGCATCATCGGCGTGGTGACCGGCCTGGACTACGAGGCCGCCGACGCGCTGCTCCGCCAGGCCAAGTGGAACGTGAAGGCCGCCATCGTCATGCAGAAGTCCGGCCTGACGCTGCCCCAGGCGCTCAAGCGGCTGAAGAAAGCCGACGACCTCGTGCGCGACGCGATCGGCGAGGACATCGAACCGCGCCTGCGCGAACTGCTGGGACGGCGCACCGCGACGCCGTAGTGCTTCGCTCGAACATTGCCGACATTGCCAAGAATGCCGACATTGCCAACATTCTGGCTTCTCAAACAGACGCCTGATTTACACCGAGCCTTTGAAATCTTGGCAGTGTGGGCAATGCCCTAGAGTTTCGCTTCGGCGGTCAGCGCGCCCGCCGCCCCGGTGTCGAGAATCAGATCGACGTCGTGATGCAGCTGCAGGAACGACGCCGGGACCTCAGTGGTGATCGGCCCGTGGACGACCGCAGCGATACAGCCCGCCTTGCTCCCGCCGTGCGCGAGCAGGATCAACGCCTCGGCCTGAAGGATCGTCGCCATTCCCATCGACAGCGCTTCGGTCGGCACCCGATCGATCTGCCCGCCGAACAACGCGGCGTTGCTGCGGCGCGACTCCGGTTTGAGCGTGACCCGGTGCGTGCGCGCCTCGAGCTCGGGCCCGGGCTCGTTGAAGCCGATGTGGCCGTTGGTGCCGATCCCGAGAATCTGGATGTCGATGCCGCCGGCTTTGGCGATCGCGCCCTCGTAGCGCCGGCACTCCTCGTCCGGATTCGCGGTGCCAATCAGGAAATTGATCCGGTCGGGCCGCAGGTTCGTGTGCCGGAAGAGATGCTCCTGCATGAACTGCCGGTACGAGCCGGGATCCTCGGGGGGAACGCCCACGAATTCGTCGAGGTTGAAGGTGGTGGCATGCGACCAGTCGAGACCGCGGGCCGCCGTCAGCCGCGCCAGCTCCTCGTACAACGCAATCGGCGTCCGTCCGGTGGCGAGGCCGACCACGAGATTCGGCTTCTCTCGAAGGGCATTGCCCAGGCGAGCCGCGACGACGCGTGCGCCGGTATGGGCGTCGGGGAACACGGTGACGCGCGGGCTGTGGACGACTGACATTTACGGTTTGTAGACCGGCACCTGAGCGCCGCCGCGGGCCTCCTGCAGGGCGAGCATGACCGCGCCTTCTGCCGGCTCCCGACCCAGCCGGCTCACGACGCTGCGCGGCGCGCCGAGCGGCAGGCGGCGCGTCAATTCCTGCTCGAGCCAGGGCACGGCTCGAAAGATGCCGCCCGACAGGATGAAACCAAACGATTCGTAGGTCATCCCGAGCCGTCGCGCCACCGACAACGCGCCGCCCTCGAGCTCCTCGGCTGCGCCGCGCAGGATGCCGATGGCTGCCGAGTCTCCCTGCAGGAACGCCGCCTGAACGGACTGGGCAAGCGCGCCGATCTGTGCCGGCTTCAACTGCTGATGATAGACCTCGTGAAGCAGGAGTTGCGGCTGGGCGACGTTGAAGTGCTCGAGCAGCATCGGGGTCAGGATCGTGGCAGGTCCGCGCTCGTCTGCCGCTCTCAGGACCGCCCGCAGCGCCGCTCGTCCGATCCAGTAGCCGCTGCCCTCGTCGCCGAGCACGTATCCCCATCCGCCTGCCCGTGCGGCCTCGCCGGCCGCATTGCGTCCGTAAGCAATCGAGCCGGTGCCGGAGATGATGACCACGCCCGGCTGACCCGGAGCGCCGGTTTCGAGCGCAATCAGGGCGTCGTTGACGATCAGTACCCGCGAGTTGTACCCGATCCGCTTCATGATGCTGCGAACCGTGGCAGCGTCGTTCGGACGGTCGACGCCGGCAATGCCCAGACAGATCGCCGCCGGCACGATCGCCCGGCTGTCGATCGCGTCGTCCATGACCTTGTGCAGGATTTTCTCGACCTGCAGCTCACCCGCGGCCTGGAGGTTGGCGCCTTCGCCGCGCGCGCGGGAAACGATCTGCCCCTGTTCGTCGGCGAGCAGGCAGACGGTCTTCGTGCCTCCCGCGTCTATTCCAATGACATGCATTCAGGCCAGGAACGGTTTGGCGGGACGGCCGCAGCGCCAGCGCCCGCGCCGCCGATCGGGATCGCATCCGCGGCGCTCGATCGGGGCTGCCGGCCACTCTACGGCCTCGGCGAACGTCAAGTCAATGTGGTGCCGGGTGCGTTGACACCCGGCACTGCTCACGCTACAGTCCGGGCGATCCCCCGACCGCAGACACCCACGCATGGTCCTCACCTGGATCGACTACACAGTCATCGCCGCGTACCTGCTCGCC
The DNA here is from genome assembly GCA_963836735.1 of uncultured Acidobacteriota bacterium. GTDB lineage: Bacteria > Acidobacteriota > Vicinamibacteria > Vicinamibacterales > 2-12-FULL-66-21 > JACCXG01. The sequence goes on along the minus strand of CAWIKP010000009.1, from coordinate 56,585 downwards.
ATCACGGCTTTCGGCACCTGGTTCTCGCGATTCCAGAAAACGACCGTCGACTATTTCCTGACCGGGCGTTCCGTCCCGTGGTGGGCGATCTGCTTCACGATCGTCGCCACCGAGACCAGCACGCTCAGCTTCATCGGCGTGCCTGCCGGCGCCTACGTCGGCAATATGACGTTCCTGCAGCTCGCATTCGGCTACGTGATCGGGCGCGTGCTCGTGAGCGTGTTGTTCCTGCCGTCGTACTTCCGCGGCGAGCTGTTCACATCGTACGAGCTGTTGCTCCGGCGGTTCGGCCCCGAGGTCAAGAACGTCGCCGCGGTCATCTTCGTGATCACACGGACGCTCGCGGACGGGATTCGGCTGTTCGCGACGGCGCTGGTCATCTCGGTGGTCACCCAGGTCCCGGTCTCGATCACCGTGATCGCGCTGGGCGTGGCGATGATCATCTATACGGTGCGCGGGGGCGTGTCCGCCGTGATCTGGACCGACGTAGTGCAGATGTTCGTGTATGTCGGCGGCGCCCTGGTGGTCTTCTTCGGGCTGCTCATGCTGATTCCCGGCGGCTGGGGCGAAGTCGTCCGCTCGGCCGGCGGGACCGGGCATTTTCAGGTGCTGGACTTCAGTACCGACCCGAAGAAGGCCTATACGTTCTGGGCGGGGCTGTTCGGTGGTATCGCGCTCACCCTGGCCACGCACGGCACCGATCAGTTCCTCGTGCAGCGCCTGTTGTCCGCCCGCTCGCTGCGGGGCGCGGCATCGGGCCTCATCCTGAGCGGCATCCTGGTGTTAGCGCAGTTCATCCTGTTCCTGGTGATCGGCGCGATGCTCTACACCTTCTACCAGCACACGCCGCTGCCCCGCCCGCTCACGCGCACCGATGAAGTGCTGCCGTTGTTCGTGGTCACCTCGCTCCCCCAGGGCGTCTCGGGCTTCATCGTCGCGGCGATCGTCGCGGCGGCGCTGTCGCCGTCGATCAACTCGCTCGCGGCGACGACGGTGAACGACTTCTACCTCAAGTACGTCAGGCCGGACGCGGACGACAAGACGTTGATGAGCGTCGCGCGAACCGCGACAATTGGCTGGGGTGTGGCGCAGATCGCGGTTGCGCTCGGCGCGCAATGGGTCACGCGATCGGTGCTGGACTCCGGGTTGTCCGTGCTGTCCCTGGCGGCAGGTCCCGTGCTCGGCGCATTTCTCACCGGCGTGCTCACCACGCGTGTCCGCAGCGGCGCGATGCTCGGAGGCATGGCGGCGGGCGCGGCCGTGCTGGCCTGGGTCTGGACAACGGACGCTTACGCCTTCACCTGGTATGCGCTCACCGGCGCCGTCGTGACGGGAGGCGTGGCGCTGCTGCTCTCGCTGCTGCCCGCTCGTACCCAGGATGCCCGCTCGATCTGAGGCCGCGGCGAAAATCCTGCGCGACGCCGTCGAGGCTCACGCGTTCCCGGCGGCCTGCATCGAAGTCGGTGGCCACGATGGCGCCCGTTGGAACGCCGCATTCGGCGCCCTGACGTTCGATCCGTTAGCGCCTGCCGCAACCCCCGACACCATCTTCGATCTCGCCTCGCTGACCAAGATCATCGCCACGGCCACCCTCGCGATGCGCGCCGTCGAGGCCGGCAGGATTGCGCTGAGCGATCCGCTGCGCCGATGGCTGCCCGAATGGCGCGGCGCCGACCGCGCCGACGTGACGATTCGTCATCTGCTGACGCACAGCTCCGGGCTGACGGCCTATCTGCCCTTCTATCGCGATCTCACCGGCCGCCCGGAATTCCAGCACGCGATCTGCGGCCTGCCTCTCGAGTACGCGCCGGACTCACAATCGATCTACAGCGATCTGGGCTTCATGCTGCTGGCGTTCATCCTCGAAGACGCCGCAGCGGCCGCGAACCGATCGTCCGTGCCGGCGGGCGCATTCGATTCGTCTGCATCGTTCGTCGAGCAGTTCCACAGAGTCGCGTCGTTCCTCACGGCGGATCCGCTGGTCTTCAACCCGCCGCGCACATGGAGAAGGCGATGTGCGCCCACGGAGATCGACCAATGGCGCGGCCGCCTCTTGACGGGAGAAGTACACGACGAGAACTGCTGGGCCCTCGGCGGCGCCGCAGGTCATGCCGGCCTGTTCGGCACGGCTTCCGCCGTCGGCGCCTTCGCTCGCGCCGTGCTTCGCACGATCCGCGGCGAACCGATCCTGTCGCAGCCCGAGACCCTGCGCACGTTCATGACCCGCAGCTCCGTCCCCGACAGCTCCCGCGCGCTCGGCTGGGACACGATGCTGCCGACGTCATCCTGCGGAACGCTGATGTCGCCGTCTGCGATCGGCCACGCTGGGTTCACCGGCACCTCACTCTGGATCGACTGGGAACGCGATCTTTACGTCGTCCTGCTGACCAATCGTGTGCACCCGACGAGGGAGAACAACAGCATCAGAGACATTCGGCCTCGGGTGCACGATGCGGTGGTTCAAGGCTTCGCCACCTAATCACATTGCCAACATTGCCAAGATTGCCAACATTGCCAACATTGGTCCCGAATCGCCGGAAACTCTCGGCGGCATGCACGGTGCACTGCGTACACGGACATGTCAGAACCCTTCAGATGATGCCCACCTTGCAGCGGCGCTCAAGACGCGCAGCAAACGCTTCGCGATCGACGTCATCGTGCTGTGTCGACAATTTCCCGCGCTCGCTGGACGCAGTGGTTGTTGCAAAGCAGCTGATCAGAGTCGGCAACATCCGCGGCGGCGAACTACCGAGCGGCGTGCAGAACGCGCTCTCCCGCCGACTTCGTTTCGAAGATCAGTGTCGTCGCTGAGGAAGCCGATGAATCGGAGTTCTGGCTCGAGATGATGCTCGAGTCGGAGATCTCGCGAGGCCGAGAGAATCCGCTCGTTGCTGAAGGAGTCTGGAGAGCTGACGGCGATCTTCACCGCGTCACGAGACACGGCGAAGAGAAACCTGAAAAAAGCCGAAGGCGCAGTAACTACCCGAGACTCCTCCGTGGCCCCTAGTAATGTTGGCAATGTTGGCAATCTTGGCAATGTTGGCAATGGGTAAGTGGCGGCCGACTAAGACCAGCGGCCGCTCCCCCAACGTCTTACCCGCGTGCACCTACTCGCGTCCGCCTCGCCCCGGTGGCGGGAAGGTCGGGGTCATTCCACCAGGCCCCTGAGGACCAAAACCGCGGCCGCCTGGTCCCATCCCCGGACCGAAACCCCGGCCGCCGGGTTGGAAGCCCCGGCCGTCCGGCCCCCGACCGCCGGGCATCGGGTTGCCGCGGCCGCCGGGTGTCGGGGCGCCACGGCCGCCGGGCGCCATCGAGGCGTTGGCATAGATGAAATTCCACTCGTTGTAGTGGGTGCCGCCTTTGTAGATCCGGATCGACGTTTCCTTGCTCTTGCTGGCGACGCCAAGGATCCCGCCGCCTCCCATCTGGGTCGGGATACCGCCCCGCCCCGGCTGCTGGGGCATCGGCTGGGGCTGCACGCCTCGCCCGCCCGCGCCCCCGGGGCCGGGCCTCGACCGGACCTGCGGGTCCGGGCTGCATCGGCAGGTTGACGCCCGCGAAGAGCGGCTGGAACTCGCCGTCCTCGGTCATCGGATCCTTGTATTTCTTTCGGAGAAATTTCTGCTGGACGAGAATGTCGAACGACGGAGGCCGCGTGCCCGGGCCCATTTTCATTTCCCAGAGCCGGATGGCCCGCACGTACTGCTCGCCGCGGAACACCAGTTCCGCTTCCTTTTCGCGCTTCGCCTGATGGCGCCAGGCCGGCAACGCCGCGGTCATGAGCACGGACATCACGGCGAGGCTGACCAGCAGCGCCGCCATCGCGTAGCCGCGCTCCCCGTGTTGACCCTGTAAACCCATGAGATTATTATGGTTAGGTTTACCTATGCTAGCACACACCGCTCGACCTAGCGCGCCGGGCCTCAGGACCTGCTTGACGGTGCTGACCTGCCTCTCTGTCACGCTGTTCTCCGCTTCCTGCGACAAGGTGCCGCTGCTGGCCCCGACGGGCAGCGTCATCACGATCTTCGGAACCGCCACGACCGTGCCCTCCAACGGCTCCATGGAGATTGTGGCGACCGTCATCGAGCAGGGCTCGACGCACCGCGCCAACCACTCCGCGGCCAACGGCGGCGCCGCTACTCCCGCGGCGCCCACGTCCACGTCCTCGCCCGGTGCCGGCACGCCGGTGCACAACGGCACGGTGGTCACCTTTACGACGACGATCGGGCGAATCGAGCCGGCTGAGGCGCGGACGAACAACGGCCAGGTGCGCGTGACGTTCTTCGCGAACGGGCAGAGCGGCACCGCGACGATTACCGCGTTCTCGGGCGGCGCCTCGGGCAAGCTCGAGAATTTGAAGGTTGGCTCCGCGGGCGCGGATCACTTGCTGCTGACCGCGAGCCCGCAGGCGCTCCCCTGCTCGGGTGGTCCCAGCACGGTTGCGGCACGTGTCGAGGACGCCAGCGGAGTGGGACTCGCAGCGGTTCCGGTTACGTTCACCACGACGAGAGGCGCAGTCAATCCCGGCACGGTGGTCACTGACTCCAACGGCACGGCAGCCACGACGTTGACGACGTCACAGGAAGCAACCATCACCGCGAACGCCGCAGGCAAGACTGCGACGACGACAGTGACGTTGAGTCCGCGGACAGGCATCACGGTCACGCCGCCGACGGGCCAGATTTCCGCCGGCGTTCCGACGAGTTTCACGGTCGCTGTCGGCTCCACGGCTAACATCAGCAGCGTTGTGCTCGACCTTGGCGACGGGACCAGCCGCAACCTTGGCCCGATCAGCGGTTCGACAACGGTCCCTCACACGTATCGAGACTCCGGGACCTTCACCGTCAGCGCGCGCGCCAGTGACGCGGCCGGCTGCACCGAGCAGGTCACGACGGCCGTCACCGTACTTCCGGGTCAGCCGCCATCGGTGGTCGTGACCGCGAGCGATACCACGCCGACCATCGGCCAGAGCGTGACGTTCACCGCGACGGTTTCGGGTAACACCTCCGCGATCATCAGCTACTTCTGGGAATTTGGCTCGGGCGCCAATCCCACTGAGATCAGAACGACGAGCAACCGGCAGTCGGCCACGTTCTCGACGCTCGGCGATCGCCTGGTGCGCGTGACCGTCACTCAGGCCAGCGGCCCGCAAGGCGACGGCGGCGTCGGCGTCACAGTCGGTACCACTCTCACGATCAAGCGCGAGTAAGTCGTCGCAGGAAGAACTACCATTGGGAGGGACGCTGCCTTCGGGCGGCGTCCTTTTTTTGTTCGCGTTACTTCCGCCTAAAGGCGGAAGCCACGAACTCATGAATGGACGGAATGCCGAGCCGCAGTCAGCGGCAACCGGCCGGATGGCTACGGGGCAGATCGGTTTTCCGCCTCAAGCCCCGAGCCCCGGGCCCCGGGCCCGCGAAAAGCTACCACTCCGAATACGACGAGCCGTCCAACGCGGTGCCCGAGGCGCCGCTCTTGACGTCGTAGATGCCCGGCTCCGCCGACGGGTTGGCCGGATCGGCTTCGGCGGGGACCGTCTGCCAGCTGTCGGTGGAGTTGGTGACCGGATCGACGGGAATCTTCCGCATGTAGCCGTCGCTCACCAGCGCATCCAGCGACGACGGATACTTGCCCTTGTCGGCGTAGGACTGGTCGATCACGTCGCGCATCTCGAAGAGATCGTGCCGCAGCGTGGTCTCCCGCGTGCGCTGGACGGAATTCCGGTACTGCACCACGCCCATGGCCGCGAGGATCGAAATCATCGAAATCACGACCAGCAACTCGATGAGAGTAAATCCGCGCTCGCCTCGTACGGCCAGCGCCCGAGTGTGTGCAGTGCGCATGACGTCAGCCCGGCCTTCCTTCTACCAGTCTCTGTATTTGGTTCCGTCGAGCGCCGTTCCGGTCGATTTCGTATACACGTCGAAGACGTTCTGACCGCCCCACGAGCTCGAGTCCGGGCGATCCTGGTACGAGCGCTTCCCCCACTCCGCGGAATTCGTCATCGGATCGATCGGAACCCGGCGCAGGAACTTGAGCTTGCGGCCGGACTGATCGTTGACCACGCTGACCCCTTCGACCAGGGTGTCGAGATCGGGCGGATAGCCCTCGCTCCCGGCCTTGATATCGAAAGCGCCGATCACCCCGGCATCGGCGGCGTCCTTGAACTTGTCGATCGCCATTCGCATCTCACGGAGATACCGGCGCAGCTCCATTTCCTTCTGCCGCTGCACGGTGACCCGCGCCAGCGGCATCACCGCCGACGCCAGAATCAGCAGGATCGTCGTGACGACGAGCAGCTCGATGAAGGTGAAGCCTTTGGCTGAAGGAATGACAACTCCCAACCTCCGACTCCCAACTCCCAAGGTCCTCTCAGCCGATCGACTGAGTTCGACTTGGGAGTTGGGAGTTGCCCTTCGACGAAGCTCAGGGCAACCCTGAGCCTGTCGAAGGGTTGGGAGTTGGGAGTTGACACCCGACATCGTTAGTCCTACCGGACCGTGACCGTGACCGGGCTGAACTGCAGCGGCACCGCGGCGCCTTCAGGCGCGCTGGCCACGCCATTCGCCGAGATGATCGAGCTGCCCGGCGCGACGGCATCGAACAGGAGTGCGGCAAGGAGACCCGACCCCGATGCTCCGACCTGATCGCCCGTCCGGGTGATCGCAATATCCACGCGACCCGCGACAGCGTCGATCTGCGGTGTGAACGTCGTCGCGACACCGCCCTGCCGCATGAAGGTGCCGTCCTGGACGTTCCGCACCCGCAACACGTTGGGGTTGTAGGTGATCGTCAGCGTCATCACCGACGCCCGCGACGCGTTGTTGATCGACACCGGCACCGTGTAGGGACCGCCCGCAACCTGGAAAGCAGTCCCTGGTACGGTGAGGATGATCTGCGCCGGCGTCGCTTGTGGCGCACCGGGCGGTGTTGCCGGCGTGACCAGCGTGTCTCTCGGTTGGGTCACGGGCGGCGCGCCGCCCACCGGCGTACCCGAAGTCACCGGAGGTATGCCGGGAGGCACGACGCCGGTCGGCGCCTGTGTCGCGGGGGGCGGCGGGGGCGGCGGGGCACCCGGCTTCTCGGGCACCGGTGCGATCGGCGTCGGCACGGGCGACGTCCCCGGCGGCGCAGGACGATTCACGGCCTGCGCGCCGGGATCGGACGCGACCGGCGGACGCGGCACACCGCCCGGCGCGACACCCGGCGTTGTCGGAATCACCTGCGTCACGCCGGTGCCGACCGACGGCGCCGGGGCATCGTCAGGGGCCGGCGCGATCAGCGGCGGCGGTCCCCCGAGCCCGAGGTTCTGCTGCGTGCCGATGTAGATCGGCGACAGATCATCGGTGGTCAGCTCGTGCGTCCGCACGATGTGCGGGGTCAGGAGCATCACGATGTCGGTCTGCGTGATCTGCTGGTCGTTGTTCGACAGGAACTGCTTGAACACGGGCAACCGCAGGAGTCCGGGGAATCCGCTGAGACTGCGGCGATCCTCCTCGCGCAACAGCCCGGCGAGCAGGTTCGATTCCCCTTCACGCATTCGCAGCTTGGTCGTGACCTTGCGGGTGCCGAACGTCGGCGCCGCCTGGCCGCCGACGTTGATCGAGCCGCTCACCGTGCTGTTCTCCACCACGAGCTCGAGAATGATTTCACCCTCGTAGGTCACCCTCGGCGTCATTTCCACGTTCACGCCGACCGAACGATAGGTGTAGGACGACTGCGGAATCGTGGCGAACCCGCCCTGCGCCGCCGCACCGAACACCGTCTGCAGGATCGGGACGTCATCGCCGAGGTTCACCGTCAGCTTCGTGCCCTCCGCGCCGCGCAGCTGCGGCTTCGCGATCGTCTTGGTCCGCGAATCGGTCTCGAGGAATTTCACGAGCGCTGTCGGCACGTTCATGTAGAAGTCGGCCGTGCTCACGCCCTGGCTGATGGTGTTGAGGTTGAACGGCGGCGGCGAGGGAGGCGGGCCCGTCGGGGGCGCGCTGGTATTCGGCGGCGCCACCTCCGGGGAAAACATGAACCCGAGCGCGTAGGCATTGAGCTCCAGGCCGTATTGCTTCACGCGCTGCCGGTTGACTTCGAGGATCTGGACGTCGACCATCACCTCGGCGCGCGGCTTGTCGTTCGACCGGATGATGCGCTCGATGATGTCGGCGACCTGCGAGGTCGCGCGGACGGTGATCGTATTGGCCGTCTTGTTCGCCATGATCACCGGCGCGACCGGCATCTGCGGCACGCGCATGATGGTGGTGACCATCTGCGACAGTTCCTGCGCGTCGGAGTGCGAGATGTAGAACACCCGCACCACCATGTCGTCGTACTGCTGCCGCTTGTCGGCGCGATCGTTGACGACGATGATGGTCTTGGGGTTGACGACCTTGTAGAAGAGCTGATTGGCCGACATGATCTGCTGGAGCGCTTCCTCCACGGTCACGTCTTCCAGCTCGATGCTGTAGGCCTTGTCCTGGTAGGCCTGGTCGTAGGTCACCCGGATGCCCGCGGAGCCGCCGATGATGCTCAGGATGTCGCGCACGCTCGAGTTGTTGAAGTTCAGGCCCTTGAGCCGTTCGCGCAATCCGAGCAGCGGCGGCGGACCCTGGCGCGCCTGCTGACGCAGCGCCTCGATCTGGCGGCTTGCGGGCGCGAGGCTTCGATGCGATCCCGGATCATCCGCTCGAGCGCCGCGACCCGCGCGGCAGCGAGGCGGTTGGTCGAGTCCATCTCGATGGCTTTCCGGTACTCGATCAGCGCCGCATCGAGCTGATCCTTCTCCTCGAGCTGCCGCGCACGGCTGATGTGTTCGAGCGCCGACGTCTGCATCGCACGCTCGAGCGCGATCTTGTATTCGGGGCTGTCAGGGTTTTCCTGGACCGCTTTCTGGAAGTGCGCGACCGCAGCGTCCCAGTCACCGAGTCGCGCCGCCTCCTCGCCCTGGCGAAACGCCCTGCCGGCCGTACATCCGGAAACGGCGACCGCGGCGGCGAGCACGAACACGAACACCAGCCTTTGTGTCGTCACACCTGCTCCTATTTCACGCATTCCTGCCCACCCGCGGCCAGCGTGGTGCGTCCCCGACCGTCGAGGTGCTCGATGATGACCGATTCCCTTCCAATCTTCACGAGCCGATAGCGTCCGTCGACCGTGCCCCCTTCGCGTGCGTACGACTGGTGCCGGCCGGCGGAGCAGTCCGAAAACATGGCGAGCCTGCTTCCGTCCGCCCGATCGAGAACGCCGATGAACTTCACCGTAATAGGCGGCGGCGGTGGCGGTGGCGGAGGCCCTTCCGGCACCGTCGCCACGGGTTGGGCCGGGCGCTCGGCCGCCGGGGGCGGCGGAGGCGCCGGCGCCGGCTTGAACCGGAACGGATTCCGTTCGTTCTTCGCCGCCGCGGGCCGCTCGGCTTCGAGCGCCTCGAGATGGACATCGAGCTGCGCCGAATCCACCGCTCCCTTGCCTGGGGCCCCTTCGGGGCGCGCCTGGGCCGGACGCTGCCGCGCCCGAGGGATTAGACGACGGCGTCTCCGACCCGGCCGAGCCCCTCAGCCAGAAGATCACCGGCGCCTGCAATCGTCAGTCCGAGCAGCGCCAGCAACACCGGACTCGGCGGCTTCGAGCCGCCTCCTGACTCAGTTGCCATGCGCCGGTGCCCGGTAATAAGTCGCGACTTGCGCCACCACGCTGAGCCGACGGTCGCCCTCGCTGGTGGTCGTGACCGCCACGCTCTCGAGCACGAGAAACTCCGGCGCGGTCTCCAGCTCGTGGATGAACCTTCGGATATTGCCGTAGTCGCCGGTCAGGTTCATCGTCATCGTGATCTTCCGGAGATCTCCGGTCTGGTTGTCGTCGGGATGAAAGCGATACGCGCCTGCGGTGAGATTCGCCTTCCTCGCCAGTTGATCGAGGTGGGGATACAGGACGCGCCGCGCCCCGCTCAAATCGGGCGGCAGCACCTCCTCGTAGAACTTCACGAGCTCGGCGTCGGCTTCTTTCTTCCCGCTGACCGTTCCCCGCGCAGAATCGAAGGTCTTCCGCGCGGCGACCAGCGCGCGGGTCGACTCCTCGGCTTCCTGCTCCCCGCTCGCGACCCGCTGCGACAGCGGGTAGACGACCAGCCCATACAGTGCCGCGTTGATCACGAGCGCGGCCGCCAGGATGTAGACGATGCGGCGGTTCTCGTGAACGATCCGGCGAAGATCGATCATCGGCCGGCCCCTCCGCGGGCGGCGCGGCCAGGTTGCGGGGCCGCCGGCTTTGGAGGCTGCGCCGTCCCGGGTTTCGCAGCCGGGGCCGCGGGCGGCTCGGCCGGGGTCGCCGGCGACGTTCCTGCTGGTACGGCGGCGGCGGCTCCTCAGCCGTCTCCCCGGTGTAGACGGCTTCGAGCAGCAGCCGGTCGAGCCCCGCGTCGGTGGTGTCGCGCTGGGCCGGCAGCACCGAGTCGAACGCTCCGGTCGCCTCGAGCTTCTCCATGAACTCGTCGAGGTCTTCGCTGCGGCGGCCGAGCACGGTCATCTGGATCGTGGTCAGGTCGTTGTTGAAGCTCGGCCTGACCGACGTCAGCATGACGTCTGGCGGCAGCGTCTCTTCGATGTGATTGAAGAACTCGGTCCAGGAGAACGTCCGCTGATCGATCAGACTGTTGGCGATTGCCGCACCGTTGGCGGTGGCCTCGAGCTCCTTCTGATTGATGCCGGCACGGATGCGCTGTGCCTCACGCGTGAGCCGCTGCGCTTCATCGTGGTCCCGGTTGATCAGCGACGAGAGGTCGGTGTTCTGGCGCGACAGGGCGATGATCCGAATCGCGTTGAAGGCGGTCAGCAGCACGACGACCAGTCCAGCCAGCGCCAGAAGGACGTGTACGGCGCGCTCGTTGTAGAAAGGGCGGGTCGAGAGGTTGGTGCGCAGCACTAGGCCACCTGCCCCGGGACCGAACGGGAGGACCGCCGCGCCACCCGGTCGCGCAGCAACACGCCGACCGCCGGCGCCAGCATGTCGAGCAGCTCGATCGAAGCCGCAATGCGGTCGCGCAGCTCCGCTGCAGGCCGGAAGTCGATCGGCTCCACGATCAGCCCGATGCGTTCCTCGATCAGCCGGCGGAAACGATCCGCTTCCTCGCCGCCGATCACCGACGCGCCGGCGACCACGACCTTGCTGAACCCGCCCCCACCGAGACGATCCTCGTGATACATCGCGGTCTGGTGCACGAGGTCGGGAAGATCGCCGACACCGCCGGTGCTCCGGTTCCTGAAAAAGATCACGTAATCGTCGCGGACCACGGCCAGGGTCGCGTAGTCCGGCGCGATGTTGACCAGCAGCCAGTCCCCGCTGAGCGGACGCGCCGGCGACCACCGCATTGACCTGATTGAAGCTGGCGATGTCGACGAGCCCGGCATGCACGCCGGCGGTCTCGCAGGCGCGCTCGTATGCCTGGATCACATCCCGGCGCGCGACCGTGACGAGATACTCGCGTCCGCCGTCCGGGAGCGAGGACGCCTCCTGCCAGGACAGCTGCGCATCCTCGATTCGGAACGGCGCGGCCTTGCGCATCTGCCAGCGAATCAGCTGATCGAGATCCTGCTGCTTCGCCGGGACCTTCTCGAACCGGATGAGTGAGACCTTGGCGACCGAATCCGGGAGGACCAGCGCGATGCGGCGTGTGCGTGAGCCGACCTTCTGCAGCACCCCGTCGATTGCGGACGCGAGGCCGCGCTCATCGTGGATGTTCGGCGCGTTCAGGGCCGGCATCGCCAGGCCCGGCGCCAGCGGCTCGGCTGCGTACCCCGCGACGGTGTGGCTGCCGCCGTGTCCTGCCAGCGCCACCGCCAGCACGCGGCTCGCCGTGATTTCGACCGCGACCGCGGGCGGCGGGCTCCCAAACCACGAAGCAGAAGATGAAGGCCGCTGGCTCATTCGACGAACGTCACCTTGTTGATTTCCCGGAGCGTCGTCTTGCCGAGCAGCACCTGTTCCACCGCGCTTTCGCGCAGGAACCGCATCCCTTCTTCGCGGGCGGCTTTCTTGATCTCCGAGGTCGGCCGCCGGGCCAGGATCAACTCCCGGATGCTGTCGCTGAGATCGAGCAGTTCGCAGATGGCGGTCCGTCCTTTGTACCCGGTCCCGCCGCATTCGATACAACCCGCGCCTTCGTAAAAGCGGCCGCTGAGCTCCAGCGCGGGATCGAGCGCCGATTCTTCCAGCTGCGCGCGCGAGATGACTGCCCTGCGCTTGCACTGCACGCAGATGTTGCGCACCAGGCGCTGGGCGAGCACGCAATTGAGCGCCGACACGAACTGATACGCCTCGACGCCCATGTTCAGGAACCGGCCCAGCACGTCGAGCACGTTGTTGGCGTGCACCGTGGTGAAGACCAGGTGGCCGGTGAGCGCCGAGTTGATCGCGATCTGCGCGGTCTCGGCGTCGCGGATTTCGCCGACCATGATCTTGTCGGGATCGTGCCGGAGAATGGAGCGCAGGCCGCGGGCGAAGGTCAGCCCCTTCTTCTCGTTGATCGGGATCTGCGTGATCCCGCGCAGCTGGTATTCGACCGGATCCTCGATGGTGATGATCTTGTCTTCGATCGACTTGATCTCCGACAGCGCGGCATAGAGCGTCGTCGTCTTGCCGCTGCCGGTCGGGCCGGTGACGAGGACCATCCCGTACGGTTCGGCGATGTACTTGCGGAACCGCCGCAGCTCATCCTCCGGGAAGCCCAGGATGTCGAGCCTGAGCTCGTGGAACTGCTCGCTGATCGACTCCTTGTCGAGGATCCGGATGACCGCGTCCTCGCCGTGCACGCTCGGCATGATCGACACACGGAAGTCGATACTCTTGCCGCCCATCCGCACCTTGAAACGGCCGTCCTGAGGCACGCGCTTCTCGGCGATGTCGAGCTCCGCCATGACCTTGACGCGCGAGATGATGGTGCTGTGAAACCGCTTGTCGATCGGCCGCATCGCCGCCTGCAGCACGCCGTCGATCCGGTACTTCACGTGCACGGCGTCGTCCTGGGTTTCGATGTGGATGTCGCTCGCGCGCCGCTGGATTGCCGAGTACAGCGTGGTATCGACCAGCCGGATGACCGGACTCTGATCCGCCGTCAGCTTCTCGACGGTCAGCTGTTCGTCGGAGAGCTCGTCGTCGCGCAGGATCTGCAGCTGGAAGCTCTCGGTCGCTTCCTCCAGCACGCGCTGGGAGCTCTCGCTCTTCTTGAGGATTGACTGGATCGCCGACGGCGTTCCGACGGTCACTTTGATCGGGGTGGCGAGCAGCACCGCCAGCTCATCGATCATCGGGAGATCGGTCGGATCCGACACCACGATCACGAGCGATGTCCCTTCGCGCCGGTACGGAACGAAGCCATACCGCAGCATCAGATCGGCCGGAATCGCGCGGAACAGTTCGTGATCGATGCTGAACTGCGAGAGGTCGACGAACGGCAGCCGATACCGTTCGGCCAGCCGCCCGGCATGCGCGGTCTCGGCCGCCCGCTCCGCGGCAGTCGCCTCGGGGACCCCGACGTAGATCTCGTCGGGCCGTTCAGGTACCGAAGTGGGGCTTTTCCCGTTCGTCATCAGCTCAAACTACCCATATTGAACAGCGGCATGTAAAGCGACAGCAGCAGGCCCGCGATGATGAGGCCCATCACGACGAGCAGGATCGGCTCGACCAGCGTGATGAACCGCCCCAGGTTCGTGTCGATCTCCTCGTCATAGAAGTCGGCCAGGCTGTTCAGCATCTCCTGGAGCGCACCAGTGGATTCGCCGACTTCCACCATCTTGATGGCCACGTCGGAGAACGCGCCGCTGTCGTTCATCGCGACGGCGAGCGCGCGTCCCTCGCGCACCTGTTGCCCGGCCGACTGCAGTTCTCGCGCAATGTAGCGGTTGCTGATCGATCGCGCCGCCACATCGATCGCGTTCACCAGCGGGATCCCGCCGCCGAGCAGCGTTGCCAGCGTCCGCGCCGCCTGCGAGACCGAAAACTTCCGGGCGATCTGGCCGACCGCGGGCAACTGCAGCACCCACCGATCGAACCGCTCGCGCTGCGCCGGTTCCCTGACCCACGCCCAGAACATCAGGCTGCCCACCACCACGACACCGATGATCAGTAGATAGTAGGCCCGTACGAAATCCGAGACTTGCACGATGAGCCGCGTCGACAGTGGAAGTGGCCGATCGAACTGCTGGTAGAACAGGCCGAATTCCGGGACCACGCGCAGTACGATGATCGAGACGACGCCCATCGACAGCATCAACAGGATCACCGGGTAGACCAGGGCCGAGACCGTTTTCCGTTTGACCGTGGCCACGACCTTTACGTAGGAAACGTAGCGCCGGATCACCTGCTCGAGGCTTCCGCTCTTTTCCCCGGCCAGGAGCGACGCGGTGTAGACGCCGGGAAACAGCGTGCCGTGTGCCTCGAAGGCCTCCGACAGCGAGTTTCCCCCCGCACCCGCTCGTACACGTCGTCCAGGACTGACTTGAAGAGCGGGTTGGCCACGCGCCGGCGCAGGATATCCAGCGACTGAACCAGTGGCATCCCGGCTTTCAGCAGCGTGGCGAGCTCCTGGTTGTAGACCAGGAACTCCCGGGTCGACACGCGGGACCGCGTGGGTAGCCGCAGCCGTCCGAACGTGGCGCCGCCGGCCCGCGAAATACCGAGGACGTAGAGACCTTTTTCCTCGAACTCCTGCCTGAGCCGCGCTTCGGTCTCAGCGGCGTAGATCCCTTCGATAATCTCACCGCCGGGAGTGCCCAGCCTGCACCGGAACTCCACGCACTACCTTCCGCGTTCCCGCCGTACGGCGCAAGCTCTTGTCACGGTTGACATTATCGGCCTTCGGCAATCGTCGAATTATATACCAGCGGACCTCAGCGTTCGGACGGCAGACAGCCGGCCGCTTACCGGGCAGTACCCTGACGGCCGGCCGACTGATCGGAGCCCGATCCTCTTGGTTAGACAGGGAAACGCGAAACGCGGCTTGGAGAATCGCAGCTATCTGATGCCCGCCAGCGCGAGGATGCGGCTGACGTAATCGCGGGTTTCCCGGTACGGCGGGACCCCGTTGAATTTCTTCACGGCGCCTTCCCCCGCGTTGTAGGCAGCGAGGGCCAGATCGACGGCGCGGAACCGATCGAGCAACGATTTCAGGTGTTTCACGCCGGCTGCGATGTTGGCCTTCGGATCGTAGGGATTCCGGACCTTGTAGAGCCTGGCCGTGGATGGCATCAACTGCATCAGGCCCATCGCCCCCTTGTTCGAACGGGCGGTCGGCAGATCGCCGGATTCGACCCGAATCAGCGCGCGCACCAGCATCGGATCCAGGCCGTGGGTCTCGGCCATCGACGTGATGATCTCCCCGTACGGTCCCATCGTAAGGGGCTCGCCTGCCACTGTCTCGCTCGCCGGCTCCGCAGGACCCTCCTGGCCTTCCGGCTGCGGCTCCGGATACGGAACTTCGTCCGGAACTATCCTTTCTATCAGGGCCTTGTCGCAGGTCACCTCTCCGCCGCTCCGCATCTGCAGTACCACGGAGCCCCCGTCCTCCCGGTGCCCCTTGACCGAAAGGGTGCGGCCGGAGCTCAGGATGACGATCTCGGCATGGGCCGAGGTCGCGGCGCAGAAAAGGACGAGCGCCACCCCCGAGAGGTAGACCTTGGGTTTCGAATTCATGGATGAGACGGCGATCTTAGCATCCTGCCCGGAGTTCTGTCCAGAAACACTACAGACGAGGCGCGCAGGGGCCCCTACTGCGGCCCGTTGAGCTGTATCGCAGCGCTACTTCGGTTCGATGAACGCGTGATACACGCGAATACCGAGCTCACGTGGGTCCGGACCACCTGGCTTGAACGTCTTATCGAGCTCAATCGCCATTTCCACCATTTCGGCGTCGCCGAATTGACCGGCGGAGATCGGCTGAACGACCAGCGTCTTCTCTTTGACATTGGCCGGGAACGACGTCAGCACGGTGTTACCGATGCGGACGGTGACCTGCTGGGGCGGCGTGAACAGGTCGCTCCTGGCGTCGTACTCGAGGTAGAAGTTCACGTCCTTCTTCGGGTTACGGAAGGAGAACGAGGCGCGTTTCTGCGTCCACTGCCACTCCGACATGGGGTTCTCGGACGCGATTTCCGCGGGGTGCCAGCCATCCTTGTAGATCAGGAAGACGTTCTCGGACTGCGGCAGCAGATCGAGCTTCGCGACGACGTACTCGCGGCGGGAGGCTTCGGGCGCCGCCAGGACCAGGCGCTTGCCGTCGGCCTGCGAATACAGTCCGATCCGGACTTGCGCCTCCCCCACGTGCGGATAGTTGGGAACGAAGATCGTTCGCGTGTACTCGATCGTTTCTCCGGGCCTCCACTGCGACGTCGGCTTCGCCGGCAGGTGATCGTCGTTCCACAAGAGCTCGCCCTGCGGGTTCAGGACGTGGACGAAGACCCAATAGTCGCCATCGACCTTCGCATTGGCTGCCACCTGAAACCGGTAGGTGACCTTGACGGGACTTCCGATCGCGACCCGATCCTTTGAGAACGTCACATTCGGGGTGGCGACCGGCGGCATGTCCGGTTCCTTTTTGCGGCAACCGGAAGCTGAAACAGCAATGGCAAGAACGCAGGCGCAGAGGAGAAACGACGCGCCGGCAGACCGTACAGAAGGGACTCGTGGTGTCATGCGAAGCGCGAATTGTAATGCAGTTGTTCCAACTACTGCAATGTGTTAGCCTTCGGCCTCGTGCACGCCGGCGGCCCAAGTTCTTCGCCCGGGAACGCCATCCATTCCAACTGGTAGCCACAGAAGCACACGACTGATGTCCGACGCCCTTGGCCTTGTTGAAACGAAAGGTTTGATCGGCTCGATCGAGGCCGCCGACGCGATGGTCAAGACCGCGAACGTGGTCCTCGCCGGCAAGGAGTACATCGGCGCCGGATACGTGACCGTGATGGTCCGCGGCGACGTCGGTGCCGTCAAGGCCGCGACCGATGCTGGAGCCGCTGCCGCCCGCCGGGTCGGCGAGCTGGTGTCCGTGCACGTCATTCCGCGACCCCATGCGGAGGTCGAGAAGGTGCTTCCGAAGGCCAAGGACTCCAAGGCGTCGTAAATGGCCGATCGGGACCCTTCGGCAGGCTCAGGGTCGTCCCGGGCGTCGAGGGACGATCGTGACCTCGCATCCGTTCAGGAAGCGCGGACGCTCGCCCGACGGGCCAAGGAAGCGGCCGCTCTCCTCTCGGAGCTCTCCCAGGAACAGATCGATTCGATCGTAGAGGCCATGGCAGCCGCGGTGACCCCGCAGGCCGAAGCATTGGCCCGTCTCGCCCACGAAGAAACCGGCTATGGGGTCGTGGCCGACAAGGTCCAGAAGAACCTGTTCGCGTCAGACAAGGTCTACCGCTTCATCAAGCCCATAAAGACGGTCGGGGTCATCCAGCGCCTCGAAGATCGCAAGGTCATCGAAATCGCCGAGCCCTTCGGTGTGGTCTGCGCCATCGTGCCGTCGACAAACCCGACGTCGACGGCGATTTACAAAATCCTGATCGCGGTCAAAGCGCGCTGCCCGATCGTGATCAGCCCGCATCCGGCGGCGGTTCGCTGCATCACCCGGGTCGCCGAAATCATGAACGAGGCGGCCAGGAAGGCCGGCGCCCCCGATGGCACCATCAACTGGATGACGACCGTGACCCTCGAGGGCACGCAGGAGTTGATGAAGGCCAGGGAGACAGCCGTGATCCTCGCGACCGGCGGCATGGGTCTCGTGCGTGCGGCCTACAGCGCCGGGAAACCCGCCTACGGCGTCGGGCCCGGCAACGCCCCTGCCTACATCGAAAGCAGCGCCGACATCGCCAAAGCCGTGCGCGACATCGTCACCGGCAAGACGTTCGATAACGGCGTGCTGTGTTCATCAGAGAACTCCGTCGTGGTCGACGCTTCGATCGTGGAGGAAGTGAAAAGGACGTTCCGGGCGAATGGCGGCTATTTCATGTCGGCGTCCGAGATCGACGCCGTTGGAAGAATCCTGGTCAGCCCGCAGCGCCTCCCCAATCCCGCCCTCGTCGGGCGGCCGGCGACCTACATCGCGAAACAGGCTGGCATCACGGTGCCTGAGGGCACGCGGGTGTTGATCGCGGAGCTCGCCGGGGTCGGACGCGACTTTCCGCTGTCGATCGAGAAGCTCTGCCCGGTGCTCTCGTTTTACGTGGTCAATGACTGGCGGGAGGGGTGCGAGCGCTGCAAGCAGATCCTGCGATACGGCGGGATGGGGCACACGATGTCGATCCATAGCCGCAACGACGACATCATTCTTCAATTCGGTCTGAAGAAGCCGGCCTACCGCATCGTCGTCAATACCCCGACGACGCACGGGTCCATCGGGCTCACGACGGGGCTCGATCCGGCCATGACGCTCGGGTGCGGCGGGTACGGCGGAAACATCACCTCGGACAACATCTCGCCGCGGCATCTTCTGAACATCAAGCGGCTGGCTTACGAGACCACCCCAGCAGTCGTGCGCCGCGACGCTGGCGCGCCCGCGGGGACGAGCGCTTCCCCGCTTCCGAAGGTGCCGTCTGCCCGGGTACCCGGCGGACTGGCCGCGGAGCCGCTGGCGCGCCGCATCGATCAATTCCTGGCGTCCAGGGGATACACTCCGCCTGACACGGCACAGGCATTGCCACCGAGGACCGAATCTGCGGCGTCCGGCCAGGCCCCGGCGCCGCGTACGCAGGCTGGGGCCGTCGCCCCCGTCGAAAAACCCGCCGAGTTCGTATGCGAAGACGACGTGAAGCAGGCGATGCGGCAGGGCCGGAAGATCACTATCGGAGAAAGGACAATCGTCACGCCGGCTGCCCGGGATCTCGGCGAACAGCAACGGCTGTTCATACAGGCGAGCTGGCCGCGCTGACCCAGAGCCGCAATGCTCTTGAGCTGCTTGGGTTTACGGTTGACCCTGGCGGCTCGGCAGTGTTATGCTGGCTGCCCCAGCTGTTTTCAGGGTTCCGCTTTCGCGGATTTCGAAAGCTCACCAGCTCGACGGCACCGTCCGGTTGGTGATGGTAATAACAGGAGCCCCCCGGCCGGGGGGCGACCTCAACAGGGTTCAGGCTCTTCGGTGACCCCACCGTCAGATTGACGGAAGGTTCGACATTTGAGCCGTCACCCTCGCGGGAGCGCCCGGATGCTCACTCGTGTTTCGGTGCCGATGCCGCTCGCCTGCCTGGCGACCGCGTCCCTTCTGATGGCGACGGCGTGCGGATCCAACCCCAGGATTCAGAAAAATCCGGCGCCCGACCAGACGGCTGCTGCAGCGGCGCCCTCGCAGGCCACGCCGGCCCAGGCCGACCCGGTCGCGACCCTGATCGCAACCTCCCAGGAACACTTCGCCGCCGGTGAACGCGAGCTGAAGCTCGGCCACCTCGAGCGCGCCCGTGTGGAGTTCGATCGCGCGGTGGACGTGCTGCTGGAATCGCCGTACGGCGCGCGTACAGACGCCCGGATGCGGGAGCATTTCGACCGGCTGATCGACCGGATCAACGCGCACGAGGTCACGGCGCTGGCCCAGGGCGATGGCTTCTCGGAAGCGCGGACGGAGCCGGCATCGATTGACGAGATCCTCGCGATTGCGACATTCCCGAAGCCGGACGCCAAGGCCTCGACCGAGGAGGCCGTGAAGGCGGACCTGGCATCGACCGAACACGATGTCCCCATTCCCCAGAACGCCAAGGTCCTTGCGGCCGTCGAGCTGCTGAGCGGGCGGCTTCGCGATTACGTCCAGGAGAGCCTCTCGCGCGGGTCGAAGTACCTGCCGATGATTCAGAACGTCTTCCGCGCCGAAGGCCTGCCCCTCGACCTCGCGTACATCCCGGTGATTGAGAGCGGCTTCAAGATGAATGCGCTGTCCAAGGCGAGCGCCAAGGGGCCGTGGCAGTTCATGAAGCCGACGGCGCAGGACCACGGCCTGAAGACCGATTGGTACATCGACGAGCGCTCGGATCCCGAGAAAGCCACCGTCGCCGCCGCGAAGTATCTGAAGACCCTCCACAAGATGTTCAACGGCGACTGGCACCTGGTGCTCGCCGCCTACAACGGAGGGCTCGGTCGTCTGCAGCGCGCCATGAAGGTGACCGGCAGGGACGACTTCTGGTCTCTCGCCCAATCCTCCCGCTATCTGCCCCGCGAAACCCGTGAATACGTTCCACTGATCCTCGCCGCCATCATCGTTGCCAAGAACCCCGGACAGTACGGATTCGAGTACGCGCCCTCGGAGGCTGTCGCCTACGAGAAGGTGGCCGTCCCCCGTGCGGTGGATCTGCGGCGCGTTGCGGAGTGGACCGGGACGACGATCGACGAGATCCAGGCCTTGAACCCCGAGCTCCGGCGCTGGACCACGCCGGTGAAATACCCGGACTACGAAGTGAAGGTGCCGACGGGCACCGCGGAGAAGCTCTCGGCCCGTTTGAAGAGCGCGTCGACCTCCGAGCTCGGCGCACTGAACTGGTACACGGTCAGAAGTGGTGAGACCCTCGCAGGTGTCGCGCGAAAGCTGCGCGTGTCCCGCGTCGACCTGGCGGAAGCGAACTCGCTCAGCGTCCGCTCCAGAATCCGGCCCGGTCAGGACCTGATCATTCCGCGCGCCCCGGCGACGCTGCTCGCCTCCCGCGCCGACCGTCCGGCGCCCACGGCCGTCGCGTCCCGCGCCATCAGCGCTCCGGCGCCCGTGGCGGCCGCCGACCGTCCCAGCGAGTCGAAGACCGTCACCACGTATCGCGTCAAGCGAGGAGACACGCTCTTCTCGATCGCCCAGCTGTTCGACACGACCGTCGCCAAGCTTCGGAGCCTGAACAGCCTTCGCGGCAGTCACATCAGCGTCGGCGATCGGCTGACGGTCCGCTCCCGGTAGCCGCGAGATAGCAATCTCTGCGTACCTTCAGCGCGGTGGGCGTCGCGCGTTCTTCACCACTGCGCCGAGGATTCGTCGAAAACCTGCCTAAATAGCCCGGCCCGTTTGTTTGCATCCGCGGGAGGCATGCTCGCGTGCATGCGCACTGCAGCGGTGTACGGCATCGAGGCGTTCGCGGTTCAGGTCGAGGTCGACGTCTCGCACGGCCTTCCCTCTTTCACGATGGTGGGTCTCCCGGATACCGGCATCCGGGAAAGCCGCGATCGGATCAGGAGCGCGATCCGCAATTCGGGGTTCGAGTTTCCGCCGCACCGCATCACGGTCAACCTCTCGCCCGCTGACGTCCGCAAGGAGGGCGCGAGCTTCGACCTCCCCATTGCATTGGGAGTGCTGGCCGCCAGTGGCGGTCTCAGACGGCGAGACGTGGACGATGTGCTGTTGATTGGCGCGCTCTCGCTCGACGGGGCCATTCAGCCGACCCGAGGAGTCCTGCCGGTCGCGGCTGCGGCGCGGCGTCACGGTTACCGTGGACTGCTGCTCCCCGTAGAGAACCAGTGCGAGGCTGAGGCCGTCCACGGGCTCGAGCTCTACGGCGTCCGCAGCCTGCCGGAAGCCATCAGCGCGCTCAACGACCCCGGGCAGTTCCACCGCCACATCACAATGAATGGCATTGCGCCGAGAGAGCACGCTGCCGTGCCGGACTTTGCCGACGTACACGGTCAGTTGCTCGCCCGGCGCGCACTGGAGATCGCCGCGGCGGGCGGTCACAACATGCTGCTGGTCGGGCCGCCAGGCGCGGGAAAAACGATGATGGCGCGCCGGCTTGCGGGGTACTGCCGCCGCTCACCCCTGAGGAGGCCGTCGAGGTCACCACCGTGCATTCAGTGGCGGGGCTGATCGCTCCCGGTGCGGGATTATTGACGTCGAGACCCTTCCGGGCTCCGCATCATACGGTCAGCGATGTCGCGCTCGTGGGTGGCGGCTCCATTCCACGGCCGGGCGAGATCAGTCTGGCCCATCACGGCGTCCTGTTCCTCGACGAAATGCCGGAGTTCAGCCGGCATGCACTCGAAGTGCTGCGCCAGCCTGTCGAGGAAGGCACGGTACGAATCGCCCGGGCGGCGCGCACCGCGACCTTCCCCGCCGGGTTCATGCTCGTCGGCGCGATGAACCCCTGCCCGTGCGGTTATGCGGGGACCGACGTTCGGCCATGCCGCTGCACACCGCAACAGGTCGACCGGTACACGGCGCGCCTGTCGGGGCCGCTGCGGGATCGAATCGATCTCGCCGTTTCGGTTGCCGCGCTTCCGCCGCGCGATCTGGCGGGCGACGGGGGAGGCGAAGGCTCATCACCCATTCGCGAGCGAGTGGTTGCGGCTCGATGCCGTCAGCTCCAGCGCGACGGGCTGCTGAATTCGAAGCTGGAAGGCCGCCGACTCCGCGCCCGCGTGCGGCTCGATGCCGCCAGCCGGTCATTGCTCGAGCACGCGGTGACACGGCTGACGCTGTCGGCCCGCGCGTTCGATCGCGTGCTTCGCGTGAGCCGGACGATCGCCGACCTTGCGGATTCGGAGCCCGTCTCGGTAGAGCACCTGGCCGAAGCGCTGCAGTTTCGCGGGAGCCGCTGAACGCCGGTATCAGGGCTTCGTCGCTTCGTCGATCGCGGCCAGTTGCGTGCGGGCGTCAGCGGCCTCGGCGAAATCCGATCGCAGCTCCAGCGCCCGTCTGAACGCGATGCGTGCCCGCGGGTTGTCGCCGGACTTCAGATGCGCGAGTCCGAGGTGATAGTGGTAGACAGGATTCTGTGGCGCACGATCGCGGGCGCGTTCGAACCCGGCTATCGCCCGCGAGGTCTCACCCTTCTGGAGGTAGATCCAGCCAAGAGTGTCCTCGGCTTCAGGACGGCGCCGCAGCGAGGCCTGGGCGATCGTGGCCAGCCGCAGGGCCTCGTCGAGCTTGCCGTCAGCCGCGTAGATCCAGGCGAGATTGTTCGCGGCAACGCCGGCATGCGGGTCGCTCTCGAGCGCCTGTTCGTATGCCCGCCGGGCACCCTCGCGATCCTTTCGGGCTTCCTGTAGCATGCCGATCATCGTTCGGGCGCCGGCAGCGCCTGATGGAGAACGGCGCGCCAGCGCCTCGTACTGCTGCACCGCGTCCTCCACTTTCCCCTGGCTGGCATAGACACGACCGAGCAGGTCGTAGGCGTCCAGCTGCGACGCGTCGCTCGCAATGAGCGCCTTCAACGTCTGCTCGGCCGCTTTCATGTTCCCGGCGGCGAGCTCGACCTGCGCACTCAGAACTTTCACCTGGGGATCCGATGCGATGGCGTCCCACTCGGCGATCTGCTTGCGGGCCGCGTCGAACTTTCGTTCTGCGACCTGTGCGGCGATGATGCCTTTCCGTACGTCGGCCGATCGGGGCGCCTCGCGAAGCGCCTCGTAGAATGCGGCCCGCGCAGCCGCGGCTTCCCCGCGCTGCAACTCGACCCATCCGAGCTCGGTGTGCAGCGGGCGCCTCGCCGCCCCGGCCGGACGCCAGCCGTGCCGTCAACTCGCCGGCAGCGCGATCGGGATTACCGCTGGCGCGAAGACTCTGGGCGAGCAGCACCGCCGCGTCGACGTCGGACGGGCGCTCGTTCACGGCAAGCTCGGCGATCGAGACCGCGCTGGCCGCATCCCCCTGGGCCAGCTTCACGCGTGCGAGCTGCATCCGCGCGGCTGCCGCCTGCGGGCTCAGCTTCACCGCTTCTTCGAAAGCTGTCGCGGCCTCGTCCAGGTTGCGATCCGCGAGCGCGGCCAGCCCGAGCGTGTAATGCGCGGCTGGCAGATACGGGTCGCCCTTCACCGCTTCCCGCGCCTGGGCCACCGCTTCGCTCGCGGGCGCTCCATCGCTCAACAGCATGCGCGCCTTGGCCGTGCGGGCAGCGGCAAAACGCGGCCGCTCGGAGATCAACTCGTCGACGATGCGATGGGCCTCGGCCTTTCGACCGGCGGCATACTCAATCGACGCGATCCGAAGACGGGCCTCGCGTGCGTCCGACTTATCCGGCGATCGCTCGAGCTCCCGGAGCAGCTTGACTGCCTCCGCATTCCGCCCGACCCCCATGTAGTAGTCGGCCAGGGCGAGCCGCCCCGCACCGTCGACGGCGAGCGCGCGGAAGTGCGGCTCGGCCTGTTCCCGCCGGCCGGTCGTGATGTACAGCAGCGCGAGCGCGCGGTGGGCGGCGGCGCTCTGCGGATCGATGTCCAGAGCCGATTTGAGCGTCTGCTCGGCGTCGGCGAACGCCGCCATGGCCCACTCGTAGTTGGCGAGTGCCAGCCGGGCCTCGATCGAGCTCGGCGCGAGCTCGACCGCCTTCTTGAATCCAGACGCCGCGTCGACCTTGCGGCCGCCAATGAAGGTCACCGCGCCGAGCGCCGTCCACGCTGGCGCGTACGAGGGATCGATATTGATCGCCTCCTGGATCCTCCGCATCGCCTCGACGTTGTCGTTCAGTCCCGCCTTGGCGTTGCCGAGCAGGATATGGGCGGGAACGTGTCGCGGATCCGCCTTGAGCGCCAGCTCCGCACGAGTCGCTGCCGCCTCGAACTCGCGTCCGAGCAGCAGGATGGTTCCGGCGCGCATGTGCGCGTCCACGTTCGACGGATCGAGGTCTCCGGCGCGGGCGTATTCACTGTATGCGCTCACCAGATCGCCGCGTTCCTGATAGACGCGACCCAGCTTGTAACGAACGTCGGCAGCGTTGGGTGTGGCCGCCAGCGCCCGGCGGTACTCGATCACCGCTTCCTTGAACTGCTGCTTCGCCGCGTAGGCGTCGCCGCTCGCCGTGTAATTGCGCGCCTGGTCTTCCGGGCTCGCGCACCCGGTCACGCCAGCTGCGGTGGAGGCGAGGAGCACCGCTGCAGCCAGATGCACGAAAGGGGCGCTGATTCTCATGGCAGTCGGGAAGAAAGATAAGGAAACAACGCCGTGGAGAACGTCGAGAGCGCCGCGAATGCCGCGTCAGGCGTCGAGGCCACCGGCGTGATCACGCGAACCAGGCCGCCATCCGTCCGGCGAAGGCGTGCAGCGTCGAGCATCAGCCAGGCCTTGTTGGCGAGCTCGCTGGCGACGACTCGTGAGCGCCCTTGATACCAGTAGAAAACGGCCTGCCGATCGATCCCCTTTTGAATGATGAACCGGTTCACCGGGATCGTCTGCCCACCGACATCCAGGGTCGTGCGCTCGGCGGTCACCGGCTGCCAGCCGGCACCAGGCAGGCAGTTCTGCGGCGAGTGAATCGTGTCCCCCTGACGCTGACTCGCGTAGTAGCCGACGTACAACGCCACTGGCGGTGCGTCGGTCGCGACATACCGGCGATTGATGTAGTCGTCGACGCCTAGCTGCGCGATGACGTCATCGGCAAGCGCCACGTCTCGCCCTTCCCATCGTGCGAGGGCGACTGGCGTGGTAGCGAGCGCGTCACGCGGCGGCACCCGCTCGGGCCCAGCTCGCGCCGCTGGCGTAGATACCGGCGGCGACGATGATGCCCGCGGCAACCAGGGCCCGCGTTACCATCCCGGCCTCGCAACCCGAGAGCGCGCGCCCACGCGCGAGTTCGATGGCGCGGTGCACTGCGAGCAGCCCGGCCAGGGCGACCACGAACATCAGCCAGCCCGAAAACGAGTGGAAGAACCCTTCGGCGGCAGCGGGACTGATCCAGTACCGAGGCGAGCCCGGTACCCGCCACCCGGATCGCATTGGCGATCACCGCGATGGGAATAGCGGCGATGGCAATCGCCACCCGTGGTCCCATCCGCCGCTCGGTGAAATATCCGAGGATGATCGCGAGCATCAGAAGCGACAGAAGGGAACGAATGCCCGAGCAGGCTTCAGCCACTTCGAGCGTCCGGCCCGGAAGCAGCAGCACGTTGCCTTCTCGCAGCACGGGTACCCCGGACGCCGAGATCGCGACCTCGCCGAGGCGCGACGCAAGGATCTGAAGCGGGAATGCCACCCGATTGAAGACGATCGCAGGCAGCGGAATCATGAACAGCAGGAACGCGATCGGAAACGCGAGGATTCGCAGGTGCGCCCAGCCCGCCAGGAACAGGATCAGTCCCGCGAGCACGCCGATCATCGAAACGCGCGTCAGGAACAGCTCTGAACCGTATCTCCCGGCGATGAAGACCACGAGGCTGGCCGCCAGCACGGCCAATCCCGCAAGATGCGGACGAAGCGGGAGCCTGGCCAGTGCTTCGCGCCGTTCCCACGCGAAGAACGCCGCCAGCGGGACGACGAAGAAGCCGTGGGAGTAATCAGGATCGGCAGACCACTGGCGGACGAGCGCCGGGATGACGTCCGCGTACAGCCATCCAAGCGCACCGACCAGCAGGGTCGCGGCCACCGCAGCCGCGACCCCCGGACGCGAATCGGACCAGGCGCGTGCGCGCATCGGCCCCAGGGTCGATGAGCGGCTCGACATGGACCGCGGTCAGCTTGCGAGCGGCGTGGCGGCAGACCGACGGCGGCGGCGCGCCGCGATCAGGCCGGCGAGGCCGGTCCCGATGAGAAGCATGGACGCAGGTTCCGGGACAGGTGCGGCATCCCCGATCGCGGAAATGCGAAGCAGGAATCCGCGCCCGGCCATACTGTTCCGCAACCCGAACAGGACACGAGCGTGTTCGATCCCGTCGAGGCCGGCGAAGACCAAAATGTCTCCGCGGTGAGTTATTTCGTCAGCGGAGACCGTGCCCATTCCCCCTGCGAATGTTGCGCTGCGCGCCAACCCAGAGTCTTGCGCAAAGCTCAGCCCGTCCCGGTCGCTCGACGTCGAGTAGCCAGCCGGAACATAGGCGGGCTGATCGACCGGGTCGAATTGATCATTGCCGTCTCCGAGCGGATCCAGCACTTCCAGCCGAATTCCCTCGAGCCCCGTGAGATCCAGGTCGAGGGAAACCTGGTAGTTCGTCCCCCCTTTCGCGTTGTTGAAGAAGAACGTGCCCGTGCCGCCGGGACCGAGCGCCAGCGTCCCTAGGTCAATGCTCCCCCCCTGAACGTCGACGGTTGTCGCCGAGGATGCCACCGACGACGAGTTGAGGGTCACGCCAATCGGGTCTGCTCGTGCCCCCACGGGTGCGAGCAGGAGGACTGCAGCAGCCACTAATACACGCGACATTGACGGTTGCCTCTCTCTTCTTTTTCGCAGGGTTACTTCGGCTCGTTTGCTTTTACGGCCCACCGTCAGGCGGTGGCGCTCGTCGGTCGGCCCCCCGGGGGGCCGGGAGTCAGCCCTCAAAGCGTGAATCGCTTCACCGCGCCGGCCAGCCCGAGCAGCACACTGCCCGACACCAGCAACGCCGCCGGCTCGCTCGTATGGTCGACCACCTGGACCGCCGCTGCGGTCATGGTGGTGGCGACCGTGGCGTTGGTAAACGCCAGCGCTGTCGCCGCCCCGGCCATCACGAGCATCAAAACCAGAAGTACCTTCATTTCCCCACCCGTTGCCCAAGTTGCCCACGCCCGGTGCGTACTCGGCCTTAGCGGACGTGCGCAGCAGCCCGTAGTGCAAGGTTTTCTCCAGCCTAAGCCCATCCGTAAGCCGCGGAATTCCGAGGTTGACCTCTGGACCTCGTGTGGTAGAGTCCGTGACTTATCTGCATGCGTGAGACTTTCACTCTCAGGGCATCCCGGGACGGCGGCGGCAAGACCTTCAGTTTCACGATCGGCGCCCACGCGCTGATCGTCGGCGCTCTCCTCTTCGTTGGTTTTCCCGTGCTCTTCATCGCCGGATCCTCCTGGGGGGCACGTGCGTTGATCGCCGACCTGGTGCGGCAGAACGCGGCGCTGCAGGTCGAGAACGCCAACTATCGGGACGCGACGGCACAGCTGGCGTCACAGGTCTCGACGCTTCAGACCGCAGCCGACACGCTTCGTGCAACCGCAGAAGTCGACCCGCAGGCTGCACGAGCAATGGAGCGTCTGCCGTCGTCCATCACGCATCGGGCGATGGGTGGTGGCGTTCTTCGCGGGATGACGGCCCCGTTGACGGAGGCCATGGGTGCGGCCGATCCGGTCTTTGGACTGGTGGGCGACGTCCTGAGGATCGTTGAGACGCAGCTCGATCGCGTCAGGCCGGGCGCCGAGCGCCGGCAGGCGCTCGCGGCGGCGACGCCGTCCATCTGGCCGGTTTCCGGCGGGCTGTCCTCGTCGTACGGCTCACGACGGGATCCCTTCACGGGCTCCCCCGAGTTCCATTCGGGCCTCGATATCTCCGCCGAAAAGGGCGAGCCGGTCCGTGCGACTGCGGACGGCACGGTTCTCACCGCCCGCTGGAGCGGGAACTTCGGCAATCTCGTAGTGGTCGACCATGGCTACGGCATCGGGACGCGCTACGGACACCTGTCGCGTTTCGCCGTTTCCGAGGGTCAGACCCTCCGCAAAGGGGATATCGTTGGCTACGTCGGGTCGACTGGCAGGTCGACGAGCCCGCACGTGCACTACGAACTGCTGCTGAACGGCCATCCGACCAATCCGCTGCGCCTGCTCGGGCGCTGACCCTTCGACTCGCTTCGCTCGCTCAGGGCGGGCTGTATCCGGGCTCCGTCTATCCTTGGCTCCCCGCTCGGGTTAGAATCTTTGGAATACCCGTGCGGTCCTGCGAATGATCATCGACACGCTCCTTGCGAAGGTCATCGGCACCCAGAACGAGCGCGAACTGAAGCGCATCCGTCCTCTGATCGCCGAGATCAACGCCAAAGAACCTGAGATTCACGCGCTCTCGGACGAAGACCTCCGGGCCAGGACCGTCGAGTTCCGTCAGCGGCTCGCTGAGGGCCAGACGCTCGAGGACCTGCTGCCCGAGGCTTTTGCCGTGGTCCGCGAAGCGGGCCGGCGCACGCTGAACATGCGGCACTTCGACGTGCAGTTGATCGGCGGTATCGTGCTCCACCGCGGGAAGATCGCGGAGATGAAGACCGGCGAAGGCAAGACGCTGGTCGCCACGCTGCCCGCCTATCTCAATGCGCTCGAAGGCAGGGGCGTCCACGTCGTCACGGTCAACGACTACCTGGCCCGGCGCGACTCGGAATGGATGGGGCGGATCTACAGGTTCCTGGGGATGTCGGTCGGAGTGATCCAGCACGATCTCAACGACCAGGAGCGGCAGGTCGCCTACGCCTCCGACATCACCTACGGCACCAACAACGAGTTCGGCTTCGACTATCTCCGCGACAACATGAAGTTCGACCTCGCGCACTACGTGCAGCGCGGTCACCACTTCGCCATCGTCGACGAGGTCGACAGCATCCTCATCGACGAAGCCCGGACGCCGCTGATCATTTCAGGTCCTGCGGAAGAGTCGACGGATCTCTACTACGAGGTCGATCGCATCATTCCCAAGCTGGCCGCCGGACGCACGACCCGGGGGGACGTCAAGGCCGAGGATCGCGACGAGCTCGAAAAGACCGGCGACTACATCGTCGACGAGAAGCACAAGACGGTCACGCTGACCGAGACCGGCATGGCGAAGGCGGAGAAGATGCTCGCGCATCGGCTCCAGCCGGGCGGCCTCTACGACCCGGCGAACATGCCGTTGCTCCACCACATCAACCAGGCACTGCGCGCGCACACGCTGTTCCGGCTGGATGTGGACTACATGATCAAGGATGGCGGAGTCGTCATCGTCGACGAGTTCACCGGCCGGCTGATGCCGGGCCGGCGGTGGAGCGACGGCCTGCACCAGGCGGTCGAGGCCAAGGAAAAGGTCAAGATCGAGCGCGAGAATCAGACGCTCGCCACCGTCACGTTCCAGAACTATTTCCGCAAGTACGGCAAGCTGTCGGGCATGACCGGAACCGCCGACACCGAGGCGGAAGAGTTCGCCAAGATCTACAAGCTCGACGTGATGGTGATCCCGACCAACCGCGAGCTGAAGCGCATCGAGGAGCCGGACACCGTCTACCGGACCGAGCGCGAGAAGTACGACGCGATTGTCACCGACATCCTCGAAAAACAGCAGCAAGGCCGCCCCGTTCTGGTCGGCACGGTGTCGATTGAGAAGTCGGAGCGGCTCTCGAAGCTGCTGAAGCTGCGCGGCATCAAGCACGTCGTGCTGAACGCGAAGTACCACGCCCAGGAAGCGGAGATCGTCGCGCAGGCCGGCCGCAAGGGCACGGTGACCATCGCCACCAATATGGCGGGCCGCGGCACCGACATCCTGCTCGGCGGCAACCCCGAGTTCATGGCCCGACAGCAGACGCTCGGCGATCAGCTGGCCGAGAAACTGCCCAAGAGCGAAGCGAAGTTCATCGACGACGACGACTTCGTCTACTTCTACCACCTCGACAACTTCTATCGGGTCCCGCGCGAGGCCTACGACCGGATCTACCAGGCCCTCAAGAAACAGACCGACGCCGAGCACGACGAAGTGGTCGCGATCGGAGGCCTGCACATCATCGCGACCGAGCGGCACGAGGCGCGCCGCATCGACAATCAGCTGCGCGGGCGCGCCGGCCGGCAGGGCGATCCAGGCTCGTCACGGTTCTACCTCTCGCTCGAAGACGACCTGATGCGGATTTTCGGATCCGACCGCATCTCCGGGCTGATGCAGCGGCTGGGCATGGAAGAGGGCGTGCCCATCGAGCACAAGATGGTGACCAACGCCATCGCACGCGCCCAGAAGCAGGTCGAGGCCCAGAACTTCTCCGTCCGCAAACACCTCCTCGAGTACGACGACGTGATGAACAAGCAGCGCGAGAGCGTGTACTCGCTCCGTCGCGAACTGCTCGAAGGCCACATCAAGCTCACCGAGGAAGAAACCGTCGATTCCCGCGAGTACCTGATGACGCTCGCGGAGGAGCTTCTCGACGGCTCTGCCGAGAACTACGCCGGCCAGGATGTCGATCCCGAGCAGCGGGATTACGAAGGGCTGAAGACCGCGGTCGCGGATATCTACGGCGTCGAGGTCTCCGATCTCGAGACCATCCCGCTCGACGGGCTCAAGCCGGAAGAGATCAGCGACGCGCTCTGGCCGCCGATCCTGACCAAGTACGAACGGAAAGAAGCGCTCCTGCCCAAGGAGATCCTCCGTCGCGTCGAGCGCGACATCATGCTGCAGATCGTCGACTCGCAGTGGAAGGATCACCTCTACAGCCTGGATCACCTGAAGGAAGGCATCGGGCTGCGCGGCTACGGCCAGAAGGATCCGCTGGTCGAGTACAAGAAAGAGAGCTTCGCGCTGTTCAGCGCGATGAAGGATCGGATCGAGGAAGAGATCGTCCGGTACCTCTGGCGGCTCACACCAGTCATCGGTGAAGAAGGCGCGGAGCCGCCCGCGCCGGTGCGTCAGCCTGCTCAGAGACGTCCGCCACAGTTGACCCTGAGCGGTCCGTCACAGTCGCCTGCGCCCTCGCCATTTGGCGCGATCCGAGGCGGCGGCTCCGCCAGTGCCGTCGCCGATCCACCGCGTCCCGCCCGGACCGGCGGCGACGACGCGATCAGGCAGGTCAAGCGCGAGGAACCGAAGGTCGGCCGCAACGACCCGTGTCCGTGCGGCAGCGGCAAGAAATACAAGAAATGTCACGGCGCATGAACGGTCAGCAGATCACGAATGCGCCGTGTGACGCGACAGCGAACCACCAGGGCAGCAACGACGGTTGCTGCCCTTTCGTTTTTGAGGGGTGAATGGAAGCTCGAACGGATGTCTTGAACTCGGAACAGATTTCCATCGGACTGACCACCGCGCTCACGTTCGACGACGTGCTGCTGGTGCCGCGACACTCGACGGTTCTACCCAGTGCCGTCGATGTCGGGACCTGGGTCACGCGCAACATCCGCATGAACGTGCCGCTGATGAGCGCGGCGATGGATACCGTCACCGAATCACGCCTGGCGATCGCCATGGCACAGCAGGGCGGCATCGGTGTCGTCCACAAGAACCTCACGGTCGAGGAACAGGCCTCCGAAGTGGACCGCGTAAAGCGGTCCGAGAGCGGCATGATCGTCAACCCGATCACGCTGTCGCCGACCAACCGGATCTTCGAAGCGCTCGAGCTGATGAAGAAATACCGGATTTCGGGCGTGCCGATTACCGCCGATGGCAGCAAGGAGGGCAAGCTCGTCGGCATCCTGACCAATCGCGATCTGCGCTTCGAATCGAACCTCGATCGGCCGATCTCCGACATCATGACCCGCGATCCGCTGTTCACGGTGCCGGTCGGCACGACGCTCGAACAGGCGCGCGAGTTCCTGCACAGGCACAAGGTCGAGAAGCTCCTGGTCGTCGACGATCAGTTCATGCTGAAGGGGCTGATCACCGTCAAGGACATCCAGAAGATGATCAAGTACCCGAATGCGTGCAAGGACACGCTCGGGAGGCTGCGGGTCGGCGCCGCAATCGGCGTCGGCCGGGACGCGCTCGAGCGCGCCGAAGCGCTCGTCGCCGCTCATGTGGATGTCCTGGTGATCGACACGGCGCACGGGCACTCACAGGGCGTGCTCGACATGGTCAAACGGATCCGGCGCCAGTATCCCGATGTCGACCTCGTGGCCGGGAACGTCGCGACCGGGGAGGCGACCGAGGCCTTGATCGGCCTCGGCGTCGACGCCGTCAAGGTCGGCATCGGCGCGGGCTCGATCTGCACCACGCGCATCGTCGCCGGGATCGGTGTCCCGATGATCACTGCGGTGGCGGAATGCGCCCGCGCGGCGACGCCTCACCGTGTGCCGGTGATCGCGGACGGCGGGATCCGATATTCAGGCGACATCACTAAAGCGCTGGCCGTCGGCGCCAACTGCGCGATGGTCGGCAGCCTGTTCGCCGGCACCGACGAGAGCCCGGGCGAGATGATTCTGTATCAGGGCCGCAGCTTCAAGGAGTACCGCGGCATGGGATCGCTCGGCGCGATGCGCCGCGGCAGCCGCGATCGCTATTTCCAGGACGAGTTCGACCTCGACGCGTCACCCGAGGCCGCCGAGAAGCTGGTGCCCGAAGGCATCGAAGGCCGGGTCGCTCACAAAGGCAGCGTCGCGGCAATGATTCACCAGCTGGTCGGCGGGCTGCGGGCCGGGATGGGCTATTGCGGCGCCGGTGACATTCCTACGCTGCAACGCGAAGCCCGCTTGATCCGCGTTACGCCAGCCGGCCATCGCGAGGGTCACGTTCACGACGTGATCATCACCAAGGAAGCGCCCAACTATCGAGTCGAGTAGATTTCGCGGGTTCGCGGTTCGCGGGCTCGCGGGATCGGGAAGACCGGCTTGCCTTCCGCCTTCAGGCGGAAGGGTGCGCACCCCTAACCCACAGGAAATCTCTCTGAAACAGAGGAGCGGTACGATCGAGGCACCGCGCCTGACACCGTCCACTCTCGCACCCCGGTGACGCGACAGGTGCAGCCGCGCGGCTGGAGGATCACATGCGTGAGTCAAGCTTCGAGATCAAGGCTCCGTCGTTCATTCGCCGCTCGGCAGCGATCGTCGTGGTGGTGATCGTCCTCGGCATCCTGCTGCTCAATTCCGTCACCTCCATCACGACCGGCCATGTCGGCATTGTCACGATGTTCGGGCGCGTTACGGGCCAGACGATGGGAGAAGGGATACACCTGGTGAACCCACTGGCGAAGGTGACGGAGTTGAACATCAAAACGCAGGAAGTGAAGGAACATGCGTCGGTGCCTTCGAAAGAAGGGCTGGTCATGGACCTCGAGACATCGGTGCTGTATCACCTCGACCCGGCGCAGGCGGCAGTGGTCTACCAGAAGATTGGCATCAACTACGCGGAGGTGCTGCTCGTCCCCAACTTCCGTTCCGCGATCCGCGGCGTGACCGCCTCGAACCTGGCGAGCTCGCTGTACTCCGACGCCCGGGAGACGATTGCGCGGGACATCCTGGCGCATCTGCAGGCGCAGGTCCAGCCGCGCGGGATCGTCATCGAGAACGTGCTGCTGCGCGACCTGCAGCTGCCGCAGACTCTCAAGCAGGCCATCGAAGCGAAGCAGCAGGCACAGCAGGAAGCACAGCGCATGGAGTTCGTGCTGCAGCGCGAGAAGCAGGAAGCCGAGCGCAAGCGCGTCGAGGCGCAGGGCATCAAGGATTTCCAGAACGTGGTGAGCGAGGGCATCAGCGACAAACTGCTGGAGTGGAAGGGCATCGAAGCCACCGTCGAGCTCGCCCGCAGCCAGAACGCCAAAGTGGTCGTCGTCGGAGCGGGCAAGGGTGGGCTGCCGCTGATCTTCGGCACGGATCGGTAAGCGGTAGCGAGAACATTTCGAGAACCGAGGCGGAAGCCACAGGCTTGATCATTGGCGGCTGTGTGGCGTCATGATCCGGACCACTCGTTGGTCTCCGCCTCGGTGCTCGATCCGTACGTCGTACACAACCGGCGGCGGATCGATCCAGCGGTCGGGCCACTCGATCGCCAGAATCCCTTCACTCATCATTTCGTCCAGCCCCAGATCCTCGACTTCCCGAGGCGAGAGCCGGTAGAGATCGACGTGAAACAGGACGACCTTCGGGGCGCGGTATTCCTGGACCAGGGTGAACGTGGGACTGGTGACGTCTGCTTCGGGCACGCCCAGGGCGCGCGCGAGGCCGCGCACGAACGCGGTCTTCCCTGCCCCGAGCTCACCGGATAGCAGGACGACGTCGCCGGGCCGGAGGGTCTGCGCAAGCTGCTCACCGGCGGCCGCGGTTTCGGCTTCGCCGCTGGTCTCGACAGTCCGCACGGCCACGGGTCAGTCCGGGTCCGGGGCGCTCTGGC
The DNA here is from genome assembly GCA_963836735.1 of uncultured Acidobacteriota bacterium. Lineage (GTDB taxonomy): Bacteria > Acidobacteriota > Vicinamibacteria > Vicinamibacterales > 2-12-FULL-66-21 > JACCXG01. The sequence continues at coordinate 21,957 of CAWIKP010000009.1, read as the reverse complement.
GGCCGCTCAACTCGAGCATCGCGTCGCCGAGACGCGCGGCGACGTCGCTGGCAATCAACGCGGTCGGGCCGTGATCCGCTTCGGCGAGATCCCCTGCCGCGCCGTGGAGATACACCGACAGCTTGCAGGCGGCTTCGGCGTCGAGCAGCTGCGCGAACCATGCGGCAATCATCCCGGTGAGGAGATCGCCGGTGCCGCCGGTCGCCATCCCCGGGTTCCCGGTGAGGTTCACGAAGGACCGGCCGTCGGGCCCGGCGATGACCGTCCGGTGTCCCTTGAGCACCACGTGGACCCGGTGGGCGGCTGCAAACTCGCGGGCATGGGCCAGTCGATCGTGCTGCACGGCCTCGACGGTGCTGTTCAGCAGGCGCGCCATCTCACCCGGATGCGGCGTGATGACGACGTCGACGCCGTCCCGGCCGACCAGCCGATCCGGATCGCCGCTGAAGGCGTTGAGCGCATCGGCGTCGAGGACGAGCGGCACCCCGGCCCGTTCGAGAAGACCGTGCACGAACGCCGCGGTGCCGGGATCCTGGCCGAGTCCAGGCCCGGCGGCGATCACGTCGGCCTGGAGCTCGAGGACCCGATCGAGCGCGGTGAAGTCGATCGTGCCGGCCGGCGTCTCGTCGAGCGGCACGGTCATGTATTCCGCGCCCATCGAGGCGAGAATCGGCAGCGCCGACCGCGGGGTCGCGACGGTTACCAGGCCGGCGCCCGAGCGCAGCGCTCCCATGGCCGAGAGATGAGCGGCGCCGGTCTTCCCCACCGATCCCGCGATGATCAGGACCCGGCCGAAATCCCCCTTGTGCGATTCGGCAGCACGGCCCGGGAGGATGCCCTGCATCCGCTCCCGGGTCAGCAGCTCGAGGTGCGGACCTTCGAGATCGTCCAGGATCGGCAAAGGTATGCCGATATCCGCGATCACCAGATCGCCGGCGCGCGAATCCGCGGGCGGGAACACCAGCGGGATCTTCGGCGCCGCGAGCGTCACGGTCATCGACGCTTCGATTGCGGCCCCCGGCAGCTCGGCGGTGTCGGCCGAGAGTCCGCTGGGCAGATCGATCGCGACGATCGGGACGCCGAGATCGTTCACGTCGGCGACGACGGTTTCGAACAGCCCGGTGAGCCGGCCGCGAAACCCGGTGCCGACGAGCGCGTCCACGATCACGTCGCACTCGGACACTTCGGTGAAGTGCAGCTCCCATTCCTGGGCATTGGTGATCTCGATCACCGTCATGCCGATGCGGCCGAGCACTTCGAGGTTGATGCGCGCGTCGTTCTTGACTTCCGCCACGCTGCCGAGCAGGAACACGATGGCTTCGACGCCGCGCTGCGCCAGCGTGCGCGCCACCACGAACCCGTCGCCGCCGTTGTTGCCGCGGCCGCACAGGACCGCGACCCGGCTCGATCCGAGCGTTTCGAACGCGGCTTCCATCGCCGCCACGGTCTGACGGCCGGCGTTCTCCATCAGCACGATGGAGGGAAGGCCGATGTCTTCGATCGTCCGCCGATCGGCCTCCCGCATCTGCTCGGTGTTCAGTACGCGCATCGGGTTGGAGCGTAGCGCGGGTACGCGACCGTGGTCAATTGGATGTACGATCGCGGCCATGCCTCTTCGCGGTGCGGTTTACGTCAATGGCACGATCGCCCCGGCCGAACACGCGGTCGTTCCTGTCTACGATCACGGATTCCTGTACGGTGAAGGCGTCTACGAGACGCTGCGGACCTACAACCAGGTGCCATTCCTGTTCGATCGCCACGCGCGACGGCTGCGGGCATCCGCCGATCGGATCCGCCTGCTGGTGCCGTTCGACGACGAGGCCCTGAGGGTGTGGATACAGGACACGATCGCGGCGGCGGGTGAACTGGAGGAGGCGTACATTCGCGTGCTGCTCACCCGCGGTGTCGGAGAGCTGACCTACGACATCGACGCGACGCCCGCCCCGTCCCTGGTAATCATCGTCAAGCCGCTCGAGGAGGCGCCGGCGCGGATCGAGCGGGAAGGCATCGCGATCTCGCTGGTCCCGGTGCTCCGGAACCATCCCGGATCGGTGAACCCGATCATCAAGTCGAACAACCTGCTCAACAACGCGATCGCCATGCAGCAGGCCAATCAGCGCGGCGGCGAAGAGGCCCTGATGTGCAACTACCGCGGCGAGCTGTCGGAGTGCTCGCAGTCGAACTTCTTCATGGTCCGCGAGGGCGTGCTGCTGACGCCGCCGTCAGACGCCGGGCTGCTGGAAGGTATCACCCGCGGTTTTCTGTTCGACCTGGCGCGAGAGGCAGGCATCGAAGCGCGAGAGCAGACGCTGTATCCGGGCGATCTCGACACCGCCGATGAAGTCTTCATCACCAGCACGACGCGCGAGCTCAGTCCCGTCGTTCGGATCGATGATCGCGTGATCGGGAACGGTACACCGGGACCGATCACCCTGGATCTGCTGACCCGGTATCGGCGCTATGCGTGGGAGTCGACTGCGAACGGCGTCGGGCGCGCGGGTCTAACGACCCTACGCTGGCTCGCGAGTCGAATCAGGCTCGGGCAACCCGACAAGCCGATTCAGGATCCGCTTTCCGCAAACGCCTCGATCGGCGGACACGCGCAAATCAGATTGCGGTCGCCGTAGGGATTGTCGATCCGGGCCACGCTCGGCCATACCTTCGCTTCTCGAAGATACGGCAACGGATACGCCGCCTGTTCACGCGTATACGGATGCGTCCACTCGTCCGCGGTGAGCTCCTCGGCCGTGTGGGGTGCATTCTTCAACACGTTGTCCCGGGGATCGGCCTTACCGTCGAGGATGTCCTGAATCTCTCCGCGGATCGAGATCAGCGCGTCGCAGAATCGATCGAGCTCGTCTTTCGATTCGCTCTCGGTCGGCTCGATCATCATCGTCCCCGCCACCGGAAACGACACCGTCGGCGCGTGGAATCCGTAGTCCATCAGCCGCTTCGCGACATCCTGCTCGTCGACGGACGGTCCCGCCCCATGCTTGAACGGGCGGAGATCGAAGATCATCTCGTGCGCGACCCGGCCGTTGTGATTCGCGTACAGCTCCTCGTAATGCCCCTGAAGGCGCGCCTTGATGTAGTTCGCGTTGAGAATGGCGTACCGCGTCGCATCGGTCATGCCCGGCCCTCCGAGCATCCGGATGTAGCCGTAGGAAATCAGCAGAATGCTGGCGCTGCCCCACGGAGCTGCGGACACCGCCGGCGTCGCGGTGCTGCCGCCGAGACCCACGACCACGTGGCCCGGGAGGTACGGCGCAAGATGAGCGGCCACCGCGATCGGCCCCATGCCTGGCCCACCACCGCCGTGCGGAATCGCAAAGGTCTTGTGCAGGTTGATGTGGCAGACGTCGGCACCGATCGACGCCGGGCTGGTCAGGCCGACCTGGGCGTTCATGTTGGCCCCGTCCATGTACACCTGCCCACCGTGCTCATGGACGACGGCGCAGATCTCCCGGATGTCTTCCTCGAACACACCATGGGTAGACGGATACGTGACCATCAGCGCCGACAGCTCGTCGCGGTATTGCTGCGCCTTCGCCCGCAGGTCCGCCAGGTCCACATTGCCCTTGCTGTCGCAGGCCGTCACCACCACCCGCAGTCCCGCCATCGTCCCGCTCGCCGGATTGGTCCCGTGCGCGGACGATGGGATCAGGACGATGTTGCGGTGGCCCTCGCCCATCGCGCGCTGGTAGGCACGGATCGTCATGAGGCCGGCGAACTCCCCCTGCGCGCCTGAATTCGGCTGCAGCGATACCGCAGCGAAACCGGTGATCCGGCAGAGCGCTTGTTCGAGCTCGCTGAAGACCTGCGCGTAGCCCTCCGCCTGTTCGCGCGGCACGAAGGGGTGCAGCCGTGAGAACTCCGGCCACGTGATCGGCAGCATCTCAGCTGCCGCGTTGAGCTTCATCGTGCAGGACCCGAGCGGAATCATCGACGTGTCGAGCCCCACGTCCTTCCGCTCCAGCCGCCGGATGTAGCGCATCATCTTCGTTTCGGAATGATGCGAGTTGAACACCGGATGCGCGAGATAGGCGCTGGTGCGGACCAGCGCCGCCGGCGCCTTGAGTGCGAATTCCGCCCCCGCATTCACGATCGGTTTCGCTTCGCGCCCTCGGGCGCCCGTGAACACCCGGACGATGTCGCTGACGTCCTGGACCGTGGTGGTCTCGTCGAGCGAGATCCCGATGGCGTTGCCCGAGTAGAGAAAATTGATTCCCGCAGCTTCGGCCGCCGCTCGAACCGCCCGAGTGTCAGCGCCTTCGATGCGCAGCGTGTCGAAGTAGGCGCGATTCGTCTGCCGCAGTCCGGCCGCCGTCAGCGCATCGTCGAGCACGCGCGCGAGGTTGTGCACGCGCTCGGCGATCGCGCGAACTCCGGCAGGACCGTGGAACACCGCGTACATCGCCGCGATGTTGGCGAGCAGCGCCTGTGCGGTGCAGATGTTGGAGGTCGCCTTCTCGCGCCGGATGTGCTGCTCACGCGTCTGCAGCGCCATCCGGTAGGCGCGGCGCCCGCGCGCATCGACCGACAGGCCAATGATGCGTCCGGGCGCCTGGCGCACGAATCCGTCGCGCGTAGCCAGGAAGGCGGCATGCGGTCCGCCGTAGCCAAGCGGCACGCCAAAGCGCTGAGAGTTGCCCACCACCGCGTCCGCGCCCATCTCCCCCGGCGGCATCAGGAGCGCCAGCGCGAGCAGATCCGTCGCCACGGCCACCAGCGCCCCGGCAGAATGAGCGCGCTCGACGATCGGCCGAAGATCAAACACCTCGCCGTGCGCGTCGGGATACTGGACGAGCACGCCGAACGCACTGTCGATGACGTCCTGCGGCATTGCGTGAACGTCGCCGATCTCCAGCCGGATCCGCAGCGGCTCGGCCCGGCCGCGCAATACGTCGATCGTCTGCGCAAAGCAGCGATCGGAGACGACGAACACGCTTTCCTTGCCGGCCGGCGCTTTCTTGGTCTGCAGCCGGTGGAACATGGTCATCGCCTCGGCCGCGGCCGTCCCTTCGTCGAGGAGCGATGCCGTCGCGATATCCATACCGGTCAGGTCCTTGACGACCGTCTGGAAGTTGAGCAGCGACTCGAGGCGCCCCTGCGCGATTTCTGCCTGATACGGCGTATAGGGCGTGTACCACCCGGGATTCTCGAGCACGTTCCGCAGGATGACCGCGGGGGTGACGCAGTCGTAGTAACCCTGTCCGATGAACGACCTGAAGCTGCGGTTACGTGCTGCGATGCCGCGGAGCCGCCGCAGGTACTCATGCTCGCTGTCGCCAGCCGGCAGGTCGAGCGCGGCCTGGAGTCGAATATCGGGCGGAATGGTCTGGTCGATCAGCGCGTCGAGCGACGGCAGGCCGATGGCCGACAGCATCTGGTCGCGCGCGGCCGGATCCGGACCGATGTGTCTCGACTGAAAAGAGCCTGGTTCTTGGGCGATGCCGGTCTGAGGCTGGAGATCGTGGACGTTCTGTGGGTTCATCGTGTCAGTTCAGTGTACTGCCCGGCGTCGAGCAGTTCGCTCGCATCGGCTCCTGCCGGGAGCTTGAGGGTTATCATCCACGACCCGTGCGGATCGGTGTTGACGGTTTCCGGCCGTTCCACCAGTACCTTGTTGACGGCCGTCACCTCGCCCCCGACCGGGCTGAACAGCTCGGACACCGCCTTTACCGATTCGATCGTGCCGAACACCTCGCCCTTCTCGAGCACGCGTCCGACCTCCGGCAATTCCAAGAAGACGACGTCGCCGAGCTGCTTCTGAGCGTATTCGGTGATCCCGACGCGCGCTTCGGCGCCATCGACACGGATCCACTCGTGATCTTTCGTGTACTTCAGCTCGGACGGATACATCGCGATCTCCTCGGTGCCAACGATACGACTCGGCCCGCGGGCAGCCTCAGCGCGGGCGCTTGTAAAACGGCATGGGCACCACGTGCGCGCGCAGCCGCCGGCCGCGCACGTCCACGTCGAATTCCGTACCGGGCGCCGTCCGCTCGGCAGGCAGGTAGGCCATACCAATTGCTTTCTTGACAAATGGTGTCTGGGTGCCGCTGGTGACGACACCGGCCTGGCGGCCATCGACGAACACCTGGTGGCCGTGACGGGCAATGCCCCGGTCCAGGACCTCGAACCCCACGAGCTTCCGGGCAACGCCGTCCGCCTTCTGCCGGCGAAGCGTCTCCGCCCCCGTGAATCCGTCTTTCTTCCAGCCGACAATCCAGCCGAGATCGGCTTCGAGCACGCTGGTGGTCTCGTCCATGTCGTTCCCGTACAGACGCATGGCCGCCTCGAGCCGGAGCGTATCCCGTGCCGCGAGCCCGGCCGGCACCACTCCTGCCGCTCTTCCCGCGGCGAGGATCGCGTCCCACACCCGCTCCGCCGCCGCCGGGGGCACGAACACCTCGAAGCCGTCCTCACCGGTGTAACCGGTCCGAGAAATCGTGCCGGCCACCGAGGCGATCTCGCCGGTGGTGAACCAGTAGTATTTGAGCTCCGCGAGGTTGACGCCGGTCAGCGTTTGCAGGACCTCACGCGCCGCAGGACCTTGCAGCGCGAGCAGCGCGTACCGGGAACTGGTGTTGACCGCCACGACGTCACCGCAATCGGTGATCTGGCCGGTGATCCAGTTGAAGTCCTTGATGATGTTCGACGCATTCACCACGAGCATGAAATGCTCGTCCCCCAACCTGTAGGTCAACACATCGTCCACGAAGGTGCCGGAGGGGGTGGTGAGGGCGGAGTACTGGGCCTGGTGATGGGCGAGCCGTGAGGCGTCGTTCGACGTCAGCTTCTGGACCGCCGCCAGCGCGTCGCGGCCGGCGAGCTCGATCTCGCCCATGTGACTGACGTCGAACAGCCCGGCCCGGGTCCGGACCGCCATGTGCTCGTCAGCGACGCCAGAGTATTCGACCGGCATGTCCCAGCCGCCGAATTCGACCATGCGCGCGCCAAGGGCACGATGCCGGGCGTTGAGCGGCGTCTTCTTCAGAGTGCCCGGAACAGCTTGAGCCATCGGGGGAATGACGGGACCTGCACAATACGGAGCCGCGGATTTACCAGAACATGAAACGGTACGTATGCAGCTCGGCCGACGGTCAAGGCAGGCACACCAATGCGCTGCGCGCCGCACCGACGATGGCCGGGGCGGCCCATCGGGTGCGGCGCCAGCGCATTTCTTTCTTCATCTGGGGCTTCGCCCCCAGACCCCCTACACGCTCGCTCGCGGGGACCCCACGATCCCCGCTCCGCGCGCGTGGCTCACTCGCTGCGCTCGTTCGCTCAGCTCTTGATCTCGGGGCTTCGCCCCCAGACCCCCTACACGCTCGCTCGCGGGGACCCCACGATCCCCGCTCCGCGCGCGTGGCTCACTCGCTGCGCTCGTTCGCTCAGCTCTTGATCTCGGGGCTTCGCCCCCAGACCCCCCTACACGCTCGCTCGCGGGGACCCCACGATCCCCGCTCCGCGCGCGTGGCTCACTCGCTGCGCTCGTTCGCTCAGCTCTTGATTCGGGGCTTCGCCCCCAGACCCCCTACACGCTCGCTCGCGGGGACCCCACGATCCCCACTCCGCCTTGTGCGCCGTAGCTGCGCAGCAGCGAAGGTGCATCGCGTGGCTCACTCGCTGCGCTCGTTCGCTCTGCTTGGCGCCGCAGCTGATTCGGCCGTTCTGGACCGCAGCCGCGGAGGCGGGAGCAGCGAAGGTCGTTAGAGCGAATCACGGATCGGTTCGCGAACTCAGCGGAGCGTCAGCAGCAGCCACGCGACGAGGAGCAGCGAACCGGCGAGCACCAGCCAGCCCCGGTTCGGCTGATATCGCACCGGCCAGGCGAACGCAAGAGTGATCGCCGCAATCGCCCAGAACGCGACGTCGGGATTCATCGGCAGCGCCCGCAGCCGGACTCGCGTCGCCGCCGGCATCATCCACGGCATGAGGCAGACGCCGAGACACCACACCAGTGTTGCCACGAATACCGAAAGATGACGGGATCCACTGCCGCTAGAATTTTGCGCGCTGCTGGACGGAACCATTCAATCCCCCCTTCGTTCGTGCACTTGACCTGCGACCGGTGCGCCCGGATGTCAGCAGCAATCCACCCTGCCGCGGTTGAGGCGATTCCGGTGACAAGTGCTCCGAAGCCGAGCGCCGCGGCAACCGGCGGCGCGCCCACACTCATCCCCGCGCCCGCGGCATACAGCCACGCGAGCCCGGCCAGCGTTCGACTGAGTCGCATGGCGGCCTCGTATCGCGCGTCGAGCATCCGGCAGTCAATCTGCCGGACGGCCAGATAACCGGATCCGACGAGGTCGCGGACTTCGTCCGGCGAGATCCCGTACCCGAAGCCGTACCGCTGCGCAATCTCGATCATCGTGGCCATCGTCCCGGGGCTGCCATCGACGCCGGCGTTCCCCATTTCCTCGGCGGCTGGCGCCAGGCTTCCCTCTGCGAACTCCACCGATACCTGCGCTTCAGCCGTGACTGACCCGATCAGGACTGCTGCGACGACCAGAAATGCTGTTCTCCAATGACCCGCCGACAAGACTCGTGAGAAACGCACCGCGAGACCCCGTGTCCACCGCTCCACCATGGTTCGCATACTGACCTCCCATCCGGTTCCTCATGGAACCGGAGGAACCCGGCGATGCGACCCATACGGCCGGAGTGGCCGCCCTGCCTCGCCCCGGGGAAGCTGCCGGAGGCAACCGGCACACCAGACCCCAAGTCATTTCGAAACCCTTCTCCTCATCGCGGCCCCATCGTCAAACTGCGTGGCCTGGCGCCGTAGCGGAGGTGGCCCTGGAGCGTGTGGTACGAGATGCCCAGCTCGCGGCACGCACGCCGCTTGTTGTTGTGGCAGCGCTCCAGCACCAGCCGCGCGTAGCGCCCGGCCCAGTCGCGCATCGTGTCCTGACGCCTGATTGAGGGCAGGATGATGGTCTCGTAGCCACTGAGGAGCGCCGGCGGCAGGTCGTCGACCTCCAGACGATCGGATCCGGCCAGGGCCACCGCACGCTCGATGACTCGCTCGAGCTCACGCACGTTGCCGGGCCAGTGATACGCGAGGAGCGCGTCCACCGCCGCCTCAGACAACTGCAGCGTCCGGACTCCGCGATGCCGCTCGAGGAAGTACTGAGCGAGCTCCACCACATCCCCGCGACGCTCCCGCAACGGAGGGACCTGCACCTCGACACCAATGAGGCGGTAGTACAGATCCATCCGGAACCGGCCGTCGGCCACGAGACCTGCCAGCGGCCGGTTGGTCGCAACCACGATCCTCGTGTTGACCCGGCGGGCACCAAAGCCGCCCACCCGCTCGATGGAGAAATCCTGGATGGCCCGCAGCAGCTTGGCCTGGGCCGCGGCCGACAGATCCGACACTTCATCCAGAAAGAGCGTGCCCTCGTGCGCGTGCTCGAACTTGCCCCGCCGGCCGCGCACGCCCGTTGCCGTGCGATCCTCGATGCCGAACAGCTCCGCTTCGAGCAGCGTTTCGACGATCGCGGCACAGTTCACCGCCACGAAGGGACCGCGACGACGGCGGCTGAGTTCGTGGACTTGTCGGGCGACAAGCTCCTTGCCGGAGCCAGATTCGCCTTCTATCAGAATGGTGAAATCCGTAGCCGCCACCCGCTCGATCCGCTCGCGCACCCGCCGGATCGCCTCGCTCGATCCGATCAGCGGTGCGGCGCCGTCGGGGGGCCGCCGCGCCGATCCCATCACCAATCGGCCGGTCGCCCGTTCGAGCTCGAGGAGCATGGCGGCGAGATGCGTGGCCGCCTCGATGATCTGACAACTCCAGTTGTCCAGCGCGCGCGGCGTCTCGAACAGAATCTCGAGCCGCGCGCGCCCCTCGCCGTAGCCGAACGGCACGTCGAAGCACACCGTGTTCGGCGCGAGCAGCGGCGACGGCTCGTCGCGCAGAATCACCGAGCGTGCCTGCAGCGCCGTCCGCAGTTCCGCTTCCAGCCGCTCGCGCGCCGCCCGCGGCTCGCCGCCGGGCGCCACCCCGGCGCTCACGGCCGCCATCAACGCCGTGGCGCCCCGCCGGCGTTCACTCGCGCGCCGGACATAGCCGTTGAGCATCGCGGACATCGTGGGTGGGTCCTGATCGCGCATCCGACTTCCTCCCTGGGTTGCGGACTGCGTAACCAAGGGTGATGCCAGCCCACGATTCTTCGGAATGCTCGACATATCCGCTCGTTTCTCGTCACGCCACGGCGTGCCGTTGGCCCCCGATGGGTAGCCGAGACTCGCGAATCGCGCTTCCTGCGCATTCGCGCGTGCACGGGCTACCCGTCGCGGGCGTTTCGTTCCCGGGCTCCGGGAGTCGACGTCTTGTTCAGAGCCCCCGCTGTGGTGTGTGGTTGCGTTCGAGAGCGGAGCAAAGGCGGGACCGTTCGGCGTGGCTCTGCGCGATGTCGGTGAATCTGCCTGACTCGATGAGACTTTGGCGGCTGCCGACCGCGACGTGCTGCGGCCGTGGGTCTCGGGGACGCTTCCGTGACAACTCGAGGAGTCACTGACGGGCCCGGACGCAAAGATCCTCGACGCCGACGTGCTCCAGGTGAGAAATCACGACTCCAACAACGGGGCAAGCGCGCAACTGGCGGCTGCGGTAACGCCCAGGGTCGCCGTCGTTCCCATCGGGTCCGTTCCTTATCGCCGCCCTTGGCGAGGAGCAGAACTACCGGTCAAGGGGCGCATCGAATCACGAAGTGGCACACACTGCGCGCGGCCGCGGGCGCATCAGGCCAACCCACGCGAATCGAATAGGCGAACCAGCTCCCGATCAAGCGGCGAGTGCAACTCGAACACCCCGAGCGCTGCTTCGACGACGACCGCAACCTCAAGGCGATCTGCCAATCGCAGCAGCGGTGCCCCTGGGCTCTACCCTCTTCGACTGCCCTGAGAGCGGCACGAACGTGGACCCAGTCTCTACCTCGTGCGGACCTGGCGACGAGTAAGAGTATTGCTAAGGCCGTGTCGCGCTACTTCATCAAGAAATTCTGACGCCCAGTGTGGCCTTTCCTCGATGGAGACCCGTCGCCAGGTCATAGGAACACCGGCCCGATCGGTCGGCGGTTTGAGCGGCGGTGGCAGACTTGAATCACGCCACCATCTTCCTTCCTTGAATCGACCCGTGCGCTTCCTCGGTCAGGAATGCGACCCGCTTTCAGCGCCATTGATCCACTTAAAACGGCCGAACCAGTAGGCTCCTGCACGCTGCCAGCTATGGAAGACACCTGTCAACTCGTCGTTTCCGGCATAACGGTCCGGGACGATGAGGTCGCCGTCGATTAGAGTGGCCCCCCGCGCAGATGCGCTTTCCTGTAAATCAATGGGCGGGTAAAAAATTGCGCGGTCTTTACCGGTGGTGGCGAAGTGTGGATGGTTTGTTAAACTCCCCGCCGTGGCGGACGTTTTCCTTAGCTACTTTCCGGTGAAGAAATGACCGCGCAGAGAGCCGTCTCTGCCGCCATCCGGCGGCCGGCCCGCTGTCCGGTCGTTTCATTTCACCGGTTTCCATCTTCGCTATCTCTGGCCCGCGCGTTCAAGAACGTCGCCGTGCTCATCAGGTTATTGGCAATGACGCCGAGCCCGACCCACCGAGCGGTGCCGTCCGCGCCTCGATAGCGACAGCGGCGCAAGCCATGGCGCCGTTTGATGACGCTGATGCGGCCTTCGCAGCCGACGCGCCACCGCTGCCCGCGGCGGAACCATCGCTGTCGTTCGTGCGCCCGTCGCGCCGGAGTCTTGCGGCCCGGTCGCGGCAAGATGACCCGTCGCACCCCGCGCTGCACCGCGGCCTCTTCGTTCTTGGCCGAGGCAAATCCGCGATCGCCCGCCGCAATGTCCGGGGGACGATCAAACATCTCGATATGCCGATCGAGGGCGGGCGTCCACAGCGTCGTATCGGGCGGCCGTCGGTCGTGCACCTGGTAGGCCGTGATGATCTGGTGCTCCGATTCTTGAATCGTCACGAGCTTGCCGAATTCCGTCGGCTTCGCGATCTTGCCTTTCCGAATCGCTTCCGTGTGCGGCTCGAAGACGCTCAGCACTTTATCGGGCACGTGGATATCGCCGCCGAGCAACCGCGCACGCGTCTGGTCGAGGACGCGCGTCACCAACGGCTGGATCTGCTGCAGCTGCTGGCGCGCGCGCGTCAAGGTCGACGCCGTCACCCCGGCGGCGGTGCGGAGGCGCTGACTGATGCGGCGCACCATCGTCCGGGCATCGCGCATGACCGCCCGCGTGGTGCGCCATCAACCGACGATAGCTGCGGACCAAGGCGTCCCGCGTCTCCGGCGATCGCGCCTGCCGGCCAATGATCAGAACCCGTCGCCCGACGCTGCGCAGCCGATTGCGCACGCGCCCGGGCGCATCGCCCAACGCCGCACTGGCTCGCTGCATCGTCCGCGTCAACACGCGCACGCCGTCCCGCAGGAGCGAGCTGTCGGTGGGGTAATGCACATTCGTTTCTACGACCGTGGTGTCGATGCGAAAGCGGCGACCGTGCGTGACCCCGGCACGCTTGGCGACATCCACGACACGACCGTGCAGCTCCTCGATGACCTCGGGACCGAGCGCGCGCGCGATCTTCAAAATTGTTTTCGCGTCGGGCACCTCGCCGGCGTCGATGCGCGTGAAGGCGCGGTACACCAAATTGGCGCGCACCTCGCGCTCCAGATCGTCGTAGCTCCAATCGAACAGATGCTTCAGGATCAGCATCCGCAGCACGACCTCCGCCGGCGTGCCCGGGCGCCCGCGGCGTCGACTCTGCGGCCAGCGCGCTTCCATGGCCAGGGCCACGGTCTCAATCACGGCCTCGTCCTCGAGCAACGTATCGATCTTGCGCAGCCAGTCGGGCCACAGTTTGTGACCATCGGGCAACAACACTTCGAACAGACTCCGCTCGCGCTGTCGACGTCGGACCATGCACGCTCCTTTGTGGCATGAATGCACATCAATATAGGAACGATGATCCGTGCTGGCAAACGATCGAAAACGTTCGCTTCGGTCACAATCGGCGCCCACCGTCGACGACGATTCAGACGACTTACGCGGTCATTTCTTCACCGGAAAGTAGGCTAGCGCTTCACTCGGATCGCTACCCCCGGGCGGACGGCGGCCATTGCTAGGTCACTTCTCCCCGCAATGCACGTAGAGCCGGTCATGTTCCGGCCCCAGATCGAAGATCGTCGCCACTCGGATGACGCCGTGGTGGGTCGATTGATAGCGCAGTTGCGACGGCGCGTCCGGCGTGACTGTTCGCAGAGCCTGGCAGAACTCGCGCCCGAGGTGGGGCTGACCAGGCTCCATGATCCCCAGAATGGTCCTCACGGTGCGGTTCATGAGTGCCGGCGTCACCGGCGCCTCTGATGCCCGCACGTGGCGGAGTCGGAACGGTTCCGTCCGCGAGATTTCGTAGATACAGTCGCTCTGGCTCTGGAGCATCTGGTCGATCCAGAAGTCCGTGAGGGGGAGATCCCGCTGCTCGGGTTCTTGGATGGGCTCCTTCTTCCCCGCCTTGTTCAGCAGATCCCGGAGCCAGGCAGCGATCATGGCCGGTCACCGTTCAATTTGCTGGCCAGCGCCAGGCACAGGAACCGATCACCGAAAGCAAGGAGCCCCATTGAGCTCAACCGGGGGCATTGGAACCCGGGCGATCCTACCACCGTGCGCGGCTGCTCACTTCCGTCCGGTCAGACCGACGCCGCGACCAACATCGTGTGCGTCCGCATCTCGAACTCCGAACATCGAGGCGAGCATTCGGCGTGGCCGCTCTTGCGCTTCAGCGCGAACATCGCCGCCGCATGGGCGTGCTCGGGACTGTCCTCGACGTAATCGACGCCGACCGTTTCACCCGGCCCCGCCCACGCGACGAACGTCCCATCCGGCTGCTCCATCACCAGCGTGATCCAGCCGTTGTCGTGGCGGGCTTCCCAGACGGCGAGCGTGCGACGTTCTGGTTGGAATCAGGTTCACGCAGAGCCCGAACGGCGCCGATTGTCTACTCCTCTGCGGGGGTGACAACTTCAATATGACTGGGATTGTTGCTGCAGACCCATGTCGCTCCCGAGGAACGCGAGGCGCTTCCAACTTCTTGAGGGCGCTGCAAGGTCATCATTCCGCCGCAGCCTGGAACGGTGCAATTCTTCGACGGCGCGTTGCGGTTCTGTAAGTGAGGTGACATCATCTCCATCCCTTCTCGACCATTGTTTTCTTCCACCGCTCCCCCGTCGTCAGCACCTCCTCCTGATCGCGCTGATCGCGGCAGACCTGCGCGCGCACCATCTGGAGCTGCGCGGCGACGAACAGCCGATTTCCCATGCGAGCTGACGCGGATCGCCTTTCTCGACTATCGACGTGGCGTTGAGCCCACAGGCGTGGGCACCATCGATCGAGCGGCAGCGATCTGCCATCCAGAATCATCATTCGCTTTCACCAGAACATACGTGACGTAGCCCCGTCTGCTCCCGCCAGTTCCGATGTTCGCGATCTCGAACGCGCCGTCAACAAGTGCGACCGTCGGTACTAGCATTCGTACCGCCTCGACCTTGGTCACATACGTCCCGCCCTTGTACGCGCCAGCCATCGTTTGGGCAACACCCTTTTCGATCGCGGCACGTCCTCGCCGCCACTCGCCCGCAGACGTCAACTGCTCGGCGTCTTCCCTGAAGAGCTGCCCGAGCGCCTTCCAGTCTTCGCGATTTCGATCAGCGTCGTGCCGCTCCACAACACGGCGGATCGCCGCCTCGTCCCCGCGACCGGCGGAGGGCGTTTGGGCAACCGTTGGAACCATCAGCGCGAGTGACAACAGCGTCGTGGCTACAGTTCGCATTTCTTACTCCTCTGTGAATCCCGAAGTTCTTCGTCGCGCTTCGGCCGTCGCCAGCCACGGTCTGATGCGAAGCCCCCTTATGTAACGCTCGGCTCTCCTCCTCCAGCTCCGGGCTAGATTCATGCTCGAATCCCTGCTCAACGCTAGGCCCACCCCTTCTCGATCATCGCCGCCTTCCATTGCTCCCCCGTCGCCAGCACCTCCTCCTGATCCCGACAGACCTGCGTCTGCACGACCTCCAGCTGTGAGCCGATCAGCAACCGCACCTCCCAACCGAGTTGATGGGTGAACAGTGCGGCTCGCGCTTCGCGGCGGCTTTTGCGGAGTCAGAACAGGTCGCCCAGCGCGATCGGGGTGCCGTGCCAATCGGGCGTTGAGGGACCTGGAAGAGCATGGGGGCGGGATGGTAGCACGACAGGAGCAGGCCCTCGGGGCTTCTCGCTTACCGAGACGGAACGGGTCAACGTGGCCGGGCAGTGGGCGCTCACGGTCGACGGGCAGAGCTCCTGCTCAAGGGAAGCACTAAAATGGGTCTACTGGTTTGAGTGAGGGTACCGTGCCGCCTGAACGAACGGAGATGCCATGACCGACGAGTCCGTCACGCCGACGCCTCCCCGCCCGTTGACGGTGAAGGCCTTTGGAGTCACCGACAAAGGAAAGGTGCGCACAGACCAATGAGGATCAGTTCCTCATCGCCGAGCTCACCAAAGCGATGCGGGTCTGGCAGACGAGTTTGCCGGAACCGAAGCTGCAGGTTGGCGAGGAGCGCGCACATCTGTTTCTTGTGGCCGACGGCATGGGCGGGCACCGAGCGGGCGAACGGGCGAGCGGCCTCGCCGTCGCCGCGATCGAGCAGTTCACGCTCAATTCGTTCAGATGGTTTTTCGGCTCCGACAGTCCCGACGCGGAGAGAGTTCTCGCGCAATTCCAGTCGGCGATTCGTCACGCCGATGCCCGCATTCTTGAAGAAGCCACGGAGCACCCGGAATTGAGTGGCATGGGGACGACGGTGACGATGGCGTTCCATCTGGGTGCGCAGCTCTGTGTCATCCACGTTGGCGATAGTCGTGCGTACCTGTACCGAGACCACGAGTTGCACCAGCTCACGGAGGACCACACGGTCGTGGCCGACATGGTGCGCAGCGGAGCCCTTCGGCCTGATCAGGTCGCCGAGCACCGGCTCCGCCACACCATCACGAACGTCGTCGGCGGCCCGGAGCTCGGGGTTAAAGTCGAAGCCCGCGCGCTCGAAGTGCAGGGTGGCGATCGCTTACTGCTGTGTTCGGACGGATTGACGGAAATGGTGGCGAACGACGCGATCGTGGCTACTCTCGACGCCGAGCCCGCACCGGAGGCGGCAGCGAAGAAGCTGCTCGCACAAGCCAATGATGGCGAGGCCAGCGACAACATCACGTTGATCGTCGTGCGGTTCGATGCGGCCGACTCCCATACGGAGAGTTCGCGACACACGTATGAACGCGGCGTGAGCCGGCCGTATTCTTATGTATACCGCCCCCTGGCAGTTCACAGCGTATTAATGCTCGAACCTTTGCGACGACGGCCAAACAAACCTGCCAAGAAGACGCCGCCGAGCTTCAGTCTGAACAAGTATCTCCGTTACGATCATGACGCAGGAACGGCACTCTGCTCGGGCCCGCCAAGGAAGGTCGTATCGCCAAAACGCAGCAGAGCAAAGCGGGTTTGATCGACACCGGCAGGAACAAGATGTTCGCGAAGCAGAACGCCCAGGGGCAGTTCAAAGAGATGGATGATGTGGGCCGCTCGTTGTCGGCGGATCGGCGTCGGACGGCGAAGACGAGCGTGAAATCCGGCCACGGCGACCAGGGTGATCGTCCGCGAGCGGCGAGTGAAGAAGAGGTAGCTACTCGCGCACCCCGAGCAGAGCGCCATGAAGAAATTTTCGGAGCGGTTTGCCCGCCGCGCTGCGGAACGGCGTGTTCCGGTGAACGGGCCGATCGATTTCCGCTGAGAAGGGTGTGGGCGGCAGGAGACGCACCGCATCGGAGACGCGCCTGGTGGCAGAAGGGCTGGCTTCAGGGTGCTCGTTGCGATTCTGCGCAGTTGGCGGTGTGTTGGTGGTCGCCCGACGAAGTAGCTATGCCACGAGTCCTGATAGTGGATGATGACGAGGATGTGCTGCGGCTGCTCCTCCAGAGCTCCGGTTCACACGGCGACCGCGACCAATGGTGTCGAAGCGCTCGGGCAGATGCGTCAGCAACTTCCGTGTCTCGTTCTAATAATAGGTCGGCAGCGACGTTGGTGAGACGACTTGCCGCGTTCACTCGACATCAGTCATCGTCCGGCGCGCCGCGGCTGGTTGCGGGAGGGGCGACGTCAGCGGATTTGCCGCGTTCTTCGAAATACTCATGTGATTGCGCCCTCACTGCGGATCTGACAAAATCGTACTAGTTACCTGTCTCCAGCGCCGGAGTAATGGCGGCCGCGTGCAGGCCGGGAACGATCGTCAGGAATGCCGCTTTCATCCTCCTCATGCGACGTTTCCCAACGCGGACGGTCGACGTCGTGCCACCCTGCTCCGCGTCCACAAAATTCGGCCACTTGTCTCGCTGAAGCAAGAAATCCGAATCGAACTGGGAGTCGAAAATCGACATCGCCAGCAGTTCGTGCTGTGCGTAGCCTGTCAGTTCAGAAACGGCTGGACTGGCGGCAATATACCGTCCATGTTCGTCGAGCACCAGAACCGCAACCTGCAAACGATCGATGAGCGCCCGGACACGCTGTTGGACATCGACGTCCGGCTTGATCTGCGCAGCGCACTTCCGCAAGGCGAGGAGGGTGCGCGTGAGTTGTCGCCTCACCGACCGCTCGGGCGGCGTCATCGAGACCAACTCCGCGACCGAGCTGATCAACTTATCCGGCTCAACCGATGTCGCAAGTAGCAGGATAGCGCCAGAGGCGCGAGCATGACCCGGGGTATTGAAGTGGAGAGATGATGTGACGACAACCACGGGAATGTTGGCGGTGAGAGGGGTGGCTCGGAGGTGACCCAGGGTGTCGAAGCCCGTAACCGTTGGTACACTGCCCTCTACCACGACGACGTCCGGCAGGTGGTGTTGCGCCATGGCGATGCCCGCGGGGCCTTCGTCCGCAGCGTAGACCGTATATCCCGTTTGCTCGAACAGCATCGCATAGAGCAGTCGGGTGTCAAGGTTCGGTGCAATGATCAGAACTCGTTGTGCTTCGGTGCGCGGAGCAACGCGGTCTAGTTCGCGCCGGCCGGCGTTAACGCGCCGACCCCCGTGGCGCCGTTCTGCGGTGCCGCCACACAGTTGGTCGATTCGATGCGCCGCGCGACCGTCTGGCTGTGGATCGTGGTCTCGTCGATTCACGCTGCGGTGTACCCACTTGAACATACCGACTTCCTCCGACAGCAGGAATGCGCCGGCCGAATGGAGCAAGGAATGACCTCGACTGCCAAGATCGGCTGCATCCAGCGACAAGGCGCTCCGAACTTGATCCCGGACGGTCAACAGCTCAGCCGTGTGGATCTGACGCTCTGAAGAGTGTACTCGCGGAAGTGCGCGATCGCTCTCTCTCTTCGCGTTTTGTAGGCACGCCCTCGAGTTGTTTGCGGTGTCGCGCTGGATTGCTTCTCGACGGATCGTTCGGCTGGAATGTTTATCCGAGGATGCTGGGCGTCGCGGTGTTGGCCAGCTACCTGCCCGCGCGCCGCGCCGCATCGCTGAATCCGATGTCGGGTACCGGAGAGGGCTCGTTCGCTGGGGACGTTCAACATCCTGTCGCTCCTCGCCTCGGGAGCCGGACTCCCACACGGCTACCTCGGCGAAGTGCTCCGGCCCGATCGAATGTGGGAGTCGTTCGACGTGTGATGCCGTTCGTCGTATGACGGTGACGTCACCAGAGGCCCCGGACGACAATCAACATGGAGCCCCAGCAGCGACGGGTGAATCGTGAACTCGTGAATCACTCCTTCGGTGAGATCGAGAGATTCCGCGGCTTGGCGCCGAGCCGCTCGATGTCCGCGCATATTTCGGCGAGACCCCCACGCTGGGACTCAACGACGCCACGACCAAAGAAGCGCATCGAACACCCACGGACCGACGCACAGCTAGCAGACGGCCTGGAGCTGCTTGTCACTATGGGTCTTGATGATGCGGAAGAGATGACGGGTGCGTGGGCTAGCCGTTCCAGTGTTCGCGTTGGAAGGTGGCGGACATGTAGGGCCCCGATCGAACCACCGCTCAGTCGTATTCGCCATTCGCGACCTGCGCGATTGAGCGCCGCAAGATCTCAATCGTTTGAGTGGTCATCGGAAAGTCCCCGCCGCACGCGTCGCACCGGATTGGGATGTGGAGCTCGGTAGCAGGTGTCGGGCCTCTCAGCGGCACGAGCACCTCTGGCGCGCCACAAAATCCACACACACTGGATGCCCATTCGGGCAATTGAACCTGATCGGCATGTGGGCCTCAGCGTCGGTCGCAGTTGTCAGAGAGCAGGACTCGTACCCAAATAGGGAACGAGAGCCGCCGTGCGGGCGCAACGTGACTGCATGATTCTCGCGCAACCAAGGGGGGTCTTCGACGTAATCGACGCCGACCGTTTCATCAGACCCCGCAGGCGACGCGTCACATCGGGCTGCTGCATCACCAGAGCCGTCCAACCGTTGTCGTGGCGCGCCTCGCGGACGACGAGGCCGCGATGTGCTGGTTGGAATCAGGTTCACGCACGGCCCGAACAGCCACAGATCCCCTCTATTCCTCCGCCGGGGTGACGACCTCAACATGACTGGGATTGTTGCTGCAGACCCATGTCGCGCCCGAGGACCCGGAGGCGCTTCCGACTTCTTGAGGGCGTTGCAAGGTCATCATTCCTCCGCAGCCTGGAACGGTGCAATTCTTCGACGGTGCGTTGCGGTTCTGTAAGTGAGGTGACATCATCTCCATCCCTTCTTAACCACCGCGTTCTTCCACTCCTCCCCCGTCGTCAGCACCTGCTCCTGGTCCCTACAGGCCTGCGTCTGAACGACTTCGAGTTGGGAACCGGAACCGATCAGTAACCGGACTTCCCAGCCGAATTGATGGCTGAACAGCGCCACTCGCGCCTCGCGGCGATTCTTCTGGAGGCAGAACAGATCGCCCAGCTCGATGGTGTGCCGTGCCAGTTGGGGCGTTCGGAGGACTTGGAGGGGCATGGCGGCGGGATGGTAGCACGCGGTCATTGACGCAGATCAAGATGGGCGGGAACATATACATGCTGCGAGCCGCGTCGAGCTTCGATAACGAGGTGGGCATGACCGAATTCTCTCAGCAATCCGCGAGTGATCACTTTTGAGGACGTTGTACTTTGTCCTCGGTTTCGATACGCTGACGCACGGTGCTGTCGCGACTGCCGCGCAACGCGCCGTCGTGGCTCGACCGCTTGAGCGCGTGGCTCGAGCCGTTCGAGGTCTGCTTCACGCACGTGGCGCAGCGCGGCGCGTTTCGCCGCTACCTGCGGCCTGCTCAGCGACAGCCGTCGGAAGTCGATGAGCGCGTAGGTGGGCGTGAAGTGAACCGGGATATGCACAGTTGGGCTCGATATCCATTGCTGCAGTTCTTGGGGGTGATTGACGAATGAGCTGATTCGGAACGGCGAAAACCACATTTCGGCGGGGAAAGGATAGCGAATCAGCAACGGAAAACGCGGTTGACGTTCTAATCGTCCGGACTTTATGTACGGTTGGTCGCGAACCCCGCCAGTAGCCTCTCCAACTCCTCCGGCGCAGGTCGGCTTCGTCAGGTGGTAGTCAAAGCCCGCCTCCGAGGTGCTGCCGACGGTCCTCCTCCTGTCCCCAACCCGTCAGCGCGACAAGTCGCATGTTCTGCCATCTCGCGATGCCGCCGCAGTTCGCGGGCCACATCCAGGCCACTGACTATCGGCAGGCCGAGGTCGAGGAGGACGACATCGGGCCGGTACGACAGAGCCGCCGAAATCGCGGCTCTGCCCATCGAGGGCTCTCCGTACCTCGTGCCCCATCCCCTCGACCGCCAATTCCAGCATCTGCGACCAAGTCGTAGTTGTCGTCGACCACGAGCACTTTGAGTCGCCTGCCCGCCAGAATGACGACGCTGGCGCTGCTCGGCTGAGTCGCCTCGGTGTCAGGGCGAGCGGCAGCCGAACGACGAACTCCGCGCCACGTCCGGGCCCGTCCGAGTGCGCTTCAATCGAGCCGCCGTGCAACTGCACGAGACGCTTCGCGATCGTCAACCCGACACCCAGCCCGCCTTGTGACTTCTCCTGGAGGGTTCACTTGCATGAACATCTCGAACAGCCGGGGCAACTGATCCTCGGCGATGCCCATGCCATTGTCTGTCACCCGAATGACCGCCTGGTCGATGTCTCGGCTCACGTCCAGGGTGATCTTGCCCCCACGGGGCGTGTACTTGGCCGCGTTCGTCAGTAAGTTGCTGATCACCTGCGATACACGGTCTGAATCCACCTCCATCGAGAGTGGTTCGTCAGGCATGACGATCTCGAACGTGTGGCGCGCAGCGTGGATGGCGGGCGACACGGACTCGACCGCGGCGTTGATAACCACGTCGGAGGGTCACACGGCTCGCGCTTCAAGTGCTATTTTACCGGTCGTAATTCGCGTCACGTCCAGCAGGTCATCGACAAGGCGTACCAGTTGAGTCAACTGACGGCTGATGACGGCGAGTGCGTTCTTTGCTGACTGGTCTAGCGATGCCTTTTCGATGCTGCGGGAGCGCGTAACGGATCGCCGCCAGCGGATTGCGGAGCTCGTGGGACAGAATGGCGAGGAAGTCGCTCTTCAGGCGGTTCGCCTCGGCGATTTCTTTGCGTGTTCCTCCAGCTGACGCTCGAGTACGCTTACGGTCCGTGATGTCGCGGATGTTGCACTGGATCACATAGCGGCCGTCCTCTTTGTAGAGGTTGCTGACGAACTCGACCTCCCGCCTCCCCCATCGTGGTTTGCAGCGGCAAGTTCTCATACCTGATGACGCCGTTCTGCTGCAGTTGTCGGAAAGCGATTCGGCTGTTCTCGATGTCCGTGAAAACGCCGATCTCCCACAGCTCTTTGCCCAAGAGTTGGTCGTGAGAGT
>CAWIKP010000008.1:0-90332 GCA_963836735.1 uncultured Acidobacteriota bacterium | reverse complement strand
CGCCGCTCGCGCTTGTCGGGCGTGGTCGGAGGCGGCGTGATCGCCCGCGCCAGCCGCGTCAGCCTCCTCATTTCGATCTCCTCCTCGGTCGGCCTGGGAGTCCGATCCTCGTAGAGCTCGCGCGCCTCGGCCTTCGCGATGTGCCGATCGGCGAGCCCGCGCACCACGACGATCTGCTTCCGGCCCATCGGCCGGCTGATCACGATCTCATCCCCGGGCCGGATCTCGCGGTGCGGCTTGGCGGCCTGGCCGTTCACGTCGACCCGGCCGATTTGGCAGGCTTTCTGGGCCTCCGAGCGCGTGCGGAAGAGGCAGGCGACATCCAGCCAGACGTCGAGCCGCAGGGTCTCCATGCTATAATCGGGGGTTTACAAAGCGTGCCACGGTGCTACCGGGCAGAACACTCTGAGAGAGGATCAGGATTAAGTGGCTAGTCACGATTCCGCGCTGAAGGCTCATCGTCAGAACATCGAACGTCGCGAGCGCAATCGCCAGATGCGTACCCGGCTGCGCCGCGCGCTGCGCGACATCCGCTCGGCCATCGACACCGGCGATGCGGCCAGCGTGAAGGACGCGCTGCGCACGACGATTTCACTGGTGGACAAGATGGCGGGCAAGGGCCTCATCCATCGCAATACCGCCGGCCGCTACAAGTCGCGCCTCGCGACCCGCGTCAGCAAGAAGTCAGCCGCGGCATAACTGCACGACGAGACGCTCGAGCAGGACCCGGGCGTCTCCCGAGCTCTTCAGCTCCAGATCCGTCCGAAACAGCGCCTCGATCGCCGCCGGGACCCGGCGGGGGTCGCTGGCCGGCAGTTTTTCCCGCACGAACCACGCGAGCTGACCCAGAATCTGATACGAAACGCCGCCCGCGTCGAGCGCCAGCGCCAGCTGCCGGAGCGCTTCGCGGGCGTCGCGGCGCTGGATGGCATTGGTCACCGCCCAGTCGTCCTGCGCCGTCTCGGCGCTCACCACCTCGCGCGCGTCGTCGAGCGTGATCTTCGGGCTGCCGGCCGTGTAGAGCAGCAACCGCTCCACATCCCCGCGAAGCCGGCGATGTCCGTTCCGGCCCGTTCCGCAACCAGCCGCGCCGCCGCAGGCTCGATCTGCTGCCCCGCCCCCCCAGCCGCCTGCTTGACCATCTGCTCCGCCGGTCGCGCGCCACTTCGCGCAAGTCGACGCGTCCGTCCCGCGCAACCCGCAGTCCCCAGCACTCGACAATGCGTGCTCTGCTTCTGAAGCGTCTTGTACAGCTTGCGCGTGCGGTCGACGTCGCTCGCCACCATCACCAGCGTCGTCTGCGGCGATCGGGATTCGCGGACGTAGGCCTCGAGCACGTCGAGCTCGGTCGGGGTCTCGGCCTCGCCGTCGTCTGGCGCTTCCTCCACGGCGGCCTTGCTGCGGCGCCGGGGCTTCAGCATCTTCTCCGCCCGCAGGACCGTCACGACCCGGCGATCGGCCATCATCGGCAGCGTCCGCGCGGCTTCGACGATGGCCGCGGGGGTGGCGCCGCGCTCGCCGGCGTAGAACCGCTCGGAGTTGAAAACGCGCAGCTCGTCCTCGACAAGGCCGCTGATCTCGGCGGACAGCCGCGACATCTCGGCGTCATCGTCTCCGACGATCAGGTAGACCGGGTCCGGCTTCTGCTGCGCGACCTGCCTGCGAACCGTGGAAGCGGGGACGACCGGCATGGCCGGATCAGAAGGCTTCGAGCAGCGCGCTCACGACCGAGCGGGCGAATTCCGTCGCAATGCGGTCGTAGGCGTTGGTGTCCTGTCCGAAGAACGCCGTCACGTCGGCGACCGCCCCAGCCGTGGCGGGCTCGTACTCTTCGCGGAACTGCACCGCCGGGTTCGACCACAGCACCTTGCCGCTCTTCAGGTCCTTGAACTCGACCCTCGCGCTCATGATGAACGCATAGCGCGATGCCTGGCTCTGCTGGTTGAACGTCACCGGCGAAATGGTAATCGACGTAATCTCGCCGGTGAGCACGGCGTCGTTGCCGGCCTCGACCGGAAACACCTTGTACTTGCCGCGCCCGCTGAGCTCGGCGCGAACGTGATCGGTTACGCGCCGATCGATATCGAACACCGGTGTGCCGTTGGTGAACGGCGGCACGCCGATGTTCTTGATGTACTCCGGCAGGAACGAGCCTCGGCCCGCCAGCGAATACCCGCATCCCGACACGAGCGGGGCGACCGCGAGCAGCGACACGAAGACGAGACGGTTCATGTGCAACCCGCCTGAAGGCGGACGCCACGAGGGGAACATCAGTCGGTCACCACGCTGACGAGCTTGCCGTTGACCACGACCACCTTCTTGATTGTCTTTCCTTCGAGATACTTCTTCACCTGCGGATCGGCCAGCGCGCGCTCGCGGAGATCGTCCTCCGACGTCCCAGCCGGAACGGTTACGCGGCCTCTGACTTTGCCGTTGACCTGCACGGGCACGACGATCTCTTCGGCACGCGCCACGTTCTCGTCGTACGCCGGCCAACCGGCCGCCACCACGCCGCCTGCGTGCCCCAGACGTTCCCACAGCTCCTCGGCCATGTGCGGCGTGAACGGCGACAGCATCAGTATGAGGGCTTCGACCGACTCCTTCACGACCGCGATGGTCTCCGGGCGCACCATCGGTCCCGACCGCCTCCGGACTGTCGACGTCCCGGCCGATCAACGAACAGTCCGGGCGCGCCGCAGAAAGCATAGAGCTCGTTCACGAGCTCCATCAGGCCCGAGACCGCGGTGTTCAGGTGCACGCGCGGATCGAGATCCTGCGTGACCCGTCGAATCGTCTCGTGCGTCTTCCGGCGGAGCGCGCTTTTCGGCCTGATCGAGCTGAAGGTCGCCTGGCGATGGAATGCCGTCGCCGCCAATGGTCTCGGCGACCTGATCGACCAGCCGCCAGACGCGGGCGAGGAACCGGAAGCTGCCCTCGAGGCCGGCGTCGGTCCACTCGATTTCTTTCTCGGGCGGAGCCACGAACATGACGTACAGCCGCAGCGCGTCGGCGCCGTACTTCTCAATCATGTCGTCCGGATCGACGACGTTCCCCTTCGACTTCGACATCACCTGGCCCTGCTTGAGGACCATGCCCTGCGTCAGCAGCCGCGCAAACGGCTCGTCGAGATGGGTCAGGCCGATGTCGCGAAAGACCCGGGAAAAGAAGCGCGAGTAAATCAGGTGCAGGATCGCGTGCTCGACCCCGCCGCTGTAGAAGTCGACGGGGCCCCAGTAGGCGACCTTTTCCGGATCGAATGGCAGCTCGGGATTCTGAGGGTCGCAGAACCGGAAGAAATACCAGGACGAATCCACGAACGTGTCCATCGTATCCGTCTCGCGCCGGGCCGGGCCGCCGCACTCCGGGCACGCGACGTTCACGAACTCGGGCACCTGCGCGAGCGGCGAGTCGCCACGGCCGGTGAACTCCGCTGATCTTCGGCAGCTCGACGGGAAGGTCGTCGTAAGGCACGGGCACCATCCCGCACTTCTCGCAGTAGATCACCGGAATCGGCGTGCCCCAGTAGCGCTGCCGGGAGATGCCCCAGTCCTTCAGACGGTACTGGACGGTGCCTTCGCCGATGCCGCGCTTCTCCGCGTCCGCGGTCAGCGCTTCCCGGGCGGCATCCGACGACATGCCGTCATAGCGACCCGACTGCACGAGCACGCCGTCGTTGGACACGGCCTGCGTCATCGTACCGGGCGCCGCCGCGACGCCGTCGGCCGGACGCACCACGACCCTGATCGGCAGCTGATACTTCCGGGCGAACTCGTAGTCGCGCTCGTCGTGTGCCGGAACCGCCATCACCGCCCCGGTGCCGTACTCGACCAGCACGAAATTGGCGACCCAGATCGGCACCGGCTCGCTGGTGAACGGATTGATCGCGCGGCGGCCGGTGTCGAAGCCTTCCTTCTCGATCTCGCCGGTCATGCGCGCGGTGCGATCCTGCGCCTGGAACCGGGCCAGCGATTCGGCGAACTTCTCGCCGCCGGGCTCCCGGCTCCACTGGAGGACGAGCGGGTGCTCCGGCGCCAGCAGCAGGAACGTCGCGCCGTAGATCGTGTCGATTCTGCGTGGTGAAGACGTCGATCCCCGGCGCGGCTCCGCCATCCGCCAGATCGAATCGCACGCGCGCACCGATCGACTTCCCGATCCAGTTGCGCTGCATCGTCAGGACCTTCTCGGGCCAGTCGGTCAGGCGCTCGGCCGCCTCCAGCAGCTCGTCGGCGTAGCGGGTGATCCGGAAGAACCACTGCTCGAGCTCGCGAACGGTCACCGGCGTCCCGCAGCGCCAGCATCCGCCGTTGACGACCTGCTCGTTGGCGAGGACGGTGTTGCAGCTCGGGCACCAGTTGACGCTCGAGCGCCGCTTGTAAGCGAGGTCGCGCTCCAGCATCTTCAGGAACAGCCACTGGTTCCAGTGGTAGTAGTTCGGCAGGCAGGTCGCGATCTCACGCTCCCAGGCGTAGCTGATCCCGATCCGCTGCAACTGCCCCTTCATGTGGGCGATGTTCTCGAGCGTCCAGGTCTCGGGGTGGGTGCCGTTCTTGATGGCGGCGTTTTCCGCCGGCAGGCCGAACGCGTCCCACCCGAACGGGTGGAGCACGTTGAAGCCGCGCATCCGCTTCATGCGCGCGACGACGTCGCCGATCATGTAGTTGCGGACGTGGCCGACGTGCGCATGTCCCGACGGATAGGCGAACATCTCGAGGCAGTAGTCCTTCGGCTTGTCCGGATCTTCGGAGACCTCGAAGGCGCGCGTGGCGTGCCAGCGCTCCTGCCACTTCTTCTCGATTGTCTGGGGCCTGTAGTCGGGCACGATCCAATGATTATACCGGGGCCGGGACAGCCTTCCGGCTAAAGCCGGAAGCCACCCTGTCGCAGATGTGCGGCTTCCGCCTTCAGGCGGAAGATCGAAAGCCTCCAGAGACCGTGTTGCGCGGCCCGTACTGCCGCAACCGCGCGTTCGCCGCGCGGGGCGCCTACTGAGTGTGACGCCGCCGCATCGGCTCCGGTCCCCTGAATCGCCCTCAGCGACGCCTCGAGGCTCTCTTCGAGCGCGGTCAGGTCGTAGCCCCCCTCGGTGACCAGCGCCAGCGAGCCGTGGCGCCTGGCGACGCTGGCAACGCCCGCGACGATCGCACCGAACCCTTCCGACGACATCCGCATCGAGGCGAGCGGATCGCGTTCGTGGGCATCGAAGCCGGCCGAGATGAGGGTCAGGGCCGGCTGGAACTGCTCGAGCACCGGCAGGACGATCTCCGTGTAGGCGAGCTGGTAGTCGGCGTCGGTGGCGCCCGCTTCGAGGGGCACGTTGACGGTGTAGCCCTTCCCCGCGCCCGTGCCCGTTTCATGCGCGGCTCCAGTCCCGGGATAGAAAGGGAACTGATGGCTCGACACGTAGAGCACGGCGGGATCGTCGTAGAACATCCACTGCGATCCGTTGCCGTGGTGCACGTCGATGTCGACGATGGCGACGCGTTCGGCGCCCCTCGCCCGTGCGGCAGCCGCGGCGACCGCGATGTTGTTGTAGAGGCAGAACCCCATCGCCCGATCCCGCTCGGCATGGTGGCCCGGCGGCCGGACCAGCGCACACGCGGTCTCGGCGTGTGTCAGCGCGTGCTCGGCGGCCTGCACCGCCGCGCCCGCGGCGAGGGCGGCGATCTCGACCGATTCGGGTGACGTATACGTGTCGGCGTCGAGGCTGACCGCGCGGCCTGCGATTGCCGCAATCGAGTCGAGGTACTGCTCGTCGTGGACCCGGACCAGCTCCTCGCGGCTCGCCGGACGCGGCGCGATCCTGGCCGTTCCGGCCCTGGCCCAGCGGTCGGCAACCGCCGTGAACACCCGGGCACGCTCCATCCGCTCGGGATGGCCCGGGGGCGTGACGTGTTCTTCGAAGCGTTCGGAAGCAATCAGGAGCATGGTTCGCTGAGGAGCACGCGCGATTACGAGGTCAACAGGCCTTCACAAGTCCGCTGCAGCGAGGCCAGCCGTTCCATCAAGTCCATGCGGCTGCGCTCGATGGTTTCCGCGTCGGTGTCCTGCACCACGAACGGCTCGCCAATCGCAATCGCGACGCTCGCGAACGGCTTCGGAACCATCCCTCGATCCCAGCTCCTTGCAGACCAGTACCGGCTGGCCTCGATGTGAAACGGCAGCACGGGATGGCCGGTCGCGCCGGCGAGCCACACGGCGCCTGGCTGCGCGATCCGGGCCGGGCCGCGCGGACCGTCGACGGTGAAGGCCGTCGCGTGACCCGCTCGCAGCTCCCGCCGCATCTGCACCAGTGCACGGCTGCCACCGCGTGACGTGGATCCCCGGGCCGCCTTGAATCCAAACCCCGCCATCAACCGCGCGATCCACTCGCCGTCGAAATTCTGGCTGGTCATCGCCACGATGCCCCGCTCGCGCCAGTAGCAGCGTGGCCGGGAGGATGCGGCCGTGCCACAGCGCCAGAATCGGCGGGCGCCGCTCCTTCATCAACGAGTCGTAGTATTCCTCCCCGTCGACCTTCCACGTCCACGTCGCGCCCAGCGTGCCGACCATTGGGTGCGCCAGCGTGGCGATCGAGGCGGCTTTGGCTCGCTGCAGCCGACTCAGGGCCACTTTCGAGTGCCAAAAGTGCCAGGATTGCCAAAAGTGCCAGCAATTCAAAATCTGTTGCTGCTCAGAGGCGGCGGCTCTGGCGCCGAGATCGCAGCATGGTCTCCGTGTGTGCCAATCTTGGCAATCTTGGCAATTTTGGCAATGCCGTTACATCCCGTCGTCCTGCGGCCCACCTCCACCTTCAGGCGGCACCCAGTCGATGATCTGGTACGGATCCATGATGTCGCAGGTCTTGCAGTGCACGCAGTTCGAGGCGTTGATCTGAAGCTTTCGCGTTCCGTCGCCGGCATCCACCATCTCGTAGACGTTGGCCGGGCAGAACCGGGTGCAGGGATTGCCGTACTCCTCGCGGCAGCGCGTCCGGCAGATGTCCGTGTCGTGGACGATCAGGTGTGACGGCTGATCCTCGGCGTGCCGCGTCCCGGAGTAGTGGACGTTCGTGAGCCGGTCGAACGTCAACTGGCGATCGATCTTCGCGGGATTGACCGTCGCGTCCGGATCGGGCCGGCCGTCGCGGTAGTACTCCGCGATCTTCCGCATCCGTTCGAAACCGGCGTGCGACGGCATCGGCTCACGGATCCACCACCCGCCCGACACGAGCGCCATTCCCGAATACGCCAGGCCGGCCAGCAGGCCGTAGTTGAAGCTCTGGTGGACGTTGCGCACGGGAAACAGCTCGGTCTTCACATCGCTGCCGTCGATACGGCGCTCGTACGACTGCAGCGCTGCGGCCGAGACGTCACCTCCGCGAATCGCCTCGAACGCGGATTCCGCCGCCAGCATCCCGGTTCGCATCGCCAGGTGAATCCCCTTCAGGCGCATCGAGTTCACGAACCCGCCGGCGTCGCCCGCGATCAGCAGGCCATCGGCAAAGACGCGCGGCACCGTGTACCAGCCGCCTTCGGGCAGCGCCTTCGCGCCGTAGCGCACCATCTGCCCGTCACGCAGCAGCGAGGCCACCAGCGGATGGCGCTTGAAGTGCTGGAAGGTCACGTGAGGGTCGAACATCGGGTCCCGATAATCCAGCCCGCTCACGAAGCCGACCGAGACCAGCCCGTCGGGCAGCCCGTAGATGAATCCGCCGCCGAATTCCTCCATCCGCAGCGGATACCCCATCGTGTGGATGACCGCGCCCTCGCGCATCCGATCCTTCGGCAGTTCCCAGAGCTCCTTGATGCCCAGGGCGTACTGCTGTGGAGATCGTCCCTCGTCCAGTCCCAGGCGACGCACCACGGCCTTCGTCAGATTGCCACGGACACCGTCGGTGAGGATGGTGACCCGCGCGCGGATGTCGACGCCCGGCTCGAAGGTCGGCTTCACCTCGCCGTGCCGGCCGATGCCGCGGTCGCCGGTGCGCACGCCGGCCACTCGACTGCCGTCGTAGAGAATCTCCGCGGCCGCGAACCCGGTGAAGATGTCGATGCCTTCGGCTTCGACCAGTCCGCCCAGCCACTTGACGAAACGGTTCAGCGAGATGATGAAGTTGCCGTGGTTGTGCAGCGGCGGCGGCGTGATCGGGAATTCGAACTTGCTCGCCCGGGTCAGGAAATAGACGTGGTCCTCGCGCACGGCCGCACCGAGCGGTGCCCCTTGCTGCTTGAAGTCCGGGACCAGATCGGAAAGAGCCCGCGGATCCAGGACGGCGCCCGACAGCATGTGGGCGCCGACTTCCCGCGCCTTCTCCAGCACCGCGATCGAGAGCGGCTCGCCGCCACGCTGCTTCTGCAGCTGCGCCAGCCGCAGCGCCGCCGACATCCCCGCCGGACCACCCCCGACGATCAGGACGTCGACGTCGAGGGTTTCACGCTCCACTTGTTGTGGCATCGTGACGTGTAGCTGCGATTCAATTCCGCGACGATCGCCGGCACCACCTCGAAGAGGTCTCCGACGATGCCGTAGTCAGCGACCTCGAAAATCGGCGCGTCGGCGTCCTTGTTGATCGCGACAATCGTCCGCGATCCCTTCATGCCGACGAGGTGCTGGATCGCGCCCGAGATGCCCAGGGCGACGTAGAGCTTGGGCGCCACTGTCTGACCAGAGCTGCCAATCTGGCGATCCATCGGCAGCCAGCCGGCGTCGCAGATCGGCCGCGACGCGGCGATCTCGGCGCCGAGCGCCTGCGCGAGCTGTTCGGCAACCTTCACATTCTCCTGCGACTTGATGCCCCGCCCGACCGCGACGATCCGGGCCGCCTGCGAGAGATCGACGGCCTGCTTCGCTTCCTTGAAAGGCGCCTCCGGCTTCTGACGGATGCGGCCTGCATCGACGTCGGCTGCCGCCTTGACGACCGGAGCCGCCGCCGCGCCGCGCGCGGCGCCGTCGGCCCGGAACGCCCCGATCTGACACGTGACCAGGTGCGGGGGCGGTCCGCCCGCCGCCACGTCGGCGTTCAGCTTGCCCTGGAACATCGGGCGGACGTAGACGAGCCGTTCGCCATCTTTCTTCAGACCCGTCACGTCGGTGATTAACGCCCGGCCGAGTCGGGCGGCCAGGGCCGGAGCGAAGTCGCGGGTCTGATACGTGTGCGGCAGGAACACGCGAGCGGGCTGCTCCTGCTGGATGAGCGCTGACAGCGCGAGCACGAACCCGTCAGCCGTGTATTCACGAAGGGCCTGGTGTTCGACGGCAATCACCCGCTCGCACTCGGCGGCCGCGAGCTCGCCGGCCACGGCGTCGAGGGCCTCGCCGGCCACCGCAATGCGCAGGGGCCGCACCGGCCTGTTGTGCCGCGGCAATGGTTTCCCACGTCGCGCGATTCAGGGTGCCGCCGCGCTGCTCGGCAATCACCAGCACGCTCATTGAAGCACCCTGGCTTCGTCGCGCAGCTTCACCACCAGCTGCCGCGCGGCATCGGCGGCGCTCCCCGTGAGGAGCTGCGTCTGCTTCGCCTTTTCCGGAACGTACAGCGACAGGATCTGCTGCAGCGGCTCCACCGCCGGCGGCGCGGCGGCCTTGCGAATCTCCTTCTTCTTCGCAGCCATGATTCCCTTCAAGGTGGCGTAGCGGAGCTGGTTGATGCCGCTCTGGATGGTGAGCAGCGCCGGCATCGGCAGCGCGACCCACTGGAACCAGCCGCCCTCGAGCTCACGCTTCACGCGCAGGCCGCCGTCCTGCACCTGCACGTCCATGATGATCGTGGCGTGCGGCATGCCGAGCTTCTCGGCCAGCACCACCCCGACCTGGCCGAATCCCTGGTCGTCGGACTGCAGGCCGGTAAGGACGAGGTCGAACTGTTCGTCCTTGACGGCGGAGGCGAGCGCCTCGGCAACCGTGGCGGCGTCGGCGGATGCAAGCGCATCGCTCTCGACGTGAATCGCGCGATCCGCGCCCCGCGCCAGTGCTTCACGAATCACCTGCGTCGCACGCGCCGGACCGGCACAGCACACCACGACTTCGCCCCCGTGCTTCTCCTTGAGGCGAAGCGCCTCCTCCAGCGCGTAGGCGTCCGGCTCGTTGAGCTCGAAGCTGGCGTCGGCATCCCGGATCCAGGTCTTCTGGTCGTTGACCCGCAGCTGCCACTCCCGGGTGACGACTTGTTTTATGCAGACGGCTATTTTCATGACACCACGGTCTCCAACTCCCAACTCCCAACTTCCAACTCCCAAGCGGAACGGCTCGAAGGATCGGGGTCGACGTCGAGGGACACCGGCTGGCCGCCACGTCTTTCACCCGACTGCCTCGAGCGGTTCAGTTTGGGAGTTGGAGGTTGGGAGTTGGGAGTTGACGTCATCCGTCGAACTTCTTGAAGAGTAATGCCCCGTTGGTTCCCCCGAAGCCGAACGAATTCGACAGCGCGTAGCGGATGCTCATCGGTCTGGCGGCGTTCGGCACGTAGTCGAGGTCGCACTCGGGATCGGGCGTCTGATAGTTGATGGTGGGGGGCGCGAGCTGGTGCTTGATCGCCAGGACCGTGATGCCGGCTTCGAGCCCTCCGGCCGCGCCGAGCAGGTGCCCGGTCATCGACTTGGTCGACGAGATCGCCACTTTCGACGCGTGCTCGCAGAACAGCCGTTTGATCGCCAGGGTCTCGAGCTTGTCGTTGTACGGCGTCGAGGTGCCGTGCGCGTTGATGTAATCGATCTCGGAAGGAGGCACGCCGGCGTCGTCGAGCGCCGAGGCCATGACGCGCATGCCGCCGTCGCCGTCTTCCGAGGGCGCGGTGATGTGGAAGGCGTCGGCCGACATGCCGTATCCCACCAGCTCGGCATAGATGGGCGCCCCGCGTCGCTCGGCGAAGCCGAGCTCTTCGAGGATGATGACCCCGGCGCCCTCGCCCATGATGAAGCCGTCGCGATTCAGATCGAAGGGCCGGCTCGCGGTGGCGGGGTCGTCGTTGCGGGTCGACAGCGCCCGCATCGCGGCAAAGCCGCCGACGCCCATCGGCGTGATCGCCGCTTCGGAGCCGCCGGCAATCATCACGTCGGCGCGGCCGCGCCGGATGATCTCCAGGGCATCGCCAATGGCGTGCGCCGAGGCCGAGCAGGCCGTGCAGGTGGCGGAGTTGGGTCCTTTCGCGCCGAACCGGATGGAGACCTGCCCGGCCGCGAGGTTGATGATCGCCGCTGGAATGAAGAAGGGAGAAATGCGCCGCGGCCCGCCTTCGAGCAGCGCCTTGTGCTCGCGCTCGATGGTGCTGAACCCGCCGATGCCCGATGCGATGAACACGCCCACGCGGGTCGCGATTGCCGGCGTCACCGCCAGCCCGGCATCATCGACCGCGAACTGCGCGGCGGCGATGGCGAGCTGAATGAAGACGTCCATCTTCTTGACGTCTTTCTTCTCGATGAACTGCAGCGGATCGAACTGCTTCACCTCGCCGGCGATCCGCGCGGAGAACTGCGACGCGTCGAACCTGGTGATTGGACCGATCCCGCCCCGCCCGGCGCCGAGCGCCTCCCAGTTCGCCTGCGTGCCGATCCCGATCGGCGACACCAGGCCGACCCCGGTCACGACGACTCGCCTGGTCAAACAACCTCCGACATCACTTCTTCTTGGAATGGGACTCGATGTATTCCACCGCTTCGCGGACACGAGTGATTTTTTCGGCGTCCTCGTCGGGGATCTCGATCCCGAACTCCTCTTCGAACGCCATGACCAGCTCCACGGTATCGAGCGAATCGGCTCCCAGGTCGTCGACGAACGACGCGTCCGGCGTCACTTCCTCTTCATCCACTCCCAGCTGTTCCACGATGATGCTCTTCACTTTGTCAGCGACGGCCATTCAGCCCTCCAAGACGGCTCCGCAGAGCCGTTCTACCGATTGCGCGTCGGCGCACGGGCGTTCGTCACCCGCGCCGCTCCCGCGCGCTACATATACATTCCGCCGTTCACGGCGACAACCTGACCCGTAATATACGCTGCCTCGTTCGAGGCGAGAAAGCAGACGGCCGCCGCGATGTCCTCCGGCGTGCCGAGCCGTTTGAGCGGAATGCGCGATTCCCACTCCTGCCGCGCACCATCGGTAATGGACTGCGTCATATCTGTGGCAATGAGCCCGGGCGCCACGACGTTGACGGTGATTCCACGCGACGCCACCTCGAGCGCAACCGCCTTCGAGAAGCCGATCAGGCCCGCTTTCGACGCCGCGTAGTTCGCCTGCCCGGCGTTGCCTCCCTGCCCCACGACCGAGCTGATGCTGATGATGCGGCCGCTGCGCTGCTTGATCATCGGTTTCAACACCGCCTGCGTCAGCGCGAATGCCGCGGTCAGATTGGTCGCGAGTACCGCGTCCCAGTCGTCGCGCTTCATGCGGAGCATCAGCTGATCTTTCGCAATCCCGGCATTGTTGACCAGGATGTCGATGCGGCCGTGGCGCGCGAGCATGCCAGCCACCGCCTCGTCGATCGCCGAGGGCGCCGTCACGTCGAGCGGCACGAACTCCGCCTTGCCGCCCGCGGCGGCGATCTCGTCGCTCACCGTTCTGGCGTGGTCGCCCCGGGCGGCGGCGACCACGGTCGCCCCCTGCCTGGCGAGCATCAGGGCGATCCCTCGCCCGATCCCCCGCGAGGCGCCGGTGACCAGCGCCACGCGATCGGAAAGATCCATCATATGCAACCCGCGTTCATCAGCCGGCGGCTCGAAGCGCGAGCAGCGCCTTCTCCAGCCCCTGCTCGTTCTCGATGCTCATGGCCGTCACCGCGGGATCGATCTTCCTGATCAACCCGGAGAGCACCGTGCCCGGGCCCAGCTCCACGAACGTCCGCGCGCCATCGGCAATCAGGCGGCGCACGACCTCCTCCCATCGCACCGGCGCGGAGACCTGCCTGATCAGAGCGTCCACCGCGCTGGCGGCATCGGTCTTCGGCTGCGCGTCGACGTTGGCCACTACCGGAATCGACGGATCGTTTGCCGCCAGGGCCCGCAGCTCCGGCTCCAGACGCGCCTGTGCGGGAACCATCAGCGGACAATGGAAAGGTGCGCTGACGGCCAGCGCAATCACCCGCTTGGCGCCGCGTGCCTTCGCGATTTCACCCGCACGCGCCACCGCTTTCGCCTCGCCCGCAATCACCACCTGCCCCGGTGCATTGAGGTTCGCGGGCGTCACCACGGCGCCAACCTCCGCGCTGGCCGCCTCACACGCCTCGGCGACGGCCGACGCATCGAGCCCGAGGATCGCGGACATCGCGCCGTGACCGACCGGCACCGCCTCCTGCATATATCGCCCTCTGCGCCTTACCGTGCGCAGGGCATCCGCGAAGGATAGCGTACCGGCGGCGACATGCGCCGAGTACTCGCCAAGGCTATGACCCGCGGCAAACGCCGGTTCGATGCCGCTTTGTCGTGCGAGCCGGTGGACCGCCACGCTTGCGGCGAGAATCGCGGGCTGGGTGTTCTCGGTGAGCAGCAGCCGCTCTTCCGGTCCTTCGAAACACAGCGTGCTCAGCGACTCACCGAGGGCATCATCGGCCTCGGCGAACGTCTCGCGGCAGATCGGATGGCTCGCCGCGAGATCCTTTCCCATCCCGACCTTCTGGGCTCCCTGACCGGGGAATACACAGGCAATCATCGAAGTGAATCGTCCATGAGCTTATGCGTGAGGGTGGCCCGCCACTTCCCTGGCGAGATTCTCCAGGAACCTGTCCGACACGGCGCGCGCGGCCATCGCGACCGCATTGCGGACCGCCTTCGCCGTCGATCGCCCGTGCCCCACGATACACAGGCCGTTGACGCCCACGAGCGGAGCGCCGCCGTACTCGGAATAGTCGAGACGCTTGCGAAACCGGCGGTAGGCCTGACGCGAGAGCAGGTAGCCGACGCGAGTGCCGAACGTGGACGAGAGCTCGTCGTGCAGCAGCGACTCGACCGTCTCGACCAGCCCCTCGCTGACCTTCAGCGTGATGTTTCCGGTGAAGCCGTCGCAGACGATCACGTCGGCATGCCCGGCGAACACATCGGGGCCCTCGACGTTGCCGACGAAGTGCACCGGTGCGCTCTTGAGGAGCTGGTGTGCCTCGCGGGTCAGCTCGTTTCCCTTGCTCTCCTCGGCACCCACCGACAACAGCCCTACGCGCGGCGCCGTGCACCCGAGCGCGACTCGCGCGTACGCGACGCCCATGATGGCGAACTGCACCAGATGGTGCGGCCGGCACTCGACGGTCGCTCCCGAATCCAGCAGGACCGCCGGCCGGGTGCGCGTCGGGATGATGGTGGCCAGAGCCGGACGGTCGACACCCGGCAGCCGCCCGAACGCCGCATGCGCCGCCATCACCGACGCACCCGTGTGCCCTGCGCTGAAGAGCGCCTCCGCACGGCCTTCCGCCACGGCCTCCGCGGCGACGCGAATCGACGCCCGCGGCTTGCGGCGCAGCGCCGCCGCCGCCGGTTCCTCCATCTCGATGCGCTCGGAGGTGTCCAGGATGTCGATGTCGAGCCAGGAGACGCGGGGATGCCTGGACAGGTGCCGCTCGATCAAGTCGCGGCGACCGACCAGGAGAAGACCGACCTGCAGGTGACGCGCGGCGACGAGTGCTCCGTCGATGATGCTCGCGGGGGCCTCATCGCCGCCCATCGCGTCGATGGCGATGCGCAATGCCAGCTGCCAGCTACAGAGCTGCCAGCTACCAGCTTCGTCCTCAAATCTGCAGCCTCCAGCCGCGAGAGACCCCGCGGCTGGAAGCTGGAAGCTGGGAGCTGGGAGCTATGCCTCTTTCACTTCCCTGACCGGACGGCCCTTGTAATAGCCGCAGTGCGGGCAGACCTGATGGGGCGCCTTGGACTCCTGGCACTGCGGACAGGTGCCGGTCGGGACCGGCGCGAGCGTGTCGTGGGTGCGGCGCTTCGACGTTCGTGTCTTCGAATGCCGCCGTTTTGGATTGGGCATCTGCTCAGTTCTCCTTGTTGTTCGAGAGCAGCGACTTGAGCGGCGCAAGACGCGGGTCTTCCCACTTCGGCGCGCAGTCGCACTGCGTCTTGTTCAGATTGGTGCCGCACTCGGGACAGAGGCCCTTGCAGGCCTCCTGGCAGAGCGGCTTCATCGGCAGCGCCAGCATGAACTGCTCGCGCAGCAAGTCGATGAGATCCACCATCCCTTCACGATAGAAGGCGGTGGCCAGGTCGTCGTCTCCGACCTCGATTTCCCCCTGACCGGCATTCTCGGAGTGCGGCACATAGCGCAGGTCGAAATGCGCATCGACCGGCACCTCGAACGGCTCGAGACACCGGCTGCAATCCATCTGGAGCCTGGTGCTGGCCCGTCCCGACAGGGTGAACGCCGTGTCGCCGAGCCGCGTCACATCGAGGACGAGCTCGACCGGCGCCGCCACGCGATAGTCGCTGTCCTGCGGCTCGAAGGCCGACGGCGGGAACGTCCGCTCGAAGTGCTCGCGCTGCCCGTGCAGCTTGTTCAGGTCGAGAAGCATCTCTCTAAGTGCAGCCCACCAGCCTGGCGGGAACCCGTCATTATACCCTGAAAAATCTCACTCGGGGGCTCGGGGCTCTGGCGGACCGCGGGTCAAGCCGGTAGATCAGAGCCGGGCCGAATCGAGACCCAAGGCTTGGGGATGAACAGCTGCTCGTACAAGGACACGGCGTACCGGTCGGTCATCCCGGCCAGGAAATCCTTCGCCGCCACGTCAAGGCCTTCAGCGCGGACGGTGCCCTGGTCGAGATACTTCGCCGGTTCCTGCCGCACCTTGTTCCACAACCCGCCGAGAATGCCGGCGGCCTTGGTGAACTCCGCGGTCGCCACGTCGTTCTCGTAAACCGCTTCGAACAGGAAGCTGCGAAGCCCGACCGTGGCATCGAGGATGGCGTCGCTCATCCGGATCTCCGTCATCCCTCCCTCGATGGTCTGCAGGACGACGTCGGTCACCATCCGGCCAATCCGTTCGGACGACGAGCGGCCGAGCACTTCGACCCGCGAGCGCGGCAGGTCTTCCTCCTTCAGCAACCCCGCGCGCACCGCGTCGTCGATGTCGTGATTCACGTAGGCGATGATGTCCGCGACCCGGGCGATCTGGCCTTCGATCGTGCTGGCGCGGTGCTCGGGATCCGCACCAACCGGCATGCCGCTCTTGCCCTTCGAGTGCCGCGCGATGCCGTCGCGCACTTCCCACGACAGGTTGAGCCCCTGGCCCTCGTGCTCGAGCACGTCGACGATCCGCAGGCTCTGCTCGTAGTGGTTGAAGCCACCGGGGATCGAGATCGTTGATGACGCGCTCGCCCGCGTGCCCGAAGGGCGTGTGTCCGAGGTCGTGGCCGAGCGCGATGGCCTCGGTCAACTCCTCGTTCAGACGCAGCACCTTCGCAATGCTCCGCGCAATCTGCGACACCTCGAGCGTGTGCGTCAGCCGTGTCCGGTAATGATCTCCGGTCGGCGCGAAGAAGACCTGGGTCTTGTGCTTCAAGCGCCGGAAGGCCTTGCAATGAATCACGCGGTCGCGATCGCGCTGAAACGCCGGGCGAATCGGATCTTCCGTCTCGGGCCGCAGCCGTCCTTTCGAGTCGCCGCTCTTGGCGGCCTGAGGCGCGAGGATGTCGCGCTCACGCTGTTCCAGTTGTTCCCGTATCGTCATCGATCAGGACTCTGCGAAATCTCCGCGAGGAAGCTCGTTCCGTGCTCCAACGGTCCCACGCCGAACAGTTCGGCGACCGTCTGGCCCAGGTCCGCAAAGGTGCTGCGAACGCCCACGTCGACAGCCGGCCGAATCGACGCGCCGCAGAGGAACACCGGCACATGCTCGCGCGAGTGATCCGTGCTTGGCGTGGTGGGATCGTTGCCGTGATCCGCGGTGACGACGAGGACGTCGTTCTCGCGCAGCTGCGGCAGGAGCCGCGCGAGGCGGACATCGAAGCGCTCGAGATTCTCCGCGTACCCCTGCACTTCGTTGCGGTGGCCGTAGACGGTGTCGAAGTCCACCAGGTTGGCGAAGATCAACCCCTCCGCGGTCGCCGCCATCGCCGCCTCGATTTCGTCCATGCCGTGATCGTCGCTCGTGGTGTGGACCGCGGCCGTCATGCCGCGCCCGGCGAACAGGTCCTCGATCTTCCCGATCGCCACCACCGGAAGGCCCGCCTCTTTCAACCGATCGAGCAGGGTCGGTGCGAATGGGGTGAGCGAGAAATCACGGCGGTTGGCTGTGCGCTTGAACGCGCCAGGGGCACCGACGAACGGCCGTGCGATCACACGGCCGACCCCCTGCCCCAGCGCGACGAGCTCGTACCCGATTTCGCAGATGCGGTACAGCTCCGGCACCGGAATCACATCTTCGTGGGCGGCGATCTGGAAAACGCTGTCGGCGGAGGTATAGACGATGGGGCGGCCGGTCTCGATGTGCTGCGGTCCCAGCTCGTCGATGATGACGGTGCCGGAGGCGACCTTGTTGCCGAGAACCTTCCGTCCGATGCGCCGTTCGAACTCGCCGACAAGGCCGGCTGGGAACCCGTGCGGGAACACCGGAAAGGCCCGCTCGAGCACCAGCCCCATCAGCTCCCAATGACCGGTGACCGAATCCTTGCCCGGAGAGGCTTCAGCCATCCGGCCGTAAGCACCCTTCGGCTCGGGATCGTCACCCGCTCCGCGACCGAGATGCACTACGCGGCTCAGACCCAGTGAGCGAAGGGAGGGCACTGCCAGGGGGACGGCCTTGGCGATATTGCCGAGCGTGTTGCTCCCGCGATCGCCGTATCGATCAGCGTCCGGCAGCTCGCCGATACCCACGCTGTCGAGGACGATGAGGATCACCCTGCGGGGACGGTCGGATGGGGACAGGCGACTCAGGCCTCGTGCGTCGAATAGTAGTTCCCCATGGTACGGGGAGAACGAATCGTCGCGATCGCATGCTTGAACACCATGTGATCGGCGCCGTTGTGTTCGACGATGACCGCGAAGCGATCGAAGTTCTTGACGCGGCCCTCGAAGTCCGTCCCGTCCATCAGGCGGATGTGAACGGGCAGCTTTTCACGCCGCGCGTAGTTCAGGAAGACGTCTTGAATGTTGGGCTGGGGCGGCGCGGGACGGGACTCACGAATCTGCTGGGCCATTGGGACTGCTCTCCATGGCCGCGAGGGCACGAGCGACCTCCTCCAAAGTCTCCTCGCGTTGGCCTGCGGCGTGAATCCATCGTAGATTAGGCTCTTTCCTGAACCAGATCAACTGGCGCCTGGAGTAACGACGGTTCTCCCGCACGATTAGTTCACGCGTTTCACGCTCTCCGCGCAGGCCGTGGAGATGCTCCAGTGCCTGTTTGTAGACCAGCCCGGTGAACGGGTGTGCGGTCTCGGGAATCCCGGACGCCAGCAGCCCCCGAATCTCATCAAGAAGCCCCTGCTCGAACTGCGCGTCCACCCGTCGGCCGACCCGCTCGGCCGTTTCCTGCGCGGGAATCGCCAGCGCGAACGCCGCAACCTGGTACTCGGGCAGCGCCGGCGTGGTTTCCGCAAAGTGATCGCTCAGCGGGCGCCCGGTCAAGAGATAGACCTCGAGCGCACGAACGAGCCGCTTGAGATCGCGGGCCTGGACGCGTGCGGCGGACCCGGGATCGACCCGGCCCAGCCAGCGGTGCAGCCGCTCGACACCGCGCCGTTCGGCAATCGCCTCGAGCCTGGCCCGAAGCTCCGGGTTGCGGCTGGGTCCGGGAAACAGGCCGCGCGTCAACGCCCGGTAGTAGAAGCCGGTGCCACCGACGAGAACCGGCAGCCGGCCGCGCGCCGTGATGTCGCGGATCGTCGCGGCAGCTTCACGCGCGTATCGGGCCGCCGAGTACTCTTCGAGCGGGTCCGCCACATCGATCATGTGGTGAGGGATGCCGCGCTGTTCCCTGGCCGGGACCTTGTCGGTGCCGATGTCGAAGCCGCGATAGACGGCGGTGGAGTCGCAGCTGACGATCTCTCCCTCGAAGCGCTCAGCGAGAGCGATGCCGAGCGCGCTCTTGCCCGTGGCTGTCGGGCCGAGGATCGCAACCAGCCTGGGCACGTCAGAGCGGCGCGCTCGCGCACGCGCGAGCCAGCGCGAGACCAACCAGTGCGGCGAGGATGACGAGCATTCCCAGCAGCTGCACCCGTGACGGCATGGTCATGGGGCGCCGGGATTTTCGTTGAAGAAGAAGGTGACGGTGAAGAACGCTTTGTCGTCCGGGTATCGGGGGGTAGCGGGACCGTGGGATTGGAGGCCAGGATGGCGTTCCGCGCGGAGAGCGTGAAGGCATCGATCGGCGAGGGCTTGGCGACGGTGACGTCCGTGATCCGGCCGTCCTTGTGCACGAAGAACGTCACCACGACGTGCCCGCGCATCGTCATCGCGGCCATCGGAATGAACCAGTTCCGCCGGACCTGCGCCACGAACCGCGCGATCCACGGACCGAACTCGACGCCCTTCGAGTCGAAGCTGATCGCCGGGCCGAATTCCTGGGTCTGACCCTGCAGGTTCACGAAGCCTTCGTTCTTCGCGTATTTCTGGACGTTCCGGATCGCGTCGGCGAGCACCCCGCTTGATCCGTTGCGCTGCTGGGGCTGCGGTTCCGGCGATCGCTGGTAGCCGTTCTCCGATTCGGGCACCGGCATCGCCGGAGCGGCGGGCTGTGACGGCGGCGCAGGATCGCCAGCCGCGGGCGGCGCAGGTTTTGGCTCCGGCGCCGAATCGACTCGCTCAGTGGTGTTGCCGCGTGAAAACGGCAACGGATTCCGTGGGTCCGGTGCGCGCTCGACCGAGCGCGCGCGCCGATCGATATCCGACAGCTCCGCTCTCTTGGGCGGCGGGGTCGGCCGCTCGAGCCGCGGCTGCATGAACACGAACCGCGGCGCCTCCTGCTGCTGCCGCTGGCGCTCGAGCTCCTGCAGGCGCTGCTGCTCCTGCTCGGCCTGCCGCGCCTCGATGATCTTCTGGACGAACGGAATCCTCGGACCGAGGAGGACTGCGACCAGAAAAACGAGGTGCAGGTTGACCGTGATGAGCACGACTTCGCGTGGCGACATCGGCCGCGGAATCGACGGCGTGTCGGGACGATTGTCTTCGAAGTCGAAGTACATCAGTGGGTTAGACGATTATATCAGGCCGCTGGGCCGCTCGGCCGCTGGGCCGCTGGTCCGGAGATCACAACGCCTGAACTTGTGGTGCCTGCCTCAGCAACGATTCTCGAACCGGCCCACTGAAGCCGGAAGACTTGAACCCCTACGGACCAGCGGACCAGCGGACGAGCGGCCCAGCGGCCGAACGGCCCAGCCATCTACCGCCTCTCAGCAACGTAAAGGTAGACGATACCGAAGGTCAGAGGGACGGCCCGGACCTGTGAAAATCCTGTGGCCGCGATGGTTGCGGCGAAATCGCCTGGCGGCGGAAAGGTACCGACCGACGCGGGCAGGTACGAATACGCGCTCTGGTGCTTCGACACCATCTTGCCCACGAGCGGCAGGAGATAGCGGAAGTACCAGGAGTACATCGTGCGGATCCCGGGCAGGCGTGGTTGGCCGAACTCGAGGATGGCAAGGCGCCCGCCCGGCCTGAGCACACGCGCAAGCTCTGCGAGCGCGGCACGCGGGTCCACCACGTTGCGGATGCCAAATCCGATCGTCGCCGCGTCGCAGGTCGCATCGCCCAGCGGGATCCTGGTGCCATCGCCTCTGATCAGACGTACCGAAGACAGTCCCATCGACCTCAGCTTGCGAGCCGCCAGGCGCAGCATCTCGCCGGCGAAATCGATACCCACGACCGAGGCTGCCGGCTGAGCGCGCAGCGCGGCAACCGCGAGATCACCGGTCCCAGTGCAGAGATCGAGCAGCCGCGCACCCTGCTCGAGGCGCAGTTCGCTGATGGCCCGCGTTCGCCAGCGGGTATCGAGCCCGGCGCTCAGAACGTGATTGAGGAGGTCGTAGCGCGGCGCAATCGCGTCGAACATCCCCGCGATTCGGGTCGGGGTCTTGTCGACAGGCCCCGCCGCGCGTTCCGTACGCGGTGAGGTGGGCTTCAACTCCCCCATCGTGGATAGAGGTCGTGAGAGAAGCCGATCGCGCTCAGAATCTTGCCCGCCATGAAGTCGGCGAGATCGTCGAGCGTCTTCGGCATCTGATAGAAGGCGGGCATCGCCGGCATGACCAGCGCGCCGGCTTCCGCGCACAGCACCATGTTTCGAAGCTGGGGAAGGCTCATCGGCGTTTCACGGGGAACGATGACCAGCGTGCGCCGTTCCTTGAGCATCACGTCGGCGGCCCGCTCCGTCAGCGTGCGCGACAGCCCGTGCGCGATGCCGGCCAGCGTCTTCATCGAACAGGGCACGACGACCATCGCCCGGCAGTCCTGGCTGCCGCTGGCGATCCTGGCGCCGAGATCCCGGTTGCTGTAGAGCGTGAACGTGCCGCGCCGGACGCCGCCGCCGTATCGGCCGGCGAGGTAGTCACCAAGTTTTTCGACGGCAGCCGATTCGCCGAGCTCGTCACGCAACAGGCGCCGCCCGTATTCGGTGACGATCAGCTCAACGTGGCAGCCCCGCTCCAGCAGCGCCGCCAGCGTTCGCGTGGCGTACAGCGCACCGCTGGCGCCGGTAATCGCCAGCGCGATCGAATCACGCGGCGAATCAGCGGACATAGATGGCTGCCGCGGTCGAGACGAGGTAGAGGATGCCGACGTAGCCG
Source organism: uncultured Acidobacteriota bacterium (assembly GCA_963836735.1). GTDB lineage: Bacteria > Acidobacteriota > Vicinamibacteria > Vicinamibacterales > 2-12-FULL-66-21 > JACCXG01. Next base: position 68,660 of record CAWIKP010000008.1, on the reverse strand, counting down.
TTCAAATCGAACGCCCGCTTGACCTGCGACAGATCGTGTTCTCTCACCAGCGACTGCTCGTAGACCAGAAGCAGCGCGACGCCAGCCACGCCGGCGATCGTAGATCCAGCCAAGGTTCGCAATCGGGCCGAGAACGGCGAGGCAGATGACGGTAATGACGTGCATGCCGCGCGAGATGAGCAGCGATCGCGCGACGCCGAAGCGGACAGGAATCGAACGCAGGCCGTGGGCGCGGTCGAACGCCAGATCCTGGCAGGCATAGAGCACGTCGAACCCGCCAACCCAGGTGCCGATGGCCAGGCCGAGCAGCCACGGCTCCCACCCGCCGCCGCCTCCTGCAGCCAGCCAGCCCCCTACCGGCGCGACGGCCATCGCGAGCCCCAGAAAGAGCTGCGTGTAGCTCGTGAACCGCTTGGCCAGCGAGTACCAGAACACGATCGCAAGGGCGACCGGCGACAGCGCGAAGCACACCGGCCCGAGCTGAAACGCCGCGGCCACGAAGACGACGCTCGAACAACGACGAAGACCGTCGCTTCGCGCACGGTCATCGCGCCGCGCGGCAACTCGCGCATCGACGTCCGCGGATTCAGCGCATCATGCCGCGCATCGACCAGACGATTGAAACCCATGGCCGCGCTGCGCGCGGCGACCATCGCGACGACGATCCAGAAAATCCGGACGAGCGCCGGCTCGTCCCACAGCGGTTCCCTGGCTCGCACGTGCGTGCATCGCCAGCAGCGCACCGGTCAGCGCGAATGGCAGCGCGAAGACCGAGTGGCTGAAACGGACGAAGGACGCGTAAGTGCGTAAAGGTTCCAGGTTCAAGGGGTTCAAGGTTCAGGAGTTCTCGGGCTTCGCGGCATCCAGCCACGTCAGCTGACCCGGAGTGATGCCGCCGACCAGATATTCTTCCACATCCTCGACAGCGTCCGGCACGCGCACGGCCAGCAACGCCGCCTGCTTCCCGGGCTCGATCGTGCCGAAGTCTTCGCCAAATCCGAGCGCTTCGGCACCAATGCGGGTGGCACTCTCCAGGATGGCGCGCGCCGGCACCTCGGACGAGAGGCGACGGATCGCTGCCATCTCGGCGAAAACGTTCAGGTCCTCGACGCTTGCCAGGCTGTCGGTACCGATCGCCACGCGGACCCCAGACGCGTAGAAGCGTGCGACGGGCGGATCGCCCGCGCCGACCCAGTGGTTGCTGCGCGGGCAGGTCACGAGCGTGGCGCCCGCCGCAGTCAGCTGCGCCAGCTCGCGGTAGGACAGCTGGACGCCGTGCACGGCCAGCAGGCGCTCGGACAGCAGACCGAATTTCTCGATGTATTCCACAGGCCCGCAGCGTGGCGGGGTCCAGTTCGGGTTCCACACTCCCAGCTCCTCCAGTGCAGCCTGGATCGGTCCGCCGCCATGGTTCAGGAAGTGGACCTCCTCGGGAGACTCCCCCAGATGGATGCTCGTGAACCCGCCTTGCGCGTGTTCGGCGACGGCCATGAACAACGCCGGCGAGACCGAATACGGTGCATGTGGGGTCACGGTGACGCGAACGGAACCATCCGTCAGGTCGAGCGCGTCCAGACGCGCGCGTGCCTCGCGCACCAGGGCGCTCGGATCTGCCGCGTTGAAGCCGAGCACCTCGTGGAACACGTGCGCGGCCATTCCCGACTGACGCAGCGCCGGGATTGATATCAGAGAGTTGGCGATGTCACCGACAACAGCCGTGCCCGATGTGCGGGCTTCGCCAATGGCGTCTGCGACCGCTGCGACAATCTCACTCGCGAACGGGGCCGGAAACTGGCGGCGAAGCGAGACCAGCGCGCGGACCCAGGCATCGAACGAAGGACTGCGCGGCACCCGGCCATGAAGATACGAGAGCTCGAGATGGGTATGGGCGTTGGCGAGACCCGGGATGATCACCGCGGGCTGCCCGTCGAACGGCCGGGGCGCGGAGGCGCCAGGCCCAGGAGCGTCGCCCGATCCGCAGCCGACAATCCGTCCTGCCTCGACCGCCACCCATCCGTTCCGGATTGGAGGCGCTGCGATCGGCAGCACCCACGCGGCGCGGTGAATGATCAATGACCGGTGAGGCGCGCCTTCTTTTCGGCGGCGCTGCGCGCGGCGTACCGTCCGATTTCGGGCGACCGGCTGGTGTCGCCATCGGCACGGGCGACGGCGAGGTGAAGCATGCGCGGAACCGCGCGCTCGCGGAAGATCGGATCGCCCAGGATCTCGTAGTGCATGTTGCGCCGCTTCGCGGCGAAGCCGGCGTTCTCGACGTTGCGGACGATCTCGATCTCGTCCATGCAGTAGCTCGCGCCGGCGGCGCGCACGACGTTCTCCTCGATCATCACGCTGCCCATGTCGTTGGCGCCGTAGGCCAGGCTGAGCTGACCGACTTTCCCGCCCTGCGTGACCCACGACGCCTGCAGGTTGTCGAAGTTGTCGAGCACGATGCGCGCGAGCGCGAGCGTGCGCAGATAGTCGACGCCGGTGGCTTCCCCGCCACCGAGCTCGGTGTGCTCGGGCTGATAGCTCCAGGTGATGAACGCGGTGAATCCGCCGGTCTCGTCCTGCAGCTGCCGCAGCCGGATCATGTGCTCGATCCGCTCCTCGAGCGTCTCGACCGTGCCATACATCATCGTCGCGGTGGTCCGCAGGCCGGCCTGGTGGGCGTGCCGCATCACGCCGAGCCACTCGTCAGCGGTCGCCTTGCCATAACAGTTGAGCAGGCGCCGGACGCGATCGACGAGGATTTCCGCGCCGCCGCCTGGAATGCTGTCGAGACCGGCGCCGATCAGGCGGTCGATGACTTCAGGCACCGGCAACCGTGACAGCCGCGAGATGTGCACCACCTCCGGAGGCGAGAGCGCGTGCAGACGGAACGTCGGATAGCGCGATTTCACTGCCCGGAACAGATCGACATACCACTCCAGCGGCAGGTCCGGGTTGTGGCCGCCCTGGAGCAGCAGCTGCCCGCCGCCGAGGGCAATCGTCTCGTCGATTTTCCCGAAGATTTCCTCGAACCCGAGCACGTAGCCTTCGCCGGACCCGACCGGGCGATAGAACGCGCAGAAGTTGCACCGCGCCACGCAGATGTTCGTGTAGTTGACGTTGCGGTCGATGATGTAGGTGACGACGCGCTCGGGATGCTTGCGGGCGCGGATGTCGTCGGCAAGGCGGCCGAGTAGCGCCGTCGGCGCGTGCGCGTACAGCGCCAGCGCTTCCGCAGCATCGATGCGCTCGCCCGCCATGACCTTGCTCGCGATCGTGTTCACATTCATCGTTCGCAGTCGGCCGGGTCTAGACCCGACTCAGATCCAATCTAACCCGTAGGGCCGGGTCTTCAGACCCGGCCGACTGCCAATCACGGGTCGCGGTGATAGAACACCGGCGTTCCCGCCCGCTGGACCAGCCCGTTTCGAAATGCCAGCTCGTAGAAGGCGCGCAGGCCTTCGAGCTCGCGGGGCCCCCAGTCGTAGCGGATATTCTCCCTTAGATACCGCCTTCCGATCTCCTCACGGCCCGGACCGCAATAGGCCGCCGCGACCGCGTCCGACGCCGCGACCCCGGCATCGCGGGCCTGAATCAGCTGTTCCAGGTGTTCGGTCGTCAACGCCGTCGGACGGCCCGCCCAGAACGCCCACACGAACGGAAGACCGCTCATCGCCGTCCAGTGGTCACCGAGATCGACCTTCTCGACGCCGGCAGCCTGGTAATCGAAGAAGAGCGCGGCGTCTCCAATGACGAGCGCTGCGTCGCAGCGGCGCAGCATGTCGATTGGCCGGGGCGCCATCGGAATGAACTCGGGATCGATGCCGAACCGCTCGCGGCACAGGACCCGCAACAGCGCATTCGAGGTTCGCGAGCTGGTGTCGGCCGCGATGGTGCGGATCTCCTGGATCGGCTTGGTCGTGAACATCGCCACCGACGCCACCGGACCTTCGGACACGATCGCCATGTCCGGCACCGCGCAGTAATTCGGCCGCCGCAGGTACTCGATGCTCGGGATCATCCCGACGTCGATCGACCCCTCGTGGAGCAGCGCCGCGCACTTCGACGGCGGATCGAACTGGAGCGCAAACCCGTGCCGCAGCTCCAGCCCGTAAACGAGCGGCCGGGCATTCAGATAGTCAACCGCGCCGAGCCGGACTGGTTTCATCCCCGTGCCTGCGCACCGTCCGCGGTCAGCCGGACGAACCGTCCATCGCGCTCCACCGGCTCCAGGCCGGCCGCGCGAATGTTGCCGCGAATCTCTTCGAGGGCAGTTCGTCGGGGCCCGAGCGTGCCCGGCTCGGACGCCAGGACACCATCGATGTCGTCCGCCCCGACGATGAGTCCCACCTGAGCCAGTTTCGGTCCGTACAACGGCCAGTCCACCTGGATGGAGGGTATATCCAGCAGCATCCTCGACAGGGCGACACACTTCACGTCGTCGTACCCCGTTGTCGGTGCCGTCGCCGACGGCCGCCGGGGCAGCGGTGCGAATGCCTGGAATCCGCCGACCTCGTCGCTGAGCGTCTTCGCGGCGCCGAGCATGTCCAGGAGATCGGCCGGCGCGGCGTCGACCGTCACCCGCAACACGCGCAAACCCGCGTTCCGTGCGGCGCGAACCTGACCCGGATCGGCGAGCAGATCGATTGGGAGTTCGGCAATCCCATCAAGTCCGGCCCCGCTCAGCTGCGCATACGTATCGGGTGCGCCCAGTTGTTCGAGGTCCGCCAGCGAGTACCCGAACACCGGTGCCGTGCCTGCAAGGCGCCGCATCGCGGCAACCGCGGCAACGGCCGCCGCCACCGATGCCGGGCGACCTGTGAGCCGGAACTCGCCCGCGCTGACGTTGGCCGGGAGCGGGGCCGGCACCGCATCGACGTGCGCTTCGAACACGCGAACGAATGTCGTCTCCCGGCCGTGACGCTGCCGCCTGATCTCGTCGGCGATCATGCCGATGGCCACCAGATCGTGGCTGCCCAGCACGATCTCCACATCAGCGCGCTGCAGCTTCTCTCCCTGCGCCAGCCGCTCCGACACCGCCGCGAGCGTGCTCACGGACGCCATCCTTTCCGGATTTTGAGCCAGTGCGCGTCAGCCACCGCCGCCGCCGCCGCGGTCGTCGCGATTTTCGTGGGCCACGGACGCGAGAATCCTTCGCTGGGCCACTTGCGAGTTGCGTCGATTCCCATCTTGCTGCCGTAGGCGGGCCGGTCGCTCGCGTCCTCGAGGTCGTCCACAGGACCGCGCGTGAACTGAATGTCCCGTTCAGGATCGTAATGCGTCCCGACGATCCATGCGACTTCAGACAGGTTCTGGATGTCGACCTCCTTGTCGACCACGATGATCGTCTTCGAGAACATCAGCTGGCCGAGCCCCCAGCACGCGTTCATGATCTTCCTCGCGTGGCCGGGGTAGCGCTTGTCGATCGAGATGATCACCAGGTTGTGGAAGATCCCCTCGGCCGGGAAGTGCATGTCGACAATCTCGGGGACCGTCTTCCGAATCAGGGGAAGAAAGATCCGCTCGCTGGCCTTGCCGAGGTAGTAGTCCTCCATCGGCGGAATTCCCACGACGGTCGTGAGATACACCGGCCGCTCGCGGCGCGTGATGCAGGTCAGGTGGAAGACCGGGTAATCATCCGGATGCGAGTAGACGCCGGTGTGATCGCCGAACGGACCCTCCCGCCGGCGCTCCCCGGGCTCGACGTAGCCCTCGAGCACGATTTGCGCGTTGGCCGGGACCTCGAGATCGATGGTCACGCACTTGACGAGCTCGACGCGCTCCCGGCGCAGGAAGCCTGCGAGCATCAGCTCGTCGAGCCCTTCGGGCATCGGCGCGGTCGCGGAGTAGGCCAGCGCAGGATCCGGACCCAGCGCCACTGCGACCGGCATCCGCTTTCCCAGCCGTTCGGCGACACGGTAATGCTGCGCGCCTCCCTTGTGACGCTGCCAGTGCATCCCGGTGCTGCGGCCGTCGAACACCTGCATGCGGTAGGTGCCGATGTTCCGCATCCCGGTCTCCGGATCCTTCGTGAAGACCAGGGGAAAGGTGATGTAGCGTCCGCCATCCTCCGGCCAGCACTTCAGTATCGGGATCTCGTCGAGGGTCCCGTTCTTCTGCACGACTTCCTGGCACGGACCGTCCTTCACCGTCTTCGGAACCAGATCCCGCAGTCGATTCACCGTCGGGAGCAGCTTGAGGGCGTCGAGCATGCCGGTCGGTATCTTCGGCGTCGCCAGCGCGTCGATCTCCGTGGCGAGATCGTCGAGGGTCTGGACGCCGAGCGCCATGCACATGCGCTTCATCGAGCCGAACAGGTTCACCGCGACCGGCACGTCGAAGCCGGTGGGCCGCTCGAACAGCAGCCCGGGGCCGCCGCCGGGCGATTTCGACACGCGATCGGTGACCGCACTGATCTCGAGATCCGGGCTGACAGGATCGGTGATACGAGCCAGCTCCCGTTCACTGTCGAGAGCGGAGATGAATGCATTCAGGTCTGTGAACATTGCAGTCGTCAACTACCAACTACCAACTTCCAACTCCCAAGGGAAGCCACTCGACCTGGTGGGGTGAAACAGCCTCAGCTAGCTGACTTGCTACGATTTCACCCGGCTCTCTCGAACGATTCCCCTTGGGAGTTGGGAGTTGGAGGTTGGGAGTTGATCTTGTCACCCAACCGTCTCCATTCGCTCCGCAATCTGCGACGCCAGCATCAGGGCGCGGCGTCCGGCGGCGCCGTCCACCAGCGCTGCCCCACCCCCGCGAATCGCCTGTACGAAATCGGCCAGCTCGCGCCGAAGCGGCTCGTCACGCTCGACCGGAATGGTGCCGCCCTGGATGTCCGGCCGCGGTTCCTTCCGGATCAGCCGGTAGCCCTCGACCTCCTGGGAAGCGTAATCGACCGAGAGATACGCATCCGGCTGGAAGAACCTGATCTTCCGCACCCGATCCTTGCTGATCCGGCTTGCCGTGATGTTGGCAATGCAGCCTGACGCGAAGCGCAGACGCACGTTCGCGATGTCTGTACTTCGAGGTCAGCACCGGCACGCCCACCGCCTCGATCGACACCACCTCGGGGCCGACGATCGCCAGGATCACGTCGAGATCGTGAATCATGAGATCGAAGACGACGTCGATGTCGAGGCTGCGATCGGGAAAAGCGCTGAGCCGGTGCACTTCTATGAAGCGCGGACTCGTCACCAGTCGCAGCGCGATGGCGACCGCCGGATTGTGCCGCTCGGTGTGGCCGACGGCGAGCACGGCGCTGCCGGCCGCGGCTGCGTCGATCATGCGATCGGCGTCGGCCAGCGTGCGCGACATCGGCTTCTCGACCAGCACCGGCGTGCCCCGTTCGAGGAACGGCACCGCGATCTCGGCATGAAGCTCGGTCGGCACGGCGACGACGACCCCGTCGACCTGTCCGAGGAGATCCCGATAGTCCGTCAGCGCGGTCGAGCCGGACGCGCTCGCGATCTCCACGGCGCGCTCCTTGTTGGTGTCGACGACGGCCGTCAACGCTGCCTCGGGCATCGCGGAGAGAATTCGCGCATGGTGCCGCCCGAGATGGCCGACGCCGACGACCGCGAGCCGAAGCGGCTCAGGAGGCACGGGGCCCCGCGGTTGGCCGGCCGACAATCGCGATCGAAGCGTCGTTGGCCGAGGCCCACACATGTTCGCCGTCGAGCACCAGCGTCCTCCCGGCATCGATCGAGAGCGCCGTCGCTCCGGCGATGCGCATGGCCTGGATGGTCGCCAGGCCGATCACCGGCACATCGAAGCGCATGTCCTGATTCGGCTTTGCCACTTTGACGACGCAGACACCGGGTCCGGCGAGGTGACCGGCGCGGCCAATCACCTCGTCGGTGCCTTCCATCGCTTCGACGGCCACGACCGCCTTGTGCTTGACCGCGACGGTCTGGCCGATGTCGAGCGCGGCGATCGCGTCCGCCATCCTGTGCCCGAACTCGATGTCGGCGCGTTCCCGCTCGTCGGGCGCACGATCGCTGAGCACGCCCTCGCGGGCCAGCAGCGGCGCCAGGAACATCGTCGAGTCGAGCAGGTGAATCCCTTCGTCTTTCATGACATCCGCCACCGCGGAGATCAGGGCATCGGTGTTCCGCGCCTTGAGGCGTTTGAGCACCGACAGCAGCGTCAGGTCCGGAATGATGCCGGAGAAGATCTTGACATGGCGCACCTGCCCCGCCATCACCGCCTGCGACACGCCGGCGGCCTTGAGGAGCTTGATGCACTTGCCGAGTTGTCCGAGGGAGACCCAGTGGAGCGTGGCGTCGGCCTTCCGTGCCGAGGCCTCGAGGTCGGGAAAGGCTTCTTCCTTGATGGCGATGACCGTGACCTCGTGGCCGAGGTCACGGGCGCCCTGCAGTGCGAGGAAAGGAAACTTGCCGTTGCCGGCGATGATGCCTATGCGTGCCACTGAGGAAAGCACCCTACTCCGGGTGCGTGACCTCGATGGTGTAAGCAGCGGGCTGGCCGACCGTGATGTTGCCCTGATCCCCGACGCGTACGCACAGCGTCCCGGCGCCGGTCATGGTTCCGGTCAGGATGGCGCCGCCGCTCGCGGCCGGATTCTCCAGCACGATGCTGCACGCCGCACCGGTCCACGTGCCCAGCGAGAAGCTGACCACCAGGGTGTTGTCGCTACCGATCGCTTTCAAGGTGGCGACGATCGCGCCCCCCCTCGACGTGTTGAAGTTGTGCATCGACGAGCCGCTCGGCGTGACCTGGCCGGTGAACGTCTCGGTGACCGGCACAGTCGGCGTAATCGGGAGTGTCGGAGTGTCGTCGTCGCAGCCTGCAGCCGCGCAAGCCACGAGCAGGATTGCGAACAGCCGTCCGTGGAGTCCTCGAACCATCTATCGTTCCTCGTGCTTGTCTGTCATCACTTCTTCGAGCCGGCCGTAAGCCGGCCTCGACTCGTCGGCGACTTCTTCCAGGCGGCGACTCGGCCGGCGAAGGCCCACGCCTCGCTTCGACGTGCGGATGAAATCCACCACGTACTGCACTTCCGGACACTGCAGCGTGGGGTCCTGCTCGATCTGCGCCAGCGCCCGGCTCGTGTTCGAATGCAGCAGGTAGCGGTAGGCGCGGCGCAACTTGGCGATCGCGTCCTGCGAGAACTTCCGCCGCACGAGACCGATGGAGTTCAGCCCGTAAATCCGCGCCCGGTTGCCGACCGTTTTCGCAAACGGCAGCGCGTCCTTGGTGACCACCGAGTAGCCGCCGATGAAGGCATGGCTGCCGACCCGGCAGAACTGGTGGACACCGGAATAGGCTCCGACGTTGGCGTAGTCCTCGACGATCACGTGCCCGGCCAGCGTCGCGCCATTGCCGAAGATGGTCTCGTTCCCGACCCGGCAGTCGTGCGCCACGTGCGCGTAGGCCATGAACAGGTTGTGATCGCCGATCCGGGTCATGCCGCCGCCGCCCGCGGTGCCACGATGGATGGTCGCGAACTCACGAATGACGTTCCGGTTGCCGATCACCAGCCGGGTCTTCTCACCGCCGAACTTCAGGTCCTGCGGAATCAACCCGACCGACGCCATCGGAAAGATCTCGTTCGCGTCCCCGATCTCGGTCCAGCCGTCGATCACCGCCGACGCGCCGATCCGGCAGTCGCGGCCGATGCGTACCTGGCCCCCGATCGTGGCGTACGGCCCGACGGTCGTCCCGGCGCCGATGGACGCATCGGGATGCACGATGGCGGTCGGATGAACCGTGACGCCCGCACGGTCGCCGACCGCGACGTTGGCCAGGCCGAGGACCAGTTCCGCCTCGGCCACCACCCGGTCGCCCAGATAGGCGGTGCCGTGCGCGCGCGCGAGGTTCGTCCGCCGCCTGCCGAGCTTCACCTCGAGCCGCAGCCGGTCGCCCGGGACCACCTTCAGCCGGAACTTCGCATTGTCGACGCCGCGAAGAAACGCGCGCGCGCCGGAGTCCGGTGCGGATCCGTTCAGCAGCAGCACTGTGGCGACCTGGGCCAGCGTTTCAATCATCAGCACGCCCGGCATCAGCGGATCGCCGGGGAAATGCCCCTGAAAGAAGTCTTCGTTCACCGTGACGTTCTTGACCGCCACGATGCGGTGCCCCGGCTCGAGCTCGGTGACCGCATCCACCAGCGGGGAGGGATAGCGGTAACACAGGCGCTCGATGACCTGCGGGATGTTGAGTCGCACGGTGTCGGATCGCGCGTCGTTACTTCTTCACCGGAGCGGCCGCCGGCTTCGCGGTGTCGAGCCGCTTCATGACCTCGGCCGAAATGTTCAACCCGGTGTTCACCCACACCGCGCCGGAGTCCGCGATGCTGAGCACCAGGTGCAGTCCCTTCTCGTTCGCCACCTGATCGATGATCGGGTTGAGCCGGGTCTGGAAATCGTTCTGGAGCTCCTGCGTGAGCGTCTGCTGCTCGGACTGCGCTTCCTGCTGCGCGTACTGGAGCTCGCGCGCCATCTTGTCGATCTCCTTCTCCATCTGGCTGCGCGCCGAATCACTCAGGACCGTGCCGCCCTGCAGCAGCTTCTGGCGGGCTGCCTCGAGCGCCTTCTGCTTCCCCTCGAGCTCCGCCGTCTTCTTCTTCGCGTACTCCTGAATCCTGGCGGTCGCCGCCTTGCCCTCGACCGAGTTGGACGCGATGTACTGCAGATCGATGTAGGCGACCTTGGCGCCTTCCGGGAACGGGCGCGGCGCGGCCGGCTGCGGCGGAGTCGGCGCGGGCGGCTGCTCGGCCGGTTTCTGGGTGGCCGGGGCGGCCGGAGTCGTGGGCGTCTGCGCCCAGGCCGATCCGGCGGCCAGCGCCACCACCGCGATCGCAAGCATCATTTTCTGCAGCAGTCTCATTTAAAAGGCCCTTTCGTTTGTCAGTTTCCAGTATCCAGTTTCCAGTTCCCAGTCTCAGTTGCCGGGCCGTGGCAGGCTGTCAGCGCAACCATCAGCTCTGGAAGCTGGAAACTGGTTACTGGCGACTTCATCAGAACGTCGTCCCCACCGCGAAGCGGAACTTGTACTTCTTCTCCGGCTGCAGGTTGTTGTCGAGCACGCCGTACCGGCTCGGGTTCATCGCGAAGATCAACCGGAACGGCACGTTCAGCACCGGCATGAAGAACCGGATTTCCGCGCCGATCGAGGTCTTGAACGCAGCCGCCTCGCCCACCTGCTCGGTCGTCACCTGCGGCGTGAAATTGATCGGATTGAAGATGTAGAACGGGTCCAGAATGCTGTCCGCGATCAACACGCCCTGCACGTTGCGCTGGATGATCGGCTCTTTCCAGGCGAAACTCTCGCCGGTGTCCCGCACCTGCCCGGCGTCGGCGAAGAGCACGAGGCGGACCGGGCCGGCGATGTGAATCAGGTATTCCGCGTTGAACAGCAGGCTCTTGTTGCCGCCGAGCACGACTGCGGTTTCCGGATCGCGCGGCCCCACCGTGCGGATGTCGAACCCGCGAATGCTGTATTCGCCGCCAAGATACAGGCGCTCGTAGATCGGCAGTTGACGCGTGCTGCCGTACGGCCGGATGTATTCGGCCTGCGCGCGGAACCCGATGGACGTCCTCTTGTTGAACGGGTAATACCAGATCCCTTCGAGCTTTGGGTTCACGAAATTGGTGTTGCCGCCGATCCCGGCGTAATCGAACGAGAAGGTGTAGCGCGTGCCGCTGGTCGGGAAGATCGGCTGATCGACCGTGTTGAACACCCAGCTCGGGGAGATCTTGCTGATGGTGCGGCGCCCGCCCTCCCCGATCAGCAGCGAGTCCTGCAGGAAGGGGTTCCGTCCGATCACCAGCGGATCCAGGTAGAGCGGGTTGAGGTCTTTCACCTTCACCTGCTCGAGGCTGTAGTTCAGGTACATGCGCGAGAAGTCGCTGGTCTGAAACCCGTAGACCAGGTTTCCGCCGTTTGACGCCTGCGTGAACTGCCCGGGCCAGCGGATCTCGCGGATGAAGAGATCGACGCCGGCCGTCATCGGCTTGTCGAAGAGGAACGGCTCGGTGAACGCCAGCTGGTAGTTCTTGGCGCGGTTGCCGGCCTGGGCGGAGATGCTGAACGTTTCGCCGCGGCCGAGGAAGTTCGAGGTCTGGAACGCCAGCTGGCCGAAGAAGCCGTCGAACTGCGACACGCCGGCGCCGAACGTCAGCTGGTTGCGGTTCTGCTCTTCGAGCTTGAGCGAGAGATCGACCTTGTTGTCGGCGCCAGCCGTCTTCTCGACCTGGATCGCGTCGCCTTCGAGCGCCTTGAAGTAGCCGAGCTGATTGAGGCGCTTGATGCTGTACTTGAGGGCCTCGGTGTTGAACACGCCGGCCTCGAGCAGCCGAATCTCCCGGCGGATGACGTTGTCCCGCGTCGTCGTATTGCCCGTGAAAGTGATCCGGTTGACGAAGTACTGCTTGCCTTCCGTCACCTTCAGGGTCACGTCGACCACGGCCGGCGCGTCGGCCATCGCGGAAGCAGGTGCGGCCGGCCCGGCGCCGCCGTTGCCGTTGGCGACGTTCCGGGGCTTCAGATCCGGAAACGCGACGAACTCGTAGTAGCCCCCTGCGCCGTAGACTTCCCGGGCCTTGTCGAGGCTCTTCTTGATCTTCTTCTCGCTGTAGTACTCGCCCGGCTCGAACCTGAACAGGCCCTTCAGCGCTTCATCCTTGACGACGGTGTTCCCTTCGAAGCTGAACTCGCCGATCTTGTAGCGATCGCCTTCGGTGACCGGCACCCGGAGCTGTACCCAGCGGGTCTTGCCGTCCTCCTCGTCCTCGAGGACCTTCAGATCGGGCTGGCCGACCTGCGCGGCGATATAGCCGTTGTCGCGGTAGTACTCGACGATCTTGTCCGCGTCCTCGCCGAACTTGTCTTCCTTGAAGGTGCCCTTCGGCAGGATGAACGAGAACATCCCCGGGCCCTTGTTCTCCTTCATCCGCTTGGAGAGCGCGTGATCGCTGATTTTCTGGTTGCCGATGAACTCGAGCTCGCGAATCTTGACCTTCGGGCCTTCGGAGATGTTGAAGGTGACATGGACGGTCTTCGGGCCGCCGGTGACTTCCTTAATCTCCGGTTTGACCTCGGCGAACATGTAGCCCTTGGAGGCATACAACTCGCGCACGATCCCGGCGACGCGGCGGATCAGACCTGGATCGATGAACGAATCGAGCCGGATCTGGATGCCCTTGTCGCGGAGCTCTTCTTCGATCTTCGACTGATCGACCTTGTCGGAGCCGATGTAGTCGACGATCTTCACGCGCTGGCGCTCCTCCATGTTGTAGAGGATGACCTTGCCGATGACCCCGTTCTCGAACCGGACGTCACGGACTTCGATGCTGAGGTCGTCGAGGAAGTTGGTCGCCCAGAGCCGCTTGAAGTCGGCGACGATCGCCTGCTCGGTCTCGTCGTTGTAGGGAACCCAGATGTTCTCGCTGGGGCGGCTGCGCCGGTTGACCAACTCCATGTAGAAGAGATAGGTCTGCGCATCCACGACCGGGACGCCGCCCTGCTTCTCGAAGCACGGGATGATGATGTAGGTATAGGGCCCGGTCCCGGCGGGCGGCAGCTTGGCTGGCGCCGGTACCTGCAAATTGCACATCGTGGCCGGGAGTGAAACCGGCTGCGCCGATTCGGCGGGCGGTGTCTGCGCACGCGCCTCAGCCGCGGCCAGAATGACCGCGAGACAGACTACGAACAATCGCATAGGTCGGAGAGAAGCACAGGGTCGCGGCCCCAGCGGTTCTACGGTGCGGGGCCGGGCCACTGCCATGGACAGCGCGTCCGGGCAATGGCCAAGCCATGATTCTATCGGATGTTAGACGTCCGAGGCCAGTTCACGGCCTGTTTTCGCCTCCGCCCGGCGGCGGATCGGTCCCTCGCCGGGCGAAGACAGCCTTCAGGCCAACCGACGGCCGTCGGCGGCGGCATGTCCGGCGGTCCGGTATGCCAGGACCCCGGCGTCGAGATAGACCTCGATGTCGCCCCCCTTGAGGTGGCCGCGAATCAGCTCCTCGGAGAGCGGGTCTTCGATGTAGCGCTGGATGGCCCGGCGGAGCGGCCTGGCGCCATACGAGCGGTCCTTGCAGGTCTGCTCGATGATCCAGTCCACCACGTCCTGCCCCAGCTCCAGCTGAATCTTCCGATCCACCAGGTTGTCGTTTACCTGCTTGACGAGCAGGCGGGTAATCGTCCGCAGATCGTCGTCTGAAAGCGCCTCGAAGACGATGATCTCGTCGATCCGGTTGATGAACTCGGGATTGAAGGTCTTGCGGACCTCTCCGAGCACCATGTCGTTGACGCTGCGGGCCACCGCACCCGCATCCGCGGTCTGGAACCCGAGCGACGCCTTCTTCTGGATGAAGCGGGCGCCGATGTTCGACGTCATGATGATGATGGTGTTCTTGAAGTTCACCCGGTTGCCGAGACCATCGGTCAGGTGGCCGTCTTCGAACACCTGCAGCAGGATGTTGAACAGGTCCGGGTGCGCCTTCTCGACCTCGTCGAGCAGCACGACCGAGTACGGGTTGCGCTTCACCTTCTCGGTGAGCTGTCCGCCCTCCTCGTGACCGACGTAGCCGGGCGGCGATCCAATCAGCTTCGACACCGAGTGCTTCTCCATGTACTCGGACATGTCGAAGCGGATGAGCGCGTGGTCGCTGCCGAACAGGAAGTTCGCGAGCGCCCGCGCGAGCTCGGTCTTGCCAACGCCGGTCGGCCCCAGGAACACGAAGCTGCCCACCGGACGGTTCGGATTCTTCAGCCCGGCGCGCGAGCGGCGAATCGCCCGGGACAGCGCCGAGATGGCGGTTTCCTGCGAGATGACGCGCTTGTGCAGCTCTTCCTCCATCCGCAGGAGCTTGTTGCCCTCGTCCTGGTTGATCGAGGTGAGCGGGACGCCGGTCCACTTCGACACGACCTCGTCGATCTCGGGTTTCCCGACGATGACGCGGCGTGAGCTGGACTTGACGTCGAACCGCTCGCGGACGAACTGCAGGTTCTCGCGTGCCTGCACTTCCTGCTCGCGATAGAACTGGGCCTTCTCGAAGTTCTTCTCCGAGACCGCGTTCTCCATCTGTTCGACGGCGACGCGGATGCTGCGGTTGATCTCGCCGAACTCCTCGCTGTAGCCCGCCTCGCGCAGCTTGGCCCGGGCGCCGGCTTCGTCGATCAAGTCGATCGCCTTGTCCGGGAGGAACCGGTCGGTGATGTAGCGGTTCGACTGGTAGACCGCCGCCTCGAGCGCCTCGGTCGTGTATTCGACGTGATGGAACGTCTCGTAGCGATCCTTGACGCCGGTCAGGACCTCGATCGTTTCCTTCTCAGAAGGCGGATCCACCTTGATGGCCTGGAAGCGCCGTTCGAGCGATCGATCCTTCTCGATGTACTTGCGGTACTCGGCCGGGGTGGTCGCGCCGATGCAGCGGATCTCGCCGCGGGACAGCGCCGGCTTCAGGATGTTGGCGGCGTCGAGCGAGCCTTCCGCCGAGCCCGCGCCGACCAGCGTGTGGAGCTCGTCGATGAACACGATGATGTTCGGGTTCTCGGTCAGCTCCTTCATGATCGCCTTGAGGCGCTCTTCGAACTGTCCCCGATACTTCGTCCCGGCGACGATCAGCGAGATGTCGAGCGCCAGGATCCGCTTGTCGGCGAGGAAGTGCGGGACGTCCCCGAACACGATCTTCTGCGCCAGCCCCTCGACGATCGCCGTCTTGCCGACTCCGGGCTCCCCGATGAGGACGGCGTTGTTCTTCGTCCGCCGGCAGAGCACCTGCTGGACCCGCTCGACCTCGAGATGGCGGCCGACCAGCGGATCGAGCTGGTTCTTCATCGCGGCCTCGGTGAGGTCGCGGGAGAACTCGGCCAGCAGCGGCGTTTCCTTCACCCGCGTGAGCGTCGTCTTCTCGTTGAGCAACGCGACGATGTCCTCGCGCACGGTGTTCAGCCGCATCCCTTTTTCCATCAGGATGGTGGCCGCCACCGATCGCTCCTCGCGGAGGATGCCGAGCAGGAGGTGCTCGGTGCCGATGTAGTTGTGGAGGAGCCGATCGGCTTCCTCCGCCGCAAACTGCAGCACCCGCTTCGTTTCAGCGCTGAAAGGAATTTCTACCGAGGTGGACACCTTCTCGCGGAACACCGTCCGTCCCTCGATCTCCTTTCGGATGCTTTCGAGGGAAAGGTGCGAGCGGGCAAATATGCGGCTGGTGAGGCCCTTCCCTTCGCGGATCAGCCCGAGGAGCAGGTGTTCGGTCTCTATCGAGATGCTGCCCAGCTGGCTGGCCTCGTAGCGGGCAAAAAAGAGCACCCGCCGCGCTCGTTCCGTGTAACGTTCGAACATCCGGTTTACCTATCTAAAGGGTGGGCTTTCGCCTGGCTGCATTATACGGTATAGCCAAGTTCGGGCCAATCGGTTTTTGCTGCTAAATGCGCTTCTCTACAAGGTTTAGACAACAGGCCCCACAGAAGGATTCAAGCAGGGGGCTGACTAAAGGCCGACCAAATCCGTCGTCTTGGATCGGGCTTTCGACCAACCGATAACGCGCGCGTCACTCCTAAGGCAGGCAGGTAACTGGTAGGACGACGCCGCGCGCCCTCGCGTTTCGGCATGCGCGACAACCAGGGTGAGGCCGCACCGTGGTCTGACCCCGACGGAATCAGTGCTTTCGCGCCGAACAGTGTGATCTCGCTGTCCTGCCTCTCCCTCGTAAGTCTTTGCAGCCATTCGACCTCATCCGTGGATCGGAACTGGCACGTCGACTCCGACCGCTGCCTTTTTCGGAGGATTAGCTGCAATGGCGACTCGGTATGGATGGCCCATCGCGCTCGCGCTCGTCGCGGGCTCCCTGATCAGCGTGCCCGCGGCACCTCGCGCGGCGCGACAGAGAACGCAGCCCGCGGACAACAGGGCCGACTTCGACGTTCGTGACGCGCTTCCACCGGCGGCGCCGCGGGTGTCGACGACCAACCGCGTGACGGCCGGTGGGCCGCAGCGCGCGCGTGTCAACCGGGAGACGGGCACCCTCCGAACACTCGAAGCCCCTGAGATCCCGATCCGCGTCACGGGGTCAGGCCGGCCGGCGGTCGCCGGACTGGGAGGCCTTGCAGCGCACCTCGGCCTGAAGCCAGCCGATCTCGCCGGCCTCGAGCTGGTTCGCGACTACACCAGCCGCTCGACCGGCATCCGCCACCTGCTGTTCCGTCAGGTCGTCGACGGACACCCGGTCTTCGACTCCATCGTCGGCATCCATCTGCGCCCGGACGGCAGGATCCTGCGCGTGACCTCGAATGCATCTCCCATCGACGGACGGATCGCCAGTCCCGCGCTGACGAGCCGTGGGGCTGCGGGCGAGGCTGAACGGCATGCTCCGGGCACGGCCGCTGATGCGACCCTGAGCTGGCTGCCGGTTGACGGAGAGTTGCGCCTGGCCTGGCACGCAGTCGTGGTCGATGAGACCAGCGGCACCCGCGACGTCCTGATCGATGCGCAAAGCGGCGACCTGCTCGTCCGGCGCAGCCGGTCGCGCGACGCGCTTGCCAGCGGACGCGTGCTCCAGTCAGCCGCGACTGCCGCCGCCACGCCGCGACACCCCGACACGATGCCGCAGGGCGGCGGGGGGACCATGTGCCCGCCGCCGGCCAACTACGAACTGCGATCGCTCGCCGCACCATTCCGCGATCCCGACACCGTGGTGGCCGACACCGGCCGGCTCGAAGGCAACAACTCGCGCGTCTTCCGTGGAAACGGGGGACAGTCGGCGACCGGGAGCCCCGACGAGTGACGGGTGGCTCTTCGACTACGCCTTCAACTCCGCGGGATCGGCGGAAACCTTCCTCTTCTTCGCGTCCAACTTCGTACACGACTTCTTCTATGACCTCGGCTTCGACGAAGCCGCCGGAAATTTCCAGCAGGACAACTTCGGTCGCGGAGGAACCGGCGGCGATCCGATCAGCCTGAATGCGCGCGCGCCCGGACGCAACAACGCGAACTACGCCCATGCGCCCGACGGCAGCAGCTCGACCATCAACATGTTCCTGTGGGACGGCAGCGGGTGCTGGGGCTCGGACGTCGACGGCGATGGCACGGTCGATCTCGATGCCGTGTACGACCTCGACATCCTGGTCCACGAGTTCCATCACGGCGTCAGCCTGCGCCTGAACACCGCCTTCACGGGCAACGAGGCAGGCGCGATTGGTGAAGGCGGTGGCGACTTCTTCGCCTACAGCGTGAACGACAATTCCACGCTCGCCGAGTACGCTCGACCCGGAGGCCTCCGCAGCGTCAACGGCAAGGGCTACGGAGAGTGGACGTGTCTGCTGGGATTCATCTGCGAGGTCCATGACAACGGCGAGATCTGGGCGAACGTGCTGTGGGACACTCGCGAGCGGTTCCGCGCCGACAACGTGCGCGGCAGCGCCGCGGCAGCGATCAACGAGACGCACCAGCTCTATATCGACGGGCTGACCCTGTCGCCGCCGTCGCCGACAATGCTGGACATGCGGGATGCGATGCTCCTCGCCGACAGCGTCCGGAATCCCGGGACGCCTACCAGCGAGAACTTCTGCCGCTTGTGGGAGTCGTTCGCGTCGCGTGGGATGGGGGTCGGCGCACTCGACACTGCCGACAACGGCCTGAACCAGGTGAGTGCTGCGTACGACGTGCCCGCGGGCTGCGTCGCGCCCCCGGGCCCGCCGGTTGTCAGCATCGTCGTGACCGCGGCGACCGCCACGGAATCACCGAACGTCGCCGGTGCGGTGACCGTCCGCCGTGATGCGGTGTCCTCCCGGGCGCTGACGGTTTCATTGTTCACGGGCGGCAGCGCAGCGGCCGGCACCGACTACGTCGCGATCCCTGCGTCCGCGACGATCCCCGCCGATGCTGCGGAGGTCACGATTCCGATCGTTCCGGTCGACGACACGCTGGTTGAAAACAATGAGACGGTCACGCTGGCGCTTGTGGCCGGCGGCGGATACAAACTCGGGTCGCCCTCGTCGGCAACCGTCACAATCGTGAGCGACGACCTGGCGCCCGATCTCACGGTCACGGCGCTTACAGCGCCCTCGAAGGCCGCTGCCGGGAGCAGCGTCCAGGTGTCGGATACCACTCGCAATCAGGGCACCGGGGCTTCAGCCCGTTTCCAGACGCGATTCTTCCTGTCGCGTGACGCGTTGCTGGACGCCTTGGACGCCGTCATTGGCAGCCGTTCGATTGACGAGCTCGGGGTGGGGGTCGCCTCGACCGCCACAACCACGGTGACGCTGCCCGAGCTCTTGTCCGCCGGCACCTACTTCCTCTTTGCCAAAGCGGATCCGGACAATGAGCTCCTCGAGCTGAGCGAGTTCAACAACATCCGCGCAACGACCGTCGCAATCGGACCTGACCTCGTGGTCACCACCCTGACGGCACCCGCCATCGCGTCACCGGGAGGCACGTTGACGGTCACCGACACGACCGCGAACCAGGGCGCCAGCCCTGCCCCTGCAACGTCGACGCGCTACTTCCTCTCGGCAAATGCGGCGCTCGACGCGGGCGACACCGCGCTCCAGGGCAGGACGGTCGGGCAGCTGGCCGCCGGGGCGAGCTCCACCGGCACGACGACGCTGACCTTGCCTGAGGTGATACCGGCCGGCTCCTACTACCTCCTGGCGCAGGCCGATGGGGACGGAGCCGTCGCGGAGCTGAACGAGATCAACAACACGAGGGCGGGAGTCGTCAGGGTCGGGCCGGACCTCACCGTGTCGACGTTCACGGCACCGGCGCGCGCGGCGGCCGGCGGTTCATTGTCGGTCACCGACACGATCCGCAACGCCGGGTCCGCGACGGCCGGCCCGTCCGTGACCGCCTTCTACATCTCCACGGATCTCGCGATCGATGGCACGGACAGACGGATCACGCAGACCCGACCGGTCCCGGCGCTGCAGCCGAACGACGTGAACAGCGGCACGACCACCGTGACCGTGCCCGACGTTGCGGCCGGGACCTGGTTCCTGCTGGCCAATACCGACGACACGAACGCGGTGACGGAAACACTGGAGAACAACAACCTGAAGTTCGCGACCGTGCTGGTCGGACCGGACCTGTCGTTCCTGGTGTTCAATTCTCCGACAGTCGCGACTGCGGGCGGAACCATCGCGGTATCGACAACGGTACGGAACATCGGTGCTGCGCCAGCCGGCGCGTCGATCGTTCGCTTCTATCTCTCGACCAACTTCGCTGTCGATGCCGGTGACGTCCAGCTCGATGCGACGCAGGCGGTCCCCGCGCTCGGACCGGACGGCGTCGCGACTGCGACGACGCAGGTCCCGCTGCCGGCGGGCCTGAGCGGGAGCTTCTATCTCCTCATGGTGGCCGACGGCGGCCAGGTCATCGCGGAGGCCAGCGAATCGAACAACATCGCGGCGCGGCCGCTGACACTAAACCGCTGACGGGATGATTGCTTCGGCTTCGATCTCGACGAGCATCTCGGGATCGATCAGCCGGGAGACCTCAACCAGCGACGTGGCGGGCCGAATCGCGCCGAAGACCTCGCCGTGTGCTTCGCCAACGCCTTCCCAGTCGAGGATGTTGGTGACGTAGATGCGGGTGCGGACGACGTGCTCGATTCTGTGCGCCGGCCTTCTCGAGCGCCTGCTGGATGTTCTTGAGCGCCTGGACGGCCTGCTTCCGGGCGTCGCCCCTGCCGACCAGCTCGCCGCTGGCGTCGATGGCGGTCGTGCCCGACACGTGCACGATCTGGCCAACGCGGACCGCGCGCGAGTACCCGACCACCGGTTCCCATTTCGTCCCGCTCGAGACGTTCAGCCGAGTTGACATGAGGCAGTATAGTGCCCGCGGTCCAGCTCGCAGTTCAACCCCTGAGATGGGTCTCTTCTTTCAACCGTCCATCCTCCAGCCGGAACACCCGATGGCAGGCCGCGGCGAGGCGCGGGTTGTGGGTGGCGATGATCGACGTCAACCCGCGTTCGCGGTGCATCTCGCGCGAGAAGCTCATGCAACGAATCTGCGGTGTGCTCGTCGAGGTCGCCGGTCGGCTCGTCCGCCAGCAGCACATCCGGCTGCATCACCAGTGCGCGAGCGATGGCCACGCGCTGCTGCTCGCCGCCCGACATCGTTCCAGGGCGGTGAGCCAGCCGCTCGCGCAGTCCGACTCGTTCGAGCAGACCGGTCGCGCGCGGCACTCGCTCCTCCGCCGGCATCCTGGCAATCCGCATCGGCATTTCCGCGTTCTCGAGCGCCGTGAACTCGGGCAGCAGGTGATGGAACTGGAAGACGAAGCCGACGTGGTGGTTGCGGAACTTCACCAGCTCGGTGTCGGTCAGCTCGCGGAGCCGGATCCCGTCGATCAGGATCTCTCCTGAGTCGATGCTGTCAAGACCGCCGAGCACGTGCAGCAGCGTGCTCTTGCCGACGCCCGAGGCCCCGACAATCGCGACCATCTCACCACGCTCGACGCTCATGTCGAGACCGCGCAGCACGCTGACAGGCGCCCCCGCCATTTCATAGCTCTTGGTCAGGCCGGTGACTTCGATGAAAGACATGTCAGATAAGACCTTGACAACTCCCGACGGGAGTTGTCATTGAACTGTCATTGATATCGAAGAGCCTGAGCCGGATCGAGCCTGGCCGCCTGCCGTGATGGATAGATGGTCGCGACGAAACAGATCGCGATCGCGGCCGCCACCACGACCGCGAAGTCGAGCGGCTGCAGTTTGAACGGGATGTACGAGATCTGGTAGACGTCGACCGGCACCCTGATCAACTGATAACGGTCGAGGATGTAGATCAGCATGTAGCCGAAGACGGCGCCCGCCGTCGTGCCGACCAGCCCGATGATCAAGCCCTGCAGCATGAAAATCCGCCGGATGCTGCTGGCCGGACTGCCCATGGTCTTCAGGATCGCGATGTCGCGGCTCTTCTCCATCACCAGGAGGATCAGCGACGCGACGATGTTCAGCGCCGCGACCATCACGATCAGGCCGATCGTGATCGAGATCGCCATCTTCTCCAGCCAGAGCGCCGAGAACAGGCTCTTGTTCATGTCGCTCCATTCCTGCGGCCGGTACTCCGGACCGAACCGCCCATTGATGGCCTCGACGACCTCGCGCGACTTGAACATGTCGTCGACCCGCAGCTCGACGAACACCTGCGAGTCCTCGCCGAACACGCGCTTCGCCACGTCGAGGTGGATGAACGCGGATTCCGAGTCGAACTGATACAGGCCGAGGCTGAAGATCCCGACGACGCGGAAACTCCGGCGGCGGAAGACGGGACCGACGGGGCTCAGCGTCTCGCGCGGGCTGATCAGCTGCACGTCATCGCCCACACGCACTCCCAGAACCTGGGCGAGGTCGATGCCGATCAGGATGCCGGGGATGTCGTCCGGACCGCGATTCGAGCGCCTCCAGCGACCCGGAGCGCATCGCGTTGCCGAGCTGCGTCACCGTCTTCTCCCGCGCCGGATCGATGCCCTTCACGTCGATGAAGCCGTCGGTCTCGCCGCTCGAGATCATCGCCTTCCCCATCAGCACCGGCGCGGCGCCCCGCACGCGCGGGACCTGAAGGAGCGCCTTCATTTCGGCCTCCGGATCGGTGACGCCGCCCACTTTGAACACGTACACATGGGCCGCCGAGCCGACGATGCGGTCCCGGAGCTCGCCCTGGAGCCCGGTCATCAGCGCCAGGGCAATCAACAGGGCCATCACGCCGACCGCGACTCCGAGCACGGAGATCAGCGAGATCAGCGAGATGAAGGCCTGCTTCCGCCGCGCGAGCAGGTATCGCAGCGCGACGAACAACTCGAAAGTGGTCATCGCGTCAGTCGCTTCGGGCCCGCATCAGGGGGAACAGGATGACGTCGCGGATCGAGGGACTGTTGGTGAGGAGCATGACCAGCCGATCGATCCCCACGCCTTCACCAGCCGTCGGCGGCAGCCCGTACTCGAGGGCGCGAATGTAGTCCTCGTCCATGGCGTGGGCCTCCTGATCGCCAGCCGCGCGATCCGCGATCTGCGCCTCGAACCGGCGACGCTGCTCGGCCGGATCGTTGAGCTCGCTGAAGGCGTTGGCCACCTCGAATCCGCCGATGTAGAGCTCGAACCGCTCGACCGTGTCGGGATCGTCCGGCTTCTGCTTGGACAGCGGCGAGACCTCGGTCGGAAAGTCGAACACGAAGGTCGGCTGGATCAGCGCGTCCTGATTGAGCCGCTCGAAGATCTCCGTGGCAATCTTGCCCGCGCCCCACTGCGGGTGAATGTCGATTCCCAGGCGGTTCGCGAGCGCGGCCGCCGGTTCGGGCTGCCGCAGATCCGCCTCGGTGACCTCGGTCCCCAGGCGCGCCGACGCCGCCGTCCGCGCACCTTCGCGCAGCGAGACGCGACGGTATGGCGGGGCCAGCGAGATCTTGTGATCGCCGAAGGTGATTTGGTCGGTGCCGATCGCGTCCCGCGCCACCGTCGAGAGCATCTCCTCGGTCAGCGTCATGAGCTCGCGATACTCGCTGTAGGCCTGATAGAACTCGAGCATCGTGAACTCGGGGTTGTGCTGTGTCGAGATCCCCTCGTTCCTGAAGTTCCGGTTGATCTCGAAGACCCGCTCGAGCCCGCCGACGGTCAGCCGCTTCAGGTAGAGCTCCGGCGCAATCCGCAGGAACAACTGCATGTCGAGCGCGTTGTGGTGGGTCACGAACGGACGTGCCAGGGCGCCGCCGGCGATCGGCTGCATCATCGGCGTCTCGACCTCGAGATACCCGCGCCCCGTGAGGAACGTACGGATCGCCGCCAGCACCCGGCTGCGCACCACGAAGACCTTCCGCGAGTCGGGATTCACGATCAGATCGAGATAGCGCTGCCGGTAGCGGGTCTCGATATCCGTCAGGCCGTGCCACTTCTCCGGCAACGGAAGGAAACACTTCGCCAGGAACTCCAGCGACGACGCCCAGATCGTCAGCTCGTTCGTCTTGGTGCGGAACAGGCGGCCTTCGACGCCGACGAAATCACCGAAGTCGAGCAGTCCGAAGACCTTGAAGTCCCGCTCCGGCAGCGAATCCTTCCGGAGATAGACCTGGATCTTCTCGCGGCCGTCCGAGAGGACCAGGAAATTGGCCTTGCCAAAGCTGCGAATCGCGAGGATGCGGCCGGCGGTGCGGGTTCGCGGCTGCTCCCCTTCGAGCGCCTCCCCGGTCTTGCCCGAATGTGCAGCGACCAGCGCCTCGATGGTGTCGGTCCGCTCGAAGTGCCGCGGGTACGGATCGACGCCGAGCCGGGCGAGCTCCTGGAAGTTCTCCCGCCGCTGTCGCAGGAGATCGGATTCACGGAAGTGTTCGTCGGACATGTCTGCCGTTGTCTGCCGCATTGCCTACTCGCGGCCGAGTTGTTTCCTGACGCCGTCGAGCACGCCGTTGACGAAGCCGACGGCTTCATCCCCGCTGTACTGACGGGTCAGCTCGAGGGCTTCGTTGATGACGACCCTGGGCGGCGTTCCCGGTTCGGCCAGCAGCTCGTAGGTTGCCAGCCGCAGCACCAGACGGTCGAGGACGGCCATGCGTTCCACTCGCCAGTTCTGCGCCCGGCGCGCGATCAGCGAGTCGATCTCGTCGAGCCGCTGGGTGGTCCCGCGGACCAGCGTATTGGCGAATTCACGGTGCTCCTCCGAGAGTTCCGCCGCATCCTCCTGCGCTGGCCAGTACGACAGGATGCTGTCCCCCGGACTCGTGCGACCGACTTCCCACTGATAGAGCATCTGAAGCGCCGCCTCGCGCGCGCGCCGCCGCGCCGTGGCTTCCGCAGGCTTCATCGCCGGTGCGCCTTCCGGACCGACCCGAACAGTTCAGCCATCTCCAGCGCCGCGGCCGCCGCCTCGAACCCCTTGTTGTCGCGACCCTCGCCGGCGCGGGCTTCAGCCTGCTCCCAGCTGTCGGTGGTGAGCACGCCGAAGGCCATCGGCACCCCGGTCTCCCCCGAGGCCTCCATCAACCCGTGCGCAACGGCAGCCGAGATGTATTCGAAGTGCGGAGTCTCTCCGCGAATCACGCACCCCAGACACACGATGGCCTCGTACTGGCCGGTTTCCGCCGCGCATCGCGCGGCCTGCGGCAGCTCGAACGCGCCCGGAACCATGTAGACGGCAATGCGATCCGCCGCGGCGCCGGCTTCGAGCAGCGCGGCCCTGGCTCCCTCGAGCAGACGGCTCGTGATCGCCTCGTTGAACCGGGAGACGACCAGCGCGAATCGCGCATCGCCGGCTGGACGGAGCGGCAACCGAGCATCGACGTGACGCACTAGTGTCCCGGCCGCGTGATTCGCGGCATAAGTCCCGGAGCGCGGCGCCCGGCTGGCAAGGCGCGAAGAGCGAGCTTATTGGGCATAAGTGAGCGATGAGCAACGCCGCCAGACGGGATGCCCCGCCCGGGAA
Organism: uncultured Acidobacteriota bacterium; assembly: GCA_963836735.1. Taxonomy (GTDB): domain Bacteria; phylum Acidobacteriota; class Vicinamibacteria; order Vicinamibacterales; family 2-12-FULL-66-21; genus JACCXG01. The sequence goes on along the minus strand of CAWIKP010000008.1, from coordinate 43,285 downwards.
TTATGTTGCGAATCACGCGGTCGGGACACTAGGTCCCCTTGAACACGGGCTTCCGCTTGTCGAGGAAGGCACGTGTCCCCTCCCGCATGTCGTCGGTGCCCGCGACCAGCCCGAAGAGCGCCGCCTCGAGGCTTTGGGCCTCGCCAAGCGGCAGATTCACGCCACGGTGCACCGCTTCAAGGAGGTAGCGCACCGCCAGCGGCGCCTTCGCCGCGATGGCGGCCGCCAGCTTGCGGGCCTCCGCCATCAATTCGCCGGCCGCCACGACACGGTTCACGAGCCCGAGGCGGTGCGCCTCCGCGGCAGACACCTGGTCTCCCGTCAGCAGCAGCTCGAGCGCGCGGCCCTTTCCAGCGATCCTGGCCAGCCGCTGGGTTCCGCCGTATCCCGGAATGATTCCCAAGTTGATTTCAGGCTGACCGAGGCGCGCGGTGTCGGCGGCAAGTCGGATGGTGCACGCCATCGCCAGCTCGCAGCCGCCCCCGAGCGCGTATCCATTGATCGCCGCGATGACCGGTTTGCCCAGCGCTTCGATCGTGTCGAACACGGCCTGGCCGAGCCGTGCATGTTCGCGCCCGCCGGTCGGCGACTGTGCGGCGAGCTCGTTGATGTCGGCGCCGGCGACAAAGGACTTCTCGCCGGACCCGGTGAGGATGATGCACCGGATCTCCCCGTCCTGACCAAGCGCCGCCATCGTGCGGCGGAGCTCGCCGAGCGTCGCAATGTTCAGTGCGTTGAGCACCTTCGGCCGGTTGACGGTGACCACCGCAATTGCGTCGTCCCGCTCGAGCAGGAGATTCTGAAGTGACAGCCCGTCAGTCATCGGCGAAACACCGAGTATAGCGTTGTCGCAGCGTCCGCAGGACTGTCAGGGGCGCGCGGAGGGACGAGACCAGCCGGACTGGAGACGCGCCATCAGGGTCATGACAATGGCCCCCGCAAAGGCGCCAGCCGAGTCGGCGGCGACGTCCAGGATGTCCGGCGTACGGGGCGGGACGAGAGTACTGATGAATCTCGTCGCTGACCCCGTAGAGAGTGCCCAGGACAATGACGGCGAGGATCCGTGGAAGCGTCATCGCCGGGCTCGGGCCTCCGGCGAACGCCCGCATCAGCGCGGCGCCGAGAGCTCCATAGATGAGGAAGTGTGCGGTCTTGTCGGAAATGCCAGCCGGCGGTCCCCCGGGATCCGGCAGGCTGGAGAAAAAGAAGATCAGGCCCATGAGCAGCAGAACGGGGCCCCAGCGCAGGACGAACTTCAAAGCGGCAGCGGATACATCAGCCAGCCGAGGACGATCGCCGCCGCAATGAACCCACCGAACATCATGGCGCCGGTCCTGAGCTGTTCGCGGGGCTCATCGCGTGACAACGTCGCGAAAACCGCCGAGACCAGGATCGCGAAGATCACCAGGAGGAGCAGGTGGCTGCTCATTTGCGGCCCGCCCCGATGTCGTATGCGTCGAGCATCACCAGGAAATTGAGAAGACCCGCGACGATCAAGAAGGTGTTGCCGTACTCGTAGGTGACGGCGGTGACGATCCCGTTGCCGAGCCCGAAGGCGTGCCCCGCGATCCAGGGAAGCCCGAGCCCGGCGTTGGCGAACGCGGCCAGCGCGACCAGAGGCTCGCTCAGGTCGAACGGAAACAGCCGGCCCTGCAGCAGCAGACCCAGACCGAACATCGTGGTCAGCGCGACAAGGAAGACGACGCCTTTCTGCACCCGCCCGAGCCAGAAATGACCCGCCCCGGGAATCGCCCAGGCGGCAACGCACAGCAACACGAGCGTTCCGGGCTCGGATGCGGGACGCGCGCCCTCAGCGGCGGTCGTTTTCGTGGCCATAGATTAGGAGATGATAACGCACGGGGCGGCCTCGGCGCGGAGCAGGCGGACGAAGATCCATCCACAGACCGCACCGATCGGCACGGCGGCGACTGCCCTCATGACGTTCCCGGGCTGCATGAGGCCGGCCCACTCGACCACGACCGTGACCATCGTCGGCACCGCCGCCGCAAGGATTGCGTTCCGGGTGCGGCGAGGCATCAGCGGGATGGTCAGCCATGCGGCGAGCGCGCCGAGCGCGCCGGACACGTAGAGCGCCGGTACATCTGGCACAGACGGGCATCGGGGCGCCCGCGATCTCGAAGGATCGCTCGACGCGCTGGTGACAGACGAGAGCGCCTGCCATGCGGATGGTGTCCGGGACCCGGCCTCCCAGATGGCGGGCGTGGGCAACCGGAGCAAAAAAAATTGCCGCGACCCAGAAGATGGCGGCACAGGTGAGAAAAAGCGCGACGCGGCGCTCCATTAGTTTTTGCGGGCGAATGCGCGGGGCTCAGCGCTCCGGCACGTAGGCAACCGGCACCGCCGACCGCGTCAGCGTGGCGGTGTAACCCGTGCGCGTCCGCAGTTTGAGCTCGGGGTGTTTTTCCACGCGAACCGTGATGCGCCGGAACCGTCCGTCCGGGCGCGGGTTCGCCGGCGAGTATGCCAGCGAGTACTGGCTGGACAGCTCCTCTGCGATGCTCCCGTAGACGTTCTTCAACTCGAAAATCTGCATCGGGAAGAACGCCTGCGCTCCGGTTTCCTGCGCCAGGGTTCGCATCGAATACTCGGATTCGGAGATAGTACCGCCGCTGGCCCTGCGTGGCGATGCGGTTCGCCGCGTACTTCGACTGCAGCACGATCGGATAGATGCTCACGCCGCTTTTGCGTGCCAGCTCCAGCACATCGTCGAAGCTCACCAGGCTGCTGGTGTCCTCGCCGTCCGACAAGACCGCAATCGCCTGACGGCGGACGTCGCCCTCGTGCTGCACCCCGCGCCCGAATTGTTTGAGCGAGATATACAGCGCGTTGTTGAGCGAGGTGGCCCCGCGAGCCCGCGTTTTCTGGATGCCCTCTTCGAGCGCCGCGCGATCCGTCGTCAGCCCCTGCACGATGTCGACCCCGTCGGCGAATGCCACGACCGCACCCCGGTCGCCGTTCTTCATCGTCCTCAGAAAGCCGATCGCCGCTTCATGGACGACGTCCATCTTGTCCGACATGCTCGAACTGGTGTCGATCAGGAGGATGAGATCGAGCGGCGTCTGGGACGCCTCGAAGAACTGGACCGACTGCTCGACCCCGTCCTCGAAGACCGAGAAGTCAGCCTTCGTAAGTCCTTTCACGAATTGTTTCGAGGTATCGGTCACCGTGACGTTCAGGGGCACGAGGTTCGCGCCGCTTCGGAAGACGGTTCCCTGAGGCGCGGGGTCCGGCTGCTGGGGAGAGCTCTCGGAGGAAGCAGGGTGCTGCGCGGACGCCAGCGACACCAGCAGGAGTGACAAGGCCGGAAGGATTGCGAGGTGTTTCACGACTTCCTCCTTGTCGCGCCCCTGCTGCAAGCCGCGTTCCCGGCGCAACTCAGGAAAAACTGCGGCCGCCGTACGAAGAAAAGCGACGGCGGACGTCTATTTTACTTACTCCAGACGTGGATGAGCCCCAAAAGTACGCCGCATAGCGATCCTGGAACTCCGCCCACGTATAGGCGTGGCTTTGTCCGCCGAGATGCTCCAGGGCATAGGCCGCGGCGACGGCCCCGAGCTTCGCGGAGGTCACCGCGTCGGCGCCTCGCGCCATGCCCTTCAGGAACCCCCCTCGGAAGGCGTCGCCGACCCCGGTCGGATCGACGATCCGCGAGGGAGCCACGGCTGGAACATCGACCTGGACTCCGCCAGAGAAGACAGTGCATCCAAGCTCTCCCTTGGTCACGACCAGGCCACCCGCCTGAGCGAGGATCCCGGCTTCGCCGAGACCTGTTTTCTGCCGCAGGAGCTCCAGCTCGTAGTCGTTGCACATCACGAGCGCGGCGCCCACGACGCCCTGGCGGAGCTCGTCCCCCTCCATGCGCGCGCACTGCTGACCCGGATCCCAGATGTAGGGAATTCCCAGGGTCCGGCATTCTTCGGCGTACTGAATCATCGCCGCCGGATCGTTGGGCGAGATCATCGCGACCTCACAGTCGTCGACGGTCCGGAACGACAACTCGGCGGCGTTGGCCATGGCACCGGTGTAGAACGAGGCGATCTGGTTCCCCTCGACATCGGTGCTGCAGAAAAAGGACGCCGTGAACTTGTCGCGCACGTCTGCGACGAGCGTGGTGTCCACGCCCGCTGCTTCGAGCCACCGCCGGTAGTCGCCGAAATCCTGCCCCGCGGTGCCCATCAACCGGGGCCGCTCGCCGAGCAGGGCGAGCGTGTAGGCAATGTTGGGCGCGCAGCCGCCGCGCCGCTTGTCCATCGAGTCGACGAGAAAACTCAGACTGACACGGGACATGTGCTCCGGGAGGAAGTGCTCGGTGAAGCGCCCGGGAAAGGACATCAGGTAGTCGAAGGCAATGGATCCGGTGACGACGATACTCATGATCGGGTGCGCTCAGCGGAAGTATTTGCCGACCAGCGGCGCCAGGGCCCGGAGCGTCTCCGAGGGCACCACGTCCGGCCGGGTGATGATGGCGTGCTTCAGGGCGGTGGCACATTCGCAGGTGCGCTCGAACGGCAACCGGCCGACGGCGTCGGCAATGACCGCCTGCGCCATCTTCGCGTTCTGCGTGAGGTTCGCGATGATCATCTCGACGGTCACCTGGTCGTGATCGGGATGCCAGCAGTCGTAGTCGGTCACCAGGGCGATCGTCGTGTAGCAGATCTCGGCCTCGCGGGCGAGCTTGGCCTCCTGCAGGTTGGTCATGCCGATGATGTCCATCCCCCAGGAGCGGTACAGCTTCGACTCGGCGAGCGTGGAAAACTGCGGCCCTTCCATGCAGACGTAGGTGCCGCCCTTGTGCACGGTGGCGGAGGATGCCTGGGCGGCTCGAAACGCGACCTCGCTCAGGATCGAGCAGAACGGGTGCGCGAAGCCGACGTGCGCGACCAGCCCCTGTCCGAAAAAAGTCGAGACGCGTCCGCGGGTGCGATCGACGAACTGATCGGGGATGACGAGATCGAGCGGCTTGTACTCGTCCTTGAGGCTGCCGACGGCGCTGGCCGACAGAATGTATTCCACGCCGAGGTCCTTGAAACCGTAGATATTGGCGCGGAAATTCAGCTCCGAGGGCGAGAGCCGGTGACCGATGCCGTGGCGGGCGAGAAAGGCGACGCGCTTTCCACGCAAGCTGCCGAGCACGTACGCCGCGGATGGATCGCCAAACGGCGTACTGACCTGGCGCTCTTCGCGATCGGTGAGCTCCGCCATGTCGTACAGACCGCTGCCCCCGATGATTCCGATGGTGATGGACATAGATAGATTCTCGGCCGGGTCTGACCGCCATAGCTTCAGCGACCGGCGGAAGACCGGCCCTACAACTTTACTTCCTTGAGCTCGACGAGCACGCCGTGCGCGCTGGCCGGATGAACGAACGCGACCAGCGAGCCGTGCGCGCCGGGCCGCGCCACCTCGTCGATCAGCCGAACGCCGCTGGCTTTCAGGCGAGCCAGTGCGGCCGCGATGTCGTCCACGCAGAGCGTGATGTGGTGAAGCCCGGCACCGCGCTTCGCGAGATATTTCGCGATCGGGGACTCAGGTGACGTCGCCTCGAGCAGTTCCAGCGCCGCGCCGCCCGCGGGAATGAAGTGCGCGCGCACGCGCTGAGACGCGACGTCTTCCGGAGCCTCGACCGGCAGGCCAAGTGCGTCGCGATAGAAGCCGACAGCCGCGGCGATGTCGGCGACCGCAATGCCGACGTGATCCAGGACGGGGCCTCGCGGCGAACCGGGCGCCGGGGCCTGTCCGAGGGCACGACGGAGCGTTTCCTCGGCAGCGCTGTAGGGATCGAGCTCCCGGTTGCCGATGCGATCGATGACTGCGGCGAGCGCGGTCGCATCGAGCACCGATTGCTCGACGTGCTGCACGAATCTGAGCGACAGCAGCTCCCTGAACCGATACTCGGCCCGCTCCCGGTGCCGGCGCTGCCGGACAGCGCCAGCTGAATGCGCCTGGAAGCGCTCGACCGCATCGAGAAGCGCATCCACGCCTTTGCCGGTCGTGGCTTCGGTCTTCACAATCGGCGGACGCCACTGCCCGGCCTCGAACGTATGAAGGCTCAGCATCGCCTCGATTGAGGCGACCATCCGATCCGCGCCATCGTGGTCGGCCTTGTTCACCACGAAGACGTCCGCGATCTCCATGATGCCGGCCTTGAGCGCCTGCACTTCGTCGCCGGCGCCGGGCACCAACGTGACGATGGACACATCAGCCGTCCTGACGATGTCCACTTCGTCCTGGCCGACGCCGACGGTTTCAATCAGGACGACGTCCTTGCCGCCGGCGTCGAGGATCAGCGCCACGTCCGCGGTCGATCGGGCCAGGCCGCCCAGGTGCCCGCGCGTGGCCATGCTGCGGATGAAGACGCCCTCGTCTCCGGCGTGCGCCTGCATGCGCACACGATCGCCGAGAATGGCGCCGCCGCTGAACGGGCTGGTGGGATCGACGGCGATCACGCCCACGCTCTTCCCGGCTTTCCGGATCGCGGCAATCAGTCGATCGACCAGCGTGCTCTTGCCCGCGCCAGGCGGTCCGGTCACGCCGATGTACTGCGCATGGCCGGTGTCCGCGTAGAGCTCGCGAATCACCTCCGCACCTGCGGGCGACTCGTCCTCCACGAGCGAGATCGCGCGGGCGAGCGCGCGCGGGTCTCCCTGCCTGACCCGGCTGGCAAGCGAGGCGGTCGGCAGGCTCGGTGTGCCCGGGTCGATAGTCACTGGGCGAGCAGTTGGCGGGCGATGACGAGCCGCTGTATCTCGCTCGTGCCCTCGCCGATCGTGAGCAGCTTCACGTCGCGAAAATACTTCTCGGCCGGATAGTCCTTCACGAAACCGTAGCCGCCGTGAATCTGGACGCAGTCGTCGGCCGCCTTGACCGCCGCCTCGCTGGCGAACAGCTTGGCCATGGACGACTCGCGGGTCATCCGGACGCCGGTGTCCTTGAGATAGGCGGCGCGATAGGTCAGCCAGCGTGCGGCCTCGATTCGCGTCGCGTTGTCGGCCAGCTTCCACTGGATGGCCTGAAACGCGGCGATCGGCTGACCGAACTGGTGGCGCTCCCGCGCGTAGTCCCGCGCCGCTTCGTACGCACCCTGCGCGAGGCCGACCGACAGCGCGGCGATCCCGATGCGGCCCGCGTCGAGCACCTGGAGCGTGTTCACGAATCCCTGTCCCTCTTCGCCGAGGAGCGCCGAGGCCGGTATTCGACAGTCGGCGAAGATCACTTCGCTGGTATCGCTCGCGCGCATGCCCAGCTTGTTCTCCTTCTTGCCCGCGGTCATCCCTGGGGTGCCGTGCTCGACGATGAAGGCCGAAATCCCACGGTGTGCCTTCGCCCGGTCGGTCACGGCGATGACCACCATCACCCCACCGATCCGGCCGTGGGTGATGAAGCTCTTTGCGCCGTTCAGCGACCAGCCCCCATCGACCCGCGCCGCGGTCGTCCGCATTCCGGCGGCGTCGCTGCCGGCATTGGCCTCCGTCAACCCCCAGGCACCGAGCACGCTGCCGCTCACCAGCCGCGGCAGATAGGTGCGTTTCTGCTCGTCGTTGCCGAACATCCCGATGTGCGCCGAGCACAGTCCATTGTGCGCGGCGACCGACAACGCGATCGCCGGACAGACGCGCGCCAGCTCCTCGATGCAGATGCAGTAGTCGACCGCCGACATCCCCGCGCCGCCGTACTCCTCGGGAAACTGGACGCCCATCAACCCGAGCTCGGCCAGCTTCGGCAGCAGATCCATCGGAAACTGCTGCGCCTCGTCCCATTCCATGACTCGCGGACGAATCTCCGCTTCGGCGAACTCCCGCACGCTCCTGCGCAGGAGATCCTGGTCGTCGCTGAGGCGGAAATCCATGGGGTGACTTTATCGTAGTCCGCTATGGTCCGCGACTCAGGTGTGCTGCGGAACCGGCCGGAGGCCGGGCGCGCTCAGCGCGAGCGCCGGTGGGGCCCAGCGCGCAACATAAGCTGTCGTTCTGTTCACAATCAGCTAAGTGCCGATTCAGCGGACTCGGCCAGCATTTATTCATTGCCGGGCCCCACCCAAGCGCGAGCCTCCGGCCGGGTGCTGCCGACGACGCTGTCGGACAAGCTCGCATACACTCGGACGATGAAACGGATCCCCACTGATCACACCTCTTCTTTTGCTCACCCTCCTCACTCCTGCGCGGGCCTTCGCTGATATCACCGCGTTCCTTGGCGTCACCCCGACGCCGAACAGCCGTCCCGCGCGGGGTTTTGCGGTCGGGATGGGGATGCTCATTGTCGGATTCGAGTTCGAGTACTCGAACACGAGCGATGACGTGATCGACGCGGCCCCGCGCCTGAAGACCTATATGGGCAACGTCCTGGTGCAGACGCCTTTCCCGATTGCCGGCCTGCAGTTCTATGGCACGGCCGGCGCGGGCGGGTACAACGAGTCGTTCACGGACTTCGGATCCGAGACGAACGTCGGCATCAATCTCGGTGGCGGCGTGAAGTGGACGCTCGCGGGGCCGTTACGACTACGACTGGATTACCGGGTGTTTACGCTGCAGGGGTCGCCGCGTTATGACAAGCCGCAGCGGTTCTACGCGGGACTGAACCTGAAGTTCTAAAGGGAGGGAAGGGCAAGGGGACAGCGGACGTCGCGGCTGTCCCCCTTACCTGGGAGGGCCTTTACTTGAGGGGCGTCAGATTCAGCTTGTTCACCCCGGCGAAGACGTCGTTGTACTTCTTGAACAGCGCCTGGTTATCGGGGCTGCGCTTCTCGTCGTCGGTCATCATCTTCGCGAGCAGCTGCAGCGGGTAGTACTCGGTATCCGGCGTCGCGGGATCGGCCACGATGACGTAGAGCGCGTTGCCCTGCATCCCCTCAGCCGCTTTGTAGACCTTGATCCCCGAGCCCTGAGTCTTGAGCGCGGCATCCTGGGTGGCCCCGAACGCGGCTCCCAGCTTCTTCATCATCTCTTCGAACGTGGCGGTCTGATCGGGCTTGACCTGGACCAGGAGCAGACCGGCGTTGCCCGAAAACGCCAGTGCCGGCTTCGCAGGAGCAGCCGGCGTCGCGGGCTGCGCCGGCGGCGGCTGCTGTGCGGGCGCCGCGGGCGGGGTCTGAGCATAAAGGGCCGCTGGCAGGAGAGCCAGTGCCAGGGCACCGGTCGAAATCACGAAGGGGCGACGCATCAATCTCCTCCTGAGAACAAGCGTGGCAAAGACGCTGAGTCTACCACACGGGTCTGGCACATTTCAGACGAAAACCGCCATGATTTCGTTGGCGAGCAGCATTCCGTCCCGCGTCAGCCGGAGTCGCGGGCCTTCCCGCACGAGCAGCCGTTCGGCCACGAACGGCTCGAGGTTCGTCCCGAAACGGTCCCATACGTCGACGCCGTACCTGCGGCCCACGTCTTCGATGTCGATTCCGTTTGCAAGCCGCAGGCCCGTGAACAATGCATCCTCGAGCCGCTCCTCGGCGGTCAGTTGACGACGGTCGATCGTCGCGGACTGGCCAGCCTGGACCCGTGCGATGTACTCCTCGGTGCCCGCGACATTCCGCGACCGCGCGCCCTCGACGGTCGAGTGCGCGCCGCACCCGAACCCGAGCCACTCGCCATCCTGCCAGTATTTGAGGTTGTGCCGCGACTCGCGGCCGGGGCGCGCGACGTTGGAGATTTCGTACTGCCGGTAGCCTGCCGCGTCCAACCGCTCGAGACTCCAGAGATACATCCCTGCGGCATCTTCATCGGGAGCGAGGGACCAGCCGGATCGGGCCATCTCCTCTTTCAAGGGCGAATTCGGATACAGCTCGAGCAGATACAAGGAGGCATGCTCCGGTGCCACGGCCACCAGCGTCTCCACGCTCTGCCGCCAGTCCTCGCGCGTCTGCTGCGGCAGCCACATCATGAGATCGAGGCTGACGTTGTCGATCCCTCCGGCGCGGGCCTCCTCCACGGCCCGCACCGCGCGATCGGCGGTGTGCAGCCGTCCCAGCCTCTTCAGCTCCGGTTCGCGAAAAGACTGGACCCCGAAGCTGATTCGATTGACACCGGCGGCGCGGAACCGTTCCATCCGATCGCGCGACGAGGTTTCAGGGTTGGTCTCCAGGGTGACTTCGGCCGTCGCCGGCATCTCAAAAGTCGTGCGACAGGCAGCAATCAGTCGTCCGATCTCATCCGGTTCGAGCAGCGACGGCGTGCCGCCCCCGAAGAAGATCGTGTCGGCCGGGCGCCCCCGGAGCGAGCAGCCGAGAATCTCCCGCTCGAGCGCAGCGACATAGCGGGCCTTGAGCTCGGCGTCGAACAAACCGCGATTGAAGTTGCAGTAATTGCAGATGGAGCTGCAGAAGGGGATGTGGAGATAAAGACCGAGCAAGCGTCAGGTCCCTGCTTTTCCCCCCGTCCAGCCCAGCTCGCGTGGCGGACGCGCTTCCGGCTGACGCAGCTGCGCGCGGATCGGTCCCTTGGATTTGGCGGGCAGGCCGCGACGCGGACCCCCGGCCTTCATCCGGTTCCAGGCCATCAGCAGATCTTCGGGGCCGCCATTCGGCGGCAGGTGGCGGTAGTCCGCCCCGTCGTATTCGAGGAACTCGCACATCTCGTGCAGGCGCGAGTGAATCCGGAACCCGATGCGCGCCTTCAGGCACTCGGGATCGCTGTCGTCGGGCGTGTCCTCGTAGTTCGACGTGAAGATCGTGTGGCGCCGCTCGTTGTAGCGGGTGTTGACGATCAGGTTCATCGTCTCTTCGACCCATTCCGACGTCTTCTCGGAGCCGAGATCGTCGAGCACGAGCAGATCCGCCTCCATGACCGGACGCAGGATGTCCATCTCGGCGGTGCGGACGAGCGGGTTGTAGGTGCTGCGAATCACGCGCAGCAGGTCGCGCGTGTCGTAGAAGAGACCGCGCGCTCCCTTGGTGAGGATCACCCGTCGCAAGACCGCGACGGCAAGATGCGTCTTGCCGATGCCGGGCGGACCGATCAGGCAGAGACCGCGGCCGATCGCGGGAAACTCGTCGGCGAACTTCCGCGCCTGCTTCACCGCGCCGAGCAGCTTCTCGTTAGGGTAAGTGACGAAAGTATCGAGATCGCACTTGCGATACCGCGGCGGCACGCGCGCCTGCTCGAGCAGACGCGCCGTCAGCCCTTCACGCCAGCAGTCGCAGCGTTCGACCCGCCGTACACCCTTCTCTTCTACAGGCTTCCATCCAGTATCGTCGCAAAGGGGGCAGGCCATGGGGAGGTGGTGATTGTACGAGCCGCGCGCGATCAGTTCAAGTAACTCCGCAGCTCGCTCGCACGTTTCGATCGGCGCAGCTTCTCCTTTGCGCGCGCTTCGATCTGCCGGATCCGTTCGCGCGACAGGTGCAAGGTCTCGCCAATCTCCTGAAGCGTGCGCATCTCGCCATCGCGGTCGAGACCGAATCGCAACTCGACGATTTCGCGCTCCTTCTCATCGAGCTCGGAGAGCGCACCCCGCACGCGCGATATCAGCGACTGCCGTAACAACGCGTCGTCGATCGGCGGCGACGGCGATTCGATCAGATCGCCGAGCTCCGGACCGTCGTCGTCGCCATCGGCGCCGAGCCGATCGCTCAGGGACACGTCGCGCAGGCCCAGCTGCATCAGGGCGTCGACCTCCGCTTCCGACATCTCCGCGTCGGCGGCGATCTCGCTCGACGTCGGCCGCCGTTCGAGCTGCTCGGCCAGCTCGGCGACCTCGCGTGTGAGCCGCGCGGCCGCGCCCGAGACTTTCTGTGGGAGTGAGAACGCCCGCGTCTGCGCGGACAACGCGTGGGTCAGCGCCTGACGAATCCACCAGACCGCGTAGGTGATGAACTTGACGTTGCGATCGGGATCGAACCGCCGGGCCGCTTCCATCAGGCCGAGGTTCCCCTCGTGAATCAGATCGAGAAAGGAGACGCCGAGCCCGCGGTATCGCTTGGTGTAACTGACGACGAACCGGAGATTGCCTTCGACGAGCCGCCTGAGGGCGTCCTGATCGTGGTGCTCACGGATGCGCCGGCCGAGCTCACGCTCCTCTTCGGGCGTCAGGCGCGGAATCCGCCCGATCGCACGCAGATAGGCCTGTAGTGCGTCAGATTCCGAGCTACTGTCGGGATCCTTCCGCATCACGGTCAGCGATGGATGTTCTTGAGATCTTTGGTGCCCGCCGGCTCTGCCGGGAGGTCGGCCGCGGCGCCCGCCGCTGGCGCCGGTGGCGTGGAACTGCGCACCAGGTCGGTCGGAGAGGACTTGACCAGCGCGGTGCTCAGCCGCTGCTCCCAATCGCCGATGCCGCGCGAGAGCTCGCGCTTCACGTAGTCCATGAACTCGTTGACCTCGAGCTGCATCGCCTCGATCTTGCGGCGCATGTTGAGGATGATCTCCACGCCGGCCAGGTTCACGCCGAGATCACGGGTCAGCGACAGGATGGTTTCGAGCTGCTCCAGATCCTCTTCCGAATACAGCCGCGTGTTGCCCTCGGTGCGCGACGGCTTCAGCAGCCCTTCGCGCTCGTACAGGCGAAGCGTCTGCGGGTGGATGTTGTACTTCTGCGCCACCGCGCTGATCATGTAATAGGCCTTGCCGCCGCCTCGCTTCGCCATACAGTTGCTGCTACGTAATCAGATCTTTCCGGACATTGTCGTTGTTCCTGCGTCCGAACTCCCGCATCAGCTCGCGCGATCGCTCGTCCACCGCCTGCGGCAACACCAGCCGCGCATGCACGATCAGGTCGCCCCGGCCGCCATCCACGGTCGGCGCGCCGCGGCCGCTCACGCGAAACTGCCGCCCGCCCTGCGTCCCCGGCGGCATCGCGAGCCGGAAAGGACCATCCAGCGACGGCACCTCGATCCGCGCGCCCAGCACCGCCTCGTGAACCGCGACGGGGACCTCGACGTGCAGATCGTCCCCTTCGCGCCGGAACAACGGGTGCGGGGCCACGTGGACGATGACATACAGATCGCCGGTCCGTCCCCCATGCCGCCCCGCGTGTCCTTTCTCCGCGATGCGGAGCCGTGTTCCGTCCACCGTTCCCGGCAGAACGCTGACCGGGACACCTTCGCTCCGCACCACCCGTCCGTGCGCGCCGCACACGCCACAGCGCTGATGCCGCTGCCGGCCGGTCCCGCCGCAGGCCGCGCACGACTTCGAGAACACCATGTGGCCGCGCGCCCAGCGAACGCTTCCCGTCGCCTGGCAATGCGGACACCGTCCCTCGGGCGTCGCCACGCTGCCGCTGCCGCGGCAGGACTGACACACGTCGTGGCGGGTCACGACCACCTGCCGCTGGACGCCGCTCATCGATTCAAGGAACGTGACGGACAACGCCGCGTGGAGATCCGCTCCGGCTTCCGGCCGGCCGCTGTCACCCGGACCGACCGGGTGCAGCACCTCGGCGAACAATTCGGTGAACGTCGCGGCCTGCGCGCCCTGCGCCGCGACCGAGAAATCGAAGCCGGCGAACTCGAACGACGCTCCCGTCGGCCCGTTCGCCGCCTTCCCCCCGGCGTCGTACTGCTCCCGCCGCGCCGGGTCCGTCAGTGTCTCGTACGCCTCCGTGATGCGGTGAAACATGGCTTCAGCCGCACGGTCTCCCGGGTTGATCCCGGGATGGTACCGCCGCGCGAGGCGGCGGTACGCCCGCTTGATATCGGCGACCGATGCGCCGGGTGCGAGCCCGAGGACAGCGTAGAGATCCATGTTTGTTCGTGCAGTCGCCGCGTCTGACTCGGCCTCCGCTACGCCGGGTCTAACCGCCTTCGCCAAGGCTACGGCGGTCCGCCAAAGCTTTAGCGACGGCGGCAGACCGGCTCTACTTCTTTTCCTCCTCGACCACTTCCGCGTCGATGACGTCGCCGCTCTGGCGCGCTCCGCCGTCGCTGGCCCCGGCCCCGGCCCCGGCTTCCGAGCCCGGAGCGCCCGCGGAGCCCGCGGAGCCCGCGGTCCGATACATGGCCTCGGCCGCCTTGTGCTGCGCCTGATTCAGCGCCTCCATCAGCCGCTTCATCTCGGCCGCATCGTTCCGCTCGATCGCCTTCTTCAGATCCTCGGCCGCCGACTCGATCGCCTGCTTGTCGGCGGACCCGAGCTTCTCGCCGGCATCCTTCACCAGCCGCTCCGAGGCGTACACCGCCTGGTCGGCCAGGTTGCGGGTCTCGATTTCCTCCTTGCGCTTCTTGTCCTCGTCGGCGTGCGACTCGGCCTCCTTCATCATCCGGTCGACTTCGTCCTTGCTGAGGCCGCTCGACGCCGTGATGGTGATCTTCTGCTCCTTCTGCGTCGCCATGTCCTTGGCCGACACGTTGACGATGCCGTTCGCGTCGATGTCGAAGGTGACCTCGATCTGCGGCACGCCACGCGGCGCCGGCGGCAGCCCCGTCAGGTGGAACTTGCCGAGCGGACGGTTGTCTCGCGCCATCGGACGCTCGCCCTGGAGCACGTGCACCTCGACGCTGGTCTGGTTGTCCGCCGCCGTCGAGAACGTCTCGCTCTTGCGCGTCGGAATCGTCGTGTTGCGCGGGAATCAACGTCGTCATCACCCCGCCCAGCGTCTCGATCCCGAGCGAGAGCGGCGTGACGTCGAGCAGCAGCAGGTCCTTGACCTCGCCCGCGAGCACGCCGGCCTGGATCGCCGCCCCGACGGCCACGACTTCGTCAGGGTTGACGCCCTTGTGGGGATCCTTGCCGAACAGCTCCTTGACGATCGCCTGCACTTTCGGGATGCGCGTCGACCCGCCGACCAGCACGACCTCGTCGATCTTCGAGGAATCCACCCCCGCGTCCGCCAGCGCCTGCTTCGTCGGACCGACCGTCTTCTGCAGCAGGTCCTCGACCAGCTGCTCGAACTTCGCCCGCGTCAGCTTCAACTGCAGGTGCTTCGGGCCCGGTCTTGATCGGCCGTGATGAACGGCAGGTTGATGTCGGTCTCCATCACCGTGGAGAGCTCCATCTTGGCCTTCTCCGCCGCTTCCTTCAGGCGCTGAAGCGCCATCCGGTCCCGGCCGAGATCGATCCCTTCCTGCTTCTTGAACTCGGCGATGATCCAGTCGATCACGCGCTGGTCGAGGTTGTCGCCGCCCAGATGCGTGTCGCCGTTGGTCGCCTTGACCTCGACGACCCCCTCGCCGACTTCGAGAATCGAGATGTCGAACGTGCCGCCGCCGAAGTCGTAGACGGCAATCGTCTCATCCTTCTTCTTGTCGAGCCCGTAGGCGAGCGCCGCGGCCGTGGGCTCGTTGACGATGCGCATGACCTCGAGGCCGGCGATCTGGCCGGCGTCCTTGGTGGCCTGGCGCTGCGCGTCGTTGAAGTACGCCGGCACGGTGATGACCGCCTTGGTCACCGGCTGACCGAGATACTCCTCGGCGGCCTGCTTCAGTTTCTGCAGGATCATCGCGGAGATCTCTGGCGGGGAGTATTCCTTGTCGCCGGCCTTGACCCGGACGTCGCCGTTGCCGACGCGGATCACGGAGTACGGCACCATCTTCATCTCTTCCGAGACTTCGTCGTACTTGCGGCCCATGAACCGCTTGATTGAAAACACCGTGTTCTCGGGGTTCGTGACCGCCTGCCGCTTCGCCACCTGCCCGACCAGCCGCTCGCCCGACTTGGTGAACGCCACCACAGACGGCGTAATCCGGCTGCCCTCCGGATTGGTGATGACGACCGGCTCGCCACCCTCCATCACGGCGACAACGGAGTTCGTGGTCCCGAGATCGATCCCGATAATCTTGCTCATTGTGCAGTCCTCGCGTCCTGCCAGTCCTCAGTTGGAGGATGGCTAACTTTATAACCCTACTAACATAAAATCTCAGCGAGCAACTGTCAAGGCCTTGCACTGGCCCAGCCGTACAAATTGCTATCCAGCATTGACTTGGGCCCAATACTCGGGATTGGGGAGCTGTGCTTGCGTCGATTGGGCATGTGGGTGCATACTCGGACTCGCCACCCTGCCCGCAGCCGACGCTGCACTCTCTGGGCGTCTCCCCGATTCGAGGCATCCAACAATGACCCGCCTCTTCCTTTCCGCACTCTGTCTGGCGACGGTGTGTCTCTGGGGCAGTCCTTCACAGGCGCAAGAGGACCGCGCCAACGAGCCGCCGGCCCACATCTCGGTGGTCGACGGCACAGCTATCCTCGAGCGCGACGGCCGGCGCGATACCGAACTGATGTCGATGCCGCTGCTGTCCGGCGACCGGCTCCGGACCCAGGCCGGACGGGTCGAGGTGCTGTTCGCGGACGGCAGCGCGCTCCACCTCGACGACAACACGGTCGTGGATTTTCAGTCAGATGAAGTCGTTCGACTGCTCGAAGGCCGGGTGCGTCTCAGCGTGGCCGGGCCGGCGCGGGATCTCTCGTACCGGATCGATGCCCCGTCAGCGTGGGTGCAGATCAGCACGCCCGGCGAGTACCGCGTCGCCATCCTTCGCGACGACGGAGGTGGAGCTGGCCGTCCTTCGCGGCAGCGCGGAGCTCGTGAACGAGCAGGGGCGCAGCTACATCTCCGCCGGCGAACGCACGTTCGCCCGGCTCGGCTCGGCGCCATCGCCGGCCTACGTTTTCAATTCCGCCGCGTGGGATGCCTTCGATCGCTGGTCGGAGGCGCGGCGCGATCAGCGGCTCGGTGCGTCCGCACAGTACCTGCCAGAGGATGTCAGGCGCTACGCACCAGCGTTCGACACGTACGGCAGCTGGCGCTACGAACAGGTCTATGGCTACGTCTGGTATCCCCGTGTCAACGTCGGCTGGCGGCCGTATTACCACGGCCGCTGGGCGAGCCTGCGTCCTTACGGCTGGACCTGGATCGCCGGCGATCCGTGGGGCTGGCCCACTCACCACTACGGCCGTTGGGGCTATTCGAACGCGGGGTGGTATCTGGATTCCGGGAAGAACGTGGGGACCGGCGTGGGTGTCGTGGGCCTACGCACCGGGGTACGTGAGCTGGTGTCCGCTCGGCTGGAACAATCGCGCGGTCTTCGGCTTCAACGTCAACGTCTATGGCGGCCATCGCTACGATCCGTGGCGCGCATGGACGGTCGTGCCGCGTCAGCACTTCAACACCAGCTACATCAACGTGTCGCGCTACGCCGGGGTGCGCGTCGACCCGAGCATCCACAGCCAGTTCGTGGTCGGGCCGCGGGCACCCGGGGCGCACTATGCCGTGAATCGATCGGCGATCCCGATCCGGACTGTCGGACGCTATCCGTCGTTCGGCAACGCCCAGGGGGTTGACGGGGTCGGCAGCCCGGTCCTGCGCGGCGGAACCGCCACTGCCGGGGCCGGTCAGATCGATCGCGGGTTCCCAGCCGCGGCGCGGACACCGGGAACGGCGCTCAACCCTCAAATCGACAGGTCCGCGAACGCCAGTCGCGGCACCGGCGTACGAGCGGTCCCGCGGGAAGCAGGCTCCAGGCAACCGTCCTTGAATGTGCCCTCCTCTTCGACGGTCGTCATTCCAGACAACACCTCGCGGGGAACGCGCGCCGGCAGCGAATCGATCACACCCGGCTATGGTGGCGACACGGGTCGTGAGACAAACGGCGCGCGCGGTGCGGCGGGATGACCAGCCGGCGGGCGCGGTCACCCCCGCCCCGAGTGGCGCGGTCCGGGCAGTGCCGCGCGTGCGCGGCGCCGAGCCGGCGGCGCAGGACACTCCGTCGCGCACCTACGACCGGCAGGACCGCATGCGCTCGACGCCATCGGCCCCGGCGTATCAGCCGGCGGTTCCGGCGGCACCCGGTTACCCGCCTCCGACCTCTCGCACGGCGCCTCCCGAGCGGCAGTACCGTGCTCCCGAAGCGCCCGCGCCTTCCGGCTGATCGCGAGGTACGGACGCAGCCGCGGAGATGCTCCGGGCGCAGGCGCTCCCAGGCAACCCGAGTCCCGCTCGGCGCCGGAACGCCAGGCACCAGCGGGCACCATGGATCGGGCGCCGCGTGGCGGCGACGGTCCGCGGCCCGAGCGAGGCAACCCCGGCGGAAGCGGCGGCGGCGCCCGCGAACGTTCGTCGGAGGGCCGATCGACCGGCCAGGCCCGCGGCCGGGGGTAGACTCTGAACACGCGGCAGAGCCGCGGAGACTATGGCCACATACATCATCCGTGTTGCCCGGCGCGCGGGCATCATCCTGTTGTTTGCGATGTCCGCGTCGCTCGGCGTGGCCAGCGGCGTCTTCTTCGCTTACGCCGGCGACATCCCGAAGATCTCCGCGCTCGACGATTACGCCCCGAGCACGATCTCGCGCGTCTACGGCGCGCGCGGCGAGATCGTGGGAGAGTTCGCCATCCAGCGGCGGGAGGTCATTCCCTACGAAGCGATTTCCCCGCGGCTCAAGCAGGCGATCCTCGCGGCCGAGGACGCCACGTTCGAGCAGCACTTCGGACTGAGCATTCCCCGCATCATCGTCTCGCTGGTGAAGGACATCTTCGAGGGCCGGAAGGCCGCGGGCGCGAGCACGCTGACCCAGCAGCTCGCGCGCAAGCTGTTCCTCACGGATGAAAAAACGTGGGAGCGCAAGATCAAGGAAGCCATCCTCGCGATTCAGATCGAGAAGCGCTACACCAAGAACGAGATCTTCACGCTTTACTGCAACCAGATGTACTTCGGGCACGGCGTCTACGGCGTGCAGGCCGCCTCGCGCCTCTACTTCGGCAAGCCGGCGAAGGATCTGACGCTCGAGGAGGCGGCCCTCATCGCCGGCATTCTCCAGGGCAACGTCAGGCAGAGCCCGTACGTGAACATGGACGCGGCGCTGCGCCGCCGGAACTACGCGCTGACACGGATGGCCGAGGTCGGGTTCATTCCCGAGGCCGAAGCCGAGGCCGCTCGCAAGAAGCCCATCGTCCTGCGCGGCGAGCCGTCGACACCAGCCTCGGTGGCGCCCTACTTCCTCGAGGAGGTGCGGAAAGAGCTCGAGGGACGCTTCGGCGCGAAGCAGCTCTACGAGAACGGCCTCGCCATCCAGACTGCGCTCGACGTCCCGCTGCAGGAGGCGGCCAATCGCGCCCTGAACGACGGCTTGCGCCGGATCGACAAGCGCCACGGCTTCCGCGCGCCGCGGCGCAACGTGATCGCCGACGGCCAGACGATCGACGGCGTTCAAGCAGCCCCGCTGGGATCGGCCGATGCACGATGGCGACATCGTGCCGGCCGTCGTCCGCAGCGCGGACGCCGCCGCGATCGACGCCCGCGCCGGTGCGCTGCGGGTCACCATCGACAAGAAAGGGTTCGGCTGGACCTCGAAGGCCGGCAACCAGCTGGTGAAGCCGGGCGACCTGATCGAGGTGCGGCTCGACGTCGTCGACGCCGACCGCGCAGACCGCATCGGGACGCTGGAGCAGCCGCCGCTGGTCGAAGGCGCGATCCTCGCGATCGACAACCGCACCGGCCAGGTCAAGGCGATGGTCGGCGGCTACAGCTTCGAGCGCAGCAAGTTCAATCGCGCGACCCAGGCGCTGCGGCAGGTCGGGTCGTCGTTCAAGCCGATCGTCTACACCGCCGCGATCGATCGCGGCTTCACGCCGGCATCGCTGATCGTCGACGCGCCGGTGAGCTTCTTCGCCGGACCGAACCAGCCGCCGTACTCGCCGCAGAACTACGACCACAAGTTCGAGGGGCCGGTGACGTTGCGGCACGCGCTGGAGGAATCGCGCAACGTGCCGGCCGTCCGCGTGATGGATCAGCTCGGCGCCAAGCAGGTCATCGCCTACGCGCGCAAGATGGGGCTGTCGTCCCCGCTGCCGCCCTACCTGCCGGTCGCGCTCGGCGCGGCGGAAGCGACGCTGTCGGAGATGACCAGCGCGTTCGCGGTGTTCCCGAACCAGGGCGTCCACATGCAGACCTATTCGGTCCTCAAGGTGACCGACCGCGACGGCAACGTGCTCGAAGAGAACCGCCCCGAGCCCAAGGACGCCATCCGCGCCGACACCGCGTACGTGCTCACCAACCTGCTGCGCGGCGTCGTCCAACGAGGCACCGCGGCCAAGGCCGCGTCCCTCAACTGGCCGATCGGCGGCAAGACCGGGACGACCGACGACTACACCGATGCCTGGTTCGTCGGCTTCGATCCCGACATCACGATTGGGGTCTGGGTCGGGCTCGATCAGAAGAAGACGATCGGCCGCAACATGACCGGCGCCGAGGCCGCGCTGCCCGATCTGGATGGACGTCATGAAGGCCTGGATCGGCGACCGCAAGGAACCGCCGAAGTTCGAGCCCCCGGGCAACATCGTGTTCGTGTCGGTCGACAACGCCGGCAACTCAACCGATGCCGCCACGCCCGGTGCGATCTCGGAGGCGTTCATCGCGGGGACCCAGCCGGGCGGGATGCGCTAACAAAGGCAGCAGGGACAAGGGACCTTGTCCCTTGCTCCCTTAGTCTTCGTCCCCCACCGTCGCCTGCCCCAGCGTCCCCGACGCCTTCTTCATCAAGTACGACTTGATGAACATGTCGATGTCGCCGTCGAGGACCCGGTTCACGTCGCCGACCTCTTCCTTCGTCCGGTGATCCTTGGCCAGCTGATACGGGTGCAGCACGTAGCTGCGGATCTGGCTGCCGAAGGCGATGTCCTTCTTCTCTCCGCCGAGCTGTTCCAGCTTCGCCTGCTGTTCCTTCATCTTCAGGTCGAACAGGCGCGACTTGAGCACCTTCATCGCGTGCGCGCGGTTCTTGTGCTGCGAGCGCTCGTTCTGGCACGAGACGACGATCCCGGTCGGAATATGGGTGATGCGGATGGCTGAATCGGTGACGTTCACGTGCTGGCCGCCGGCACCGCTCGATCGATAGGTGTCCACGCGGAGATCCTTCTCGTCGACCTCCACGTCGACGTCCTCGGGCAGCTCCGGCCACACGTAGAGCGAGGCGAACGAGGTGTGCCGGCGCGACGCCTGATCGTAGGGAGAAATCCGGACCAGACGATGGACGCCGGCCTCGGCGAGCAGCATGCCGTAGGCATAGTCGCCGGTGATGGTGAGGGTCGCGCTCTTGATTCCCGCTTCGTCGCCCGGCTGGAAATCCATGATCTCGCGCTTGAACCCCTTTCGCTCGGTCCAGCGCACGTACATCCGCAGCAGCATCTCGGCCCAGTCCTGTGACTCGGTGCCGCCGGCGCCGGGATGAATCGTGATGATCGCGTTCTTGCGGTCGTGCTCGCCGCCGAGCATCTTCTTGGTCTCGCCGGCATCGACCTGTGCCGACAGATCGTCGAGCGCGCGGCCGAGATCCTCGGCGACCGGCTCGCCGGCCTCCGCCCACTCGGCCAGGACCGTCAGATCGTCGAGCCGGGCCCGGAGCGATTCGGCGAGATCGCGATCCTCCTCGAGCCGCCGGCGGCGCTGCAGCAGCTTCTGCGCGGCAGCCTGGTCCTTCCAGAAGTCAGCGGCGCCGACGCGCTCTTCGATGGTCTTCAGTTCTTCGGCGGGATGTGCGGCGTCAAAGATAGCTCCGCAGGTCGCCAGCGCGGCGCGCCAGATCCTGATACCTGCGAAGCTGTTCGTCCAACTGGAAAGCCAAAACCGGAACTCCTGTGGTTCACCGCCGCTCGACCGCGGCGGGCGATTCACGGGCGCGGCGATGCTCCAGGCCCGAATCCCACATTGTAGCGGACTCGCCCGGCCGCCAGAAGCGCGGCAAGAGTCACCGCCAGCGACAGCCATGCGACCAGGTCGCCGATGCGGCTGTAGATCGTCCGTTCGCTGGATGAACCGGAGATCGGCCACCAGCATCGCCGGTGTGAAGAGGGTCGTCTTCTGCAGCACCCGGCCGTACGGATCGACGAACCCGCTGATCCCGGTGTTCGCCGCGCGCGCCAGGTAGCGTCCTCCCTCGATGGCGCGCATGGCTGCCTGCTCCCAGTGCTGGTACGGGGCGGACGAGGTGCCATACCACGCATCGTTGGTGATCGTGGTCAGCAGCTCGCTGCCGTTGACCACGAACTGCCGCATCAGGCTCGCGAAGATCACTTCATAGCAGATGGCGGTGCTGGCGCGGTGCGTCCCTACCGGCAGCAGCACGGCCTCGGTCCCGGGCACGAAGTCCGACACCGCTTCCACGATTGGCTTCACGAAGAACAACAGCCGCTGTAGCGGCACGTACTCGCCGAACGGGACCAGGTGCATCTTCCGGTAGACCGCGCCGATCTGGCCGTCGGGCTTCACGAGGAAGGCGGCGTTGTAGGTGCGCTCTTCCGGTTTCGGCAGCCCCGGCACCGGCCGCACCGGCTCGATCTGGTCGCTGCCGATCAGGAACGTCGCCTTGCCTTCCCTCGCCAGCCGCCGGATGGACGCCGCCACGCAGCAGGTCGTGCTCGAAGTAGAACGGCGTCGAGGATTCCGGCCAGATGATGAACGTCGCTCCCTGCCCGAGCGCCTGGCGCGACATCGTCAGGTAGCTCGTCGGTGATCGCGTCCAGCGAGCGCCGGATTCCACTTGTCGTCCTGCGCGATGTTCGCCTGGAGCACGGCGACCCGGACCGGTTCGCCCGATGTGAGGAGCGATGAGTCGTGCAGGCGCCATTGCCCCCAGACACCGATCGCGACCACCAGTGCCGCGACCGATCCGGCCACGATGAGTCGCCGCGGTCCTCGCGTGACCAGGACATAGGCCGCGCTCGCGCCGGTCAGCGCCAGCAACAGCGACAGACCATACACGCCGGTGATGCTGGCGAGTTGAGCGATCGGGAGCCACGTGATCTGGCTGTACCCGAGAAGCGCCCATGGAAATCCGTCCCAGACGTACTGACGACCCAGCTCAGTCGCCACCCAGGCCGGGGCTGCCAGGAGAAAGCGCTTCCGGGCCGAACGCTCGTGTCATCCGCGCAACCGCGACGCGCGAATGCCGCCGGAAACAGCGACAGGTAGGCGACCAGCAACAGCGCCGCGAATGCCGCCAGCGCCGGCTGGAGTCCGCCGAACGTCGTCATGGTCTCGACGAGCCAGTAGAGCGTGACCGCGAAGTACACGGCTCCGCTCAGCAGGCCGAGCGTGAACGCTCGTCTCGCGGTCAGCGGGTGCTCGTTCGGGGCGCGAGGACGCACCAGCGCCACGAGGATCGGCGACAGCGCGAACCACGCGAAGGCCGGATGCCCGAACTTTGGGAAGCTGAGCGCCAGCAGGGCGCCCGACAGGAGAGCTAGCGCGTAATCCAGGGGTTGAACTGTTCTTCTTTTTTCAGCCGGTCGATCACGCGCATCGCTTCGTCGCGATCCTTGTAACGGCCGATCTGGACTTTGTAGGTCCCGGTGGGCGGACCCGCGGCGACGAGAAACGCGGGATACCCCTTGCTCGCGAGGCGGCGAACGATCCCCGCCGCCGTGGTGCGATCGCGGAGCGCGTGGACCTGGATGACCCAGGTGCCCGGCTGTGGCGTTCCAACGGTCCCGGCTGTCGCGGCCGCGGCTGCGGCTGCGGGAGCCGGGCTCGAGGCTGCCGGCGCTGGCGGTGCCGGTGCCGGCGCGGGCGGCGCGGTTCGTGCCGTCGATGGTTGCTGCTGGGCAGGGGCGACGGGCTTCAGATGTTCCGCCGAGGCACTCACCCTCGAGTCGCTTCTTGTAGCTGAGCTCGTCGGACTCCGCGGGCGGCGATGGCGGCTCTGCCGCCTGGGGGCCGGCGTCCGCAGCCGCGGGCGCCGGGGCGACCGGTGTGGGGGCTGCCGCCGCGAGCGCCGTCGGTGGGATCCGCCAGGTGGTCGGCGGCCTGCTGCGCGCGCACGTTACGCCCCACGAACACCCCGATGAGAAAGATCACTACCGACACGACCATCGTCGCCATGAACAGGAAGACGAGCTGCTTTCCGCTGAGATGAATCTCGTGGAAGCCGTCGTCTACGACGTCGTGGGTGATGTCAGACACGCTCATTTCTCGGTGTTTTGCCGGGGCAGCCGGGTGACTCGTGACATGGCCGTTGAGGATCGATAGCAGCGCGGAGGTGGATGGTGAAATCGATTCTAACAGGATATCGGGTCGAGCGACGCCGGCCTTTAGGCCGATCGTGAGGCGGTCTGAGGTGCGTTGACTGATTGGCCCTGCGGCATGTCTCCGACGCTTGCGGACTGTCGTCGTGCCCTGTTTGCAGTCTGTAGGGGCGGGTCTTCAGACCCGCCCGGTTTTGGATCTGCCGCCGGCTACGGGATCTTGATCGTGTCGAGCAGCCGCTTCGCTTCGCTGGACGAGGGCTCCAGGGCCAGCGCGCGCTGAAGCTCGGTGCGGGCTGCGGCGGGATTGCGCGATGCCAGGTACGCCTCGGCGAGCGCGATGCGCGCGGCGGCGGAGTCATCGCTCCAGATCGAGATCTTCAGCGCATCGACTGCGTCCTCCGGGCGTCCGGCGCGCAGGTGGATCCTCCCCATCAGTAGATGCGCCCCCGCCTCGTACGGGGAGAGATAAACGGCGCGGCGGAGCTCGGCCATTGCTTCCCGGTCCTGCTCCTGTTCGAACAACCGCCGGCCGCGGTCGAGATGGAAGCTGGCGAGCTCACGCTGATCGCGCTGCGCGGAGTTGGCGATGGCCAGTCCCGGCCGGACCGCCCCTGGCGCATCGAGGTCCATGCGCAGCCGTTCCAGGCCGGCGGGCACGTCCCGCGAGGTGAACCCTTCGTATCTGGACGAGAGCTGGCGCGCGAGATCGCGCTCGCGCGCGGCCTCGACCTCGCTGCCGGTTGCCTGGAGCGCCCGGGCCAGCAGGTAGTGAGCATCCGCGTCGGTCACGTCTCGCCGGACCGCTTCACGCAGCCAGTAGAGTGCCGCTTTGTAGTTGCGATCGATCAGGTAGGCGTACCCGAGATTGAACTGGTAGTCCACCTGCTCCGGATCGGCGTCGGTGGCGCGGGTCAGGTAGTAGACGGCGGAGCCGGCATCAGCGCTGGCCCCACGGCGCAGCTGAACGATCGCGAGGTCGTTGAGCACCGGCGCGAGGTGAGCGGGCGGCGGCGCGGTCGTCTTCAGAATCTGGGGATCGATGAGGCGCGTGAAGGCCGATGCCGCGCCAGGGTAGTCCTTGAGCTCGAGCAGGGACAGGCCGATCCGCAGCTGGGCCCGGGCGGCGAACGGCGAGGTTGCAGGCACTGGCTTCACCGCGGCGAGCGCTGCGGAGTGATCGCTCTGTTCGGTCCTGATATCCCACAAGGCCAGGCGCGCCTGGTCGAAGCCCGGGGACTCGGCGATCGCCGACTCGAGGAATGTCGCCTGCGTCGCAGCGCTTTCAGCCAGCAGGCCCTTGATGTAGTTCTCGAAGGCGCCGGGTGGCGGCGGCGACATCGCCGCGCCCATGCGGCGCGCGCCGCCGGAGAGGCGCCGCGCGAGCCTGTCGTAGATGCCGAAGAAGTCCTTGAGCGGCGCCCGCTCCGTGATCGGCGATTCGAGCCGGCCGACCTCGATGCGGATGCTGTGGGCGTCGACGATCAGCTCGTCTCCGTTGAGGCGAAACGATCCGGCAATCACCTCTGACGCGCCGAGGAGCTGTCCGACCTTGATCACGGTTGCGCGGCTCAGCGAGGCGGCGACGGGCAGATGCAGCTGATCGAACGCCTGGACCCGTTCGTCGCGGGTGATGGCGGCCAGGCCCCTGGCATTCAGCTCCTCGGCGAGCAGCATGGCCGACGCTTCGCCGAGCCACGTGAGCCTGGTCTCGCGCTGGGTGTTCTCGAAGGGGACGACCAGAATCCGCGCGACGGCCGGCGGCGAGATGGGAGCCGGCTGCGCCTGCCCGGGCACGGCCGCCAGCAGAATGGCACTCAGCAGGCTGGCTGGAATCATGGGGTTCGTTCTCAGGCGGCCGCGGGTTCGCTGGCCGGAGCTTCGCGAACGACCACGGACATCAGGCACGCCCTGCCCGCCGCCCGCCGCCCGGCAGGCATCGACGTGCGCCTCGGCCGGCACGGAAAACATGTGCAGAACGTGCGCGATGGCGGAGGCATAGAAGCCGCAGAGCGGGTGGACCGACGCGGCTCTCACCTCGCAGAACAGGGACCCGCGCAGATCGATCGACGCGGTCTCCTTATGAAATCGAACGATCGCCCGCGAACCTGGATAAGTCGCGCGAACGAGGCTGCGCGCCGTGCGGAGGGCGGCGCGCGTACGCAGCTTGAGCGGCAGCGTCCGGAGGACCCGGCGCTCGAGACCCGGCAGGCCGTTGACCGTCCATTCGGCCGCATACTGCCCTGCCCTGGTCACCACCTGCGGGTAGGCATCCGGTTCGCCGCGCAGAAAGCTCAAGACGGCATGAAACGGCGCCAGGCCGATCGTTCCTTCCCGCAGCCCGGCCACGCTCAACCAGTTTTCGTAGAATTCCAGTCGATCCGGCAGCACCTCGGCAATCGCCTGATGCAGGCTGGCCACCAGAAAACGTCCAATCCTCGGCTCACTCATTGCAGTTTCCACGTCCCGGCCTGCGAACGCGCCGTGACGCTGCTCCAGCTCTGGTATCGTCTCGTACGAGCATGGCCAATAACACCCGGCCGCCGATCGCGGCAGCAATTCTTGCGGGCGGCCTGGCCCGTCGCATGGGTGGCGCGAACAAGGCAGGCCTGCGAATCGGCAACGAACGGATCATCGACCGGCAGCTTCGGCTGCTCCGCCAGATCGCCGATCCCGTGTTCATCGTCGCGGGCACCGCCGAGCCGTTCCAGGAGCTCCAGATCGAGGTCGTACCCGATGTCGTTTCCGGCGCGGGTCCTCTCGGCGGCATCTATACGGCGCTGACCGCCTCGCCCCGCGAACGCACGCTGATCGTGGCGTGCGATCTGCCCTATCTCTCGCTGCCGCTCCTCCAGCGCCTTGCCGCCGCGAGCGACGCCGATCTGGTGATCCCCCGTACCGGAGCGCGGATACGAGCCGCTGTGCGCGGCATGGTCGGCGGCCTGCGCCGCGACCGATCTGGCGGCGGATTCAGAATGGAATGTTGAAGACGGCGCTCGTGGTGGAAGAGTTGCGCGTCGAAGAAATCGGCCCGGAAGTGCTGGCATCCTGCGATCCGCACGGCCTGCTCTTTATGAACGTCAACACGCCGCATGATTACGAGCGGGCCAGGCGACTCGGCCTCATGGAGTCGAAATCGATGCGCGATCGTATCATGGATGTTTCGTCAGACCCGTGA
Source organism: uncultured Acidobacteriota bacterium (assembly GCA_963836735.1). Taxonomy (GTDB): domain Bacteria; phylum Acidobacteriota; class Vicinamibacteria; order Vicinamibacterales; family 2-12-FULL-66-21; genus JACCXG01. The sequence continues at coordinate 16,210 of CAWIKP010000008.1, read as the reverse complement.
CCGACGTTTCGTGAGCCCGCATGATCCTCCCCGTCCAGCGCATCGTCCGTACTCGAATTGCCGAGGCAGTGACCAGGCTGTATGGCATTGCCGCGGATGACCCGGTCCTCGCCGCAATTGCCGTAGATATTCCGCCGCGCCGCGCGCTCGGCGACCTCGCCGTCCCGCTCGCCTTCGAGCTCGCCCGCCGGCTCCGGAAGGCGCCGCGCGTGATTGCGCAGGAGCTCGCCGCGGCGCTCGGCCAGATCGATGGCGTCTCCCGGATCGAGGCGGCCCCGAACGGCTATATCAACTTCTTCCTCGATCGGGTGCATCACCTCACCACCTGGCTGAGCGAGCCTCCCGCGCCGCCGGCCGCGGGCAACAAGACGATCGTCGAGCACACCGCGATCAATCCGAACAAGGCCGCTCACATCGGCCACCTGCGCAATGCGGCGCTCGGAGATGCGTTCGGCCGGCTGCTTCGCTATCTCGGACGCCAGGTCGAGATCCAGAACTACATCGACGACACCGGCGTCCAGGTCGCCGACGTCGCCCTGGGATTCCGGGAGCTCGAGGGCCAGGACCTGGCCGGCGTGCGCCGCCTCGCCGATACGACGCGTTTCGACTACTACTGCTGGGATCTTTATGCGCGGGTCACCGAATGGTACGAAGCCGACAAGGAGCGGCTGAAGATCCGATCCGCCGCCCTCCACGACATCGAGCACGGCGGCAACGACACGGCGGAGATGGCGCAGTTCATCGCCGACCGGATCGTCCGGCGCCATCTCGAAACCATGGCCCGCCTGAACATCGGGTACGACCTGCTGACGTGGGAGGGAGACATCCTGCGCCTGCACTTCTGGACCCACGCGTTCGAGTTCCTGAAGAAGACCGGGGCCGTCTTCCTGCAGACCGAAGGCAAGCTGAAAGGCTGCTGGGTGATGCGGATCGAAGACGAGGATTCGGCCAGCGGGCAGCAGGAGGACGAGGCAGAAGCCGAGCAGCGCGAGAAAGTGATCGTCCGATCGGATGGGACGGTGACCTACGTCGGCAAGGACATGGCGTACCAGCTCTGGAAATTCGGCCTGCTCGGCCGCGATTTCCACTATCGCCTGTTTGCGCAACAGAGCAACGGGACGCCCCTCTGGTCGACGTCGTCGACGTCGTCGACGTCGTCCACGCCGGCAGACGGGGCCAGCGTTCCAGCGTTTGGCCACGCGTCGTGGGTCTGTAACGTGATCGATACGCGCCAGTCCTATCTGCAGAAGCTGGTGAAGCAGGCGCTGGCCGCGCTCGGTTACCACGAGCAGGCCTCGCATTCCGTCCACTATTCGTACGAGATGGTGGCCCTGTCGCATTCGACCGCGCGCGAGCTCGGATACGACACGAGCGCTGACGCGGATCGCCCCTTCGTCGAGGTCTCCGGCCGCAAGGGTCTCGGTGTGAAGGCCGACGACCTGATCGATCGGCTCACCGACAAGGCCAGCCAGGAAGTGGCCAGCCGGAACCCCGATCTCTCCGCCGACGAGACCCGCGCGTATCGCGGAATCGATCGCGATCGCCGCGGTCCGGTACTTCATGGTCAAGTTCTCGCGCGGCAAGGTCATCGTGTTCGACATCGACGAGGCCTTGAGCTTCGAGGGCGAAAGCGGTCCCTATCTCCAGTACGCGGTCGTTCGCGGCAACAACATCTTCAACAAGCTGAGGGAACGGCTGGGTCTCGACGAGCGCGCGGTCACTGCCGCGCTCGCCGCGACCCCGGCCGACACGCTGACGTCGGGCAGCGACGAATCACACGAGGTCTGGGGCCTGATCTCTGGAGGCGGCCCGCCTCGACGAGGTCGTGGACCAGGCGGTCCGCACGCTGGAGCTCTCCGTCGTCGCCAAGTACGCCTTCAGCCTCGCGCAATCGTTCAACGCCTTCTACCATCGCTATCCGATCCTCAATGAGGAGAACGCGGACGCCAGAATCTGGCGCGCGGCGGCCGTCGCCTTCTGCCGGAACCAGCTCGCCCGGGCGCTGAGTCTGATGGGATGCACGGTGCCGGTGCGGATGTAGCTGAACTCGTAACCAGGCATGACCGACCGACCCGCAATCATCGGCGTGACCCGCTGCAGCAAGCTCGAAGACTACCTCGCCTCGGTCGAACAGGCCGGTGCCCGGGCGCGCGTGCTCGAGGTCACCGAGAGCCCGCGAAAGGTCCTGAATGAAGTCGACGGGATCCTGCTTACCGGCGGAGGCGACGTCGACCCGGTCTTCTACGGAGACGATCGTCACCCGCTGACCGACGATGCGGAACCCGGGCGTGACGAGTTCGAGATCGATCTCGCCCGGAGGGCGATGTCGGAAAACGTGCCTTTGCTGGCGATCTGTCGCGGCGCCCAGGTGCTGAACGTGGCGGCGGGTGGCACGCTCGTGCAGGACATCCCGTCCGCGATCGAGAGCGAGCTCACTCACTCGATCACCGAGCCGAAGGATCTCGAGTGTCACGATATCGACGTCGTGACGGGCTCGAAGCTGTCGGCCGTGCTCGGCGGCCGTCTCAATCCAGCATGCAGCTGCCGCGTCAACAGCCGGCATCATCAGTCGGTCGGGCGGCCCGGCGAGGGCCTGGTCGTCAGCGCCCGGGCGGCCGACGGCGTGATCGAGGGGATCGAAAAGCCGGATGCGGCCTTCTGCGTCGGGGTGCAGTGGCACCCGGAGAACTTCTGGCGCTCCGGAGAGTTCAAGCCGCTGTTCGAGGCGTTCGTCGAGGCGGCGTGCGACCGCATGGACGGCCGGATCTAAAGACTCGGCCCGACAAAGAGCGGGGGTCTGAAGACCCGCCCCTACAGTTTCACGAATTGTAGGGCCGGGTCTTTAGACCCGGCGTCATCACCGGACGAACACTCCCAACGTCTCGACATGCGGAGTGTTCGGGAACAGATCGAACGCCTCCAGCGACTTCAATTCATAGCCGCCGTCCAGCAGCCGCCTGGCATCCCGCGCCATCGTCGCGGGGTCGCACGACACGTAGACAACCCTCTCGGCCCTGGCGCCGACGATCGACTGCATGGCTTCCCGTGACATGCCCGTGCGTGGCGGGTCCACGATGATCGTCTTGGCGCGCGGACTGCGCCGCAGCAGGTAGTCCTCGACGCTCGCGACCACAACCTGGAGATCGCCGGCATGCGCCGCCGCATTGCGTCTCAAGTCCTTCCCGCTCGTCCGATCGCCTTCGACGGCCGTCAGATGCTTGCGGCCTGACGCCGCGAGGCACACCGAAAAGAGACCGACGCCGGCATACAGATCGAGCACGGTCCCCTCGGCCGGGACCGCGTTCATGACGGCCTGCACGAGCGCTGGCAGCAGATACCGGTTCGCCTGAAAGAAGGATTCAGCGTGACGCTGGAGAACGCCGGCGGTCGCCGCGCCGCCGGTCAGGACCGCGGCTGGATCATTGACCAGAGGAACGCCCGCCGTTCGCATGACGCCGGCCGCCGAACGGCCTGTGCAGCCACTCAACCCGCCCGCCGCGAGCGCGTCGTCCAGCGCTCGCTCGGAGAGGTCGGACCCTTCCGCAGGGATCGCGTGCACCACGCGCTCGTTGCCGGCGATGTTCTCGGTGAGCTCGATGGCGGAGAGAGAGCTGCCGGCTGCCGTCAACGCGCCGACCGCACGCGCAGCGGCGTCGATGGCGCGCGGATCCAGCTGGCGAGTGGCCGCGGCATCGCAGAGATCGTGGGTGCCTTCGCGATAGAAACCGACGCGGTTCGCATGGACGTGCAGCCGGGCGCGCATCCGATAGGCGCTCTCAGGGGATGCCGCGACTGCGGGCGGAGCGATCTGGATCCGGCCAAGGCGCGCGAAGGCGTCACCCACCACTTCCGCTTTGAGGGCGCGTTGCCGATCGTAGCCAATATGAGCGTAGAGGCAGCCGCCGCAGGAAGGATCGACGGCGGGCTCACGGCGATCGGCGGACGGTGTGATGACCTCGACGGCGTCGGCAAACGCGAGCTGGCGCTCAACCCGCGTGATGCGGGCGCGTACTCGTTCGCCGGGGATTCCGCCCTGCACCAGGATGACCTGCCCCTCGTGCCGCGCGAGCATCCGCCCGCCCGCCGCGGGCTTTTCAATCGCCAGCTCGATCTGATCCGCTGGTACGAAGCGCCACGGCTACTCGTAGCTGATGGTCGGAAGACCAGCGTGCTCGCGCACGAGCCGCGCGAAGGCCGCCTCGATGGCCTTCGCACGGGCATCCGGGGGCATGCGATCGCCGAAAGCCGACAGCTCTTCGCCGGCCTCGGCGCGCAGGTGCTCCGCCTGGCGTCCGTCGAGCTCACTGATCACCGCGGTCATCAGTTCATCATCCATCCGAGCCAGCCGGGAAATGATCGCGGCCCGCGCCTCACCCCGGGCCTTTGTGGCCGAAGCAGCGATTTGCTCGAGCTCGCGGATCGCCGCTTCGAGATGCCGAGGCAGCCGGGCCTCGGAGGTTCCGGGACCCCGGATGTTGGCCACCCGCGCGATGACCCGTTCGATGTGGGCGGCGAGGGGAGGTTTGCGAGCTGCCGGCGCGGCGCTGCCGTCTTCCGCCGACGTGGCCGAAACACCAACCGCCCGGCGCCAGTCGTCGAACGCGTCGAGGACATCGGCTTCACAGAACTCGATTCGCACCGGCCGGCGTCTTGGTCCGCGGGCCTCCAGCCGCGCACAACAGCGATCGATGCCCTGGAACGCCACCTTCAATGGCACCCCGGCGGCGGCCCAGCCGGACACGAGCTCGAATGCGGGACCAACGACGCGAACCAGGTGACCGTGATTCCTCTGACACAGGTGCCGCTCCACCTGCCGGGCGTACTCTGCGGGGTCGTTCACGCGTGCTGATTCCTCTCCCAGACCAATCGCAGCCCGTCGAGCGTCAGGTTCGGGTCGACGTGCTGGATGCTCGTCGTCTCCGAGGACAGCACCTCGGCGAGGCCGCCCGTGGCGATCACTATCGCCCGTTCGCCGCGAGGCACCTCGCTGCGAATCCGTCGCGTAAGACCGTCGACCATCTCGACGTAACCGAAAAACAGTCCCGATTGCATCGCATCCACCGTCGTCTGGCCAACCACTCCGGGCGGCTGGCGCACGTCGACGCGAGGCAGCCGCGCGGCCCGTTGAAACAGCGCCTCGGCGGAGATGCCGATCCCGGGACAAATCACCCCGCCGACATACGCGCCTTCGTGGGAGATCACGTCGAAGGTGGTCGCCGTGCCGAAGTCCACGACGATGAGCGGAACGCCCGCGTCCTTGCCGTACTTCTCGCGCGCCGCAACCGCATTGACCAGCCGGTCGGCGCCGACATCGGTGGCCGGCGAGTAGGTGACCGGGATGCCGGCGTTGGTGGCATCGACGAGCAGCGCGCGCTGCCGGAAGTAGCGCTCGCACATCTCTTCCATCGGCCGGGTGAGCGGCGGCACCACCGACGCGATCGCAATGCCGTCGACGCCGGACACTGCAACGTTGGTCTGCTCGAACAGCCGCGTGACGAAGATGCCCGAGCTCGTCCGCCGTCCGCTCGCGCAGCGCTGCGAGCCGCCAGTTGTGCACGAGGCGCTCGCCTTCGAACACGCCGATCGTGACATTCGTATTGCCGACGTCGAGGGCGAGCAGCATCGCAATCCCTAATCCCTTATCGCTAGTCCTGGATCCCGAGTCCTGAATCCCGAGTCCCCGCGCGTCCGTCTCCCCGAGCCCCCGAACCCCGAGCCCGCGAACCCCCGAGCCCCGAAAGCGTCAGTGCCAGACCACTTCGCCCGCAATGATACGTTCTAACCCGTTGACGGTCCGGACCAGCAGCGCCCCGTCATCATCGATGCCGGCTGTCGTGCCCCGGTGCGTCTTGCCGTCTGCGGTCCATTCGACGCGTGTGTCTGAGGCCGACGGGGACAGCGCGCGCCAGCGGGACAGGACCTGGTGGCGTTTTCCGGCGATCAATGCCTCCGCCTGCTCGTTCAGCGCAACCAGCAGTTCGGTCAGGACCAGCGACGGTTCAACCGGGCGGCCCAGCTCGTGTTCGATCGACGTCACTCGCGCGGCCAGCGTTTGAGGGTAATCGGCCGGACGGACGTTGATGCCGCAGCCCAGAACGACGTACTGAACGCCGGCCGTGCCGGCAGCGCCCTCGGCGAGAATGCCGGCGAGCTTGCGGCGCTTGCCCGGCGCGCCCGCGTCGTGCACGACGACGTCGTTCGGCCACTTGATTGCGACCGGCAGGCCCGTGGCGCGTGTGATGCCGTCAGCCACGGCCACCCCTCCGGCCAGGGTGAGGGTAGGAAGGATCGCCGGAGTCCGGCACACGATAGAGAGATAGATCCCCGCGCCAGGCGGCGAGAACCACTCGCGGCCATGGCGGCCACGGCCCGCCGTCTGCGCCAGTGCGAGCGCCATGGTCGCCTTCGGGCGCCCCTTGCTCGGCCAGCGCGATCGCGACGTCGTTGGTCGAGGCGGTCTCGAAAGCAAAGACGACCGGCGTGCCGAAATCGACCGCGGCGGCTGGCGCTGTTGCGCCAGGGCGACGCGGAACTCGTCGGGAAGCGGCTCAGGCATCCGGCTCGAGCTCGAAGCTCAAGTCAGCGGCAGGAGCGGAGTGCGTGAGCGCGCCGACCGAGACGTAATCCGCGCCGGTCTTTGCCAGTTCAGGAATGCGTTCGAGAGTCACGCCGCCGGAGATCTCGACCTTGGCGCGCCCGGCGATCCGCGCAAGCGCGTCCTTGATCTGATCGGTCGTGAGGTTGTCGAGCAGGATGATGTCGGCGCCCGACTGAATCGCCTGGTCAACCTGATCGAGGCTCTGCGCCTCCACCTCGATCGGCATCTCCTGATTGGCGGCCTTCATCCGCCGCACCGCTTCCGCCAGGCCTCCAGCCAGCCGGATGTGGTTGTCCTTGATCAGGATCCCGTCATCGAGACCGCTCCGATGGTTGGTGCCCCCGCCGGCGCGGACCGCATATTTCTCGAGCGCCCTCAAGGTGGGCGTCGTCTTGCGGGTGTCGAGAATCGTTGATTCCCCCGCCCGACGCATCAACGAAGCGGCGCGTCGTCGTCGCGATGCCGGTCATACGCTGGATCAGGTTCAGGGCGGTTCGCTCCGCGGTCAGCATCGATGCGGCCGATCCACGGACCTCCGCCACGATGTCGCCGGGAGCGCACGTCGAGGCGTCCCCCTTGTGCACGGTGAAGACCGCTGCCGGATCGAGCTGGCGGAAGGCTTCAGCCGCGACATCGAGGCCGGCGATCACACAGGGTGACTTGGCCAGAATGATGCCTTTGGCTTTGAGCCCGGCGCCGACCGTCGCCTCCGTCGTCACGTCGCCCCAGCCGAGGTCTTCGGCGAGGGCGCGCCGGACAATCTCGCGGTACAGACCAGGGTCGAGCGGCGCAAACGGAACACTCCTCATGCCCGCGGCTCTCCTCCGCCGCCTGTGTCGGGCGCGAACGTCAGCGAGATTGACAGACGCTCGTCCCCCGGAACGTACACGAAACGGTCGACACCCGCCGCCGTGCGGAGATCGATTTCCACGTCCTGCAGCAGCCGGATCGTGTCGGCATGCCAGCGGACCTCCGCGGTCTCGATGCGCGCCTTCAACGGCCGCTTCTCAATCGACTTCACTCGTCGAATCTCGCCAAGTAGCTCAATACCGGCATCGAGCGCCCGTTGTGCGTCCGCGTCGGCGGAGGCGACGGCGTCGACCTCGTGGACGGCCGGCCATGACGCCGTATGCACGGAGCCGGGCCGCCACCACGACCAGACCTCCTCGGCGGCAAACGGCAGGTAGGGCGCGAACAGGCGGTTGACCACCGAGAGCGCACACAACAGCGACGCATTTGCCGACCCCGCGGCTTCGGGCCCGTGGTCGCCGTAGCGCCGCGACTTCACCATCTCGAGGTAGTTGTCGCACAACGACCAGAAGAAGGTTTCGGTGATCTGGAGCGCGCGGGCGTAGTCGTAGGCCTCGAGCGCGCGAGTCGTATCCTCGATCAGGCCACGCAGGCTGGTCAGCAGGCCGCGATCGAGCAGATGCGTGACCGGGCCAACCGGCTCCGGCCTGGACAGGACGAACTTCGATGCGTTGAGCAGCTTGATCGCCAGCCGTCGGCCGACCTTCATCTGGCCGGTATCGAACGCCGTGTCAGTACCCGGCCGGCCGCTGGCCGCCCAATAGCGCACGCCGTCAGAACCGTGTTCCTCGAGCAGCCCCAGGGGCGTGACGACGTTGCCCTTGGATTTCGACATCTTCTTGCGATCGGGGTCGAGCACCCACCCTGAGATCGCGGCGTTGAACCACGGCAGGGAGTGATGCTCGAGCTCGGAGCGCAGCACCGTCGAGAACAGCCAGGTCCGGATGATGTCGTGGGCCTGCGGACGGACGTCCATCGGAAACACCCGCCCGAACAGATCCGGGTCTTCCTCCCAGCGTCCGGCGATCTGCGGCGTGAGCGACGACGTGGCCCAGGTGTCCATCACATCCGGGTCGCCGCTGAATCCATCCGGACGGTCGCGCTGCTCGGCCCGGTATCCCTCCGGGACGTCGGTGGACGGATCGATGGGCAGCTGGCCCTCGTGGGGCACCAGCCATGCACCATAGTCGACGGTGCCGTCCTGGCGGACCCGATACCATACCGGGAACGGCACGCCGAAGAACCGCTGACGGCTCACACACCAGTCGGAATTCAGGCCGTTCACCCAGTTCTCGAGCCGGGCCTCCATGTAGGCCGGGTGCCATTCGAGCTCGCTGCCGCGCCGCAGCAGGCGGTCGCGGAACTCCATCGTCTTGATGAACCACTGCCGGCTGGTCACGATCTCCAGCGGGCGATCGCCCTTTTCGTAGAACTTCACGGCGTGAGTGATGGGCCGCGGTTCCGCCGTGAGATCGCCCGACTCGCGCAGCTGCTCGACGATGCGCGTGCGCGCCTTCGACGCGGACAACCCGGCCAGCTGGTCGTAGTGCTGCTGTGCCGAAGACGGGTCCACCGACTCCCATCCGGCCTCGCCCCACGTGACCGGGCGCAGCGCGCCGTTCGGCTGGATGATGGCGCGGACCGGCAGCGACAGCTCGCGCCACCACACGACGTCGGTGACGTCGCCGAACGTGCAGATCATCGCGATGCCGGACCCCTTTTCCGGATCGGCGAGCGGGTGCGGCTTCACCGGCACGCGAACCCCGAAGAGCGGCGTCTGCACTTCCTTGCCGAAGAGCGGCTGATACCTGGCGTCATCGGGGTGCGCGACCAGCGCCACGCAGGCGGGAATCAACTCGGGCCGGGTGGTCTCGACCTCGACGTACCCGTCCGAATCAGCACGGGCGAAGCGGATCCGGTGATACGCACCGGGCTGCTCGCGATCCTCGAGCTCGGCCTGTGCGACCGCGGTCCGGAAGTCGACGTCCCAGAGCGTGGGCGCTTCGAGCTGATAAGCCAGGTCTCTCGTTCAGCAGGCGCAGAAAGGCGAGCTGCGAGATCCGCTGCGCCCGCCGATCGATCGTGGCATAGGTCATCGACCAGTCCACCGACAGGCCCAGGTGCCGCCAGAGGTGTTCGAAGGCCTTCTCGTCCTCCGCGGTCAGCCTGGCGCACAGCTCGATGAAGTTCGGACGCGAGACCGGCACCGGCTGCTTTCCCGGCTTCTCCGGGGGGCACGAACGACGGGTCGTACGGGCAGCGACGGCTCGCAGCGCACGCCGAAGTAGTTCTGCACGCGGCGCTCGGTGGGCAGGCCGTTGTCGTCCCACCCCATTGGGTAGAAAACGGCCCGGCCCCGCATCCGCTGGAACCGCGCGATGACGTCGGTATGCGTGTACGAGAACACGTGTCCGACGTGCAGCGAGCCGCTGACCGTCGGCGGCGGCGTGTCAATCGCGTAGACCTCGCGCGCGCGGCCGCGATCCGGTCGAACCGGTAGACGCCGCGCTCTTCCCAGCGCGTGGTCCATTTCGCTTCGAGACCTTCGAGTGCGGGCTTGTCCGGGACAGCAATCGGATAGGAAGGGTCCTGACCGTCGGGCATAACTCCCGATCCTAACGGATCAGCGGCCGGTCTGGGGACCACTACTGCCCGTGCGTGCCTGCCGTTTGATGCGGTCGATCTCTTCGCGCACGAGCCGTTCGGCGGTATCGAGCACCGTCTGCCGCACCGAGTCGTCGGTAAGACGGGCGATCACGCGCTGGACGATCTGCTCGATCTCGTCCTCGCCGAGGCGCGGAGCGCGGCGGGCGCGAAGGCGAACGCGAGCTCCGGCGCGGGCTGCCCCTGCTCTGCTGCAAGGAGCGCCGCGAACGCGTTGGCGAGGTCTGGCTGTGGCACCGGCGCAGGATCTGCCTGGTGTACCGGCGCAGGTTCCGGCTGACGCACGGGCGCGGGATCCGGCTGACGCACGGGCGCGGGATCCGGCTGCTGTGCCACCGGAGCCGGAGCAGGCTGGCGTGCCGGACTGGCTTTTGCGGCGAGATCCGGGTCCCAGCGCAGGGGATCCTCGGCGGGTGTGCGCTGCCGCGGCGGCTCCTGCACTTCCGCGATGGCGCTGGACAGGTCCTCGCGGGGCGCAGGCGGCTGCTTCCGGCCTCCGGGTTCGCCAATGCTCGCAAATGCCGCGTCCAGGCGATCGAAGTAGGCCTCGAGCGCGTCGTTGGTCTTTGCCGCCTCGCTCGTGCGGGGCGGCGGCTCGAGCGAGGCGTCCAGGGCGGCGGCAAAGGCGTCGGCCGAGCGCACCGGCGCTGCGGCCGGTTGCGGAACGGGTGTTGCGGCCGGCGGCGGCACCGCCGCTGCTGGCGGACGCCGGTTCGAGAGCAGTTCTTTCACCCGGTTGATCACCATCTGGGGCTCGAAGGGCTTCACCAGTACCCCGTCGCAGCCGACCCTGCGCGCGCGGTCTTCGTCGAGCGGCTCGAACGCACCGGTCAGGAGAATCACCGGAATGTGTGCAAGCTCCGGGTCGTTCTTGATGAACGCGGCGACATCGTAGCCATCGCGTTCCGGCATGCCGATGTCGGCAAGGACGATGTCGGGCCGGTCGGCTCGCAGGCGGTCGATCGCCTGCCGGCCGTCGCCGACCGCGGTCACGGCAACGTCTTCGTCCGCGAAAGTGAGCTCGATCACACGCTGGATCGTGACGCTGTCGTCGGCCAGCAGGAGTTTTTTGGGCATGGTCTATACGCGCTCCATCCGGGGCCGGACGTTGGCCGCGATGAAGTCGATGATTTCCTGCATCGGGGTGCCGGGCAGGAAGACGCCCCTGACGCCCATCTCACGCAGTTTGGGAATGTCGACGTCCGGGATGATGCCGCCGACAAGGACGAGGACATCGTCCATACCTTTGCCGTGCAGGAGCTCCATCAGCCGTGGACAGATATGCATGTGCGCGCCCGACAGGATCGAGAGCCCGATCGCATCGGCATCCTCCTGCAGCGCCGCCGACACGACCTGCTCGGGGGTCTGACGGAGGCCGGTGTAGATCACTTCCATGCCCGCATCGCGCAGCGCACGGGCGATGACCTTCGCCCCTCGATCGTGCCCGTCGAGCCCGGGCTTGGCGATGATGACTCGGATTTTGCGCATGTATTAGCTTTCAGCTGCCAGCTCTCAGAATCCAGCTCTCAAATCCAGCACCCGCGCTCGAGCGCGATCTGCTGGACAGCTGGATAGCTGAAGCTGACAGCTCAAATCGACGGCACCTCTTCGTACTCTCCCCACACGCCCCGCAGCGCATCGCACATTTCACCGACGGTCGCGTAGGCGCGCACGCAGTCGAGCAGCGCAGGCATCGTATTGCCGGTGCCGGCCGCGGTTTCGCGCAGGGCGTCGAGGGAGCGCCGGGCCGCGTCGTTGTCGCGCGTCCGGCGCAGCTCCTCCAGCCGCCGCAGCTGGGTGTCCGCGGTCGTCTCGTCGATGTAGAGGATCGGGACCGGCGGCTCATTCTCCTGCACGAAGTCGTTGACCCCGACGATGATCTTGTCACGGCGCTCGACGGCCTGTTGAAAGCGGTACGAGGCCTCGGCGATCTCCCGCTGGGGAAACCCCTGCTCGATGGCTTCGACCATGCCGCCCATGCGATCGATCGTTTCGAAATACGTCTTCGCGCCTTCGACCATGTCGAGCGTCAGCCGCTCCACGAGATACGAGCCGCCGAGCGGATCGACCACGTTGGCCACGCCGCTCTCGTGGGCGATGATCTGCTGGGTCCGCAGGGCGAGCGTGGCCGCCGCTTCGGTCGGGAGCGCCAGGGCCTCGTCGAGCGAGTTGGTGTGCAGCGAATTCGTGCCGCCGAGCACTGCCGCCAGCGCCTGGAGCGCCGTGCGCACCACGTTGTTGTAAGGCTGCTGCGCGGTGAGCGAGACGCCCGCGGTCTGGGTGTGGAAGCGGAGCTTCCAGGAACGCTCCGACCGTGCACCGAACCGGTCGCGCATCACTTCCGCCCAGATCCGGCGCGCCGCGCGGAACTTGGCAATCTCCTCGAAGAAGTCGCTGTGGGAGTTGAAGAAGAACGAGATCCGCGGGACGAAGTCGTCCACATCCAGCCCGGCGTCGATCCCGTACTGCACGTACTCGATACCGTCCCGCAGCGTGAACGCGAGCTCCTGCAGCGCCGTCGAGCCCGCCTCGCGGATGTGATATCCGCTCACCGAGACGGTGTTCCACCGCGGCACCTCTTTCGCGCAGAACGTGAAGACATCGGTGATGAGCCGCATCGACTCCCGCGGCGGGTAGATGTACTCCTTCTGGGCGATGAACTCTTTCAGGATGTCGTTCTGGATCGTCCCCGACAGCTGCTTCCAGTCCGCCCCCTGCTGCTCCGCGACCACCAGGTACATCGCGAAGATCATCGGCGCCGGCGAATTGATCGTCATCGACGTGGTGATGTCGCCGAGACGGATCCCGTCGAACAACCGCTCCATGTCGGCCAGCGACACGATGCTGACCCCGCATTTTCCGACTTCGCCGAGCGACAGCGGGTGATCGGGATCACGGCCCATCAGCGTCGGCAGATCGAAGGCCACGCTGAGACCGGTGCCCCCAGCCGCGAGCAGCGCCTTGTATCGGGCGTTGGTCTCTTCCGGGGTTCCGTACCCCGCGAACTGGCGCATCGTCCAGAGCTTCCCGCGGTAGCCGGTCGGATGGATGCCGCGCGTATACGGAAAGGCCCCGGGGTGATTGAGGTCGCGCGCGTAATCGAGAGCCGCCAGATCGTCGGCGGCATAGAGCCGCTCGATGGGGCGGCCAGAGACCGTCGTGAACGGCACGGCGCGCTCGCGCGACTTCTTCAGCGCCGGCTCGAGCACTTCCGCTTCCCAGCGTTGCCGCTCGGACTCGGCCCTGACGCTCTTCATGAGCGGATTATAGCTTGTGGGTCGAATGCGATCGGGGGTCGCGGGTTCGCGGGGTGGCGGGTTCGAACAGTGGGGTTAGATAGAGGACTGAGCCAGATGCAGCTAAACATCGGCGCGAGCGACGCGAGTACTGGCAGCGCGATCCCGCAAACCCGCGACCCCGCGACCTCGCGAACCCCCCCAGCCCCCAGCCCCGACAAAACACAGATCTGTCGTTGCGTGTCTGTCGGGCGGTGTTCCAGAACGCCGCACGGATAAAGGGGTTTTCGCCGCGTGCCAAACCGAAACACCGGTTCCGTAAGTGCTTGGACAGAATGAAGATCACGCACGCCGCCTCCAGAAATAGCCGTGCTGGCCCTGGCCTTGCTCCACCGGCCCGTAACCGACTTGGAGGGGCAGATGGGGATCAGGATTCGGACGTTCGCCGTTTTCACCGCGCTGCTGCTGACGGCATCAGCAGTCCATGCGCAGGGCGGCTCGAAGCAGCTCGTGATCACGAGCGCTTCGGTCGATCGCTCGAGCAATACGGTCACGTTCAAGGGGCACAACCTCGGCGGCCGCAAAGCGGAGGTGTTCTGCGAAACCACCGCGATGTCGGTGCTCAGAGGGAACGATCAGGAGCTGGTGGTTTCGTTTCCCGCGAGCTCGTTGAACGGGACGTACCTGTTCACGGTGTTCAAGGGAAATGGGAGCAGTAATCGCGACGTCTTCTATGTGACGACGAACGCGGCCACAGGTTCCGGTACGCCGGGCGTCCCTGGTCCGATGGGTCCGATGGGTCCAGTCGGACCGCAGGGAGCGACGGGGCCGCAGGGGGCGACTGGGCCCCAGGGGCCTGCCGGCCCTCAGGGTCCAGCAGGTGCAACAGGTTCCCAGGGATCACAGGGCCCCCAGGGTCCGCAGGGTGAACGAGGGGCGCCCGGAGCCGCTGGTCCGCAAGGCCCGAAGGGCGACACGGGTGCCGCTGGCGCGGCCGGCCCGGCGGGTCCGCAAGGACCCGAGGGACCACAGGGTCCGCAGGGCGACTACGGTCCCCAGGGGCCGCAGGGGACGCAGGGAGATCCCGGCGTCAATGGCATCAGCGGTTTTCAGCGCGTGCTCGAAGACTCCGGCACGGTCACCCTCACCAACGGTTCGACGCTCGAGATGAACGCGGCCTGCCCCGACATGAAGGCGCAGCTGTCGGGCGGCTACGAGCTCGTGACCACCAGCGCGCAGAGGTTGACCGTGATCTTCTCGGCGCCTTATGACGACGCTACCTCGGGCTGGCGCGTGATCTTCAAGAACGCGACCGGCGGAGCGCTGATGTCGGTCAACGTCCGCGTGCACGCCGTGTGCGCGGCAGTGCAGTAGATTTCGCAGTTCCCGGACGCGTGACGTTGCCCTCGCGTCACGTCTGACGGTCAAAGGACGACATGCCGTGCATCGGGGCTCGATGCTCAGTGTGTCGTCCTTTCTTCTTGCCTTCGACTCGCCCTTCGACTCGCGATGGAGTTCCCCCCGCTCGCTCACGGCAGGCGCCTTCAACGGCTCCTTACTTTTCTTGACTTGCCTCCAGCGGCACAGTAGCTTGGCCTGTTTGCGGTTGGCCGGACGCGGCCGCAGGTCTCACCAGGGGCGTAGAGGAGTCACATGGCAGCAGACGGCAGCATTTTCAACGCGATGCTCCAGGAGTTCGACGGGGCGGCGCGACTGCTGGGACTGGATCCCGGCATCTGGAAAATCCTGACCAACCCCAAGCGGCAGATCACGGTGTCGTGCCCGGTCCAGATGGACAACGGCGAGATCGAGGTCTTCACCGGCTATCGCGTCCAGTACAACATCACGCTCGGGCCCGCGAAAGGCGGCATCCGGTATCACCCCGACGTGACGCTGGACGAAGTGACGGCGCTGGCCGCCTGGATGACATGGAAGTGCGCCGTGGCACATGTCCCCTTTGGCGGCGGCAAGGGAGGCATCATCTGCGATCCGACCCGGATGTCCCGCCGCGAGCTGGAAGCGCTCACCCGCCGCTACGTTGCCGAGATCATCGACGCCATCGGCCCGGACAAGGACGTCCCGGCGCCTGACGTGAATACCAACGACCAGATCATGGCGTGGGTGATGGACACCTTCAGCATGCACGTCGGCTATACCGCGACCGCGGTGGTGACCGGGAAGCCGATCGAGATGGGCGGCTCGCTCGGGCGGCGCGAGGCGACCGGCCGCGGCGTGATGATCGTCACGCGTGAAGCCGCGAAGCACCTCGGCCTCGACATCAAGGGAGCGACGGTCGCGGTGCAGGGCTTCGGCAACGTCGGCTCGGTCTCGGCCGACCTTCTCGCGAGAATCGGCGCGAAGATCGTCGCGGTCACCGACTGGAAAGGCGGCGTCCACAACCCCGACGGTCTCGACATCCCGAAGATGCTCGACTACGCCAAGCAGCACAAGACGATCGATGGCTTCCCGGGCGGCTAACCGATCGACAACGAACAGCTGTTCGGCCTCGATGTGGACGTGCTGGTTCCAGCCGCGCTCGAGAACCAGATCACGATGGAGAACGCGCCGCTCATCAGGGCCAAGATCGTGGCCGAAGGCGCCAACGGCCCGACCACGCCCGATGCCCATCGCCATCTGCACGAGCGCGGCGTGTTCGTGATCCCCGACATTCTCGCCAACGCCGGCGGCGTCACCACGTCGTACTTCGAATGGGTCCAGGATCGGCACGGCTACTTCTGGGAGGAAGAGGAAGTCAACCGCCGTCTCGAAGCCAAGATGGTCGAGGCGTTCCACGACGTGCTCGACACCTCGGTCCGCTACAAGACCGATCTGCGCACCGCCGCGTATATCGTCGCAATCAACCGCGTCGCCACGGTGACGCGGATGCGCGGGATGTACGCGT
>CAWIKP010000007.1:0-34451 GCA_963836735.1 uncultured Acidobacteriota bacterium | reverse complement strand
CTCGTCGAGATGTTCTGACTGGTGCGGTGGCCGCAGCCGGCGCGGCCGTCCTGTCCTCAACCGTGACTGAAGCGCAGGCGCCGCCGAGCGGGGGCGCCCGCACGAGGCCGGCCAATGAGCCCTTCGGCTACTGCCTGAACACCAGCCGATCCGCGGCAACAAGCTCGATCTGCCCGGCGTCGTCAGCCGCTGCGGCCAAGGCCGGGTTTCACGCGCTCGCGCCGTGGATTACGGAGATTGACGCTTACACCACCGGTGGCGGCACGCTCAAGGACCTTGCCAAACGCATCGCCGACGCCGGGCTGACCGTCGAGAACGCGATTGCCTTCAACGCGTTTCTCGACGATGACGACGCCAGGCGGGCGGCGTCGATGGAGAAGCTGAAGGCCGACATGGACAAGGTGGCGCAGATCGGCGGGAAGCGCATCGCCGTGCCGCCCGGGAACAATCGCAATGCTGCGGTCAGCCTGGACACCGCCGCGAAGTCCTACGGTGAAGCGCTGGAGATGGGCGAAAAGGCCGGCGTGCAACCGCTGCTCGAGCTGTGGGGAACGCACCCGTTGCTGGGCCCGCTGTCGCATGGCATCTACGTAACCGTCGCCGCGGGGCGTGCAGATGCGAGCCTGCTGCTCGACGTCTTCCACCTCTATAAGAGCGGAACACCGTTCGCCGCGCTGAAGCAGATCAATGGCGCGGCTCTCCATGTGATGCATCTCAACGACTATCCCCAGGCGGCGGATTCGTCCACGCTCAACGACAGCAACCGGATCTACCCAGGCGACGGCGTCGCGCCATTCCGGCAGATCCTGCGCGATCTCCGCGACAACGGCTTCCGGGGTATCTTCGCTCGAGCTCTTCAACCGCGAATACTGGGGCCGCAGCGCGGACGAGAACCTGAAGACGGCGATGGAAAAGATCCGCGCAACGGTACGGTCGGCGCTGGCCTAGAGGGATGTCCCGAGTTTTAGAGTGCTCTTTGGAGCGACAGCCGCCTGTCCACGGGCGCTTCGCTGATCGCTTCGCGCTGAATAACGAGACGACGAAACGACGATCCGACGGAGGGCATCTCGCGCGGACTTTGCCACCATTGGCTCGACGGTGGCCGGGCGACCTGGAGGCACTAAGAGGCACGAAGGACGCCAGAGCATGAAAAAATGGGAATCTCGTCGACGGATTGCGCCCGTTGATGATGTCCGGATATCTTCGTGGATCTTTGGGCCTGCTTTGTGTGCTTTGTGGACATGCGCGCCGTTTATAGACGATACGCTCCTCGCGCCTTGCCAGCCGTTGGCGCCGCGCCGTATCCACTGTCAAATAATGGCCCGGTCGAAGGGGACTGGTGAGGCGACGGCGTGAAAAAAGCGTGACAGTGAACGGTGCGGGGCGATCCGCCGTATATTCATGTGCGGGCGGAACGAGGGATCCCATGCGCACGGCGCCGCCACGACACCCCCGATAGAGTCAGAGCCGGCCTCGCCTGGCGCTACTCTGTGCTGCCCGCCGGTCTGGCCACGTTCGTCGCCCCGGGCAGCATTTCCAGTACCGCGGCCCAGGCTCGCCTCGCGGCGCTGCCCGTCGAGGTGCCGACGCCAGCCGGATAACCCGACCACACCGGAACGGGTGGCACTGGGGCGGCTGCTCTTCTGGGATCCGATTCTTTCGGGTCAGAAAGATGTCGCCTGTGCGACGTGTCACCATCCCGCGTTCGGCTATTCCGATGGCCTGGATCTTTCGATCGGCGCGAACGGCGTCGGACTGGGCGCCGCGCGAACGTTTCCAGCGGGTCATCCGGCACGACCGGTGAAACGCAACAGTCAGACGATCCTGAACGTCGGCCTCAACGGGCTCTCGGGCGCCGCGGCCAACGCGATGGCGGCGGCCGCGCCGATGTTCTGGGACCTCAGGGTTCGCGGCCTCGAAGCGCAGGCGCTGGAGCCGCTCAAAGCGCCCGACGAGATGCGCGGCGAGGCGTTCCCCGAAGCACGGGCCGTGTCCGCGGTCGTGTCGCGGCTCAACGGCAACGCCGAGTATCGCCGGTTGTTCGCGGGCGCTTTCGGCGGGCAGACCCCCATCAGTGACCAGAACCTGGGCCGCGCTCTGGCTGCCTTCGAGCGGACGCTCGTCGCCGCGAATTCGCCGTTCGATCGCTACATGCGAGGTGACACGGAGGCGCTCAGCCCCGAACAGGTTCGAGGGATGGAGCGGTTCCAGTCGGCCGGGTGCATCAACTGCCACGGCGGGCCGATGTTCTCGGACTTCGCCGCCCACGTGCTCGCGGTGCCCGACAATCCGAGGCTGGCGACGTCCGACGCCGGGATGGGCAACGAATACGCATTCAGGACGCCATCCCTGCGCAACCTGAGTGCCACCGCGCCCTACATGCACAATGGCGTGTTTGCCACGCTTCCCGAAGTATCAATTTCTATCGCCGGATCAGCCGTGGCGGCGGACGTCGCGGCGGCCCTGGCGCTGCGGGCCTGAACGGCTCAGTGAGTCGGGATCGCATCGATCCGCTGGCGCGGCAGCTGAACATGCGCGGCCGGGGCCAGGATGACCTGATTGCCTTCTTGCGTGCGCTGGACGACCCGCACTTCGATCGAACGATTCCGGCGCGGGTGCCGAGCGGGCTTCCAGTCGGCGGGCGGTAGCGGGCGGCAGAAAGACTGCCGCTGGCCGGGGAGAAGGGAAAAGGGAAAGGGACAAGGCCGCGAGTAAACGCCAGCCCTGTTGCGCGAGTATTTCGTGGAATCGTGTGAATCAGGGCCGTGTGGCTTCCCCGCGACGCACGATGAGGTATTCCAGGAGGACCGAGGATGGAACGCAAGACCGCTCACGATTTCGATCAGGACCTGCTCATCCTGTTCGACGCGTACGTGCACGGCGCGATCGACCGCCGTGGCTTTCTCGACAAGGCCGCCAAGTACGCGGTCGGCGGCGTGACCGCCGCGATGCTCCTCGATCAGCTCAGCCCGAAGTTCCTCGAGGCGCAGGTCGTCAAGCCGGAGGATCCGCGCATCAAGGTGCAGCACGCCGAATACGACTCGCCGAAGGGCTACGGCAAGATGCGCGGCTACCTGGCGCAGCCGGCCAAAGCCGGCGGCAAGCTGCCGGCCATCCTGGTGATCCATGAGAACCGCGGGCTGAACCCGCACATCGAAGACATCGCCCGCCGGCTGGCGGTCGACAACTTCCTGGCGTTCGCGCCCGACGCCCTGTTCCCGCTCGGGGGCTACCCGGGCGACGAAGACAAGGCCCGTGAGGTCTTTCCCAAGCTCGATCAGGCGAAGACGCGGGAGGACTTCGTGGCGGCGGCCGCCTGGCTCAAGGCGCGCCCGGAAACCAGCGGCAAGCTCGGCGCGGTGGGCTTCTGCTACGGCGGCGGCATGGTGAACTTCCTGGCCACCGTCCTGCCCGATCTCGCCGCCGGCGTCCCGTTCTACGGCAGCGCTCCGAACGCCGAGGACGTCCCCAAGATCAAGGCGGCGATGCTGATTCAGTCAGCCGAGGTGGACGAGCGCATCAACGCCGCGTGGCCGGCGTACGAGGCAGCGCTGAAGGCGGCCAACGTCCGCTACGAGCGATACCAGTATCCGGGGACGCAGCACGGCTTCAACAACGACACGACGCCACGCTACGACGCCAACGCGGCGAAGCTCGCGTGGGAGCGCACGCTCGCGCACTTCAAGAAATTTTTGAGCTAGGTTCAGTCTCTTCGGTAGATCCGCAAGTTCTGCACGACCCAGGCCGGCGCGCCGCTCGCGTCGCCGGTCTGGGTCAGGCGGCGAGTCGCGAACAGAAATGCCGCAGGGGTACGAGGTTCTGATCTCATGCGCCTGGTCTGTAGAGCATGAATGAAGACGTTGGACTTACTTGCCAAGGCCGCGGATTCCGATGTTCCTCCACCGCCAGAAGCCTCCCGGCTGCCAGCGGACGCCACCGCCGTGGATCTGAATCGCGATCGGTCCTTCCACCATGCCGTTCAACGCGTGATTCTCCGTGTCGGTGGCATCACTCACCTGAACGTCGTTGATCCACACCGTCGCGTGGGGCACGTCTCCTTCGACCCGGACGCGGACCGCGTTCCACTCGTCGCGCTTCCATGCCTTCATGCCAGCGTCGTTCGACTGTGATGCGGATGGGGCCGCCGCCGGCGGTGCAGCTGCCGCGGCTGCCCTGCCGCCGCCCGGCGCCGCTCCGCGGCCGGCACCGAACTGAATGCCGCCTTCCCCGATGAACCGGCCCATGCTGCCGCCAGGGAGATAGTCCATCGTGATCTGGTACGCGGCGCCGCTTTCGGTGGTGCGGAAGAAGATGCCGCTGTCGCAGCCCCAGTCAGGCTTCACTTCCATGTAGAGCTCGAAGTCGCGGTACTTCCGGTCGGTCAGGAGCAGCCCGCCGCTTCCGAGAGGCCGCTGGGTGCCGAGGATCATGCCGTGCGCAACATGAAAATCAGGCTGGACACCGTGGCGCGCGGTCGTGCTGACGTGCCAGCCGTTGAGATCCTTGCCGTTGAAGATCGACGTGAATCCGTCGGGCAGCCTTCCGGCCGGCGGCTCGACGACCAGCTTGCGGTAGTCGGGCACCTCGCGCAGCCCCGGCGCGAGCTGGATTTGTGGCGTCGCCGGTGCCGCGGGCGGCGCGCCTTGCGACTGTGGTGACGCCAGCACGGCGGCGGATCCCGCGGCGGCGAGGATGCCAGCGAGTGAGGTCCACGATCCAATCGTCATGAGATCCCCCAGGAATGCCGCGCACAGGATAGACGCATCACCGGTGTCTCGCGAAATTTCCCGTCCTTCGCGGAACGATGTTTGCCGCTGATTCTACGTCGGACCGGTGACGTCGTCGATCTATGGCGGTGCTCAAAGAGCTGCCACAGCACCATCCCCTGAGATCAGTGCTACAGCGGATCGCGCGACGCCCTTAACGCGAAAGCGCTTGCCGACGCCCTGTTGAATCCGCGCGACCGCGCCTATTCTGTGCCGCAGCTGTTCGATTTCCTTGAACGCAACGGTCTGACGGTTCGAGCGCTGGTACTGGCAGGCGCCTTACCTCCCTCATTGCGGCGCTATTGCCGACGACACCACACGCAGACTCGACTTGTCGGCCCTTCCCCGCCCGCGAACAGTTTGCCGCGCTGGAGCTCTGGCGAGGCACCATGTCCACGCACAGCCTGCCTGTGCTCCACCGAACGTCGGGCGGGCAAACCAATGACGCAGTTCCGGTTCGATTCCGGAACGCTGTACTGAGCTACGTGCCTTTTCGACTCCCCTCGACGCTTGTGTATCCAGGAACGCCTGCCGGCCGGTGCTGCAGCCGTCCTGCTTGAACCGGTGACACCCCTTTCACTAACCTGATCCTGGCCCTCGACGCCCAGGACAAGCAGATTTTCGACGCCATCGACGGCCGCCGCACCGCTGCCGCAGATTGTCGAACATGCGACACGGCTCCTGGCCTCGCGCCCGGACCTGTTCGAAAAGCTCTGGCGGTACGACCAGGTGGTCTTCGACGCGTCCCGCGCGGGCTGATCGGCTCACGCCCAGCCGAACCAGGTGACAGTCCTCGGCTTTTGGGCGACAATGGCTGAGGTAGGTCTACCGGGAGGGGGGCGAGTCAGCGGATGTGGCAAGGTTTCGATCCGGAAACCCAACGGCTCTTCAGCTGGGCCCGCGAGCAACTGGCCCGCTCCCGTCAGACCCCCACGAAGGAATGGCCCCTGATCGTCGTCGCCGAGCACGATGCCCTGCTCGTCGTGCGGGAATGGCCCGACGGAGCGATTACTGCCTATACGCCGCCTGACTTGAATCGAAGCTAATCCCGGAGGACCGCGGACCATGCGGACCAGCCGGACTAGCGCGTCACCCGGATTCCCGTCAGCATGCGCCGCTCGGTGCCCTCGGCGTTGAGGGTGATCTCGAGCATGTAGTCCCCGGCGCCGAGCGCCGAGAGGGTCGCGTCGGCGGTCAGCCAGCGCTGGCCTTCCCCATCCGTCTTCTCACCGACCTGCACCGGGATCTGGAGGGGCTGCGTGTTCCGATCGAGGAAACGGCCGCTCCCCGGGGTCGCGGTCCGAATCGGCAGCTCGAGGTGCAGCCTTTCGGTCCGGCTGAATTGGAAGCTGGCGGCTGGCTGGACGCGGTTGCCGGTGGACAGCCCCCTTCTGAACAGCAGCGGCTGTTGCCGCGCCGGATCGAGATCGAGTTTCGCGGCGTCCATGACCGGCGTTCCCCCCGCGGCGGGCGTCATCCTGACGCGAATGTCGAACGCGGCAGTGGTCGCGGCCTGCACCGGAATCTTCACGAGGAACGCGCGTTCGCCCGGCTTCAGCGTGGCGGTGGATTCGGCGACGGCGGCACCGCCGCTGATTTCGATCGATGCGCTGGCGCCGGTCGCGAACTCCTCGGCCGGCCCTTGCAGCTCCCCCGCGACCCAGACGGTGCTGACCGGCGCCGACGGCGACGCGCGGAACGGCGAAGCGTGAATGACGAATCGCTGTTCCGGCCGGATCCTCTCCCAGCCTCGCCAGCGCGGCGGTCGCCGTTTTCGTCGCGTCAGGGATTGGCGCTGCTGCCGCGGCGCGTGAGGCATTGACCTCTTCGGCGGTGGCTGCGCGATACCCGCGCCGCGCCCGCACCTCGACGCCCGGTCGCCGGACGCGCACGGCGATGCGACGGAACTGGCCGTCCAGCTTCGTGTTCGTCGAGTAATACCCGAGCAGGTAGTACGACGACAGATCGTCGGCAATCCGCTGCATGCCGCGATTCAGATTGTTGGTGTTCACTACGGCGACGCCATCGGTGTTCTCGGCGAGCGTCCGCAGGGTGTCGATGCGCTTGTTCAGCATCGCCCGATCGACTTCGATGGCCGGCGGCGCCTCGGGCCCGATCGGCGCATCGAACGCTGCGAGGCCGCGCGGATCGATCGGATAGAACGAGGCGTTGTTCCGGTTGGCCACGTCGACGACATAGCGGAAATACTCGTCGTTGTCGATGCTGGCGAGATACATTCGATCCTTGTCACAGATCGTCTGCGACGATGGGTTGCCGTCGCGGTCTCGGGCGGCGCCCACGCGCAGCTTCCCGACGGGATCGACGCCGATCGGTTCGTTCCCCGGGACGGGTTCCGTGTTCCCGAATCGATCCATGACCCGGAGGTTCGTCATCGAGGTATCCGGGCCGGTAGAGCACCCAGCCCTGGGTGACCGTGAGGATCGCCTTTCGTTCCTCCCGGACGCCGCCCAGGTACCGGACGAGATCCTGCAGCGAGTCCAGCGTGGCGCGCTCGCGTCTGCGATTGATCATCTTCTGAACGATGTCCGCCCGGGTCTTGCCTTGAAGCTGCTCGGCCTCCGTCGGCGAAAAGCAGACGCTGTACTCCCGCTCGCGTTCGTTCTCCTCTGTTCGCAGGTTCTTGATCCCCAGTACCATCGGTCCTCGAGCATGCCGGCGATGACCTCGGTCTTGCGGCCGAAGGTGATCTGCGACGCCGCCATTTCCGGCGTCATCACCGCGATCAGGTCGTCGGGGCCGAGGAGGCGATCGATCAGGTTGATCAGTGGCTGGTTGACGTGATGCCCCGATTCGACGTCGACGTTGTGCATGTCGAGAAAGATCACGAACACCCGATTGCGCGGATTGGACGCCATCTGCTCGCCGCCCCGGACGCTGTTTGCTTCCGCGCGCATCGACTGTGGCCCCGCCGGGCTGATCACCACGCGTTCGAACGCCTGCACCTGCTGCTTGACCCCGTTCTCGAGCAGCTCGAAGTCCTCGGCGCGCAGGTCCTCCACGATCTTGCCGTCTTTCGTCGGATAGACGTCGACCCGGACATAGTTCGCATCGGTTCTGAATCGCGGCGGCTGGTCTTCGGGAGACGGTTTCGGCTGCGGTGCTGGGAGGCGCCTGCGACGCCGGCTGCTGCGCCGGGAGCGAGGCCACGGCAAGGACCACCAACAATCCAAGCCGGAAGATCGACGGGGACCGACCCTTGGAATGTCGCACGGGACTCCTGATCAGGCGCGGGTACGGCTGGCCGATCAGTTTACGTCAGGCGGCAGCTGACCGCCGCCTTATCGGGTGACTCTGATTCCCGTCAGCACCCGCCGCTCGGTGCCCTCAGCGGTGAGGGTGATCTCGAGGATGTAGTCGCCGGCGCCGAGCGCCGAGAGCGTCGCGTCTGCGGTCAGCCAGCGCTGGCCTTCCCCATCCGTCTTCTCGCCGACCTGCACCGGGATCTGGAGCGGCTGCGCGTTCCGATCGAGGAAACGGCCGCTCCCCGGGGTCGCGGTCGAAATCGGCAGCTCGAGGTGCAGCCTTTCGGTCCGGCTGAACTGGAAGCTGGCGGCTGGCTGGACGCGGTTGCCGGTGGACAGCCCCCTTCTGAACAGCAGCGGCTGTTGCCGCGCCGGATCGAGATCGAGTTTCGCGGCGTCCATGACCGGCGTTCCCCCCGCGGCGGGCGTCATCCTGACGCGAATGTCGAACGCGGCAGTGGTCGCGGCCTGCACCGGAATCTTCACGAGGAACGCACGTTCGCCCGCCTTCAGCGTGGCGGTGGATTCGGCGACGGCGGCACCGCCGCTGATTTCGATCGATGCGCTGGCGCCGGTCGCGAACTCCTCGCGCCGGCCCTTGCAGCTCCCCCGCGACCCAGACGGCGCTGACCGGCGCCGACGGCGACGCGCGGAACGGCGACGCGTGAATGACGAATCGCTGTTCCGGCCGGATCCGCTCCCAGCCGCGCCAGCGCGGCGGTCGCCGTTTTCGTCGCGTCAGGGATCGGCGCTGCTGCCGCGGCGCGTGAGGCATTGACCTCTTCGGCGGTGGCTGCGCGATACCCGCGCCGCGCCCGCACCTCGACGCCCGGCCGCCGGACGCGCACGTTGATGCGACGGAACTGGCCATCGAGCTTCGTGTTCGTCGAGTAATACCCGAGCAGGTAGTAGGACGTGAAATCGTCGGCGATGCGCTGCAGCCCGCGGTTCAGATCGTTGGTGTTCACGACCGCGAGGCCGTCGGTGTTCTCGGCGAGCGTCCGTAGGGTCTCGATGCGCTTGTTCAGCATCGCCAGATCGACCGGAAGGGTCGGTGGCGCTTCGGGACCGATCGGCGCGTCGAAGGCGGCCAACCCGCGCGGGTCGATGGGATAGAAACTGGCGTTGTTGCGATTAGCGACGTCGAGGATCAGCCGGAAGTAATCGTCGTTGTCGATGCTGGCGAGATACATCCGATCCTTGTCGCAAATGGTCTGGGACGCGGGATTACTATCACGCGCGCTCTCGCCGCCGACGCGCAGCTTGCCATGGGGATCCACGCCGATCGGCTCGTTCCCCGGAATGGGTTCCGTGTTCCCGGCCTTGTCCATGACCCGCAACTGTGTCATCGAAGAATCCGGCCTGAACAGGACCCAGCCCTGCGTGACCGTCAGGATGGCTTTGCGTTCTTCGCGAACGCTGCCCAGGTAACGGACGAGATCGCGAAGCGAGTCGAGCACCATCCGTTCGCGGCGACGCGCGACCATCTTCTTGACCACTTCCGCCCGCGCCCTGCCGGCGGCTCGATCGGCTTCGCTCGGCGGGAAACACTGGTCGTAATCCCGTTCGCGCTGGTCCATGTCGAGGACCGAGTCTCGCACTCCCCAGTACCACTTGTCGCGGAGCATGTCCGCGATCACCTCGGTCTTGCGGCCGAAGGTGATCTGCGACGCCGCCATCTCGGTAGTCATCACCGCGACGAGATCGTCCGGGCCCAGGATGGTGTCGATCAGGCGGACGAGCGGCTGGTTGATGCGATGGCCGGAGGCGATGTCGACATGCGGGATGTCGAGAAAGATCACGAACACCCGATTGCGCGGATTGGACGCCATCTGCTCGGCGCCGCGGACGCTGTTTGCTTCCGCGCGCATCGACTGCGGCCCCGCCGGGCTGATCACCACGTGTTCGAACGCCTGCACCTGCTGCTTGACGCCGTTCTCGAGCAGCTCGAAGTCCTCGGCGCCCAGGTCCTCCACGGTCTTGCCGTCTTTCGTGGGATAGACGTCGACCCGGACATAGTTCGCGTCGGTTCTGAATCGCGGCGGCTGGTCTTCGGGAGATGGTTTGGGCTGCGGTGCCTGGGGAGGCGCCTGCGACGCCGGCTGCTGCGCCGGCGGCTGCTGTGCCGGGAGCGAGGCCACGGCAAGGACCATCAACAATCCAAGCCGGAAGATCGACGGGGACCGATCCTTGGAATGTCGCACAGGGCTCCTGATCAGGCGCGGGTACAACTGGCCCAATCAGTTTACGTCAGGCGGCCGACCAGGGCGAACGCCGCTCCGGACTGTCGTCCCAGCCCTGTTGCTTCAGGCGCGCACGATATTCGTCCGCCCAGCTCACGGCGGCCGATTCGGTGGCAAACAGCTCTTTCAGGACCAGGTCGCGTTCCTGGAGCACGTGCACTTCGACCATGCCCTGCCCGACGAACACCACGCAGCGAACGTCGGCCGCACGCCGGCGAAGACACCACAAGACACGCGCACCGGGGTCGACGGTGAATGTAGTCACGATCTGGACGGCGCCCTCTTCTCCGCGCCTTCCCTGCTGTTGATGGATGAGCGGACTCTAGTGGAACCGATCCAAAAGATCAAGTTGATCCCGGTTGGTTCGACGGCACGCGCATTGCCACTCACATGATTCGGGAGCGGGAACTGAAGGGACTGTGAAATCGGAGAGGCGAAGTGGTGAAACAGTGTGCCGTGATGTTCGTCAACCCCGTCCGTGAGCGGACACCCCATCCGGAAGCGATGCGGGCGATGGGCTTCATCGTCCACGAAATCACCGATTGGCCAGCCGACGATGTGGTCCGCGAGTATCACGTCGTGATCGTCGGCGTGAAGGATACCGATACGGCGCCAATGCTGGCCGCCCGGCTCCGTGCGAAGCCGCACTTCGGACGCCGGCTGCTGATTGCGCTGGTGCCGGCGGGTACGCCGCCGTCGAATCGGCGCGCGGCGGAGGCCAGCGGGTTCGACGATGTGGTCAATGAATGCTGCGACACCCGTCACCTGACCACTCGGATCCTGCGGGGGCTGCGCACGCGCCCGGAGTTGCGGTGCGTGCTGCCGCCGCCCGAGCGGAGGCCATCGGCCGCCTGACACCCGGGCATTCAGGACATACGTAAGGAGAGGTTCTTGACCGTGTGGGCGGACACCCGTACAGTTCCGTTCACACATCTATGGGCGGAACCCCGGTTGGCAGAACGACGCTTCACTCCTGAACGCCGCCTCGTCTCCCGGGGCGGCCGCCGCGACCGCGACCACGAGGGACGTCCAGTCGTGCTGGTCGTCGACGACCACGTGGACAGTCGCGACCTCATGGCGGCCGTGCTCCAGGAGGTCGGGGTCGCGATTGCCGAAGCCGGCACCGGCGCGGCCGCCCTCGAACGCGTGGCGATGGAACCGCGGCCATCGTTGATCATGATTGACCTGTCCCTCCCCGACCGCCATGGCACCGAGGTGGTGAAGGAGCTGAAGGCCGATGCGGCGGTCCGGCACATCCCCGTCGTCGCGCTGAGCGCGTCGGTGATGACATCCGACAAGGATGCGGCTGCGCAGGCCGGGTGCGCGGCGTTCATCGAGAAGCCCGTGCTGCCGGATGCTGTCGTGTCGCTCGTGAGGAGGCTGCTCGCTGGTGCGTGAACTGGAAGTTTCCAGTTGCCAGTTTCCAGCAGTCAGTAAGACCAGTAGCACTGCGAACTGGCTACTGGGAACTGGAAACTAACCCAGCTTCAGCCCCTCCGGCAGCGTTTCTCCGAACAACCGCCCCGTTTCCCGGGCCGAACTCTCCCCGACGACTCGCAGTCCTTTCGCGGCGTCGTCGAAGCCGGCCGCGGCGAGGCGCTCCGCGGCGGCCTCCGCCGCTGTCTCGCTGATGTCGCGCGCCGGGTCGGCGGTTCTGGCGCCGATGTGGGTAATGCTTTCCGCGTGGTCCGCAGTGATCTCTTTCAGCGCCAGAAGCCGTTCGATCCAGCGCTCGGCCACCGACGCAGGCACCACGGCATTCAGCGGCCCGTACAACGGCTGGCGCGCGCCGAGCCGGCTCAGAGCCCAGAGCCAATGGGAATTCCGTGGTTCCCGGCGGATCCGCTCGAGGAGCTCGTCACCGTACCTGGCGCGCTGCCCTGCATCGAGCCGTTCGAGCGAGGCGAGGAGCCGCCAGGCCTCGCGCTCGATCTGAGGGTTGAGGCGTGCCGCCTTGCGCTGACCCAGCCCCAGCTGTCCCGAGACCCGCAACGCCAGCTCGCGCTGCTGGCCTGCGCTGAACCCTGCCCCGACGCGCTGCCATACCACGAGCCACTCCACCTGGTTCTGGATCTCTTTCGGGAACGCGAGACCCGCCGCGTAGACCTTGCGCAGCTCCGAGATCCGCCACTCGTCGAGCGTGCTGCCGAACCCGGGTCTTACGCAGAAGCCCGTGAGGTTCAGCCAGCGCACTTCGAAGGCCGGTCCTTTCTGACGTCCGGACGCAGTTTCAAGGAGAACGTCGGCGAGCGCGCGGATCACCGGCAGCGGCCAAGCCAGCTTCCCGTGTCCGATGACCGTCTCCAGCTCTCCGATCAACGCCTCGGGCGGCAGGGCGGCTGCGCCCGCGAACAGCTCGCGAACGAGCGCGGCAGCGGCCGAAACCGCCTCGGGATCCACCACCACTCCGCTTTCGCCGCCGGTTGCCCCCTCACCAAGGCCGTCGAGAGGATCCGATTCCACCCCCCGGAGATTGAATGCCAGCCGCCAGCGATGATCGGTCTCTTCGGATCGGCACCAGATCTCGAGCGTTCCCGTTTCGGTGAAGGCCGCGCTCAATCGAACCGCGAGCGGGACGCGTCTCGAGCGCTTGCCATATCTGAACGCGGTCACCAGCGGCGCGTGCTTCTGGAGAACTTGCAGCCCGCTGTCCGCCCTTCGACGCCGCTCGGGGCGATCCTGAGCTTGTCGAAGGGCCGCAGTCCGCCCCTCGACGCCGCTCGGGGCGACCCTGAGCTTGTCGAAGGGCCGCGGTCCGGCGGATCTCCGGCATCATCGGGCGCGACGAGCGTGTTGACGGGGTCGGTGCGGTCCGCCGAGCTGTACAGTGTGAACGCCGCCGGCTGGTTGCTGATGACGGTCAGCACGCGGTCGAGATCGAAGCGCGTGCCTTCTTCGGTTCCCCGCGGAATCACACACAACGCCCGCCTGCGCGCTGCGCCCGCCTTCGCCAAGGCTTCGGCGGGGCAGGCTCCCTCCGTAACGACGGCGGGGGAAGCTCCTTCCGTCTCGACGCCGATGTAGTACGAGCGGGCGCTGCCGGCGCGGATCAAGAGGCGTTTCGACGCGGCCGGGTCGCGCCGCAGCTTGCCGTAGAACGCCGCCCCAATCGCCACGGCCGATTCCGGAGCCTCGTTCTCGAGCAGCAGCGGCCGCGCCCCGAACCAGGCGGCCAGGGCATCGAGCACCTGGTGCCTCGCGAGCGCCGGCGTGAAGAAACCGCCATTGAACAGCACCACGTCCGGCCGCATCATGCCGGTGCCGTGTGCGGCGCCCGCCCGGGTCAGGAATCCGGCGAGATGGCGGGTGATCGCCGGCTCGGTCTCGTAGGGCAGGCCGAGCTCCCTCAAGCCGACCCGTCGATCGCGGGCCGGGACATCACCGGGAGCGGTGATGGGCAGAAAGCCTTCCGTCAGCGCGGCAGACACCTCCTGGCGCGTGAGCTCGGTCGACATCCCGCCGCCTACGACGCCCCGGCCACTGCCGAGGAGCGTGATCGCGATCCGATCGGCGCCCGAGTCTCCCAGCAGGATCTCTTTCGCGGACGTGCACTTCCGGCGCAGGATCTGTCGCTGCGTGATCGTGAGCTTTCCGGACTGGGTCAGCTTCTGCTCGACCAGCGACGCGAGCGCGAGATCGAGGTTGTCTCCTCCGAGCAGCAGGTGCTCGCCTATCGCAATCCGGGTGAAGGCCAGCTCGCCGTCCTCGATCTGAGCCCGGATCAGGCTGAAGTCGGTCGTGCCGCCGCCGACGTCGCAGACCAGAATCAGCGCACCGCCGCCGAACGTCTCGGAGAGTTGCCGGCGATGCGAGGCGATCCATGCATAGAGGGCCGCGAGTGGCTCTTCGAGCAGCGTCAGATTGTCGATTCCCGCCTGCTGCGCCGCGGCGACGGTCAGCTCGCGGGCCTCTTCATCGAAGGACGCCGGCACCGTCAGCACGATATGGTGCCGATCCAGTCGCGACTCCTCCCGCACTCGCGCATGCACGTGATTCCAGCCGTCGCGGACGTGTGCGAGCAGGCGCGCCGACGCCTCGACCGGCGAGAGTCGCGCGCCCTCCTTCCGCGCCCCAAGGAAGGAGGGCGGCGGTTCGATCGACGCGCGGATTCGACAGCCACGACTTTGCGGACGCGATCTGCCGGGAGGGCACGAGCGATCCTTCGTCTCGCGCGAACGTGCCGGCGATCAGGTCGGGCGAGGGATCCCAGGGCAGGCGGACGCTCCCTGCCTCGCGCTGAGATTGATCGGTGAAGTAGAGGAAGGATGGCAGCGTGGTCCGGCCGGCGGTCTCACCCGGGGCGACGAGCTGAGGAATCTCGAAGATGCTGATGGCGCCGCGCGCTTCGGCCCAGGCGAGCGCCGAGTTGGTGGTGCCGAGGTCGATGCCGATGACGCGCGACTCGGGTCCCGCGGTCAGGGTTCACGCTCCCGGATGTTGAACTCGAGCTTCCATCGATCGGTGCCGCCGCGGGCCACGCACCACAATTCCAGCGTGCCAACCTCGGTCACGCGGCTCTCGAGCGACACGGGAACCGTCACGTCGTCCTTGCCCGCCACGTCGAGCGTGACTTCCAGCGGGCTCAGTTCCTCGAGGTCGTCACCCCAGTCCTCGATCAGGGCGCCGGGCGTGTCGGTTTTCCGGACCAGCGAGCTGAGAAACCGGAACTCCGCGGGCTCGCCGACGACGAGGCCGAACTCACGGTCTCGAAGCGCGGCGCTGGTCCCCTCCTCCATGCCGAACGGCACGACACACAGCGCCTTCAACGGCGCCGGCATGCCTGGAATCGCCGGCATCGCGCTCTCGATTCCGACGTAGTAGCTGCGCGGCGCTCCGCTGCGGATGCGCACACCGCGGCCGCGTCTCGCCAGCCCGTAATAGGCTGCTCCCTGCGCCACTGCATGATCGAGATCCGGCGCGTCGAGCACGTGGCGGGCGTCGAGCGGATCGAATCCCTCCGCGGCGAGCCACGTGTTGAGCACCTCGACCACGCGCGCGCGCAGCGCCTCGGCTTTCATCACGCCGCCGTTGAAGAGCACGTGCGTTGGACAGGCGAGGCCGCCTGGACCTCGCCGGATGCTGGCCAGCGAACTGGCACTGGCCGCCTGAACCCGCAGGAACCGCGCGAGATGGCGGGTCACGGCCGGATCCGCGGCATACGGCAGCCCGATTTCCTGCAGCCCGACCCGCCGCTGCCTCGCCGGCATCGCATCGCCCGGCACCACCGGGAAGAAGCCGTCCAGCAAGGTCGCATTCACATCGGCCGGAGTCAGCGTCGTGGTGATCGTGCCGCCGATCAGGCGCGACCCGCGGCCGAGCAGCGTGATCGGTTGCTGCGCGAGGGCCGGATTGCCGAGCAGGGTTTCCTTCCCGATCCGCGCCTGGTGCCACAGGCCGTGGAGTTGCCAGGTATCGACGCGGTGACCCGCCGACTCGAGCCGCTGCTGCAGCAGCCGCGCCAGCGCGAGGTCCATGTTGTCGCCACCGAGCAGGATGTGCTCCCCGACCGCAACACGCTCGAGGGTCAGGTCGCCGTCGCGCTCGCCCACCGCGATCAGGCTGAAGTCGGTCGTCCCGCCGCCGACGTCGCACACCAGCACGAGGTCGCCGACCTTGACGCGCCGCCGCCAGCCGTCGCCGAGCGCATCCAGCCAGGCATAGAACGCCGCCTGCGGTTCCTCGAGCAGTGTGACGTGCTCGAGCCCCGCCGTCCGGGCGGCTCGCAGCGTGAGCTCCCGCGCCTCTTCGTCGAACGACGCGGGCACCGTCAGCAGCACGTCCTGTCGGGCCAGCGCGAGCGCGGGATCGCCTTGCGCGACCTCACTGTCGAACACGGCCGCGAGATGTTTCAGGTACTGCGCGGAGGCGTCCACCGGCGAGATGTGCGGAACCTCGTCGGGCGCGCCCCACGGGAGAATGGGCGATGTGCGGTTCGCGCCGCCGTGCGACAGCCATGACTTGGCTGATGCGATGAGCCGCGCCGGGTTCTCGGCGCCACGTCGCCTTGCGAGCTCGCCTGTCACGAAGGCTGGCTGCTCATCCCACGGCAACGAGAGACTCCCCGGCGGGAAGTCCAGTTCGCCGGGGGCATACAGGAAGGACGGCAGCAGCGTCCGCGACGCGACCTCGCCAGCGTTCACGAGCTGCGGGATCTCCTGGATCCGCACGCGCGCGGCCTCTTCAGGCCCGGTGTGACCCAGAGCCGGGTCTTCAGACCCGGCCGGGGTGTCCACCCAACCGAGCGCGCAGTTGGTGGTTCCGAGATCGATCCCGACGACGAAGCGTTGAGCCAAGGGAGATACCGGTTACAGGATTTCGACTTCGGCGGGAGCGAGGACCGTGCGGCCCGTGGCCGGGAGCGGCGGCAGGTCGAGCCGCGTCGCTTCCCAGCCACGATGGCGGAGCACCCCGCGGAACGGCGGCGATCCGGCGGCGTTTCCCACGACCTTCACGCGGGCCGCGTCACTGCTGGCGTCGACCGTGACCGTGCTGCCCTCGGCCGCCTCGAACACCGGCGCCAGCGTGGCGTACTTGTCGAGCGCCTGGCGGCAGCCCCGGTGCAC
The DNA here is from genome assembly GCA_963836735.1 of uncultured Acidobacteriota bacterium. GTDB lineage: Bacteria > Acidobacteriota > Vicinamibacteria > Vicinamibacterales > 2-12-FULL-66-21 > JACCXG01. Next base: position 17,616 of record CAWIKP010000007.1, on the reverse strand, counting down.
GTCGCGCACCGCGGCTCCGACCTGATCGTTCGAATACGCCGCCAGATCCTCCATCAGGAAGTCCACGAGCCGGCCGTCCCGCTGCAGGATCGCGAGGATCTGCGCCGCACGAGTCATTGCTCTCGACCGGGGCCTCGACCGGCGGCGGCTGGAACCGGCGCCACGCGCGCCGGCGCAGGCGCCACCGGCGCCGCAAACTCCGCGAGGATGTCGTCGGCGATGCGTCCGTGAAAGATCAGAGAGAAAAAGGCGCGAAAGGCGTACTGCCAGCGTTTGCCGTGAGAAATCACTTTTCATTGTACCTGTCGACTCCCAACTCCAACTCCGACTCCCAACGGAAAGCGGTGAACAAGGGGTGGAAGTCGTCAAAGGCTTGGAGGCTTTACCCCGTTGTTCGAGGCCCTTGGGAGTTGGATTGGAAGTGGGAGTGATCAAGAACTGCACGACAGCATCGAACACCCCGCCTTGTGTCGTGCCCAGTCCGGCCGCTTCTGATCGAACGCGTCGGCGCCCGGCTGGTCGTCATACGGATCGCGCAGGACGTCGAGCAGCTCGTGGATGCCGGCGTAGTCGCCCTGGTCGGCGCGATCGATCGCCTGCTGCGCCAGGTAGTTGCGCAGCACGTAGCGCGGGTTGGCGCGATCCATCCGTTCGCGTCGTGCGGGACCTGATCCATCTCCGCGCGGCCCGGGCCGCGTAGCGTTCGAGCCAGGCACTGAACGGCCGGTTCCGCCTGCTGCCGCTTGCCGGCATCGTAGAACGCCGCCTCGAGAGGCGTCAGCGACGGCGCGGTCAGGTCGACGTCGGCCAGACGCCGGAAAAAGATCGTCATGTCCACTTCGGCCCGATGCAGCAGCTCCTGCAGGTCGCGCATCAGCGTCAGGTCCTCGTCCGTGTACCGCTCGAACCCGAGCTTGGCTGCGATGTTGTCCTTCGTGACTCGCGACAGCTCCTCGACGTAGCCGCTGCATTCCCGCATGCAGCGGATCCAGCGACCCGAACACCGGCGCCAGCGCTTCGCCGAAGCGCGCGAGGTTCCAGTAGGCGATCTGCTCCTGCGCGCCGAAGCGGTAACGGCGGCCGCCGGCATCGGTCGTGTTCGGCGTCCAGTCCGGATCGAAGTCGTCGATCCAGCCGTACGGTCCGTAGTCGATCGTCAGGCCGAGGATCGACATGTTGTCGGTGTTCATCACGCCGTGGACGAACCCGACCCGCATCCAGCCCGCAACCATCGCGGCGGTCCGCTCGCAGACCTGGGCGAACCACTCGCGCGCGCACGCTCTTCGCTCGGACGGTCGCCGCCGCCGCGCAGCAAACAGCTCGGGGAAGTCCCGGCGGATCGTGAAATCGATCAGCTGGTTCGAGCAGCGGCAAGTCGCTGCGCGACGCCGGGAGCTGAAAATTGCCGAAGCGGATGAACGACGGCGCGACCCGGCAGACGATGGCGCCCGGTTCGAGCTTCGCATCGCCGTCGTAGAACATGTCGCGGAGGACCTGATCACCGGTCAGCACCAGGCTCAACGCACGCGTCGTCGGCACGCCGAGATGGTGCATCGCCTCGCTGCACAGGAACTCCCGGATCGACGACCGCAGCACCGCTCGCCCGTCAGCACGCCTCGCGTACGGCGTCGGCCCCGCGCCCTTGAGCTGAAGCTCCCATCGCTGCCCTGATGCGTTCAGCACTTCCCCGAGCGTGATCGCCCGCCCGTCTCCGAGCTGTCCGGCCCACTGCCCGAACTGGTGGCCGCCGTAGTTCGCGGCGTAGGGCTCCATCCCGTCGAGCAGAGCGTTGCCGCCGAATACCTCGGCGAAGAGCGGCGATGCCATGTCGTCCGGACGTGAATCCCACCAGCGCCGCGACTTCTCTCGACCACGCGATCAGCCGCGGCGAGGCCACGGGTGTGGGCTGGATCGCGCGAATATGCTGCGCCGTAGACCTGGCGCGAGTGTGGCGCCGAGCTCGGATCGCCAGGCAGGTCTCGAACGAACGCATTGTCGAAGCGAAGCGCCGAGATCGTTTCGTTCATCGGCGCCCGCCTCCCCGTCCGCCTGACGACAGCGTTGAGCTCGGCCTCGGTCCACGGCCGCGTGCGCCCGGCAGAAGCGCTTCGAACGGTTCTCACCGTCGGTCGCGTCGATCGGGTCCGCACCCTGGCCCCATTCACGTCGCACGTAGGTGAGCACGCTGGCAATCTGCTCGTCGTCCAATGCGCCACCGAGCGGCGGCATCAGTCCGGTCGCGCCTTCCTTGCCGTTCATCAGTATCCGTATTGGAGTCTCCGCGGCGGCGAGCGCGAATCGTGATCCGACCAGCCCCGGCGCGACGCGCTCGAGTCCACGCCCGTCTGGCTGGTGACAGCCAGCGCAGATGCTTCGATAGACCTCCCGGCCGCGATCGAACTGCTCTTGCTGCGGCTGGTGTCAGCGGTCTCGTCGCGTCCGCATTGCCCGCCTTCCCTGGCCAGGTTACCCGATCCAGCAGCGCGGCCGCCCGGCGCGCTGAGCTCGCCGCTCGCGGCGGCGAGATCCATCAGCGGCCTGGGCTCGCGCGTCAACCGCACGACAGGAGCATTGGATCGACCGGTGGATGACGGCCAATCGGCCGGACGCGGAAAGCATACGCGCCACCCGGGCCCGGCACGACCACCGGGACATGTCGCACAGGGCGCCGGCGCGGAGCCCGCGCGCGCGTACCGGCGTCGGCGTCCCTGGCATCGGCGCCCCCAGCACCGCGATCTCTGCTCCGCGGAGAAGCGCCGCGCGCTGCCAGGCCGGACGTCCGGGGTCGGCAGTCCGCTGGAACAAGTCGCTTGCCGCACCTTCCTGTCCCGATTTGACGATGGTCGCTGCCACCACGGCGATCGCCGCTTCGCGCGAGGCGGTTGGTTCGACGTCGGGCCCGAGCAGCATCGTGAGCACCGCCGCTTCACCACCCTCGAGACCGCTGAGCGCCGTGTCAGCGACGATCGGGTCGAGCGCATGGCGATCGAGAACTGCGGCAATCGATCGCTCACGAAGGCCGCGCGGCAACGATCCCATCGACGCCACGACCTGCTGGCGGACCGCCCAGTCCGAATCGTCGGCCAGGGCCATGCACCTGCTGTTGCAGCTGATGATCCTTCTCTCCGAGCCACCGTTCGGCGATCCGGACGGCAGCGACTCGCACATCTCGTGATGGATCCCCCAGCGCCTTGGCAACCGTCGCGGGCGTCCCTGCAGCAAGACCGTCCAGCGTCCAGAGCGCGTGGACGCGAGTGCGCCAGTCTGATGCGCTGTGCGCCAGCGCGGTCAGCGCCGGCTCGACCGATCGGTCTCCCCTCTCGACCAGCAGGCGCTGGCCGGCGTCGCGCCACCAGCCGTTTGGATTCGACAGCAGGTCCACGAGCTGCGAAGCGGGAGCCGATCGCCGGCAATGTGGTGCGATCGCGCACCGTGCCCTCGTGCACGACGCGATAGATCCGACCGAGGCCGATGGGCTGTTCGAGCGATCGGCTGGCGATCTGATCGCGCAGGTACTCGGTGATGTAGGTGTGATGCTGGATGATTCCCCGGTAGATATCCACCACGTACAACGTGCCGTCGGGCGCGTTCGACAGGTAGACCGGCCGGAACCGCTCGTCGGTCGAGCTCAGGAACTCCGCCTGTTGATAGGCCTTTCGCGCTCGAAGTGTCGATCCGTCGTCGGTGACGACGAACCGGCTGACCACGTTCGCCGTGGGCTCGGCGACGAAGACGTTTCCGTACAAGTCGGCCGGCAGCCGGTCACCGCGATAGACCGTCGGCGCGCACGCGGCGGTGTAGGCCGCGAGCGTGCCGTCCGCGCGCAGGATGCCGCCCTGGTAGGCGCGGTTGGTGCCCGGCGTCTGATGGGCCGGCCAGACGTCGTTGATGTTGCCGGCGGGATCCTGAAGCGCCTCGTGGCTGCCGCGAGTCCGGAGCAGGGCCGGATTGCGCGCGAAGTACGGCGTTGCGACCAGGTCCACGTGCAGAACCGACTCGTTGTGGTTCCGATAGATTCTGCCGGCGTCGTCCTGCGTCGCACCCCACTGCCCACGTGAAAGGGACCGCTGTACCTGGAACGTGCGATCGACATATCGAAGCACCATGTCGGCGCCGGTTCCGGCCATGTGGATGCGATTGTCGAGTCCCCAGAGCAGGGCGTTGGCGTTGACCTCGACGTTGGTCTCCCGGCGCCCGTACCCGGCGCTGATCAGCTCCTTTCGATCGCTGCGCAAATCCCCATCCGTGTCGCGCATCAGCCAGATATTCGGCGGCTCGCCCACGAGCACACCCTGCTCGAGCACCTTCATCGCCCGCGGCTGGATGAGCCCGTCGGCGAACACCGTGCGGCGATCCATGGCGCCATCCGCCATTGGCGTCCTCGAGCACGACGATGCGCCCGATTGGGTCGTACTCACCGGACGCCTTGATGTCGCGCATGTAGCCGGGAAGCTCGATCGCCCAGAGCCTTCCGGAGGGGTCCCAGTCGATGGCGATTGGATCCTGAATGAGCGGCTCGCTCGCGACGAGCTCGAGCCGGTAACCGGGGGGCATGGAAAACGTCCGGAGCGCCTCCGCCGGAGAAAGCACGGGAGCCCGCGTCGAGACAGGCTCCACGGTGGGCGGCCACCGTTGCTGCCCGCCGCTCAACGTGACGACGCCTGCGGCGACCACAAGGAAGATTGCGCCAACTCGGGCGCGGACGCGGCCGCGACGTGTCCGGGTCACTTCCCCACCATCGCCATCAGCTCGTCGTGCTTCCATGGACGGTTACGGTCCGCGGTCGCGCGCCGCGCCTCGGCTACCGCCGCGGCCGACACGGGATCGCCCGCTTGTCCCCATTCGCGCCGCACGTAGGTGAGCACCGCCGCGATCTGCTCATCGTCTATCGTCGATCCGATCGGGGGCATCAGTCCGGTCGGTCCTTCCTTGCCGCTCAACAGTATTCGCGCGGGTATGTCGGCCCGTGCGAGGGCGAGGACGGATCCGACCAGCGCCGGCGCGATCCGGTCCTGCCCACGGCCGTCGGGTTGATGGCAGCCCTGACAGATGTTGCGGTAGATCTCGCGGCCTTTGTCGAATCGTTGCTGTTCGTCGGCGGTCAGCGGAGCGACCGCCGTGGTGCCCGGTTTGCCAGGCCAGGTGATCTTTGCAAGGAGCGCCGTCGCGCGCTGCGCCTTGGGATCCGTGCCTGCCGCGAAAGTGGCAAAAGCACGAGGCTCCCGGCTCAACCTCAGCTCCGGGCCGCTGCGGAGCTGAGACGAAGGCCAGTCGGGCGGCCGGGCGAAGGCGTATGCTCCGCCAGGGCCGGCGCGTCCGCCGGGGCAGGTCGGACACGGCAGCGGCTTTGGCGTTGCGGTCGTCGCGGCGCCTCTTCCCGTGCGGATTCCCCGGCATCGCCGCACCGAGGAGATTGATCTCGAGTCCGCGCAGAATCGCCTCCCGACTCCACGCGGATCCGCCTGGATTCGCGGCCTTGGCCAGCAGCGTCTGAACCGCCTCGTCTTCTCCGGCACGCGCGATCGTCGCAGCCAGCATCGTGACGGCCGCCTCTTTGTGTGGTGACGACTGAGACTCTGCGTCGATCATGCGACCGAGCGCCGCGGACTCCACACTTCGCAGGCTGCTGATGGCCGCGTCCATCACCACGGGGTCATCGCCCGCCCGTTCGAGCAGCGACACCACAGCAGCCTCCCTGACACCTGCGGGCAGCGCTCCAAGAGACGCGGCCAGCTGCTGGCGTACCCACCAGTTCGTGTCCGAGGTCCGGGCGAGGACTGCGGCCTGGATCGGATGGTTGGCTTCGCCGAGCCACCGCTCCGCCATGCGGATCGCCGCAACGCGGATTTCCGGCGCGTCATCCTGCAGGGCTTTGGTGACCGTCCCCACATCGATCAGATCCAGTGCGTCGAGTATCCACAGCGCAGGCAGGCGCGTTCGCCATGGGGCAGATCCCGAGGCCAGCGCGAGCACCGCCGGGCCGATGGATTTGATCGTTCCGCTCGACGAGCAGCCGCTCGGCGGTGTCGCGCCACCAGCCGTTCGGATGTGACAGCGCTTCGATCAGCTGACCATTCGACGAGCCGCCCGCCGGGAACGGTGGCCGAAGGTCACGCGCGGCCGACTCGTGCATCACCCGATAGATCCGGCCGAATCCGGTCGAACGATCGAGGCGCCGCTCGAGAATCTGGTCGCGCAGGTACTCGGTAATCGAGATCCGGTGCTCGATGATGCCTCGATACAGGTCCGCGATGTACATCGTCCCGTCGGGCGCGTTCGTGATGTAGACAGGACGGAATCGTTCGTCCGTGGACGCCAGGAATTCGCCACGGGGATAGGCCTTGCGCGCGGTCAGTCCGCGTTCGTCCTGCTCGAGCACGATCCGTCCCACCAGGTTCGCGGCTGGTTCGGCGACGAACACGTTGCCGTAGAGCTCCGACGGAAGGCGATCGCCACGGTAGACGAGCGGCGCGCACACTGACGTGAACTTCAAGAGCGTGCCGTCCGTGCGGTCGATGCCGGTCTGATACGCGCGGTTGGTTCCAGGATTCGGACGGACCGGCCAGACGATATTGAGGTCTTCATTGGCGGTGGCAAGGCGATCGTAGCTGCCGCGCGTCCGCACGAGGTTCGGGTTTCGCGCGTAGTAGGTCGTCGGCACGAGATCGACGTGCACCGCGGATTCGTTGGTATTCCTATAGATGCGGCCGGCGTCGTCCTGGGTCACGCCCCACTCGCCGCGCTGGAGCGTCCGGGTCACTTCGAATGCGCCGTTCTTCAGGCGAAGCTGGACGTCGGCCAGACCGGCGGTATACAACCGGTTGTCGAGCGCCCAGACGAATCCGTTGGCATTGTTTTGCGGATCGCCGTCGAACCTGCCGAACTGATTCGTGACCAGCTCCTTCGTGTCCATCTTCAGATCGCCGGTCGTGTCCTTCATCAACCAGAGGTTTGGCGGCTCGGCGACGAGCACCCCGCGGTCGAGGACCTTGATCGACCGCGCCAGAACCAGGCCATCGGCGAATACCGTCCGCTTGTCCATGCGGCCGTCGCGGTCGACATCCTCGAGGACCACGACGCGGCCGATCGGCTCGTGCTCGTTGGAGCCCGTGAGGTCGGCCATGAATCCGGGCATCTCGACGGCCCACAGTCGTCCTTCGAGGTCCCAGTCGAGCGCGACCGGTTCCTGGATGAGCGGCTCGCTGGCGACCAGCTCGATGCGGTAGCCGGGCGGCATGTAGAAAGTCTGGAGCGCGGCCTCGGGCGTCAGCGGCGGCGACTCGGGCGGCATCGGTTGAACGGCGGGCGGCCATGGGCGATTCGGGATGGAGCCCTGAAAGGCTGGTACCGTGACCACGGCGACGGCCACGCCCAAGACAGCAAGAAATCCGAGCCCCGCTTGCCCGCCGTAGCGCGCAGCGCGAAGGCGGGAGCCCCGAGCCCCGCCTTGCCCGCCGTAGCGCGCAGCGCGAAGGCGGGAGTCCGGAAAGATTGTGTGACGTGTTAGCTTTCATGGCTGATGGCATCACCTGGCAGGCCTCTCCCCCTTTCCGGTCGTGACCCGACCCGGCGTGAGTTTCTCGCCGCGTCAAGTCTGGCGCTCCTCGGTACGGCCGCGCAAGGCCCGGTGGGACCGGCGCCGCCCGGAGGCGAGCCGATCATCGACATCCATCAGCATCTCAACTACACCGGCCGGCCCGATGCCGTGCTGCTGGCCCACCAGCGTGCCATGGGTGTCACGACGACGGTTCTCCTGCCGGCAGGACGCCCCGTCAACCGGCCATCCACCAACAATGGGGCATCGAACGCGCTCGAAGCCGAGGCGCTCGGAAACGAGTCCTGCTGGCGCTTCGCCAGGGCCCATGCCGCCGAGTACCGCTTCGCCGCCAACGAGGTTCCCGACCTCGACGATACACGGGCTGAGATCGAGAAGTATCTGGAGCGGGGAGGCGTGATGATCGCCGAGCAGAAGTTCGGCGTCGCCTGCGACTCGCCGGAGATGCAGCGCATCTTTCAGATTGCGCAGGACCACCGTGTGCCGGTGCTCATGCACTGGCAGTTCGAGCGCTTCAATCTCGGCTTCGAACGATTTCACCGCATGCTCGAGAAATACCCCCGGGTGAACTTCATCGGCCACGCGCAGACCTGGTGGGCGAACATCGACAAGAACCACGCCGATCAGAAAGTGCTCTACCCGAAGGGGCCGGTCACGCCAGGAGGCCTGACCGACCGCTATCTCACCGATTATCCGAACATGTTCGGCGATCTGTCGGCCGGTTCAGGGCTGAACGCGCTGACCCGGGACGAGGACTTCACCCGCGGTTTTCTGGCGCGCCACCAGTCGAAGCTGGTCTACGGGAGCGACTGCAGCGATCACGACGGCACCGGCCCGCGCTGCCAGGGATCGCAGACGATCGCGGCCATCCGGCGGCTTGCCGGCAACAGTGTGATCGAACGCAAGTTGCTGCATGGAAACGCAAAGCAGTTGCTTCGGTTGTGAAATGCTAACGATAATCGTTGGATGCTGAAATCGTTGCGGCCGCTGTCCTTGGCCGCGCTCGCCTTGTTTGCGGGCAGTGGCACCGCCGCCGCCCAGACGCTGTACGTCAGAAAAGCTCCCGCCAGTTCGACTATCAACCTGGTCGTGAACTCCACCAAAGCTGGATCGGCCCAGACCGATGGCAACGGCGATGTGAGAATTCCGATAGATTTGGCCACGCATGTGAAGAAGCAGGAAATCGACGCCAGGGTTTTCGTCGATACCTGCGATGCCGCCAAGACGGTCACGATCATCGAACGAGACGGAGCGCCGCTGCCCCCCGAAGCCGGGTGCACGCGGCAGGAGATCACGGGAGTCTTCCTGATCCGTCGCGTGAGCTCGGTGGTCGTCAACGTTGGCGGCCCGGTGGCCACGCTGCTGTTGCGCCAGGGGTCCTACAGCCTCCGCACTCGCGGTCCGCGCCGGTCGGCCCCCACGGGCCTCGTGGCGTTCGGCGGCGCGACGATGGTCAACTACACCGATGCGCTGGATTTCGGCTGCAGCGGCGTGCCGACGTGCTCGGGCGACGATTCCGGCTTCAGCTACACGGTGGGTGCGCGAGTACTGGTTCTCGAAGTTCGTGTCGGCGGAGGGAGGCTACTTCAAACCGCCGGACCTCACCATCGAAGGCAGCGGCCAGGGGTACCGATTCGACAGCTTCCTCGAGCCGCACCTGTTTTACGGGGCCGGCAAGATCGGCGTACCCGCTGGTCCGGTCCGTTTCTATTTCAAGGCCGGGTTCAACTATCACCGCGCCGAGTCGGGGACCACGCAGCACATCGACGAATTCTCGGTCACCGACGAGAACGGGGTGACGACGGTCACGCCGGCACGGACGACGACCGTCAGTGCCGACACGTCAGGCTGGGCATGGCTCCTCGGCGGCGGCGCCGAGGCGTGGATCGGCCGGAGGTTCGCCGTCTATGGTGAGTACGGCGGGGCCGGAATCAAAGGTGATTCCGAGATCGCCGATCAGGGCCGCATCGACAACCGGATAAGCACCTTCATCTTCGGGGGGCGGGTGTTGATTCGGTGAATCGCGGCTCGGGTCCGGGTTCGGTGTAGCGGGTTCGTTGTAGGGCCGGGTCTTCAGACCCGGCCTCACAGGCGGGTCTAAAGACCGCCTGCGCAGGCGGGTCTAAAGACCCGCCTCTACATCGGTTATTGAAGTCCTCCGCTCCGGCCCGTGAGCGTCGCTGCCAGTGCCTTCAACCGCGTCGCATCCCGTCCCGTCGCGGCGCCAGCGTCCTCGCTGACCTGGGCCGCGAGTGTCTTCAACTGCTCGGCCGCGCGCCCCCTTGTCTTTCGCGCTGTGCGCCTTGTCCGCTCGTTCGAGGGCCGTCTTGATAGCGGCCGCTCGTTCCGGCTTGATCCCGTGCGTCCGGGCGAGTTGATCGAGATAGGCGCGCGCAACCGGTGAGGCGGCCGGCCAGACGACCTTGATCTGCTCCTGCGCGTTGAAGACGCCTGGGCGCACGAGCGCGGCCGCTTCGATCTCGTTCTCCGACAGGTATTCACTGGGCAGCAGCCTGAAGACGTCGAGCCCCCGGGCGATCTCCGACCCGTAGATGTGTCCGTTGTACCAGTAGGTCGACCAGTAGCCGCCGGTAATCAGATTCCTGGCGTCGAGCGGCCCGCGATCGAAGAAGGCAATCTCCACCGGCTTGGTCGAATCGGTGAAGTCGAACACCGAAAGACCTCCCTGATACCAGGCCTGCACCATGATGTCGCGCCCGGGCACCGGGATCAGCGACCCGTTGTGGGCCACGCAGTTCTCCTGCTCGGTCTGCGGCGCAGGCAGCTTGTAGTAGCCGCCGAAGCGAAGCTTCCCGTCGACGACGTCGAAGATGGCGTCGGCGCCCCAGGTGGGCGGATCCGTCGGCCGGCAGCGCGGGCGCGTCCCACCTCCCCACTCGTCGGTGAAGATGACCTTGGTGCCGTCGTTGTTGAACGTCGCCGAATGCCAGAACGCGAAATTCTTGTCGGCGACGGCATCGAGGCGGACGGGATGCACCGGATCGGAGATGTTCAGCAGGATCCCGTTGCCGGAGCAGGCGCCGGCCGCGAGGCCGGCTTCGGGAAACACCGTGATGTCATGGCACCGGTTGGTCGCGCTCGCCTTCTGCGTGCCCGGGCCCTGCGTGCCACCCGGCCACAGGCCCGCGATGTTGCCGGTCGCGGGGTCGGCGAAGATGCGCGGGCGGTTGACGATCCGGGCCTTCTCCGGCGCTGCCAGCGGAACCTGGATGACGTCGATGCTGTAGAGCGAGGTGTTCGAGTCGTCTTTCGGATCTTTGTTCGAACAGCCGGCGAGCTCCTCGCCCGAGCGCACCGCGCTCGTCCCCGATCCGTAGACGTACAGGTTCTCCTTGTCGTTCGGCACGGTGACGAGCGTGTGAGTGTGCGATCCCGCGGCAGGTCTGCACGGCCGCGACCTGGCGCGGCTTGCGCACGTCGCTGATGTCGAAGATCCGTACTCCTCGGAAGCGTTCGGCGCTCACAGGCGTTGACACCCCCTGCGTCCCGCAGTCCAGCCTCCCCCGCGTCTCTTCCACCGACATGACCAGCAGGTTGCCATGAACCGAGACGTCGCCCTGCCCGCCCGGGCAGACCACGGACGCGATCAGGCGCGCTTTCTTCGGATCCTCGATGTCGTAGGTATTGAAGCCGTTGAAGTTGCCGATGAACAGGTGCTCACCCTGGAAGGCAAGATCCGAGTTCGCGAAGCTGAGTCCGCCGGATCGCGGAGCTGGCGCCGCCGGCGCGGGTTCCGGTGCGGGCGGCTCCGGCTTGTCCTCCTCGGGGCGCTCGGGCGGCGTCGGTTCGCCAGCGGGTGCGCTCGGGATCGAAGAAGCCGGACGGCTTCGGCATCGAGGCGACGAGCTCCAGGTGCCGCGCCACCTTGCCCGCATCGCGCAGCCCTGGCTTCAGGCCAACCCGGGGATCCGAGGCCGCGCCCGGTTTCGCTGCGGCCCCGGCGTCCGCCGCGGCGCGCTGGCGGGCGGCGAGGGGCACGGCCGCGGCAGCAAGCAGCAGTATCGCCAATCGTTACCGTTGAACACACCCGTCTCATTTAAGGCTCCTTCGACGCGGCAAGCGCCGCGCGCATCCGGTCGATCTCCATCTGTTGATCCGCTTCGACGTCCGAAACGAACGCGAACACGTCGGTTTCCTGTCCCGCCCCCGGCGTGGCCAGCAGATCTTTGACCATGACCAGCGCGCCCTCGTGGTGCTTGATCATGAGCTGCAGGAAGAGCTGGTCGAGCTCCGGTCCGCGCGCTGCCGACAGCCGCGCCATCTCTTCCGGCGTCAGCATGCCCGGCATCAACGTGGCGCCGGCGGCATGATGGGCGTGCGGATCCGGCCGCGGCTGACGCCGTGCCGCGAGCCAGTCCTGCATCATCTTGATTTCGTCGGCCTGCGAGACCTCGATCCGGAGCGCGAGCGCCCGGATGCCTTCGTTCCCGCTGTGCGATCGGACGGTCTCCGTCATCTCGAGTGCCTGGGAGTGGTGGCCGATCATGCCCTGCATGAACCGGACATCGGCGGACGTAAACGAGACCTTGGAAGTGTCGGCAGCGCGGTCGGCGCCAATCACCTTGCTGGCCTCTCCGGGGGCGCCTGGCTGAACGATGGCCGGGGCGGTTCCCGAGCCGCCGGAGCCGCAGCCGGCGAGCAGCAGGAGTACAAGAACCGGAGGGCCCGAGATGCGGCGCGTGGTCAAAGTCGTCCGTACATTATCGCGGAGGACGGCCGGAGACGGCCGATCGGGCTATGACCACGATCAATTTTCACATCGCTGCCATGGTCCTGCCATGCCTCTCCTGTTGAATGGCTCGTAACGTAGCTACCAGCTGCACAGCTGCCGGCTACCAGCAAAGGCTCGAGCTTACTGGAAGCTGTTAGCTGGAAGCTGGTAGCTCTAAACGGACCGCCGCGCAGAACCACCGGGAGTTGCAATGAGCTCGAAGAAGATCGGACGCCGTGAAGCGATGACCATCATGGGAGCGGCCGGGGCGGCGGTCGCGTTCGGCTGCGGCGATTCGCCGACCAGCCCGTCGGCCCCGTCCACCTCGACGTCCACCACCAGCACCAATGCCGCGTGCAGCGTCACGCCGACCGAGACGGTTGGCCCGTATCCCTCGCTGACGGACCTGTTCCGGAGCGACATCCGCGAGAGCAAGCAGGGCGCCGTCCTGACCCTGACGATCAAGGTCGTGAACACGAACGCCGGCTGCGCGGCGGTGCCAAACGCCAACGTCGAGATCTGGCACGTCGATGCCGCGGGCAACTATTCGCAGTACGGCAGCCAGACCACCCAGACCTATCTGCGCGGCATCCAGACCACGAACAGCAATGGCGAGGTCACCTTCACGACCATCTATCCCGGCTGGTATCAGGGACGCGCGACCCACATTCACGCCGAAGTCACGATCAACGGAGTGTCGCGCAAGGTGACGCAGATTGCCTTCCCGGAGTCGGTGAACAACACGGTCCACGGGTCCGGTGTGTATGCGGGGCGCGGGACCAACCCGATCTCGAACGCCGCCGACGGCATCTTTGCCGACAGCCTGTCATCCGAGCTGGTGACACCCACGGGTAGTACTGGGTCAGGATACGCGGCTACGTTCCAGATCGCGGTCGCTCTCTAGGATCAACTCCCAACTCCCAACTCCCAAGGGAAACCGCTCGAAGAAGGGGACGGAAGACGGGCAACAAGCTTGTTGGTCCGACTTCCACCCCATTGTTCGAGCGACTCCCCTTGGGAGTTGGCAGTTGGTAATTGGGAGTTGACTAAGGCTTCCTTCTGAAAAACCACCCGGCGAGCCCGATCGCCGTGAGACCCACGACGCCCTTCTTGATGAGGCCTCGGCTGGGGGCTGGCGCCGGTCGTCTCACCGGCGCTGTTCGAACCGTGTCGTCCGGGTCGGCGGCCGCGACTGGCGTCGTCCGAACCGTATCGTCCGGGTCCTCCGGCGCCTCCGGCCGCGGGCGGAATCCGGCGCTCGGGCGCGGGAATCCACCGAATCACGTAGGCGAAGGTTTCCGAGGCACACACCGGACACATCTTGGCGTCGTGCACTTCCTCACAGTCCAGGCACAGTCGTGCCGACCTCAGTTGCATGGGTCAAGTCTAGATCCGCTGGTCCGCGATCCGCTGGTCCGCTGGTCCGCGGAGCCGCGATCCGCTGGTCCGGGATTCGCTGGTCCGGCCGAGCGGACGAGCGGACCAGCGGACGCAGCCGGTCCCGGATGTGGCGTTTCTTATAATCGCGGCGTGGCACCCGCGCGTCTCGGACTCGATGTGTTCAGCCTGCGGTCGCAGGGTCTTTCGGCGATGGCCGTTCTCGACTTCTGCGCCGCGCGCGGCATCGAGGTCGTGCACTTCAGCGAGCCCCGACTGCTCGGGCCGACCGACGCCGGGTCGTTGCAGCGTCTCCGCAGCCGGGCCGACGCGCTCGGGATCCAGCTCGAAGTGGGCATGCTGTCCATCTGCCCGAGCGCCACCATCTTCAACCCGGCCGCGGGCGATGCAGAAACGCAGCTGATTGCGATGTTCGAGGTCGCCCGGATTCTCGGATCGCCGTTCGTCCGCTGCGTCGTCGGGTCCTTCCGCGACCGCGTATCCCCGGGTGGAATCGAGGCGCGCATCGCCGATGCGGTCAAGGTCCTGAAAAACGTCAGAGAGCGGGCGCTCGAGGCGGGCGTGAAGATCGCGGTCGAGAATCACGCCGGCGACATGCAGGCACGCGAGCTCGCCGGGCTGGTCGAAGCCGCCGGACCTGACGTGGTCGGGGTCTGCATCGACGCCGGCAACGCGCTGTGGGCGATGGAGGATCCCCACCTGACGCTCGAGACGTTGGCGCCTTACGTCCTGGCCAGCCACACCCGCGACAGCGCGCTGCGGCCGGCGGCGAGCGGCGCCGAGGTCGCGTGGACACGCATGGGCGAAGGGAACGTCCGAATCCAGGAGTACATCGACGCCTTCCTCACCCGCTGCCTGGGCCGTCCCCTGATGCTCGAGGTCATCGTCATGCCGGCTCCGCGCGCGCTGCCGTTCCGCGACGCCCCGTTCTGGGACGGCTATCGGCACATGCCCGCCTGGGAGTTCCAGCGCTTCCTCGATCTGCTGCATTCCGCGACGCCCGTCCCGCTGCCCGAGGGGCAGGTCGACGCCGCCGCAGAGCTCGAGCACGTCGACGCGAGCGTGCGATGGACGCGCGAATTCCTGGCGTCGCGCTGACGATGGCGCTCAGTTGATCCGCGTCGCCACGATCCGCGGGGCGTTCGGAGATTTCGCCGTCCCCTCGAGCCGGTTGCCGGTCACCGTACCTTGGTCCTCGGTGGTCCCCACGGTCACGGTGATCGTGGCCCCGCGCAGCCGTCCCTTGACCTCGGCTGGGGTCCCGGTTTTTGGGGTGTAGGTCCCTTGCACCATCTGATAGCGCTGGGTGAGCGAGACCACGCCGTCGGGCAGCTGCCACTTCCCTTCCACGCGGGCGGGGATGATGAAGAGGTGCGAGGTGCACCAGTTCTCGCACCCTTCCTTGAGCATGACCGTGTCGTCCGGCGTCCAGTCGGAAACCCAGAACGTGTTGGCGACGATCCGGGTTCCGGCGGGGAGGTCGAGAAACTTGGGCACGAGCTTCTCGATGTTGCTCGGCAGAAGGAACAGTGCCAGGACCGTCGCCTTCGAAATGTCGGCCTGGTACATGTCGCCCTGCGCGAACATGGCCTTGTCGCCGACGCCCTGCGCGGCCGCCTGCCGCTTCGAGTACTCGACCAGGTCAGGGTTGAACTCGATCCCGAGCCCGCGCGCGCCGCGCTTCGCCGCCGAAATGATCGTGCGGCCATCGCCCGAACCGAGGTCCATCACGAAGTCCTGCGGGGTGACCTTGGCATGGTCGAGCATCTTGTCGACCATCGCCTGCGAGGTCGGCACCCAGACGGCGTCCTTGCCTTCCTGGCCGACGGTGGGTTCGTAGGGCTTCTGTGTAGTGGGCGCCTGCGCGAGGCAGGGTACCGACGTCAACAATATGGAGAGCAGGGTGACGAATGCAGACTTTGCGAGACGTCTGTGCATCTTAGGGCTCCTGCGGTCGATCTTAGTTGACCGACAGCCAGAGAGCACGGAAAGAACAACTCGCACAGGACACACGGACACACGCAGACGAAGAACAACACGGGGGCACGGAGTTCACGGGGACGCACGGAGGAAACAAGCTGGTTTGCGGGCTCGGTCGAGTAGGCGATGCGGGGTGCCCGGGCGCGCGCTGCGCGCGCGCGAGGAGTGAACCGGGCGGACGCAAGCCACGGTGAATGCTCGGGTGGCCTCGTCCGCCCGGTTCACCCTCCTCCCCGCCGGCCGGGACGGCCGGCGCCGGGCACGGGGCATCGCGGTCGTGTCTCCGGCAATCGTTCCCAGTGTGAACCGCGGCGTGATGCCGGGTCGAAGTTGGCCCAGTCCTCGCGGATGACCGCTGAAACGGGGGGAGGTCGGAGCCGTGACAACGAAGAGTGAAGACCAGGCAAGGCCACGCGCGCGGGGAGACGAGCGGGCGGACGCAAGCCACGGTGGATGCCGGTGCGCCCGGCTCCCCCGCCGGCCGGGACGGCCGGCGCCGGGCACGGGGCATCGCGGTCGTCGGTGTCATCGCGCCTCCGGGATCGCTCCCTGTGAGGTGCGCCCCAGGCGAGCATGCACCTGGTCGGTAAGCGAGCGAGCGGAGCGAGCGAGTGTCCTCCGTGCGTCCCCGTGAACTCCGTGACTCCGTGGCGATCCTTTAGACAAGTGGGAGGCGCCGCTAAACCGGCAGGATCGGCCCGTGGCCATCGTTCACGACACGGGCGATCCCCTCTTCAGCAGCGGCACGTTGAAATTCAGGACGAGTCCTACAGGAAGGCCGCTGAATCGGAGGTACGTCAGCAGCTGACAGCGGTGAACCTCGAGGATCTCCGCGACCGCTTTCACCTCCACGACCACGAGACCTTCAACGACCAGGTCCAGTCGAAACCCGTATTCCAGACGGACCCCCTTGTAGACAATCGGAAGCCTCTGCTGTCGCTCGAATTTCATTCCCCTCGCGCGCAGCTCGAATGCCAGGCATTCGACGTAGGGTGATTCGAGCAATCCGGGCCCGAGGTAGCTGTGCACCTCGATCCCTGCCTGAATGATCCGAGACGTGAGGTCGATGGTTTCAGGAGAACCTGTGAGCGCCATGACGTGCAAGGCTGCAATTCGCGGTGCACCCCAGAATGCCCGGCCATTTCGCTGATTGCATCTCACAAGTCGCAGCGACTGCAACGTTCCGCCAGGAGAACGATGGCAGATATCTCACCGCGTCAGCATCGGATTCGCCCGCTTGACCAGCTGCAGCGCAATCCCCCACGGATCCGCAGCATCACCAGTTCATCGCCAGCGGGCGTCTTCGTATGGTCGTCCACCA
Source organism: uncultured Acidobacteriota bacterium (assembly GCA_963836735.1). Classification (GTDB taxonomy): domain Bacteria; phylum Acidobacteriota; class Vicinamibacteria; order Vicinamibacterales; family 2-12-FULL-66-21; genus JACCXG01. The sequence continues at coordinate 630 of CAWIKP010000007.1, read as the reverse complement.
GGCTCGCGCCTGCGGCCACGAGCCGATCGCGATCTCTCTCCGGGTCCGGCGACACGAAGGCGATGTGGACCAGCATCGGATCCATCGACTGGTAGTCGGGGACGGCGACGCGGGGATTGCGATAGAGCTCCATCATGGCGTCGCCGGAGCCGTCCATGAGGAACCGGATGAAGGCGGGCTCGCCCGTCGATGCTCGATCGAGCACCCGAGGTCGTTGACGTACCAGTCGGCCATGGCGGCCGGATCGGGAACCTGCAGGGCAACGTGTTCGATATTCATGGGCTCCATTTCTGTCATGCCGGTTCCTGGCGTACTCCCCGGCTCCGTTGCATATCGGTGGCGTTTCCTCACACAATCCCAGCCGCAGTCCGTTCAGCATCGTCCGCCCGTTTGGCGCCCTGGCCACGTCCAGCTCTGCGCACTCTTTCGGCCGGCATCCTTGCCGGCGAATCGGAGGTTGCGACATGCAGTCGAAGCGGTCATCTCTGAATCGGCGTCAGTTTTGCTCGCTCCGCGGTTGCGGCAGGAGCGACCTCGCTTGGTGGTGGTCTATTCGATGGCCTGTGGCGCGAGCCGCGTTCGCGGGCGAGCCGGAGGGCCGTGACGGTGTGGGCTACGGTCCACTCCGAC
>CAWIKP010000006.1:0-131992 GCA_963836735.1 uncultured Acidobacteriota bacterium | reverse complement strand
AACTCCCAAGGGAAACCGCTCGAAGAAGGGGACGGAAGACGGGCAACAGGCTTGTTGGTCCGACTTCCACCCCATTGTTCGAGCGACTCCCCCTGGGAGTCGGCGTTGGTAATTGGGAGTCGACTAAGGCTTCCTTCTGAAAAACCACCCGGCGAGCCCGATCGCCGTGAGACCCACGACGCCCTTCTTGATGAGGCCTCGGCTGGGGGCTGGCGCCGGTCGTCTCACCGGCGCTGTTCGAACCGTGTCGTCCGGGTCGGCGGCCGCGACCGGCGTCGTCCGAACCGTATCGTCCGGGTCCTCCGGCGCCTCCGGCCGCGGGCGGAATCCGGCGCTCGGGCGCGGGAATCCACCGAATCACGTAGGCGAAGGTTTCCGAGGCACACACCGGACACATCTTGGCGTCGTGCACTTCCTCACAGTCCAGGCACAGTCGTGCCGACCTCAGTTGCATGGGTCAAGTCTAGATCCGCTGGTCCGCGATCCGCTGGTCCGCGGAGCCGCGATCCGCTGGTCCGGGATTCGCTGGTCCGGCCGAGCGGACGAGCGGACCAGCGGACGAGCCGGTCCCGGATGTGGCGTTTCTTATAATCGCGGCGTGGCACCCGCGCGTCTCGGACTCGATGTGTTCAGCCTGCGGTCGCAGGGTCTTTCGGCGATCGCCGTTCTCGACTTCTGCGCCGCGCGCGGCATCGAGGTCGTGCACTTCAGCGAGCCCGACTGCTCGGGCCGACCGACGCCGGGTCGTTGCAGCGTCTCCGCAGCCGGGCCGACGCGCTCGGGATCCAGCTCGAAGTGGGCATGCTGTCCATCTGCCCGAGCGCCACCATCTTCAACCCGGCCGCGGGCGATGCAGAAACGCAGCTGATTGCGATGTTCGAGGTCGCCCGGATTCTCGGATCGCCGTTCGTCCGCTGCGTCGTCGGGTCCTTCCGCGACCGCGTATCCCCGGGTGGAATCGAGGCGCGCATCGCCGATGCGGTCAAGGTCCTGAAAAACGTCAGAGAGCGGGCGCTCGAGGCGGGCGTGAAGATCGCGGTCGAGAATCACGCCGGCGACATGCAGGCACGCGAGCTCGCCGGGCTGGTCGAAGCCGCCGGACCTGACGTGGTCGGGTCTGCATCGACGCCGGCAACGCGCTGTGGGCGATGGAGGATCCCCACCTGACGCTCGAGACGTTGGCGCCTTACGTCCTGGCCAGCCACACCCGCGACAGCGCGCTGCGGCCGGCGGCGAGCGGCGCCGAGGTCGCGTGGACACGCATGGGCGAAGGGAACGTCCGAATCCAGGAGTACATCGACGCCTTCCTCACCCGCTGCCTGGGCCGTCCCCTGATGCTCGAGGTCATCGTCATGCCGGCTCCCGCGCGCGCTGCCGTTCCGCGACGCCCCGTTCTGGGACGGCTATCGGCACATGCCCGCCTGGGAGTTCCAGCGCTTCCTCAATCTGCTGCATTCCGCGACGCCCGTCCCGCTGCCCGAGGGGCAGGTCGACGCCGCCGCAGAGCTCGAGCACGTCGACGCGAGCGTGCGATGGACGCGCGAATTCCTGGCGTCGCGCTGACGATGGCGCTCAGTTGATCCGCGTCGCCACGATCCGCGGGGCGTTCGGAGATTTCGCCGTCCCCTCGAGCCGGTTGCCGGTCACCGGTACCTTCGTACTCGGTGGTCCCCACGGTCACGGTGATCGTGGCCCCGCGCAGCCGTCCCTTGACCTCGGCTGGGGTCCCGGTTTTTGGGGTGTAGGTCCCTTGCACCATCTGATAGCGCTGGGTCAGCGAGACCACGCCGTCGGGCAGCTGCCACTTCCCTTCCACGCGGGCGGGGATGATGAAGAGGTGCGAGGTGCACCAGTTCTCGCACCCTTCCTTGAGCATGACCGTGTCGTCCGGCGTCCAGTCGGAAACCCAGAACGTGTTGGCGACGATCCGGGTTCCGGCGGGGAGGTCGAGAAACTTGGGCACGAGCTTCTCGATGTTGCTCGGCAGAAGGAACAGTGCCAGGACCGTCGCCTTCGAAATGTCGGCCTGGTACATGTCGCCCTGCGCGAACATGGCCTTGTCGCCGACGCCCTGCGCGGCCGCCTGCCGCTTCGAGTACTCGACCAGGTCAGGGTTGAACTCGATCCCGAGCCCGCGCGCGCCGCGCTTCGCCGCCGAATATCGTGCGGCCATCGCCCGAACCGAGGTCCATCACGAAGTCCTGCGGGGTGACCTTGGCATGGTCGAGCATCTTGTCGACCATCGCCTGCGAGGTCGGCACCCAGACGGCGTCCTTGCCTTCCTGGCCGACGGTGGGTTCGTAGGGCTTCTGTGTAGTGGGCGCCTGCGCGAGGCAGGGTACCGACGTCAACAATATGGAGAGCAGGGTGACGAATGCAGACTTTGCGAGACGTCTGTGCATCTTAGGGCTCCTGTGGTCAATCTTAGTTGACCGACGGCCAGAGAGCACGGAAAGAACAACTCGCACAGGACACGGACACACGCAGACGAAGAACAACACGGGGGCACGGAGTTCACGGGGACGCACGGAGGAAACAAGCTGGTTTGCGGGCTCGGTCGAGTAGGCGATGCGGGGCGCCCCGCCGGCCGGGACGGCCGGCGCCGGCACGGGGCATCGCGGTCGTCGGTGTCTCCGGCCATCGTTCCCCTGTGAGGTGCGCCGCCAGGCGAGCATGCACCTGGTCGGTAAGTAAGCGAGCGAGCGGAGCGAGCGAGTGTCCTCCGTGCGTCCCCGTGAACTCCGTGACTCCGTGGCGATCTTTTAGACAAGTGGGAGGCGCCGCTAAACCGGCAGGATCGGCCCGTGGCCATCGTTCACGACACGGGCGATCCCCTCTCTCAGCAGCGGCACGTTGAAATTCAGGACGAGTCCTACAGGAAGGCCGCTGAATCGGAGGTACGTCAGCAGCTGACAGCGGTGAACCTCGAGGATCTCCGCGACCGCTTTCACCTCCACGACCACGAGACCTTCAACGACCAGGTCCAGTCGAAACCCGTATTCCAGACGGACCCCCTTGTAGATAATCGGAAGCCTCTGCTGTCGCTCGAATTTCATTCCCCTCGCGCGCAGCTCGAATGCCAGGCATTCGACGTAGGGTGATTCGAGCAATCCGGGCCCGAGGTAGCTGTGCACCTCGATCCCTGCCTGAATGATCCGAGACGTGAGGTCGATGGTTTCAGGAGAACCTGTGAGCGCCATGACGTGCAAGGCTGCAATTCGCGGTGCACCTCAGAATGCCCGGCCACTTCGCTGATTGCATCTCACAAGTCGCAGTTACTGCAACGTTCCGCCAGGAGGACGATGGCAGATATCTCAACGTGTCAGCATCGGATTCGCCCGCTTCACGAGCTGCAGCGCAATCCCCCATGGATCCCGCAGCATCACCAGTTCATCGCCAGCGGGCGTCTTCGTATGGTCGTCCACCACGCTCGCGCCTGCGGCCACGAGCCGATCGCGATCTCTCTCCGGGTCCGGCGACACGAAGGCGATGTGGACCAGCATCGGATCCATCGACTGGTAGTCGGGGACGGCGACGCGGGGATTGCGATAGAGCTCCATCATGGCGTCGCCGGAGCCGTCCATGAGGAACCGGATGAAGGCGGGCTCGCCCGTCGATCGTTTGATCGAGCACCCGAGGTGGTTGACGTACCAGTCGGCCATGGCGGCCGGATCGGGAACCTGCAGGGCAACGTGTTCGATATTCATGGAGTCCATTCTCTGTCATGCCGGTTCCTGGCGTACTCCCCGGCTCTGTTGCACATCGGTGGCGTTTCCTCACACAATCCCAGCCGCAGTTCCGTTCAGCATCGTCCGCCCGTTTGGCGCCCTGGCCACGTCCACGCTCGCCGGACTCTTTCGGCCGGCATTCTTGCCGGCGAGTCGGAGGTTGCGACATGCATTCGAAGCGGTCCTCTCTGAATCGGCGTCAGTTTTTCGCTCGCTCCGCGGTTGCCGCAGGAACCGCCTCGCTTGGTGGTGGTCTTTTCGATGGCCTCGTGGCGCGAGCGGCCTTCGCGGGCGAGCCGCAGGGGCGTGCCGGTGTCGGGTATGGCCCGCTCCGCCCCGCCGGTGAAGATCTCGCGTTGCCGGCCGGATTCCAGTATCGCGTGATCAGCCAACGAAGGGCGACCCGATGGAGGACGGGTTCCCGACCCCGAAGGCGATGGATGGCATGGCGACCTTCGCGGCGCCGAACGGCAACATCATCCTGGTACGCAATCAGGAGGACGGGCAGGCCGGCAACACGCTGCGGCCGAGGCCTGCGGGCAGCACCTCGACGAGCGCCGGTATCCTCAACGGTCGACTTGAGACGCACTACGGTCCGCGGGCGTTCGCGTACGACGAGTTTGCGGCGGGCGGCACAACCACGCTGGAGGTCGAACCGCATGGCCAGCGCCGCCTCGTGCAGCCAGCACTGGAGCCTCGTCGGCACGGTCCGGAACTGCGCGGGTGGCCTCACGCCCATGGGGCAGCTGGTTCAGTTGCGAGGAAACGCTCGACAGTGCCTCCGTCCACCGGGTACGCGCAAAATCACGGGTACATCTTCGAGGTGCCGATCGATACCGTCCCGGGCACACCGGCAGTGCCGGTCGCGCTGCGGCATCTCGGCCGCTTCGCGCACGAGGCCGTGGCCGTCGATCCGGCGACCGGCGCCGTCTACGAGACGGAAGACCAGGGTGACGGCTCGGGCTTCTACCGGTACATGCCCGCGGTGCGGCCGCAGCGTCCCGGCGATCTCGAGGCGCCGACCGGCCAGCTTCAGATGCTCAAGGTCGTTGGCGTGACCCGACTACGAGGCCGCGATCGACCAGATCGTCGGCGTGCCGCTGCGGATCGAGTGGGTGAACATCGCCAACCCCGATCCCACTCCCGGTCAGCCAGGTTGATGGCGTCACCGGAGTGACCTTCTCATCGGTCTTCATCGAGGGCCTGGCCGCGGGCGGCGCGCGGTTCCGGCGGCTGGAAGGCTGCTGGTACGACGAGGGGAAGATCTATTTCATCTCGACCAACGGCGGGAACATGGGGTTCGGGCAGGTCTGGGTGTACGACATCGGCGCACAGACGATCACGATGGTCGTCGAGTCATCCGGTCACGACCACTTCGATGGTCCTGACAACTGCTGCGTCAGCCCGCGCGGCGGCGTGGTGTTCTGCGAGGATGCCACCGCGGCGCAGCACGTCCGCGGCGTGTCGCGCGACGGCGACGTCTTCGACATCGCGCGCAACCTGCGGAACACCATCGAGTTCGCGGGCGCCTGCTTCAGCCCTGACGGCAACACGCTGTTCGTGAATCTCTACGGCCGCGGCAACGAGCGCACGACGCAGCCGTACCGCAGTCCCGTGCAGATTCCCGTCGGACCGGAGAAGTACGAACGGGCCGCTACCGTTGCGATCTGGGGGCCGTGGAAATCGGGTCCGCTCTAAGGTCCGAAGGGGCGGCCTGTCGTCGGCGATCGACGGCGAGCCGCCCTGGCCCTCCCAGCAACAGCGTCAGGGTGCCCGCGAGGATCAGGAACGCCTCGCGGAACTGCGGCAGCGGGTCGCCGCCGGGCAGCGGGTCGGGAATTCCGCCGGCCAGACCGCCGAGCACGAGCAGGCCGGCGACGTTCATGGCGTTGACGGCGGTTGTAATCGGGAAGAGCGCGCCCGAGCAGAATGCCCAGGCCCGCCGAAGAACTCCACGCAACCGACCACCCATCCCATCAGGCCCGGCAGGGGCACGCCCAGTTGTCCGATCAGGTGAGCGATGTTCTCGTGTCCGCCCGGCAGCGAACAGCTTGATGCCGCCGTGGATCATCAGGCCGATGCCGAGCGCCACCCGAAGCGGCAATGGCGCCCATGCGAGCCTCAAGCGCGTCGAGGATCGCCTCGACCGTGCGTCATCGTCATCGCAATGACGCCAGGAAGCGCACGGCGCGGATGCCGGGCATGAAGAAGTAGCCGCCGCCGAGGACCTGCGAGAAGCGCGGCATGCCGGTCACGCGGGTTCGGACGGGCTCGGCCTGCACCGTGAACGTGCCGCCGGGCTTGCCGTGCGAGCCGCCGCGATCGCCGACCAGCGGGTCGTCGTCTTCGTAGAGGCCGTCGAACTTCGGGTTGTTGAGCCAGGTGTGCTGGATGAACTCGAATTGCCGGCCGATCTGCGTGTTGAAGCAGATGAAGTGCAGGCCGCGATCGCCGCCGGTGTCCCCGGCCGCGATGATGTCGGGAATCTCCATCGCCTCGGCGACCGGCGGGCCGTAAGTCCGGCCGCGCCGCAGCACGCGATGGCGTTTGCCGACCTCGATCGAGCGGTCGGAGCCAGGCTCGGGATCGAGCGCGTCACGCGGATTCGCGCGGCGGATGTGCGCGCCGATCGGACATTTCAAGCCCTGCGGATCGTCGCCGCGATGAGTAGAAGAAGTCGTTGTCGTCGCACAGGGCCGGATCGTCGACGTTCGGCGCCTTCACCAGCGGCGTGCCGCTCGGCCAGCGCCCGATCATCTTCGACGCGAGCCGCACCGTGCGCGTCCGGATCCGGGCGCCCGGGATCCGCTTCGTCTGCTCGTCGATGAACTTCCAGAAGGCCGGGACGTCCTGCCTGAGCTGGCGGAAGACCAGATAGCTGCCGTTCATGCCGAGATCCCGCGCTCGCCGGGTCGTCGGGCGCGGGTGGCAGCAGACCCCGCGGGTCCTGGTCGGGACGCACCAGCGGCCGCTGCGTGTACTGACCGTACGCGTTGCGGTATCCGAGGATGAACTCGCCCGCCGCGATCGTGTTCTCCGGTCGGCGCGTCAGTGTGGAAGCCCTCGATGTCGGTCCGGCTCACGCCGTCCCGGAAACCGAAGTGCTCGCGTCCCTTCGGCAGCCAGTTCGTGTCGAGCTTCGCGATCCTGGTCAGGCCCGCGCGCGCAAAGGCGCTCTCCTGTTCGCTCGAGCGACGGCCGCAAGCACGCCGTCGTCGCGTCCGTACAGCATCAGAAGCACGTGCGGCTGGGGGTTGCGTGGGCCGCCCCAGTTCCAGCCATCGGGGCTGCTGTCGCCGACGTCGCCGAGGATGCGCTGCCGATGACTCGGTGCCGGTCATGCCCTGCATGAATTCGCCGGCGAAGCTCGGACATCAGCTCCGCGCCCAGGCCAAGGTGCGAGAGGCCCGCCGGCGTGAAGGCGACGTTGACGGCGCGATCCGTGGTGTCGGGATTGAACTGTGCACTGCAGAAGCGGCAGCGTGCTCAGCCAGGCCTCGGGCCGCGGCGGGGTCGGTGATCTCGCAGCAGCAGGTAGCAGGCGCTGCGCAGCCGCCCGTAGCCGAACAGGATGATGCCCTGGATGTCGTCTATTTCGAGAAGCGGCATAGCCTGTCCCACGGAACGCTGTCGAGGATGCGGGCAATCAGGCCGGACGCCGGCAGCAGGTTGCCCACACCGAACCGCATCAGCCAGGCCTTCGTTTCATCCGCGCTCAGTCTGCCCGACAACCCCTGCGCGGATGGCGGCGTTGTTCGCGATGTTCTTCGTCGTCAGGTGCGGATATGCGCTGTACCAGACGCGCGACTGCACCTGTCGCGTCGGCAGGAACCGCTTGTAGGCCTTCTCGTCCCTGATGCCGCCGCAGAACAGGAAGGACGTCCGGGGAAAGCCGTCGCCGTTGCTGAAGATGGCGTTCAGTCCCCACGCCGCCTTGTCGATGAAGTCGTTCATGTAGCTCTCGAGGCTGCCGTCGTAGTTGCTCGAGAAGAACATGCGCCGCCCGCTCGTCCAGTGCCACCCATCGCGCGAAGTGGAGCGTGTTGAGGCCCGACAGGAAACCGCGGTTGTAGATGTGCCGGCAGGCGAAGTCGGTGGTTCGCAGGATCACCGTCGTGACGAGCTGCCGGAACAGACCCGCGCTTGAAGCAGCCCTGCCGCGATGACCTGGTTGTGGACCCAGAAGTCCTCGTCCGCGCGGAGCCGATTGACGCTCTCGGCCGACGCCGCGACGTAGTCGGGCACGTCGGCTTTCTCGTGGACTCGCAGCAGCGCCAGGAGCACCGGCGCCAGCAGGATCGCGAGCGGTGACGCCAGCAGCGCGATGCCGACGTGCTCGATCGAGGTGGAGGACGTTCCGGATCCGCCACGCGAGGCTCGGCGGCTCCGCAGGCTCGAGCGCCCACTGCAGGTCCGAACGGCTGCCCACGAAGTCCCTGATGGCTTTGCGCAGGCGCCTCGGGCGAATGGCGTGAGAAGTCCGCCGAGTCGAGGAACGTTCCGATCTCACGCCGCAGCGTTTCTTCGCTCAGGATTTGATCGACCGATCGGCCCTGCCGGTTCACGTAGAAGGCGGCCGCGTCGCGCCGGTAGCGCTGCAGGAACCGGCAGGCGCGTGGCCGGGGTGCGCTGCGAGTCCTCGGGATAGCCGGCGCACGCGCCGAAGACCGCGTCCAGACCGGGCGCCGGCGATCTGCGACAGGTCCCGCATGTGCGCGTCGGACGGTCCGTCCACGTTGGTCATCAACGCCAGCTGCGCGCTGATGGTGTCGCCATCGAGATCCTTCGTTTCGTCGAACACCACGAGCCGCGCGAAGTGCATCCGGGGCAGCTTCTCGAACGGGATCACGTCCCAGGCGTCGACGTGATCGGGGATCGTGCCGAGCACCCGCGCGACCGCCTCGACCTCGCCCGGTTTGATCGGGGCAACGACGGTCAGCGCTTCCTGATGCGGCATCAGGGCTCCCGCCGAAGTGCAGCGGATGCCCTCTGAGTTCCGGGCCCGCAGTCCTCCGTGATGCGGCCGGCACGGAAGTCCTCGCGCCCGGCCGCCGCGGCGTCGGCGTTGTAGAGCGTGAAGTTCAACCCGAAGATGCGGTTCATGTAGGCGCGTCCCGAGATAGAAGCCCGGGCGCACCATCCGGATCTCGTCGCGGATGCGCAGGCCCTTTCGGCCGCCGAGCGAGTCGGGGTGCTCGCGGTAGCCGGGAAGCTCGTCGGTGAACGCGTAGTCGATGATCACCGACTCGCGCCGGCCGTCGAGCAGGCTCTGGCCGCAATACAGCTTGGCCGGGAACAGCAGGAACGTGTCGCGGCCGTTCACCGACTGCTTCTGGATGCCCTCGGTGGTTCCCGCCGGTCAGCGGCGCGAGCACGGCGAGATCCTCGATGCGGTTGCGCAGCAGCCGCTCGTTCCGGTAGAACATCTTCCCCTTCCAGAGCATTCGGCCGAGGCCTTCGGTCTTGCGCACGCCGAGGCCTGGCGAGCCGCGCCTTCAGCCGGCCGCCGAGGATCTCCCCGAGCCGCGTTTCGCTGTCGGTGCCGCGCGGGAAGAACAGGTTCGCCGTCGTATGCGCCGTCCGGGATCGGTCCGGCGGTCAGGCGGCCGTAGATCTGGTCGACCTGCTCCTGCGAGTACTCGGCGAGGCGCTCCGGCGTCAGCGACTCGCGCTCGTGCGATCGACAGCGGGTATTCGTGCTCGATCCTGGCGAAGTCCAGCGGCTCGTTCGCAAACGTCACGTCGGCCGGCCGCGAGCGTCCTTTCCACAGCCACACGCCGACTCCCGAGCGACGACCAGCGACCAGCACGATCGCGAGGACGGTCTTCGACATCTTCATCGGGGGCCTCCTACCTACAGCGTCGCCAGGAACGCGATGAGCGCCTTCTTGTCCGCGGGCGACAGGCCCTGGCCGAAGGTGTGCCCTTCGTTTTCGACGTCGGCGGTGCTGTTGCTGTACATCTGCTGGATGAACGGGAGGTGGTCGCGTCCGATTCGGGCGATCGACCGATCTCGGCGCTCGTTGCCAGGCCCGCGGTCAGCTGCTTCAGGATGTCCTGCAGCGTCGGCGACGATCTTGTCGACGTCGCGCCGTCCGCGGGCTGGTACTTCTCCTTCAGTCGCTGCACGTTCGTCTTCGCGAGCACGAGATCCTCGACCAGTTCCTTGTGACGGAGGTTGCCGGGGATCGCGGCGGGAATGCCGGCGGGAATCTGCAGCTGGAAGCCTTCGTTCCTCGCCGGGGAACGTCGGGCCGTCGATGATGATCGGCTGATCGATCAGCGTGATCTTCGGCAGCCGCGTCTTCGGGATTCAGCAGCTCCTCGATCGAGGCCTTGAACAGCCGGTAGCGCCCCTCGACGCTCGGATCGAACGGCACGCACGGCGGCGGGTTCGGCATCCGCGTCCACGTGCCGGGCAGCACGTACGGGCTCCGGTACAGCTCCGCCGCCGGATTCGTCGGCTTGCCGCAGATCTCGGGACCGATGGCGTTGTTGTGCATGAACGGCGCGAACGCCCACACGCTGAGCAGCGAGATCGGGCGGTAGTAGCCGCGGCCGCCGTCGTGCGGCTCGTCGATGCCGTCGACGACCGGGCGCGCGCGCAGCGTCTCCGAGCCGTACTCCTCCCACACGTGTCCCTTCATGTGGTTCGAGTGCAGCGCCCGGGAGCGGTAGGTGCCGACCTCGGTGACCGGGATCGGCTTCTCGTTGCTCAGGAAGTCGGCGCGCAGGTCGGGCCGTCCCGTCGACGGTGGCATGAAAATCCGTCGTGCGCGTCCCACGGCCCCGGCTGCGCTCGAATGGCACCGCGCGCAGGTCTCGGCAAAGACCGCCCTGCCGCGCGCGACCGAGTTCGGCCCGAACTCGCGATCGAGCTGCGCGACGAGCTCGGCCTGCGAGCGCGAGGCCGCGCGCGCGATACAGATCGGCGGGCCGGCCGGTGAACAGGAAGTCGACGATGTTCTGGCAGCCGGTCTTCGATCGCCCGGAAGTTCGGACAGTCGCGCCGGCACTGGCCGATGTCGAACGGCGTCTGGCCGAAGCCGCGCTGCTTCGGATCGGCCTGGCGCAGGTCGGTGATGTGATTGACCCAGCACTGCTCCGAGCACGAGCCGATGTTGAAGTAGACGCGCTGGATCGCTTCGAGCGCGCCGATGCTGTCTTCGCCGCCCTTGAGGATGTGATGCACCGGCTCGGTCTGCTGCGACCGCTGCCAGCACTTGCCGTCCCTGCCCGGCTCGCACCAGCACGCGCGCTCGTTCGATCCGGCCGGCGCACGGCGTTCACGGGCCGCCACCTGCGTGACCTGCTCCGCGAACGTCGGGCGCCGCTCGCAGGTTGATGAGCGGATTCATCGTGCCCGGGTTGCTGACCTGATCGTTCGGGACCGCGGACGTGTCCACGGTGCCCGGGCGCGCGTGCGAGAAGATCTGCCATTCGAGGCTGTTCTCCGGCATCCCCGAGGCCATGATTTCGGACGATCGCGGCTGTACTGGTTGCCGACCAGCCCGTCGATGTTCTCCCACGCGCGGATGTTCGGGATCGGCCGGCGGCTTCAGCGGATTGAACGCGATGTGGCACGCGCCGCACGACATGCCGATCAGGAACGGCGGCTCGATCGAGCCGTCGAGCAGGTGGCTGTTCCGCGAGTCCGGCCCGCTGTCTGCCGAGCGGCTTGTCGAAGCCGTCCCAGGAGCCCGGCGAGCCGTTCAGCGCGCGCCACCGCTCGGCGTTGAAGCGCGGATTCGGGAAACTTGCGGAAGCCGAGCGCGCCGGTCGACGTGCCGAACGCCAGGTCGCACGCGACTCTGCCGCTGATCCTTCGCGCCATGCGGGTCGCTCGGATCGATCGGCGCATCGTCGAAAGTCGCAGGCGGGATCGCGGTAGCCCGCCTTGCCGACGTGCGCGAGCAGGTCGTCGTCGCCCGGGCAGTAGTCGAAGCCGTACGTCTCGTCGAGGCTCTTCTTCGGGCAGTTCGGCGATCCCGGGCGTGCAGCAGTCGGGGTCGTTGATGATGCCCCACGTCTTGAACCGCTCGCCGCGACTCGAGGACCGCGAGCACGCGGTACCAGTCGATCAGCACGCCGAGCCGCTGCTGGAAGACGTAGGTGTGGAAGCGGTCGTTGCCGGCCGTCGCCTTGAACCAGATCTCGCGGCCGGCGCGCTCGGACGGCGTGAGCCCCTGCGCGGCGGCGTGAAATCCCGGGTCGAGCGGCGCGGGAGGGGCGGGCTGCGAGGTCGCCACGCGAATCAGAATCGCAAGCGGGAGCACCAGGACGACGAGCGCCGCACCGGAGCGACGCAGGAGGGTCACCAGCCTCGGGTTCCATGCTCATCTCCACGTCCACGGTCGCCGGGCGGCCGCGAGCGGACGCACGACTGGGCCGTCCCCACGCGCACGGAAGCCTGACGGGCTGCCGGTCTCGAGATGCAGGCAGCCGCGAGTGCGGTGGAGTTGGGCCCCTGACGGGCGGGATATTAGCTGGAGACCCCTTGCGGCGCTACAGCAAAAGCGAGGCGGCGTCGCAGGACGCGCGTGCGGCGCATGTTCAACGTGGCTCGCCAGCCCATGTGAATCCATCGGATGGGCGCACCAACTCTCGAAGGACCAGCCTCCGAGTGTCGGATTGTCGAGCCGGTGCGCCGGATACGATCACCTGCTGCCCTGGCTTCAACATCCGCATGAGATCGTCGGCGGGCGTGTCTCCACACTCGATGCCCCACCGTTGCCCGCTCTCGCTGTCGGCGCCGACCCAGAGTTCGAGGCATGCGAGTCCGGCTGCGACCGGGAAGCTGATCGCCACGATCGATCCTTCAATCCGGCGGGTCGAACCCCGATCGAACCTGTCCCCGACGCCCTGCGCGGCGACCCCGTTGAATCGCGTCTTGAGGTATTGCTCGAACGCCTGACTGAACTCGTTTCCTCCCATCTGGAACGCGGCTTCGTACGGGTCGCCTCCGCCGGTCGCAGCGCGCCGAAGCGCGACGAGGAACTGCCGGACGCCCGGCTTTCCCCACCGCGACTCGATGAAGTCGAATGCCGCGTGCCCGAGCGCGGGCACGAACCGTGAACCGCTGCCGGCCGGGGTCTCCGGAAGCTGGGTGACGACCGGTATTGCATTGGCCCGGACCGCGTCCCGAAGCGTCACCAGATCGCCAGGATCCCACGGACCGCGTTCGTACTCGGCCAGGCCCTCGGCGATCCACGTCTCCATTCCCCTGCCAGGGACAATGTCGGATCCGAAGACGTGCGTGAGCTCGTGGGTGAGCAGGCCGTACCACTGATCGGCGGGATGGTCGACGGCAAACAGGATTCGACCCGGAGCAAGCCCTCCAGAGGGCGTCCGGCTCGTCCGCTCCGCCTGCACGCTCTGCTCGAGCTCGGATGTCGTCCGGAACAGGATCAGGGGGACGGTGAACGCCAGGTTGTGCCGGAGATCGCCGCTCACTCGTTCGTAGGCGCGCTCCGCCTCCGCAGCAATGCGATCGGCGTGCAGGTCGAGCGCTGGCGCGTAGTGGATCTCGAAATGATCGGTCTTGCGGACGCCGCTGGCCTGCGCCACAGCGGCGGGTGTCCGGGCCTCCGCGGATGCCGGCCGGGAAAGCACCATCGTTCCCGCGACAAGCGCCAGGCCCAGCGCCACCACCACCAGGCCGCTGAAGGCATGCGGCTGTTCTTCCTGCGGGAGATCGACGAGCCGGCGGATCCGGCCCAGGAGCGAGCCATCCGCAGCGCCGACCGACAGGGCGGCTCCACGCAGGCGGCCGGACGCGATCGTCGCCAGCGCCTCGGCGTAAGCTGTCGCCTCGCCACTTACCGCCACCGCCGCATCGTCGCAGCAATGCTCGCGCTCCTGGCGGATTCGCGCCGAGACCCACCAGACGCCGGGATGGAAGAACAACAGGGCCTCGGCAATCGTCTGCAGAAGGTTCACGGCATAGTCGCGCCGGCGGATATGCGCCAGTTCGTGAGCGATCAGGGCTTCCATCTGGTCCGGCGGAATGCCCGCCAGGACGGCCACGGGCAGAAGGACGATGGGCCGCATCCAGCCGAGCACGGCGGGAGCGTCGACGAGCGGTGATTCCACGACGCGAAACGCGACCCGCACCCGGAGCCGATGCGCCAGCCGCTCGCTCACCGACTGCCAGGGCGATCGCTCGATCGCCAACGCCGCATTTCTCAAACGATGGACGCGCCAGCAGCCGCCCGAGAACCTCATCAGCAGTGCGGCGACACCCGCCAGCCAGAACCAGACCACGGCCGGAAGGACGGCGTCCACCGTCAAGATGCCATGGGCGGCGCTCCCAGCGCGTTGCGACGCCTTTACCTGCATTTCCAGGTTGGGCCGGTGCTGCGCCCGAGTCGGGGATCCCCGTGACAACGCTCTCACCGGTGGGGGGCAACGGATCGGACGCCCGCAGGCGCACCGCCGTCGCCAGCGGCCGACGCGAGCATGGCGATCAGGCAGAAGCACGCCACGGCATACCGCGCCTCCGAAGAGCGGCTCCGGCACAACCACAAGATCAGGACCGCGGCCCCGGTGAGCACGCCGCCCTGCCAGACGAAATGGATCAGCGTCCAGCCGATTACGTCAATCCAGGGATTCATCGCCGTCCTCCTCGCTTCCTTGCCAGCAGCCGACTGATCTCGGCGAGCTCCTCGGGTGAGGTTTTCGCCCCGGCCAGGGCCTGCATCACCAGTTGTGCCGCCGATCCGTCGAAGACCTTGTCGATCAGGTCAGCCACCAGCTGGCGCTTGGTGTGCTCCTCGGGCTCGGCCGCCGCATACACGTGGGTTCGCGACGATTCGTCACGCACGACCAGCCGCTTCTCCGTCATGTTCTGCATCAGCTTGAGAATGGTGGTGTACGCGGTCTCGCGTCCCATCGCCCTGGCCACATCGCGAACCGTGCTGGGGCCTCGCGACCAGAGCACGCGCAGGATGCCGACTTCGGCGCGGGTGGGTTTCCGTGCAGGTGATGGCATGCGGGGTATTCTACGACAACTGTCGTAGATGTCAATACGACAAATGTCGTAGTTGTCCAAATCATCCCGCGCGAGCCCTGTTGACGGGGGACAGCCGCCCCGAAAAAGCATTCACAGGAGGGGCAGGAGATCAGGAGGGTAAGGTCTTGGCGGGCGGCCGTCGTGCGGACTCGCCGGAAAAAGGGACTGGCGTCCAACGGTCGAACCCGCTTACACTCCCGTCCGTTTGCGGCCGCGGGGTTTCGCGGCGCAAACATCGGCTAACGTGACCATCGGAGGGATCCCGCTTCGTCCGGCCGCTTACGGCGGACGATCCGGATAACCCGTTTTTCGGCCCGTGCAAGTCGCCAGGAGGCTGAATGATGGCTCTCACTCGCCAGCATCTGACCGGGCAGCAGGCGCCCTGCGGCCGTATCGTCGACGCCGACGATTTCGAGGACCGCGACGACGAAGCCCTGCTCACACAGGAAATCCAGTATGCCTGCGGGTGCGTGTGCACCCGGCACCAGTACCACGACGGCAGTGTCGCCTGCCGCATCGTCCACCATAACGGCATGGTGCTCACCGAGGAGCTCCTGGCGGCGGAGTGATCGAGCCCGGGCGGAGGCCTGAGTGTGGATGTGACCCCGTCATTCGACGTCATCCTCGTCGGCGGTGGCGGCGCCGGGCTGCGCGCCGCCATCGCCATCGCTGAATCCGCGCCCACCCTTCGCGTCGCGGTCGTATCGAAGGTCTATCCGATGCGCAGCCACACCGTCTCGGCCGAAGGCGGCGCGGCCGGCGTCATCGCTCCCGACGACAGCCACGACGAACATTGCTACGACACCATCTCGGGCGGCGACTGGCTCGCGGATCAGGACGCCGTCGAGGCGTTCGTTCGCGAGGCGCCGCAGGAGCTGCTGCGACTCGAGCACTGGGGCTGCCCGTGGAGCCGGGAGCCCGACGGCCGGATCGCGGTGCGGCCGTTCGGCGGCATGAAGAAGATGCGGACGTGGTTCGCCGCCGACAAGACCGGCTTCCACATGCTCCACACGCTCTTCCAGACCTCCCTCAAATACAACGCCGTCGTCCGCTACGACGAGTGGTTCGTCACGAAGCTGCTCGTGGACGACGGCCGCGTGCACGGGGTGATTGCCATCGAGCTCGCCACCGGACGGATCGACGTGATTCCGGCGCGTGCGGTGATCCTTTGCACTGGCGGATGCGGCAAGGTCTTTCCCTTCACGACCAATGCCGCGATCAAGACCGGCGACGGCATGGCGCTCGCCTATCGGGCCGGCGCGCCGCTCAAGGACATGGAGTTCGTGCAATACCATCCGACCGGACTCCCCTTCACCGGCATCCTGATCACGGAAGCGGCGCGAGCCGAAGGCGGATACCTGATCAACAAGGACGGGTATCGCTACCTGCAGGACTACGCGCTCGGCACGCCGCAGCCGAAGCCGGTGCTCCGGTCGATGGAGCTGGGGCCGCGCGATCGACTGTCACAGGCGTTCGTCAAGGAGCTGGAGAAAGGCCGGACGACCGACACGCCCTACGGACCGGTGGTCCACCTCGATCTGCGACATCTCGGCGCCGCGCTGATCAACCGCAAGCTCCCGTTCGTCCGCGAGCTGTGCATGAAGTACCAGAACATCGATCCGGTCACCCAGTTGATTCCGGTGCGGCCGGTCGTCCACTACATGATGGGCGGCGTGCACACGGACATCGATGGCGCGACGCCGCTGGCCGGGCTGTATGCCGCCGGCGAGGTGGCGTGCGTGAGCATCAACGGCGCGAACCGGCTCGGATCGAACTCGCTTCCGGAGCTGCTCGTGTTCGGCGCCCGCGCCGGACGAGCGGCCGCTGAGTACGCCGCGGGCGCGCCCGAGCCCGGCGCGCCACGCCGAAGCGCAGCTCCGGGACGAACAGCGCCGCCTCGAGACCGAGCGTGTGCAACCAGGCGGACGTGAGCGGATTGCGGATCTCCGGCAGCAAATGCAGGAGGCGATGGAGGCCAGCGCCGGCATTTATCGCGCGGCCGCGTCGCTCAGCGGAGGCATCGACACGCTGCGCGGGCTGCAGGAGCGCGCCCGCGATCTCCGGGTCGAGGATCAGAGCCGGACGTTCAACACCGAACGGATCGCGGCGCTGGAGCTTTCCTTCATGCTCGACATCGCCGAGACGATCGTCGCATCGGCGCTCGAGCGCAAGGAATCACGCGGCGCCCATCAGCGGACGGATTTTCCCCGGCGAGACGACGAGCGGTTCCTGGCGCACTCGGTCGCCGAACGCCAGGCCGACGGCTCGTGCCGGGTTCGGTACCTTCCGGTGACGATTACCCGCTGGCCGCCGGCAGAGCGGGTCTACGGCGAGGCTTCACCAGATCGGGGGCTGAAGAGATGAGCTCTCACATTACGCTTCGCGTGGCACGGTACCGTCCTGAGGAGGAGTCCGAGAGCACGTTCGAGGACTACGAGGTGCCCTGTCCCCGGGACTGGGTCGTGCTCGATGGGCTCAATCACGTCAAGGACCGGATCGACGGCACCCTGTCGTTCCGCTGGTCGTGCCGGATGGGCATCTGCGGCAGCTGCGGCATGCTGGTCAACGGCGAGCCCAAGCTGACCTGCGCCACCTTCCTCTGCGGACTACGCACCCGGACCGCTTCGCGTGGAGCCGCTCCGCAACTTCCCCGTCATCCGCGATCTGATCGTCGAGCTCGGCGACTTCATGGGCAAGCTCACGCGGGTGAAGCCCTGGATTGTCCGTGAGGTCGAAAAGCCGCTCTCCGAGGGCGAGTACCGACAAACGCCCGACGAACTGGACGACTACAAGCCGTTCAGCATGTGCATCAACTGCATGCTGTGCTATTCGGCCTGTCCCATCTACGGCCTCGATCCGCATTTCATCGGGCCGGCGGCCATCGCGCTCGCGCAGCGCTACAACCTCGACAACCGCGACGAGGGGGCGGCCGAACGGATGCGGATCCTCTCCGGGCACGATGGCATCTGGGGCTGCACGTTCGTTGGCGAGTGCACGAAGGTGTGCCCGAAGCACGTGGATCCCGCGGCGGCGATCCAGCGATACAAGCTGCAGTCGGCGCTGGACTGGGTGAAGGGAGTCGTCCTTCCGAGGGCTGCGCCATGAATCAGCACGCTGCCTACACGCCCTACCATCCCCGCTGGCATCGGACGCGGGTCTCGACTTACTGGTGGCTCGGACGCCGCTCGTACTTCCTGTTCATCCTGCGCGAGTTGAGCAGCCTGGCGGTGGCGTGGTTCGTTGCCTGTCTCCTGCTCCTGGTCCGCGCGGTCAGCGGCGGACCCGCCGCCTACCAGCAGTTCCTCGAGTGGACGCGACATCCTGTCGTGCTGGCGCTCGACATTGCCGCCTTCGCCTTCGTCTGCCTGCACGCGGTGACCTGGTTCAACCTGGCGCCCCAGGCGATGGTGGTGC
This sequence comes from uncultured Acidobacteriota bacterium, assembly GCA_963836735.1. GTDB lineage: Bacteria > Acidobacteriota > Vicinamibacteria > Vicinamibacterales > 2-12-FULL-66-21 > JACCXG01. Next base: position 113,839 of record CAWIKP010000006.1, on the reverse strand, counting down.
GCGTCGGCGCGACTCGCGTGCCGGGATGGATGATTGCGGCATCGAACTACGCGGCGCTCGCGGCGATCACGGCACTCGTGCTGGCGTTGCTCCTGTTGCAGTGGTGACCATGGAGATCCGACGACCGATCGAGCCCCTGCTCTGGCTGCTGTTCAGCGCCGGCGGCGTGATGTCGGCGCTGTTCGCGCCGGCCATTCTCTTCCTGTTCGGGATCGCGGTCCCGCTCGGCTGGCTGTCACCGCCCGACCACGACAGGATCCTGTCTGTCATCGGCCATCCGCTCGCCCGCCTCACGATTCTCGTGGTGTGCTCGTTGTCGCTCTTCCACTGGGCCCACCGCTTCCGCTACACGCTCTACGACGGCCTGCAGATCAAGCACCTGAACGAGGTGATCAACGCGGCGTGCTATGGCGGGGCCATCCTGGGCACGCTCGCGGCAGCGTATCTGGTTTGGCGGATTCCATAGGTCCTGCATCTCAGTCAACTCCCAACTCCCAACTCCCAACTCCCAAGGGGAGCCGTTCGAAGAACGCGGTGAAAGCCGGCCGACAAGCTGGATGGCACACTTTCCACCCAGTTGTTCGATCGGCTCCCCTTGGGAGTTGGGAGTTGGAAGTTGGGAGTTGACGCAATTGAAGTACTGATGAGGTCGCGTGCGTGTAAGCCACACGCGATAATCGTGAGACCTCATGGACGTGGACGTCGGCAGCCGCATCGGCCCTTATGAAGTGGTTTCCCTTCTCGGGCACGGCGGCATGGGCCGCGTCTACCTGGCGCGCGATACGCGGCTTCATCGCACTGTCGCGGTGAAGGTCCTGGCCGTCGAGCGAGCCAGCCATCCGGAAGCGAGAGAACGGCTGCGGCGCGAAGCGCGCGCCATCGCCAACCTGAATCATCCCCACATCTGCACGCTCTACGATTTCGGCTCGTCCGAGGGGTTCGACTATCTGGTGATGGAGCACCTCGACGGGGAGACCCTCGAGACGCGCCTCACGCGAGGACCGCTCGAGTTGGACGAGGCGCTCGACCGCGCCATCGAGGTCGCCGAGGCGCTCGACTTCGCGCACCGCGCCGGGATCGTCCATCGCGATCTGAAGCCGGCCAACGTGATGCTGACGCGATCCGGCGCGAAGCTGCTCGACTTCGGGATCGCGGTGCCGCAACCGGACGCCGAGCTCGCGCGGCGAATGAAGGAGAGCCGCCTCACCGCGACCGGCGCCATGCTCGGCACGCCGCGCTACATGGCGCCCGAACAGCTCGACGGCCGCGCAGGCGGACGCGCGGACCGATCTGTTTGCGCTGGGGCTGCTGCTCTTCGAGATGGTCACCGGCCAGGAGGCATTCGAAGGCGAAGGCGCGGTGCTCGCTTCCGCGATCCTGCGCGACGACCCTCCTCTGGTCTCGACGATTCGACCCGAGGCCGCGCCGCTCGATCGCGTCATCAGCCGCCTGCTGACCAAGGATCCCGACCACCGCTGGCAGACGGCGAGGGATCTGATCGCCGAGCTGAAATGGATTCGAGGCGTTCCTGATGTGCCGCCGCCTCGCCGCACGCGCACCCGGACGCAGATCGCGACGACGAAGCCGGCGCGGTCACGGCGGTGGATCACCGTCTCGTTAGTGGTGTTCGCGCTTGCCGGCGTGGGCGTCGCGTTCATTCTTCGCGATCGCTTCGGCGCCGCGGACGCCCCGGCGGTGCGCTTCACGATCCCGGTGGAGCCGGTCAACGCCGTCAGCTTCGGCGGCGCGCTTGGCTCCCGGCTTGCGATCTCTCCCGACGGCGAACGGCTGGTGTACGTCGGCGAGAATCGGGAGGGCAGCCAGCTCTACCTCCGGCCGCTCGATTCACTGCAGGCGACGGCGATTGCCGGGACGCGCGGCGCGATTAGCGCCTTCTTTTCTCCCGACGGCAACTGGATCGGCTTCTTCGCCGGCGGAAAGCTCAAGAAAGTGCGCCTCAGCGGTGAGCCCGTAGTCACCATCTGCGATGCAGTCGAAGCGGTCGGCGCCAGCTGGGGCTCGGACGACGTCATCGTCTTCGCGCCAACGCCGGTGTCGGCCCTGTTCCGCGTGTCCTCGAATGGCGGTACGCCGAAGCAGCTGACCACGCTGGTCAACGGAGAGACCAGCCACCGCTGGCCCGAGATCCTGCCCGGTGGAAAAACCGTCGTGTTCGCCGCCGCCAGCGGCCCGGACTTCACGGGCTCGCGAATCGTTGCGCAGACGCTGGGTACCAACACGCGGGTCAACGTCACCGAGGGCACCTACCCTCACTACACCCGGACCGGCCACCTCGTGTTCGCCAGGGACAGCGCCATCTTCGGCGCCCCCTTTGATGCGAAATCGCTGGCGCTCGCGAGCAACCCGATCTCGCTCGTCAGCGATCTGTCGATGAACAGCACGACCGGCGCGGCGCTCTTCGCGCTGTCGTCGAGTGGAACGCTCGTCTATCGTGCGCGTGTCGTGACGTTCGCCCAGCGCCAGATGGTGTGGGTCAATCGCAGCGGCAGCGAGGAGGTCATCAGCGAGGACCGCCGGCCCTATCTGCAGCCGCGGATCTCGCCGGACGGAAAGCGCTTGGCGATCGCGATTGGAGAAGTGGCTGCCGACCGGGATGTCTGGCTCTACGACCTCGTTCGCCGGACCATGACCCGGCTGACGTTCGACGTCGGCGAGGACGAGACGCCGGTCTGGAGCCCCGACGGGACCCGAATCGCGATCAGCGGGGCCCGGCAGGGGCAGCCGCGGACCATCTTCACCGTGCCCGCAACCGGCAGCTCGCAGGCGACGCAGATTGCGACGACGAAGTACATCACGCACCTCGGCGACTGGCGCGCACGGGGGCGGCGGTCTGGCCTGGACCGACTACGACCCGGCGCAAGGTGGGGACATCCGGCTTCTGTCGATGAGCGGCGGCCCACCGAGGGTGCGCGACTTCATCGTCGGCGGCTTCAACGAGCGCAGCCCGGCGTTCTCGAGCGATGGCCGCTGGGTCGCCTACACATCGACCGAGACCGGCCAGAGCGCCGTGTTCGTCCAGGCGGTCGACGATCCCAGCGGAAAGTTTCCAATCTCGCCGGAAGGCGGCAGCCAGCCGATCTGGTCACCAGGCGGCAAGGAGTTGTATTACCGCGGACCGACCCACATGATGGCCGTGCCGTTCACCACTACGTCGGGCTTCTCCGCCGGCACACCGGTGCCGCTCTTCCCCGACAAGTACGACCGCGAGCATCGGGACGATCGGAATTACGACGTGGCGCGCGACGGCCGCTTCCTGATGCTCAGGTTCCAGGCGCCTCCCGGCCCGCCGCAGCTCCACGTGGTTCTGAACTGGTTCCGGGAACTTCGGGACCGCGCTTCTTGATGAAGATCGGCCGGGTCTTCAGACCCGCCCACGCATCAGCGCAGTTCCTGAATGGTGATGTCCTTGTACCAGGCCTCCGCTTTCCCGCCACCATGGACCTGCAGGCCGATTAGGCCATCTCGAGGAATCTTCGGGTCGGTCTCGGTATAGTCGACTGTCTGACGGCCGTTGATCGAGAGTCGAATCCGTGGACCCTCGGCCCGTATCTCGTAGTCGTTCCAATCGCCAGGTTTGAGAATCTCCTTGATCACCTCTGCGGGAGGCGCCACCAGCGTCTTGTTGCGGCGTGATTCGTCGTAGAGGCTGCCCCAGTACTTGTCCCCCAAATCCGCCTGATAACCGGACATCTCGTTCGGGGGCTCTTTCACCCGCTGGCTGCGAAGCTGCACGCCGCCGTTGATGAACCCTTCGGTGCCGACAAGCTTGAACTTCACGCGCAGCACGAAGTCGCCGAAGGACCGCGTCGTTGTCAGGAACTCGTTGCGCGGGACCTGAGTGGAAAGCGAGCCGCCGACGATGGCGCCGTCCTGGATGCGCCACGTCGTCTTCGTATCGCCTTCCCAGCCGGCGAAGGTGCGGCCGTCGAACAGGGACACTGGTTTCTGAGCGGGCTGCAACGCGGGCAGGGCCACGCTGGTGAGCGCGAGCAGAGACGGTATCAGCAGCTTCATGTGCGCAGCTTATGTCAGAACGGGGGCGGCTCGTCAGAGCGACGCGATCAGGGCGCTTGCTTCCACGAGATCGGGAAGGTGGTGCCCCTCCGTGAACGACGAGTAGACGTATGTGAGCAGCGTCCGGCCGGCGCCGGCGCGCCCGTTGCGCTGCCACAGCCGCGCCAGGCTCATCGCGGCACGCAACTCCCAGGCCTTGCTTTGCTGACGTCTGGCGATCGCGAGGGCATGCTTGAAGCACGCTTCCGCCTCGCCGGCCTTGTCGGGCGAGGACGCGAGCAGCGCTTCGCCCTTCAACCGGTGCAGCTCCGCCTCCTGGAAACGGTCATCGTTCGCCTCGACCGTCCGCAGCCCTTCGTCAAAGCTCTCGAGCGCCTCGTCGAACCGGCCCATGCGCGTGTGCGCGTAGCCGAGGATGCTCAGGTAATACGGAAGCGCCAGCCCGTGGCCGGTGGCGCGGTACGCGTCCAGGCCATCGAGAAACAACGGGACGCCCTCCACCCGGCCTTCGAGCAGCATGCCCGCTGCCTTGTACATCCGGCCCGTGGCATGCCAGGAGCGGGAGCCCTGTTCGAGGGCGATTGCGATCTCGCCGTCTCCGGCGGCCTCGGCTTCGGCGGCCAGACGGCAGTGGTGATTCAGCCATCCGGAATGATGGAGAACGTATCCCATGTGGAACGGCTGTCCGAGCCCGTGCGCAATCTCCTGCGCTTCCCTTATCCGCCCGAGCGCCTGCTCCGGACATCCGAGGTACCAGAGCGCGAGCGCCAGGTTGCAGCGGAACGTGATCCTGGCGTCGTGGCCGGTCAGCGCGGACCAGGCCTGCGCCCGGTCCGGATCGTCGTAGTCGGTCAGGGCCCGCTCGAACGCGGCGCGCGCGCCGCTGAAGTCACCGCGATAGAGCATGGTCGCGCCGACGGGAAACAGGGCCTCGGCCACACCGCTCGCGTCGTCGAGCGTCCGGGCAACGCGCATGGTCTCTGCAGCGAGGTCGACGGCAAGGCGGAATTCGCCGCGGACGATGTGCCAGATCCACGTGCCCCAGGCGAGCACGAACAGCTGATTGCGATCGCCGACCCGTTCGCACAGCACGCGCGATCGATCCAGCACCGGGCCGATTTCGTCCGAGGGATAGCCGCGGACGGCGATGTATGCCGTGACGAGGGGTCCGAGGAACTGCAGCTCGAGCCGGTCACGATCGACGGTGGGCTCCAGCGTTTCGAGCAGCGCCAGCCCCCTGGTCAGGTCGGCGATGGTCTCGATGTCGGCCGATCGACGGCGGGCGCGAAGTCCCGATTTGAGCCAGAACTCGACGCTCCGCGCCGTCAGCCCTGCGGCCGCGAAGTGATGCGCGAGCAGCTCCGGCTCGGTCTCGGCAGTCTGCGGGAAGCGCTCCTCGAGCGTCTCCGCGATGCGGCGGTGGTGGTTCTGCCGCGTGGCCTTGACCATCGAGTTGTAGGCCGCGTCCTCGAGCAGGGCATGCTTGAAGATGTAGGTGCAGCGGGGCGGACGTCCTTTCTGATACAGGATCTCCGCGTCGATCAACGGCGCGAGCTCGGCCCCGAGCGTGGCTTCGTCTTTGCCAGATACCGCGGCCAGCAGCTCATGACTGAATTCGCGGCCGATGGTGGCGGCCAGCTGCGCCAGATCCAGTCCACCTTCCACGCGTCCGAGGCGCGCCATGACCAGGTCCTGAAGCGTCGCCGGAATCTCGCGCGCGAAGAGCACGCGGATCCGGCCGGTGTCGGTGCCGACACGCTCGAGTGCGCCGGACTCCCGCACGAGCTGCGCGAATTCCTCGACGAAGAGCGGGACGCCCCCGGTTCGATCGCAGAGCTGATCGATCACCGTGGGCGGTAGTGTCGACTCGATCCGCCGCTGGAGCATCGTCGCCACTTCCTTGCGGGTCAACGGCGTCAGCGCCAGCGTGGTCTGATTGGCGGCGGCCGGCCACGGCGTCTTGAAGTCGGGGCGGAACGTGAGCAGCGTGAGGATCGCATCCCGCTGGCTGCGCGAGCACGAACTGCTGCAGGAACTCGAGCGTCGAGGCGTCGATCCATTGCAAGTCCTCGACGATGAACAGCACGGTTCTCTGCGCGGCATACGCGCGGAGCCAGTCACGGATGGCCGCGAGCGTGGCTTCCCTCTCGCGAGCTGGCGAGCGTGTGACTGCCTTGTAGCCGGCCCCGAGCGGCAAGGACAGCAGCGACGCGAACAGCGGAACGGTGTCCTCATTCGCCACGCCAAGCCCTTCGAGATGCCTGACCAGCCGATCGAATCGGCTCTCCGGAGATTCGAGCTTGAGCGTGTCGGCCAGCCGCTCGAAGAAGTCGATGACCGGATACAAGCTGCTGTTCTGCCGCTGCGGCGAGCATCGCCACTCGACGATTGCCCAATCGGCGGCCGTTTCTTCGGACGAGGGCGCAGGATGCGGGCCCGCCGGGGCAGGGTCTTCGCCGGGTGCCGGCGCGTGCGTTCGCAGGTGCTGCTTGAGCGTGTAAACCAGGCGTGATTTGCCAAGGCCCGCCTCGCCGATGATCTGGACGACCTGCCCCATCCCCTCGGTCGCTCGCTCCCAGCGGCTCACGAGCAGGCTGACTTCGTTGTCGCGGCCAACGAGGGGCGTCAGACGGTCCGGCCGGGTTCTCTCGAGCCGGCTGGTGCCCCCGAGGGCTTCGAGAACTCGATAGGTCTCGGACGCCGGCAGAAGCCCGCGAATCTCGCGTGCGCCGGCGCTCTCACATTGGAAGTAGTCGCGGATCAGCGCGCAGGTCGCCGCCGTGCAGAGAATCGTGCCGCGCTCGGCGATGGACTCGAATCGTGCGGCGACATTCGGGGCATCTCCGGCCACCGAGACCCCACTCGGCCGTACTTCGCCGATCGCCGTCCCGGTGTGGAGGCCGATCCATGGCGTCAGGTCGAGTCCGGGCGCGAGCTGCGGGATGTCGCCCTGGTTCGAGCTCTTCCAGCAGTTTGAGGGCGGCACCGGCCGCCCGCCTGGCGGCATCCTCGTGTGCGACCGGGTAACCGTAGCAGGCGACAAGTCCCCGGTAGCCGCGCTGCGTGACGGTGCCGCCGAAGCTTTCCACGACGTCATCGCACAGGTGATCGAACGCGGCGCGGACTCTCGCCTGATCTTCGGGATCGAGAGCGAAGAATGCCGCGGCGTCGAAGACCTCGGAGCTGCAGGCCAGCATCGTCACCTGGCGCCGCTCGGCTCCAGCTGCGGCGCGACGGCCGGATGAGGTGGCGCGTACCTGCGTCCGGGGCGCCGTCTCGCTGGTTCCATCCAATACCGCGGCCGGATCGAAGGGCGTCTGGCCACTTCCGGCGCCAGGCGATCCGGGAATGGCAGCCGGGCCCGACGGCCGCGAGTCCTGGAGCAGCCGGCGCAGATCGCCGGCGAAGTCCGAAGCCGTCGTGTGCCGGTCCTGGACCCGCTTCGAAAGCGCCTTCAGGCAGATGCGATCCAGCTCCGGCGGAATGGTCGGAACGAGCTGCCGCAGCGGCTGTGGTTCGTCCTGCTGGATCTGCCGGACCAGCTCCCGCCGGTCGAACGAGCGGAACGGCACTCGTGCGCAGAGCAGCTGGTAGAGCACGACGCCGAGACCGTAGATGTCGGTGCGTCCGTCGATGCGATGCGCCAGTCCCAATGCCTGCTCCGGCGCCATGTACCTGATAGGTGCCCGAGATCAATCCGAACTCTCCGCCGCTGACCGTCTCGTCCAGGCCCAGGCCGAAATCGATCAGCACCGGGCTGCGGCCCTCGACCATGATGACGTTCTCGGGCTTCACATCGCGATGGATCGTGGCGCGCGCGTGTGCGTAGGCGAGCGCGTCGGCGATCTCGGCCACGACCCGGACCGTCTCACGCCAGTCCGGGCGGGCAGCTCGCAGCCACTGGTGCAGGTTGGGGCCTTCGAGGTAGTCCGAGACGAGATAGATCAGGCCGTCCTGCACGCCCACGTCGTGCACCGTCACGATTCCTGGATGACGCAGCTGTGCGAGCCGCCGTGCCTCCGCATGGAAACGCTCGGCGTCTGTCTCGGTGGCAAGGGCGCCGGCATTGAGGACCTTGACGGCGACCGGACGCCTCAGCTCCTCGTCCTGGGCGAGGAACACCTGGCCGTATCCACCCGTGCCGAGCGAACGCTCGATGACGTATCGCCCGAGGGTCCGCGGGGTCTGGCCAGCGGCGAGCGGCTGCGGCCGCGGTGCATCCGCCGGCCGGCTCGTCTCGACGGTCTCGGTTTCAGACGGTGGGTGGTTCGTCCGCTCATCAGCCACGCGTTACCCGCCTCGGAAGAAGTCGAGGGCCAGCTCGCTCCACGGGAGCTGATCGTAGAAGAGGACGACCAGGAAGGTCACTACGTAAAGTCGTGAAATCCAGACCTGCCGATCCTCGACCTGCGCCAGCCCCATCACCAGCAGCAGCCAGCCAAATCCGGCTACCGGCGCGAAGGCGTAGGTGATGCCGCAGAACGCCAGCAGGACGACGTGCCGCCAGGCGCCGGTTCGCCGCGCCGGGGCCAGCATCATCGCGGCGACGAGGGCTTCGAGGGCCACGATACCCCAGGTGGTCACCGTGGCGAAGGCGCGAAGCCGCGGCGGCTCGGCGACCTCCGGTGGATCGATCAGCTCTGCGCCATGCGGCAGCGGGACCACGGCGTCACGGTTGGCGCGGAGCTCCGCCTGCGAGAGCCCGCCAAAGAGCTGTGCCGCCGCCCCGAACCGCGGATCGGTCAGCAGCGTGACGCGAAAGAACCGGCCGTCCATGAAGTCGGGAGAGAGGACGACTTTCCACAACACCGCGAACGCGAACGCCAGACCGATCAGCAGGCGGCTCGAGACCGCGACACAGCTCGGTGGATCCGGCGTCCGGAGCGCGAGCGCGACGGCGAGCACCCAATAGCACAACAGGTAGATGTGGTTGTCGGCGAGCGGCCAGTCGTCCGCGATCCGGATTGCGATCAACAGCGTCAGCGCGCTCCACACCGCCCGGTTGCGCAACGCACGCGGAAAGATCAGCACCAGCACGCCGGCCGAGAGAATCACCGGGCTCACGAACCATGGACCCATGGGGCGCAGCAGCAGGGCGATGGCGGTGAGGCGGAGTGCGGTGTCGAGCTGTGCGGTGACTGTCGGGCGCAGCTGAAGCGCGGGCTCAGGGGTTGAGGTCTGTTCTGCTGAAGGATCGGTGGCGGTGGCGGTCCCCGCCCACCTGAGACTTGCGGCCTCCCGCAACCAGACCGTCCTCATGGCGCGCCGGTCAGTGCACGAGCGCCGGCTCGGGAGGGACGGTATAGGTGAAGACGCGGAGCGGGCGTTCCGAGGCGCCGAGCGTCGCTCGATCGAAATCGGTGCGCGAGACAGAAATGATCACGCGCGAGACGCTGCGGAGGTACCGCCGCTCGCGCTGCGCCACGCCTTCGGCGAGGGAACGGAGCATCCATTCCGCGGGAAATGCCGCGGCACGCGCCGCGGCAGCCTGGAGGGACGGCGGAATCTCGAGCGACTCGGATTCGTTCGGCGCCCTCGACCACCACGTCGAGCCGGCGGTAGGCGTTGTGATCGAGGGTCGCGAACATGCCGAACCCGCCCCCCTTCCACGGCGTCAGGTCGGCGGTCTTCGCCAGCACGATCTGGCAGACCGCCACGAGGGCGAGGAGGAGGGCTGGAGCGGTTCGAGGCGTCACTATCACTGCGCCTGCATCCCTCCGGTTGCGGTTACTGCGTGCTCCAGCTCTTGTTGTAGGCGCTCGCGAGCGTCTGGACGTGGCTGCCGATCTCCGGCCACGCACCGGACGCCGTCGGGACGGTGTTGTTCCTGATGAACGACTGGAGCTTGCTCGCGCGCGTCAGGACCTGCTCGGCTTCGGCAGAGCCCGGCTTGCCGTCCTTCACCCGGTCCTTGAGCGCCTTGGCCTCCTTCGACCAGTCGTCGGCCTCCTGGATGATGGCATCGCGCGTCGGTTTGTCAACCGCCGTATTCGTCTTCAAGTCCGTATCGAGCGACTTCTTCAGCTGCGACGCGGACTTCGAGAGCTTGTCGGCGGCCTCTACCACTTCCCCGTCGCCTATGCGCCGCACCGTGGCGTGCTCGGACAACGGGAACACCGACCCGTACGCACCGGCCAGCATGCCCAGATTGGTCGCAAGCTTGTTCCATTCGCTTTCGCCCTTGGTGCCGGGTGTCTGCTGCCGGAAGAAGGCATCAATAATCGTCGCCTGCCGGAGCAGTGTGCCGACCTCGGTGCTCGCCGCGTAATTCGACTTCAGCCGTTCTTCGACCTTGTCGATGTTCTGCTGGAAGTCGTTGAGAAAGTGCTCGACGTCCACTTCCCCGTTCGGTCCGCGGATGACCTTGTTCTTGAGGTCGTTGTCGATGGCATTGTCGAACTTGTCCCGGCCAGTCTCGACCCGGGACACGAGCTCTTTGATGTCGCGGTCGTTGAGACGTTCCTGCGCGAGGACGGGTACGCACATCGAGCCCAACGCAGCGACAGCAAGTATTGCGTGTTTCATGGTCGAACCTCTTTGCTGGTTCTGGCGACTACGCAACAGCACTGCCAGTCGCCGCGATCGGAGATTCGGCCTGATCTGGGGGATTGGGTGCCCGAGACCAAAGAAAAGCCCCCGGGCCGGGAGCCCCCGCCCACCGCCGGGCGTGGGGAAACTACGGCGGCTCAAGGGGCATGGGGATCCAAGACCGGGGGCTGGGGGCTGGGGACTGGGCTCGGGATTTCACAGCAACTCGGGGGGCGCGGGCTGTGGATTATGGATTGGCGACCGCGTAAGCCCCATTCCTTGTCTTGCGGAGAAATGAAGTCTCCACGAGGACCTCCAGGATTGCATCGCATTGAACCTGGTCGAGTCCCCACAATCGCTGCGCCTGCCACGACGTCAGCTGCAGCCCCGGCAGTTCCCTATACTCGGCCTTGATCCGGGTGACCAGCGCCGCCGTGGGAATTCGTGGGAGAGAAGGGTCTGGATTGTGTGTAGTCGTCATTGTCCTGTCCTGCGGTGTAAGGGTGATGAGGACCACGATGCGCCCGGCGAGTCGCAATCGGATGACGACGGGCGAAATTCGATGCAACTCCCGAAGCTCTTCAACGGGCGGTAGAATCGGTTCGCATGCGGCTCGCGATCACCTTTACCCTCCCGGTGTTGGCCCTCCTGCTGCTCGACCCCGCGCAGCCGTTGGCCCAAACGACAGCGCCTCCTGTCCAACCGCCCGCCCAGGCTCCGTTGCCGCCGCGCGAGCCCATGACCGTGATGACCTTCAACATCCGGTACGGCACCGCGAAGGATGGCGAGAACGAGTGGTCCTCGCGCCGGGAAATGCTGTTCGACGTGATTCGCAGCGGCAATCCCGATCTCCTCGGCCTCCAGGAGGCGCTCGACTTTCAGATCGACGAAATCATTGCCGCCGTTCCCGGCTACGCGGTCGTGGGTGTGGGGCGGGACGATGGCGCCGAGAAGGGGGAGTACTCGGCGATCCTCTTCAGGAAGGATCGATTCCACGTGGCTGAGGCCGGCACGTTCTGGTTCTCGGACACGCCATCAGTCGTGGCGTCGAAGTCGTGGGGCAACCAGATCACCCGGATCTGCACATGGGCCCGCTTCATCGATCGCGACGGCCGCGGTCTCTACCACTTCAACCTGCACCTCGATCATCAGTCGCAGCCGTCGCGGGAGCGCAGCGCGGTCCTGCTGCGCGGACGGATCGACACCAGGACGGTCCCGGATCCGGTGATCGTCACCGGCGACTTCAACGTCGGCGAGACGAATCCCGCGCTCGCGACGTTGACCGTACCCCTCGGCAACGGAACGCCGGCATTGCTCGACACCTTCCGCGTGCTTCACGCGGACGTGAAGGACGCCGGCACGTTCTCGGGTTTCAAGTTCGGGACCGGCGGGCCGGACAAGATCGACTACGTGCTCGTCCAGCCCGGAACCGAGGTCGTGTCCGCGGAGATCGTGCGGTACAGCCGGAACAACCGCTACCCTTCGGACCACTTCCCCGTGACCGCGCGGCTGCGACTGGTCGATCGGTTCTGACTACGTGAGCCATGAAAGTCCCTCTCGCCGCCGTCCTCGCCGCGTTGGTTGCGGCCCCCATCTCTTCGGATTCGTTGAAGGCGCGGCAGACTGGAGCAGGCGCGCGACCGCGCGAGAGCAGGATTCCGGTCGGAAACACCTCGCTCTACGTGAGAGACATCGGGCGCCGGCGAACCGCTGATTGTGCTGCACGGGGGACCGGATTTCGACCACGGTTATCTCCTTCCCGATCTGGATCGACTGGCGGATGGCTTCCGGCTGATTTACTACGACCAGCGCGGGCGCGGGAAATCCGCGGATGGCGTGCGGGCTGAGGACGTCACGCTGGCTTCCGACGTCGAGGATCTCGACAAGGTGCGGCAGCACTTCCAACTGTCATCGACCGGGCTGCTCGGGCACTCGTGGGGCACCGTTCTCGCGCTCGAATACGCGCTTCGCCACCCGGCCCGCGTGTCCCGCTTGATCCTGATGAACCCCGCTCCCGCCTCCGCCGCTGATGTCGCCGTACTTCGGCAGTTCTACCTTCAGAAGATCGGCGCTGAGATGGCTCGCCAGAGCGCCATCGTCCGGAGCGCGGCTTACCAGGAAGGCGATCCGAACGCGGTCACTGCGCGCTACCGCATTCACTTCAAACCCGCGCTGAAGCGTCCAGAGGACTACGAGAAGCTGATGAAGACGATGGAGGCGGGATTCATCAGCCAGGGGAAAGCAGGGATCGTGAAGGCGCGGGCGGTCGAGGATCGCCTGATGCGGGACACCTGGGAGCTCAACGGATACGACCTGATGCCCAAGCTTGGAACGCTGAACATCCCTGTCCTGGTGATCTGGGGGGACTCCGATTTCATCCCCGCCGAAATCGCGACGCACATCGCGCGCGCGATCCCGAAGGCCCGGATGGTCACCCTGAAAAACTGCGGGCACTTCGCGTACCTCGAGTGCCCATCGGATGTGCGGCAGGCGTTCAACGAGTTCTTCCGACCTGCTTTGCCGAAGAAGTGACGCTTTGGCGGTGCCTCTGCGGTCGCCTGATCCAGACCGTCAGCGGAAGACGAGGGCGGCGCCGAACGACCAGAAGTTGCCGATCACGTCGGGGATATCGCCCTCGGACGTCTGCAGATCGCCGACGGCGCTGGCGTGCTGGGTCGCGAAGATCTGGAGCCCGACGCGCTCGCCGGGACGGAACGCCCAGCCGCCGCCAACCACCACCGAGAGCGCCTTCGAATTGATCGCGCCTGGTCCGGTCGCGTCGACCCAGTTGCGGACGAACGCCATGCCGGCTCCGCCCTTGACGAAGAATCCATGCGACACCCATGGACGGAATTGCGCGACCGCATCAATCTGCGTCGCGCGGATGTGGCCGGACAAGGTCTCCGTGGACGTCCAGAACAGTTCGGCACCCACATCCATGCGACGCGTGGCCGCGAACCCGATGTCGGCGAGCACGCCGCCTGCGCGCCGGTACTCGAAGTCCTGCTCGCAGGTCTGGCAGTCGCCCCGCTGAACCGAAAACGCGCCCCCCGCCACCAGCCACATCCGGGACAACGGTGGTTCCTCGGCCGGCGCGGTCGTCAGGCTCTGAGGGGCCGACTGGCCGAAAGCCGCTGCCGGAGCTATCGCCGAAAGGAACGCCGTCCACGCCATTCGCCGCAGCCAGCCGTTCATTTCTCGCCCCCCCACGTGAAGAACGCGCGCAGCTGTGGGTAGTGAATCTTCTTCGTCGTGCGCGCCTCATCCTGGAAGTAGGTGCGGCGATCGAAATACTCGGCCGCTCCGCCGATGCCGAACGTGCCCCGCAGAGGAAACCGCAGGTCGAGCCGGCCGCGCTGCAGGTAGTGGTTCGCCCGGACGCCGTCCAACGAGTACAGTTGACGTCCTTCGTAGGTCATCGAGGCCAGAGTCCACCCCTTCCGCGACAGCCGGGCCGCAAAGCCGTAATTGGACCCCGGACCATAATCGTAGAATCGCGGGCCCTCCGACACGCCCTGGCCGGCGTCGCCCCCCTCTCCTTCTCCTTCTTCGGGTTCTTCGGGGCGCTCCTCGACCCCGAGCGGGAGCGAATCCACGGCGCCGAGAACCGTGAGACCGCCCCACGTGAGGAATGCGAACCTGTAGCTCGACGACAGGGCGCGTTCGAGTCCCAGGTTTCCCTCGAAGGACTGCGAGCCGGTGCTGTAGGCATTGTTCAACTGGTAGTCGTAGCTCTGACTGACCGCGAAGTGCAGCTTGCCGTCGTTCATCGGCTGGCCGAGCAGCCGGCCGCGGACCTTGGCCTCGCTGATCGCCGACCCTCCGCCGAAGCGGAGCCTCACGGCGAAGGCGTCGTACGCCGTCCGGCTGTGTCCCTCGAGCGGCCGGCCGTAGATGGCGTCGACCTCGAAGAACGGCTGCCCCGTGGCCTCGAACGCAGACTCGGCGTTGCCACGCCACAGAACGCCTACCGACATGTCGGTCGCGAGATGAGACGGGACCATCTCCGGGGGCTTGTCCACGATGCGGCCGGAATCGCCGGTGATGAACCGATTCACACCCGTGATGGGGTCGATCACCGTCGCCGCGATCTCGTTCCACAGCCGCCCCCGCCCGGTTTTGTGGGTATCGCGCACCAGCCAGGCGGCGCGATGGAACATTTCGCCGAGCGCGATCCCGCCGAGCGTGGTGTTGATGAAGTCGTTCAACGACGCATGGTTCGTCTCGCCGAAGTACTCCCAGGTCGAGCTGCCGAAGGCGGTAAGTGCCGCCGACTCGTAGAAGCTCAGGCCGTTGGCCCGGCCGGCGTTGAAGTAGTTGTTGCCCTGGTACGGATGGCCGATCTGATTGACCGTGAAGTCGTCCAGATCCCACACCCATCCCTGCTCCATGTTCGCCCACCAGGTCTTTGGCGTGATGTGGGCGGTGACCTGGCCGCGCACGAGGTTGGCGACCTCGTAGAACACGTTGATCATGGTGGTCTGGAACAGGGCCTTGCCGACGCTGCGCCGCGGACATCCCAGGCACGCGCGACCTTCTTCGATCGCGGTTTGGGCGTCAGCTCGCGGGACGTCCTGTGGTGTGCTGGTGGTCTGCGCGCGGGCGGTGTGTTCGCCGCCGAGCACTGCGCAGATCAAGATGGAGGCTCGCGCGACCCCTGAATTCATCCACGCCTTTGGCACCCGTTCGCTCTCCCTTCGGCACAGCGGTTCGACCGTCGGGGGGCAAACGATCTGCCAGCGCGCGAAAATCGCGACCGGGTGAGCCAAAGGCCGGAATCCCACGGTATTCCGCTCCGGTGGCGGGTCGCGACCGGGACGGCAGCCACGTATTGTCGTGGGCCCCCCCATATTCCGTTGCATCCGGGCCACTCTTCACAGCCGGGCGCGCCTCAGTCGAGGTCGCTTGCACCTGACGTTTGCGTCGGACTGGCTGGTGGCCGTATCATCCAGCCTTCCGTGACAAACAGCGAGACCAAGGGCCCTCGACGGACTCCGCCGTCGGAGTCTCCATCCGAGGCGGTGGAGCGGCTGCTGCACCGGCGGCAACTCCAATTGCTGCCAGGCGACGTCGTCGTGGCGCGGGAACCTCTCCCCAGAGTCAACCCGCGGCCGATTTCCGACGAGCCGCAGTGGCACTATCGCGTCTCCGTCCAGGGCGAGCGGCCGCCAGGTCAGACGTTCACGACTTTCCTGCACGCGGTCACGTGCGCCGAAGACCTCGCGGCCACGCGACGGGCGCGCATCATGTTTCTCGAAGACGACGTGGCATCGTTGCTGGCCGATTACAGACGCCGCGCGTAACACCGGGCTGGACGTCAAGGACCTCGATAACTGACGCTGTCGGGACTCAGGGTTCGGGGTTCGGGGCTCGGCTCAGACTGCAGTTTCCAGTTTCCGGTTTCCGGGAAGAGCTTTGTTCACTGGCTACTCCCAGCTGGCAACTGGCTACTGTCAGCTGTCACGTCAATGCGGCGCCGCGACGTGGTGTGAAACTGTGGACCGGCCGGGCCGGGATTGTATACGCGCGCGGCTCCGATATCCCGATGCAGGCAAGGCAAAAAGAAAGGGCCCTGACCAGACTCGCTGATCAGGGCTGAGGCCCTTCCTGAGACAGAGGTAACAGAATATTCCGGAGACATGGGTGACACTTTGCCCCCAACGCAGGAGGGGGCATGCCTTGGAAGGAGTGTCACGTCATGGACGAGCGCGTGCGCTTTTGTGGCCCGCCTGCTCGACGGCGAGAAGATGGCGGTCCTGTGCGAGGATTTCGGGATCTCCCGGAAGACGGGATACAAGATCTACCAGCGGTACAAGGAGATTGGTGCCAAGGGGCTGACGGACCGCAGCCGTCGACCACATCGGCACGCGAATCAGCTGCCGATGGTGGTCGAGAAAGCGATTGTTCGGCTGAAGAAGGACTATCCGAGCTGGGGGGCGCCGAAGATCCGCGAGCGATTGAAACAGAGGCTCCCGGACGTGGCCTGTCCGGCAATCAGCACCGTCCATGCGGTGCTGGACCGCAACGGCCTAGTCAAGCGGCGGCGGCGCCGGGTCCGTCCCCGCCTCACGGGCACGACCTTGTCGCAGCCGCTCGCGCCGAACGTGCTCTGGTGCGCTGATTACAAGGGCGAATTCCTCCTCGCCAATCACCGCTACTGCTATCCCCTCACGATCACGGACTTCGCCTCGCGGTATCTCATCGCCTGTGAGGCCCTGTCCACGACCAAAGAGCGCTACGCGTTTGGGGTGTTTGAGCGGGCCTTTCAGGATTTCGGCCTACCGCGGGCGATTCGCACCGATAACGGCGTGCCGTTCGCGTCCGCCCATGCGCTCTACGGCCTCAGCAAGCTGTCCGTGTGGTGGCTGCGACTTGGCATTCAGCTCGAGCGCATCACACCCGGACATCCAGAACAGAACGGCCGGCATGAGCGGATGCACCTCACCCTCAAGACCGAAGCGACCAGACCGGCCTCCGCCAACGTGCTGCAGCAGCAAGGGCGCTTCGACACGTTCGTGCATCGCTACAACCACGATCGGCCGCACCAGGCGCTCGACATGCACACGCCCGCGAGTCGCTACATGCCGTCAACACGCCCGTACCAGGGACTCGACGAGCTCGACTACCCCTTCCATGACTGGACCGCGGTGATCACGACCTGCGGGCGGATCTGTTACCAGACCCGGAAGATCAACGTCAGCCAGGTGTTTGCCGGCCAGAAGGTGGGCGTGAGACAGGTGGACGAGCACGTCTGGCTCGTCACCTTCATGCACTACGATTTAGGCTATTTTGACGATGAGACCTGCAGGCTCGAACCGATCGACAATCCCTTCGGTCCGAGTAGTGAACAGGTCAGCAAAGTCAGCATCGGGAGATTAGGCTGCCGTAGAGGAGGGAGCCCGAATGCGCTCATTGACTACGATTCGCTCTCGCGTTGAGCGGCTCACGTCTGGCTGGCCGACCTCGCCGGAGACGTTCTTGATCTCCCGGCAGGGGGGGAACACGCGGTGCCCGGCCTGCGACGCCGACCTAAAGGACCACGCGGCGGAGACGGCGCTGGCCGTGGCCGTCGCGGGTCAGCGTCCGGGCAATCCCCCGCCGCGCGGCGTGTGGTATTCGACCGACGAGCTCACGGCGTGCCCGCGCTGCGACGCGGCGCTACCGTAGCGCCTCCCGATGACCGGCCACGTCTCCATCGTGATGATGTTCACGCGCCTCGAGGGGACTTGGCCGCACGTCGGTATTGCCGCGCTCGGAAGTGTTAGCATTCCGGCCTCTTCAAAAAGGAGGCTCAGAAAAAATGTCGAAACCTCGGACATCCATGCTGGTGGGGTTGCTTGCGGCCCTCGTTCTGGTTTGCCTCGCGACGTTCACCCTGTACGCGCGTCAGCAGAAGCCCGCGCAGCCGCGCAGCCCACGGATGCGGTCTGCAAATGCCTGCCCCAAGGAACCACCGAAGGAGTTGCGATCATCCACTGCGCTTGCGGCAATATGAACTGCCTTGTTGCGAGGAGTGTCTCCACAGAGCCGCGACCCGTATCCACTTCCTGCAAATAACTGAACCTGGCGTTCAGGACGAAATCCGGCGAGGTGGCTCGCGCGCGCGCGGCCCTCCTGACCGCCCCGCGCGCATTTTCTTATTAGTTACCCGCGCGGCTCGTTACCTTGAAGGCCGGCTGCGGGCCGACGTCGCACGGGCACTCGGGCGGCCGCGCTCGGCCATTCATGGATGTCGCAGCCGCGCCAGGTTGTTCGGGCGCCAGATCGTGCGTGCGCTCGAGCGCGAAGCCTTGCAGCGGATGATGCGCCCCGCCTGTTGGAGCGTCGAGAACTGGCGATTCCCGGATCTCTGCAAGCAGCCGCTCATTGAAGTCTTGTCGTGAAGGTCGAGACGCGAGGCGAGCGATGAAGCCGCGCCGAGAGAGTGGCCTCTCACGTATCAGCGCTGGAGCGTGCACGAAGATGTTCGCCCGTCAGCCACGCCAGTAGATCGCTCGAGTCGCACACCCACCCGAAGAACATATCGACCCGCTGAAGCGCGCTTTCCTGCAGCGCAGGGCTCATGTCGGCAGTGCAATCCGAGAGAAGCACGGCGTTGTAACCCAGGAACATGCCGTCGCGAAGCGTCGACTCGACGCACACCGTCGTGGTGCCACCCGCGAAAAGCAACGTCTCAATCCGGTGTTGGGTCAGGACGTCGTGCAGATCGGTAGCCGTGAAGCCGCTGAAGGATTTCTTGACGACGACAAGATCGAACGGCGCAGGAGCAAGCGCGGACGCGATCTCCGCGCCTGGACCTCCTTGGGTCAGTCCGCCTCCGGCCGACTCCATCATCTGCCGCGTTCGGGATCCTGGGCGGCCGGCGTCCGCCATGTCCGCGCGGAACTCCGTCTTGACGTGCACGACGGTCATTCCAGCGGCGCGCGCGGCTCCAAGAACTCGCGCAATCGACGGCACGACGCGCCGCATGGCCTCGAACGGTACGGCGTCGACGAAGAACCGCTGCATGTCGACGACGATCACGGCCGACGTGGACGGCTCCAGGCTCAGTGCCTGGCCGTAGCCCGGCGGCCCGCCGCTCGCGCGGGGCCGGGATGGAGAACGGGGGCTTCTCGTGGCGCATTCTGACCTCCGTAGGGCGGCTCGGATCATCATGCGCCCATCAGCGGGGCGGGACATCGCCTATCCGTGTAGTTTTGATCGCGTCGCTGGGCGGTCCTCCAGTACCCACCGGTGAGCGAAGGCCGCCGCCTCGGTCCTATTGCCGGTCGCGGTCTTGGCAAAGATGTTCCGCAAGTGATGCGAGACGGTGTTCAGGCTGATGCAGAGCGCCGCGGCGATTTGGCGATTGGTGCTGCCCGCCGCGACGAGCCGCAAGACTTCGACCTCCCGCGCGCTGAGCCCGGCCGGAAATGATCGCCGAGGCCGCGCTGTCCGCCGCGCCGGATCGCGCCCGAATCGACGCCGAGCCTGTCCGCCAGAAACAGGGCGATGGCCCGGAGCGTGCCACGATCACGCCAGATTTGCATGCCCGTACTTCACCGGGACCGGCATGAACGTGGAGTGCGGCAAACAATCGGCGAACGCGCGCCCCGCGGCGATGGGGACGAGATCGTCATCGGCCGCGTGCACGCAGAGACACGGTGCGGTCACCGCCGCGCGCGAGCTCGGCGAGTCGGGTCTCGCGAAACAGCTGTTCCCACTCCAGGAGCGCATCGGCATCCAGCGCTTCGCGCGCGACAGCGGCAAGGCTCGCGGCGTTCTCCCAATCATCGTCGCCGGCGAGCAGCGCGCCGCGGACTCGGGCCTCGAGAGACGGATTGAGGCGGCGCAACTCGAGCAGATGGCGATTGGCGTCGGAGTGGCCGCCGCCGACGAACACCAATCCGGCGACGCGCAGCGGGTGCTCGGCCGCGAAGCGACACGCCGTCGCAGCCGCCGGCCCCATCGCGCAGAACGCCACCGCTTTGCCTTGAACGGCTCGCAGCACCGCGTCGATGTCTTCGACGAACCCGTCGAGGGAGAGGCCGCACCCCCCGCGTTCCGACATCCCCGCGCCTCGGAGGTCGAGATTCACGACGGTGAAGTACCGGGCCAGGAATTCCGTCCCGCGCCGATGCCGCTCGACTTCCCAGTTCAGACGCAGATGATTGACGTGATAGGGAAACAGCATGACGACTGGCGGGCCGTCGCCGAGCGTGTGATATGCGATGCGTACGCCGTTCTCGTCATCGCGTGACGAATTTCAGGCGGCGGGGTCATGGCGAGGGATTCCGATTATAGAGGCGGGCGGGTCCGCGCGGAGTTCAGCGCCAAGACGTGTCGATGGTTCCTGGTTGTCGTAGCGGCGGACTCGATCCACCCAGTGGCAGCCTCGGGCTCGACGGTCGCCTTCAGATCGGGTCGCCGTGAGGGACGGACGAGGGCGACGCGCTGGTGGCGCTCTGGACCATGATGCACGACGATGCGCCGCGTGAAGCGCTCAGCTACGCCGCAGCAGCAATTACGCGGCGGACGGGGCGCCCGTGGCCACCGGAAGGCGGCGCCACTCCTGACGCGTAAGTAGGTCGCGCTGGTGCCTCTGGAGATCAACGGCGATCTGCAGCGGTCGGAGGTGTTCCGCTTGCAGGATGACGTGCTGGCGGCCGGCGAGACGTGGAAGGCGGCAATGGTCGGGAAGGGGTGGATGGGCACTGACTGACGAACAGCAGCGGCCCGCCGCCAAGCACGGGAAACACGTTCGGGAGGTTTCAATGCGTCATCCTTGGTCGATCGCGGTCCTGCTCGCCGTCGCGGCGCTCGCGGGCTACGCCGCCGGCGCCCGCCCCGTGCAAGCGCAAGCCGAGGCGTTGCCGTTCACTATCGGTGAGACTGTCACCTTCTCCATGCATCCAGAGGGCAGCTGGAAGTGTCGAATCGAAGAGATTCGCGGGACGTTTGCCCGATGCATCGATCCTTCCATGCCGGTCAGATTCTTTGATCGTCAGCCGGATCAGCAATGGGTGAATGTGGCGGCCGTGAGGACAATGTCGAAGGCTCCCGGCCCGCAACGGTAACGGGGCGGTCTGCCTCGAGGAATCGGTGTTCGGCACCTTCGAGTCGTGGGAAGGCCGCGATGGTCGAGAAGGGCTGGCGATATGGTGGAGAGCGCGCAGGCTCCAAGACCTCCGATAAGATGGTCGTCCTGAGCCCGATGTCACGGTTAGCAGCGGTAGTGGTCGCTTCGGGTCTTGTCGCAGCAGCCGCAGGCATTCTAACGGCCAGAGCCCAACAATCTGCACGAGTAGAAGTTCGGCAAGGAACTGCTCCCATCCCGTTCACTGGAAGCGACGGCAGCATTCATTTCGCATACGAGCTGCACGTCAGAGAGGCGTCCCGGCTTCAGGACGTCACACTGGAGCGCCTGGAAGTCCTTGGCGGCCGAGCTGCAGAAACACTTTCCGTTTACGCAACGGGGGACCTGAATGAACGCACCATGCGGCCGGATGCCAGTCGAGCCACTCGCTATGGGCGCCTGATTCCCGGAGGCGCGACTGCCATCGTTCACATCTGGATCTCGCTCACGCCAGGCCAGGCCGCACCGCAGTCTGTCCGTAACCGGCTCACGTTCACCGGTAACTCCGTCGTGGCGCCAGTCGTGGAGCTTAGCACCAGCGTGCGTCACTCAGCGCCTGTGGTGCTGGGTCCGCCGCTGCGCGGAGGCCTGTGGTTCGCACACAATGGCCCTGGCGCACATCGGGCCGCGCACTGGGGCAGTGTCCTCGTGGAGTCAGGCCGAATCACGATACCTCAAAGATACGCGATCGATTTCATCGGCTTGGATGCCGCCGGTCGAGCGGTCGGACGTGACGTTCACGGATCCTCCAACGCCGATTGGGTCGGGTTTGGCGCAGAAGTTCTCGCCGTTGCCGACGGCACCGTCCGAGAGGTTCGCGACGGCCTCGCCGATTGGGCCCCCTTGTACGAGCCACCCGCTCCCGCTGGCGTCGGACTACAGTTCGCGGGCGGGAACTACGTAGTGCTGGAGCTTGCAGGGCACCGATTCGTTCACTACGCTCACCTCCAGGAAGGCAGCGTATCGGTACGACCTGGGCAGCGAGTGCGGCGAGGCGAACGTCTCGGCCGGTTGGGCAACTCCGGAAACACCAATGGCCCACACCTGCACTTCAACGTGCTTGACGCTCCCTCGATGGAGGAAGGTGAAGGCGTGCCCTTCGTATTCGACCTTGTTGAGACGAGTGGAGCCACCAGTCCAGAAGCGGCCCTCGGCGATGCTCCAATCAAGCCGTCTTTGCCAGTTCGACTGCGAAGAGTCCTGCCCTTGAATGGCATCATCGTCAGGTTTCCATGACGTGCGGCTCGCCCAAATAGGTCACCCTCCAAAAACCTCTGGCGACACGGATTCCTCGGTCGATCGGCTGTCCCGAAAACACATGATTGCGGGACGTAGACGCCGGGCGCCGAAACGCGCGGATTCACGAGGAAATCAGGAGGCCGATTCGAGAGGTTTCCGGGACAGCCTGGCGCGATGCACGACGAGCGCGACACGCAAGGACGCCGTCCACGTCACGGCCGCCCGCGAAGAGGGCCCCGCTGCGCGTCCGAGACCCATCCTGCCCGCGAGCAGCCCCCACCGAGGAGCCTCCTCGCTCGCCAGACGCGCCACCACGTCGGGCACCTGCTGCGCGGGTTCGAGAGGGTCCTCGCGCCGCCCACCGGGTGGCCGACACGTTCAGGTTGGATACCGGCGGGAGAGTGCGGAGAAGGGAGGGGGGACGCGTTTGGGCTCGATTCGCTGCGCCGCGCACGACCGACCTGGAAGGCAACCCTTCCCCCGTCGGGCATGTCGATCTTGACTCGCGCGGTGGCTGGCTGAGCCATCGCGATCACGCTGAAGCTAATCCTCGTCGGAGAGCGCCGCAGTTCCTGCGATGCGCGCGCGACTGAGCGCCGTCGCCCGGTCCACGAGGCGCTGAGACTCGGCGGCGAGCTGCTCAAGGTCGGCCACGTCGAGCGTGGCGAAGATGCGCTTCTCCTCCTCCAGCCTGGCGTTCACGTCCAGCGTGGCCGTCAGATCGATCGTCTGCCGCGGCCTGCCGAGGTGATAGCTCCAGATTAACCCTTCGATGCTCGGATGCACCTCGGCGCGCGGCGAAGTCCCGCCGGAGCTTGCACTGATAGTGCGGGTCGTTCATGAGCTGCGAGCCGAGTTCTCGGACCTCGATGCTGATCTTGTTCGGCTGGCCTTTCGGTCGGCCAGAGCCGGGCTGTCGAAAGCCTTTCGGTGTTGGCGGAAGCTGATAACGCGGCATCTCGCGGTCCCCTTCAGTTGTCGAACGTCCGGACAACCCACCGACAATTCGCAGACGGTTCAACAATCTGCGAATGCGTCGGCGGGGGCAAATCGAGCGAGGTCGACGTCGCGGGGGGCGTCAAGCCATCCGGTATTGCAGCGGGCTCTCACTGGTCATGGCGGCTTCACGAGCCGGTAACCTCTTGGACCCATTATTTGGACCCAAAAAAAAGGCCCGGATGCGCCGGGCCTTTTTGCCCGTGTAAAAATTGGTCGGGATGACTGGATTCGAACCAGCGACCCCCTGACCCCCAGTCAGGTGCGCTACCAGGCTGCGCTACATCCCGTTTTCAGATCAATTCTTCTTCCGCCGCGCTTTGGGCGGCGCGGCCGCGACCTTCAGCTCGAACGGCTCGGGTTCCGCGGGCGGGGTTGACGCGGGGGTCTTCGCCAGCATCACCGACAGCTCCCGCAGCCCGCGCTTCACCTGAAGGATCCGATCCCGGGCGTCGGCGCCGAGCAGTTCCGCCACTTCGTTCAACGCGGTGCTGTCGGTTGCGGCGTCCGGCTGTTCCTCGCTCAGCTTCCGCCGGGCGCCCGCCAGCGTCAGCCCTTCCACATAGAGCAGGTGCTTCAGCCGCAGCACGCGCTCGACGTCCACGCGGCGATACACACGTGGCCCCCCGGCAGTCTTGGCGACGCCGAGATCCGGAAACTCCGCCTCCCAGGATCGGAGGACGTACGGCTGGACCTTGGCAATCTCGCAGACCTCGGGTTGCCGGAACAGCGAGCGGTTGGGAATCTCCACCGAGTCCACTGTGGGCATCAGGCGCCCGCAAAGTATAGCAGACAAACCCGATCAGCCAGTGAGGGCTTCGCGCCGGCAGTCGTCGAGCACTTCACGCACCCGCATCGCCAGCGTCTTCGGCGTGAACGGCTTCTGCAGGTAGGCCACGCCTTCCTGGCGCGTCCCCTTCGCCAGCACGGTCTGTCCCGTGTACCCGGACAGAAACAGCACGGCCAGTCCCGGGACCAGCACGGCGATCCGGGAATAGACGTGCGGCCCGGACTCGTGCTCCATGACCACATCGGTGATGAGCAGCGAGATCGTTCGCTGATGCCGGCGGCAGATATCGATCGCCGCGTTGCCGTTCGGGGCGGTGAGCACGTCGTAGCCGAGACCCAGCAGCACCCGCTCCACCACTTCCCGCTCGCGCTCGTCGTCTTCGACCAGCAGGATCGTCTCGGTGCCACCTGGGAGATCGCCCCTGGCCGCCGCCGGTGTCTCGGCTGGCTGGCGGGCTCTCGGCAGCGAGATCGTGAACACCGTGCCTTTGCCCAGCTCGGTCTGGACCTGGATGTCTCCTCGCGACTGCTTGATGATGCCGTAGGCGGTCGAGAGTCCGAGGCCCGAGCCTTGCCCGACTTCTTTGGTCGTGAAGAAGGGTTCGAAGAGACGGTTCATCAGCTCGGGAGGAATGCCGGTGCCGTTGTCGGTGACGATGATGAACACCGTCGAGTCGTTGCCGGCGGTCCGAATTATCAGCCGGCCTCCAAGGGGCATCGCGTCGCGCGCGTTGACCGAGAGGTTCATCAGCACCTGCTCGAGCTGCGATCGATCCCCGAACACCTGCAGAGGGAAGTTGCCGAGCTCGATCACCAGGTCGATGCCGTCGTCCAATGAGCCGCCCGATGAGACTGGCGACGTCGCGGACGATGCCGTTGATGTCGAGCACTTCCGGCCGGAGCACCTGCTTCCGGCTGAAGGCCAGCAGCTGGCGCGTCAGCAGGCTCGCCCGATGCGCGGCTCGCTTGATTTCACCAAGATCCTCCGAACGGAGAGTCGGCGGCGTCGAGCGTGGACGACACCAGCTCGGCGTAGCCGGCAATCACGGTAAGAAGATTGTTGAAGTCGTGCGCCACGCCCCCGGCCAGCCGCCCGATGGCATCCATCCGGGTTGCCTCCGCCAGCTCCTGTTGCGAGACCTCCTCCCGCTTCTGATTGGTGATGTCCACCGCGAGACCCACGAGGCGGGTGCGGCCGTCCTCGGACTTGCAGACGCTGACGATGTCCCGCAGCCATACGATGCGACCGTCGGCGGCAATCATGCGGTATTCGAGCTCGTGATCCTCTCCGCGGTCGGAGGCGACCCGATAGAGCGACGCACACCGCTCGACGTCGTCAGGATGGGTATGGCGGACCCAGAAATCCGGCTCCTCGAGCCAGGTTCGGGCCGGGTATCCAAGAATCCGCTCGGCTTCCTCGCTCACGAACAGGAACTGCAACGTTTCAGGCTCGGCTTCCCACACGATCCCGCCGAGCGAGTTGATCAGCGACAGCAGTTTTTCCGCCGGGAGCATCGGCATAGGCTACAGCAAACCGGATTCGAGAGGGATCAACGGGCGGCGCCGGGACCGGCGGGCTACGGCCGGGAGGTAGAATCCCCACGTGACGCCGCCCGACGAGGAAACACGGATCGCCGAGGTCGAAACACAGCTCGGAGGCTCGGACGCGTCGGGCGGAAAGCCTGCAAGCCACGTCTCGTCGTCTTCGGGATGGCTGACCTCCTCTGACGCCATCGACCACGGACGCTTTCCGCTTGGCACCGTGCTCGGCGGCCGGTACCGCATCGTCGGACGCCTCGGCCGCGGCGGCATGGGCGAGGTCTATCGCGCTGACGACCTGAAGCTCGCGCAGCCGGTAGCGCTCAAGTTCCTGCCTCCTGACCTGGATCACGATCCTTCGCGCCTGATGCAGCTCCACAACGAGGTGCGGATGGCACGGCAGGTCTCGCACCCGAACGTCTGCCGCGTATACGACATCGACGAGGTCGACGGCCACACATTCCTCTCGATGGAATACGTGGACGGCGAGGAACTGGCGTCGCTCCTGCGCCGCATCGGGCGATTCTCGGTCGAGCGCTCGCTCGAACTGGCCCGCGAGATGTGCGCGGGACTTGGCGCCGCCCACGAGCGGGGCGTCATCCACCGGGATCTGAAGCCCGCGAACGTGATGATCGACGGCACGGGCCGCGTGCGGATCACCGACTTCGGTCTTGCCGGGGTCGCGGGTGAATCGCTCAGGGCCGGCACGCCGGCCTACATGGCGCCGGAGCAGCTCGCAGGCGGTGAGGTCACCGCCAGGAGCGACATCTATGCGCTGGGGCTGGTCCTCTACGAGCTGTTCACCGGCCAGCGCGCCATCGAGGCCAGGAACGTCGCGGAGCTGCTGCGCAAGCGCGAAGCGGGAATCGTCCCGCCCTCGGAGCTGGTTCGCGATCTGGATCCGGCGATCGATCGGGCGATCTTCCGTTGTCTCGAGCACGACCCGCGAGATCGGCCAGCGTCCGCGCTGGCGGTCTCGGCAGCGCTGCCCGGCGGGGATCCGCTGGCGGCGGCGCTCGCGGCCGGCGAAACGCCGTCGCCGGAGATGGTGGCCGCGGCCGGCGAAACCAGCGCGCTGGCGCCGCGCACCGCCATCCTCGGCTTGGTGGTGACGCTGCTGTTTCTCGCGGCCTACGCAGCCTTGACGGAGTCGGCGCTGGTCACCAGCCGGTTGCCGCTCGAGAAGTCTCCCGATGTTCTCGAGGATCGCGCGCGTGATGTGGCGCGCGCGCTCGGGTACAACGACCCGCCGGCGGACACTGCGAGCGGATTCCAATCGGCAGGCGATTACCTCCAGTACGCGCGCGAGAAGGGCGAAGGCGCGGCAGTCCGCGACCGGTTGCGCACGGGACGGCCCCCGGTTCTGCTCTTCTGGTATCGCAGCAGTCCGCGCCAGATGGTGCCGACGGGAAGCAACGACAACGTCTCGACGACGGATCCGCCGTTCACGGTCACCAACATGCGGACGATCGTGCTCGACAGCCAGGGCCGGCTCGTCGAGTTTCATGCCGTGCCGCCTCAGCTCGAAGAGTCCGCCGGGACGCCTGCTTCTTCGCCGCCCGCGCCGGACTGGAGCAAGTTGTTCGAGCTCGCGGCCCTCAGCCAGTCGGAGTTTCACCCGGTCAGCCCGCAGTGGACGCCGCCGGTTTACGCAGATCAGCGCGGCGGGTGGGAGGGGCCGATGCCCGGCTGGCCCGAACAGAAGCTGCGGGTCGAGGCGGCCGCCTATCACGGACGGATGGTCTCGTTCCAGATGATCAATCCCTGGACGCAGCCGAGCCAGATGCGTGAGCCGCCGCGTTCACGGGCACAGCGCGTGAGCCGGGGCGTGGTGGCGGTGATGATCCCGTTCGTTCTCGTCGTGGCGGCAGGCGTGGCCCGCCACAACCTGCGCAAGGGCCGGAGCGATCGAAGGGGCGCGATCAGGATTTCAGCCACCGTCTTCGTTGCGATGTTCCTCCACTGGATCGTCCGCGCGACGCACTTCTCAGACCCGGACGTCGAGCTCGACCGCCTGTTCACGGCACTCGGCTTTGCGCTGTTCTGCGCCGGCGCGCTGTGGGTGCTGTATCTGGCCCTCGAACCCTACGTCCGCAAGTTCTGGCCGACAACGGTGATCTCCTGGAGCCGGCTGCTCGGCGGGAAGAGTTCGTCGATCCCCAGGTGGGTCGTGACGTTCTCATCGGCGTCTTCGTCGCCGTTTCGGTCGTGCTGCTGACCCGCGTCGACTACCACATCCGTCCCGCTGCTCGGGTACCCGGCGCTCCCGCCGCTCGTTCCGAATCTGGGGATGCTCTCCGGCCTGCGCCCGCTCCTGGCGATCGCTTGCGCTGGTCGTCTTCAACGCCGCATTCAACTCGCTCTGGATCATCTTCGCGCTGGTGGCCGTCAACCTGCTCGTGCGGCGGGTCTGGATCACGGCCCTGGTGATGGTGGGATTCCTGATGCTGACCGGGCTCGGGAGCAACGATTTCACTCCGCCGGTGTGGCTCGGCTGTCCTGACCTCGCTGATCGTTCTGAGCTCGATCGTCTACGTGATGCTTCGCTTCGGTCTGCTCACGACGATGACGTTCTTCGCGATGAACTTCCTGCTGCAGTCCGGCGTGCTCACGCTGGATCCGTCCCGCTGGTTCTTTCCGACGTCGACCGCGCTCCTGCTGATCGTCTCGGCGCTCGCCTTCTACGGCTTCTACGCGTCGCGCGGCGGGGAACCGCTGCTCGGGAAACGGTTTCTGGATTGACGCATCCTTCCGCCTGAAGGCGGAAGCCACCAGAGGAGAGCACAGACACGACATGCATTCGTGGCTTCCGCCTTTAGGCGGAAGACCTATCGTTCGCGGCGGCGGACGTGAATCCGGATCGGCGTCCCGATCAAACCGAACGACTCCCGCAGCCGGTTGACCAGGAACCGCTGGTAGGAGAAATGGAACTCGGTGGCGACGTTGGTGAAGAACACGAACGTCGGCGGGGCCACGCCGGTCTGCGCCGCGTAAAGAATCCGCACCTCGCGCCGCCCCGGACTCGCAGGTGGATGGACGGCGGTGACCGCGGCGACGAACCGGTTCAGCTCCGACGTCGGAATCCGGCGCATCCGGGCTTCGGCGATCTTGTCGATCGTCTCCAGCACCTTGCCGGTCCGCTCTCCCGTCGTCGCCGAGATGTGCAGCACTGGCGCATACTCGAGGAACTTCAACCCCTGCCGCAGCTTGTCGTCGAACTCCTTCGAGAACTCGGTTCCCCTCCCCTTCATCAGGTCCCACTTGTTGGCCGCGATCACGATGCCGCAGCCGGCCTTCTCTGCTTCGCCGGCGATCGCGGCGTCCTGATCGGTGGCCCCCTCGACCGAGTCGATGACGATCACCGCGACGTCCGCCTTCTCGATGGCCCGTCGCGCGACCACGACTGACACGGCCTCGACCTGCCCCGAGCGCGCCACCCGGCCCGGCCGCCGTATCCCGGCCGTATCGACAATCCGGAACGTGCGCTTGTGCCACTTCAGCACCGCATCCACGGTATCCCTCGTCGTCCCCGGCATGTCGCTGACGATGGAGCGCTCCTCGCGCAACAACTTGTTGAGCAAAGACGACTTACCGACATTGGGCCGCCCGACGATGGCCACCGCGGTCTCCTGGGGCTCATCTCCCGTGGCCCCATCGCGGTCGGCCGGGATCCGTGCGGTGATTTCGTCGAGGAGATCGCCGACGCCGTCGCCATGTTCGGCCGCCACTTCGACCACCGGGTCGAATCCGAGCTGATAGAACTCGAGCGCGCGGCCCCTGGCCCGCTTGTCGTCGGTCTTGTTGACCGCGACCACGACCGGGGCCGACGCGGTCCGCAGCGCCGCTGCAGATCTCTTCGTCGCCAGACACCAGCCCTTCGCGTCCATCCACCACGAAAACAAGGACATCGGCCTGCTTCAGCGCACGTCGCCCCTGCTGGACGACGAGTTCGTGAAGCGGGTCCTCGCTGGCGCCGAACATCCCGCCGGTGTCGACGAGCCTGAAGGGCCTTCCCTGCCACTCGGCGGGAAGCGAGTTCACGTCCCTCGTCGTTCCCGGCGACCGGCGTGACGATGGCCCGGCGGGTGTTGGTGATGCGGTTGAAGAGCGTCGATTTCCCGACGTTGGGGCGGCCGACCAGCACGACCGTGGGCGCCAGCGAGGCGCGTTTCGAGGGCATGTCGAAAGTCTATTTAGGACCGGAATTGACAGCGTAAGTGTTTCTATCTATAGTATTTAGTAATTTCGAGGAGCGCCTAAGCATGATCAAAGTTGACATCGTCAACGAGGTGTCCAAGGTGGCCGACATCACCAAGGTGAAAGCCGAGGTGGCCGTGGATGCCGTGTTCGACGCGATGCGTCTGTCGATGCAGCGCGGCGAACGGATCGAGCTGCGCGGCTTTGGCGTGTTCCAGGTGAAACCCCGCAAGCGCGGAATCGGCCGTAACCCACGGACCGGCAAGGAAGTTCGCATTCCTCCCGGGCGCACGATCCGCTTCAAACCGGGAAAGGACCTTCAGAATATCGGAGGGTGATTCCGCCGGCGGACCTTGTCGAACGACCTCTCGTATACCGCTCCGCTTCTTCCCGCTGCTGAAACGGACACTCCGGTCGGCCCCATCTGGCGTGTGCCTGAGCCGCCCCGGCGGTTTCAGCACGTCGTCTGGAAGCACGTTCTTCTTTTTCTCCTGACACTTGCGACGACCACTCTGATCGGGAGAAGCCATTATGCGGCTTTCCTGTCGGAGTTCGGCACCCAGCCGATAACGCCGGGTTCGGGGCTGCTGCTTGCAGGGGTCTCTGGTACAGCCTGACGATTCTCGGCATCCTGGGCGCGCACGAGATGGGGCACTACCTGGCGTGCCGCTGGTATCAGGTCGACGCCACCCTGCCGTACTTCCTCCCGCTGCCGCCCCCGTTTTTCACGGGCACCCTGGGTGCCGTCATCCGCATCCGGGAAGCGTTTCCCACCAGGGCGATCCTGTTCGACATCGGCGTTGCCGGGCCGATCGCGGGTTTCCTCGCGCTGGTACCCGCACTGTTCCTGGGCTTGAGCCTCTCCAACATCGTGCGTGCCCCGGCGGAGAGCCCTGAACTGATCTATCTGGGCGAGCCGCTGCTCTTCCAGTGGGCCACGCGCCTCGTGTTTGGCACCGTCGCCGACGGCTACACGCTGAACATGCACCCGATCGTTTTCGCCAGCTGGTTCGGCATGCTCGCGACGGCGCTCAACCTGCTGCCGTTCGGACAGCTGGACGGCGGTCACATCACCTATGCGACGCTCGGCCGATGGTCGACGCCCATCTCGATCGCCACGGTCACGACCGCGGTGATCATGACGTTCCAGGCCTCCAGCTGGCTGGTCATGACGGTGATGATGGTCGTGATGCTCGTGCTGTTCGGGCCGCGCCATCCGAGAGTCATCTACGAGAACGAGCCGATCGGCCGTAGCCGGCAGGTCGTAGCGGTGCTGGCGCTCATCATTCTGATCCTCTGCTTCACGCCCGTCCCGCTTCGCTTCTCGGGGAATTAAGCAGCGGCCGGGTCTGAAGACCCGCCCCTACGAACGGACTGCGATCAGAGCGCTGCAAAACGCCGCTCGTAGGTCGGGTCGTCAGACCCGACCGCTGTTCACAACACGCTCATCGGATCGACGTCGATCGTCGTGCGGCGCTTGATCTCCGGGCGCGCATCGAGCGCCGCCAGAAGCGCCTTTCGCATGACCCCGCGCTGTGCAGCCCTTCATGAAGAACTGCGCGCGGTGCTCCCCTTTCAGCCGGCTGAGCGGCGCCGGCGCCGGACCGAGCACCCGGAACGGCTCGACTCCGGTCGTCAGCGCCCTGACGATTTCGGCCGCATCGGTCAGCGCGGCCGAAAGCGAACTGCCCTTGACCACCGCGTTGATCAGGGCGACGGCCGGCGGATACCGCATCGCGCGGCGGAACTTGATCTCTTCCTCGTAGAACGCGCGGTAGTCCTGCCGGCAGGCGTGCCTGATGGTGTAGTGCGCGGGGTGCACCGTCTGGACGATCGCCTCCCCCGCCACCTCGCCGCGTCCCGCCCGGCCCGCCACCTGCGTCAGGAGCTGGAACGTCCGCTCGGCCGCGCGGAAGTCGGCGAGGCCGAGCCCGACGTCGGCCGAGATCACGCCGACCAGTGTGACCTGCGGGAAGTCGTGGCCCTTCGCGATCATCTGCGTGCCGACCAGCACGTCGATCTCGCCGGCAGCGAAGCGCTTCAGCAGCGCGGTGATGGCGCCGCGCCGCCGGATGGTGTCGCGATCGACGCGGGCAATCGCGCGCCTGCGGAAAGAGCGCCAGCGATCTCCGCTTCGACCCGCTCGGTGCCGAAGCCGATGTGCTCGAGGTACTGGCCGCGCGCACTGCGCGCAGGCGGTAGGGCAGCCGCATGGCGTAGTCGCAATAGTGGCAGCGCGCGCGCTTCGCCGCGCGGTGGACCGTCAGCGTCACGCTGCAGTTCGGGCAGTCGAGCGTCTCGCCGCACTGCCGGCAGAACACGCTGGTGGCGAAGCCGCGGCGGTTGAGGAGGACCATCGCCTGCTCGCCCCGGTCCAGCCGGGCAGCGAATCGCTGTCGGCCAGCGGACCGCTGACGATCACGTCCGGGCCTGCCGCGGCGTACTCCTCCCGCATGTCCACCACCTGCACGCTCGCCAGCGGTCGATCGAGGACGCGCTTTTCGAGCGTGATCAGCGCGTAGCGTCCGCTCTGCGCGTTGTGGTAGCTCTCGAGCGACGGCGTCGCCGAGCCCAGAACCACCACGG
Source organism: uncultured Acidobacteriota bacterium (assembly GCA_963836735.1). Classification (GTDB taxonomy): domain Bacteria; phylum Acidobacteriota; class Vicinamibacteria; order Vicinamibacterales; family 2-12-FULL-66-21; genus JACCXG01. Next base: position 81,315 of record CAWIKP010000006.1, on the reverse strand, counting down.
CGCCAGCGGTCCGCGCCCGCATCACCGCGACGTCGCGGCCGTTGTAGCGCGGGCTCTCCTCCTGCTTGTAGGAGCTGTCGTGCTCCTCGTCCACGACGATCAGCCCGAGCTGCCGGACGGGCGCGAACACCGCCGACCGGGTGCCGACCACGACATCGACGTCGCCGCGGCGGATGCGATGCCACTGATCGTGCCGCTCGCCGTCGGAGAGGCCGCTGTGCTGAATGGCGACGCGATCGCCGAACAGCGATGCGGAACGCTGCGGAAACGGCGGGCGTCAGCGCGATCTCCGGCACCAGCAGGACCACCCCGCGTCCGGATGCCGCGACCTCCTGGGCGAGCCGCAGGTAGATCTCGGTCTTGCCGCTGCCGGTGACGCCGTGCAGCAGTGCCGCCGCGAAACGGCGGGCCTGGGTCGTCGGCCGTGAGCCGGTCGAGCGCGTGCGCCTGTTCGGTCGTCAGCGCGACGGCCTCACGTCTCGCGGTCGCCCGAGGCATCGCCAAACGGATCCCGATCGACCTGACGCCGTGTAAACGAGACCAGCCCGGCGCCTGCGAGCCGCTTCAACGTCGCGGCGCTCACGCCGCGGCGCGCCAGGCCTGCGGTTTCGAGTCCTGCCGGCGAGGATGCCAGCAGCGTCAACGCCTCGCGCTGGCGCTCGCCGGTGACGACTCCGGCGAGCTGATCGCCCACGCCGATCTCGTGCCCCTGAGCCGTCAGGTGAGCGACGCGAACGGTGCGGAACGCCGACGGGCGGCTCGCATCCGAGGGCGCGCGGCGGCACTGCCGCGCCGATCGCGTCGCCCGCGCCGCACGCGTAGTAGTCGGCCACCCACCGCGCGAGCGCGACGACGTCCTCCGGCACGAACGCGTCGGCGTCGAGCACGTCCGAGATGTCCTTGGCCGCGACGCCCTCGGGGGGACGGTCGACGGGACCGGTGACGACGCCGGTGACGGTGCGTTTGCCGAGCGGAACGAGGACGCGGGCGCCGATCGACGGGCAGCGGCATGGCCTTCGGGTACGGCGTAGGTCAGCGCCTCGAGTTGAGGCACCGGCACAGCCACGCGAATGTGGCGCACGGACTATTCCTGGAGACGACGCGGGCGCCGACGGCGGCTGACGGCCGAGCACTCCCAGCGCTTTCTTCAGGTCCTCCCAGGCTTCACGCTTGTAGCCGGGGCTGCGCAGGAGGAACGAGGGGTGAAAGGTCGGGATGAGCTTGGCGCCGCGATACTCGTAGATCCGCCCGCGCATTCGCGAGATCGGATCCTGCGTCTTGAGCAGTGCCCGGGCCGCGAACGCCCCGAGCGCGATGATCACCTGCGGCTGCACCGACGCGATCTGTTGGAAGAGGAACGGCTCGCAGGACTCGACCTCGTCGGGCTGCGGGTCGCGGTTGCCCGGCGGCCGGCACTTGAGCACGTTGGCGATGTAGACCTCATCGCGGCGCAGGCCCATCGCCTCGATCATCTTCGTCAAGCAGCTGCCCCGCCCGGCCGACGAACGGAATCCCCTGCACGTCTTCGTCGGCTCCCGGGGCCTCGCCGACGAACATGATGTCGGCGGCCGGGTTGCCGACGCCGAACACGATCTGCTTGCGGCCCAGCGTGTGGAGCTTGCACCGCGTGCAGTCGCCGAGCTCCTCGCGGATGGCGGCGAGCGCTTCGGGCGTCCTGATGAGCGGCAGCGGAATCGTTTCGTCTGCCGTGGGGCCGGTTTGACTTCCGCCTGAAGGCGGAAGCCACGAATCCTCGCTTTGATCGATTGCCGTCGGAGAGTCGCCTCCTTGAGCCTGGGTGGCTTCCCGGGCATCGTCGAGGGACGCCTTCAGGCGGAAGTCTGCCCCGCCCGAGCGAGATCGCCACGCAGGATCGCGACTGATGCCCGTGACGCCGAGCTCCTGGTAGAAGCGGAGATGTTGGGCGAGCGCGCGAGGATCCACTAGCGGTCCGGGTTACGTGGTGAGCGGCGCGAGTCGGGCTTCCGCGCGGTCCAGGATCAACGCGGCGAGCGCGCTCTTCGGACCGAGCGGAAACGCCTCGATGCCGTCACGGCTGATGATGGAGGCGGCATTGAGCTCGGAATCGAAACCGGAGCCCGCCGCCGAGATGTCGTTGGCCACGATGAGATCGGCGCCCTTGCGAAGGAGCTTCTGCCGCCCGCGCTCGACCGGATCGCCGCTTTCCGCGGCAAACCCGATCAGGACCGGCTTGGCTCTTCCGCCACGGGCCTGACCCGAGCGACGCGAGAATATCAGGCGTCCGGACGAGCGCCAGTTCGAGAGGCGCGTCCGTCTTCTCGATCTTCCCGGGCGCGCGCCACGCGGGCGTGTAGTCGGCGACGGCCGCCGCCATGACCACGATGTCCGCATCCGCTGCGTGGCCGCTGCACCGCCGTGTGCATCTCGCCGGCGCTGCGAACGCGCACGAGCTCGACGCCCGCGGGCGGAACGAGAGACGACGGTCCCGACACCAGCACGACGCGGGCGCCGCGCCGCACAGCTTCTGCCGCCACGGCATACCCCATGCGGCCGCTGGATCGATTCCCGAGATACCGCACGTCGTCCAGGTCTTCGTAGGTCGGACCGGCGGTGACGACCACGAGCCGGCCGAGCAGCGCGCCGTTCGGTCTGAGAATGCGATCGGCAGCCTCGACGATGTCGTCGGGCTCGGCGAGGCGGCCCTTCCCCACCCATCCACACGCCAGGTAGCCGGCGCCAGGATCCACGAACCGGACGCCGCGCGACGCGAGCGTGGCCAGGTTCGCCTGCACCGCCGGATGTTCGAGCATGTTGGTGTTCATCGCCGGCGCCATCAGCACCGGCGCGCGGGTGGCCAGATACAGCGCGCTCAGAAAATCGTCGGCGATGCCGCCGGCGAACTTGCCAATGATGTTGGCCGTCGCCGGGGCGACCAGGAGCAGGGAGATGTCTGTCGCCAGCGAGATGTGCTCGATGTCGGCGTTCGCACCAGGAGACCACTGCGTCGTGATCACGCGGCGCTTCGTGATGGCCTCGAACGTGACCTCGCCAACGAAGCGGCGGGCCGATCGTGTCATCACCGCGGCGACGTCGTGACCGCGTTTCTGCAGCCCACGGGCGACCTCGACGGCTTTGTAAGCGCCGATACCTCCCGACACGCCCAGGGCTACCAGGGACACAGGGGGCTCCGCTCCGCATTGCCAAAAGTGCCAAGATTGCCAAAATTGCCAAAATCAGAAAGGCCTGGGGACTCGTCGTCCTGCACGGGTGCGCATTGGCACAAGTGCCGAAGCAAGCCGGGTGCTTGCATTTCTAATCTTGGCAATTTTGGCAATCTTGGCACTTTTGGCAATGGAGACTACTCGGTTCTTTCCACCTTCCGTACGTGCCCCTGCTTGACCTCGAGCGTCGCCAGGCGCGCCGGCTTTTCGGGCCCCTGGGTTCGCGGGGTGCAGCCGCGCAGCAGCTGGCGGGCCCGCTCGCCGGCCAGGACGACCAGCTCGAACTTGTTCTTGATTTCTACGCTGTCTGCCATCGTGTTTCAATCCTGTCGAAAAGTGGTGACGATCTGTTCCGCATGGGCGCGGGCGGATCGGAGACGGGCTCGCTCGGCCAGAACGACTGCCCGGAGACGGTCGACACAAGCGTCGAGCTCGTCGTTGACGACCACGTAGTCGTATTCCGCGAAGGCGGCGACCTCGGCGCGGGCGGTTTCCAGGCGCCGCTGCATCGCCGCTTCGGCGTCCTTGCTGCGGCCGCGCAGCCGCTGCTCGAGGACCGCGAACGACGGCGGCATCACGAAGACCCCGACCGTGTCCGGATACCGCTGCCTGACCTGCCTGGCGCCCTGGACGTCGATGACCAGCACGAGATCGCGGCCGCCCTGCAGGTCGCGCTCGGCGTCCGCCGCGCAGGTGCCATACAGGTTCCCGAACACGTCCGCCCATTCCAGGAAGGCGTCCGCCGCCACCATCTCTTCGAAGCGTGCGCGGGACACAAAATTATAGTCCACCCCGTCGGCTTCCCCCGGGCGCGCGGCCCGGGATGTGTACGAGCGGGACAGGGCCAGATCCGGCAACACGGTCACCAGGCGCTCGACGACCGTGGTCTTGCCGGTGCCGGAGGGGGCGGACACCACGAACAGCAGGCCGCGGCGGAGCGGCGGGCCCGCAGCCTCACTCGACATTCTGAACCTGCTCGCGCATCTTCTCGAGCTCCGCCTTCAGCGTCACGATGAGCTCGGAGACCGCCGGTCCCTCGGCCTTGGATCCGGTCGTGTTCACTTCGCGATTCATTTCCTGCAGCAGGAAATCCAGTTTACGGCCACAGGGCTCGGTCGAATCCGTGAGGGCCCGCCAGTGCTCGAGATGGCCGCGGAACCGGACGACTTCCTCCGTGATATCGGATCGTCCGACGTACCTCGCGATCTCCTGCGCCACGGTCGTCTCATCGGCGAGCCCGTCGGCCCGCAGCTCTTTCACCCGCTCGAGCAGGCGCACCCGCAACGTTTCGAGGCCCTGCTCGGCGGCGGCGGCGACACGGTCGAAGAGCTCCCCGAGCAGCTGGCGCCGCGCGTCGAGCTCGGCGCGCAGGAAGCCCCCCTCGCGGCTGCGCATTTCATCGAGGCTCTCCAGCGCGGCGGCCACGGCCTCTTCGATGCGCCCGCTCAGGGCCGCTGACTGTTCCTCGACCGCCGGCGAGTCCTCGGTGCGATCCTTGATTGCCAGCGCCTGGGGAAACCGCAGCAGATCGCCCGGCGTCATCGCTCCCTGAACGAAACCCTTCTCGCGAGCGCGGTTCAGCGCCGCGTCCAGCGCCTGGAGAAACGCCTCGTTCAGCTCCACGTCGAGCGTGGCGGCGCGCCGCTGCTGCAGCGAAACGGCGACCTCGACCCGGCCCCGCGCGACCCGCTGCTGGACCCGGGCTCGAAGCCGCGACTCCAAGGGCGCCAGAGATGAAGGCAACCGCAGCTGGAGGTCCAGGAACCGGTGGTTCACCGACCGGATGGTCACCGTGATCGTCGCCGCCTCGTCGTCCTGGGTCAGCGAGGCGAAGCCGGTCATGCTCTTGATCATCGTGCCTCCTCCGGGGCAGCGAAGGCCTGGCGCGCGTACAGCTTGGCGTAGACGCTGTCAGGCGTGGCGAGCAGCTCGTCGTGGGTGCCGATCTCCGCGACCCGGCCGCGCTCCAGCACCACGATCTTGTCGGCACGGCGGACCGTCGACAGGCGGTGCGCGATGACGAACGCCGTGCGGTTCCGCATCAGCGTGGCGAGCGCGTCCTGCACGAGCTGCTCGGACTCGGCATCCAGCGCCGACGTCGCCTCGTCCAGGATCAGAATCGGCGAGTTCTTCAACAGCGCCCGGGCGATGGCGATCCGCTGCCGCTGACCGCCCGAGAGCTTCTGGCCGCGCTCGCCGATCCGCGTCTGGTATCCATGCGGCTGGGCCAGGATGAATTCGTGCGCGTGCGCGGCGCGGGCGGCGCTCTCGATCTCCTCCGCGGAGCTCCCGGGCGACGCGTAGGCGATGTTCACGGCGATGGTGTCGTCGAACAGCACGGTTTCCTGCGTGACGATGCCGACCTGTTCGCGCAGCGATCGGAGGGTCACGTCGCGCACGTCGACGCCGTCGATCAGCACGGAACCGGACGACACGTCGTAGAACCGCGGAATCAGATTGACGAGCGTCGTCTTGCCCGCGCCGCTCAGCCCGACGATCGCGACCATCTGGCCGGCGAGCACGCTGAACGAGACGTCGCGCAGCACGAACCCGGTTTGCGCCCCGTCGTAGGTGAACGCCACGTTCCGGAACTCGACCCGCTCGCGCAGGTGCCGGAGCGGCTGCGCTCCGGGTCGCTCTTTCACCTCGGTGTGGGTGTCGAGCATCTTGAAGATCCGCTCGGAGGCCGCGATCGCCTGCTGCAGGTTGGTGTTCACCCGGCTCAGCTTCTTGATCGGCGTGTACATCATGAACGCCGCGAAGATGAACCCGAGGAAGCTGCCCTGCGTGGTGTGGCCAGCGGAGATCTCACGGCTGCCGTACCAGATCAGCGCGACGACGGCGAGGCCGCCGAGGAACTCCATCAATGGCGGCAGGATCGCGACGGTGCTCGTGATTTTGAGGTTGGTTCGGTAGAGCAGCTGGGAGGCGCGCTTGAAGCGCTGCCCCTCGTGCTCCTCGGCGCCGAACGCCTTGACGATCCGGTGACCGGAAAACGCCTCGGCGGCGATGTGCGACAGGTGCTCGGTCTGCTCCTGGCTCCGCCGGGTGCTGCGGCGGACGCGCTGCCCCAGCCGCACCAGCGGATAGACGACCAGCGGCGCGCCGGTGACGCAGACCAGCGCGAGGCCGGTGTCCCAGTAGAACAGCAGCACCGCGTAGCCGACGAGCGCCAACCCCTCACGGAGCAGGTCCCCCACCGTCTCGGACACGGCCTGCTGAACCTGGCCGACGTCGTTGGTGATCCGCGACATCAGCGGGCCCGTGGACCAGCGGCTGAAGAACGCGGCGGACTGATCGAGGATGTGCCTGAACAGCTGATTCCGCAGGTCGCGAACCACCCGCTGCCCGATGTCGGTCATCAGGTAGGCCGAGAAGTAGGCGCCGAGCCCCTTCGCAAGATAGGCGATCAGCACGGCGCTCGACCAGAACAGCAGGGTCTTTGGATCCGGCAGGTGCGCCTGCGCTCCGGTCGGCTGCAGCCCTTCGTCGATGATCGGCTTGATCAAGTAGGCCACCGCCGCGGAAGCGGCGGCGTAGAGCAGCATCGCGGTAAACGCGACGACGAAGCGTCCCTTGTAGCGGCGGGAATAGCCGAGGAGGCGCGGGAGAGGGCTCACTCGCTGAACCGGTATTTCAGCAGCACCCAGAGCGCGACGAAGCCGTCGCGCCACGTGATCTTCTTCCCTTCTTCGTAACCGCGGCCGTCGTAGGTAATCGGCACTTCGTAGACGCGGAAGTGGCGCTTGAAAATCTTGGCGGTGAGCTCGGGCTCGATGCCGAAGCCGTTCGACTCGAGCGTCATCGAGCGGAGCACCTCCGTGCGCATCACCTTGTAGCAGGTCTCCATGTCCGTCAGCATGGTGTTGTAGAGGACGTTGGTGACCAGCGTGAGGAAACGGTTCCCGGCGTAGTGCGTGAAGAGGAACACCCGATGCCGGCCGAGGAACCGCGAGCCGTACACCACGTCGGCCCGGCCCTGGCAGATCAACTCGATCAGCTGGGGGAACTCCTCGGGGGAGTATTCGAGATCGGCGTCCTGGATGATCACCAGGTCGCCGGTGACCTCCTGAAAGCCTCGCCGCAGCGCCGCCCCCTTGCCGCCGTTCTGGGCCTGGAAGATCAGCTTGAACCGCAGCTCCTCCGCGAGACGCGTCAGGATGTCCCGGGTGCCGTCTTTCGACCCATCGTCCACGACAATCAGCTCGACCCGGACGGGAACGGCGAGCACGCGGCGAATGATCTCCTCGATCGTGTCGCGCTCGTTGTAACACGGCATCACGACCGAGAGCAGGGGATCCTGGATTACTCCACGCAAACGCGACACTACAGCTTTACCTCGACGGATAACCCTGCGGATGGCGCTCGCGCCATTTCCAGGCGGTTTCAACGATGGTATCGACGTCCTCGAACGCGGGCGCCCAGCCGAGCTCGGTTCGGATGCGCGCGCTGCTGGCTGTAGAGCACCGGCGGGTCGCCGTCGCGGCGAGGGCCCGCCGTGTATGGGCACCCGGCGGCCGGTGACCCGCTCGATCGACTTCGAGGATGTCGCGGACCGACGTCGGCCGGCCGTTCCCGAGGTTGTAGGCCGTCGAGGCGGCGCCCTCTCGCAGCGCGTCGAGCGCGAGCAGATGGGCAGCGGCCAGGTCAGTCACGTGGACGTAATCGCGGAGACACGTGCCGTCCGGGCGTGTCGTAATCCTCGCCGAACACCTGGAATGTGGCCCGGCCGCAGGCCGCGTCGATGGCGCGGGGAATCACATGGATCTCCGGGTCGTGATGTTCCCCGAGTTCGCCGTCGGGATCGGCGCCGGCCGCGTTGAAATATCGCAGCGCAATCGACGTCAGGCCATAGGCCCGCTCGTAATGCGGCAAGCGCGCGTTCGATCGCCAGCTTGGACTCGCCATAGGCGTTGATCGGCCGCCGCGGATGGTCTTCCGCGATTGGCGTCTCCATGGCGTTCCCGAACACCGCGCACGTCGAGGAGAAGACGAAATGCTTCGTTCCGGTCGCAATCATCGCATCGAGCACCGAGAGCGCTCCCAGGACGTTGTTCCGGTAATAGCCGGCCGGGTCGCGGACCGAGTCCGGCACCGACAGCCACGCCGCGAAATGCATGACCGAGTCGATCCCGTGCGATCTCGATCGTCTTCCGGACGCGCGCAGTATCGCCGATGTCGCCCTCGACAAGCTCGGCTGCGCCACCGCCCGCCCGGACCGCGGCTTCCCGATGGCCGGCCGACAGATTGTCATAGATCACGACCTGGTGGCCGGCTTTCCGCAGCGCCTTGACGGCATGGCTGCCGATATACCCGGCGCCACCGGTGACGAGGACCGCGCTCATGGCCGTCCCATCGAGTAGTAGGTGAAACCCTGCGCGCGAATCTGGTCGGGGTTGTAGATGTTCCGGCCGTCGAAGATGACCGCGCTCCGCATCACCTTCTTCATGCGGGCGTAGTCCGGCTCCCGGAACTCGCTCCACTCGGTCACGATGAGCAGCGCGTCGGCACCGGTCAGCGCGGCGTAACTGTTCTCCGCGTAGGCGATCTGCTTGCCGAAGATGGTCTTCGCGACGGTCATCGCCTGGGGATCGTAGGCCTGCACATCCGCGCCCGCGGCCAGCAGTCCCTTGATCAGCGGGACCGCCGGCGCCTCCCGCATGTCGTCGGTGCGCGGCTTGAACGCGAGCCCCCACACGGCGATTCGCTTGCCTTTGAGCGAGCCGAAATGCGTCTTGAGACGATCGAGCAGACGCAGCTTCTGATCGTCGTTGACGTTCTCGACCGCCTTGAGAATCTTGAAATCGTAGTCCTTGGCGCCGGCGAACTGGAGCATCGCCTTGACGTCCTTGGGAAAGCAGCTCCCGCCGTACCCGACGCCGGGGAACAGGAACGAGGGACCGATGCGGCGGTCCGACGCGACCGCCCGGCGGACCTGATCGACGTTGGCGCCGACAGCCTCACAGACGTTCGCGACCTCGTTCATGAACGAGATGCGAGTTGCCAGCATCGCGTTCGCGGCGTACTTGCACAGCTCCGCGCTGGCGCAATCCATCAGCATGATCGGCGCGCCGGTCCGGGTGAACGGCGAGTAGAGCTCCGACATCAGCTCGGCCCCCCGGGGATCTTCCGCGCCGATCACCACGCGATCGGGCTTCAGGAAGTCGTCGATGGCGGCGCCCTGCTTCAGGAACTCCGGATTGCTCACCACGCTGAACGGATGCGTCGTCTCCCGGCGCAGCACCTCCCGCACCTTCGCGGCGGTCCCGACCGGAACGGTGCTCTTGTTGACGATGACCTTGTAGCCGTTCATTGCCCGGCCGATTTCACGGGCGACGGCCATCACGTGCTGGAGGTCGGCCGAGCCATCCTCGCCGGTCGGGGTCCCGACCGCGATGAAGAGGATCTGCGACTGGCGAACCGCTCGATCGAGCGCGGTCGTGAATGTGAGCCTTTTTTCCGTCCGGTTCCGCCGCACGAGCTCTTCGAGTCCGGGCTCGTAGATAGGCACTTTCCCGCGCTGCAGCAGGCGGACCTTTGCGGGATCCTTGTCCACGCAGATGACGTCGTTGCCGTTCTCTGCGAAACACGTCCCGGCCACGAGGCCGACGTAGCCGGTTCCAACAACCGCGATCTTCATTTGCCCTCTTCCCTCCGATACGAACCCTCAAGCCTAGCACAGCTATTCAAATAGTCAAGCCGTTGATTCAGAAGGAGTTACTGCGCGCGCGACTTCAGAGGGGACATGCTACGATGCCGCGCGCGTGCGGATCCTGCTCGATTATCGCCCTGCGCTCCGGCAGCGCACCGGCGTCGGCCAGTATGTTCACGAGATGGCCCGCGCGCTGGCACCGGTCCTGGGCGAGGCGGACAGCCTGGTGCTCTTTTCGAGCTCATGGAAGCACCGGGTGTCATCCGGTGCGGTCCCAGGCGCCACGGTCGCCGATGCGCGAATCCCGGTTCGCGCGCTGAACTTTGCCTGGCACCGGCTGGAATGGCCCCCGGTGGACTGGTTGTCCGGCGCGGTGGACGTCGCCCACTCCGCCCATCCCCTGTTGATGCCTGCCCGCAGAGCCCTTAGAGTCGTGACGATCCACGATCTCGATTTCCTGGACCACCCGGAGCGGACCGAGGCCGAGATCCGCCGGGATTATCCGGCGCTGACGGCAGGCCATGCCAGGCGCGCCGACCTCGTGGTGGTCGTCTCCGAGCACACGGCACGACAGGTAGAGTCGCGCCTGGATGTGCCGCCCGCCAGGATGGTCGTGTGCCGGCCTGGCGCGCCGCCGCCCGTGTTCAATCCCGTCAGCCCGGCGCCGGGCCCGATTCTGTTCATCGGCACGATCGAACCCCGGAAGAACCTGCCGATGTTGGGTGCCGCCTACGAACAGGTGGCGCGCCGGCGGCCCGATGTCCCGCCGCTCGTCGTCGCCGGGAAAGCCGGCGAGCAGTCGTCCGGGATTCTCGAGCAGCTTCGCAGGGCCGCGCCTGGAGGACGGATCGAGTACCGGGGCTATGTCTCCGATGAAGAGCGGCAGCGGCTCTACGCGGAAGCCTCCATGCTGGTGCTGCCCTCGCTCGAGGAAGGATTCGGGATGACGCTGGTCGAGGCCATGCAGGCCGGCGTGCCGGTCATTGCCTCGGCCCGGGGCGCGTTGCCAGAGGTGGCGGGCGATGCGGGCATCCTGGTCGATCCGACGAAGGCGGACGAGATCGGCGCTGCGATCGAGCGGCTTCTCGACAGCCCCGACGAGCGGCGACGGCGGGTCGAAGCCGGACGGGTGCAGGCGGCCCGCTTTTCGTGGAGCGAGAGCGCCAGGAGACTGATGGCAGCCTATCGCGAGGCAATGGCGCGCCGCCGGGCCGGGATGTGACGTCGCCCGTGCTCAGGATCGGCGTCGACGCGCGCGAGGTTCTCGGCGATGCGACAGGAGTCGGGCGCTATCTCTCGGAGCTCTTGAAGCGATGGGTGGCGCGCCAGGATGCATCGACGCGTCAGTTCGTGCTCTTCGCGCCCGACCGGATCGCGCTGCCTTTGCCTGCGGACCGTGCGACCACCCGGGTGCTGCCGGCCCGTCACGCCGGCACGTGGTGGGAGCAGACGGCGCTTCGCCGCGCCATCACGCGCGAGCGGCTCGACGTGTTTTTCGCCCCGGCCTACACCGCGCCGGTGCGGCTCGAGATCCCTCTGGCGCTGACGATCCACGACGTGTCGTTCCTCGCGCACCCCGAGTGGTTCAGACCACGCGAAGGCCTCCGGCGGCGCTGGCTGACTCGCTATTCCGGGCGGAAGGCCCAGATCGTGCTGACCGATTCGGTGTTCTCGCGCGACGAGATCCTGAAGCACATCGGCGTCCGCCATGACCGTGTCTGGGTCGTGCCCCCCGGCCTCAGCCCGCGGCATGATGTGTCCATCACGCCTGCTCACCGGCGCGACCGCCTCGCGCTGTTCGTCGGTACGCTCCTGAACCGCCGGCGTCTTCCGCATCTCGTCGACGCGTTCGCCGTCGCCACCGCCGACCTTCCCGACGCCAGGCTCGTCATCGTGGGCGCCGATCGGACGTGGCCTCCCCAGGATCTGCCCGCGCTCGCAGCACGGCTGGGGATCGCGAACCGGCTGGATCTGCGGAATTACGTGAACGACACCGAGCTCGCCGCGCTCTACGCGCGGGCGTCGGTCTTCGTGTTCCTCTCGGAGTACGAGGGGTTCGGCCTGACGCCGCTCGAGGCGCTGGCGGCGGGAGTGCCGATCGTGGTCCTCGATACGCCGATCGCACGCGAAGTCTACGGTCCGGCGGCGACCTACGTGCCGCGGAGCGCCGACGTGACCGACACCGCGTGGATCATCCGCCGGTTCCTCCTGGACAAGACAGCCGCGCACGAGCAGATGGCCGTGGCTCCCAGCGTTCTTGCGCGCTACTCGTGGGATGTGGCGGCGGCCAGCACTCTCGACGCGCTCGAATCCTGCGCGGGGCGTCGATGAGCCTGGGGCTGTCGATCGTCATTGTCAGCTTCAATACCCGCGGGGATCTCGAGCGGTGTCTCGACTCGATCTTCGCGGCGCCGCCGGCGGTGACCCACGAGATCGTGGTCGTGGACAACGCGTCGCACGACGGCAGCCCCGGCGCCGTGCGCGCCCGCTGGCCTTCCGTCCACGTCATCGAGCAGACCAGGAACGTCGGCTTCTCGGCCGCGAACAACGCAGGCATCCGCGCGTCGAGCGGAGAGCTGATCCTGCTGCTGAACAGCGACTGCACGGTCCCGGCGGGCGCAGTGGACGCACTCATCGCGCGGCTGGCTGCCTGCCCCGAGGCCGGCCGTCGCAGGGCCGCGGCTGGTCGATGGCGCCGGCCGGACGGAGTTGTCCTTCGGCCCGATGATCTCGCCGCTTGCCGAGCTGCGGCAGAAGTGGACCGTCAGTCTCTACGAGCGGGGCGTTGCCTGGATGGAACGGCGCGTCGCGCGGGCGACGGGCAAAGAACGGTACGTGGACTGGGTCAGCGGCGCGGCGCTGCTGGCGTATCGCGCGGACCTCCAGGCCGCGGGCCTGCTCGATGAGCGGTACTTCCTGTACACCGAGGATGTTGACGTGTGCGCGGCGATCCGGGCACGCGGCCGCCGTATCCTGTTCACACCGGCCGCCACGATTACTCATCTTCGCGGCCGATCCCGCGCCACCCTGCCGGCCGCGTCGAACGCCGCCTACCGCCGAAGCCACCTCGCATTCTATGAAAAGCACCATCCGCGCTGGGCGCCGGTGCTGCGCGCGTACCTTCGGCTGAAGGGAGAACTACCGCCGCAGAATTGAGCGTCCACCCTTGCCCGCCGGCAGCAGCCTGCCACGCCGTAGTGCGACAGCGCGCAGGCGGGCGAAGCGCGAAGGTCGGGTGCGATAAGATGCGATTCGCGTGCGTATCGCCATAGACGCCCGGAAACTTCGCGATTACGGGATCGGGACCTACATCCGCAACCTGCTTCGGCACCTCGCCCGCCTGGACGACAAGAACGAATACGTCGTCCTGTGCCGTCCCGAGGACGAGCCATTTGCGGCCGAGCTCGGCGAGAACTTCAGGCCCGTTCCCCAGCGCGCGCTTCATTACTCGGTGCGCGAGCAGGTCGCGCTGCCGCTCGAGTTGCGCCGGGAGCGGGTCGATCTCTTTCATGCGCCGCACTACGTGCTGCCGGCGCTGACGCCGTGCCGCTCGGTCGTGACGATCCACGACTGCATCCACCTGCGCTTCCCGCAGTACCTCCCCAGCCGCCTCGGCTACGCGTACGCGCGGACCGCGCTGTGGGTCGCCACGCACAGGTCGGCGCGCGTCTTGACGGTCTCGGAGGCCTCGAAGCGCGACATCCTCGAGTACTTCGATGTGCCGGAATCGAAGGTGGTGGTGATCTACAACGCCATCGACGAGCGCTTCAGCGAAGAGCCCGTGGCCGACGAGGTCATGCGCGTCAAGGAGCGGTACCAGCTCAACGATCCGTTCATCCTGTACGCGGGGAACATCAAGCCGCACAAGAATCTGGAGCGGCTGATCGAGGCGTTCCACATCATCCGGAAGGGAGAGCTCGAATACGTCAAGCTGCTCATCATCGGTGACGAGATTTCGAAGTATGCCGCGCTGCGCCGGACCGTGCACCGCTACAAGCTGCACAAGCACGTGCGCTTTTTCGGCTTCGTTCCCGATGCCACGCTGGCCATCCTGTATCGGCTCGCGCGCGTGTTCGTCTTCCCGTCGCTGTACGAGGGGTTCGGCCTGCCGCCGCTCGAAGCGATGGCCAGCGGCACTCCCGTGATCACCTCGAACGTTTCCTCGCTTCCGGAAGTCGTGGGCGACGCGGCGATGCTGATCGACCCGTATCAGCCCGATGCGATCGCCGGCGCCATGCGCCGGGTCATGCTCGACGACCGCCTGCGCGACGACATGCGAGAGCGCGGGCTGATGCGGGCCCGGGAGTTCTCCTGGGGCCGCTCGGTGACCCGCATCAAGGCGATCTACGACGAGGTGCTGGCGGGGTGACAACGCATGCCGGGCTGAAGGTGGCGCTGGTCCATGACTGGCTGACCGGGATGCGGGGCGGTGAGAAGGTGCTCGATGCCCTGTGCGAGATCTTCCCAACGGCGCCGCTCTACACGCTGGTGCAGGTGCCTGGTTCTGTCTCGGCCAGGATCGAAGGAAGACCCATCCACACCTCCTTCGTCCAGCACTTTCCCAACCCTGGCCGGTTCTACCGTCACTACCTGCCGCTCTATCCGCTCGCCGTCGAACTGTGGGATTTCTCCTCGGTACAATCTCGTCATCAGCAGCAGCCATTGCGCCGTGAAGTCGGTGAAGGTGCCGCCAGACGCGGTGCACGTCTGCTACTGCCACTCGCCGATGCGCTATGCCTGGGATCAGTTCGATGCCTATTTCGGCCCGGATCAGATAGGAAAACTGCAGAGCCGGCTGATGCGGCCGATTATGCGCGGGATGGCCCGGTGGGACCGCGCGACGGCGGCACGGGTCGACCGCTTTCTCGCGAACTCTCAATATGTTGCGGGGAGGATCGGCCGATACTATAATCACAGGTCGGCCGTTGTGTATCCGCCAGTAGATACTGACTTCTATACACCCGAGTCCCGCTCCAGCTCCCGAGGCTTCCTGATCGTGTCGGCGCTCGTGCCGTACAAGCGACTCGACCTGGCCATCGAGGCCTGCCGCCGCCTCGCAGTCCCCCTGAGCATCGTCGGCACAGGGCCGGAAGAGGCCAGGCTGCGGGCGCTCGCCGGCCCGGACGTCCGGTTTCTCGGCTGGCGGTCGGACGAGGAGATCCGCACGCTTTACCGGTCGGCGACGGCAACGCTGTTGCCCGGAACCGAGGATTTCGGAATCGTGCCGGTCGAGTCGCAAGCGTGCGGTACGCCGGTGGTGGCGCTGAACGGCGGCGGCGCCCCGGAGACGGTCGTGGATGGACAGACGGGCGTCCTGGTGCCGGAGCCGACAGCCGAGGCCTTCACCGCCGGTCTGAGCCGCGCGATGCAGGCGTCGTTCGATCCGGCCGTCAGCAGGGCCAACGCGCTCCGCTTCTCGAAGCGGCAGTTCGTGACCTCAATCAAGGCGGCTCTGAATGACGCGATCGCCGGGAAGTCCGGCGGCCGGCTCCCGTTACTCGTAGACTTTGACGACCCAAGTATGTCCACACCGCCAGTGATGGCCGCTCGCGAGAACGCGGTTGACGCCGCAAGTATGCCGGTGCCGCCAGTAGAGGCCGATCGCGAGAACGCGGCTGACGCCGCAAGTATGCCGGTGCCGCCAGTAGAGGCCGATCGCGAGAACAAGCAATGATGCGGCGATTCAACCGCCTGCTCGTCGTCTTGTATCTGGTCACCGACGGCGTCCTCGCCATGTCGGCCTTCGCCATGGCCTACCTGCTCCGGTTTCATGGCCCGATCGCGCAGCTGATTCCGCCGGTCAAAGGCATTCCGCCTTTCAAGTGGTACGTCTACATGCTGCCGTTCGTCGCGGCGCTGGTGCCCGCGGCGTTCCACATGCAGGGGCTCTATCGGCTGCGCCGCGGCCGGACCCGGCTCGATGATTTCTTCGCGGTGTTCGTCGGCAGCATCCTGGCGGTGGTGCTCGGCCTGTTCGGGACCCTGGTTGTCGGCACCTACTACCTCCCGGAGCATCTGAAGGACGCCGGCGTCCTGGAAATCTCGCAGGTGGGCTGGGCCATCTTCCTGGTCGCCAACGTGCTGTTCACCTACATGTCGCGCGAGCTGGTACGGGAAGCGCTCGAACGGCGGTGGAAGGCTGGCGTCGGACTCAAGCGCGTGCTCATCGCGGGCGCGGGCGATCTGGGCCGGATGGTGGCGGACAAAGTGCTCGACCACCGGGAGCTGGGCTTCAAGCTGCTCGGATTCATCGACGATCGGGCAACCGGGGATCACATCGGCTACCGGGGGCTGCCGCTGCTCGGCACGCTCAACGACGCCGACGAGATCATCCGCCGCGAGAACATCGATCATCTCTACGTCGCGCTGCCGCTCGAAGAGCACGTCAAGATGCTCGGCCTGGTCGAAGTCACCAACCGCGAGGGGGTGGACCTCCACGTCGTCCCCGATCTGCTGCAGTTCATCGCGCTGCGCGCGCGACTCGAGAATCTCGACGGCGTTCCGATCATCAGCCTGAACGACGTTCCGCTGCGCGGCTTCAACAGCATCCTGAAGCGGATTATCGACATCGGCATCGCCGGGAGCGTGCTGCTTGCGATCTCACCGCTGTTCGGCCTGATTGCGCTGCTCATCCGCCGGACGACGAACGGTCTCGTGTTCTACAAACAGGAACGGATGGGCCTCGACGGCAAGGCGTTCGAGGTGCTGAAGTTCCGCTCGATGTACGAAGGGGCCGAAGACGAGACCGGCCCGGTGTGGGCGCGCGACAACGATCCCCGCTGCACCCCCGTGGGCCAATGGCTGCGCCGCTTCGACCTCGACGAACTGCCCCAGCTCTGGAACGTGGTCCGCGGCGACATGTCGATCGTCGGACCCCGGCCCGAGCGCCCCTACTTCGTCGCGCAGTTCAAGCACCGCATCCCGCAGTACATGCTCCGCCACAAGGTGAAGGCCGGCATCACCGGCTGGGCGCAGGTGAACGGCTGGCGCGGCAACACCTCGATCGAGAAGCGGATCGAGTACGACCTCTACTACATCGAGAACTGGTCGGTGGGCCTGGATCTGAAAATCATGTGGCTCACGCTGATCCGCGGGCTCCAGAAACACGCATACTGAATCTTGTTCATTGCCAAAGGTGCCAAGATTGCCAGAATTGCCAAGACTCAAAAACCTGGGCGGGACCAGGAGCTGCGGCTGAAGCGTGGCCGAGCCTTTTTTGCAATTTTGGCAATGTTGGCACTTCTGGCAATGCCCTGTATCCCCCATGCCTAGAGTAGTCATCACCGGCGCTGCCGGATTCATCGGCTCGCATCTCTCGGAAACGCTTCTCGATCGCGGCTATTCCGTGGTCGGCATCGACAACCTGCTGACCGGATCGACGAAGAACATCGCGCACCTCGTGAATCGGGATTTCGTGTTCATCAAGCACGATGTCACGAACTTCATCTATGTCGAGGGCCCGGTGGATGCGGTGCTGCACTGGGCCAGTCCGGCGAGCCCGATCGACTACCTGGAACTGCCGATTCCGACGCTCAAGGTGGGCGCCCTCGGCACGCACAAGGCCCTGGGGCTCGCCAAGGAGAAGAAGGCGCGCTTCGTGCTCGCTTCCACCTCGGAGGTCTACGGCGATCCGCTCGAGCATCCGCAGAAGGAAACCTACTGGGGCAACGTCAATCCGATCGGACCGCGCGGCGTCTACGATGAGGCCAAGCGGTTCGCCGAGGCGATGACGACGGCCTACCACCGGTATCACCAGCTCGACACCAAGATCGTTCGCATCTTCAATACCTACGGTCCGAGGATGCGGCTGCACGACGGGCGGGCGGTGCCGGCCTTCATGACGCAGGCGCTGCGCGGGGAGGACGTGACGATTTTCGGCAGCGGACAGCAGACGCGGAGCTTCTGCTACGTCAGCGACCTGGTCGACGGCATCATTCGATTGATGGAGTCCAACGTCAACGAACCCGTCAACATCGGCAACCCGCACGAGATGACGATCGAGGAGATCGCGCGGGCGATCATCCGGCTCACCGGTTCGAAGAGCAAGCTGGTCTACCGGCCGCTGCCCGAAGACGATCCGAAGGTCCGGCAGCCTGACATCACGCGGGCGAGGACACTCCTGAAATGGGAGCCGAAGGTCGGCCTCGATGAGGGGTTGACGAAGACGCTCGGTTACTTCCGCGAGCAGGTCGCGGCGGAAACCGGCGGCCAGCTGTGAGACCTACCGGGCCTGTGACTGCCCGATCCTGACCACCTGAATCAGGTAGTGAAACGCCGAGATCAAAGTAATCACGAGCGACGCATAGACGAACAGGTCGACGATCGGCGTCGTCTGCCCCAGATAGTTGAAGTAGAGAGTGACGACGCCGGTCACGATGTAAGTGGCCGTCGCGATCTTTCCGAAGATTGATGGCCGGAACGTCCTCGGTCCCACCGCCAGGTTCACCACCGCCACCGTCGCGACGATCGCAACATCACGGCTGATGACCAGAATCGTGAACCAGATCGGCAGGCGGTTCGCCGAGCCGATCCCAGGAAGCGTCAGCACGATGAACATCGTGACGAGCAGCAGCTTGTCCGCCATCGGGTCGAGCCAGGCGCCGAGCGTGGTCTTTTCGCCGGCGAGGCGGGCGATCAGCCCATCGAGCAGGTCGGTCAGGCCGGCGACCATGAACGTGACCAGCGCCCAGCCCTGGTGTCCGTAGAGCAGGAGGATGACGAACGCCGGAATCAGCAGCATCCGGAGGATGGTGAGCTGGTTCGCGGTCGTCAGGTTCATCGGGCGGGGCGGCCTCCGAGCTGGGCCAGCGTGTCGACGGCGGTCACCGCCTCGGCTCCGACGACCGAACGCGTGAGCTGAAAGCTCCCGTCTGGCCCCGGAGTCATCACTCCCGCTTCAACCGACAACGCCGCGGCCGGATAGCTCAGGTGGCCGGGCGGAACGTCCGGGAACGTGCGCCGCGGGTTGCGCCACGCGGCGGCCAGCTGCGGCTGCCGTTTCGCGATCAGGTCGAGGACCTTGCTGACCGATCTCGCCATCTCGGCCCGGCGTACGATCTGGTCGGGCACGAACGTGTGATTGGGATACACGTCCATCACGCCGGCGCGGGCGACTGCCAGGATGTACGGTGCGGCCCAGTGCGCCCTGGTGTCGGTGATCACGACCGCGCTGACGCTTCGGGCGCCGGTCAGGAGCGGCTCGAGCTTCACCGCCAGCAGCGCCGCCAGCTCTCCGCGGGTCAGCGCCGCCGACTCGCCGATCGCACGATATTCAGGCGGCATCGCCGCAAATGCCGCGCGTGACCGGAGATTCTCGATCCGCGCACTGAGGGCCTCGTCGGGCTGGAGCGCGACGGCACTGCTGAACTCGTCGACAGCTTTGGAAAAGTCTCCACGCGCTTCGTAGATCTCCCCCAGCATGATGTGGGATCGCGGCTCGTCGGGCTCCAGCTCGGAGGCCTGGCGGGCGTGATCGAGCGCGCTGTCCAGCTGACCGGCGCGCCGTTCGACCTCCGCGAGCTCACGATGCAGAAACGGGCTCTGGGGCGATGCTTCGATCGCGTCGAGGTACGCCGCGCGCGCCTCGTCGAACTTGTTGGCCTCGGCCAGCTGCCTGGCGCGGGCGATCGCCTGTTGCTGGCCCCGGAACCGGAGCACCTGGATCCGCGTTCGCAAACCGGTGAGCGACGGATCGGCCTGAAGCGCGGCTTCGATGCTCTGGAGGGCTTCCTCCTCTTCCCCGAGCGCGAGGAGGGCTTCGGCGCGGCCGCCGAGCGCCGGCGCGTAGCGAGGGTTCATCACCACGGCGCGATCGAAGTGCACCAGCGATTCCTTGTGTTTCTTCTGCGCCAGGGCGACGTAGCCGAGCCCTGCTTCGGCAGGATAGAACGGAGGCGACTGCTTCAGCGCCGCGCTGAAGTTGCGCTCGGCGGATCGCAGATCTCCCGCCTGCAACCAGCCCCAGCCGGCCTGATGCCGCTCGTTCGCCGCCGGCGTGCCCACGCCAGGTGGAGCCGCCGGGAAGATGTAGTCCGGGTACTTGGGCGTCGTGACGGCCGGCGGCGCCGGTATCGTCTTGGCCGCGCAGGCGGCCGCGAGGACCAGCAGACAGACCAGGGCGGCCCGCTTCATGCGGTCGTGCTCCGTACGTCGTGGAACCGCGGAACCAGGCGCCGGGGGATCTCTGCTTCGATCGAGACCTCGTCGTCGGACGCGACATGGCGCACGATCCTGCCCACTCGATACAACTCCGCCACGCGCTCCCTGGAATCGTCGCCGTTGGTGGGAAAGCTCACGCTGATCCGGGCCACGTCGAGCCCGAGGCGGGTTTCCATTGCCGCGATCACTTCATCTCGGCCTTCGCCGGTCAGCGCCGACACGCAGAGCGCTCCCGGGTGCAACGCCCGAAGGCGGCCGTGTTCGGCGGCGTCGAGCCGGTCGCATTTGTTGAAGACCTCCAGCATGGGTACGCGCTCGGCGCCGACTTCGCCGAGCACCGCGGCCACGGCTTCCATATGGCGTGCCTGGTCGGGTGACGCGGCGTCGATGACGTGCAACAGCAGGTCGGCGCCAGCCACCTCTTCCAGCGTTGCCCGGAACGCGGCCACGAGCGAGTGCGGCAGCCGTTCGATGAAACCGACCGTATCCGATACCAGCAGCTCACGCCGGTCGGGCAGTTTGACCTTGCGGACGAGGGGATCGAGCGTGACGAACAGGGCATCGGAGGCGACCGCTTCCCCGCCGGTCAGCAGGTTGAACAGCGTACTCTTGCCCGCGTTCGTGTAGCCGACCAGCGCAACGGTGGGAACGGCCGCCTTCTGCCGCCGGTCCCGCAGCTGGCCCCGGCGCCGCCGAACGCCGTCGATCTCCGACGACAGCATGCTGATGCGATGGCGGATGCGCCGGCGGTCGGTCTCGAGCTTGGTTTCACCGGGACCCCGGTACCGATCCCGCCGCCGAGGCGCGACAGCGCGGCACTCGAACCGACGAGGCGGGGCAACAGGTACTTGAGCTGCGCGAGCTCGACCTGGAGCTTGCCTTCGCGGGTTCGCGCCCGCCGCGCGAAGATGTCGAGAATCAGCTGCGTGCGGTCGACGACTTTGCGCTGGAGTGCGGTCTCCAGGTTCCGCAGCTGCGCCGGCGTCAGCTCGTTGTCGAAGATGACGGTATCGATCGAAGCCTCGTCCGCCGCGGCCGCGAGCGTCTCGACCTTGCCGC
Organism: uncultured Acidobacteriota bacterium; assembly: GCA_963836735.1. Taxonomy (GTDB): domain Bacteria; phylum Acidobacteriota; class Vicinamibacteria; order Vicinamibacterales; family 2-12-FULL-66-21; genus JACCXG01. Next base: position 60,243 of record CAWIKP010000006.1, on the reverse strand, counting down.
TGCCGAGAAAAGTCGCGGGATCGGGCTTGGCTCGTTCCTGCAGCACGCGGAGCCGGACGTCGGCACCGGCCGCGGTCGCCAGGCCAGCAAGTTCGTCGAGTGAATGTTCAGGATCGAAGTTGCGGGAAGGACCGGTAAAGAGGCCGACGAGTGCCGCACGCTCCCGGGACTCGTGCGCGTCCGATCGTGGAGACGCGGTGCGCATTACTCGAGGAATTCTAGCACGCGCTCCCAGGCGATCGCGCCGGCCCGGTGCAGCATCAGACGTCCATCCACGACCTCGACGATCGTCGACGGCGCTCCGCCGCGCGACGGGCCGGCGTCGATCAGCAGGTCCACGCCCTCCGGGAAGGCGCGCACCACTCCCGCCGCGCTGGCGGGCGCGGCGGCGCCCGAGGGGTTCGCGCTCGTGGCGGTGATGCATTCACCGAAGCGCCGGGCCAGCGCGCGCGCCACCGCGTGGTCCGGCACCCGCACGCCGAGCGTGCCGCGGGGCGCGAGCAGGCTCGAAAGAGTTGCCGCCGCGGGGACGACGATCGTGAGCGGACCCGGCCACAACGACGCGCCGAGCCGGCGCTCAATCGGGCCGAACCGACCCGCCTGTTCTGCCTGAGTCGGATCGGCGGCGATCAGCGCAATCGCGGCGGCCGCGTCTCTCCCCTTCAGGTCGAACAGCTTTCTCACCGCCAGGTCGCTGGTGGGATCGACCGCGAGCCCATAGAGCGTGTCGGTCGGATAGGCCACCACCCCACCGCGGTGGAGGACATCGGCGGCTTGGGCGATGGCCGTGTCGTCGGGCTGTTCCGGATCGCTCACGAGGCGGCGCATTCAGATTTCCTCGTGCGACGGCGTCGTGGTCCTGGCCGGCGCGGGGATCACCATCAATCTGGATACGGCTGCGGCGACGGTCACCATCACGAGCACGTCCAGGAGGAAGACGGCGCGGATGCTGGTCGCTCCGAGCAGGCCCGAGAGGATCGGGCTCAGCGCCAGTCCGGTCAGCGACGCGGTCGTCAGCAACCCGAAACCGGCGCCCCGGGCTCCGGCGGGCATCACCGCGCTGGCCGCGGTGTAGGTCGTCGTCGTGGCCGTTCCCAACGCGACCCCGAGGATTGGCGTGGCAATGAAGAGCCACGCGGTGCGCGGCGACAGGAGGAATACGAGCGCGCCGAGGGCGCCGAGCGCCGAGGCGGCAGAAATGATCGCTCGCGGCGTGCGGACGCGCAGCAGGCGCGTGCAGAGCTGATTTCCGACGGCGCCGGCGCCCGCGGCAATCGAGAAGATCAGCCCGGACAGGAGCGGCACACGCTCGGGCGGGGTGCCCAGCTCCGCCACATACAGCGGCAGGATCGGCCCGTAACTCCGATCCACGATCTGCAGGCCGAAAACGACCGCCATCAGCAGAATGAAATTCTCGAAGGCGAGCACGTTCCTGAAGCGGACGGGGTCATGGTCGTGCGCGCGGCTCTCGGGCCGTCCGATCCGTTCGTCGTACATCACCAAGACGATCAGGAGGGCGATCACGTAAAAACCCGACGTGACCAGGAAGGCGCGGCGCAGTCCCACCATCTGCGCGATCACCCCGCCAATGATCGGACCGATCGCCGGCCCGAGCCGTTGCGCGGTCTGCACGGTGCCGATTGCGTACGCCGTGCGCTCCCGCGGCGCCGACTCGGCAGCCATGGTCAGAGCGATCCCGCCATAGCCGGCGAAGAGTCCCTGCACGGCGCGGAGAGCGAAGATGTGCCAGGCCCGTGTCGCGTACGCCATTCCAGCCATGAGCAGGATGAAGCTGACCAGCGATCGCTCGACCATGATCTTCCGGCCGAACCGATCCGACACGCGGCCCCAGGCCGGCGCCAGAAGGGCGGTCATCGCCGGCGTTACGCCAAGGCTCAGGCCGGACCACATCGCCACCTCGCCGACATCCCGCACGCCCAGCTGCTGCAGATAGAGCGGGAGGAAGGGCATCACCAGGGTGAAGCCGGTGAAGCCGACGAAGCTCGCGGTTGCGACGGCGAAGACGTTGCGCTGCCAGGATGACAAGCCGCTTGAAGGCGATCAGAACCGGACGAGCGTCTGCGCGCCCTGAATGTGAATGGTGTCGATGAACCGGATGCGTGCCGGTCTGCTCTGCATGACGACCGAGCTGGTACGCACGCCGTCGCCGAAGAAGCGGACCCCTTTCATCAGCGCGCCGTCGGTGACGCCGGTCGCCGCGAAAATCAGCGAATCGCCGGAGGCCAGGTCGGCCGACGTATACACCCTGTTGAAGTCGGTGATCCCCATCGCGCGGCAGCGTGCCTCGTGCTCGGGGGTCTTCACGACTAGCCGTCCGAGGATCTCGCCCTGCAGGCAACGAATCGCCGCGGCGGTCAGGACTCCCTCGGGCGCCCCGCCGATGCCCATCACGGCGTGGACATTCGACCCGGCAACCGCGGTGGCGATCCCCGCGGCCACGTCGCCGTCCGGGATCAGGCGGATCCGCGCGCCGGCCTTCCGGATGTCAGCGATCAGCTCCTGGTGCCTCGGCCGGTCGAGCACCATCACCACGAGGTCCTCGACGCGACGACGCAGGCTTCGGGCGATGGCTTCGAGATTGGCAGCCACCGGCGCATCGAGATCCACCGCCCCTTTCGCCGGTGCACCGACGATCAGCTTCTCCATGTAGAGATCCGGCGCATGGAGCAGGCCGCCTTCGTCGGAAGCCGCCAGCACGGTGATCGCGTTCGGAGCGCCGGTCGCGCACAGATTGGTGCCTTCCAGCGGATCGACGGCGATGTCGATCTTCGGCATCGCCGCGACCGGATGCTGCCCGGCCCTGGCGCCGACCTTCTCGCCGATGTAGAGCATCGGCGCGGCATCCCGCTCCCCTTCCCCGATGACGATCGTGCCTTCGATCGCGACGCCCTCGAGCGACTGCCGCATCGATTCGACCGCCGCCTGATCGGCCTTCTCGCCGTCACCCTGGCCCATGGTGTGCGCGCAGGCGATCGCCGCCTGCTCGACCACGCTCAGGAAATCGAGGGAAAGGTCGGAGTCCATGGAATCACCCGATCAGTCCTGCGCTTCGCCGCCGAACGCCGGCAGCTCGCACCGGGTCGGACGGTCGGTCCGATAGCCGAGGACGTAGTCCGCCTGCATCAGTTTGTGAATCTCGCGCGTGCCTTCATAGATCACCGCCCCCTTGCAGTTGCGGTAGAAGCGACCGACCGGATACTCGTCGGAATAGCCGTTCGCGCCGTGGATCTGAACGGCGTCCCCGGCGGCGCGCTCGGAGGCGACCGTCGCGAACCACTTCGCAAGCCCGGTCTCCCGGGTATTGCGCCGGCCGTGGTTCTTCAGGAACCCGGAACGCAGCCACAGCAGGCGAGAGGTCTGATAGTCGGATTCCATCTGCGCGATCATCTCCTTGACCAGCTGATGCTCCGCAATCGGGACGCCGAAGGTCTTGCGCTCCTTCGCGTACGCAGCGCTGGCGTCCCGGCAGGCGCGAATCAGACCGGTCGCGCCCGCGGCGACGGTGAAGCGCCCCTGATCGAGCGCGAACATCGCGATCTTGAAGCCTTCGCCTGGCCGGCCCACGAGGTTCTCCTCGGGCACCTCCACGTCCTCCATCTTGAAGAAGCCGGTGTTGCCCGCGAGGATGCCCCATTTTTCCTTGAGCGTGCCGCTCGAGAATCCCTTGAAGGCGCGCTCGACGATGAACGCGCTGAGGCCGGAGGTGTCGCGTTGCTTCTTCTTCTCGAGATCCGTCCAGGCGAACACGAGAAAGTTGTCGGCGACGTCGGCGAGCGAGATCCACATCTTCTCGCCGGTGAGCACGAAGCGGTCGCCGCGCTTGACCGCGACGGTCTGAATGCCGCGGACGTCGCTGCCGGCCGACGGCTCGGTCAATCCATAGGTGGCGATGCGCGTCCCGTGCGCCTGCGGCACCAGATAGCGCTGCTTCTGATCCTCGGTGCCCCACGCCAGCAGCGTCAGGCAGTTCAACCCGGCGTGCACCGACATGATCACGCGGAGCGACGTGTCGACGTACTCCAGCTCCTCGCTGATGATCCCGAGGCTGATGTAGTCCATGCCGGCACCGCCGTACGCTTCCGGCACCGCGCAGCCGAGCAGGCCCATCCTGGCCATCTGCGGCAGCACGGACGGATCGAAGCGGTGCTGGCGATCCAGCTCACGAATGTGCGGCGCCACCTCGCGGGCGCCCCATTCGCGGACGGAGCTCTCGAGCAGGCGCTGCTCCTCGGTGAGATCGAAATCGATCATGAATCAGGCCCTCGACGAAGAAATGAACGGAATATTGTAATTCACCGCTCCCGCCCGGCGCCCCTGCCGGCGGCCTCCTGACTGGCTGTATTCTTGGGGGTGATGCGTCCCGTTATCGCACTTCTGAGTGACTTCGGTTCCCGCGACCACTACGCGGGCACCATGAAAGGGGTCATTCTCAACATCTGTCCCGACGCCACCCTCGTGGACATCACGCACGAAGTGCCGCCTCACGACGTGATGGATGGTGCCCTCCAGCTGGCCGCCGCGGCCCGCTATTTTCCGGCCGGAACCGTCTTCCTTGCCGTGGTCGACCCTGGTGTCGGCAGCGCCCGCCGAGGCATCGCCGCGGAAGCCGGCGATTACCGGTTCGTGGCGCCCGATAACGGCGTGCTCACGGCCGTGCTTCGCGAATGGGCCCCGAAGAAGATCGTGGAGCTGACCGATCGGAGGTACGCGAGGCCGACGGTGAGCCGGACGTTCGAAGGACGGGATCGCTTCGCGCCGGCCGCGGCCTGGCTTGCGAAGGGCACGCAGCTGACCGCGCTCGGACGCCCCGCCCCGGACTACCAGCGCCTCGAGATTCCTGTGCCCACCGTCAACGACGCCTCGATTACCGGCGTTGTCCTTCGCACGGATCGCTTTGGCAACGTCGTGACCAATATCGATCGCCGCACGTTCGAGTCGGTCGCCAAGTCAGGGACGATGGAGGTCACGGTCGGCGATCGGTCGATCGGCCGGCTCGTGGCGACCTATGCCGACATTCAGCCGGGCGAGATTTGTGCGCTGTTCGGCAGCACCGACCACCTGGAACTGGCGGCGAATTCGGAGAGCGCGGCGGATCGACTGCAGCTGGCGCGCGGTGGCGTGGTGGCGGTGAATCGCCGGTGAGTGACCGGGTCCAAGACCCGGCCTACGTTTTCGCGGGAGTGGCGGCAGGAGTGGAATCTTCAGACTCCGTGGAGGCCGCAACACTTTCTTCCGGAGCAGCATCTCGCGGGTATTGTGCTTGAGCAGGAACGAATCCGCGACGACCAGCCCCTCGAACATCCGGAGGATGTCGCGGTTCGGCAGGCTGACCTTCTTGCCGCCCGCGCCCGGGTGATACCGGTGGCGCAGCGTTTTGTCGTCCACGATTTCGAACTTCGTGAACGGCGCGCGTTCGACCCCGGTCGAGCAGAAAAAGCCCATCACCGCCCCGCCGGGCCGCAGCATCCGGACGATTTGTCCGGCGAGCGCCTGGGAAGCGGCCTTATCCAGGAAGTCGAACAGATCCCAGCAGAGGATGCCGTCGATGCTCGCGTCAGCATGCGAGAACCTCGTCGGCATCGAGCCCGCCAGATCGCTCCCTCCGACGCCGCGAAGATTGCGGTCGACGTCGGCCAGCAGGTCTTCGATGTACAGCTTGCAGCCAAGCCGCTCGCCGCAGAACCCGACATTCGACCCGATTACCGGGCCGAGATCGAGCAGGACGGGCGACTCTCGCTGCGAAAGGGTGGCGACGAACTTCGGAAAGGCTTTCGACGGCGACCACGCGGTTCGTCGCGCGCAGCCGCAGCCTCACCGTCGCGGCTCGACGGATCCGCGCGCTTGCCGCCCCATTTCAGGAGATCGGTGAGCATGACAAAGGAACACCAGGCAAGTCAGAACTCAGGCCAGGAGCTACTCCCTTCACGGATGAAGATCGCGAGACTCCTGGCGTGAACGGCCTTCCCGTGCGCTGACCGCCGGCGATCCTGCTACCGCGAGGCGCCTGCCGGCGTCGGCTGCGCCGCGGGCGATGCGGCCGGAGCTGGCTTCTGCTCGGCTGCCTTCTCGGCGGGCTTGCCTTCGCCCGGCTTGGCGCCCGCCCGCTGCATGTCGATGCTGCCGCGGAAGTGCGCGCCTTCGGCGATGGCGACCCGAGGAGCGGTGATGTCTCCGTCAACCGAACCGTTATCTCTGATATCCACCTTCTCGGTCGCGGTCACGTTGCCGGTGACCTCTCCCAGAATGATCACGGACTTGGCGAATACCTGCGCCTTGATCTTCCCGTTCGGACCAATGGTCAGCACGTTCTGCCGAAGTTCGATCTTGCCTTCGACCTGTCCCTCGATCGTGAGGTCCTCGCTGCCGTTGAGCTCGCCCTTGATGATCACGGATTTGCCGATATTCACGGTCTTCTCCAGTCCGCGGGGTGTGTCTACGTTGGTGATGGGCTGGGGCCGGGCCGCCTCGGCGGCTACCGGGGGTGCGGCCGGCGTGACTGGGGCCGGCGCCGGCGATGGCTGTGATGGCCCACCCGGCTTTGCCGCTTCGTCCCGTTTCCACATGTGGCACTCTCCACGTGTCCGAAAAGTATCCTCCGCAGGGTGTCTCTGACGCTCTCCTCCAAGCGCAGCAGTCAGAAAGTATAAGCAAGGCCCCGCGACCCTGTCTAGTCCTTTTACTGCTGAGACTTAGCGTCAGTGCTATGATCGTGGGTCAGCCATGCGCGTGTATTTCGACCATAACGCGACCACCCCGGTGGACGCCTCGGCCGCGGACGTGATGATGCGCGTCCTCCGCGACGAGTATGGAAATGCGTCGAGCGTCCACCGCCTGGGTCAACAGGCCAAGTCCATCATGGATGAGGCCCGCAGCGCGGTAATCCACTCTTATCGGCGCTGAGCCGTCAGAACTTGTATTCACCAGCGGCGGAACCGAAGCTGACAATTTTGCGCTCCGGGGAGCGGCTGAGGCCCTCGAGCCGACCGGGCGCAAGCACCTGATCGCGACCTCGATCGAACACGAGGCGGTGCTGGTCACCCTGAAGGCGCTCGCGCGCCGCGGCTGGAGGACGACGCTGCTGCCGGTCGGCGAATCGGGAATCGTCTCTCCTGATGCCCTGAAGGAGGCGTTGACCGACGACACCGCCATCGTCTCGGTGATGCACGCCAACAACGAGCTGGGCACGATCCAGCCGGTCGCCGAGCTCGCGGCGATCGCGCGCACGAAGGGCGCCCTCTTTCACACCGACGCCGTGCAGTCGGTCGCGAAGATCCCCGTGAACGTCCGCGAGCTGGGTGTGGACCTGCTGTCGCTGTCTGCACACAAATTCAATGGACCGAAGGGGGCAGGTGCGCTCTGGATCAAGCGAGGCACCCGCATCGCCCCAATCCTGACCGGCGGAAAGCACGAGCGCACGCGACGCGCGGGGACGGAGAACGTCCCGGCCATCGCGGGGATGGGGGTGGCCGCCGAGCGCGGGCGATCGAAGCTCGAAACAGAAGCGGCGCGGGTCGCCGCTCTTCGCGATCGCCTCGAGCGGGAGATCCTCTCGCGGATTCCCGGAACGGTGGTAAACGGGGCCCGCGAGCCGCGAGTCCCCAATACGACGAACATCAGCTTCGACCGCATCGAAGCGGAGTCGCTGCTGATCGCGCTGGATCTCGAAGGGATCGCGGTCTCGACCGGCGCGGCCTGTTCCTCCGGCACGCTGGAGCCTTCGCACGTGTTGCGGGCGATGGGGCTGCCGACGCATCGCGCGCAGAATTCGATTCGTTTCAGCCTCGGTGCCGGCAACACGGATGCCGAGATCGATTACCTGTTGGAGAAGCTGCCAAAGGCAGTCGAAAAGCTCCGCTCGCTCACAGGCGCGCGCCGGTAGCCCAAATTCTTAACAGGAGGCAAAGAGATTAGGAGGTTTGGACTTAAAGGAATGTCTCCTGAGCTCCTTGCCCTCCTGTGAACAGCTCTTGTAAGGGTATGCGCGTAGTTGTCGCCATGTCGGGCGGCGTGGACTCGTCGGTCGCCGCCGCTCTCCTCGCGCGTGAGGGACACGACGTCATCGGTCTGTCCATGCAGCTGTACGACCACTCCGGGTCGCACGCGGATGGCGAGGTCCGGTTTGGCTCCTGCTGCACGATCGATGACCTCCACGACGCGCGCCGCGTGGCGACACAGCTCGGCATCCCCCACTACATCGTCAATTTCGAGCAGCAGTTCGGCGAGATGGTGGTGTCGAACTTCGTGCGCGAGTACCGCGTCGGGGCGGACGCCGATCCCGTGCGTCCACTGCAATGGCGATCTCGAAGTTCGCGACGCTCGCGGCCCGGGCCGAGGGGCTGGGCGCTCAGCAGGTGGCAACTGGACACTACGCCCGTGTCGCGCGCGGCGATGGCGGCCGGTACTTGCTGATGCGCGGCCTGGACGCGTCCAAGGATCAGTCCTACTTCCTGTTCACACTGACCCAGGCCCAGCTGGCGCATGCGCTCTTTCCGGTAGGCGCGCTCGACAAGACGGCGGTGCGCTCGCTTGCCTCCGAGCTCGGCCTGGCCGTCTCGAACAAGCCGGATAGCCATGAGATCTGTTTCGTCGCGGACGGCAATCACGCGGACTTCCTCGAGCAGCAGGGCGTCGCAAAGACGACTGGCGCCATCCGGGACGTCTCGGGACGTGTAGTTGGTACCCACGACGGTGTCCACCGGTTCACCGTAGGCCAGCGGAAGGGCCTCGGGCTTTCATCTCCCGTCCGTCTCTACGTCGTCGGGATCGACGCCGAGCAGGGGGCGGTGACGGTGGGACCCCGCGAGGCGCTGGAGCGAGCCGAGCTCACCGCCTCCGACGTGAACTGGATCGCCGGCGTTCCGCCGGCAGCCGGTACGCGGGCGACCGCGCAGATTCGCTATCGCCATCGGGAGGCCGCGGTCTCGATCACGCCGCTCGCGGATGGGCGCGTCCACGCCGCCTTCGTCGAGCCACAGTCCGCGGTCGCGCCGGGCCAGGCGGTGGTGTTTTACGACGGCGATGTAGTGCTGGGCGGAGGCTGGATTCGACTGATCTTCCGCCTGAAGGCGGAAGCCACCAGCTTGTGGATTGGGGCTTGTGGATTGGGTGGCTTGCCGGAAGAATCAGGCGTGCATTTCGGCTTCGCCCAGGTGCTGCGGCACACCTTCCAGGTATTTCTCGGCGTCTATCGCAGCCATACACCCTGAGCCGGCAGCAGTGACCGCCTGCCGGTAGATGTGATCCTGGACGTCCCCGCAGGCAAACACGCCGGGCACGCTGGTCCTGGTACCGTCGTGGGTCTTGAGGTACCCGTTCGCATCCATCTCCAGCTTGCCCTGGAAGAGCGAGGTGTTCGGAGTGTGGCCGATGGCGACGAACACGCCTTCCACCGGGAGCTCCTTGCGTTCACCGGTTTTCAGATTCGACAGTACGGCGGACGTGACCTCGCCTTTGCCGGTGTCCCTGATTTCTTCGATCGCAGTGTTCCACTCAAAGGCGATCTTCGGGTTGGCGAACGCCTTGTCCTGCATGATCTTCGACGCGCGCAGCGAGTCGCGGCGGTGAATCACCGTCACCTGTGAAGCAAAGCGCGTCAGGAAGATCGCTTCCTCCATGGCGGTGTCTCCCCCGCCGACGACGGCGATCGGCTTGCCTCGGAAGAAATAGCCATCGCAGGTCGCGCAGGTCGAGACGCCGCGGCCCATCAGCGTGCGTTCGGACGGCAACCCGAGCAGCCGCGCCGAGGCGCCGGTGGCGACGATCAACGTCCGGCACGTATACCGTTCTTCCGAAGTGACGACGGCAAAGGGACGCGTGGAGAGATCGACGTCCGTCACGTTGCCGCGGATGATCTCGGCGCCGAAACGCTCGGCCTGCGCGCGAATCTCCGCCATCAACTCGGGGCCGTCGATGCCGTTCCTGTAGCCCGGCCAGTTCTCGACGAGGGTGGTCATCATCAGCTGCCCGCCCGCTTCGAGCCCCTCGATGACGAGCGGCTTGAGGTTGGCGCGCGCCGAATAGAGGGCCGCGGTCAAGCCCGCCGGGCCGGATCCAATGATGATGACGTTGCGAGGCGAAGGCATGATCGGCCGGGATTGGTTCGATCAGACGTGCTTGTCGATGAGCTTCTTCAGAGCGTCCTTGTCGGCCAGGCCGACGACCTGCTCGACCAGCTGCCCGCCCTTGAACAACAGCAGGGTCGGGATCCCGCGGATGCTGAAGCGCATCGGCGTCGCGGGGTTCTCGTCCACGTTCATCTTCGCGACGAGGACTCGTCCGTTGTAGTCTTTTGCGAGCTCGTCCACCGTCGGCGCCAGGCGCCGGCACGGCCCGCACCATTCCGCCCAGAAGTCCACCAGGATCGGCTGCGCCGTGTGGTTGACGGTCTGTTCGAAGTTCGAGTCAGTCAGGGTCTGGACGTTTTCGGAAGCCATAAGTTGTCCTCAGGAATTGGCGCCATACACTTTGACATACTCCAGGGCCGAGACGTCCCAGGAGTAATCCTTCTTCATCGCATTCCGCTGGAGCCGCTCCCACGTTTTCGGCGTTTTGTAGGCCTCCAGCGCCCGCCGGACGGTCTCGACCAGGGCATCCGGCGAGTAGTCGGTGAAGGTGAACCCGTTGCCGCCCTTCGCCGACGCGTCCGTCACGGTATCGCGTAACCCCCCGGTTGCCCGCACGATGGGCAGCGTCCCGTACCGCAGGCTGTTCAACTGGTTCAGGCCGCAGGGCTCGAACCGGGACGGCATCAGGAAGGCGTCGGAACCGGCCTCGATGAGATGTTCCAGGCCGTGGTCGTAGCCAATCCGCGTGCTGACACGGCCCGGAAACCGCTCCGGCAGCCTGTTCCAGAGCTGCTCGTACCGACGCTCTCCGCTGCCTAGCATGACCCAGGCCGCATCCAACGCCATCAGCTCATCTATCGCCGCGGCGATCAGGTCGAATCCCTTCTGGTCGGTCAGGCGCGAGACCAGGCCGATGAGCGGCCGTCGCAGCCCCTCGTCCGAAACGTCCAGGTTCGTGCTCTCCAGCAGCTGCCGCTTCGCTTCCCGCTTACCGGACAGATCGTCGGCACTGTAGTGGGCGCGCACGAACGGATCGGTCGACGGATTCCAGCGGGCGGTGTCGATGCCGTTCAGGATGCCCACCAGATCGTCGGACCGGCGTGCGAGGATGCCCTCGAACCCGAAGCCCATGGCCGGCGTGAGCGCCTCGCGCGCGTAACTCGGGCTGACCGTGGTAATCCGCTCGCTGAAATTGATCCCGCTTTTCAGATAGCTGATGCGGCCGTGGAACTCCATCGCCTCGACGTGGAGGACGTCCGAGGGCAATCCAATCCGGCCCACCGTGTCAGCCGGAAACACTCCCTGAAACGCGAGGTTGTGGATCGTGAAGACCGCCGGCACTCCTCCGATGACCGGGTCGGGAGAAAACAGCATCTTCTGATACGCCGGCACGAGGCCGGCCTGCCAGTCGTGCACGTGGATGACCGAGGGGCGCACCCCACGGAGCCGCACGTATTCGAGAGCGGCGCGGCTGAAAACCGCGAACCGGTACCCGTTGTCGGGATAGTCGCCCCGGTCGTCCCCGTAGAGTTCATCGCGGTCGAACAGCTCGGGTGCATCGACAAAGACCGCCGACACCTGATCGGAGATCGGCCGCCGGTAAAAGCTCACCGCCTGATGACGCGGGCCCATCTCGAATTCTGCGGTGGCATCAGGACCGGGTTCCGCTCGATGCGGAGTCGGGTTGTCGGTCGCAACCCCCGGCGATACCGCGACGCGCCGGTATCGGGGCATGATCACCGTGACCGTGTGTCCGAGACGGCCGAGAGTCGAGGACAACGCATGGACGACTTCGGAGAGACCGCCGCTCGTGGCAAACGGGTGCATCTCCGATGCGATCATCACGATGTCGAGAGGACCCGCCTTCGGCGAGCGCGTGCGCGGACCGGGAGACGCGGCAGTCTTCCTGGTCCCGCCTGATGGACGCGCGGGTGCCTTCTCCGCCTTCGAGCGAGGCGCTTCGGCGGCTTTCTTTCGGCTCGACGGAGCGGCGCCTTTGGCGGGCGTGGCCCGCGCGGCGGTTGCCGGTTTCGAAGCTTTTCGGGGGGCGGCCTTACGGGACGGTTCGGATCCAGGTGCAGTGGGACGTTTCTTGGCCATCTATCAGTCGGGCGCCGTGGCGTGCGCCCAAAACCCTGAGTTTAGCATGCCCGGCCATACGTTCGCCGCCATCGCCGTTTCCTGCATGGCTTCGGCGCCGACAAAGGTTGAAGAAAATGGATCTCCCTGATAGCAGAGTAAGCCGTGGGTCCAGTACAATCCGGCCGTGACGGAAGCTCAGCAGCCGAGGGCCGAACCTCGAGAAATCGTCGAGCTTCGTCGCCTCAAGGAACAACAGCCCGATCTGGCGTCCGCGGTCGACCTCCAGATTGAGCTCCTCCAGCTGCAGCGGCGCGTCCAGTCGCGGGTCCCTCTGCCAGCCATCAGTCTCGATACGGCACACCTGACGAGTCTTCTGGCGGCCGGCCCGATCCTCCAGTTCGACAACCTGAAAATCGACTGGAGCGACGTGCGCTTCCTGGTGCGGGCGGCAGCGGCCGCGATGCGCACGCACGAGGCGCTGGACGCCGCAGACCTCCGAAAGATCGACGTCATCACGCGCGACGCCGAGCGCCTCCCCGCCATCGTCCGGGCCTGGTTCGACGGCACCGGGCGATCCGGCACCCCCCCCGCCGAAATCGAAGGTCTGGAGACCGTGCTGCTCCAGGCGATGCGGCCGATCCTGAGCCGTGCGGCGGACGCGATCGTGGCGCGCGTCGACCTCGCCGGATGGACCCGCGGACACTGCCCGGTCTGCGGCGGCGAGCCCGACCTTGCGGTGATTACCCCGGCGGCGGAACGGCTGCTGATCTGCAGCCGCTGCCTGGCTCGATGGCGCTTCGGTCAGATCATGTGTCCGTTCTGCCGGAACGACGAGCGGTCGCGGATTACCTCCTTCACCAGCCGCGATGGCCGCTATCGCCTCTCGGCGTGCGATGTCTGCGAGCGGTATCTCAAGGCCTACGACGCCCGCAACGCCTCGCGGCCGGTGATGCCAGCGGTCGATTCAGTGGCAACGCTCCCACTCGACGCCGCGGCCATGCAGCGCGGGTACAAATGAAAAACGCCGCGCAGCGTGTGCTGACGGCGTCGATTTCCAGCCCGGGTGGCTTCCGCCTTTAGGCGGAAGCTCCATTAGCTACTTTGATTCCTGTTCCTTCGCGAACACGTCGGAGGCTTTCTCGGCCAGCCAGTTGAACAGGTGCCTCGTTTCCCAGAAGCGGCCGTTGTTGGAGCCCGCGCCGAGCACCACTACCGCAACCTGATGATTGCTCTGCGGCAGCTTCAGGAGCGTCGCCAGGCAGTAGCCGGCCTTCGAGATGAAGCCCGTCTTCCCGCCGAGCACGTCCACTTCCCCGCCGCGTACGAGATGGTTGGTGTTTCGAATCGTGACCGACCGGCGGGACGTCCGTGCGGTGTACTCCGCAGTGCGCATGATCGGGGCAAGCGTGTCGTTTGCGGACGCGAACGAAATCAGGCGCGACAGATCGTAGGCCGATGAGACGTTGGCGGGATTCAGCCCGGACGGGTCGGCAAAGCTGGTGCTCTCGAGGCCGAGCTCGATGGCTTTCTCGTTCATCCGCTCGACAAAAGACGACGTGCCGCCATGGGACACGCGCGCCAGCGCACGCGCCGCGGCGTTGTCGGAGGCAATCAGCGTCAGATGCAGCACGTTGTCGAGCGTGAGGCGCTCGTTGGCGCGGAGATACGTCGTCGACGCGGCGTAGACGTCACCCCGCTCGACGGTAATTTCCTGTGAGAGATCGGGGTTGTCTTCGAGGAAGACCAGGGCCGTCATCACCTTGGTGATGCTGGCGATCGAGCGCTTGTCCTGGGCGTTCTCCTCCCACAGGACCTGGCCGGTCTCCGGATTGAAAATGATCGCGGCCGCGGCGCGGATATCGGGGACCAGCGCGCCGTTCGCGTCGGTTTTGAACCGCGGGCGCATTGCCTCGTGAAGCGCCGCCAGCCGGGTCTGTTCACGCGCCCTGGCGGCCGCGCGGGCCCGCGCGAGACGGGCTTTACGCGCCTGAGAGGCGGCAGCCGAGTAGGTCGGCTTGCTCGTGCGGGTCGACGTCGAGGACTTCTTCCGGGTGGCCGCTTCGAGGGCGGACGTCGGAGCACAGACGCTCAAGGCAAGCATCAGCGCGAGCAGTCGAGCTACGTTCAGAGGGCGGATCAAACGCACGTATCCTCCGATACGACAGCGGCTGGCTGGGAATTCAACCGTTGCAGTGGTGTGGAACCGGAATAGTGTAGCAACATTGTTCCTCCCCCGCAACCAGAACTGTAACCGGACAGTTCCAGGATCGCCGAATTCCACAGATTTCATGGGGCTTACTGCCCCGTGGGCTTGCTGCCTGACCACGGCCGTATCCAAGACGGATGCCACCACAGCTGTAATCGGCGGGCGGCTTCCCGCGGACGAAAGCCGCCATAACAAGTCAGTCGGATCGAGACTCGCGAACATTTAGTCTGCCACTGCGACGACTTCACTGAAAGGGGAATCGGCTGCCGTGGCCGAATACCTGTCCTGGCGTCGTTCGAAGACCGCGCCCTTCACGTCGACGTCGAGCGCATCGGCCGTTACCTGCAAGTACGCGCAGGGGACCCCGAACGTTCCACTCCACTCGCTCCCGGTCTCCCCACCGCTCAACCCCGGGACCCGGTGCTGACGCCGAGCGTCAAATCGGTGATCGACGACCACGCGGAAGTGTTTGCCGCCGTGATCCTGAACCGAAGCACTCGAAGCTCCGGCCTGCGCTGACGCCGAGCGCCATCCTGGTAGCTGTGAGAGAAGGGTATCCAACATGTTGGTGTGGTGATTCAACACCAGGCGGGTTGCAGACACCTCACATCGACCGACGGAACCCGATCCCCCGTCCGCGAGGTTGGACGACACCCGGATTTTCGGGCGTCAAACGGCTGACGGCCGGCGCGAAGCGCACCAAATTGGAAGGCAACCTCTACGGTACAGGACTTGCTGAATCATCGGCGGGAGCCCCACATGATGAGCCTAGTTCGCCTCCTCGGATTCACGACGCTCGGGTGCGGATGCATCACCGGTCGCTATCGGGAAGTAGCGACGAACCGTGAGGTTACTTACGTTGAGGAGAAGGGCCACGGCTGCCAGCATCACGCGCACCGCCGCAACCACACCCTCACGTCGAGCGCTTTTGGACTCACGGGTGCCGCGATAAAAGCGTCGTAAGTGTCCCATCAGGGAACACAGTAGACTGGTGCGCCATGCCCCGTCCCGGCACGCGCACCAGTGAGCCGTCACCGAATACCGTCGTTCGTACCGCCCGCTCCAGACTCGCGTTCTACCAGGCCGATTGCCTGGACGTGTTCCGCTCGCTCCCGGAAAGCTCCATCTCGGTCATCGTCACGTCTCCTCCCTACAACCTCGGGATCGACTACCGGTCGTACCGACGACTCGCTGCCGCGCCAGCAGTATCTCGAATGGACCGAAAAATGGACGGCTGCGGCGGCGCGCTGTCTCGAGCCGCAGGGATCGCTGTTCCTCAACCTGGGAGCGAAGCCGACGGATCCATGGACGGCGATGGACATCGCTCAGGCGGCGCGCAAGCACTTCCACCTCCAGAACACCATCCACTGGATCAAGTCGATCGCGATTGAGAAGGACGCTGCCGGCGCCGCGGCCGCCCTCGAGAAGGACCTGGCGGTCGGCCATTACAAGCCGATCAACAGCATCAGGTTTTTGAACGATTGCCACGAGTTCGTGTTTCATTTCACGCCAGCCGGGCGGACTCCCCTGGATCGGCGGAGCATTGGCGTGCAGTACCAGGATGCGTCGAACATCGGCCGGTGGCGAAGTGGCGGCGTGAACCGGCGCTGCCGCGGAAACGCCTGGTTCATTCCGTACGACACCATCAAGTTCCGCGATCGCGACCGGCCCCACCCCGCCACGTTCCCGCCCCGGCTCGCCGAATACTGCATGCGGCTCCACGGCGTGGACCGAATCAAGTGTGCGATGGATCCCTTTCTGGGCCTCGGCAGCAGTGCGGTGGCCGCGGCGCGTCTGGACGTGGACTTCGTCGGCGTCGAGATCGACGAGCACTACCTGGCCACGGGCGTCCAGCGGGTCAACGAAGAACTGAACCAGCGCGGCCTGTTCGAATCGGCGACGCATCGTCGCCGGAGAGCCAGGCGGACCATCGGGACAGTGCTGAGGAAAATCAGGTTGTCTGGCACTGCGCTCGCCGCCCTCGCCGGTGCGCGGCCTGCGGATCGGACTCCCCTTCCGCGCCTTCACAACCTCCCCAGCCTCCGCCGACGGCTTCCAGCTACGCGGTCTCGTCGATCACCGACGGCGACACGCTGCGGTTCACGCCCGCGCTCGAGGGCACGACGATCCTGCGGATGCTGCACGTCGACGCCCCGGAGACCGCCCAGGCTCCCTGGGGCGAACAATCACGCTCCCAGCTGCATTCAGCTGGCTCCGGCGCGCGACAGAGATTCGAATCGAGACCGAGCAGACGCGTCTTGACGGATTCGGCCGGCGTCCTCGGCCATGCCATTCGCCGCGACGGCGTCGACATCAACCGGGAACAGTTGCGGACCGGACAGGCTGTCCTCTACGTGATCTGGCCGAACGTGGGCCGCTTCGAGGAATATCGCGCGGCAGAGATCGAGGCGCAGGCCGAGCGGCGGGGCATCTGGAATCCGGCAGCGCCGCTGACCGAGCTGCCGTTCGAGTACCGGCTGCGGATGGATCGCGACACGCCGTTCCGGCCGGTCGGAGACTACTTCACCCGGAACTACGTTGAAGCCGCGGACTACGACCGCGTGCACGTCAACAACCGGATCTTTTTCAACAATCGCACCGACGCCGCAGCTGCCGGCTATGTGGCGTGCCCGCGGACCGGCACGGGCGAGTACGCGGCGAGCTGTTTCGCGCCGGGACGATAGACTAATCGCCGCAGGGACGGGTTCAGACGGCCAAAGAAGAACGCCCGGAGCCACGATAGGACCCGGGCGCTTGTTTCGGCTTAGTCGGCCGTCTAAGACCCTGCCTCGAGTTAGAACCGGACGCGGAACCCGAGCTGCATCTGCCAGCGCGACCGCAGGTCGTCACGAAAGAACTTGCGGAACGTCGGCGACATGACCGTCGACAAGGTTGTAGCCGACGAGCGGCTGTGTGGGGGTGACTGTCGTGTTGCCCGCCGACGACACCGGCGCATAGACATTGAGCTGTCCGAAACGCCATGTACTCGAACAGGCCCTTGTCCGAGTTGAACAGGTTGATCAGGTTCAGCATGTCCAGCGTCACTTCCGTCTTGACCCGGCTTCGAACGGGAGCTGCACCGCCACGCGCCCGTCGAGCGTGTTCGACCACGGCGCCCGGCAGGCGTTGCGCGGAATGATCGTCTCCGATGTACCGCGACAGACACTCGTCGTCGCGAATCAGCGCGATGAAGTCCTCGTAGGTCGCCGCCGCGGTGCCGTTCCGGTAGATCAGCTCGGTCGGCGACGACGGGATATAGAGCAGGTCGTTGGCGCCGCGGACGTCGCCGTTGACGTCAGTGCTCGGTCGTCAGCGTGTACGGACGGCCCGACTGTGCGGAATAGAACAGCGAGACCGTCGTCTTGAACTCGCCGCCCATCGGCACGTCGTACGCACCGGATAACGTGATGCGGTGGCCCGGATCGAAATTCGACCGGACCAGCGGCGGGTTGTTCGGGTCGCCGGAATGTAGACGTTGCCCCAGTTGGACGCCGCCTGGTCCGACGTGCCGTCCATGATGGCTCTTCGAGCCACGCCGTAGGCATAGGAGCCGGAGGCGAAGAAGCCGTTGCGGAACGGCCGTCGAGCCTCGAAGCTCACGTTCCAGTTGTAGCCCTCGGAGGTGTTCTCGAGCAGGATCGCGTCGCTCACCGTCGACACACGATTGCGCGCGAAGAACGGCCGGCCCCCGACGCCGGTCACGCCGGAGAGCTGCACGAGGTTGAGGTTCTGGTACTTGATGTCCTCCATCGTCTTCGACCACACGAAGTCGACGGCCCCGACCATCCCGCCGGGCAGCTGCGTGTCGCCGCCGATGTTGCCGCGCAGGATCGACGGGTACTTGAAGTCCGGATCGATCATGTCGATCTCGTTGTTGAACGTCCCCGCGGTCGCGCCGGTCACGGTCGTGGGCTGATTGAGCGGATCGGCGACGAACGGGAATCCGGTTGTGCGGTGTTGTTGCCCGCGCCGATTCGGGTGAAGTCGATGCCGGTGTTGCCGAACTGGTTGGAGATCCACACGTACGCCGGACGGCCCGTGAACATCCCGATGCCGGCCCGGATTTGCGCCGTGTTGGTCTCGTTCAGCGTCCAGTTGACGCCGACGCGCGGCGACCACTGGACGCCGTTCGGCACGACGTCGGTGGCGTACCCGAAGGCGGCAAGCGCTGCCGGGATTCGAATTGGGCTTGTCAGGGAACTGCGGCGCGTCCATCCGCAATCCGTAGGTCAGCGTGACCCGGGGCCGCGCGTACCACTGATCCCCGATGTAGAAGCCCCACTGATTGACCCCGAACGCGGCCGGACTGCAGTGGATCGCTCGTCGCCGAGAAACTGCGATCGTACTGCTGCGCGAATCCCTGATCGAACAGTTCGATGCTGTTGAACCGGTAGGTGCCGAAGTTGTCCCGGATGAACAGATTGCGCAGGTCGAGCAACTCGTTGTGGGTGCCGATCGTGATGGCGTGCTGTCCCTTCAGGAGCGTGAACGCGTCGTTGATCTCGATGATGTCCTGATCGAGCTCATTCCGTGCGGAGAACTGCTCGGTTCCGGCGACCACCGTGGTGCTGCCGGTGAGCACGACCGTGACCTGCGGAAACGGCGGCTGGTCGAAGGCATGGTCGCGGTGATCGCGCACGCGCGTATAGGTGACCCGGAGCTCGTTGACGCCCTTGCCGAACGTGGAGTTCAGCTGGCCGACCGTCGAGTTCGTCTTGCTGTTGAAGCGGTAATACGCAGTCCGGGAATCGGAACGTGGTCAGGCTGGGGAACCCGACGTCGTTCAGCGCATCGATGTAGTTGTGCCGGACCGTCAGCTGGTGGTTCCGCGCGAGGTTGAAGTCGCCCCGGACGAAGTACTTGTCGCTGTCGGTCGCCTTGCCAAACTCGCCGAGCGGATCGGGGCCCGGATTGTAGCCGTACTCGTGTCTTGAGAATGTTCAGCACCCGGTTCACGGCCGCTTCGTTGCCGAACTGCTGGCCGGTGGAACTCACCGAGAACCCGGTCGGCCGCAGCTTGCGGGCGTAGTCGGCGGTGCCGAAGAAGAACGCCTTGTTCTGGACGATGGGGCCGCCGAGGCTGAAGCCGCCCTGCTTGTCCTTGAAGTCCGAGATGGCGCGATCGTCAGCGCCCTTGCCGACCCAGTCCTGATTGCGTCCGAAGAAGAACGCCGTTCCGCGGATCGAGTTCGACCCGCTCTTGGTGATGGCGTTGATGCCGCCACCCGCGAATCCGCCCTGACGCACGTCGTAGGGAGAGACGACCAGCTGGATTTCCTGGATCGCATCGAGGCTGATCGGCTGTCGTTTCCGCCGCGCCGCCGGGCGCGCCCGCCGAGCCCGCCAGGCCGAACAGGTCGTTGTTGGCCGCGCCGTCGATCTGCAGCGCGTTGTAGCGGAAGCTGTTGCCCGCGACCGAGACGACCGAAGCGCCGTCGCCGGCGCCCGATGCCCTGCGAGTTGAACAGCGGACTGATGCGGACGATGTCGGCGATGCTGCGGGTGATGGTCGGCAGCGCCTCCTTCACCGCGTTGGAGATGTTGCCGCCCGTGCCGGCGACCGACGAGTCGATGACCGTGGGCCGGCTGATGACTTCGACCGTCTCGGTCACCGCCGCGATCTGGAGCTTGAAGTCGACGGCCTTGCGTTCACCGAGCGCGACCTCGATCCCCGCCTGCTGCTGCTGCCGGAACCCCGTCAACTCGGCGAGGATGTCGTACCCGCCGACGCGCACGTTCAGGATGTCGAAACGACCCTGTTCGTCGGTGATGGCCTCGTACCGGGTGCCAGTCGCCGTGTGGACCGCGGTGACCGTGACGCCGGGCAGCACGCCACCCTGCGCATCTCTGACGGTGCCGGCGAGATTGCCGGTGGTGACGGTCTGCGCGAAGCCAGCCGCGCTGAAGATCAGGAAAGTGAACGCAACCAGTGCGGCTCTGACGGCCAACGCAGGCGCGCGCAAATCATCCGACAGCCGGCGGCGGCGCGATACGACGCTCGAAGTCATAAAAGTGTTTCTCCAGGTGCAAATGGGCAAGTGAAACGGGGATTCCTGTGAACCTACGCGGCACACACTGCCGCGGCCTGGTCAGCCGCGGCAGTCAGACAGTATAGCGGCGCGAAAACAGAGCCCGGCTGTAAAACCCCGTAAATGATCAGCGCGGCTCGTTGGGCTTCTTCAAGGTGTACGAGGTCCGGTGCCACACGTTGGCGCCGGCCCGCGTCACTTTCACCTCGATCGACCGGCGCCGCTTCGTCGGATCCGGATTCGTCGAGTAGTAGCCGACTACGTAGTAGTCGCTGGTTTCCTGGTCAATGCGCTTGAGCGCCTTCGTGAAATCGTTCTGATTGACGACGGCGATCCCGCCGGTCAGGTCCGCGAGGACCCGCAGGCTGTCCTGCGTGTTCCGCACGTAATCGAGGTACTCCATCATGTCGATCTTTTCATCGAGGTCCGGTCCTCCGACCAGGCCTCGGGGATCGATGGTGTAGATGGTGGTGTTGGCGCGGACGGCCGCGCGCGTGAGCTCCGCCAGTTCGCCCACCAGATCGGCAAACGCCCACTGGTTGCCCTTGCCACGCAGCGCCGGATCGTTGGGATCCTGGGAGTTGGAATTGGACGAGTCGCCGTTGTTGTTGTCCACGTTGTCGCGCAGCATCCCGTAGCGTTCCAGCTCGTTCTTCGCCCGCGTCTTCGCAAAGGGATCGAGGTCGTAGCCGTTGCTGACGTAGATGAAGGCTTTGCGGCGATTGTGGACCTGCTCCAGCTGCCGCATCATGTCGGACGCCGTCGAGAACGCGACGTGCGCGCGATGCCGCACTTCGGGCGGTCCCTGGGATCCTTCCGGCACATCGAGGATGTCCTTGGGCGCCAGCGCCGATCCCGAGATCTTCTTGATCGCCTCGGTCAGCCGCCGGCGGTCGTAGGTCAGATCGATCGAGATGGACGAGGGACCGGTGGAGACGATGCCGAACATGTCTCCTTCGTGCACGAGCTCGTCGGAGATCTTCTTGAACAGATCGCGGATGCGACCGGTGTTGCGGAAGTCCAGGTGCAGATCGTCGACGAAGATCAGGAAGATGCGACCGGCGGCGTCGGTTGCCGGCCGCGACGGCGGCAGCAGAATCCCTTCGGCGACCGGCGCCGGCGGCGGCGCGGCGATGTTGTAGCTGCGCCCGCCATGGGTCAGCGAGAACGAGACGAGCTTCTGAGGAACACCGTCTTCGGAGACCTCGAAGTCTTCCTTCTTGAGGTCGGCGATGAATTGGCCGTTATTGTCGCGGACGACGACGTCCGTCGTGACGAGTTCGACGCGCGAAGTGAAATCGGGTTTGCGCTGATCCTGCGCCTGGATCGCGACGCCGAACGTCGCCAGGAGCAGTGCAGACGCACACCTCGCCTGCCTCCGGGATACTGCTTGCATGCCGCTGATTATAAACCAGCTGCCTGTCGCCGCCGGCGCTGTCGGGGCCAGGTCGGAACGGCTGTCAGGCTGGTTCTGAATCTTCCGATGCGTCGGGCTCTCCGTCTTCTTCGCTGGAGACGGCCTGCCCGGTCGGTTTTCCCGTCGAGGGCCCGGCGGACCGTGACCGTTTGCGCCGGCGCCGGCGCCCGACCACTTCCCGGAGAGAGGCCAGCACGCTCTCGTACTCTTCGAGGCCGCGCTGCACTTCGTCGGCGGTCACCCAGCTGTCCGGATTGAGCCGCTCGGCCAGTTCGTGCAGCTGCTGCCGGCGCACGTCGTCCTGGACCCGCCGGCTGATCGAGGCGGAAACGTCCGCATACCGGGCGCGAAGCCGGGCAAGGCCTTCGGAGCCCAGGCGCGCATGAGCCGGGCTGAGCGGTTCGTCGGGTTCGGGCGGCGGCACGGGGCCGGGGCTGGCCGCGACCGCCGGCGGCGCTGCCGGCTCGACTCTTTCGGCGGGCTCTGCCCGTCTGGGCGGCTCCGGCGGCGCAGGCTCGTCCTCGCCGTTGAGGATCTGCGGCCAATTGAAGTGGATCTGCGGGTGGTGCTCTTCGATCAGGCGGATCGCGTCCTCGTCCAGGGCCGCCCGCCCGACCCGGACCCCGGGCGGTGTCCGAAACCAGTAGAGAATGCGAGGCCGGCCCCGGTGCCGCCGCCGGGGACTGTGGACAACGTAGGTGTTCTCGTACCCACGCTTGTCTCGGGTGAAACGCAGCGTCGGCAGGGTTTACTTCCTTTTCTGCGTCCGGCTGGAGGCGGCCTTGGGAGCGGCGGAGCGCTTGGTTCGCGAGGTTTTGCCTGCGCTGCGCGGCGCCACCTTCCGCCTGGCGGCCTCAGGCTCGCGACGCGGCTTTGGACGCCGCCGCCCGAGCGGGCGCCGCGGGCGTGCGGGCGCCGGCCGGCGGGGTTCCTGAGCCTTGCGGGTCTCGCTGGCGGGGGCCCGGTGGACGAGCGTGAAGCGGGTCTGGTCGCCGATGGTGTGATAGCTCCAAATCTCGGCGACGTTGACGCTGTTTTCGACCGCCAGCCGCCTGGCGATGTCGACACAGCCCGCGGGTACATAAAGGTGGAATGGCGCGCGGGCCCGTCCGAGATGCGCCCACTGCGCCATCGCTTCGAGGTGATTGACCGATTCGGCGGTTTCAACCTCGACCGTCCCCATCAGCTTCTTACCTCGATCGACCGACGTGAGCACCAGGTCCGGAAAGATCTGCACCTGCCCGATGCGGACGGGAACCGTCTGGTCCTCGCCGATATTCGTCACGACGTCGTGCTTGCGCTTGAGTTTGGCCTGCAGGAGCCGGATGACACGGTCGTGCTCGAGCTGCTCGCGGACGGGCCGTACCAGGATTGGACTCACTTCGCCTCCGGCACCAGACAGTACCCCGAATCAGTCCCTTATGAAAACGGGGATTTTCGTCCGCGGCTGCCAATCTGTATAAATTCGGGCAACCGCCGAACCGGGCCGGCGCTTGACGGGCAACCCTAGAGGGCTGAGAATGA
This sequence comes from uncultured Acidobacteriota bacterium, assembly GCA_963836735.1. Taxonomy (GTDB): domain Bacteria; phylum Acidobacteriota; class Vicinamibacteria; order Vicinamibacterales; family 2-12-FULL-66-21; genus JACCXG01. The sequence goes on along the minus strand of CAWIKP010000006.1, from coordinate 36,900 downwards.
TACGGTGATTGCTCCAGCCGAGCCGCACGTCCGAAGCTGCCACCCGGACCATTCTCATCGTGGACGACGACCGGTCGGTGGCGGACACGTTTGCGAGAATGCTCAAGCTCGAGGGGTTCGGGGTTGTGACTGCACTGTCGGCCGACGCCGGCCTGGCGGCGGCCCAGGCCGCGCCGCCCGACGCCATCATCCTCGACATGCGGATGCCGATCACCAACGGGCTGCAGTTCCTCCGGCAGGTCCGCGCGGTCCCCGGCCTTGCCGCCATTCCGGTGGCGATCGTGACCGGGGACTACTTCCTCGCCGAACCCACCCAGCACGAGCTGCGCTCGCTCGGCGCCGTCCATCCGGTTCAAGCCCTTGTGGCTGGAGGACCTGATCGCCCTGGCGAAGTCCCTCATCAACATGAATTCGCGAACCGCGTGACCGATCGGTTCCTCCGGGCCTGCCGCCTCGAGCCCGTCGATGCCACCCCGGTGTGGTTCATGCGCCAGGCGGGCCGCTACATGTCCGACTATCGCGCGTTGCGCGAGCGGTACTCGTTGCTCGAGATCTGCCGTGAGCCTGAGCTGGCGGTCGCCGTCACGCTGCAGCCGGTGGACGTGATCGAGGTCGACGCCGCCATCCTTTTTTCCGATCTCCTGCTCCCCTTCACGCCGCTCGGCCTCGACTTCGATTTCGTCAAGGGCGAAGGACCGTCGGTCGAGAATCCGATCCGATCGGCCGCCGACGTCGATCGGCTGCGGACGTTCGACCCGCGCGACGAGCTCGGCCACGTGCTCGAAACGATCCGCATCCTCCGCCGCGAGCTGACGGGCCGCGTGCCGCTGATCGGGTTTGGCGGCGCGCCGTTCACGCTGGCCGCCTACGCCATCGAAGGCGGACCGTCGACGACCTACGCGCGGACCAAGACCTTCATGTACGCGCATCCACGCGCGTGGCACCGGCTGTGTGAGCGCCTGGCGGCGATGATCGCCGACTACATGCAGGCGCAGATCGAAGCCGGCGCGCAGGCGATTCAGATCTTCGACTCGTGGGCCGGCAGCCTGAGCCGCGGCGACTATCGCGAGTTCGCCTTTCCGCACACGCAGGCCATCTTCGATCGGCTGGCCGGCGCGGGCGTGCCGCTGATTCACTTCGGCGTCGGCACGGCCGCGATTCTCCCCGACCTGGCTGCAGCCGGCGGCGACGTGATTGGCGTGGACTGGCGCTTGCCGCTCGACGAAGCGTGGGAAAAGATCGGACACGATCGCGGCGTGCAGGGCAATCTCGATCCGACCTTGCTTCTCGGTCCGGCGGATCGCGTGTTCAGCGCCGCGCACGACAGTCCTGCAGCGGGCGAACGGACGCCCGGGACATGTTTTCAACCTGGGACACGGCGTCCTGCCCAGCACGTCGCTCGAGCGGGTCCAGGAGCTCGCGCGCTACGTGCACCGGACATCCGCGCGGCCGGTCGACGCAGGCGCGCCACTGAGCCGCTGAGTCCGAGGCATTCCGTCAGTTCCTCGAGACGGCACCGACGTGATCATCATCATTGGCGCCGGCATTACCGGTCTGTCGGCGGCTTACGAGCTCACCCAGCGCCACGTCCCGTTCGTGCTGCTCGAAGCGGGTCCGAAGCCGGGCGGACTGATCCGCACCGAGCACCTCGGCGGCTTCACGATGGACCTTGGCGCCGATTCGATGCTGGTCCAGAAACCCGCCGCGCTGAAGCTGTGCGAAGAGCTGGGCCTCTCGGCGCGGCTGATGTCCACCCGCCGCCCGCGCACCGCCTTCATCGTCCGCGACGGTCGCCTGCATGCGCTGCCGTCGCCGTCTGTGCTGGGCATTCCTACGACCCTGCCCGGGCTTGCGAAGTACTCGCTGCTCGACTGGCGCACGCGCGCCCGCATCGCGATGGAACCGCTGGTCCCCGCGCGTACCTATGCGGACGAGTCCGTGGCGTCGTTCTTCCGTCGGCGTTTCGGGGCGGCGACGGTCGACCTGATTGCCGAGCCGCTGCTCGGCGGCATTCACGCGGGCGACGTCGAGAAGCTCTCGATGCCTTCGCTGTTCCCGCGGTTCACGGCGGCCGAGCGGCAGCGCGGCGGCGTGCTGCGAACCGTCGCGCCACCCGCATCCGGTGACGGGCTGTTTCGAGCCTTGCGAAGCGGGATGTCGGAGCTCGTCGACGCGATCGAGCACCGGCTTCCCGCGGGATCGCTGCTGCTCGAGACGCCGGCGGCAGGCATCCGGCGCCAGCGCTCGGGATGGCTCGTCGGCGCTGGCGGCGAGCGTTTCGAAGCGGCGAGCGTCATTCTCGCCGCTCCGGCGCATGTCGGCGCAACGCTGCTCCGGACGGTCGACGAGAGCGCCTCGAACGTCTGCGCCACGGTGCCGTACGTGTCGACCGCGACGGTCGCTCTGGGGTGGCGGCTGGTCGACGTCAGGCACCCGCTCGCGGGCAGCGGCTTCGTCGTGGCTCGCCGGCACAACACGCTGCGAATCACGGCGTGCACCTGGGTGTCGTCGAAATGGGAATCACGCGCACCGGCGGGCACCGTGCTGCTGCGGGCGTTCATCGGGAGCGTGCACGACCCGCACGCCGCGGACCTCCCTGAAGAAGAGCTGACCGATACCGCCGTGCGCGATGTCTCGGCGGTCCTCGGAATCACCGCGCCGCCGCATCCTCACCCGCATCTGCCGGTGGCGCAACGCGGGCGCGCAGCACACGGTCGGGCACTGCGGCGCGGATGACCGGGCTCGCGGCGCGGCTGCGCTCGCTGCCGGGCTTGTTCGTCGCCGGAAGCGGCTTCGAATCGATCGGGATTCCCGATTGCGTGGCGAACGGCCGGCGCGTCGCGACCGCCGCCGCCGATTACGTTAGGATGGGACGTTGACCTGGGGAAGGATGCCTCGTTGAATCGATTTCTCGTGTTCGTCGTCCTGCTCGCGCTCGTCGCTGGTTCCGCCGGCGCACGCGCAAAACACTGCCAGCCCCGTCAGCGATCCGGCGGTCGCCAAACTGCTCGCCGAGATCAAATCGAAAGACAAGGGCCAGCTCGCGGTGTCCGAAGAGGACGGCCGTTTCATGCGGCTCATGATCGCCTCGAGCGGCGCGAAGCGGGCGCTCGAGATCGGCGGCGCGAGCGGCTACAGCGCGATCTGGATCGGGCATGGGACTGCGCGCGACCGGCGGCCGCCTGGTGACCATCGAATACGACGCCGGTGCGGGCAAAGGAGCTCGCGGAGAACGTCAAGCGCGCCGGCCTGTCGGATATCGTTCAGGTCGTGAGCGGCGACGCCTTCGAGCAGATCCCGAAGCTCCCCGGCACGTTCGATTTCGTGTTCCTCGACGCCTGGAAGAAGGACTACAAGCGCTTCTTCGACATGGTGTATCCGCGGCTCGACGCGCGCGGGCTCTTCCTCGCGCACAACGTCGTGAACAAGCGGAATGAAATGGGAGATTTTCTCGACGCGGTGCTCAAGCACCCGTCCCTCTGGACGACGATCGTCTCGCCGTCCGGGGAAGGGATGTCGGTCTCGATGCGTCTGAAGTAGGCGCCGCTAGTCCTCGGGCTCGGCCTCCTGGACGCGGGAGCAGCGACCACCTTCTTGGTGACGCGCTTCTTGCGGGTCTTGAGGCCGCGGGCGCCGGCCGGCGCCGGCTCGTCGCTCGGTTCGAGTTTGGACATGCTCGTCAGGAACTTCTTGACGCCGTGTTCATCGAACTGGACGCGGGTGTACGCGTCTTCCACGGCAATCACCGACCCCAGGCCATACGTTGGTTCCATCACGCGCGAGCCCACCTCGAACCGCTTCATCAGTCTCCTCCCGCCAGCCGCACCAGCCGCCGCAACTCGTACAGCTATCTGAGAGTTACGTTGCCCGTCAACTTCAGCTCTCGCCGGGCCCGGCGGCGCCAGGCACGCTGTGCTAGAGTCCCAGACCGTGCGTCCGGTCCACATAATCGGGGTCTCACTCGACCTCGGCGGCAACCGCCGCGGCGTGGACATGGGGCCGTCGGCGTTCCGCATTGCCGGCCTCGGCGAACGCCTGACCGCGCTCGGCATGACCGTCGTGGACGAAGGCGATCTGGTCGCGCCAATTCCCGAGGTCAAGGCCGCCGGCGACCCGCAGAAGAAGTACGTGCGCGAGATCGCGCGGGTCTGCGAGCGGCTTTACAAGACCTCGCTCGCCGTTCTCGACCAAGGGGGCATCCCGGTCGTGCTGGGTGGCGATCACAGCCTGGCGGCGGGCTCCGTTGCAGCAACCGCGGATCACGCCCGCCAGGCCGGTGCGCGCATCGGAGCCATCTGGGTCGACGCGCACGGCGACATGAACACGCCCTCCAGTACCGGCAGCGGCAACGTCCATGGCATGCCGCTCGCCGCGCTCCTCGGGCAGGAGCCGGCGGAGCTCGCGCGCATCGGCGGGTTCTCGCCGAAGCTGCGGCCGGAGAACACCGTGCTGATCGGGATCCGCAACCTCGACGAGCGCGAAAAGGTCATCGTGCGCGACTCCGGGGTCCGCGTGTTCACGATGAAGGACATCGATCGCGGCGGCATCGCCAGCGCGATCGAACAGGCGCTGGTTTTCGCCAGCGAGGGGACGTCAGGGGTCCACGTCTCGTTCGATCTCGACGTCTGCGATCCGGCGATCGCGCCCGGCGTGGGGACGCCGGTGAAGGGTGGCCTCGATTATCGCGAAGCCCACATGGTGATGGAAGTGATCGCCGATTCGGGCCTGCTCCGCGCGCTCGATCTCGTCGAGGTCAACCCCATTCTCGACGACCGCAACATGACGGCGATCCTCGGCGTCGAGCTCGCCGCCTCCGCGCTGGGACAGAAGATTCTTTAAAGGCAACTCCCAACTTCCAACTCCCAACTCCCAAGGGAAGCCGCTCGAAGCAGCAGGGTGAAAGACAATCCAAGACGCTTGTTGGCTCGCTTTTCGCCCAGTTCGATTCGAATAGCTTCCCTTGGGAGTTGGAAGTTGGGAGTTGGGAGTTGACTGAGGCCCGGATCCGCCTCGTATCCGGTTCGTTCCTCGCCGCGGCCTCGATCATGCCGTGCAGCGTCTCGACCAGCATCACCAGCGAGAACGGTTTCAGGATCAGCCGCGTGTTCGGACGCATCGTTTCCAGCCGGCCCGATTCGTCGGGCGCCGCGGAAAAAATGATCACCGGCGTTGGCGGCGGGATCGACAGGACGACCTCACGGCCGGATCCCTGAGGCAACCGCAGATCGATCACCGCGCCCTGCACCTGGTGGTCGCGCAGCCGCTCCTGGGCGGCATCGACCGACTCCGCCGCGACGATGTCGAAGCCGTGCATCGTCAGAAACTTCGCCAGCGGATCGCGAACGCCGGGGTCGTCTTCGACGACGAGAATCAGCGGGCGGCGGCGCTCGACGGCGCGTGAGGGCATACGACCTCCTCAGTCAAGCATTGCCAGATTGCCAGGATTGCCCATTGCAGCTCGCAGCGTGCTCGTCCTCTGCGTGTGGCGTGCCGATGCTGGAGCGCGACGCATCGTGAGCCTCTGCCGATCATAAGGAAATATGACCACTCGGCACTGTTGGCCAGGCCGTCGCCACAGATACCGCCGAGATCCGTGTGCAGCGGCTGGGGTAGAATGCCTTTGTTGCGGACGGGGCTGCGCCCTCCGCGGCCGATCCTCCTTGATCTGCCCACATTGCCGACGGAAAACGCACTCTGTTGACGGGCGGTGCCCGTCTTGCGGAGCCTCGCTCGCCACCTCGGCCGACGCCGAAACCTTTGCGGGAATCGACCAGGACGTCACCGGCTTCGGCGGCTTCTCGAGCGACCCGTCGTCAGACTCCCCCACCATCGGCGGCGAAGGCCTGACGACCGCCTTCGAAACAGGCGCGGGTCTGCGTCTGGCACGCGCATCATCGACGGCGGCAGCGCCCGGGTCTGACACCGCGCCTCGCTCCGAGGCGTCCGCCGAGCCGATCGCCGTCGGGCACAGCTTCGGCGAGCCGCTACCACATCGTCCAGGCTGCTCGGTCTCGGCGGCATGGGCGCCGTCTACCAGGCCTGGGACCGGAGCTCGGCGTCGTGGTGGCCCTGAAGGTCATCCGGCCGGAGGCCGCGCCGACCCGGCAGCGGCGCGGGCGCTCGAGCGCCGGTTCAAGCAGGAGCTGCTGCTCGCGCGCCAGGTCACGCACCAGAACGTGGTCCGCATCCACGACCTCGGCGAGATGCAGCGGCATCAAGTACATCACGATGCCGTACATCGAGGGCGAGGACCTTGCGACCATCCTCAAGCGCGAAGGCAAGCTCCCGGTGCGCGCGGACGCTGCAAGATCGCGCGCTCGATGGTCTCGGGGCTCGCCGCGGCGCACGAGGCGGGCGTCGTGCACCGCGACCTGAAGCCCGCCAACATCATGATCGACGCCGACGACGAAGCGATGATCATGGACTTCGGCATCGCGCGCTCGATGGCCGAGCGTCGCCCGGTCGGCCGCCGTGCCGTCGGCGACGGCCGCCGAGTATCGGCGGCGCGGCCAGACCATGCTCGGCAGCGTCGTCGGCACCGTCGAATACATGGCGCCCGAGCAGGCGCGAGCGCAGCCGGTCGATCAGCGGGCCGACATTTATGCCTTCGGCCTGATCCTCTACGACCTGCTGCTCGGCCGGACGCGGCAAACGCGTGCACCGACAACGCGCTCGCCGAGCTGAACCAGCCGGATGCGCGAGCACGCCGCCGCCGGCGCGCACGCATGATCGCGGCTATTCCCGAGGCGCTGGACCGCATCATCACGCGGTGCATCCAGCCGGATGCCGACGCGCGCTATGCAGACGACGGCGGAGCTTGTCGCCGAAATCGACGGCTGGACGAGGACGGCAAGCCGCTGCCGATGGTGCGGCGGCTGACGCGGCGGATGGCGCTGACGTCGCGGTGAGCGCTGTTCGCTGCTGGCGCTCCAACGACTTGGTGGCTGGCGCGCGGGCCTGCGCTCGTGGTCGAGCGCCCGCCCATGTCTGTCCTGATCGCCGATTTCGACAATCAAACGGGGGAGACGGTGTTCGACGGGGCTGTCGAGCAAACGCTGGGCCTGGCGATGGAGGCCGCGTCCTTCATAGATCTGTATCCTCGCTCAAGCGCGCAGCAGCGGGTAGCACAGCTCAAGCCGGGCAGCCGGCTCGATGAGCAGATGGCGCGTGTTCTTTCACACAGGGAAACGATTGACGTGATTCTCGTCGGGAGCATCGCCAGGGACGGAGCTGGATACACAATTTCAGTCAGGGCGATCGATCCAAGGCAGGAGGGAGAACAGACCCGGCCTCTGGCCTCCGCAACGGCGTCAGCGGCGAATAAAGACAAAGTGCTCCAGACGCTCGGAGTGCTGGCCGCCAGGATCCGCGGCCCATTGGGGGACGCGACGCCAGAAAGCGCCAGGCTCGCGGCGGCCGACACGTTCACCACCAGCTCGCCAGAAGCGGTGCAGACCTATACGCGTGCGCAGGACCTCTTGTTTGCAGGTCGCACCGCCGAGGCCCTGGACGCCTACCTGCGCGCCATCGAGCAGGATCCGAACTTTGGCCGCGCGTACTCGGGTGCGGCCATCGCGGCGCGCCGGTTAGGCCGAGAGGCCGAGGTGCAGGAGTACTGGAAAAAGGCGCTGTCGCTGATGGACCGGATGACCGAGCGCGAAAAGTATCGGACGCTCGGAGCCTACTATCTGCAAGTGGCGCGAAACTACGAGAAGGCAATCGAGAATTTTAGCGCCCTCGTGAACGCATATCCGGCCGATCGGGCCGGCCACGCCAGCCTCGCCCTGGCCCACTTCTGGGCGCTCGACATTCCCAAGGCGCTCGAAGAAGAAAAGCGGGCGCTCGAGCTCGATCCGAAGAGTGTGCTCTTTCGCATCAACTACGCGCTCTATGCGATGTACGCGGGGGAATTCGAGACCGCGGCGACCGAAACCAAGCGGGTGATCGAGCAGGAGCCGACGCTGGATCTCGCCTACGTGCCGTTGGCGATTTCTGCGCTGGCACGTGGCGACGTCGCGGGCGCCCGGGAGGCCTACGCCAAGATGGCGGGTGTGGGGACGTCCGGTGCTTCTCGAGCGGCCGCGGGTCTGGCCGACATCGCCCTGTACGAAGGGCGGTACACCGACGTGGAGGCCATTCTCAAGCCCGCACTCATCGACGACGAAAAAGCCGGCGACCTGGCTGGAATGGCAAGCAAGTGGATCGCGCTCGCGGAAGCGTACGAAGGGCTCGGGAAGCCGGCTGCGGCCGTGGCCGCCGCCCGCCAGGCGTTGAAGCTCGCCGAAGGCAGCCCGCTTCAGGTTTTCGCCGCCGCCGTGCTGATACGAGCGGGTCAGGACCGCGACGCGAAAGCGATCGCCTCGGCGTTTTCGCAGCGACTCGAGCCGCAGTCACGCGCCTACGGCAAAATCCTGGAAGGCCGGAGCGCGCTTCGGGAGCGGCGGACGGCAGACGCGGTCGATGCGTTTACGGCCGCCCAAAAACACGCCGATCTGTGGCTCGCCCGCTTCGACCTGGGTGTCGCGTACGTCCAAGCCGGCCACTATCCCGAAGGCTTTAACGAGCTCGATCGTTGCCAGAAGCGGCGCGGAGAAGCAACGGCAGTATTGCTGGACGAGGTACCCACGTTCCGCTACCTCGCGACATTGCCGTACTGGCTCGGGCGCGCTCAGGAAGGGGTTCAACAACACGCGGCCGCCAAGGAGAACTACAAGTCTTTTCTGGCCATCAGGTCCGGCTCCCCAAACGATCCAATCGTCATCGACGCGCGCAAGCGCCTTTCCTCGCAGTAGAGGCCGAATCACGAAAACGTAGAGACGGAGAACGAGCACGTCTTGGTCGACGTGTCGTTCTCCGTTGTCAATCGCTCGCGATGGTGGCCGTCGTCTAGGGCTTCAGCTTCAGGAGGAACGGTCCGTCCGTCTGCCCGGTCAGGAGGCTGTCCACCCTGATGTTCCAGCACGTGTTGTTGTTTGGCAGCCCTGCGGTCTGCCAGTTGAACTGATGGACGAACGGCTGGCCCAGCAGCGAGGGGAAGTACTGGAAGAAGCTGTTTCCAGAGGTATCGCTGTTCGTGTATTCGGGGCCCGTTTCGGGGAGGGCGCTGCCACAGCTTACGCGCTGCCTGAACCGGATCCGCACCTGGGCATTCGGAGTGTTGATGGGGGCCAGGTTCGCGTTCGTGTATTGCCATTTCACCGGGAACGAGCTGCCCCCCTTCACAACCGTCGTCGGGTTCAGAGTCCACGGCGTGAGCAGCCCGATGAACCCGAACTTCACCGAAACAGTCACCGTCGCCGTCGAGAGACCGCCCGCACCGTCGGAGATTGTGTAAGTGAACGTGTCGCTTCCGGCGAAGGTCGGGCTCGGCGTGTAGGACACCGTCGTCCCGCCGCCGGTGATGCTCACCGCGCCCTGCGTCCCCTGGGTGACGGCCGTCACGACCAGCGCCGACGCCGGATTATCGACGTCCGTGTCGTTGGTGCGCACGTTGATCGTCGTGCTGCCGCCGATCATGACAGAAGCGGTATCTGCATTGGCCACAGGCGCATCGTTCACCGCGCCGACTGCGATCGAGACCGTCACGGCCGCGGTTTGCGCCACGCCGTCGGTCCCTCGGTACGTAAAGCTGTCCGACGTCATCTCGCCGCCGTTGTGTACGTAGCTGAACGAGCCATCGGCGTTGAGCGCAAAGCTCGTGGCGTTCGCGGGCCCACTGACCAACACAGCGGTCACGGTGCCGTCCACATCGGTGTCGTTGGCCAGGACGCCTGGCGCGGGAACGGTCAACGAGCCGGCTTCGGCGACACCGTAGTTGTCGGCGCGCGCTACCGGCGGGTCGTTGACCGGGTTCAGGGTGATCGACACGGTCGCCTCGTTCGAGTCAGCGTTCCGCGTGTCCCTGGCCTTGAAGGTGAATTGATCCGCTCCGTTGTAGTCCTGACCCGGCGTGTAGGTCACACTCGCCGTGCAGGAGGAGGGATTACTGCCGGTGCAGTTGACCGCTGAGATGACACCCAACGAGCCGTGAGTCGGCTGTGTCACGATCTGGAAGCTGACCGAGTTGCCGTTGCCGTCCGTAGCCGCCAGCGTGATCTGCTTGGGTGTGTCCTCGTTGGTGGAGACCGACGAGCCGCTTGCCACTGGTGCCTCATTCGGTACCTCGACGGTCACCGGGATGGCGACGACGTTGTTCGGCTCATTGATCTCGGAGACTTCCCGATCCGCGTCCACGAAAAGCAGAAGGTAGCGCACTCCCTCGGGTGTACTCGGCGGGATGGGGGTCGGCGCTGTTCCCATGAACGGCTGCGTGGCGCCCACACCGAGGACCCCGGTGGACGTCCCGACGATGCCGAGTTCGAAATCGCCCGGATCGAGAACAGTGTTCGTCGAAAGATAGAGCTTGTGAACGAAGTTGCCGTCCTCGGCATTCGCCGCGTAATTTTCGTTATTTCTCAGGACAAAGCTCACGTTGACGCTGCCGCCAGGCGCCAGCGGGCTCGGCGAAACGCTCGGCGCTCCATCCACGACGAGATCTGGCGCCACGAAGCTGGTCGGGCAGGTCCCGTCGCTGTTGCACGATGCCGAGATCACCTTGTGGCTCGGCGGATCCACCTGTGGATTGAAAGGTGGCACGGGGTCCGGCTGGCCTGGGGGTGGCAACGGCACGATTCTGTACGCGAACAATGCCACGTGCACCTGATCCGGGCCCAACGGCGCATGAGTCGTGCCGTCGTGGGAGTTCTGCTCGGTCGGCCCGTGATCCGACGGGGCCACGTTATACGTTGCGTTCGGCACGAGGGGATTCGGGACGAGCGGATTCGGAACGAGCGGATTCGGCACGAGGGGGTTCGGGACGAGCGGGTTCGGCACGAGCGGATTGAGCATCGCGGTCGTCATTGGAACACTGGCGAGAATCTGGAACCCAGGAATGTTCGACGTGTTGCAGGCTTGGAACCCGCCACTCGCCGATTCCTTGTACACGACGAGCTGGAAAACGTACTTCCCTTTGGTACTGCTCGGGGTTGTCGATTTTGACGTCCGAGGTGAAGGCCGTCGTTGTATTGCCTTCGTTGGTGACGGTCGTGACACCGGTACTGAACGTCGTAGACCGTGGCGTTCTGCAGCGTCGAGTTCGACGCCGTGATATTCGGGACGAGCGGATTGGGCACGAGCGGATTGGGCACGAGCGGATTGGGCACGAGTGGATTGGGGACGAGCGGATTGGGAACCAGCGGATTGGGCACCAACGGGTTGTGTGACTCGAACGCGACCGTCGCCGTGTTCGTCGGATCAACGTTGATGGTCGCCGTGCCACTCAAACCGCCGACCGTGCAATTCCCTTCGATCTCCGGCGTCACCGGATTATCCAGAGGGCAGGTCAATTCCTCGACGCTGACCTTGACTGTCCCTGTTGCGCTTGGCTGAACGTAGACCACAGGCGTGAAGCTGGAAAACGCGAAAATGCCATTCCGGATTTCGTCCGCATCCGTGAACTGATCGAACGAAGCGATGTCACCGCCCAACAGGAAAGTAAAGCGGAAGTAACGATTCGCGTTCGTCATGTTCTGGACGAAGATCGGGTAGGCGTGTTGTGACGGCGCCCAGCTTCGTGAACGTCGTCGGCGCGCTGACAACCAACTCCGCGTTCACAAGCGACGTGAACACATCCACGTTGCGCGAGCCGGGGTTGATGCAGTTGTTGCTGGTCGGGCTGTAATTCGGGTACAAGGCCGGGTCGTTGCCGGGCGGCGGCACCTGGTTGCGATTGTCGGCCCAGATCGACCGGAAGGCTCGATATGGAACGTCATTCTGGCCGATCGCCCACTTCCATTGCGTTACCATCCGGCACAAACGTAACGATTGGTGTCGCGTCAATGTAGTCGCCAATAAAGGGCGTAGTGCCACCGCCGGAGTGCGGACCGCCGACCCGGTTGACCTTGCGAACGCAGGCAGGCAAATCGGGACCAAAATCGGGCGAACACGGCGCGTTCACTGCTTCGATATCACTCAGCTGCTCGCCGTTCGCTAGGTTCGCGCCGAGACGGATCGGATAGCGCGAAATCTGAGCCGTCGCCGTGCCGTTGAGCAGCAATCCCGTATCGGGATCGAGGAGGGCGCCGCGCACGTTCATCACACGATCGATCCCGGCGATATACGACGCAGGCGGCGCGATGTTCACGGGAGTGACGTCCGCCAGATTGATCGTGTCCTGGGGTCCGAGCAAACCGAGTGACTCGTAATAAGAAAGGAACAAGCGGCCGCCGCCAAAAGTCAGCTTAGGCATGACTTGTGGACCGGACGGCCGCAGCCTGGGCAGCAATCCGAGCCCATCCTCGGGGAGCACCGTATCCCGATCGCCCAGGTCAACGGCCCGCTGCTGGCCGCTCGTCCCGTCAGGCCCACTCCAGTTCTTTCCCGCATTGGTCGATCGCATCAATACAATCCGGGGGCTTCCCCCTGCAGCCGGCCGCCCGAACGTGCCACTGTTCGGATTGATGTCGACGCGCTCCTGCCAGGCGACGAAGACGTTGCCGTTGGCCCCGACGGCCATCGTTGGAAACGCGTTCGAGCGGAACGCGATTTCGGCAGGCGTAATGTTAGGTGTTGTGGTCGGAATGCTCGGCTGATCGAAGGTCTGCATCGGCGCTGCCGTGATCTTCAGCGGCTTGCCGAACGTCTGGCCGAAGTTAGTAGACCGAGTGACGATGATCGCGTCCGGGTCGTCGAAATGCCGCCAAGCGAGGTAGAGGGTGCCGCCGCCCCCGTTCTGAGTGTTCGGGGTCCCAGGTCGAGGATCGACCGCGAGGGCGGTGCCTTGGTTCTCCGTGAAGGGCTGGTTCAGCTTGGACCTGGTGAATGTCAAAGCGTTGTCTGTGGACTTCGCGAAAATCACTTCACTTTGGATCTTGCCTGCCGACGTGAGCCCATTGAATGTCGTGTAGCTGACGTAGACGTTGTGCGCACAGGGATCGCTCGACTGCCCGCGTAAGACGTCAACCGCAATCGCCGGTTTGTCGACGAAATGTCCATTAGTCGCGTTGTTCGCCGATTCCACGACGGTCTGGTGTTTGTAAAAAAACGCTTCGCCCCCCTCGTTGGTATTCTCGTCTTGATACGTGGTGACGACCATCTTGCTCTGGCCACCGCGCGTGAAGAATATGGAGACAACGTGGACGATGCCACAGGGGGCGGCGAAGGCGACAGGATCGGACCCCGCCTCGAGGCCCTTCACCGGGGACGCCATCGATGCCGGCGAGCTGTCAAATGGGGAGCCCGGCACGAACGAACCGGTCCATGTCAGGCCGCCGTCGCTCGAGCGCGCCATGCCGACCCAGGCTTCGGCTGCGGCGGCGCGCGCCGGCAACGGTGGCTTGCGAGTCGAACGCGCTGGACGCCCGAATACTTTCGCTAGGAGCCCCCTGAACACGTTGTTCCTTGCAACGTTCCCTTGGCCGACCCCGAAATCCTGAATGTCGATCGCCCGGTAGTCGTTGAAGAACGCCACAACGTGGTTCGGGTTCCGCGTCGAGACGGCGATGGTCGGCTCGAGCTGACGGTTGAGGAATAGATCTCCCCGCAGTGCGGCCTCGAGGGTCGTTAGACCGTTGCCGGGCTGCACTACCGGAAGCACGGGGACGTTGACGCCCGCGCTCTGCGCCGTGACACGGACTGCGCAGAGAGCTGCGGCCATCGCAAGCGCGACACCAAGGGAGACCGTGATCCGCAATTGGGACTGTGTGAACCGATCGGTCATTGGTGATCCCCTCCGAGATCAGCGCAATAAAATCCGGCGGCCGGAATGCACCCGGCCTCCGTGCAGGAGGGTGAGAGTCCCGCCCGCATCAACCACGTCAACCCGACCCCGAACGACGCGGACGTCATGCAACCTTTTTCACCAGTCTTCGCACCCGCCGACACGAACAGGCCGTCGGCGATCGCGCCGTTGTCGGCCGCTAGACACGTCAGGGGATTGCGCGAGCGCAGGCCATCGATCCCTCGTTCTGACACTGGATCGAGACGTCGCCGAAGTTGAAACGGACGGCTGGCGTCCTCGGCCTTGTTGCAGGCCGGTGCTCCGACCACATTGATATGGGTCCTGCCGCCAGTTGCGCAAACGCTGGCGCAGACAGCGCAATCGTCAGCGATTGCGAGTGCGATTCTTCTCATGGGTGTCCTCCGCACCATGAGCCGGGCGTCGCAGCCACTCAAACGCAGAGCGTCAACGCTAAGCGTCAACGCTAATGGTTCAAATAGATGGGTTGGTGACGGAGTCTATCACGGCCGATCGGAGATTCGGCCCTGTGTTGATGTGATCGAAGTCACTAAAACGGCGATTTTCTGCTGCCATTTTCACGATTGGCCGATCGCGCCATCTTGCCGGCGGAATTTTTGACCAGCTGCGCGTCGGAACGCGGTGAATACGAAAACTGTAATCTGGAACGCCGCCGTGACCTGACGGAGCCGGGTGATGACCGCGCCTGTGGGAACCTGCTGTGAGCGTTCGAGCCGGAAGCCCGTCACACGGCGTGCACGCGAGCGTCGTCAACTCGAACTGACAGCCGTGCTCGCATCCACGCTGTTCACGGGCGCTGCGGTCTACATCAGCGCCGTCGAACATCCCGCCCGGCTCTCCTGCGGAACCGAGCTCGCGGCGACCGAGTGGGCCCCGAGCTACAAGCGCGCAACCGTCATGCAGGTTTCCCTGGCGCTCGTCGCGGGGCTCTCCGGCATCGTCCGATCGGTCCAGGGTGGCGGTCCGCTGTGGGCGTGGGCGTCGCTGACCCTTCTCGCGGTCATCCCTTTCACGTTGATCGTGATCCGCCCGACGAACAACCGGCTGCTCGATCCCCGGCGTAATCGGGGCTCGGATGAGACGCGTCGCCTGCTGACACTGTGGGGTCGACTGCACGGAGTCCGCAGCGTACTCAGTGTCGTGCGCATCGATCCTGTTCGTGTGGGCCGCGATTCACTGACAGGCGCCTCGCCCCCGGCTTGCCGCAACGACGGGCTGCTTCGAACCGGCCGCAGCGCCGGCACGATTGTGGACCCCGAAGGGCTCGAGGTCGCCGCCTCATCAGCCGACGACTCGATTGGGGCTATCGACCGTGCGCCGCCGATGGCAGCAGCGTCGAGAGTGAACCTCCCCCCGTCGAGGCCGTGAAGCCACAACGTGTGAGAAGGGCCTCGAATCTGGGATCCGCTCTGTAGGAGTCCCACTTGGGGTCCACGGGCAGATAGATGAGATGAACGTCGCGCGCGTCGTAGGCCTTGGCGAGCCACTCCATCACGGCCTCTCGCTCACCGAGGCCGGCATGGACGAGCGCGATCGCGACCGGCGGCACGTAGCGCTCGCCGGAGTCAGACTCCAACCGTCTCAGCACTTCTCGCGCTTCGTTCAACCGGCCGGTCTTCGCAAGAAGGTAGCCCCTGAGCGAGGTGACCTTGCTGTTGTTACCCGAGAACCGCGCTGCGTCCGTGAGCGCTGCCAGCGCAAGATCGGGCTGACCCATCTGCTCGTACGCCTGCCCCAGTTGCATGTACCCAATCCAGAACTGCGAGTCGATGAGAATGGCTCGTCGAGCGTGGTCAACTGCGGCGGGGTATTGGTGAGCCTGGAACGCAACTTGTGCAGACAGTGCGTAGGTGAGCGGCTCCAACGGTTCGAGCTCGCGCGTGCGGCGCATGGCTGATTCGGCTTCGCCGTGCTGGCCGCTTTGCGAGAGGGCGTGGCCCAGGGAGCGATGCGCCGAAGCATTGCTGGGATCGAGGCCAATCGCCAGTCGGAATGCCGCCTCCGCTGCCCTCCAGTCCCAGTCCAGTACCCAGTTCAGAGACCCTACGGCGAGTTGCGTCTCTCCGAGACTCGGATTGCTGCGGACAGCGGCAGCAGCGGCGTCTTTCGCGCGCGGCCACACCTCGAGTGGACGGGCATCGCCATTCAAAGTACTCGCGGCGTAGGCAGACGCAAGGCCGGCCCAGGCAAGCGCATAGTTCGAATCGAGCGCGACCGCACGTTCGTACTCCTGGATGGCGAGCGCGTTCGTAGCCGGCGTTCGGCGGCTGTGGAAGTATCGTCCCTTGAGATACGCGTCATACGCGTCCGCGTTCTGTGTCTGCCGCTGCCGAGCCTCGCGGAGGTTATCGCGCGATAGCCGAAGGCGAATCTGCTCGGCGATGCTTGTGCTCAGTTCCTGTTGCAGGCCCAGGAGGCTGGTCGGATCGCGATCGTAAGACTGCGACCAGACATGCTCCTGATCTCGCACACGAATCAGCGTCGAGGTAACGCGCAGCCGGCTGCCCTCCGCCCGAAGCGTACTCTCCACGAGATAGTCGACCGAGAGTTCCCGGCCGATCTCCACGGCGGTCTTCGCGGTGCCCCTGTAGCCCAACGTGCGACCCTTGACGATCAGGTGCTCGAGATCGATCTGGGCCAGCGACGCGCTGGTCTCCTCGGTGAGGCCTGCGGCCAGATATTCGCGCTCGGGATCGCTGCCGAGGTACTCGAAAGGCAGCACGGCAAGGGTGACCCGTGAGGCTGTCGCGCCCCCAGTGAGCCGCGTCCAGGCGACCAGGCCGGTCACCAGGGCGACGGCCACGACCGCGATCAGGACACGCGCCGGATGCGCCGACCACCGTTGCGACGCCGGAGCAGTTTCGGAGCCCGCCACAGGCGCCGATGCCAAGGCCAACCCCGAGTCTGACGGACCGGAGACGACCTCGACGTCCGCAACGAAGCGATACCCCTTGCTGGGAACCGTCTCGACGAAGGCCGGCGCGCTGATCGAATCACCGAGAGCCTGGCGAATCTTCCGGATGGCCGTATGGACTCCCGTGTCGACATCGACGAACACGTCTTTGCCCCACAGGCGCTCGACGATGTCGGCACGTGACACGAGCTGACGCCGGCGCTCGACCAGGAGGATCAGGACGTCCATCGGCTGCCGCTCGAGACGGACGACGCGGCCCTGTCGGCGCAGCTGGTATGCGGCGACGTCGAGCTCGAAGTCGCTGAACCGGAACGTTTCGCCTGGAGCAGATGCGGGCATGAATCGGGGACCCAGTCTTTACAGTGTCATAAGTTCAGTCGCGACGGCTACTTGCGGCTACAGAAAACCTCCAGAGCATTTCCACGCTCCCTCCATGGTCGAACCTCGCACGCGACGGCAGGATGACGCCCTGAAGTGCGCGGACGCTCATCGGCCCGCGCCGTAGACAGGAGAGATGCAATGCAGATTCACAATCCAAAAGAAGCGTCAGAAATCACCGTGCAAAGGGAGCGCAAGCCTCGCCTCCGGATGGCGTTCACAGTGAGCGGCCTGCTCATCGCAGGGTGCGCGTTCCTGCTTGGGCAGCCTGGCAACGCCCAGTCGGGGCAATTCGGGGACGCCGGCTCGCCGTCCCAGCCTCGATGTTCGAATCGAACGCTGCGCGGCAGCTACGCGTTCAACATTGAGGGGACCATCCTGGCCGGCCCCAATCGGCTGCTGCTTCGCGGACTGGCGATGACGCAGTTCGATGGGCGCGGAAACCTGAGCCAGGTGGATTTCACGACCATCAACGGTACGCCCGCCGGCACAGACTGGAGGTCCGGCCTGGGCAGCTACGAGATCAATCCGGACTGCACCGGCACGATGGAGGTCGTCCAGAGTGACGGAAGCCCGACGCTCCGGCTCCGGCTGGTTGTCGCCGATCACGGCAGGACGATCCACAACATCGTCGAAGGGAATCCGACTGGCGCGACCGGAACCAAGGTCGACTAGTGTTATCCGAGGGCTTCGCCCCTCGGACTTCCCTACCCGCTCTCTCGCGCGCCGCTTCGCCGGCGCGCTTCCGCCTACGCGAAAGGCTCCGGCGAGACCTCGCCGAAGCGCCTAGGCGCGAAGGCGGGCCGTTCGCTCGCGCTGGCATACGCGCTCCACCAGATGCGCCGCGATGCGGACCAGGTGCTCGAGTGCGCGGGAGCCGTGGTTGGGCTGTGCGAGCGGTACGGACTCGCCTAGGATTTGTCGATAGCGGCCAGGGTCATGTCCACATGGCACGAAACCTGACGAGCCAGAACGCGGAGGTTTGGGTGACCTATTTGGATGTCGCGTCCGGCGGGTCGGTCCGAATCGATGCTGCGGATCCAGGAACTGCGTGTTCTAGTGGACTGTCCTGGTGATTCGTGGAGTATCAAATCCCAATCACCAAGCTCCAAGCTCCAACGCACTCCCAACACCCAAATTCCAAAACCTCCACTGCCCATTGGAGCTTGGGCGTTGGGAGTGCCTTGGGATTTGGAGCTTGGAGCTTGGGAATTGACACTCTAGTAATGACCAGAACAGTCCACTGGTGATGTCGCGAGGGAGCGCCCCTAGGCGGCGCTCTTTCGCGAACGCTCCCGCAAGATGCGTCACTTCGACCCGGCTTCCCCGCCGTTGGCGACGTGCTTGCGCAGTTACTGCCCGGGTGTCGCGCAGCGTATCGGCCACTATTTTCAACGATGTCACCGTGAACATCGGGTGCGTCTTCGTGTCACCGTCTGTGCGTACACCTGGAGCATCCGGCTTCTCGACACCTGTCGTGCCGCTCGCCGGCCATGCGTGCGCCTCCGAGCCGGTCACGGCGACCATGTGATCCAGATGCCTGCTGAAGTCGATTTCGGTGCTCGAGAGTGCGACCGTCATCGAGCCTGCGGGCACCGTCGCCGCGCCGTCAGTCGCCCTGATCACATTCGTCAAGGTGTAGGTATCTGGCTTGGTGCCACGCGTCACACAGCCTGTGAGGGTCTCCTTCCTTGTCACGGTCGCGGCGTCTCGCTGCAGCTCCGGAATCCTGTCCTGGCCGGCGCCGCTCGCGGCTGCGTTGAACGTCAGCGAGATCGCCACCAGAGCAAGCGCTGAACAACTCTTTGCCATTGATTTCTCCACGGTGAGGATCACTGAGGCCACCCTTGCCGGTCCGGTGCGGTGGTGAAGCGTCCGACCCTCTCGTGGGCAGTATGTCGTGTTCACGCAAACGGGAGTGTGCGGTTTGACACACCGAACGTCACTGGACGGGGATGCCGTGAGCATGGCACGCAGCTGTTCATAACAGCACAGACACCCACGGGTGCTCTGCAACATGATCCACGACAGGCAGTGACACGAGGAGTGTACTCGGAGGTCCGTATGGCATCCGCACGGGGAGACCGCAAACCATGCACGCACGCAAAATGTGCGGGCACCATGCAATTTGGCCGGGAGCCGTTGCGTCAGGTCGCGCCTGCGACGTCGGGGGACGGCGAACGCGGCTGGGTCTGCAGTGAGGACCCGAGCCACTTCCAGCTGGCCTCGGAGCGCGTCCGGCGCGAGGCCGCCGCAAGCAGCGCGCCTCAAGCGCGCTGGGACGACGATGGCGGCTCGACGCCCGGGAAGCTCACCACCGGTTCGCGACCGTAGCCCGCACCATGTTCATTTCGTCCAGCGTCGGCGCAGGTTTCCATCTTTCGGCCGTGGTGCTGGCCATCGTTGCGCTCAGCCCGGCGCCGCTGGCCCTGCCCTCCGGAATCGCGGTGGCAGTGATCGGGCTTATGGGAGCGGTCGCGGTACTGACATCGCCGGCCGCGGCCGCGTGGCGGCCAGGTCGGCGCTGGGTCAGCGAGGCTGTGGCGCGGTGATCATCTGGTAGACGTAGTCGGTGAGATCGCGCAGCCGCAGAGCGGCGGTGTCCTGCGACCAGTCGCCGCTGATGTGCACAGCGTCAGTTGCGAGACTGGCCAGGCGCTCAATCGCGCCAACCGTGTGACTTGTGGCGACCGATCAGTCGTGAAGGACGATACTCAACAACGAGCTGTTCACTTTCAGCCCGCCGTTGTATTCGATCAACCCGAGCTTGCGGAACTTGTTCATGAAGAAGTTCACGCGCGAGCGCGTGGTCCCCACCATCTCGGCAAGCGTCTCCTGTGAAAGCTTCGGCAGGACGCGCGGCGTGTCTTCTTTTCCGTAGCGGGCGAGGAGCAGCAGCGTACGGGCGAGCCGCTTCTCGCTGGAATTGAAGAGCTGATCGACCAGGTCCTCTTCGATGCGGATGTTGCGCGTCAGCATGTGCGCGAGGAACCGGTCGGAGAATTCCGGATGTTCATGCAGCATCCGAATCATGTCGCGCTTCGGGATTCGCAAGAGAGCCGTCCGCATGACGGCGTTCGCCGTTCCCATGCGCAACGGCTGCCCGGCCAGGCAACCCTCCCCGAAGAAATCGCCAGGGCCGAGCATGGCCACGACCGCCTCCTTGCCGGCCGAGGACAGCACCGAAAGCTTCACCCCGCCCTCCTGGACGTAGAACACGCTGTTCGCTTGCGCCCCCTGGGCGAAGACGGCAGCGCCCGCCGCAAATCGCACGGTGCGCGGAGACATCCCCGCTGATTTGAGGAACGCCTGGACGTCAAAGGGCGGCGGCGGGCGGACCGGGAATGGCCGGGGCGGCATGCCCGATCATCCCACGAGTGGGACCCTTTACGAAGGCGAACCGCTATCGCTCGGCGCCTTCGGACCTGGCGCAGATGTGCAGAACCGCACAGACGCGAGCGGCTCGATCTGGGACGATCGACGCCATCACCGCGCGAGTGCCTGCCGCATCAAGACCCTGTCGCTCACGTGTTCACGGGCTCGACGCGGTGTGCACAAGCGCACAGACAGTCGTCTGCAGACAGGCAAGGATCGCGATACGCCGAGAAGACGTGATTACCGCGAGAACCAGATGCTGTTCATTGTCGGCGTCGTCATCGTGCTGGTCGCGGTCGGCATCATCCGGAGAATGCGGCTGCCCGGTGGCGTCAACGCCGCCCGTCTCGGCTGGATGAGCGAGCAATGGCTCGTCGAACATCGCGCGTCGCACGCACCGTAAGCGTTCCCGTCGATCTCTGTTTTGTGTCACGTCTGGAGTCGAACTCATGAACGTCAGGCCTCTCCACGATCGGATCGTCGTTCGGCGTCTCGAAGAAGGTGAACAGAACGTCGGCGGGATCATCATCCCGGACACGGCAAAAGAGAAACCGCAGCGCGGCACGGTGATCGCCGCCGGCGACGGCGTGGTGAGAGACGGCGGGGCACGCGTGCCTCTCGACGTCAAGACCGGGGATGTGATCGTGTTTGGCAAGTATACGAGCCAGGAGATCACGCTCGATGGCGAGGACTACCTCGTCATGCGAGAGGACGAAGTGCTGGCCGTGATCGAAACAGTCTGACAAGGCGAGAGTAACCAATGGCAAAGCAAATCGTGTACGGCGACGCCTCGCGCCAGGGCATCCTGCGCGGGGTCAACAGCCTGGCCAATGCGGTCAAGGTCACACTCGGCCCGCGAGGGCGCAACGTCATCCTCGACCGGAAGTTCGGGGCCCCGACCATCACCAAGGACGGCGTGACCGTGGCGAAGGAGATCGAGCTGAAGGATGCGCTCGAGAACATGGGCGCGCAGATGGTCAAGGAAGTGGCCAGCAAGACCTCGGATGTCGCCGGCGATGGCACGACGACCGCTACGGTGCTGGCGCAGGCGATCTATCGAGAAGGCGCCAGGAACGTCACGGCCGGTGCCAGCCCGATGGCCGTGAAGCGCGGTATCGACAAGGCGGTCGACGCGATCACGACCGAGCTCAAGAGGATGTCGAGGCCGGTGAGCGGGTCGATGATCGCCCAGGTCGGAACCATCTCCGCGAACCATGACGAGGCAATCGGACGGATCATCGCCGACGCGATGGAGAGGGTGGGCAAGGACGGCGTCATCACGGTTGAAGAAGCCAAGAGCATGGACACCTCGCTGGACGTCGTCGAAGGGATGCAGTTCGACCGCGGCTACCTGTCCCCGTATTTCGTGACCGACCCCGAACGGATGGAAGTGGTGCTGGAGAATCCCGTCATTCTGATTCACGAAAAGCGAATCAGCGCGATGAAGGATCTGTTGCCCTTGCTGGAGCAGGTTGCGCGGGCCAGCCGTTCATTGCTGATCATCGCAGACGACATCGATGGAGAGGCGCTGGCGACTCTCGTCGTCAACAAGCTCCGCGGTACGTTGCAAGCCGCTGCGGTGAAGGCGCCGGGGTATGGCGATCGCCGGAAAGCGATGCTCGAGGATATCGCGGTGTTAACCGGTGGCAAGGCGATTACCGAGGACCTCGGCCTGAAGCTTGAGAGCATGACGATCGAAGACCTCGGGCAGGCGAAGAAAATCACCATCGACAAGGACACCACGATCATCGTCGAAGGCGCCGGCGCCACCGCATCGATCGCGGGCCGGGTCAAGCAGCTCCGGACGCAAGTCGAGGACACGACGTCCGACTATGACCGCGAGAAGCTGCAGGAACGCCTGGCCAAGCTGGTCGGTGGCGTCGCGATTATCAAAGTCGGCGCCGCGACCGAGACCGAACTGAAGGAGAAGAAAGCGCGCGTTGAGGACGCGATGCACGCGACAAAGGCCGCGGTGGAAGAGGGCATCGTGCCAGGCGGTGGGGTTGCCTTACTGCGTGCGGCGAAGGTACTCGAGCACTTGCCGGTCGACGGCGACGAGCAGATTGGCGTCAACGTCATCCGCAGGGCGGTCGAGGAACCGATGCGATGGATCGCGACCAACGCCGGTCACGAGGGCTCGATTGTCGTGCAGCGGACCAGGGAGATGAGCGACGAGGAAGGCTTCAATGCCCAGACGGAGCGCTACGAGAATCTGGTTCAGGCCGGCGTGATTGATCCGGCGAAGGTGGTCCGCTCGGCGCTTCAGAACGCCGCATCCATTGCCTCTCTCCTGCTGACCACCGAAGCCGTCATCTCGATGATTCCAGAACCACCGCAGCACGGGGCCTCGGCGATGGGCGGGATGGGCGGTGGCATGTACTGATGTGGGTACCACGGTCGCCGGACTCAGTCGTGCAGGACCACGCTCAAGAGTGCGCTCTCAACCGTTAGCGTGCCGGTGCCCTTGATGAATCCCAGCTTTCGGAACTTGTTCATGAGGACGTTCACACGCGACCTGGTGGTGCCGACCATCTTGGCGAGCGCCTCCTGCGAGATCTTCGGCAGCACGCGTTGTGGCGTGCGCTCATCGCCGTAGCGTGCGAGGAGGAGCAGGGTTCGCGCCAGCCGTTTCTCGCTCGAGTCGAACAGCTGATCGACCAGGTCCTCCTCGATCCGGATGTTGCGACCGAGCATGTGCGCGATGAATCGATCCGAGAGCGCGGATTGTGCATGCAGGGTCCGCATCATCGCCCGCTTCTGAATCCGCAGCACGGCCGTCGGCACCAGCGCCGTCGCGGTGCCGATGCGGAGCGGTTGTCCGGCCAGACAGCCTTCACCGAAGAAGTCACCCGGCGCGAGCGTGGCGACGATCGCCTCCCTGCCTCGTCGGGACAAGACCGAGAGCTTCACGCCGCCGTGCTGGATGTAGAACACGCTGTTGGCCGGGCCGCCCTGAGCGAAGACAACCGAGGCCCGCGCGTAGCGCACGATGCGGCGTGAGATGCCAGCCGAATCGAGGAACATACGCACGTCGAAGGGTGGCAATGATCCTCGGAGAGCGCGCGGCGTGTCGGTCACGTGTTTCTCCGCATGGCGACGTCTGGACGTATCGCGGCGACGGCGGTTCCAATCGAGCGATCGTAGGGAAGCCGGCTGGTGACGGCTGTTCACTCTTGAACAGCCGCAGAGTCGAGAAGCCGCCAGCATGTGTCGTGCACACCGAGGTAGGGGTAGCCGACAGGACTGACGCAAGCACCGCCGATGAGCGATGGGCGGCTTGGGTCGCAAGAGGCGTGGAACACGACAGGAAGACCAGGAAGCGCGCGATTGCGGCGGCTGCCGTTGGGTTCGGCGGCTTGGGGCTGTGGCTGGCGATCGTCCGCCTGCTCGGTTAGTCCGCGCATCCGTTCAGGATTCCTGCGGTCAGAAAAGAGAAACAACATGATGCGCGACTCACGATTCGCCGAGGATGTGGCGCGACCGGCGGTGTGTCCATTCTGCAAAGGCAGGATCATCGACACCTTGGCAAAGGTCATCACCGCGACTGCGGTCTGGCGCTGCCGCGAATGTGATCAGACATGGACTATCGCGAGCTTGAGAGCGTCTTCAACGCGCCCCATGTGAGGTCCCCTTCCGATGGTCCGCCGGACGGCGGAGACGTGCCAGCGTAGGATGGCTCGCGTGCAGCGAACACTCGAGACCATCGTCCGAGTCGTATGTCTGATCGCACTTGGCGGCTGTCGCGGTGTCGGCGCAGCCACCCGGACAGCTGACCGGCGTCGTTCGGGACACCACCGGCAGCGTGTTACCAGGTGTCACGGTGACCGTCACCGGCGCGGCCCTGATCGCTCCTCGAACCGTGATCACAGACGAGCACGGCGAATACGTGGTCGATGCGCTTCCCGCCGGCCGCTATCTCGTCACCGCGGCGTTCGGCGGATTCGAGCCGTCGAGCGACCGAGATCGAAGTGGGAGCGACCAGCGGCGACGCTCGACTCGTGCTTGCGCGTGTCCTCGCTCGCCGAGAGTGTGACGGTGACCGCCACGAAGACGGGCGCCGCCGATGTCCAATCGACGCCCGTCGCGATTACGGTGCTTCCGGCCACGGACCCTCGAGCAGCTGGGGGTGCAGACGGTCGAAGGCCTCGCGGGCGTCGTGCCGACGGTCACGATCTCGCAGCACACCGGGCTGGCGCAGGTGACCATCCGCGGCATCGGCACGAACACCACGTGTCGGCGCCGATCCAAGTTCCACTGTTCACCTCGACGGCGTCTATCTCGGCACGGCCCGCGATGGTGTTTGCCGATTTTCTGAACGTCGAGCGCGTCGAAGTCCTGCGGGGGCCGCAGGGGACGCTCTACGGACGCAACTCGGTCGGCGGCACCATCAACATCGTCACCCGGCAGCCGACCAACACGCTCGAGACGAGCGTTCGGCTCACCGCCGGCAACTACGACAAGCTCCGCGCCGAAGGCGCCGTCAGCGGCCCGCTGATCAAGAACAAGGTGATGGGCAATTTTGCGTTCCTCCGCGGCACGCGCGAGGGCTTCGTGAAGCGATCTCGATCATCCCGACCACTCGCTCGGCAGCGAAGACACGTGGGCCGGACGAGGGCAGCTGCGTATCGTCCTCGGGACGCACAGCGAGTTGCTGCTGTCGGGCGACCATGGTCAATATGATGGGGTTCCGCTCACCTACGCCAAGCCGATCGCGGCGAAGCCGGGCTTCCAGCGCTTCGACAACCCCGCCAGCCTGTGGACGGTGCGGACGAGCGACCTGGCGTCCGGGAAGAACATCCAGCAGGGCGCTTCGGCGAAGCTGACCGTCCGGTTGAACCGAACGACGACGCTGACCAGCCTGACGGCGTATCGGAGATCCAACTATCGGTTCTTCATCGACGCCGATGCCACCGAACTGCAGCTGCAGACATCCGACGTGCCTGACGTCCAGCACCAGGTCTCGCAGGAGCTGACGCTCGTGCAACGGACACCGAAGCTCACGTGGATCGGTGGCGCGTTCTTCTTCGACGAACACAACGAAGGGCAGGTCGAAATCACGGTGTATCCGCTTGCGACTCAGATCCGGCCCTTTGCGAAGATCGGCGCGAAGGCCCGGGCGCTGTTCGGCCAGGCCACGTATAGCCTGTCGAGCCGCGTGTCGCTGACGGGCGGGGTCCGGTACACGGACGAGCAGAAGGATCTCGACAACACCGGCGGGGTGTACCGGCTTGGGACGGCAATCCTCGCCGATCCCGCATCGTTCTATGACTACGTTGACAGCGCCACCTATCACGCCTGGACGCCCAAGGTCAGCATCCAGGTGCAGGCGTCCCGCGACACGTTCGTCTACGTCTCCGCGACGCGAGGCTTCAAGAGCGGCGGATTCAACCAGTTCAACCCCACCGCACCCGAGCCCGAGCGGGCCTTCAATCCCGAGTTCGCCTGGAGTTTCGAAGGTGGCCTGAAACGCACGATGGCCGGTGGACGAGTCCGGGTGAACACGGCGGTGTTCTCCAACGACTACCGGGACCTGCAGGTGCAGTCGTTCATCCGCCCCGGCGTGATCGACATCAGCAACGCCGGATCGGCGACCATCAGGGGCATCGAAGTCGAGGCGGCTGCGGCGGCGGGACGCGGCGTGCAGCTCGCGGGCCATGTCTCGTGGCTCGACGCGACCTACGACCGCTACCTCGCCGAGGGCCGGGCGGCGCGACGCTCGACGCGGCGGGCAACCGCCTGAACAACGCGCCGGAATGGTCTGGCGGCGGCTCCGCTGTCTACGAGTTCGCGACCGGCCGGGCGGGGACCGCCTCCGTGCGGGGTGACGTGTCGTGGCAGAGCCGGGTGTTCTTCACGCCGGTCAACGACGCCATCGAGACCCAGCGGGCGTATGGGCTCGCTCCACCTGCGCGCCGGCTTCGAGCCGCAGAACCGCCGCTGGGAGATTGCCGTCTACGTGCGCAACCTGGGGAACCAGGAGTACATCACCGGCACGGCAAACGTCCCGCTGCCGGCGATCACCGGCCGTCCAGGCGAGCCGCGCCACTGGGGCACGCAGTTCACGCTTCGCCCTTGAAGTTCCAGGGTTCCGAGTGCCGGGTGCCGGGTTCGGTTCAGGGTTCGGTTCGAGGTTCGGGGGTTCCAGGTTCCCGTCCACGACCCCGTGTAGCCTGCTCTGACGCGAAACCCAGAACCTCGAACCAGGAACCGAACCCGGAACCCCTGAACCGAACCCGGCACCCCGGAACCCGGCACCAAGAACCCCGTAGTTTTCCTCCCTCGGCGAAACCTCCTCACAACCTCGGGATCTCCACAGGACATCCTCTGTCCCGCGACGTGACCCTCGATCCGCGCGCAAGCGCGCGGAGGAGGGAGTCATGGGACATGGAAGACCGTGCCTGTCGGCCCTCGCCGTATCGCTGCTCGTTTCCGGGACGGCGCTGCAGTCACACGAGGCGGATCGGAGTCTCCACGCCAGTTCGACTGATGGTGGCGCTGACCACTTCGCAAAACCTGCTGGCAACGGACCCCGACGCCATCGCCCGGTTCCTGGAAACCGCCCGGCCTGCCCCCGTGTCGGCCGAGGACAAGGCACGCGTCCTGACTACCCTCCCACTGGAAGGCGAGGTCACCCACCTCAGCGCCCCTGCGCGCCAGAAGCTTGCGGCTCTGACCACGCTGCTTCGCGCCACCGGGCGGGAGTCGGTGTACGAGATCAAGGTGATCGCGGTGCCACAAGCAGGTGTCGCGCTTCTATGCGCGAGCCGTCATCCTCATCTCGGAAGCGACGCTCGCCCTCGTCGATGCGGAAGAATTGCAGGCCCTGGTGGCGCACGAAGTCGGGCACGAGTACGTCTGGACGGAACGTGAACGTGCCTTCAAAGTCGGTGACCGCAGCCGTCTCAAAGATCTGGAGCTCATGTGCGATGGCATCGCCATCGTGACGCTGCACGGGCTTGGAATGGATGTGTCCCGGTTGATGTCGGGTGTTCAGAAAATCAGCCGCTTCAACCGGGAACGGTTCGGGACGGCGAACAACGAATGGGATTACCCACCCCTTGCCCAACGCCAGGTGTTTGCGCGGGCGATGGCGGCCGCTGAGGCGCGTCGAGCTCGTTGAGCGACGTCGGCATCGGTGCCGCAGCGACCGGCCGAATCCGGTGCGGTGCTATAGTCCCCGCACAGAGCACCGGTCTTGCAGAACGGCTTCCTCGTCGGCGATTCCCACAGGTCGAGCCCTCGCTGAACAGCGTCACTGGACCGGCCGGTACCATTCGCCTGGAACCCAAGGTGATGCAGGTGCTGGTGCTCCTTGCCGCGCATGCGGGTCAGGTCGTTGCGAAAGAACGCCTGATCCAGACCGTCTGGCCGGACACCTTTGTCACCGACGACGTCCTGACGCGTGCCATCTCGGAACTGCGTCGAGTCTTCGGTGATGATGCCAAAGAGTCACGCTTCATCCAGACGATCCCGAAAAGTGGCTATCGGTTGATCGCTCGCCTGTCCTCCGTGCGGACAGGAATTGCCGCTCCGACACCGTGCACTGTGGCCGCGGCGCGACCACGTCATCGCGCCGTGCCAGACGATCGGCGAGCACCCGACCGAACACGCTGGCGCTCATGGAAGCTGGGCCTGTGGGCATCAGTCTGGCGGCTGTCATCGTCGTGGGTGTCGTGGTGTGAACCGGCTGCGCGCCGACGTGCCGGTGCCGCGAGTCACGATCGCCGTCCTGCCCTTCGAACACCTCGGGGGTCCGGAGCGCGAGTATCTGACGGACGGTCTGACCGAAGAAACCAGTGCGTCGCTCGGCCAGATCGATCCCGAGCATCTCAGCGTGAAGGGGCGGACATCGACCAGGCGCTACAAGAGCACGCCGAAGTCGCTCGCGGAGATCGGTCAGGAGCTGGGCGTCGAGTATCTGGTGGAAGGGTCGGTGCGGGCCGAGAGCGGCCGGCTGCGCGTGACGTCGAAGCTGATTCGCGCGCGTGACCAGGTGCAGATATGGGCCGAGTCCTATGACAGCGAGCCTGGAAGCATGCTCGAACTCCAACGCGAGCTGAGCGCGGCAATCGCCCGACAGGTTCGACTGCGCCTCTCTCCGGAGCGGCTGACGGCCCTGGCGCCCCGGCACACGCGAAGCGCCGAGGCGTACGACTTCTACCTTCGTGGCCGCCACCTCTGGAATCAGTTGACGCCTGAGACGAACCGACGCGCGGTCGAGTCCTACCAGCAGGCGACGCAACTCGATCCAGACGTTCGCGCTCGCGTGGGCTGGCCTGGCGGACATCTACTCAGCAAGCCCGATCAACAGCGATGTGGCTCCGATGAAGGTATCGCCGCTGAGCAAGAGAGGCGATCGCGCGCGCGGTCGCCTCCGGCCCTGACCTCGCCGAGACGCAGACCGCGCTGGGCACGGTACATTACTGGCTCGACTGGGACTGGCCGGCGGCGGAAACGTCGTTTCGAAAAGCTATCTCCGTGGATCCCAGCTATTCGCAGGCGTCACCGAGCTGCTCGGCATCGTGCTCGCCTACCGTCGGGTCGGCATGATGAGGCCCGCGAGGCGATGCGTCACGCGCGAGAACTCGAACCGTTCTACCCGATGCGAGCTGGCGCTCTCCGCGCACGTCGAGTTCGCAGGCCCGGGACTTCAAGTCAGCGCTTCGATTTGCACAACAGGCAACCGTCATCGATCCGCAGTTCTGGATTGGCCAGTTCCAGCTCGCCCAGGTGTACGAGCAGCTGGGCGACCATGAATCGACGCTGCGAGCCCTCGAGATCACCGAGCGGTTCAGTAAAACCAACAGCAAGATGATCTCGCTTCGAGGCTACATCCTCGCCAAGCTCGATCGGACAACCGAAGCGCGCGATGTGCTTCATACGCTCGAAACGCTCGCCGGCGAGCAGTACGTTCCGGCGTATTCGATGGCGCTCGTGCACGCGGGCCTCGGCGAGCGCGACGCGGCCCTCCAGTCCCTCGAGCGTGGCCTGCGGGCGCGGGATGTGAACCTGGTGTTCCTGGCGGTCGATCCGAAGTGGGACCCGTTTCGAACAGATCCGCGATTTCTCGATCTCCTCGAACGCTGCAACTTCACGCGCGCGGCGAGCGCGCGGCGCTGATCGTCATCGCGTCGCGACCGGTCCGAGATACTGATCGAACCACCCCAGGACGTCGCGGATCAGTTCATTGAGCGGCGGGATGTGGCCCCCCTCGTGGATGGCGAGCCGTTTGCGGTCGGCCGGAGCGCCGAGCAGCGAGAACAGCGGCTTCGCCACGGTCTCGAGCGGGAAAATGAAATCGTCGCGGCCGTTCAGCATCAGCGTGGGGGCCATGATGTGCGGCGCGAAATTGATCGGATCCGCCTCGGGCGGACGCGGAATCGCGGGAAGTCCTCCGGACAGCAGCACGACGGCCCGTAACCGCGGCTCGACCGCGACGATGGGCAGCGCCGTGTTGGCGCCTGCGCTGAGGCCGTAATACCCCACCTTCCCGGCGTCGATATCTGCGCGTGTTTCCAGGTAGTCGATGGTCCTGCCCAGGTCCTTCGACCACTGGACGACCATGTCGCGATACGCGTTCATCTGATCGGCCCGCGGGAATTCGCCGACGCCGAGGAACCGCTGGAATGTGCCCTGATAGACAGGAATAACGAGGGCACGGCCGCTCCGGGTGAGAAAGTTGAAGTACGCAGCGCCCGGTGCGGCGCTGAGATCGCGACCGAGCGGAAGAAGGCCGAACGCATATCCGCCCGGAAACCAGATGACGGGTTGATACGGCGGCGCGGCATTCTTGGGCAGAAGAAGATAGACGGGCACGCGCTCGCGTCCGTACGCCGCCGCAATGGACACGAGCTCGGCACGCCAATACTCCGTCTCCGGCAGAGCCTCCACCTGCGGGTCGAGCGGACTACGGTCGTACGCGTAGAGCGCCTTGTAGGCCGCATAGAGGTCGTCGCCGACGGGTTTGTCCGGCAGGCCGACGCTGCGAGGCGGAATCGCTGCCAGAGCGTCGGCCGGCGGCGGTGACACATCGCGAACGCAGCGGAAGCCGTGCGTCTCGTGGCGATCGAGCGGCAATCGCGGCTCGCGGTTCACGGCCATGTATGGGGGATCGTTCCACGCGCCGCCGACGACGTATCGCCGATCGCCGGTCGCATTCCAGATCCACTCCTTCACGTTGCCCGCGAGGCCGTAGGTGCCGTAGGCGCCGAGATCTTTGAGCCGGGTCGGCGGTTCAGCCGATTTGCCGTTGAAATTCGCCATCGCCGCAACCGCCTGGCCGAATAAGACGTTCCCGACCGCGCGCTTCCAGTGAAAAACGGTCGGCAGCCGCTTGCCGGCGAACCCGGCGTATGCTGCGGCCTCGTACCAGCTGACTCCGCTGACCGGATAGTCGGCCTGTCCTTCGGGGAACGTGCCGAGTTCCCACGTGGCCGGGCCAGGCCGGCCCGTCCTGTCGCGGAAGCGCTCGACGATGTCGAACGACGCCCCCCAATATTTCCGGTCGCGGTAACCGCCGGCATCGACGAATCGCTTGAATTCGCGATTCGTGACTTCGTAGCGGTCCATCCAGAAGTCCGGCAACTGGACCGCCCTTGTCTGGTAACTCGACCCTCCTCCGCGCACGTAAACCATTCCGGCAGGCGCCTCTCCGGTTCGACGAAGCGTGATGACCGGCCCGATTGCGGAGGCGCCTTCTGCGGTGTCGAATCCGTCCTTGACGAGCCTCCACCGCAGCTCGCCCAGGGGAACGCGCGCGCCGGTGATCGGGACACGGCCGACCAGCAGCCAGGGACCGTCGATGTCGGTGTAGTCCTTGAAATAGACGTCCGCGCCGACTGGCTCGCTCATGGTGAGAGGCGCCGTCGCAGCGCCGACCGCCCGTTGCACTCGAGGGTCGCCGGGCGCAACGGCCGAGGCTCGCTGCCCGAGCCGATACGCGTCGACATACTGGCCGAGGCCGGCGAGCCGCTCGATTTCGGGCAGCGATCGCTCGACCATCGCCGCCGACTGCCATCGCCGGACCATGACCCAGGTAACGCCGATCACGGCCACGAGCGCCGCCGCCGCGGCCACAGCCACGTAGCGAGCCGTCCGCGACAGCCGTGGCGCTGCACCTGCGGGCGCAAGGTGTCGCAGCTCGTCGAGCAGTTCAACGGCCGATGGATAACGGCGCGCTCGATCCTTTTCGAGGCAGCGATCGACGATGTGGCTGAGGGCTTCGGGAACGTCAGGTCGAAGGTCTCGCAACGGCGTCGGCTGCTCGTGCACGACCGCGTTCATCGCCGCCCACTCGGACTGGCCACCGAACGCCCGGCGTCCGGCGAGGAGCTCGTACAACACGACGCCGAACGAGAAGACGTCGGACCGCGCATCGACAGGTTGCCCGAGTGTCTGCTCGGGCGACATGTAGCCGCTGGTGCCGACGACCACTCCAGGCCCGGTATGAGGCTCCCCGGTCATGGTTGCGGCATCGGCGCCCGGCCGGCTCGGTGGTCGATTTCGCCAGACCGAAATCGAGCACCTTGATCAGGCCCTCGCGCGTCACCATCACGTTGGCCGGCTTCAGGTCGCGATGAACGATATCGGCGGAGTGTGAGGCTGCGAGCGCGCCGGCGATCTGAATGCTGTAGTCGATCGCGCGATCGACCGCCATTGGCCCATCGCGCGAAACACGGCTCAGAGGCACGCCTTCGACGAGCTCCATCACGATGAAGTCGCCTTCGCCTGCGGCGCCGATGTCGTGGATGGTGATGATGTTCGGATGATTCAGTGCGGAAGCGGCGCGGGCTTCCTGCGCGAAGCGGTGCTTTCCGGGATGCTCCGGCCCCGTGTGCAGAACCTTGATCGCGACCTTGCGACCCAGGCGGTTATCGTCGGCCTCGTAGACGATACCCATCCCGCCGCGTCCGAGTTCGCGGCCGACGACGTAGCGAGAGGGCAGGTGCATGCGGATGGAGTTCGGGGAATCTTACCGCGGCCGCCGTGCCGGGCCGCCACTCCATCGAACAAAAGCGGTATCCAGGGGGCGACGGCGCGCCTGGACCGGCTCAGGCGTCTCGCAACAGCGTCGTCAGGTCCGGTCGAGTGGCCTGTCGCGCTGGCACGTAACAGGCCGCCATCGAGACGATCATCAAGAGGGCGACCGCAGCAATCACGGCCTGCGGGTCGTTCGACGTGACGCCGTAGAGCACATTGCCGAGCAGCCGCCCGGAGGCGAGTCCGCCGGCCAGCCCGAACGCGAGCCCCGCCACACACAGCCAAACTCCCTGAACGACGACCATGCGTCGAAGGTGAGCAGGGGTCGCGCCGATTGCCTGACGAATCGCGAGCTCACGGACCCGCATCCGGACCGCTGCGGTGAGCACGGAGTAGAGGCCAACCGCGGCCAGCAGCGTGGCGCCGGCACCAAACAGCGCGAGTAGAATCGCGCTCAGACGCGGGCCGCTGAACTGCGCGGTAATGAGATCACCCAGAGCAGTCGCGCCGAGGACGGTCACATCCGGGTCCGTCTGCCCGACTGCCTCGCGAATCGACGGGACCGCAGCACCGGGGCGACCCTCGGTGCGCACGACCAGAGTAGTGATGAGTGATATCACCTCCGGGAACTGCTCGACCGGGAGGTAGACCGTCGGCGCGGGTTCACGGATCGCGCGATACCTCGTTTCGGGTACGACGCCGATCACGGTTCGCCACTCTCCGGGCGAGCCGCCGCCGAAACGTATCCGTCGACCGACGGCGTCGTTCTCGACACCCAGCAGCCGCGCCGCTTGTTCACTGACAATCGCGACCGCAGCGCTGCCCTGTCGATCCGTGCTGTCGAACGTCCGGCCATGAAGCGGCCTGATGGCCATGGTCTCGAAGTACTCGGCCCCGACGACGGCGAAGTTCAGCACCGATGAAGGCAGCGTTTGCCCGTCGGCCACGAACGAGCCGTCCCAACCAGCCGTGGCCCCGGTGAACGGCACGACGTTCACAGTCGCAACCGACGTGACATCCGGCAGTGCTTTGATTCGCGGCAGGAGTCTCTCGTACATCCCGACTACTCGCTGGCCGGTGTCGAACTTCCTGTCGGGCCAACTGAGCTCGATGACCGCAACCTGGTCCACGGCCAGCCCGGTGTCGATTGCGTACAGGCTCTGAAGGGTCCGGCCAACGAGTCCCGCGACGAACAGCACGAACACCGCGAGCCCCATCTGAAACACGACCAGCGAGCGTTGAACGAACGCCGCATTTGTCGACGCGGTCATGCTCCTGCGGCCTGCCTGGAGCATCGTCCGATCGCGCGCCAGCCAGATCGCCGGCATCGCGCCGGAACCAAGTGCGGCGGCGCAGCTGACGAGGACCGCGACGCCGAGTGGAACGCCTTGCAAACGGACCTCCTCGAGTCGTGGAACGTTGCCGGGCGCAAGCGTGACCAGGAGTTGAACGAGCGCGGTCGATGCCCACGCCCCGATGAGCCCGGCGACAAGTGCGAGGGGAAGGCTCTCGATGAACAGCAATCGAATGATGCGGGCGCGGCTCGCGCCCAGGGCTTGACGCACGGCGATCTCGTGCCGACGTGCTGCACCTCGCAGCAGGAGCAGGTTGCTGACGTTGAAACACGCCGTGAGCAGGAGCAGAGCCGCGGCGCCGGTGAGCAGACGCAGTGGCGACCGTACTTCGCCGAGGATCAATGACGGGAGCGGGACTGCCGCGCCGCGGAGACCGCGCCACTCGCTGGCTTGCTCGCGCTCGAACGAGGAACGGAGCTCCGCGGCCGCATCCTGAGCCGTCACCGACTCGGCGAGGCGGCCAATCGGCATCACTTCTTCAGCCGTCGTTGTGGCGAACGGTACCCAGATGTCGGAGGCTCTCGGGTATCCAGGCCAGGTGGTGCGACGCCAACAACCGTC
Organism: uncultured Acidobacteriota bacterium; assembly: GCA_963836735.1. GTDB lineage: Bacteria > Acidobacteriota > Vicinamibacteria > Vicinamibacterales > 2-12-FULL-66-21 > JACCXG01. Next base: position 2,543 of record CAWIKP010000006.1, on the reverse strand, counting down.
ACAACGCGTGAGTTCCGGAGCTCCAGGCGCCTGCCGAGCACCGCCGGATCACCAGCGAACCGGCTGCGCCACAAGGAGTAGCTGAGGACTGCGACCGGAGCAGCGCCTTGATGGTCGTCCGCAGGGGCCAATGTGCGGCCCAGAACCGGCTCCGAACCCAGCACGTGAAAGAAATTACCCGTCACCGCCGAAATGTTCACGCGAAAGGTCTGGCCGCCATCCCGGATCGGTTGAGGCCACGATTCGATACTGACCGTCCCCGCAACCTCCTGGAGCGTTCGCGCCTCATGTCGAAAGCGCTCGAAGTGCCGTGCCGTGAGCGGCAACGTCCGCATGCTCTCGCTGCGTTTCCCCCAGAGCACGACAACGCGCTGCTCGTCGAGGACTGGGAGCGGTCGCCGCAGCACGGTATCGGCGACGCTGAAGATTGCCACGGACAAACCGATGCCGCAGGCGAGAACGAGAACGATTGCGGCCGTCGCGTCCGGCTCGCGGATCATTCGGCGGTAGCCACACCACAGGTCATCGCGAGCGTCGTGCAACCAGGCCGTCAGAGCCATAGGAGCGATTGTGAACCTTCGGCGCCAGAGCTTGTCAGAATTCGGAAGTGTGCGCTACCGGGTCACTCCCACCCCTCGGCACGCTGGAGCGCTCACACCTGCGGCGGCCGCAAAGGGACAGTAGAGCTGTGCGGCCTGGTCTCTCGCAATGTTCTTCCGAGCGTGCCAGTTCTCTTGGGCCCGATCGAATCGAGCAGCTACTGCACTGGCACGAGCCGGACGACCCAGCCAGGCACCGGCGCGATGAGACCGTATGTCGTTCCTGCACCAGTGGCGTGGTTGATGGCGAGGTACATGTAGCCGTCCGGTCCCTCGACCACGTCGCGAACGCGGCCGTACTGATTGAAGATCACTTCCTGCCGCGTCACCCGGCTGCCAGAGATTTCGAGACGGCGCAGTGCCTGCCCGGCGAGACCGCCGACAAACAAGCTCGTATTCTTCCAGGCGGGATAACGATCGCTTGTCGAAAACGAGATCCCCGCCGGTGCGTACGTCGGGATGTAATACACGACCGGCTCGTCCATCCCGGGCTCCGAGCTCTTGGTGATGCCGGGCTGGGTGCCCTTGGTCGCGATTCCCCATCCGTAGTTATGTCCGCGCTCGATGATATTGACCTCGTCGCCAGCCGTCGGCCCGTGCTCCGTTTCCCAGAGCCGGCCCGAGATGGGATCCCACGCGAGGCCTTGCGGGTTGCGATGGCCGTAGCTCCAGATTGACGGTACCGCGTTCGGCGTCTTCACGAACGGGTTGTCGCCCGGAATCGTGCCATCGTCATTCACCCGATGAATCTTGCCAAGCGGGTTCGACAGATCCTGCGCGTTCTCCATCACGCCGCGATCGCCAATCGAGTAGAAGAGATGCCCTTCACGTCCGAAGAGGAATCGCGACCCGAAGTGCGAGCCGTCTGTCGTGTAGAGCGCCGGCGGCGCGTGATAGATGAACTGCTGATCGACCCACTCGTTGTTTCTCAGGCGTCCGCGGACGATCGCGGTCATCGACGGCGCCGTCGCCCCGCCGCGACCCGCGCCGGCGGCCGGCCCGGCCGGCGGCGTGTAGCCGGGAAGCAGCTCCGCGTAGGACAGATAGATCCAGCCGTTTTCGGCGTACCGCGGGTGCACTTGCACATCGAACATCCCGGCATCCTGTTGGACGTGGACCCGTGGCGTGCCCTTCACGGCCGGCAGTAAGATGCCCTTCTCGACCACCCGAAGCTGACCGCCGCCGACCGTGCGCTCGGTGACGAGCATGCGGCCGTCGGGCAGAAACGCGATGCCCCATGGCGTGTCCAGGTCCTTGGCCACGACTTCCATACGCACCGTCTGCTTCTCGCTTTTCACCACCGCGCCGTCCAGAGCGACGACGAACGCGGGACGCGTTCGCAGGACGCCGCTCTGCGTTCGCATGTACTGCGTCAGTTGCCGAGATCTGTTCGTCACTCAAGCTCTTGAACGGCGCCATGGCGGTATTCGGGACGCCATTGCGAATCGCGTTGGCAATTCGCTCGTCGGTCGTCGATGCGAGCCACTGCTCATTGAACAGGCTGGGCGCGCGGCCGCCAGCCAGGTCCGTGCCGTGACAGCCTGAACATTGCTCGATGAAGAGCGCAGCCGTCGGATTGGCGTCGCGACCACCGCGGCCATCACTGCGGCCGCCCTGGTCCGGCGCACCGCCCTGACGCGCTCCTGCTGCCGGCTTCGCGGGAGCGCCCGCCTGGGCACGTGGCAAAGCGACGGCGATTGCCACCAGCCCGATCACCAATGTCACACCGCTAACGGCGGCGTTCGTTCGAGTCATTGTGGTCCCCGCTGAATGTGGAGCATCGCAGTGAGCAGTCGCATCGCGCGTTCGTCGGAATGACGGAGGAAGTTTCGGACGATCGGGGCATGAACGATCAAGGGATCGGCGGCGCGAGCTCGAGGACAGTGTAGCTCGGAACATGTCGGCTCGCTGCGCGTGCAGACTCACCTGCCGATGACGCTTGGC
>CAWIKP010000005.1:0-38814 GCA_963836735.1 uncultured Acidobacteriota bacterium | reverse complement strand
GTCACTGCCGAAGCACCTGATGAACGAACGCGACGGCAATCGACCCTTCGCCGACCGCAGACGCGACTCGCTTGATGTTGCCGCCGCGCACGTCTCCGACCGCGAAGATGCCGGGCCGGCTGGTTTCGAGCAGATACGGCCGTCGTGCCAGCGGCCACTTTGCTTTCGCGAGCTCGTCGGACGAGAGATCCGGGCCCGTTTTCACGAAGCCCTTGTCGTCCAGGACGATGCAGCCATCCAGCCATCCGGTATTGGGAACGGCGCCCGGTCATCATGAAGACGTGGCGGATGTCATGCTCTTCGACCTGCGCCGGTCCGATCGTCGCGCCACCGGATCCGTTCGAGCCTTCCGTCCCCTTCCAGCGCGACAATCTCGGTGCGCGTGCGCAGGACGATCGCGGGATTCTCCTCGATGCGGCGAATCAGATAGCGCGACATCGTGTCCGCGAGGCCAGGCCCGCGCACCAGCATGTGGACTCGGCGCGCCGTCGACGCGAGAAAGACGGCCGCCTGCCCGGCCGAATTGCCGCCGCCGACGACCACCACGTCCTCGCCGACGCACAGCTGGGCCTCCATCGGCGTCGCGCCGTAGTAGACGCCGGCGCCCTCGAACGTCGACAGGTTCTCGAGCGCCGGCTTGCGGTACTCCGCTCCGGTGGCGATGATCACCGCGCGCGCCGGGACTGGCGGCCCGTCGCCGATGTCGACCGTGTATCGCTGACCGTCGCAGGCCAATCGCGTCGCGCCCTTCGCCACCATGACGTGGGCGCCGAATTTCAGCGCCTGCGCGTAGGCGCGGCCGGTCAGCTCCAGTCCCGAGATGCCGGTCGGGAAGCCGAGGTAGTTCTCGATCCGTGAGCTCGATCCGGCCTGGCCGCCGGGCACGTTCGACTCGAGCACCAGGACATCCAGCCCTTCGGACGCGCCATAGACGGCCGCGGCAAGCCCGGCCGGTCCGGCGCCGACGACGACGAGATCGCTGACGCGTGTCCGATCGATCGTCCTCATTGAACCCGAGACAGTCGGCAATCTGCGCGTTCGTCGGATTCCGCAGCACGGTCTCGCCGCGGCAGATCACGACGGGAATGTCGGCGACGCCGATCTGAAACCGATCGAGCAGCTCCTGCGCGTCGCGATCGCGATCGAGATCGACGTAGTGAAACGGGTGGCCGTTCCGGGTCAGGAACTCGTTCACCCGCAGCGTCCCGGCGCAGTGCATCGAGCCAACCACGACGACGTCGCCCAGGTCGCGCGCGATCAATTCCAGGCGGCGCAGGATGAACGCCCGCATCAGGATCTCGCTCAGCTCCGCGTCGGTCTGGATGAGTGCGAGCAGCTGGTCTCGATCGAGGTGGATCACCTCGCCGGGCTCGCTCACGCGCAGACGCCCGATCGCGCGGCGTCCGCTGATCATGGTGGCCTCACCGGAGAACTGCCCGGCGTGGTGGCTGACGATCAGCGTCTCCGCCGTCCCGGTCGGGCGCAGCGCCTGCACTTCGCCGCTCAGGACCACGAAGAACGGCACCGGCCTGTCGCCGACCTCGACCAGCACCTCGCCGCGCGAGGTCGACCGGCGCCGTCCGTGGGCGGCAATCCGGGACAGTTGCTGAGCTGTGAGCGTCGGAAACACCCGATCGGGCCGAGGGACGGCAGCAGCCACAGGCGTCTGCAAAGGGTCCATGGGGTTATTTTTGCGATGGAGCTGATGTCAGCCGCTCCGCGAGCTCGAACTCGTCGTCTTTGATGATGCCGATGCCGGGCGCGTAGTACTTATGGCTGATGTCGCGCTCGAGCGGCGTCGTTTCACGCAGATGAACGCAGTGCTCGAACGCGCCCGCTGCTGTCTTGACCGTTTCGTCGATGGAGACGACCTCGACCCGATCCATGGCGATCTTCGGCGCAACCTCCTGATAGAACATCTGCCCGAGGGCCGGCCTGGCGGGGATCATCAGGCCGAATCTGGCGCCGTTGGCGCCGGCGCGCCAGGCGCTGTCGTGACTGACGACCTTGCCGTTCTTGTAGTTGTCCACGTCCTCGCCGAAGTAGTAAACATCGGCCGTGTTCCTGTCGGTCGCCATGAAATTGCGCGATACCTCCACGAGGCTACCACTCTTCGTCTCACGCTCCTCGAGCACGCCGGTGGTGACGCCGTCGATCCGTTCGGTGTCGGGGAGGACCGTCACGGTCAAGGTGTCGTTGCCGTGTCTCAGCCTGAGGACGCGTCCAGGCTGCATCGTGATGTACGCGTTGGTGCCGGTTGGGAGCAGGTCTGCCTTGTCGACCTCGAAATGGTCGCGCCAGCGGCCGCCGGTTTGAGGCGGGCCGGCGCCGCCCGCATGTTGAACCGTCGTCCCCAGGATCACAAACGCCGTCGCGGCTGCCATCAGCCATCCAGCTTCCATATCGATCCCTTTCGGAGCAAGAGCCCGGGCGCGATCCTTCGGCGCGAGCCGCTACTCCGGCTTCGAGAGCTTCGAGAACGCCGCCGCCATCGATGTCGATGGCGCGTCACGGCGCGGCGCGCTCTTGGCTGGAGGACCACTCGGCGCCGGCGCCGGGCGAGGGCCGGACTCCGCCTCCTTGCTGGCTGCCGGCCGGCGCCTGCCCCTGCTTCATCGTCAGCGCGATGCGGCGGCGCTTCAGGTCGACCTCGACGACCTTCACCTTGACGATGTCGCCCGCTTTCACGACCTCGCGCGGATCCTTGACGAACCGGTCGGCCAGCTGCGAGACGTGGACCAGGCCGTCCTGGTGCACGCCGATGTCGACGAACGCGCCGAAGTTCGCGACGTTGGTGACCACGCCCTCGAGCAGCATGCCGGCCTCGAGGTCGCTCATCTCGTGGACGCCATCCTTGAACGCCGCGGTCTGAACTCCGGGCGCGGGTCGCGGCCCGGCTTCTCGAGCTCCGCGAGGATGTCCTTCGAACCGTCGGCACGCCGAACTGCGCGTCCGCGAACGACTCGGGCGTCAGCGCGCGCAGCACGGTGGACGTTGCCAATCAGCTCTCGCACCGGACGTCCCGTTCGCGCGACGATGCGCTCGACGACGGGGTAGGCTTCGGGATGAACGGCCGAGGCGTCGAGCGGATTGCTCGCCGTTCATGATCCTGAGAAAGCCGGCCGCCTGCTGGAAGGTGCGGTCGCCGAGACGCGGCACGTCCAGGATCTGCTGACGGTTGCGGAACGGCCCGTGCTCGTCGCGGAACGAGACGATGTTCCTGGCGATGGTCGGGCTCAAGCCCGAGATGCGCGCCAGCAGCGGCGCCGAGGCGGTGTTGACGTCCGCGCCGACCGCGTTGACGCAGTCTTCGACCACGGCATCGAGCTTCTTCGCGAGCAGCGACTGGTTGACGTCGTGCTGATACTGGCCGACGCCGATCGCTTTCGGCTCGATGCGCACGAGCTCGGCGAGCGGATCCTGCAGGCGGCGCGCGATCGAGACCGCGCCGCGCAGCGAGACGTCGAGATTCGGGAACTCCTGCGCCGCCAGCTCGGAGGCCGAGTAGACCGACGCGCCGGCTTCCGACACGACGACCTTGGTGAGCCGCAGCTCGGGCTGGCGCGCGATCAGATCGCCGGCGAGCTTGTCGGTCTCGCGCGAGGCGGTGCCGTTGCCAATCGCGATCGAGCTGCACGCCGTGCCGGGCGCACAGCTGGCCGAGCGTGCGCAGCGCGCCTTCCCAGTCGTTGCGCGGTTCGTGCGGATAGACGGTGGCGGTGTCGAGCAGCTTGCCGGTGCCGTCGACGACGGCGACCTTCACGCCGGTGCGGATGCCGGGATCGAGCCCCATCGTGACGCGCTGGCCGGCCGGGCGCCGCCAGCAGCAGGTCGTGCAGGTTGCGGCCGAACACGCGGATCGCCTCGGCCTCCGCCTGTTCGCGCAGCCGCTGCTCGATGTCGACCTCGAGGCTGCCGAGCATCTTGACCTTCCACGTCCAGCGGACGGTTTCGGCCAGCCACGCGTCGGCGGCGCGGCCGCGCTTCTCGATGCCGGCGCGCGCCGCGATGCGCCGTTCCGGAATCGTCGGGCCCACGGCGTCCGGCCTCGTCCGGCAGCACGACGGCGAGGCGGAGGAATCCTTCCTTGCGGCCGCGGAGCAGCGCGAGGATGCGATGCGACGGCACGGTCCGCACCGGCTTCGGCTCGCATTGAAGTAGTCCGAGAACTTCGCCCCTCTTCTTCCTTGCCGGGCACGACCGTGGACTTCCACTCGCCGCGATCCCACAACAGCTGGCGCAGGCCGCCGACGAGCTCCGCGTCTTCGGCGAAGGTCTCCATCAGGATCCAGCGCGCGCCTTCGAGCGCCGCGCCAGCGTCGGCGACGCCCTTGTCGGCGTCGACGAACGCGGCTGCTTCCCGTTCGGGCACCAGAGTCGGATCCTGCAGCAGGCGAAGCGCGAGCGGCTCGAGGCCGGCTTCGCGCGCAATCTGCGCCTTCGTCCGGCGCTTCGGCTTGAACGGCAGATAGAGATCTTCGAGCCGGGCCTTGGTGTCGGCCTGCCGAATCGATCGCAGCGAGCTCCGGCGTGAGCTTGCCCTGTTCCTCGATGCTCTTCAGGATCGCCGCGCGCCGATCCTCGAGCTCGCGCAGGTAGGTCAGCCGCTCTTCGAGCGCGCGCAGCTGCGTGTCGTCGAGACCGCCGGTGGCTTCCTTGCGATAGCGGGCGATGAACGGCACGGTGGCCTTGTCGTCGAGCAGGGCGATGGCCGCTTCGACCTGCGGGACGCGAACGTGGAGTTCTTCGGCAATCCGTTGAGCGATGGAGATCATGAATCGGGCCCGAGCGGCGATCGCACCAGCGGCGAACGCGAGTAGCGAGATGAAGAGGTGGGATTTTACCAGCAATGAAGCCGGGGGGAGGGTGTCAACCCTCCTGGGCGCCGGAGCCCGAGCCCATGGCTCCGGCGCCCCCTCCCCGACCGGATTCCGCCTTACTTCTTCGTGGACGTTTTCTCGTGGGGCTGTTCCACGCTGACCGCCGTGGCCACGTGGGTCTTGCCGTTATCCGTGTAGCGAACCGAGACCGGCGCTCCAACGGCCACCGCGCCTTCCTTGTGCGTGGACCCGTTCAACGTGAAGGTCATCTCTTCGCCCTTCTTGTCTTTGTGGGTGATGACCAGCGTCGAGTCGTCCACGGACTTCACGACGCCCTTGGTCGCGTGCGTCGGCGCGGCCTTGGCCGTGGTGCTGGTCGCTTCCTTCTTTGCCGCCGCTGGTGCCGCCTGTCGCGTGGTCGCGAATCCGACGACCGGCACGGTGATGACTGCGGCCGCGAGAACTGCGGTCGCGATGTATTTGCGCATGAGCTGTCTCCTTGTTCCTGCTTCCCTGCTCGGGCCAGCGGTTCGCCGCCCGTGTTCGCTGTTATTCGACGCGAAGCAGGTGAAGGGCTGATGAACCGGAGATTAAGTTTTCTTAATCGGACGCGAGCGGCAGGAAAACCGTGAAAGTGGAGCCCTTGCCGGGCTGGCTGTCGACCGCAATACGGCCGTGGTGACGATCGACGATCCATTTCGCCAGGCTGAGGCCGAGGCCAACGCCTTCGACCCCCGGCGAGCGAGCGGGATCCGCGCGAAAGAATCGCTCGAAGATGTGCGGCATCAGCTCTGGAGTGATGCCGATGCCGGTGTCCTGCACCGCGAGCCGTGCCATCTCCCCGTCGCGCGAAACACTCACCCTGATGCTCCCGGCCGCCGGGGTGAACTTGATCGCGTTGTCGACCAGGTTCAGGATCAGGCGTTCCAGCCAGTTCGGATCGCCACGGACGACGACCGCTCCGGCAATCGGCTCGGACTGCAACGTGAGCCCCTTGTGCTGCGCCACCGGCTCGAGCTGATCGACGAGTGAGCCGGTCAGCTGGCCAAGGTCGATCGGTTCAAGGCTCAACCGGATCTCGCCCGCCTCCGCCCGCGCGAGCGTCAGCACCTGATCGATCAACCGCTTCAGCTTGTCGATCTCTTCGAGCTGGCTCGCGACACGGCGCCTGACGTCCTCGGGATCGCCGGCCCGCCCCATCGCCATCTCGACGTCGCCCCGAAGCGCGGTCAGCGGCGTGCGGAGCTCGTGGGCGAGCGCCGTGCTGAACTGCCGCATCTCACCGACCGCGTGTTCGAGGCGGGCCAGCGTGTCGTTGAACGCCGCCGCCACCACGTCGAGCTCGTCGCGCGCGCCGCGGACGGGCAGCCGCGGGCGGAGGTCCCCGATGTCGATGGATCGGGCCACGTCGGCGAGATCGATCAGGGGCCGAAGGGCGACGCCGGCCAGCCATCGGCCGATCACGAACGTGACCAGCAGTCCAGCCGGCACAGTCATGACGAGCAGGATGAGGAATCGATTCAACGCCGTGTCCATGGGCGCAAGCGAAACGCCCACCTGCAGCAGGTACGCGTGACTGGACGCCGGCGTCAGGACACTGTTGGACAGCCGGATCCTGCCGTAGTCGGTATCCAGGTCGAGCGTCACCGGCCGTTCGCGGAATTCACGGACCTCCGCCGGGGTGAACCCAAGGCCCAGCGGCCTGATCGCGTCGGACTGCACGATCAGCTCTCCGGTACGGGCGTCGAAGATCTGGTAGTAGCGCGTCGCCTCCTGGACGAATGCCGCCTGCGCGGGGTCCATCTGATCGAAGGCCACGGTGGGCAGGTCGTTCGGGAACAGCAGGTAGCCGTGAAGGCCGCTGGTCAGCTCGGACAGGTTCGCCGAAACGTCGGCGTCGAGCTGGTAGGCGAGCACCCGGTAGGAAACGGCGGCGATGACCGCCAGCAGCACACCGAAGAGGACGGTGTAGAGCAGCGTGAGCCGCGAGCGGAGCGTGAATGTCACGGCGGCGTATCCGTGAGCACGTAGCCGACGCCGCGGACGGTGTGGATGAGCGGCGACGGGAACCCGCGGTCGATCTTGTTGCGCAGCGAGTTGATGTGAACCTCGACGACGTTGCTGACGCTGTCGAAGTGGATGTCCCACACGTGCTCGACGATCAGGGCGCGGGTGAGCGGACGGCCGCAGTTGCGCATCAGGTATTCCAGCAGCGCGTATTCCTTGGCCTTGAGGTCGATCCGCCGCCCGGCGCGGCGGACCGCCCGGGCCAGCGTGTCGACTTCGAGGTCGGCGACCCGGAGCACGTTTTCGCGCGGCGCGCCGCGGCGCAGCACCGCGCGCAGCCGGGCCGAGAGCTCGGCGAGCGCGAACGGTTTGACCATGTAGTCGTCGGCACCACTGTCGAGACCGGCGATCCGGTCGTCCAGCGCATCCTTCGCGGTCAGGATCACGACCGGGAGTGAAGCCTTTCGCGCCCGGATGTCGCGCAGGACCTCGAACCCGGAGCGGCCCGGCAGCATCAGGTCGAGGACGACGGCGTCGTAGTCGACCGCGCGCGCCTGCTCGCCGGCCATCAGGCCATCGCGCAGGACGTCGACGGCGTATCCTTCCTGCGTCAGGCCGCTCTGGATGAAATTGGCGACCTTGGGATCGTCTTCGACTACGAGGATTCGCACGAACTCACTGTAGACGAGGACGGCCTCCGATCGTCACAATTGCGACAGCGCCCTTCTGAGCGGTTACCCCCGATCCCACCACTTCGACAGAGCCTGGTCCGCGATCCGCGGACGGTCGGCGTAGTGGGACGTGTCGTTGAAGAGCATGAGCCGGACCCTCACGGGCTCCCTGAAGTCGACGACGTTCAGGCACGCGGGAGACTGGTCGAGCCGGTCGCGATACCCGCGCGGGTCGAAGGCGAGCAGGCTGCTCAACACCAGCCGCAGCGTCGCCTTGTGCGACACGACGAGCACGCGGCCGCCTGGATGTGCCGTGACGATTTCCCGAATCACCGGCAGGGCGCGCGCGAGCACGGCCACCCCGGACTCGCCGCCTTCCGGCGCGAACGTGAACGGATCGGCCTCCCACGCCGCGTATTCCGCCGCGAACCGCTGTTCGACCTCGTGCCGCTTCATGCCTTCCCAATGCCCGTGGCCGATCTCGCGGAGCCCGTCGCGCGTGATCGGCTCGACCCCGCACTGTTCAGCGATGATGCGGGCGGTGTCGAGGGCACGCGAGAGCGGGCTCGAATAAGCGGCGGTGAGGCCCTGCTGCGACAGGCGCTCGCCGAGACGTGCGGCCTGCCACCGGCCCTCCTCCGACAGCTCGGCACCGCTCGAGCCCGAAAAGCGGTCCTCTTGCGTAGCCGACGTGGCGCCATGGCGGACGAGGAACAAGCGGGTGGTCTTCATAACTATCTGCTGTTATACGACGACTCTCGCCGAGGCGCGTCACTAGACCAACCGGCATGTCGAGATCGTGGGGGTCATCCACGACGTGAAAAGCGCTGGGGTAAATGCGCCGACTCCGGACGAGGTGTACTTCCCTCTGAGGCAGCTGGGCCGCAGCGGGATGAACGTCCTCGCCAGGACGTCGGCAGACCCCTCGTCTCTGCAGACGGCGATTTCCAACGGTATCGCAGCGGTTGACAAGGCGCAGGCGACTTCGTTCTTTGCCACCATGGACTCGAACGTGACCCAAAGCCTCGGAACACAGCGGCTGGTGGCGACGCTGACCGGGCTCTTCGCCGCGCTCGCCCTCGGTTTGTCGCTGACGGGTCTCTACTCCGTTCTCGCATACCTTGTATCGCAGCGGACCTCGGAGATCGGCATCCGCATGGCGCTCGGCGCGACCCGGCAGCAGGTGATCGTCCTCATCATGCACGGCGGGCTCAGACTCGTCGGGCTGGGACTGGCGTTGGGCCTCGTGACCGCCGTCGCCGCGAGCCGTTTGATTCGTCAGCTGCTCTTCGGCGTCAGCCCGCTGAACATCTCGATCTATGCGGGCGTTGCCGCGCTATTCGTCGTCGTTGCTGCCCTTGCCTGTCTCGGTCCTTCGTGGCGGGCGTCGCGTATCAGTCCGCTGATCGCCCTGCGGGAGGGCTGAGGCTGCGGGAAGGATTGGTCGATTGCGCGCCGGGCGCATCGCCGCCCTCGGTGTGAACAGGCCTTCGGAGACGCGACACCAGCGGCGTGTAACAGCTGAATCGCTATCGCCGGCACGATCTTCCGGCTGAAGCCGGAAGCCACGAATCCCAAGCGACAATACGAATCCCAAGACAACATCGCGTGGCTTCCGCCTTTAGGCGGAAGATCCGAAGCGCGCAGGCCACTCCCGGTTCAGCTGTTACAGGCCACTGTAGCCTGGCGCCCGCGTGCGGCCACCGTGCGGCGAGCACCGCCGTCGAATTGCCAGGCCCACAACCGAGATCGATCACGCGTTCGGGGCCGTCACCGGAACACGCGCCAGCAGTTCCACCGCCGGCCGCGTCCGCTCGCCGGCGAATTTCATGTAGACGTCGGGATCCCACGCCATCTCGGTGTCACTCACCGCCCCGGAGCAGCGGCTGCCTGATGTATTGCGCAGGCAGCGATACCACCGGATCATCCAGCCGCATCCCGGGGCGCCTGCGCGCGACGACGCGAACGTAGCCGAGGTACTGACCGCGATCGGCTTCGAGGGCGCGGATTTCAACCGAGTTGTCAGGAGCGACCGCCTGCTGCCAATCGAGCCAGGCGCGCCAGCCGTCCGGCATCGTGTCGGCGCCCTCGACGGCGACTATCCCCGTCCGCTCCCAGTGGCGACGCCACCACTCCGCCGAATGCAGGCACCACATCGCCGGTTCCCACCAGTCGTGAAGGTGTGCCGGGATCGGGCCGTCGATCTCGCGCATGAGCCCCGCTCCGGCGATCGCCAGGACGCCGTCCGGCTGAAGAAACCGGGCCAGGTAGTTCAGGTACGTGTCGTCGGTTCCGTAGTAGACGAACGAGTCGACCGACACGATGACATCGAAAAAGGCGTCGGCATAGGGGAGCGATCGGGCATCGCCATGGATCGGGAACACGTTGCCGGCGACGCCGGAATCGCGAATTCGCGCGAGGTTTTCCGAGGGGCTGAACCAGAGATCGGTGGCCCAGACCTCGACGCCGAACTCGCGGTGCAGGAAGATCGAGGACGTTGCGCGGCCGCAACCGAGGTCCAGGACGCGCATGCCCGGGCGCAGGTCGAGCGACTCGGCGAGCCATTCCGTCAGCCACAGCGCATTCGCACCACCACTGGCGCTCGCGATCAGCCAGTCGGGGTTGTACTTCGACGCGCGCGGGAACCGATCGGAGATCAGGCGGCCGGATGTCATTCGATCTGATTCATGTCCTTGGGTCGAACCGGCGCTGAGCATACCGTGCGCCCCCCGCTACCGGTAAAGTAATCCTGTCGATGGCAGTGTGGTGATGCAGGTTGACGCGAATGGACCGCAGCGGCGGCTTGGACGGGTCCTCGTATCCGCCGACCGGATGATCCGCGCCGACGTCGGATTTCGTCCGTTTCGCCGGTCCGGCTTCGTGGTGCGGGCCGAGGCGCTCGGCGACAAACTGCTGGTCCACAACTATGGCCACGGTGGTGCCGGCGTAACGCTGTCCTGGGGTACCGCCGAACAGGCGGTCGAACTGATCGCCGCGAGCGGCCGTATCGGGTCGGCCGCAGTACTCGGCTGTGGCGTCGTGGGGCTCGCGACCGCGCGGCTGCTCCAGGGCCGCGGATTCGGCGTCACCATCCACGCGCGCGAGCTGCCACCCGACACGACCTCGAACGTCGCCGGCGCCCTCTGGTATCCACACCTGGTCGTGGACGAGGCACACCGGACACCCGTGTTCGACGCCCGATTCGAGCGCGCCGCGCGGCTCTCGTACCGCTACTTCCAGGATCTCGTCGGAGATCGCTACGGCGTCACCTGGCGGGAACAATACTTCCTCAGCAGTGCACCGATCGAAGATCCATGGGAGTACGCGCTGTTGCGCGACCTGTTCCCTGAGCCTCGCCGGCTTCAACCCTCGGAACACCCATTCGGACCGCGGCACGCGCTCGTCGACAAGATGATCTTCATCGAGCCGCCGGTCTACCTCGCGGCGCTGCTGCGTGATTTCCTGGACGCCGGCGGACGCGTGCAGGTTCGGGCATTTGCAATGGCGGCCGAGGTCGCGGCGCTTCCGGAGCCAATCGTTGTCAACTGTACGGGCCTGGGCGCGCGCGAGCTGTTCGGCGACCGGGAGCTGACGGCAGTCAAGGGACAGCTCGTCGTGCTGCGCCCTCAGCCCGAAGTGGACTATGCGGTGCTGACCGACGACGACCTCTACATGTTTCCACGCGCGGACGGCATCCTCCTCGGCGGCACGCACGAACATGGCGTGGAAACGCGTGAGCCGAATGCAGAGGCCGCGGAACGCATTCTGGCCGGGCACAAGGCGATTTTCGACGCGATGAGGTGACTGTCCGTCCAGTCGAGATCTCGGGTTCATGTTCGAGTCGCTCTGCAGGACGGTCGCCGGTTTCTCAGACAGATGCGCTCGCGTCGCGAGACGTGCATGGACTTCCAACGTTCGCAGCGGTAAGCCTCCGACCGCAGCGCGAGAAGCGCCGAGGCGGGGGCTTCCGGCCTTCGCAACGCTCAGGGCCGGCCCGAGCACGTCGAGGGGGCTTTAGCCGGAAGAGCGGTAGTCTTTCACCCCGAGTATGTCCCTCACGCCTGGTGCACAGTGCGGCGCATATGAGATTGCCGGGCTCCTCGGCACCGGCGGCATGGGCGAGGTGTATCGCGCACGGGACTCGAAGCTCGGCCGCCAGGTCGCCATCAAAGTTCTCGGTGTCGACGCGCTCGCGAACCCGGGCGCCGTCCGGCGTTTCCAGCACGAAGCAAGAGCAGCGTCGGCATTGAACCACCCCGGCATCGTCACGATTCACGATGTCGGGGAGCTCGACGGCCAGTTCTTCATCGTGATGGAGCTCGTCGAAGGCTCGACCCTCCGGCAGCTGCTGGGACGCGGACGAGTGCCGCTCAAGAAGACTCTTCAGATCGCCAGCCAGATGGCCGATGCGCTCGCGAAAGCGCACGAGGCCGGCATCGTTCATTGCGATTTGAAGCCCGAGAACGCCATGCTCACCGACGAGGGGCACGTCAAGATCGTCGACTTCGGGCTGGCGAAACTGACCGACCCCGCGGCGAGCGCGCCGGGTGCCGGCGACGGCCCCGACGGCGATCGGACGACCGAGAGAATCGTCTTCGGCACCGTCGGCTACATGTCGCCGGAGCAGGCGACCGGAGGGACCGCCGACTTTCGGGCCGATCAGTTCGCGTTTGGCGCCATCCTGTACGAGATGGCGACCGGCAGCCGTGCGTTTCACAAGGACACGGGAGCCGAGACGCTGTCGATGATCATCCGCGACGAGCCGGAGCGCCTGCTCGACTTGAACCCGTCGCTGCCGCTGCCCCTCGTCTGGATCATCGAGCGCTGCCTGTCGAAGGATCCTGCCGATCGCTACGTATCGACGCGTGACCTTGCCCGCGATCTGCAGACGCTGAAGGAGCACACGACCAACCGGAACGCGCTCGAGGCGCCCCGGCTCGCGACACGGATGCGGCATCCGATGGCTCGTCGCTGCGGCGGCTGCGCTGGCGGCGGCTGAGCGTGGCGGGAACGCTCGTGTACTTCTCGATGCGGGCAGCGCCCGGGCGGTGCTCCAGGGAACGCATCGGCGCCGAGCTTTCAGCAGCTCACGTTCCAGCGCGGCCTCATCCAGAACGCGCGATTTGCGCCGGACGGCCAGACGATCGTCTATGCCGCCGGGTGGGGCGGCGACCCGATGCGGCTCTTCGAAACGCGTCTGTCGGGTCCCGAGGCGCGGCCGATTGGGCCCGCGTCGGCTGGCCTGGCCAGCATCTCCTCGAAAGGCGAGATCGCACTGATTCAGGACTGCCAGCTCGATTGGGGGAGCTGTGTGGGCACGCTCGCCACAATGCCGCTGGCCGGAGGCGTCGCCCCCCGGAAGGTGCTGGAAGACGTCGTCAGCGCGGACTGGACGCCCGACGGCCAGCAGCTCGCCGCCATCCAGATCACCGGGGGCGAGTACCAGCTCCAGTTCCCGATCGGCAAATCGCTCTATGAAACGCAGGGCAAGCTCGGATGGCTGGCTTTCTCGCCTCGCGGCGACCGGCTCGCGTTCATCGAGTATCCCCTCATCTCGGACGAGGCGGGCACGCTCAAGATCGTCGACCTGGAAGGGCGCGCGACGACGCTCTCGAGCGGGTGGAGGACCGTTCGAGGAGTAGATTGGTCGTCATCGGGCGACGAGATCTGGGTCACGGCAAGCGATCACGGGAGGCGGTGCAGTCTCTACGCGGTTTCGCTCACAGGGACGAAGCGTTTGTTGTTTCACGCGCCCGGTGATGTCATGTTGCTGGACCTCTTTCACGATCACCGCGCGCTGCTGGCGACAACCGAGCCGCGCACCCA
Organism: uncultured Acidobacteriota bacterium; assembly: GCA_963836735.1. GTDB lineage: Bacteria > Acidobacteriota > Vicinamibacteria > Vicinamibacterales > 2-12-FULL-66-21 > JACCXG01. The sequence goes on along the minus strand of CAWIKP010000005.1, from coordinate 25,490 downwards.
CATGATCTGGTCGGGAGGCGGCGACGAGCGAGACCTGTCATGGCTCGACTGGTCGACGGCAGCGGATCTCTCAGCCGACGGAAAGACGGTACTGTTCTACGAGTGGGGCGAGGGCGTCGGCGCATCGCCGTACGTGTGCGTGCGCAGCGCGGACGGGTCGGACGTCGTCCGGCTCGGACGCGGGAAAGCGCTGGCCCTTTCGCCTGACGGCCGCTGGGCGCTTGCGCTGCAGGAAGGTCCGCGCCCCCAGCTCGTGGCGATGCCGACAGGCGCAGGGGAGATCAGGCCGCTTCCAGCGGAAGGCCTGACGGATTTCTACTGGGCCAGATGGTTTCCCGATGGACGTCGCATCCTCGTCGTCGCGGCGGATGCCGACGCGATCCCCCGCTCCTACATCCAGGACTTCGAGACCGGCAAGCTGGAGCCGATCGGCGAGAAAGGGATGCTTGCGGTGCTGCCCTCGCCAGAGGGCCGGAGGATTCTGATCAGCGACCCGCTGGGATCGTATCTGCTCTATCCTCTCGACGGCGGGAAGCCGCTGCCGATCGAGGGGTTGACATCCGAGGACTGGCCGATTCAGTGGAGCCCGGACGAGAGATTCCTCTATCTCCGGCGCGCCGAGGGCGGCGTGCTGAACATCTACCGCTACACGCTGGCCAACGGCGAGCGGCAGCTGTGGAAGACGCTTGCGCCCCGCGATCCCGCCGGCATCATCGGGATTGCCTCCGGTCGGGGCGAGCTCGCGATGACCCCGGACGGACGGGCCTACGTGTTTACCTACTGGAAAGCGATCCGGAGCCTTGTTTCTCGGCACGGGATTCCCGCGGTTGATCCCGCGGCGTTGCGCCGCTTGACTCGGGTCGGCCGACCTGCTTAGAGTACGCGCGACAATCCTTCGACGAATCGGTCCCCCAACGTCGCGGAGGCATGCCATGAAGCGGATGTTCGGCCTGATGGTGGTCGCGGCCACGGTCCTTGCGGCTGGCCCCGAACTCAACGCATGCGGCGACAAATCACTCTCGGCCGGCGGCATCCGCATGCAGCGCGCGGCTGCCGCACGCTATCCCGCGTCGGTTCTCGCGTACGTGCCCGCCGGCTCCCCGGCTGGCAGCGGCGACGCGCGAGCTGAAGCTCCAGGAGACGCTGCGCTTCTTCGGGCATCGCTACCAGGAGGTCGCCAGCGTGAGCGAGCTGCGCACCTCGATCGAGACCGGACAGTTCAACATCGTCCTTGCCGACCTCGGCGGACGTCGCGGACCTCGAGCGGAGCCTCGGACCGTCGTCAACCCGTGTCGTCTTCGTGCCGATCGCATCCCAGCTGACCAAGGCAGGAAGCACGCGAAGCCGCCAGAGCAACGCCGATTCCTGATCACCGCGCGCAGTCCAGGCAGCGAAGTATCTGACGACCATCGCCGACGCCGTGGCCTCCGCGAGCGCAAGCTCACGCAAAGCCTGACGCCGCGGTGCAATGGGCTGCACCATGCCATCAGGCACGGCGGCGGCTCCTCGCGCTCGTCTTCCTGCCGCTTGCAGTCCCTGTCTCCGCGCACGCACAGTCGGCCTGGCTTCCCTTCGCCGGGGAAGGCAGCCTCTCGCTGACTTTCCAGTCCCTCAACTACGGCGGCCATTACGACGAGACCGGTACGAAGCGCGAGAGCGTCGGTGCAACCCAGTCCTACTACGGCATCGCCGAGTTCGAGTACGGGCTGACGGACAGGTTTGCGGTGAACGCGCGCCTGCCGTACATCACCTCGAGATACACCGGCGCCCTGGATGAGCCGATCCTGGTGTTCATCCGCGACAAGTACGAGGAGTACCGGCGCACCAATCCGGCAGCAGGGTCATCAGTCGATACCGGCGACTACTATGGGACCATCCAGGACTTCGGCTTCACGCTCCGGTACAACCTCATGGAGCGCGGGCTCACGGTCACGCCGGTCATCGGCGTGATTGTGCCCAGCCACGACTACCGGACGATTGGCGAGGCATCGGCGGGGCAGAACCTGCTGGCGTTGCAGACGGGCGTGAACGTGGGGCGGCTGCTCGACCCGGTGGCGCCGAAGGCCTACGTGCACGGCCGTTACACGTACTCCTTCGTGCAGCGCTACCGGATATTCCGCTCGATCGCAGCAACGCCGAGTTCGAGATCGGCTATGGGATCGCGCCGACCGTTGTCGTCCGCGGGCTCGTGAACTGGATGAGGACGCACGGCGGCATGCCGTTCGACGAGACGCTGAAAGACCTCTCGCTGTTCCTGGAACACGATCGCCTGCTCGCCAGCCGGCACTGGCACGTCGGCGCCGGGGCGACGGTGACCCTCACCGATTCGCTCGATCTCGAAACGGCGGTCTCTACGTTCGTGGCAGGCGCGGCGACCAGGTATGGGGTCGGCGTGAACGTCGGGCTGACATGGCGATTGTTCAAGCCACGCGGGTTGCCGTCACCGACCCGGAGTGGCGCCTTCGCGTTTCCCTCCCACGCTGGCCGCCGTCCGGTCAGCGCAGCTCGCTTTCCGTAGACGCCGAGTAGTCACCAACCTGGAACACGAGGGCGAAGGGACCGATCCGGAGATCGTCACCGGGTTGGAGCGTTCTCGGGTCCGTCACGCGGCTCCCGCGGACGAACGAGCCGTTCTTGCTGCCGAGATCCAGCACGGTGACCGAGACGCCACTGACGATCAGCCGCGCATGCTGTCGTGAAACCTTGGGCGAGTCGAGCCGGATGCTCGCATCGACGTCGCGCCCCACGACGTGCTCGCCATCCACGAGAGGAAACTCCCGGCGTCCGCAGACGAGACAGCAGGCAGCTGGAGGGATCGCGCTCGGCGGTTCGCCGTGGTACTCGGTGAGCTCGGCCGCGAAGGTATACCCGCAGCCGTGGACGGTACGGATGATCCCCGAGTCGTCCCGTTGCCCGATCGCCTTCCGAATCCGGCTGACGACCTTGGCCAGGCTCGCATCGGACACGAACACGCCGGCCCAGACGTGTTCGATGAGCTCGGTCTTGGACAGCACGCGGGGCCGGTTCTCGATGAGCAGCTTCAGGAGCTCGAACGCCTTCGGCGGGAGGTGCACGTCGTGACCGCCGCGAAGGAGCTGTCTCGTGTCGAGGTCGAACGTGCAGTCGGCAAATCGGATCTTCAACTCCGCCACCGCGTGAACCCGCGCTGATTCTAGCAGTCCCGTTCGAGATTTCACGAAAAGGGCACGAAACGGTCAAGACCGGCCGGTGCCCGAGGTCGATACTCCGATGCGCGCCTGCGGCGCTGCCGGGCGTGCCGGCAGCCTGCGGGATCCAGTCGATCCGACCGAAAGGGGCACATCATGCGGCAGTTCAAGAGCATTGCTCTCGCAGCGGCCGGCGCCGTGATCGCGGCGTCGGCCTTCGTATCACCGGCGTCCGCCCGTGCGGCCACGCACGTCGTCCATCCCGGCGAGTCGATCCAGGCCGCCGTGGACGCCGCTTCCCCGGGCGATACCGTGGTGGTGCAGGCCGGTAACTACAGTGAAAGTGTGACCATCCATACGAACGGGCTCACGCTCAAGGCCCGCGGCAGCGTGACGCTCGGACCTCCGCAGTCAGGGTCCGGCGAATGCTACGGGGCGGGCCCGCACGTCGGGATCTGCGTCATCCCCGATGAAGAAAGCCATTACCGCGTGCGTGATGTCACCATCACCGGTTTTCGCATCGTCGGCTTCGGAGGAAGCGGCGTCTTTGGCTACTACACCAGGAACCTGAAGGTGTCGGATGTGGTGGCGATCAACAATGCCGCCTACGGCGTCGCGTCGTTCGAAGGGATCGGCACGGAATTCACGGGCAACTCGGTCACCGGCAGCCACGACGCGGGCATCTACGTGGGGGACTCGCAAGATGCCAACGCCGTCGTCGCTCACAACCGTTCGTGGGGCAACGCGCTGGGCATTCTGGTGAGACACAGCCAGAAAGTGGTCGTGTCGAACAACGCCTCGTGGGGGAATTGTATCGGCGTGTTCCTGCTGGCCGATGGCCAGGCTGGCGGCAGCGGCCAGACCGCGGTGCTGAACAACGCGGTCTTTGCCAACAACGAGGTGTGCACGAATTTCGATGAGGCGGAGTTTCTGCCCGTCCTCGGCGGCGGCGGGATCGTCCTCGCGGGGTCGCAGCACAACGTCGTCCTGCAGAACGTCGTGACCGACAATCGAGGCGACACGCTGTTTTCGGGTGGCATCGTCCTGATCGCGACGCCGCGCGCGAACGCCGACGGGTCGTTCGACGCGTCGACCGACAACCTGGTGTTTCTGAACAGCCTGCGCGGCAACAGTCCGGCCGACATCGTGAAGGATGCGGCGAGCAGCCCGAACTTCATTCAGGCGAATCGCTGTTCGACGTCAGAGCCCGACGGCCTGTGTGGCTCCTGACGGCGCTGCCGGGAACAGTCTTCGGCGTGGACGGGCCGATCAAACGATCGGCCCGTCACCAGCCGCCGTACCCCATCATTCCCGCGCATCAGCTCTATGGGATCGATGCTGATGGACTCCAGCTCAGCCCACTATTGCAGGCGAGCGTCCGAACCAGCGCTGAAGTCGGCTCGCGCCGAAATGTCCCTTCTCTGCGACCAGTGCTTCGGATGGCGCCTGGAAGGTACCACTGGGCTTGGGGCCGCTCAAGAAGTCCACGTCGACGCGCCCGACTTGGCCATGGCCGAACTCCACGTAGCAGGAGCCCTGTCCCTTGTAGGCGTCCGGTGACGGTCCGCCGCGCAGCTGAGAGATGATCGCCGCCGCCACAACCTGCGCCGAACCCTCGGCGAAGACGCCCGCCTTGGGGGTTCCCACGCCATTCACATCGCCAACGGCGTACACACCCTGAAACTTCGTTTCGAGCGTCTGTTTGTTCACCGGCACCCAGTCATGAGGATGTGCGGCCAGCCCCGATTCGACGACGACCTGCGGCACACGATGCACCGGGATACCGAGAAAGAGTGCGTACGGCAGCTCGGTTTCGTCGCTCAGCACGGCAACTCTGCGTCCCGGGTCGAGGGCCCTCACGAGCCGGTCCTTCACGAACGTGATGCCGCGCTCCGCGAAGGCGCCGAGGATCGCCTGCGACGTGTCGGGCGACGGAGGAATCGGGGTGCCAAATGGCATGACGACAGAGATGTCGGTCGCTTCACGTCGACCGCGTGCCGTGAGGTAATCGTGCAGCAGCAATGCGGTCTCGCTTGGCGCAGGCGGGCACTTGAATGACTTGCCGCAGACGCCGACGATCGCTGGCCCGCGCTCGAAGCGCGGGAGGATGTCGCGGAGTGCCAATGCTCCCGCGACCGTGTAGAACTCGTTGCCGCCGTCCACCAGTCCCGGTGTGGCGGCTGGATCGTAGTCGGCGCCGAGAGCGACGACGAGTACGTCAGCATCGAACGTTCCTGCGTCAGTCACGGTCCGCCGAGCCGTCGGATCGATCGACCGCACGGTCGTCTGGCTGAATCGGACGCCGGGCTTCACGATGTCCTGGTACGGATGACGGACGGCAGCCGGCAGCTGCCGCCCGAACATCACGTCGAGTTTCGAGAAGCCGAACACGAACGCATCGCCCTTGTCGACGAGCACGATGTCAATGGCGTCGCCGAACGCCTTCGAAAGAATTGTCGTCAGTTCGAGACCGCCGAACCCTGCGCCGAGAACGACCACTCGCGTCTTCATCGAATCTCCCAGTCTCAGGTTCGCACTACTCGTGAGCCGTGAGCGGTTACGACATTGTCGGCACGCCGGGCTGCGGCGCGATTCGGATATGAGAACGGGTGTTATGCTAACCGCGAGACGCCCTAAATGTTTCCTATCGTCTCTTGAAGGATCGGGTCGAACATAGCCGACGGCCTGACCGCGTTCGCGCCAGATCCAACGACCGGTCGTGGCCCACTGCCCCCCCGCACTCGGAGGACCCATGCGCACGCGCATTGCAGCTCTTGCCGCGCTTCTCGCGCTCCTGCTTTCGACGACACCGGCCACTGCCGTCACGAAAGGTGGCGTGCCGGACGCCGGAGAGCACCCGATGGTCGGCCAGCTCGTCTTCTACGTCCCCGACGCGCTGCCGTCGCCCTACGGTGCGGACCAGCCGGGCGGCTGGTTCAGCTGCTCCGGGACGCTCCTGAGCGGGACGGTCGTCGTGACGGCCGGCCACTGCACGTTCGCGATCGGCCTCGACAGCGTGTCGACGACGACCGAGGAAAACCGCTTCACCGCCGAAGACGGCAACGGCACCGGCGGCAACGACGTCTGGTTCAGCCTGAACGAGGACGACGACCACTGGGACGGCTGGCCGCTGACGTTCGACGACGACGGCAACCTCAACTTCCCAACCCAGCAGGCCCGCTACGAAGCCCGCCGCGACTTCCTCAACGGCAACCCGCTCTGGGTCCGCGCCACCTCGTTCCCGCATCCCGAGTACGACGACCGCGCGTTCTACATCCACGACGCCGGCGTCATCGAGCTCGACGAGGCCCAGCCCGGCCCGTACGCGACGATCCCGACGGCCGACTACCTCCAGAAGTACGCGGGCCGCCGCAACGAGCACCGCTTCGAGGTCGTGGGGTACGGCCTGCAGCGGGCCCACCCGGTCTTCGAAATCGGGGGCGACACGAGGCTGAAGGCCGAGCCGCGGCTCCTCAACCTGGTCAGCAACCCGAAGAAGACGTACATCCAGCTGTCGAACAACCCGGTCACCGGCGGCACCTGCTTCGGCGACTCGGGCGGGCCGACGTTCGACGACACGAACTCGCTGCTCGTCGTCGCCGTGACGTCATTCGGCTACAGCCCGAACTGCACCGGCGTCGGCGGGGCGTATCGCCTCGATCAGCCCGACGACCTGGAGTTCCTCGCGGACCACGGCATCACGCCGTAACCCGCCGTTATGCTAACCGCGGGACGGGCCTACTGTTTCGTATCGTCCGAGTCCGCGACGCGAGCGAAGAACGCCGGACGTGCGAACGCCTTCGTCACTATCTCGGCGGCTCGGTCAGCCGCCGCACGTCCTCCGTCCAGTTGAGCACGACGTCGAGGTGCCGGATCGATTGCAACGCCGACGGTGGATCCTTGAGGACCAGGAACCGTTTGCCGTCCGGTGAGATGTCGTAGCTGCGCCCCGGAGTCATCGCGCGCACGTTGTCGAGAATCTTCACCGGGTTGCCGAACGAGAGCGTCGGCTTCGTCTCCACGCGAACCGACATCAGGTCCCGGTCGGCGTCGAGGTAGAACAGCTCCCCGCCGGTTGGCGACCAGAGCGGGCGCGTTCCCAGGCCTACCTGACGGCGGAACACCGCCGTATCCGGAAACGGATGCACGTAGATCTCGCTTCGGCCGGAGCCGGACGACTGATAAGCAATCCACTGTCCGTCGGGCGAGATGTCGGCGTTCGCTCCGCCCGCGACGGTGCCCGGCAGCGGGCGCGCCTCGTGACCGGCCTCCGTGGAAACCATCGTCAGTGCACCAGAAGTGATCGATGCATTGATGACCAGCCATTTCCCGTCGGGGGTGATGGTCGTTGGTAATGGCCCCGGACCCGCGTTTTTTGTGAGCCGCTCGGGGGCACGCGGCAAATCCATCCGGAACAGCCCCCGCTCGCCTACGGGTCCCGAGATCAAGTAGAGCCGCCGGTTCTCGTTCCGGCTCCAGACGGGGTACCCGTCGGTATCCGGGTGGGACGTCAGGCGTTCCATTCTGCGGCGCTTGAAATCCCACAGCCAGAGATCGAAGTCTTCGTCGCGCGCGTCGAACACCGCGAACTGCCCGTCGGGCGAGACGCGCAGCATGACGTAGACGTGCGGCGGAACAGGAATGGCGTCCTCCCGGCCATCGCGATCGACCCACGCGAACGTATCGACCGGGGTGACGGGATCGCCCGATGCGTACAGCAGCGACCCGTTGCGGGATATGGCGAAATCGGCCCCTCCGGTAGTCTTGGTGATCACCCGATCGACGACCGGCACCGGTGTCCCCACGATCGCCAGCCGCGACAGGTCGAATCGCACGGCCTGCAACGCGCCTTCGGTTGAGAACACGAGATAACCGGGCGGCAGATAGCGCGGCTGGCGTCCGCCGCGCACCAGCACCCGGTGCTGACCGGTCTTCGGATCCAGCACCGCGATGTCGGCAGGCACGTTGGTGTCGCGGTATGCCGTGAAGATGACGGCGCCTCCGGGCAGGATCGAGGGGAACCCGTGACGCTTTTCGCCGCCGGCCCGATTGATCTGTGTGAGCTGCGAAATCTCACCATCCTGTCGAAGGCGGAGCAGTCCGCCGCCGCCCCCAGAGCGCGCGAACACGATCGTGTCGTCCTCGGCCCAGGCTCCGCCGTAAAAACCCGTGGCACATCCCGCGCAAATCGTCGTCGGGGTTCCGCCCCGCACCCCGACCCTGAGGAGGCTGCCGTCGCGCACGAACGCGACCATTTCTCCGTCGGGCGAAAAGAAGGGCGACAGCGCCTGGTCGGTTCCGGCGATCGGCAAGGTCTCGCCTCGATCCATCGTGCGGACGAACAGCTGGGGCGGAGACGGTGGAGCGCCTTGCCCGATGTACACGATTCGCGCGCCGTCCGGAGCGATGGCAACCTCCGAACCGACGACGCCAATCGACAGCGTGGTCTGGGCAGGGAGGGCAGCCTGCAGCCGGACCACCGGTGCGGCCGGCGGTGCGGAGCGTGTCGCGAGCCACACGACCGCAGCCCCCGCGAGCAACGAAACGATGGCGGTCGCGCCGACCGGCACGGCGAGACGGCGCGCGTGCTGCGGAGCGGCGACGATTCCGCCGTCATCTGTGTCAGGCGACTGCGCCGCCTCGATCTCGAGGCGCACGTCGGCGGCATCGGCCAGCCGTCGTTTCCGATCCTTCTGCAGGCACCGCCGCAGCAACCGCCTGATCGAAGCTGGTGTGTCGCCGGGAAGCGCCCCCCAGTCGGGCTCACCACGAATGACCGCGGCAATCGTATCGGTGACGTTGTCGCCGCCGAAGGCGCGGCGCCCGGTCACCATCTCGTACATCACGCATCCGAATGCCCAGATATCGGCGCGCCTGTCGACGGCGTGGCCACGGGCCTGTTCGGGCGCCATGTACGCGGCGGTCCCGAGGATGATGCCCGCATGAGTCATGGCGGCGGGCGAGGTGATCGTGGGAAGCAGTCCGCTCGGGTTGGCCGACGAGGTCTCGGGATGCGCAACCGCCTTCGCCAATCCGAAGTCCAGCACCTTCACTGTGCCATCGGCTCTCACCTTGATGTTGGCCGGCTTCAGATCGCGGTGGATGATGCCGTGATCGTGGGCAGCTTCGAGCGCCTCGGCGACCTGGCGGGCGACGGTGAGCATCTCGTCCACCGGAAGCGCCCCATGGGCGATGCGCGCCGCAAGGTCCTCGCCGTCGACGAGCTCCATCACGAGCGCGGATCCCTCCAGCCCGTAGATGTGGGCGATGTTGGGATGGTTCAGGGCCGCAAGGGTGTACGCCTCGCGCTCGAACCGCCCCAGCCGCTCAGGATCGGCGGCGAAGGCATCCGGCAGGACTTTGATCGCGACGTCGCGATGCAGCTTCGTGTCGCGTGCGCGGTAGACCTCGCCCATACCGCCGGCGCCGAGGGAGCCCTTGATCTCGTACGAACCGAGGCGAGTGCCAGAGGTCAGGGGCATCGACGCCGATTATAGGCCGTCGATCGCGGATAACCGCGGCACGACTTCGCCCCTGTGCCCTGTCGGCTCGCCGACGACTCAGGCCGGCATGACCATTTTCCGCAGCCGCTGGTTCCGATCGTACGGAGGGTACCGGACGCTCGGGTCGAGCCGCGCACTGTGGCGGAGAACGCCGCGAGCGTTCGTGTAGGCGTGGAATCCCCAATCGCCGTGGTACTTTCCCATCCCGGAATTGCCGACGCCGCCGAATGGGAAATCGTGAACGATCGGGTGAACGGTGCACTCGTTCACCGCCGCGGCACCCGAGGCCGTCGAGTCGAGAATCTGGTTCACCACCGACTGATCTTCCGCGAAGACGTACAGGGCCAGCGGGCTTGGCCGCGCGTTGATGAAGTCGATGATCTCCTGGACACCACCGGGTTCCAGCACCGGGAGAATCGGCCCGAAAATCTCTTCACACATGACGGGAGCATCGGGCGACACATTGACCAGCACGGTCGGCGCGATATACCGATCCGCGCGATCGTATCGACCGCCGAAGTAGGCCGTCCCGCCCTCGAGCAGTCCCACGAGCCGATCGAAATGATGCCCGCTGACGATTCGGCCGTAGTCGGGGCTCTTCTGCGGGTCGCCGCCGTAGAACTCCGACACCGCTGCCTCGAGCTGCTCCAGGAACGCCTTCGCGACATCCTTGAAGACCAGCACGTAATCCGGCGCGGTGCAGGTCTGACCGGCGTTCCCCCAGCGACCCTGGGCGATACGACGGGCTGCCACCCGCAAGTTGGCCGACGAGTGGACGATCGCCGGACTCTTGCCTCCAAGCTCGAGCACCACCGGTGTCAGATGCTTCGCTGCGGCGCTCATGACGATCCTGGCCACGGTGGTGCCGCCCGTAAAGAAGATGTGGTCCCACCGGCACTCGAGCAGCGCGGTGGTTTCCGGGACCGCGCCGAGAACCACGGAGAACGCTTCGCGATCCATGTACTCGGGCAGGAATCGCGCGATCACGCCGGCAGTCGCCGGTGCCACTTCCGAGGGCTTGACGACGGCGGCGTTGCCCCCGGAGATCGCCGCGATCAGCGGGGACAACGTCAGCATCGCGGGATAGTTCCAGGTGCCGATGATCAACCCGACGCCGAGGGGATCGAACCGCACTTCCGCGCGCGAGGATGTCAGCACGAGCGGAGTCCTGACGCGCCGGGGCTTCATCCATTTCCGCAGCTGACCGAGCGCGTGGTCGGCCTCGCTCGTCACGTACTTGACATCGGTCCAATCGGCATCGACACGGTTGCGGCGGAGGTCCGTCCACAAAGCGGCGTAGAACGCCTCGGCCCGGTCCTGCATCATCGTCCGCAAGCCGATCAACTGACGCTCGCGCCATTCGGCCAGCCGCGTGGCCCCGCTCCGCACGTAGTTCCGGTGGCGTGACGCGAGGCTGGCGAAGTCGAGCGTGGTCATGGAACGACCCCATTCGTGAGGCGACGCAGCGCTCGCTTGGCGTCGAAGATATAGAGCAGGAGGCCGGCCGTCGCTCCCCAGATCGCTGCAGTTGCGCTGCGGCGCGCCGTCCGCCGTGCGACGAGCATCGATCCCACCCGGGCGATCCCCTGGAACCGCGGACTGGGGCACACCATCTCCCGGACGATACGGCGCGGGCCGTCGTAGGCGGCGGTGGCGGCGTCGTGGAACATGACGGTGCCGCCATCGATCAGGCGCGGCAGCCACAGCTCCGCATCGCGCCGCACGGTCTCGTAGGAATGATCGCCGTCGATGAACAGGAGCTCGACCGGTCCGGTGATGTGCGCTGCCGCCTCTTCCGAGGTCATGACCAGGGGATCGACGACATCCGACAGACCGTTCCTGGCCAGGTTGGCGAGGAACTCGTCCAGGGTTTCGGCTTCGGGATACTCACGCGAGTGGTGGTGCGGATCGACGGCGTAGACGCGATGGCCGGCGAGACGAGCGCCGGAGGCGAGCCACGTGGTCGATCGCCCCTTCCACGATCCGATCTCCACGATTGCGCCTCGGCCAGTCGTCTGTGCCGCCGCCCGGAAGAGGGCGCGGCCCTGGGCGTCGCTCAACCACCCGTCCACCAGGGCCGCCCGCTGACGGGTGTGTTCGGCTTCCTCTTCGAGAGACATCGCTGCCTAGCGTGCCCCAAAACCCTCCATTTGTCGCGTCTCTGTCAGGTTATTCGGCTTTGAGCACCAGGTTGGGATCCACTCGTGACGCGCGCCATGCTGGCAGGATCGACGCGAGTGCGGCGACGGTCGTGATCAAGCCAATCACGGACGCGGTGGTCAACGCGTCGGTCGGTTGGACGCCGAACAGCAGGGAGCCGATCAGTCGGGTGACGGAAAACGCGCCGATGACGCCGATCGCGATACCGATCGCCACGGACTGCATGCCCTGTTTCATCACCAGCGTGATGACCTCGAGCCGATCCGCGCCGAGCGCCATCCGGATGCCAATCTCGCGCCGACGCTCGACCACCATGTACGACAGCACTCCGTAAGTACCGACCACGGCCAGAAGGAGCGCCAGCCCCGCAAACGTGCCAAGGAGCTGGGCCAGCAGCCTCGGCTGGCGAATCGACTGCGTGAACACGTCGTCCATCTCCCGCAGGCGTACCAGGGGCACCGCTGGATCGAGCTGTCGGACAGCCTGTTCGAGCGTGTGTGACAGCGCCGCGGGTGGCAGGTTCGTTCGCAACACCAGGTGCATGGTCGGCGGAGCGTTGGCCACCCATGGACGTTCGGTGCCGTCGAGGGGCGGTGCCGGCTGCTCGGCGAACAGGTAGAGTTCCATTCCGGTCGGCCGATCCACGCCGCCCTCCTTGACGTCCCTGGCAACGCCAATCACCCGGTGCCAGGGATTGCGGGCGGTGCCCATGGACGCGGCCAGGTTCGGCCGGAGGCGTTGCCCGATCGGGTCGCGGCCTTTCCAGAGCCGCGTCGCGAGCGTTTCGTTGACGATCGCCACCCTCTCCAGCGAGGCCGCGTCGGCCGGTTCGAAGCCGCGCCCGGCAACGATAGCGACGCCCATCGTCTCGAAATAGTCCGACATGACGAACTGGTAGTAATCAACGGATTCAGCCGGCTGTCGTCCGGCGGCCGTCTCTCCCGGGACGCCCGTGCTGAATCCCTGGGTGACTCGTGTCAGCGGAAGGTCCGACATGGCCGTCGCGGCCTGCACGCCGGGCACCGCGCGAAGTGTGTCCAGAAGGCGCCGATAAACCTGCGTGCGTCCGCCCGATTCGGACGATGCCCGTGGCAGTGTCATCGAGAACGTCACCAGGCGTGATCGATCGAATCCCGCGTCCACGCGCGTCAGGTTGTACACCGTGCGGATCAGCAGACCGGCGCCGATGACCAGGATCACCGACAGCGCGATTTCCACTGTCACGAGCACACGGCGCAGGCGAGGGCGCGCGCTGCCGCGTTCCCCGGTTTCCTTCAAGGGGCCTGCAGGCGCACTGGTGCCCTTTTTCGCCATCGGCGCCAACCCGAAGAGAAGGCCGGCGGCCATCGAGAGAGCGGCCGCAAAGAGAAGGACGGGAAGGTTGATGGCAACCTCAGTCGTGCGCGGCAGGCTGGCGGGATAGAGGAGGACCACCGCTTGCACGCAGAAGTGCGCGAGCCAGAGGCCAAGCAGGCCTCCCGTGACCGACAACAACACCCCCTCGGTCATCGTTTGGCGGAGCAGCCGGGCGCGGCTGGCGCCGAGGGCGGCGCGGACGGCGAACTCGCGGCGGCGCGACTCGGCGCGGGCCATGCTCAGGTTCGCCAGGTTCACGCAGCCGATCAAAAGGACCAGGCCGACGGCGGCTTGCAGCGCCCACACCGCTCGACTGGCGTCCCCCACGATTGCGTCCTGCAGCCGTTCCAGATCGAGCGAGTGGTCCTGCGGCCGCGACGAATCCCTGGTCGGGACGTGTCCTTTAGCCCCGGTCCTTTCACTCCAGTTCCCGAGGAACGCGTTCAGTTCCGCCCGGGCCGCTTCGGGCGTCACGCCGTCCTTCAGCCGGCCGATGACATTGAGCACGTGACTGGTTCGGATTTGACGAATCACGGGATGCATCCCGAGCGGCAGCCAGATCTCGGGGCGGCTGTCCATCAAATCAACGCCGGATGGCATGATGCCGATGATGTCGTGCGGCCTGCCATCGACGTGCACCGTCGTTCCCAGGATCGGTCGTCCTGCGAACGCACGTTGCCACAGCTCATACGACAGAATCGCGAGCGGCGGTCCACCCAGGCCAGGACGATCGGCCATCGCGTCGGTTTCGCCGGGCGCGAACAGACGTCCGTGCGCCGGCTGAACGCCCAGCGCCTTGAGAAGATGCTCGTCAACGGCTGCCGAACGCACGCGCAGCGGGCGGTCGCCGGCCGTGATGTTCACCTCACCGCTCCACGAGCCGGCGCCTCCGCCAACCGTTCCACCACCAGTTGTGAATGCGCCGACCTGGACAAAGGATCGATTCATCTCACGGAACTCGACGTACTCCGGGTGGGACAGCCCTGTCCCCGTCGAACCGGCGATCGGAAAATGCCCGGTCAGACGCATCAGCTGCTCCGGGCGGGGATAGTCGAGCGGTCGCAGGATGACGCCGTTGAGAATCGAGAAGATCGACGTGTTTGCCCCGATGCCCAGAGCCAGAGTCACCAGCGCGATCGTGGTGAAACCCGGACTCCGCCGCAGGCTGCGCAGGCCATGACGCAGGTCGCGCCGCAGGTCGTCGAGCCACGGCAGGCCACGCTGGTCGCGAAGCGCGTCCATCGCCTGCACCGGGCCGCCGGATCTGAGCCTTGCCGTACGCGTCGATCCGGCAGGTGGGACTCCACGCCGCCGGGCGTCGTCGGCGGCCATCTGCAGGTGCAGCTGCAGTTCCTCTTCCAGGTCGGCATCTGAACGGCCCGGCCGCAGCGTCCCGCGCAACCGGTGAATCCACTCGCGAAGGGTGGCCATGCGACCTCCGTCAGCCTCTCGCGTAGCCGTGCAGCAGCGTGTGGATGATGGCGGCCATCCTGTCCCAGGCCGCCCGTTCTCTCGCGAGCTGTCGCCGCCCCAACGCTGTGATCGCATAGAGTCGCGCGCGGCGGTTCGCCTCGGTCGTGCTCCACTTTCCGCGGAGCCATCCGCGCTGCTCCAACCGCATCAGGGCCGGATACAGCGTGCCCATATTGAGCTGCAGTGCGCTGCCGGACACCTGTTCGAGGCGCGCGGCGATCGCGTACCCGTGCAGCGGCCCGAGCGAATCCAGCGTCTGCAGCACCATGAGGTCCAGGGTTCCCTGCAGGACGTCCGCCTTGGCACGCTCCTTATTAGACATGCCAATGGAGTAGCACATCTACATTAGAGCGTCAAATGGTGTGGATTGAGGGAAAGAGCGGCGGGGTCTGAAGACCCCGCCCTCCGAGAAGAGGCTGAAGAACTACGTCTTCGCGTCGAGGGTGGCTACGACGACGTCGTAGATCGCTCGCGTGCCCTCGTGGCTGTTGCTGGCCTCGATCGTATAGAGGCCCTTGTAGCCGAGCTCACCCTCGAGATACCGCATCGCCGTCGCGAGATCCCAGCGCGTGTTGACGCGGGTGTGCATGGTATTGGCGGTCATCGGGAACATCAGCTTCAGGCAGGAGTGGAGCTCCTCCTGATTGGCCGCGTTCGCTCCGCCGACGTCGACGTTGGAATATGCGCCGGCGCCCTTGATGATCTCGGCGAGCAGCGCCCATGCCGGCGGTCCCGTCAGAGGCGGCGGACCCGCGGGTGGCGCAGCCTGGCCCGTCTGGGCGGCACCCGGCGCGGGCGGCGCAGGAGCGGTCGCTGCAGGAGCGCCGGCGGCTGGAGCGGTTGCGGGCTGAGTGCCTGGCGCTGCTGCAGCCGCGGCTCCTTGCGCGCCCTGACCCTGTCCGGCCTGTCCGCCGCGCCCGCGTCCTCCACCCCCACCGCCGCGCGTTTCAACCGAGACGATGATTTGCTTCGACTTGCCGTAGTCGACCATCGCCTTGAGTGTCGGAATGCTCTGGGCCTTGTTCTCGTGCGTCGGCTGGCCCTGGTTGATCATCACGCGCTGCGCGCCGAGCGTCACCGCGTGATCGACCCACATCTTCGTGAGATCGATCGCGAGCAACCGATCGCGTTGCTGCGGCGCCGAGATGTTCAGGCCGCTGAATTCCAGGTTGATCTGCGTGGCGCGGGACTTCGACTTCTCCAGCTTGCTGCGCAGGTCCCTGAAATACGACGGGTCGACCGACGCGAGGTGATAGTGCTGGAACTCCACCTTGTGCACGCCGTAGGTGTCGGCGATCATCTCGCCGATATCGAACAGCTCCAGCGTGCGATTCGGGCTGTCCTGCGTGTCGGGCACTTTCAGGATGCTCTGGAAGTTGAGCGTCATGATCGCGATGCGATCGAGCGTCGACTGCCGGACCTTCTTCCAGTCGACTTTCGGATCGACCGTCTGCGCGGCCCATCCGAACCTGGTGGTTGCGAGAGCCGCGACGCTGGCAGCGGCGGTGGTGCCGAAGAATTCCCGTCGATTCATTTCGCGCTCCTGCTGGCCTGATCGCCGTTGGGGTTGCTGTCTTTCCGGGGCAGCGCGAAGGCGATGGCGCCCACCGGCGTGTCCGGATCGGCCGCCGCCGCGGCTGCTGCGCCGCGCCCGCCTCCCCGGCCGCCACCCGCGCTGGAGATCATGACGAAGTACTGCCGGCCCTTCGACTCGTAACTCACCGGCACGCCGCTGGTGCTGCCCCTGAAGGTACCGGTCCACAGCACCTGCCCGGTGTCCTCGTCGTAGGCCCGGACCCTGCCGTCGCCGCCGGCGTGAAAAACGAGTCCGCCCTTGGTCGCGACAATGCCGTACCGCGCGCCGACACCGCCGGTATTCGACGGGCCGCCCGCGGCCATCGTCGGCGGATGGTCGCCGTTCGGGACCTGCCACTTGATCTCGCCGGTGTTGAGGTCGTAGGCGGTCAGCGTCGTGTACGGCGGCTTGGTGAACGACGCGAGCACGCCGTAGTCGGTCATGTAGCGTGTTTCCGGCAGCGCGGCCTTCACGTCTGGGGGATACGGCAGGTTGCCGGCATTGCCGCCGACTCCGGGATAGAACGGGCCCATGAAGCGCGGCGGTGGCGGCGGCTGTGGCGCCCCGCCGCTCGCGACGACTGGACCGGGCGGCAACTCGACCGGCGGCCCTCCGCCCCGTCCGCCGCCGCGGCCCCCACGTCCACCCGATGCACTCGACAGCGCCAGGTAGGAGATGACTGAAGTCATCTCGGCGTCGGTGATGCTCGACACGGGCCGCATGTTGCCTTTGCCGCCGGTGATCGCCGCCTTGATGGCGTCCTCACCGATGCGATCGGTGATGCCGACGAGATCGGCGACGCCCGGCAGCGCCCCGCGCAGGTTCGCGCCGTGGCAGGCGGTGCAGTACCGCTGATAGGCGAGGAATCCAGCCTGGAGGGGAGCGCCACCCTGCCCACCGACCGCCACCGCCGCCGCGGCCCTCGGGCAGCGTGCGGTTTCTGACGTCCTCCAGCTTGAGGATCGCGACCTGATTGACCCCGACGACGAACACCAGCCCCTTCTCCGGATTCGACGCCGTCGTTCCCCAGTTCGCGCCGCCCTGGTTGCCCGGCATCGAGATCGTGTCGGTCAACCCCGGCGGCGTGAATGGCCCTTCGTTGCGGGCCTTCGCCACGCGCTCCTTCATCGCTTCGTACTGTTCCGGCGTGGCGAGCCACGGACTCACGTCGTCCACCGTGAAGGTCATGCGGCCGAACGGGGCGGGCTTGGTTGGCCACGGCTGCGTCGGCCAGGCCCTTTCACCGGGCATCTCGCTCTTCGGCACCGACCGCTCCTCGATCGGCCACAACGGTTTCCCGTTGACGCGATCGAAGACGTAGAGAAAGTTGGTCTTGCCGGCGAGCGCTACCGCATCGACCCTCCTGCCATTGTGGCGGACGGTGACGAGCTGCGGCGCCGCTACGTTGTCGAAGTCCCAGAGGTCGTGGTGCACGGTCTGAAAATGCCAGAGCCGTTTGCCGGTTTTCGCGTCGAGCGCAAGCAGGCAGTTGGCGAAGAGGTTCTGGCCGACGCGATCGGCACCGTAGAAGTCGTAGTTGGCCGAGCCGGTCGGCACATAGAGAATGCCGCGCTCCTCGTCCACCGACATCGATCCCCAGTTGTTGGCGCCGCCGACGTACTTGTACGCCTCCTTCGGCCAGGTGTCGTAGCCGAACTCGCCGGGCTGCGGAATCGTGTGGAACTGCCACATTTTCTGCCCGGTGACGACGTCGTAGGCGCGGATGTCGCCGGGCGGCGCGATGAACGCTTCGCCGGCCGCCGACCCCAGGATGATGAGGTTCTTCCAGATCTTGCCGGGGCTGTTGGACTGGATGCGTCCGGCAAACTCCGCTCGGGCGAGACCAATGCGCAGATCGACCGTGCCGTTTTCACCGAACGTCAGGATCGACTTGCCGGTCGTGGCGTCAATCGCCTGCAGGTAGCTGTTGATCGAGAACAGCAGCCGCTTGTCCTTGCCGTCGGCGCTCTGCCAGTAGTTGATGCCGCGCGCCACGATTCCGCCGAGCCCTTCGTGGATCCACAACTCCTTACCGGTCGTGGCATCCAGGGCGATCAGCGAGTTGTTCCTCCCGAGCACGTACATGACGTCGTCGATGACGACCGGGTTGAACCCCGGTGTCGCATAGGGGTAGGACCATGCGACTTCGAGCTGGCCGACGTTTGATTTCTTGATCTGATCCAGGTCGACGAAATTCGAGCTGTCCGGACCGGCGAGGTT
Organism: uncultured Acidobacteriota bacterium; assembly: GCA_963836735.1. Classification (GTDB taxonomy): domain Bacteria; phylum Acidobacteriota; class Vicinamibacteria; order Vicinamibacterales; family 2-12-FULL-66-21; genus JACCXG01. Next base: position 7,035 of record CAWIKP010000005.1, on the reverse strand, counting down.
GTCCCACCAGTTCTTGCTGCTGCGCGCGGCGCCGGCCACGCCAGTCAGCGTTGCGGCGACCAGGCCTGCGGCGATGAGCGGGAACGTTCGATGACGGACCAGCAAACGGCTGTCACGCATATGTGCTGCGAGAATATACGCCAATCAGTCGGGAAGTTCGAACACCTGGGGAAGGTTCGCCCGACAACTCTCAGATAGTGAGCGTCCTGGCGCGGGCGACGATCTGCCAGCGCTCTTCGGCCCGGCCGTTGCGGATCACGACCGCCTCGTTGTGCAGCGCCACCGTGGGGCACACATGCCACGGCAGGCCGTAGAGCGGCGATCCCACGGGGAAATCGGCGGCGCGATCGGTTTCGAGGACCAGGTGCTCCTCGCTGTGCCCGGCCGGCGTCGCGTCTTCGAGGCCGAACACTTTCACGCGCGGGTGCGGATTCTCCGATGCGACGGCCTTGTGACCGAGATCCAGGCAGAGGCGGTTCTGCTCCGGCCTGCTGATCACCCGCGTGAGCAGCACCACTGCCGGCGCGAAATCGAGATCCGGGAGGATCGTGCTGTAGCCGAAATCCCAGAAGACCGTCGTGCCGGGACTGCACTCGACGTCGGTGCGGGCGGCGTGAAGCGGAAACGTCGGCGTGCCGCCGACGACGACCGTCGGGACGGCGAGGCCGGCCGCCGTCAGGGCTTCGCGCATCTTCTGCACGTGCGCGAAGGCCTCGTCCGACGCTTTCCGGCGATCGTTCAGGTCGGTGTCGTGGATGTGCCCGTCGTACATGTGCAGGCCCGCCGCGTGCAGGCCCGGCAGCGTCGACGCCAGCCGATAGACCTCCACCGCGCGATCCCCCGGCGCGATGCCGGTGCGGTGCATGCCGCCGTCGAGATCGAGGAACAGGTTCAGCGTGACGCCGGCCGGAACCGCCGCGTCGGACAGTGCGCGGATCGTGGTTTCGTCGTCGACGACCGCCGAAAACCGCGTTCCGGAGAACGTCTCCACGAGATGCGTGAACCGTAGGACGTTCGGCCCGACCGGCTGGTAGGCGAGCAGCACGTCGGGAGCCCCGGCCGCCGCCGCCATCTCTGCTTCGGCAATCGTGGCGCACTTGAACCTGGTAATGCCGCGATCCAGATGCATCCGCACCACTTCGCGCAGCTTGTTGGTCTTCATGTGAGGCCGCAGCCGCTCGACGCCGCCCGCGATATCGATCATGCGGCGGATGTTCTGGTCGACACGGTCGGGGTAGACGAGCAGCGCCGGGGACGGCACATCAGCGACGTTTTCGACGGTATACCAGGGCACGGGGGAAGACTACATCAACTCCCAACTCCCAAATCCCAACATCCCAAATCCCAAGGGGAGCCGCTCGAACAATGGGGCGAAAATCGCACCAGCCAGCTGGTGGGCTCGACTTTCATCCAGTTGTTCGAGCGGTTTCCCTTGGGATTTGGGTTTTGGGAATTGGGAGTTGACGGGGTTCAGATCCCGAATACGTTGTGCTTGATCCTCGTATAGCCCCGCTCGCGCGCCCAGAGGTCGAGCGACACGCTCGCGATGTCGTCGACGCACGGCACGGCGAGGCCGTCTTTCGTGAGGTCGATGGTCTTGATGTAGTGGTGACACCGATCGCAGGCGTCGATGCGCACGTGCGAGAACTGCTCAGCGGTGTAGACGGGCAGCTTGTCGAAGTCCTGCTCACCACAGAACGGGCACACCATCCGGAGGCATTCCCACTCGCGCAGGCAGAGCGCGCACAGCAGGAATCGCTTCGCCCCGTGCCCTTCCTCTCGCAGCACGGCGGCGACAGGCGGCCCGGCGCAGCGGGGGCAGCGCATCGGCATCGAGCCGGGAGCGGGCGGATCGCCATTCGCAAGCTGTTCCGCGAATGCTTGCAGCAATGATTCGATGACGAAACGTTCGGCGGGATTCTCGGATTCACTCGGGTGGCTTCCGCCTTCAGGCGGAAGGCCAACGCCGCTCGCATCCTTCCGGCTGAAGCCGGAAGCCACGAGGCTCGCAAGTATGGGTCGATCAAGCTCCTCGACTGACGCTGCGAGATCAGCCGGGCCGTTCTCGCGCAGCCAGGCCAGAAGACCCGGAATCGCCTCGACCACACGGTGGACGTCGAACGTCCCCGCGTCGCGTGCACCGGCGGCGAGCGCGCGCTGGTACTCCGCGAGCGCCGCGTAGAACGTCAGGAGATCGCGCGCGGCCGGGCGGCTCGATGCGAGGTCGCGCGCGCGGGCGATCCTCGCGTCCCATGTCGACTCAAGCGTCGTTGTCGGCATGGGTGCCCGAGGTGCGGATCCGCGGCGCCTGAGCGGCCCACAGCCCGTGATGGTGCCGGGCCCACTGCTCGCTGACGTCGCCGTGCAGGATGGCATGGAGACCGCCGGGAACGACTGCGAGGCCCATGTAGATGTGGATGATGATGCCGCCGATCGAGGCCAGCGCGGCAACGGCGTGCACCAGCACCGCGAGGTAGCGGACGGCCTGGAACCCGCGCGGGATCGCCGCGGTGAACCACAGCGCGACCCCCGAGACGAGCAGCGCGGCGCCGCAGACGACCATCAGCCAGAAGAACTGCTTCTGCCCGAAGTTGAACCGGCCCGCGGGAGGCACCAGCGCGTCCTCGTTGCGCATGTAATACCGCATCGCCTTCCGCCACTCCCGATCGCCGGCCGTCGTCTGCATGTCGCGGAACCAGGTGACGAGCATCCAGCAGACGGCGATCGTGAACACCAGGCCGATCCACGGATGCAGGACGCGCGACAGGTATCCGCCGCCGAGCACGGTGGCAATCCAGTAGAAGGCCGGCGTCCAGAAGGCGAGGCCCGTGAGCAGGAGGTACACGTACGACACGGCGGAGAGCGCGTGCATCAGGCGCTCCGGGAACGAATATCGAAGCAGGCGGTCTGTTTTCATCGAGGCTCACCCTCGGTCGGCTGCTTCCGTCCGAAACGCACGAAATGCACCGCAACGCCGAGAATGCCCCCGAGCATCGCGAGGTTCCCGATCCACTTGAGCGGTCCTTTCCACAGCCTCACCGCGAGCGGCACCGACGGATCGCGCGGCAGGCCGTACAGCTCGGGCCGGTCGCCGTGGGCGAGCACCGTCACCACCGACGTGCCGCCGACGCCGGGCGGATCGTAGACCGCGGCGTTCGGGAATCCGTTCTCCTTCAGCTGCCCGACCCGCTTCGTGGCCACGTCGAGCATCGCCTCCTTGGTGCCGAACTGCAGGCAGCTCGTCGGACATGCTTTCACGCACGCGGGCTGCAGGCCCACGGCGACGCGGTCCACGCACAGCGTGCACTTGTAGACCCGTTTCGTCCTGGTGTGAATCTTCGGCACGTCGAACGGGCAGCCGGTGATGCAGTAGCCGCACCCGATGCACTGGTCCTGCTGAAAGTCGACGATGCCGTTGGTGTACTGGACGATGGCGCCGGGCGCGGGACAGGCGGCGAGACAGCCCGGATCGGCGCAGTGCATGCACTGGTCCTTGCGCATCAGCCACTGCAGCGCGCCGTTCTCCTCGTGCTCGCGGAACTTGATCAGGTTCCAGAAGTTGGCCGACATCTCGGGCAGCGTCTGGTACGTGCCCAGCTGCACCGTGGTCTCCGGCGGCAGGTCGTTCCACTCCTGGCACGCCACCTCGCAGGCCTTGCAGCCGATGCACGTCGAGGTGTCGATCAGCTTGGTGACGACGGGCAGGCTTCGCACGCCGGGGGCGGGCGGGCTGCTCGCGGACACTCGGAGAAGTTCGAGGGTGGCAGGCATCAGATAGATTTCTGTCAAATCCCAAGTTCCAAGTTCCAAATCCCAAGGAGGGTCCTTCGACCCATCTCGGTGAATGGGCGCAACAACAAGCTTCGTGCGGCGCTTTCCACCCAGCTGCGTCGAGCGACTCTCCTTGGGATTTGGAGCTTGGAGCTTGGGATTTGACAAAGTTACACCTTGTCCAGCCTCACCAGAAATCCCTTGTACTCCGGCGCAAAAGAATTGGGATCGACCACCGTCGGCGTCACCAGGTTGGCCAGCGAGCCCCGCTGCTGGCCTCGTCCGAGAAAGCCCCAGTGGATGGGGAATCCGATCTGGTACACCGTGCGCCCGGCGACCTGCATCGGCTTGATGCGGCGCGTGACCATCGCGCGCCCCTCGATGGATCCGCGCGCCGAGGTCACGCGCACCATGTCGCGGTTCGCGATGCCCTTCTCGCGTGCGAGCTCCTCCGGGATCTCCACGAAGAACTCCGGCTGGAGCTGCACGTTGTAGGGGTTGTTCTTCGTCCAGTAGTGGAAGTGCTCGGTCAGCCGGTAGGTCGTGCAGACGATCGGGAACGCATCGGGCTTGCCGAGCACGTCGTACTCGGTGGTGAAGGGGCGCACGGCCGGGTTCGAGCTGTGCTCGGGATGCAGCGGGTTGGCGACCGGCGATTCGGCCGGCTCGTAGTGCTCCGACCACGGTCCGTCGACAAACTGCCCCGGCATGAACAGGCGCGCCACGCCCTCGGGCAGCATGATGAACGCGCCGAGTCCCGCATCCGGCGCGCTGTCCACCGTGTAGTCGGGCGTGTCGCCGACCCAGCGCTGTGCCGTTCCACGCGATGCCGACGCGCGACGGATCCCACGGCCGTCCCTGCCCGTCGGCCGAGCAGCGGTTGTAGAGGATCCGCCGGTTCGCCGGCCAGCTGACCGTCCAGTCCTGATACCGGCCGAGGCCGCTCGGGTCGCTCTGAGAGCGGCGCTGCGTCAGGTTTCCGGCGTCCGTGTACATCCCGATGTAGAGCCAGTTGCCCGACAGTGTCGAGCCATCGGCGCGGGCATCGAGGAAGCGGCCGAGTTGCTGCCCGGCTCGCATGGTGACCGCTCCTGCCGGATCGCGCACATCCTGCAGCGCCCAGCCGTTGAGCTCCTTGCAGACCTCGTCGAGCGATGGCTGCACGGGATTGCTGTACCACCAGTTCAGGTTGCGGATCGGATCCGGGTAGGTGCCCCCTTCCTGCTCGTAGAGCTCGCGCACCTTCAGGAAGATGCGCGCGACGATCTCCTGATCGGCGCGGGCCTCGCCTGGCGGATCCACGGCCTTCCACTTCCACTGGATCCAGCGCGCCGAGTTCACGAAGCTGCCGTCCTTCTCGGCGAAGTTGGCCGCCGGCAGCAGGAACACTTCGGTCTTGACGTCCTCCGGCTTCAGATCGACCAGGTCGAGGATCTCCGGACGCCAGAACGACGCCGTCTCCTGCTCGAAGTTCTCCGCCACGACCATCCACTTCAACTTCGCGAGCGCGGCGATCGCCTTGCGCGAGTGGGGGCCGTTGCTGACGGGGTTCATCCCGAAGCTGAAGAACCCGTCCATCTCGCCGCGGTACATGTGATCGAAGATGTGGGCCCAGCTCCAGTTCTCGTAGGCGCCCGGCGCCGACTGCGGCAGCCTGGGATGCATCGCGTAGCCGAACTCGTTGTCCGGCGTCGCCGCCGCGCCGTAATAAGCCTTGAGCTGACTGACGACGAAGCGATCGGTATTGGACCAGAAGTTCGTGGCGTTCGGCCGCAGCGGCTTCGGCGTCACCGCGCCGATGAACGAGGTCAGCGACTCGTGATCGGCCTTGGGAATGGCAATGTAGCCGGGCAGGTTGTGATACGCCATGCCGCAGTCGGTGCCCCCCTGGATATTGGCGTGGCCGCGCAGCGCGTTGAGCCCGCCGCCGGGCCGTCCGATGTTGCCGAGCAGCAGCTGCAGCATCGCCGCGGCGTGAATCAGCTGCACCGAGTGGCTGTGGTGGGTCCAGCCGAGCGCATACAGGATCGTGCCGACGCGTTCGGGCGTATGGGTCGAGGTGATGAGATCCGCCGCCTTCACGAAATCGTCGGCGCTGCAGCCGCAGATGTTCGAGACGGTGTCCGGCGTGTAGCGCGAGTAGAAGCGCCTCATCACCTGGAACACCGATCGCGGATGCTCGAGGGCGGGATCGATCTTCGCGAACCCCTGCCCGTCGAGCTCGTAATTCCAGCTCGACTTGTCCGCATACGTCTTCTTCTCGTCGTCCCATCCGGTAAACACGCCGCGCTTCTCGTCGAAGGCGTACTGCTCAGAGACCAGGAACGGCGCGTTGGTGAAGAGACGGACGTATTCGTCGTGATAGCGGTTGTGGGTCAGGACGTGATTGATCAGCCCGCCGAGAAACGCGATGTCGGTGCCGGCGCGGATCTGGACGAAGCGATCGGCGACCGCCGCCGTGCGATTGAATCGCGGATCGACCGACACCAGCTTCGCGTTGCGGTTCCGTCGCGCCTCCATGACGAAGCGGAACCCGACCGGGTGGTTCTCAGCCGGATTGCCGCCCATGGCGAGGATGACGTCCGCATTGCGGATGTCGGTCCAGCCATTGGTCATCGCTCCTCGTCCGAACGTGGCGGCCAGACTGGCCACCGTCGGCCCGTGTCATATCCGGGCCTGCTGCTCGATCGGCACCACGCCCAGCCCGGCGCGGAAGGCCTTCACGAGGAGATAGTTCATCTCGTTGGTGTCGGTGCAGCCGCCGATCACGCCGACGGCGGTCAGCGCGTTGATCGCCCGGCCCTGCGCGTCCTTCACCCGCAGCTTCTCGTCGCGGGTCTTCTTGAGCAGCCGCGCGATGTGATCGATGGCCCAGCTCCCAGGACTTGTCTTCCCACACCTGGCTGCCGGGCGCGCGGTAGCGCACCGTCGTGAGCCGCCGATCGTTGACGATGTTGTGCTTGAGCGTGATGCCCTTCGGACAGAGCGTCCCCTGGTTGATCGGGTGATCGGGATCGCCCTCGACGTGCACGATCCGCGGCTTCACGTTGCGCGACTTGTCGCCGAGGGTGTGCAGGATGACGCCGCAGCTCACCGAGCAGTACGGGCAGGTCGAGCGCGTTTCCGTGGTGCGCGCGATCTTCAGCTCGCGCACCTCGGCGTACGCGGGGGTCAGATCGAAGCCGAGCACCGAGGCGGCGACACCGCCCATGGTTGTCGAGGTGAGGAACTGTCTCCGAGTGGGATTCATGTCCGATGCCTGCC
>CAWIKP010000004.1:0-61058 GCA_963836735.1 uncultured Acidobacteriota bacterium | reverse complement strand
TGCTGCTCGCGCGCCTGAAACTTGCTACGCTCTCGCGAACGGCCGACCGTGCGTGCGGCGCTCGTCCGACGCGATCATGTCGTGCTTCTCCGCGGGCGGCGCGGCTGCCGGCACGCTCGACGCCGCCACGACGGCCACGACCGACCCGTCGAGACCCACCGGTCCCGCCGGGAACTCGAGCCGCGTCGTCGGCGGCGGCGCCGGCGGCGGTACGCGGACGTCGAGCACGTAGCGTCCGATCCCGCCTTCGCCGCCGCCGTCGAATTCGAAGTCCGGGAAGCTCGAGACGGCGATCGCGTACTCGCCGTCCACGGGAATCGTGAACGTCAGCCGCGACAGCGTGCCCGGGCCGCTGTCGTCGTCGGCGGCCAGCAAGGTGCCGCTGGCGCGGTGGAAGAGCCCGAGCACCGTGTCGATCTCGACTGCTCAACACTTCCGCGACGATGACCTGGCCTGCTTGTGCCTGGAAGCGGAAGTAGTCCACGTCGTCCGGGCTGCTCAGCTCAGTGAAGAAGTGCACCGGGATGGTGCTGAACGGCAGCGTCACCCTCCGTGCCTGTGACAGCGATCCGTTCGGCTCGAACGAATCGAAGTAGTCGGTGGTCGGCGTGTAGTGCAGCGACAGATTCGACAGATCGTTCGGCGATCCCGGCGAGGTCGCCGTCGGCGCGACGAACTGCTCGTACACCGCGGGCTGGAAAGTCAGCTTGACGACCGACCCGGCGAGCGCGCTCAGATCGACCGGCCTCTCGAAGCCGCTTGTGACCGCCCCGCCGCAGCTGACCCCCGCCAGTCCGTCGCGTGCGGACATGGCGCCGTACTGACGACCTGGATCTGACTGAGGCGCTTCGAGGGTGATCGAGAACGTGTTCGAGCCTGCCGCGGCGCCCGCTTCGGGTACGCCGGTGAACTTGATCGTGAATGCGCTGTTGGCTCTCCGCGAACGTGACCGTGCCGCCGACGGCAGGATTGAGGTCGTCCCAGAGCGCCGCGATCTGCGGCGGACCGGCGAGGAACTCGGGCACCGACTCGCTGAAGTCGGCGTTCGGCGCGCCGAAGCGTGACCGTGCCGTTCGCGTTCACGATGATCTCTTCGTAGGCCGTGCCGCACATGCGGAAGCGGAACGGCAGCGCGAGCTCCAGCGAGCCGTCGTCGGTCAGCGGCAGCGGCGCGCCGGCGGTGAAGCGGTTGAAGATGATGTCGATGTCATCCGACTACGCGTCGCGGCGACGGCCAGAACCGGCGTGAACTGGTTCGGCACATCGGTCGAGGAGTTGTTGCTCTCGTTGACGCCGTTGTAGAACTCCTCGGGTCCGGGCAGGATGCCCGGTGGCGTGCTGAACCCGCCCTCCTGCAGGCCGTCCACGAAGATCGCGTACTGCGCGCCCGGCGTCAGACCGCGCAGCGTGTAGACGCCGGCGAGCGGAGAGTCCGGCGAGTAGTCATTAGTGAGATCGCTCGAGATCGAGGACACGGCGTCACCCATCGGATTGGCGACGTTGCGCGCGATCACGTTGAAGCCGGTCTTCGGCGTCATCCCGTTCGACGCCAGGATGCGGCCGGTGATCGTCGCCGGTGGTCGGCAAAGAAGCCCGCCGCCGGATAGATGCGTCGAAAAGATCCCGATGTCGTCCTTGTCGGGCGTCGCCGATACCGGCCCCGGGCCCGAAATAGAACGGGTACATCGTCTCGATCCTGTTGACGAGCGATCCGATCGGGAAGGTGTTGTTCGGCGTCGGGCCCGAGGTGTCGCCGAGCACGATCTGTCCATTGACCACCGTGTGCGCGAGATTCTGGTAGTGGCCGAACTCGTGGACCATGATGTCGAGCGAGACCTGCAGGCTGGTGAACGTCGGGCCGTTCAGGAATGACACGCCTTCAACGATGTGGCAGGTGTCCGGGTCCAGCCATTCCGGCCCGGCGAAGCCGAGGACGCCGGAGCCGGGCCCGAACAGCAGATCGAAGATCTCGCCGGTGTCGTCGAAGACGATCGCCGACAGGCCGTCGGGCGCCGCCGGGAAGATATAGGGGAAGAAGTTGTCGACGGTGACGTCCTCAGGCAAGGCCGGCCCCTGGAAGTAGGTCGTCGACGCCGATGGAATGGCGTCCCACTGGCCGAACGCGAGCCCGACGAACGGCACCGCCTGCGCGTTGGTGAGCGGCCCGAGGTTGCCCTGGTCGGGATTCCACGGGATGTTGGCGCCGCCGTTGGCCCACGCATATGGGACGCCGGGGCGGCACACTGCGAGCGGTCCGCCCGCGAAGGCGGCAGGGGCGAGGAACAGAACCGTGGCCAGGACGAAGGCCGGCCGGAATGCTGCACGTAGTGCTGATCGCATGTCGGCCTCCTCAACGTCCCAGCAGACTACGGATTTGTTTGACGAGCGACGCGTAGGCCACCGGGCCCCGGCGTCGCCGGCGCTCCCTGGAGACCACTGAACAGGCCCAGGTTGTTGGCCTCGTTCACGGCCTCTTCCTGCCCGGGCCGCCCGCGCAGCTGGAACAATCCCTGGCCGAGACCGACGGTCGTGGACAGCCCGATCGGGCTGGGACGGGTGAGCACGAAGAGGTAGTCGCGTCCGACGGCGAAGCGTGGCAGATCGCGAAGCAGCGGTCGCGCGGCGCAGCGAGCCGGCGGTTGACTGCTTCATCGTCGCAAGGAGCCGCACTTCGATGACGTCTCCCTGGCCCGCCTCTCCTTTCAACGCCTCATCCACACGAATCTTGTAGATGACGATGGGAATGGTGCCGCCGCCGGCGGTCACCGTTCCCTCATCGGCCGCGAGCACGGTGCCGCGGACGATGCGATCGCCGCGCTCGACAAGATCGCGCAGCGTCATGTGTAGTGACGTTGGATGCTTCCGCGGTGACGAAGGCACACATGATGATGCCGGCCGTCATCGCGCAAAGCGAGTAATGGCGTTCGCGCATGAAACCTCCTATGGGGCGCTGATATTACCGGACTTCGACTGAGCCGTGCCACTGCCAGGTCACGGAAGGTCTTTTCAGGCGGGCCCTCTCGAATTCGAACAGCGCGGTCATTCGATCCTGAGCACGCCTCGCATCGTCGCCCAATGCCCGGGGAACGAACACACGAAGGGATACTCGCCCGGCTCGGTGGGGGCGTCGAACGTCACGACGGTTGACTCTCCTGCGTTCAGCAGCCGCGAGGCCACGAGGACGTTCGGCGAGTCCGGGACGAAGCCGCGCAGCTGCGCGTTCGGCTCGTTCAGCGATCCGAACAGCTCCTTCTCGTACTCGGCGATGGTGCCGCGCCTGAAGATCACGATGTTGTGCGGCATGTCGTCGGTGTTGTTCAGGGTGATCTCGACCCGTTGACCGGGTCGCGCGGTGATCGTGGTCTGGGTGAACTTCATCTGACCGCTGATCACGCCGAGCGTGATGGCCAGGGCGCCGCGGCCGCGACGAGCCGGGCGCTCCTGCCGACGGTGACGCCGATCCCGCGGGCGCGGACGTCACCGGCGACTTCATCATGTCGGCGACCGGGCTGTTGGCGAGCAGGAACTGCTGCGCGATCGGTACGTTCGGCACGATCTCACGGCGGCGTCCGCCCTGCCACGACTCCTCGACCTTCGCGCGCCAGTCACCTTCGAGGCGGATGGTGAAGCCTTCTCCGGCGATGACCATGCCGGTCAGCCCGGATCCCTTCGCCAGCGGCGACACACCGGGCGCCGGCGCCGGATCGGGCACGAACCCGCCACGGCCGTTGACGTTCGAGATGCGCACGGCGATCACGTTCGACCCTGCGGTCAGGACACCCGCGGGAATGCTGTACTGCCGCGGCAGGTTGCGCGACGTCGACGTGGCGCCGATGCGAACACCGTTGACGTAGGTGACATCGGAGTCGTCCACGATCCCCAGCCGGATCTCCGCTGGCTTGCCGGCGGCGTTCGCCGGCACGTCGATCGTCCGCCGGAGCCAGATCGTGCCGACGTGATCGCCGATGGCGGTCTCGCTCCAGACCTTCGGGGCCGGGACGACTTTCCAGTCTGCATCCGGGAGCGAGGGCGCCGACCAGTCCACGCCACCGCCCCGCTCCCCGCGCGCACCGCGAACCGCGATCTTCATCACCTCGGGAACGCCGACCTCGTCTGCGTACGCTTTCAGGAAGCCTTCCTGGTGCCTGGTCGCGGCGATCCAGACCGCCTCCGGCAGCCACTCGTCCTCGATGACCGCCTGATCCTTGCTGGCACGATAGATTTCGCGACCGGCTTCGACGGACGCCGGCATCCTCGAGAGCGCGAGCAGCGCGTTCAGCCGCACGTTCAGATCCTTGTCGGTGAGCGCGCCAGCCGAGAGCGCCGCCGCGATCGACTGCGGCGTCGTCGGCAGCACCGACAGCGCCGCCTTGCGCACGCCGGCGGCCGGGTGTGAGAGCGCGCGGGTCGCCGCTTCGAGCGCGCGCGCGCATTGCGCTGCCGTCGAGCACGCCGAGGCCGTGCAGCGTCCACAGCGCATGGACGGCGGGGGAATTCAGCCCGATCCTGTCGACCGTGCGGTCGTTGATGACGGCGATGATCTGCGGGACGACATCGGTCTTGCCTCGCTCGACGATGAGGCGCTGCGCCGTCGTGCGCCAGAACATGTTGTCGTGGCGGAGCGCCTGCACGAGCTCGAGCGGCCGGCTCACGCTCAGCGAGAGCGGCGTGTACGGCTTCGCGCCCTTCCACACGAGCCGGTAGATGCGGCCGCGATCGTGTTCGCGCAGCGGCGTGTCGTACGCATTGCCGAGGCCGTTCTGAAACGGATGCTCCTGCGCAATCGGGCCGATCGGCGTCGGGTTGTGCTGGATGATGAAGTCGTAGAAGTCGAGGAGCCACAACGCGCCGTCGGGTCCGACTTCCGCGTGCACCGGCGCAAACCACTCGTCGTCGCTCGCGGCGATGTTCCAGCCGTCCTTCTCGGCGAAGCCCGAGCCCTGGCGCTCGACGATCGCCCGATGGACGACGTGGCCGGTCGGCTCGTTCACGAAGGCGATGCGGTTCCAGTACTCCTCGGGGAACGCGCGCGCGGTGTAGAAGTTGTGCCCCGCCGCGGCGGTGAACCCGCCCTGCACGTCCACCTGCCGGACTTTCTGCGTGTTCGCCTGCATCGCGTAGTGGCCGTCGATCTTCTTCTTGCCGTCGCCGGTCAGGCCGGACACGCCCTGGTAGTACGGCCGCGGGATCGCGACGTAGACGCTGTGCTCGCCGTTCGCGGTCGAGCCGAACACGTCGAAGGTCTCGTTGAAGGCGAGCCCCCACGTGTTGTTCGTGAAGTTCGCCATGTGCTCCATCCGGTTGCCGTCGCGCGAGAAGCGATAGAGGGCCTGATTGAAGTTCAGGGCCTGCCCGCCGACGGTGCCGTTGAAGCCCGAGTAGCCGACCGCGCCCCAGACCCAGTTGTCCAGCCCGTACTTCAGGTTCGACGCCAGCGCGTGGGTATCGCGGATGCTCCAGCCGCGGATCAGGGACTCGCGCAGGTCGGCCTTGTCGTCGCCGTTCGTGTCCTTCAAAGCGACCATCTCTCCAGCCTGCGAGACGATGATGCCGCCGTTGGCGAAGACGAGGCTGCTGACGATCGTCAGCTTGTCGGCGAAGACGGTGGCCTTGTCGGCCCGGCCGTCGTGGTTGGTGTCTTCCAGGATCTTGATGACGTCATTCCCCTGGCCGGCCGGCTGCGGGTTGTTCGGATAGTCCCTCGTCTCGGCGATCCAGAGCCGGCCGCGCTCGTCCCACGCCATCGCTTCCGGGTTGCCGGTGATCAGCGGCTCGGCCGCGAACAGCTGCAGCTCGAAGCCGGGCGGGATCTGCATGTGCTTTGCGGCTTCGGCTGTCGAGAGCGGCTGCTGAAACCTCGGCGCGGGATTCCGCCGCTCGTAGTTCGGGACCGGCGCCGGGGCGTCCGGTGTACTGCAGCGGCGCGATCGCGAGCGCGGAGAGCTGGGCCGCGGCGTCAACCCCAATCGCCCAGGTCATCGCGTTCTTCATGAGCGCGTGGAAGCTCGGATGGCCCCACACTCGCTCGTCGTGCCCATAGGCGGTGTAGAAAACGCGGCCTTTTCCGTGGGTGCGGACCCACGTCCACGGCTCGCGGCCCGCGCCTTCGGCCCGCTCCATCAGGACGGTGCGATCCGGACCGAGTTTCGTGTGAACGTAAGTCTCGTCCCAGACCTGGAACGGCTGCAGCCCCGCCAGCACCGGGTGCGAGGGATTGACGAATGCCGCGGTGAACTCGCCGGTCCCGTGCCGCTCGAACTGCGCGCCCAGCAGGGCGATGTAGGCTGGCGAATTCTGGAAACAGAACGAAGCCGAGTGGAGTGCCAGCAGCCCCTTGCCACCGGCCACGAAATCGAGCAGCGCCTTCTCCTGGGACGCGCGCGATCGCCCGGTGATTCGCGTAGATCAGCAGCGCGTCGTACTTCGCGAGGTTGGCCGCGTTCAGATCGGCGGCGTCGGTCGTGTAGGAAAAGTTGAAGCCGTAGGGCGCGAGCGCCGCCTTCAGCATCGGCGCAAAGCGATCCGAATCGTGGTACCAGCCTCCAGCCTTCGGGTCGGTAGCCTCGGTCGCGCGAGTGTGACCCAGGAACAGGACCTCGACCCGCTTCCCTTCGACTCCGCTTGCTTGCGCGTCGCTCAGGGCAGGTCCCTCGACTCCGCTCAGGGCAGGCCCGGTCGCGATCGCCTGCGCCGTCACCAGCGCACCGGCGAGCAGCGCGACCATGGCGAAGCGAGCCGGTCTCACGTCCCTACCTCCTCCTTCCGGAAACCGGCAGACCACGGCCGGATTCGAGGTACACGGCAAATGTGCCCAGCCAGTGGCTACCTTCATAGTGATCGCCCGTGACGCCTGTCATTCCAGCAGTGTTGTGCATCCGCGCGGCGGCCATGAGTGACGCGCCGCGCGGATCGGACGCCGGGAGGCTTTGCGCGATGGCCAATAGCATCCATGCCCTCGAGAGGTTCAGTCCGTAGAGATGCCCAAGCTTGGGATCGGTGGGATCGGTCACCACGCCGGGCGCGAGCCAGTCGCCTCGACCGTCGTTCGGTAACGACGGCAGGAAGTCGCCCAGCCACCGCGTGAACTCCGCCTCCGGCAGCACGCGCCGCATCAGGTCGGCCTCCGCGATACAGGGTGACAGGAAATCTTCGCCGGATGGCTCGTAGGCAAGCGGGCACGCGCGATCTTTCAGGTAGAAATCGCGCGAGCGGGACAGCAGCAGCGACTCCAGTTTCTTCTCGCTCGTCGCGCGTGCCCAGTCGAGCATCAACCCGAACGAAAAGGCCGTCTGCGAGTGCTCGCCGATCCGGATCGGCGCCGTCAGCTTCGGCAGCCAGTCGGCGATCCGCGAGGTCGCCGCGCTGGTCAGCGGCTCGAGCGTCTCGGCCCATTTCCGAACGTCCTTGTCAGCCGGCCGTTCCGTCGCCCATTCGTGCAGCTCGGCATGGAGTTGAAGCAGCCAAGCCAGTCCGTAGGGTCTCTCGAAGGACACGCGGCCCGCTCCATTCAAGTAGCGAATCTCGGCGGCAATATTCGCCGCGGTGAGGCTCTCGTCGAGTGCCGCGCGCGCGCGGGCGGCAAACGGCGCGGATCCGTGGAGGCGCGCGACGCGTGCCAGGAGCCAGTGGCCGTGCACGGACGAATGCCAGTCGTAGCACCCGTAGAACGCCGGCGTCAGTTCGTGCGGCGCCCGCACGTCGGTGTCGCCGTTCAGCACGTGGGCGATCTTGTTGGGGTATTCCTTGTGAACGCAGGCGAGCGCCAGCTCCGCGGATCGACCTAGCCAGAGTGCAGTGACCGCGGAGGACGGCTGTTCGGGGCGGGCGAGGAGGAGGAGACCGAGCGCCAGGATCACGGCGGTATGCCTAGTGTGCCTCGAGGAACCGGTTCTCCATCACTGACGGATGCTGAGCGTCACGTCGTCGTTCATACGCTGCACTCCACTGGGCAACGGAGCCATTTCGCTCGTGATTCGAATAAGAGGAGTCTGCATCGTAGCCCATCCAAGGCCGACCGTGGCGAGGAGAGCCGACCTCGGGTGTGAGGTCGAGGTACCTCGCGGCCACCCCCCGCATCGTGGGCCTCTCTGCAAGGCTTGACTCGCGTATCATGACGCCTTCGTGATGTCGTTGAAAGCCGGCACGCGTCTGGAACGGTACGAAGTCCTCGCCGCCATCGGCTCCGGGGCGATGGGCGATGTCTACAAGGCGAAGGACACGCGCCTCGATCGCATCGTCGCCATCAAGGTCATCACGGCGAGCAACGATCTCGATCCCCAGGCCCGCAACCGGTTCGACCGCGAGGCCCGAGCACTTGCCGCGCTGTCGCACCCGCACATCTGCAACATCTATCACTACGGGGAGGACGCAGGTTACGCCGCCCAGGCGCCGGCGGCGACGGCTGGTGATCCGCTTCAGCATCGGCATTTCGTTCGGCGTGGTGCTGCTGGCGGTGATGCTGACTGTCCGGAAGCTGCAGCCCTCACCGCCCCAGTTGGTCGTGCGGGCTCCGACTTCGACAGTTCCAGTGTCATCAGCGTCGGCGGCGCTGACGTGGCCACTGAGGATTGAGAAACCGGTCGGCGGCACGATCGTGGCGCCAGGAGGGATTGTGTGCGGGACCTTGGGTTCGGCGTGCACCGCCAGCCTGGTCGATGGCGCGGCGGTCACCCTGGCCTTCGAATCGGATGCCGGACGACAACTCGCGGCGTTCACCGGCGACTGCACATCGCGCGGTGAAACGACGATGACCGGATCGCGCACGTGTGGCGCGACTTTCGTGGCCACCGACCGAAGCGCTGCATTGGTCGCGACCGCGCGGCCCCCGGCGACCAGGACGCAAACGATGGGGCCAGTCGAGCCGAAGCAGCTTCCGGCATCGCCGGTCATCCAGGCGCCGAGATCGCGTCCCACCGTCCCGGCGCCCCGCGAATCACCCGCGGAGGCTACCGGCACGCCGGTCATGGCCGGACCGCCGGCGCCTTCGCCTCCCACATTGCCGCCGTCCACTGTGAGTGCCACGCCTGCTCCTGCGAGGCCGGTCAATCTCGAGGAGACGCGTGCAAGGAAGGAAATCGAGGCCCTCGTCACGGCGTATTGCGCGGCACTCGAAGCGATGCAACCGGCCGCCATCCTGCGGATGATGCCCAGCGTGAGCCCTGAACAGGTTCAGGCAAGGTTGGGAGCATACAAATCCGTGAAGTGCACCGTGACCCTCCCTGCCGAATTCGAACGCATCGACATCGACGCGTCCGGCTCCAGTCATGCACAGTTGAGGTTCAGGATGCGTGAGGAGGTTGTGTTGAAGGCTGGACCGCACAAGTCAACGGACGCGATCGCACTCATGACCGTTTCCCGACCCGGTCGCACCAGTCCCTGGGTCATCGATCGCCTCGTTTGGGAGTCGAAGCCCAAGTAGGCCCAGGGTTCACGACCGCTGACCGACGCCCTCTTCGCCGATTCGAACGACGCCGCCGAGTCATTCCCGCAGTGCCGTCGTCGGCGCCAGCCCGGCCGCCCGACGCGCGGGCAGCCACGACGCCACCCCGGCGAGCACGACGAACACCGCGCTCGTCGCGGCGAACGTGGCCGGATCGCTCGGCCGCACGCCGCGGTAGCAAGAATATCGTCGATCTTCAGGAAGAATTCAGCGCCGATTTCAAGACAGCACCGGCGCGCGGCGGCACCGTCGCCGCATGCCTTCCTGCACAAACCTCTTCTCCACATGGACGATGCTCGGCGTCACCGTCGGCCGGTTGGCGGGTGCGCCGGACTGCGCCCCCGTCACACGGTTCGAACGCACGATTGCCCAGAACGCGACGCTCGCACCCGATCGCGCAGCCACGCCCGAATCGAGGTGGTCTCGTGTCTATATCGACGACGCGTATGTGCGCGACGCGGTCGTCCGCTCGCTCGATGGAGCCGCCGAATGGCTGAAAGCGCCGAAGTGTCAGTCGCTGCTTTCGGAATTTGCCGACCAGCACGGGCGGCCGCTCCGGGAGAGGCTGGCGACGCTGAACATGACGCTCGCCGGCTACCTGAGCGTCCTCATCTTCGAGGACGGTGAAGCGCGTCCTCAATGCGAACGGCCATCGGGTACCTGGCCTTTACGGCTGCCGGCGACCGTATCGTGCGGGTCTGCGGTCGGTCATTCGCCAGAGCCTGGCAGCGCGAGCCCCTGGAGGGCCGAGCCACGATCATTCATGAACTGCTTCATTCTCTGGGGCTTGGCGAGAATCCGCCCGAGCCGCGATCCATCACGTATCGGGTCAAGCAGCTGTGCTGGTAGTGCGTCACACAGGTCGGCAGCCGCTACCACGATATCCGTGTGGCAGACTGCTCCGCCGTGGTGGTTGCCACTTGCGTGCACCACATCGACGCGATCGTGTTCAGCGTGGGCGGGACGACAGGCGGGGCCGTGAACACTGAGCAATAATAGGACCCTCGTGCGCAGCTCTCTGTCTTCGCTACCCATACATGTTGCGTGTGCGCTGCTGGCAGTCACGGTCGCCGCGATGGCGCAAGCCCCTTCGGGCGCGCCTGCGCAGGGCTACAAGGAAACGATCAGCGGCACGGTCGTCAGCTTCGAGATGGTTCCTGTGCCGGGCGGGCCCGTAACGGTCGGCGGGACCACCGTCAAGGTCGAACCCTTCTCGATCGGCCGCACCGAAGTGACCTGGGACATGTACGACCTCTTTGCCGAGGGTGGTTCGGACGTGCGCGGCAACTCCAGCAGCGATGCATCCACCCGCCCCTCGCGTCCCTATGGCGCACCCGACTACGGGTGGGGCCACGCCGGCTACCCGGCCATCAGCGTCACGCGCCAGGCGGCGGAGGCTTTCTGCGCGTGGCTCTCCGCGAAGACCGGCAAAACCTACCGGTTACCGACCGAAGCTGAGTGGGCGCGCGCGGCAGAGCTCGCCGCAGGCAAGGATTCGACGAGCGCCAGCCGCGAGACCATCACCTGGCATCGCGGCAACGCCAGCGCGACCACGCATCCCGTCGGCGCCCGCAAGCCTGACGCGCTCGGACTGTTCGACTTGTTCGGTAACGCCGCCGAGTGGGTCACGACCTCGGACGACTCGCGCGTCACGCGCGGCGGATCGTTCCGGGACACGCCCGAGGACACCGGACCCGCGGCGCGGGCGGAGCAGGACACGTCGTGGAACGAACGCGATCCGCAGCTGCCGAAGAGCCGCTGGTGGTTGTCGGACGGACCATTTGTCGGATTCCGGCTGGCTGCTGGGAAAGTGAGATCGGGACTCGCCCGGAGCTGGCGAGGGGGCTCGGGTTCATCGCCCGGGGCTCGCGGCTCGCAACTATCACCTCAGGAGACTGACATGAGTGACTCGATCTCGCCGGTGACCCGGCGATCCTTCATGGAAATGACGACGGCGGCCGCGGCCGCGGCGATGTTTCCGAGCGGCGTTCACACCCAGTCAGCCGAGAGCATCAAGGTCGGTGTGATCGGCACCGGCGGGCGCGGCACCGGCGCCATCGCCAACGTGCTCATGTCGGCAGAGGGCGTCGAGATCACGGCGCTCGGCGATCTGAATCCCGACCGCATCGAGCAGTCGCGCATCACCCTCGACAAACAGGCCGCCGAGGACCGCAACTTCGGTGCCCGATACAAGACCGGCTTCAAGGTCACCGGCGACAAGGTCTACACCGGCTTCGACGCCTACCAGAAAGTCATCGCGTCGAACGTCGACATGATCATCCTCTCGACGCCGCCCGGGTTCCGTCCCCAGCATCTCGCCGCCGCCGTGGCCGCCGGCAAACACATCTTCACGGAGAAGCCGGTGGCAACCGATTCGGCCGGCATCCGCTCGGTTCTCGCGACCTACGAAGAAGCACTCAAGAAGAAGCTGGGCATCGTCGCCGGGACCCAGCGCCGCCACCAGGCTGAGTACCTCGCGACGATCGAGCGAATCCACAACGGCGCCATCGGCGATGTCGTGAGCGGCCAGGTCTTCTGGAACCAGGGCGGGCTCTGGAACAACGGCCGCCAGCCGAACTGGTCCGACACCGAATGGCAGATTCGCAACTGGCTGTACTTCACCTGGCTGTCGGGCGACCATATCGTCGAGCAGCACGTCCACAACATCGACGTCGCGAACTGGGTGATGAAGGCGCATCCGGTGAAGGCCATCGGCATGGGCGGGCGCCAGCAGCGCACCGATCCGAAATACGGACACATCTACGATCACTTCGCCGTCGACTTCGAGTACCCGGGCGGGGCGCGGGTGATGAGCATGTGCCGGCAGATCGAGGGCACCACGAACCGCATCGGCGAGAACTTCATCGGCACGAAAGGCAGCTCGGACGCGTCGAGCGGGATCACAGGCGCCACACCGTGGACCTATCAGAAGCCAGAACGGCCGGTGAACCCCTATGTGCAGGAGCACACGGACCTCATCGCCAGCATCCGGGCGGGAAAGCCGCTCAACGAGCTGCGAACCGTGGCCGAGAGCACGCTCACCGCAATCCTCGGCCGCGAGGCGGCCTATACCGGTCAGGAATTGACCTGGGATCAGGTGCTGAAAGCCGACCTCGACCTGCTGCCGCCCGGCGGCCAGACGTTCGGGCCGCTCCCCGTGCCGCCCGTTCCCGTCCCTGGCCTCACCAAACTCAATCGGAAATGGAACAGCGGCTGGGCCTGATCGCGCGCCGCTTCCCCCTGGAGATTCAGATCTCGATGGCGCAACCTGGAATGAGCGGCATCTACTTGCTCAGCCTCTTCTCCCAGTTCGTCAGCACGCGCAGCGTTTGCCCCTTGGCAAACGGTAATTCCTGGACGACAAACTCGTTGCCATGGGCACTCGGACTGAAGCTGCCGTCGCCGCTAGGCAGCTTGAACAGCGTCTTCGGCGGGCCGAGCGTCAGTCCCTCACCCGCCGGCGTCAGCGTCACGGATTTAAGAGAGCCGTCCGCGGTTACGAAGAACACTTCACGGCCATCACTGCGGAGCATCGCGGGGCTGGCGATATCGGATCCAAGCGAGAACGTTCCGCCGAGCGTGGGGGTGTCGCCCGTCGTGATGAGCCGTCGGACGACGCTCGATCCGCCTTCCACGTCGCCGATCGTCACCCATCGGCCATCGTCCGAGATCGAGGACACGTATTCGTTCATCGAGCTGGCCGCCAGCGCCACGGGCGTGCCGGAACCGAACAGCGGCAGGGCCACGACATCGAGGCCGGTCGTCGGATTGCTCACCGTGTAAATCATGAACCGTCCGTCGCCCGACTCGAATCCTCCGGCGTAGTTTCCCTTGGCGAGCAACGTTGCCTGCGCGCCCGAGTCCAGCGCCATGCGGTACAGGACGCGATTGCCATCGGTGTTGCTTTCAAAAAATATGGTGCGGCCGTCGCGCGCCCACGACGGTTGCTCGCTGTAGCCGGGCGTGGTCGATATACGCTGCGTCGCTCCACTCTCGAGATCGTGCAGGTAAATCGAGCCTTGTCCTTTGTCCACGTGCAGGTACAGGAGCCGCCGGCCGTCCGGCGAGATGGCAGGCTGACCGAGATCGCCCGGCGGGATGTCGAGCGTGCGGACGCGGCGGCCGTCACGGCTGTAGAGCGCGAAGACGGCCTCGGCCGCAGTCGCCGTGGCCCAGGCGATGATGCCGGTGCGCGAGGCGCTGGCGAACGTCAGGCGCTGGCTCTCTTCGACCCGCACTCCCTGCGCGATGGTGGCCGCCTCGCCGCGCAGTACGCCGGCGTCGATGTCGAAGGGCTGCCCGAGCAGATCCCCATCGCGGACCCACAGCAAGTACGGCTCGCCGGTCGATGGCCGGCTGGCCAGGACTCCGCTCGCGAGCGATGCCACGAGACGAACCGGGGGCGATGAGCCGTCGATACGCGCGAGATAGATCCCGCTGTTCTCGACGCGTGAGCTGCGAGCGAAGTAGAGGAAGCGCGTTCCGCCGGGCAGGACGACCGGCCAGTAGTGCGCGTTTTCGCCACGTGTCGTGTCGAGCTTCGTCAGTGGCGTCACGGCGCCGCCAGTCGCCGCGACCTTGACAACCGTGGCGCCCCCGGTCGGTGTGAAGAGAATGGAGCCGTCCTCCGCCCATGAGCCGCCGCGGCCGGTGGGCGCGTCCGCGATGGCTTCCGGCAGTCCACCGGCGATGTCCACGGTGCGTAGCTTCGAGTTCGCGAAAAAGCCGAGGCGTTTGCCGTCGGGAGACCAGAACGGGTACGACGCGCCTTCCGTTCCCGAGATGGACCGGGCATCGTCGACCGCCAGCGACCGCACCCACAAGGTCGTGGCCTTCGGTGTCGCGGCGACGAACGCGACCTTCGTGCCATCGGGCGAAACGATCACGTTGCCCAGGTTGGAATCCAACCTGGAACTCCGCTCCGGCCGGCGGCGCGATGGCCAGCTCGAAGTTGTCGCCGCCGGACGAAGCGTTGCCTCCGCGCCAGGACGTCGCGGCCGTCGTGGCAAGGACCAGCGCGACCGCCGCACAAACCGCCGTCGCGGCGATCCATCCCCAGGGACGTGCCGGCGTGGCGACACCGGTCGGCAGCGCCGAAGCCCCGACCATGGCGGACACACCGGACTGGGGCAGAGTGCTCTCCAGGGCGAACCGAGCGTCGCCGACGTCGCGCAACCGTCGTTTCGGGTCCTTCTCGAGACACTGCGCCAGCAGCTGATGGATCGTCGGGGGCGTGGACGCCGGGATTGCCGTCCAGTCAGGATCGCGCGTGACGACCGCCGCGATGATGTCCGTGATGGTGTCGCCGGCAAACGCCGGGCGGCCGGCGAGCATTTCGTATAGCACGGCACCAAAGGCCCACACGTCCGCACGCTTGTCCACGCTCTTGCCGCGTGCCTGCTCGGGCGCCATGTAGGCGGCCGTGCCGATGATGATGCCCATCGCCGTCGCGTGGGCGGTGAGGGTCGGGGAGTTCGCCAGGTTGGCGCTCGAACCGCCGGCCGGGTCTATCGCTTTGGCGAGACCGAAATCGAGCACCTTCACCGTGCCGTCGGCGCGGACCTTGATGTTGGCCGGCTTGAGATCGCGGTGGACGATGTTGAGTTCGTGCGCGGCCTCGAGCGCCTCGGCGATTTGCTTCGCGATCGGCAACACATCGGTGAGCGGCATCGGGCCGCGCGCGATGATCGCCGACAGGTCCTCGCCGTCCGCCAGCTCCATGACGAGCGCGCGGACAGGTCCCGATTCCTCGATGCCATGGATCCCGGCGATGTTGGGATGGTTCAGCGCGGCGAGCGTCTGCGCTTCGCGTGTAAAGCGGACCAGCCGGTCCGCGTCGAGCGCGAAGACTTCCGGGAGGACCTTGATCGCGACGTCGCGATTGAGTTTCGTATCGCGCGCGCGATACACCTCCCCCATTCCACCGGCGCCGATGGCGCCGAGGATTTCATACGAGCCGAGACGCGTGCCGGAGGTGAGTATCAAGGGGGATACCTGGTCAGGCGCTCACATTCGTCAGTCGCCATTATGCATGAGTTAGATCCGCAATGCCCGTCGGAGGCCGGCCGATCGCCGGCCGGCGTGCGGCTGTCTGGAAGTATGATCAGCGGCCTTCCGCGGTTGTGGAAACTCCGAAATGAAGGGGGATTTCTATCTCGGCGCCTGGCTGGTGCAGCCTTCGCTGGGCCGAATGTCCTGCGACGGCCGGACCGTGCAGGTCCGTCCGAAAGTGATGGACCTGCTCGTCTACCTGGCCGCCTCCCCCGGCGTGGTCATCTCGAAGGAGACCTTGCTCAACGAGGTCTGGCATAGCGAGGCGATCAGCGAATCAGCACTGACACGGACCATCACGGAGTTGCGGCAGGCGGTGGCGGACGACGCGGACCAGCCCCGATTTCTGGAAACCATTCCAAAAAGGGGGTATCGGCTGATCGCGACCGTCCAGCCGGTCGTGCCGCCGGAGGCAAGCCGTCCCACAGGGCGCCGCGTACCCGCTCCAGCGATCTGGATTGCCGCACTTCTTCTCGTTCTCGGAGGAAGCCTCGCCGTCCTGCTTTTCAATCGGGTCCCTGCCGGAACCGACGGAGGTCCCACGTGTCACGCCGCTGACCAGTTCGCCCGGCTACGAGGGCCAGCCGTGTTTCTCGCCGGACGGGAAGCAGGTGGCGTTCGTCGGGACCGGCGACACGAATGACAACTTGGATATCTATGTGAAGCGGATCGGAGAAGAGTCGGCGTTCCGTTTGACGACGGATCCGGAGCCCGACCACAGTCCGGCATGGTCGGCTGACGGACGTGCGATCGCGTTCGTTCGGGGTACCGGAAGGCTCCGGTTGTACGTGGCGCCTGCGGTGGGGGGTGGCGAACGCTCACTTGGCGATCTCGGTGCGTACCTGGACAGGATCGTCGCCGCCGCGTTCCCGCATCCTGGACTGGTTTCCTGATGGCCGAGCGCTTGCCGTCGCCGACCAGAATGCGCCGGGCGAACCCGTTCAACATCATTCGAGTGTCAGTGGACACTGGTGAAAGACACCAGCTGACGTCGGCGCCTCCGCAGTCCTACGGCGACACCCAGCCTGACGTGTCACCAGACGGCCGGGAGCTGGCGTTCACGCGCGCGCTCGCCCCCAACGCGACGGACATTCATATCGTGCCCGCGACTGGTGGTGAACCCCGTCGACTCACCTTCGATGTCAGCGCCATTACAGGCCTTGCCTGGACTGAGGACGGGCAGAGCATCGTCTTCTCGTCCGAACGCGCCGGGATGTCTGGCGCTGGAGGGCTGTGGAGAGTCCTGGCTGCCGCATCGACGTCCCGCACCGAGCCGGAACAGGTTTCGGGCATTGGCATGAGGGCCATCGTGCCTGCTATCGCGACTCGAGGTCGGCTGCTGGCATATCAGGAGTATCTGGTCGATACGAACCTGTGGCGAGTGTCCACCACCGGTCTCGGTTCGCCCGAACGTGTCATCTCTTCGAGTCGTGAGGAGACCCTTGGCGTCTACTCTCCTGACGGCTCCCGGATCGCATTCGCCTCGAACAGGTCTGGCAGTTGGGAGATCTGGATGGCAAACGCGGACGGGTCCGATTCACGCAAGCTCACGTCCTACGCGAGCGCGCCGGCCCATTCTCCGCAATGGTCGCCCAACGGCCAACTCCTCGCGTTCGCGCACATGGACGAAGGAAACGCCGACATCTACGCGATGACGCCCGAGGGCAGCGCGATCCGCCGCCTGACGGTGGACCCGGCCGGGGATGAGACTCCATCATGGTCCCAGGACGGCCGTTGGCTCTACTTCTCGTCGAATCGGTCAGGCACGTTCGATATCTGGAAGCTGGCCATCGATCAGCCCGCACAGGTCATTCGAGTCACGCAGGAAGGCGGCACGAATCCGGTCGAATCAGCGGATAGGCGGCTCTTCTACAACAGAGGTGGACCGACGACTCTGGAGATCTGGAGCAGGCCCGTCAACGGGGGCGACGAATCGCGGGTGCTCGGTCCCATCAAGGGTGCACTCACGAGTTCCTGGGTGCCGGATTTGCACGGCATCTATTTCATCGAGCCGGCCTGGCGGATTGCTTATTACGAGTTCGCGACTGGTCGCACAAAACCGATCGTGACACTCACCAAGGACGCCATGGTCGGAAATCCCGGCCTCGCGCTGTCGCCGGACGGACGCTGGCTGTTGTATGGCGCACAGGGACCGCTCCGGGTCCGACATCATGCTGGTCGAGAATTTCCGCTAGACAGCGGTCGTCAGTTTGAAAGTGAGATGGTCGTTGCCGCTGGCCACGCTGGACCGGCGACCAGGAACTGCGCGCTGCGGTCACGACCTCCGCAACCAATTCAGCCCTGCCGCCCGTCCAAGCGAGGAAGGGAGTGACCCGAGATGAACACTCGCACGACAGCGGCAAGCCAGAATCCCCGACTCTGGACCCGCCTCGAGCAGCTTGCACGGGATGCGCGCTACTCGCTGCGCCAGATCCGGCGCAACCCGGGATTCTCGGCGATCGCCATCGCCACGCTGGCGCTCGGCATTGGCGCGAACACGGCAATGTTCAGCGCCGTGGACGCCGTGCTGATTCGTTCGCTCCCCTATGCTGATGCCGATCGTCTGGTGATGGTCTGGGACGACTCGGCCCGGACCGGCGAGTCGAAGTTCTACTCGACTCCGCCGGAGTGGTACGAGTGGCGGCGCCAGAATACGGTGTTCACCGACATCGCGGCCACGCAGCCGGGCGACGCTGCCCTGTCGAGCGACGACGGCCCCGAACAGCTGCCGGCCCGAAAGGTGACGCCCAACTTCTGGAGCGTACTGGGCGCGCCGCCGCAACTCGGGCGCGGCTTCACCGAAGACGAGGACGCCCGCGGCGCCAGGGTCGTGGTCATCAGCGACGGATTGTGGCAGCGGCGCTTCGGTGGATCGCGCGACGTGCTGGGCCGCATCATCACGCTGAACGACAGCCCCTACGAAATCATCGGCGTCATGCCCCGCGGGTTTTCGTTCCTGCCCGCGCGCGATATCGACGTCTGGATGCCGACCTCCTTCTCCGCCACCATGGTGCAGCAGTGGTGGGGCTGGCACGACCTGCACTGCGTCGCCCGGCTCGAGCCGGGCGCGACGCTCGAACAGGCCCGGCGCGAGATGGCCGCGCTCAACCTGCGCGTGACCGCGGAACACGTCAGGCCGGCGCGGTCGGCGGTCGTGGTGCCCCTGCGGGAGGATCTGGCCGGCAAGACATCCACGTCGCTGGTCGTCCTGCTGTCGGCCGCGCTGGCGGTGCTGCTGATCGCGTGCGTCAACCTCGCCAACCTGCTGCTGTCGCGCGGGACCGCGCGCCGTCGCGAAGTCGCCGTCCGCGCCGCGCTGGGGGCGTCGCGAAGCCAGCTGATGGAGCAATTCCTGGTCGAGAGCCTGGTGCTCGCGGCACTCGGGGCGATCGCCGGCCTCGCGCTCGCGATACCGGCGATGCGATTCCTCGAGACCCTGGTGCCCGACACGATGGTCGCCGTGCACCTGACGCTCGACTGGCGCGTGCTGTCGTTCTCCGCGGCGATCGCCATTGCGGCAGGACTGACGTTCGGACTCGTGCCCGCGCTCGGCGGGTCGCGGCGTGCCCTGCAGGAAAGCCTCCGCGACGGCGGCCGCGGCAGCGCCGGCGCGCGCAGCCACCGGTTCCAGCACTCGCTGATCGTGGCGGAGACGGCGCTGGCGGTCGTGCTCCTCACCACCGGCGGGTTGCTGTTGCAGACGTTTCACCATCTCCAGCGGCTCGATCTCGGGATCCGGCGCGAACGGCTCCTGACCTTCGTGACCCCACTGTTCCGCTATCGCGACTTCGATCGCCGCGTGGCCTTCGTCAACGCCGAGCTCGAGCGGATTCGCGCGATTCCAGGGGTGGTCAGCGCCGCCGCGATTTCGCGCATCCCGCTGACGGTCACCGACCAGGCGACGTTCTATCGCCTGTCCGGGCAGGCGAACAGCGATGCCAACGAACAGGTTGCGCTGTCGCGCGTGGTGACTCGTGAGTACTTCTCGACCGTCGGGGCCAGCCTGCGTGAAGGGCGGTTCTTCGACCTGTCGGATCGGCGGTCGGAGTCGCCGGCGGCGATCGTCAACGAATCGTTCGCCGATCGCAAATTCCCGGGACGATCGGCGCTCGGCGGCCGCTTCAAGTTCGGGCGCCTGGGCGACAAGGGCTACTGGTACACGATCATCGGCGTCGTCAGGGAGATCCGCGACCGCGGCGTCACGGAAGACTTGAGGCCGGCCATTTACCGCCTGCACGAACAGGCGGACCAGAGTGGCGACGAGCCGAGCGGCATCGTCGTGCGTACCGCGGTCGAACCGGCGTCCATCGTGCCGGCCGTGCGCGAGGCGATCTGGGCGCTCGACCGGAACCAGCCAATCACGCGCGTGCAGACAATCGAGGACGTGGTGGCCCGGCAGCTGTCGGTGCCGACGCAGAATGTCACACTCCTCGGCGCGTTCGCGCTGCTCGCGCTCCTGCTCGCATCGGTCGGCCTGTACGGCGTGCTCTCCTACTCGGTCACGCAACGCACCAACGAGATCGGCGTCCGCATGGCGCTCGGCGCGTCGCCGGTCAGCATCCTGGTGTTCTTCAGCCGCCGCGGGCTGACACTCACCCTCGTCGGGCTGGTCATCGGTCTCGGTCTGACAGTCGTTGCCGGGCGACTGATGACGACGTTGTTTTACGACTTCCGGCCAGACTATGCCCCGGCGGCGGCGCTGGTGTCGGCCGTCCTCGTCACTGTTGCGGCAGTGGCCTGCCTGATCCCCGCGCGGCGCGCCTCGCGCGTCGATCCCATGGCGGCGCTGCAACACGAATGAGACACGGGGGGGCCGGTTCACACCGGCCTTGCGCCCGACGGTGCCGCCATTGAAAGATCGTCCGACGTGTGCGCGTCGCACATGACTCGGAGGTCCCGATGGCAAGCTCCACAGCTGAGGTCCCCACACGCCCGTTCGGGCGCACGGGAATTCCGGTCTCGATTCTGGCGCTCGGCGGCTGGCATCTCGGCCTGCCGAAAACCGAGCGGGAGGCGACCCGGCTCGTTCACGCGGCCATCGACGGTGGCATCACCTTCATGGACAACGCCTGGGACTACAACGAGGGCGTGAGCGAGACCCGAATGGGGAAAGCGCTGGTCGGCCGCCGCGACGAAGTCTTCCTGATGACCAAGGTCTGCGTGCACGGCCGTGACGCGCGGACGGCGATGAAGCAGCTCGAGGATTCGCTCCGGCGACTGAAGACCGATTACCTGGATCTCTGGCAGATCCACGAGGTGATCTTCGACGACGAGCCGGCGAAGTACTTCGCGCCGGGCGGCGCGGTGGAGGCGCTCGATCGGGCTCGGCAGCAGGGCAAGGTCCGCTTCGTCGGATTCACCGGACACAAGGATCCGGATCTGCACCTCGAGATGCTGGCGCACGACTACCCGTGGGATGCGTGCCAGCTGCCGCTCAACTGCTTCGATGCCTCGTTCCGAAGCTTCGAACAGCGCGTGCTGCCGGAGCTGAATCGCCGCGGCATCGCC
Source organism: uncultured Acidobacteriota bacterium (assembly GCA_963836735.1). Classification (GTDB taxonomy): domain Bacteria; phylum Acidobacteriota; class Vicinamibacteria; order Vicinamibacterales; family 2-12-FULL-66-21; genus JACCXG01. Next base: position 40,060 of record CAWIKP010000004.1, on the reverse strand, counting down.
CCCATCGGCATGAAGAGTCTTGGCGGCGACGCCCGCCCGGTGAAGGCGAAAGCCGTCACGCCGCAGGAAGCGATCCGGTACGCGCTGAGCCTGCCGATCGCCACGCTGGTGAGCGGCATCGACACGATGCGTGTGCTCCGGCAGAACCTGGCGATCGCGCAGGGCTTCCGTCCCATGAGCGAGCGTCAGCGGCAGACGCTGTTGCGGCGTGTGGCCGCAAAAGCCATCGACGGGCGGTTCGAGCTGTACAAGATCTCCGCCGCCTTCGACGGCAACGAGTCACGCCGCCAGCACGGGCTGCCGCTGATGGACGAGCTGTCGGCGTAGACGATCCAAGCCTGGTGGTAGACTGCATCGTTTCAGCAGATCGATCAACGGGGGGCGATCGAGTGCCGACCATTCCGACCATGCGGCCCAAGCTCCCGTCCGCGGAGCGGCTCCTGCCGTATTTGAAGGCCATCGATTCGTCGCGGATCTACAGCAATTTCGGGCCGCTCGTTGCCACGTTCGAGAATCGCCTGGCCGCGCGCTTCGGGCTGCCGGGCGGGACCGTTGCGACCGTGGCCAACGGCACCATCGGCCTGACGGTCGCGCTCACCGCGCTTGGCGCACGGCCGGGGACGCTCTGCGTGATGCCGGCATGGACCTTCGTCGCTTCGGCGCATGCCGCGACTATGGCCGGGCTCATTCCATATTTCGTCGATGTCGATCCGACCACGTGGACCCTCGATCCGGGCACGATTGACGGCGTCATTGCCGACGCACCGGCGGCTGTCGGCGCGGTCATGCCAGTGGTGCCGTTCGGAGGTCCGATCGATACGGCGGCCTGGGATCGTTTCCGGTCGCGTACCGGCCTGCCGGTCGTGATCGATGCGGCCACCGGGTTCGACACCCTCGGCGCCGGTGCAGTGCCGGCAGTTGTCAGCTTGCATGCGACCAAGGTCTTCGGAGTTGGTGAGGGCGGCTTCGTGATCAGCACCGACACCGCGATGGTCGGCGACTTGCGCATCCGGTCGAACTTCGGGTTCGCGGGCACCCGCGAAGCCGCGGTCCAGGCCGGCAATGCCAAGTTGAGCGAGTATCACGCCGCGGTCGGCCTCGCCGCCCTCGACGAGTGGGCGGGCGTGCGCCGGGAATGGATGGCGGTGGCGCGAGCCTATCGGGATGCGCTGCCGGAATCGAACCGGCTGCGGTTCCAGGAGGGATTCGGGCAGTCCTGGATCGCGTCGACGTGCGTCATGACGGTCGCCGGTTCCGAGGCGGTGCGGATCGCCAGCACCCTTGAACGGGCTGGCGTCGAGACCCGCCGCTGGTGGGGCGACGGGGCGCACGCCCACCGTGCGACTGCGGCGTTTCCGCGCAGCGCGTTGCCGGTCACCGAAGCCCTGGCGGCGTCCACGCTGGGCCTGCCGTTCTTTCGCGACCTCACGCCACGGGAAATCCAGCGGGTCGCGGAACTGACGCGCGAGACCGTCGATGCACTCGTCGCGGATTGACAGCGATATGGCGATGTGACGTTGCGCGACCCGGCGGCCGTACCGAGCGGCTATCAGCATCCCGCCTATGCCGCCTCATTGACAGAATTTGGCAGACCGCGTCGGCTGCCGCGAAGCGGGGGGTGGATCCTCGAGCGCCCGGTGCCCGGCGGATCGCACAAGGATGCGATGGGCTGCTATCCGTTGTTCTCCTGCCTCGACTGGTCAGGACTCGACGCGGATGTCGATGAGCTGGCCGCCGATCTGATCAGCGTGTCGCTCGTCACCGATCCGTTCGGCGACTACGATCGACAGTCGCTGGAGACGTGCTTCGGGCACAAGGTCGTGCCGTACAAAGCGCATTTCGTCGCCGATTTGCGGCTCCCAGCGAGGACGTTCGTCGGCAGGCATCATCGCTACTACGCCCAGCGCGCGCTGGCCCAGGTCGAGCTGCAGCGTTGCGATCAGCCTGGCCAGCTGCTCGACGAATGGCTATCGCTGTACAACCATCTGATTGCGCGCCATCGGTTGAGCGGCATCAAGGCGTTTTCCCGAGCCGCGTTCAGCGTGCAACTGGCCGTTCCCGGCGTGGTCATGCTTCGGGCAACCCACGCCGGCGAGACCGTCGGTGCGCATCTTTGGTACGTGCAGGGCGACGTCGTTCACAGTCATCTGGCCGCGACAAGCGCGCTCGGTTACGACTTGAACGTCGCCTACGCGCTTTACTGGTTTGCGCTGGAAACGTTCGCCGATCAAGCCTTGTGGATCAATTTCGGCGCAGGGGCCGGGGTGACCAGCGACGGCACTGACGGGCTCTCGCGATTCAAGCGAGGCTGGGCGACGGAAACACGTCCCACCTACTTCTGCGGCCGCATCTTCGATCGCGCGAAGTATGCCGACGCGCTGACGGTCCGAGGGCTGCGGGACAACGAAGACTATTTCCCCGCCTACCGCGAGGGTGAATTCGCATAAGGAGTGACGATGGCCGACGTCGTCATCTTTGGAGCCGGTCAATGGGCGGAGCTGGCGCATTTCTATCTCACGCACGATTCCCCTCATGACGTGGCGGCCTTCACCGTCGACCGGAGTCACCTGACCGCCGGCGAGTTCAAAAGGCTGCCGGTCGTCCCGTTCGAAGAGGTCGAAAGCCATTACCCGCCGGACCGATACGGGATGTTCATTCCCGATGAGCTTCAAGAAGATGAATCACGCTCGGGCGGAGAAATACCACAGCGCCAAGGCGCGCGGCTATGCGCTCGTCAGCTACGTGAGCTCGAAAGCCACGACGTGGCCGGGGTTCACGTGCGGAGACAACTGCTTCATCTTCGAGGACAACACGATCCAGCCGTTCGTCGCCATTGGCAACGACGTGGTGATGTGGAGCGGCAATCACATCGGCCATCACACGACGATCAAGGATCACGTCACCATTACGTCTCACGTGGTCATTTCCGGCTGCTGCACGATCGAGGAATATTGTTTTTTCGGCGTGAACTCGACGGTCCGGGACGAGGCGGTCATCGCACACGACACGCTCGTGGGGATGGGCGTGGCGATCGTCAAGGACACGAAGGCATTCGAGGTGTACCGGACGCCCGAGGTGACACCCGAGCGGGTCCGCAGCGACCGGCTGCGCAGCCTGTCGTACAAGATCCAAAGGATAGTGATCGCATGCGGTGGGAAAAGAAGGGCGTCATCTTCCGCGCCGACCATCAGTATCCCTGGATGTCGCATCATGCGTGCGTCCCGGTTGCCGACAAAATCGCCGACGACGTCCTGAGGATCTACTTCGGACCGCGCGACCGGCAAGGGCGCACCGTGACCACGTTCATCGAGGTCGAAGCCGACGACCCCTCGAAGGTGATCTACGTTCACGATCGGCCGGTTCTCGCGCTGGGCAAGCTCGGCACGTTCGACGACAGCGGCGCGATGCCGTCATGCGTCGTCAATCACGAGGGCACGAAGTACCTGTTCTACATCGGGTGGAACCAGGGGGTAACGGTGCCCTATCGCAACGCCGTCGGCCTGGCCGCCAGCACCGACGGCGGGTTGACGTTCAATCGCGTGTTCGAGGGACCGATTGTCGACCGGACGCGCCTGGAGCCCTATTTTTGCGCCTCTCCCTTCGCCATGATCGACGAAGGGAAGTGGAAGCTGTGGTACGCGTCGGCGACCGGCTTCGTCGTCGTCCACGGCAAGCCGGAGCCTGTCTACCAGGTGAAGTACGCCGAATCCCGGGACGGCTACGAGTGGGTCCGGCCCAACGTCGCCTGCCTCGAGTATCGGTTCCAGGGAGAGGCGAACGCGCGTCCGTGTGTGATCAAGGAGAACGGTCGTCTACCGGATGTGGTACTGCTTCCGCGGCAGCCGTCGACTATCGCACCGACAAGGCCCAGAGCTATCGGCATCGGATATGCCGAGTCCGAGGACGGCATCCGCTGGGAGCGCTTGGACGATCTGGTGGGAATCGACCGCGCCGAGGACGGCTGGGACTCGGTGATGATGGAGTACCCTTTCGTCTACGAGCACCGCGGGCGCAAATACATGCTCTACAACGGCAACGGTTTCGGCGAGACCGGCATCGGTTACGCGGTATTGACGGAGGACGACCGGGCAAGGCCGTGACCATCCGGTCCCCTCCATCACACGTTTTCACGCGTCCATGGCATCGGGCTTCCGATCTCCGTCGAAAGTAGCCCGCCGGCTGCGGCTCACGCCCGTGGCGGCCCGCAAGATCAGGAACTGGCCGCGGTTCATGCTCAGCTATGCGCTGGGCCTGGTGCCCGACACGCCGTACGCGTTCCGCAATCACGCCCGTCTGCAGATTGGCCGCGGCGTTGACCACGTGCCGATCATCGAGATCTTCCTGCGCGAAGAGTACGGGAGCGTGGCCAACGGCGCCGTCATTCTCGACGTCGGGGCGAACATCGGCGCCTTCTCTATCTACGCCGGCATGTCGGCGCGCGACGTCAGGATTTATGCCTACGAACCGACCGCCGAGTTCTACCGGCTGATGCAGGACAACATCCGGCTGAATCGACTGGATGACATCGTCACCTGCTTCAACCTTGCCGTCGGCGCGGACGCGCAGGTGCGGGAACTGGCCATCGAGAGCAGCACGTTTTCCTTCCCGACGCTGTTCCCGCCCGAGGATGACCGCGTCACCCGCACCGTGAGGGTCCAGTGCACCTCGCTCGCCGACATCCTCGAATCGAACGCGCTCGAACGCGTCGATCTGCTGAAGATGGATTGCGAGGGGGCGGAGTACGAAATCCTCTACGGCACGCCGGCGCGCTACCTCGAGAGGATCCATGAGATCCGGATGGAATACCATGACCTTCGCGTTGAGGGCTGTAATGGGGAGGCGCTCGCCGCCTTCCTGCGGGGCCGGGACTACGAGATCACGATGATGGCGTCAGCGGCGCAGACGAGCGGCAACCTGTGGGCGCGCAAACATGATTGACGTGAAATCCTACAAAGAGAACGGCTACCTGCTGGTGAAAGGATTCTTCCAGCGCCAGGAGATCGCGGCGATTCGCGACGAAGCGAAGCAGGTCTTCATCGCCCAGATGCGCCGGCTGGGGATCGTGCAAACGGACGACCTCTCCGAGAAGGCGTTCGAGCAGGGGATGGCGGAGCTCTTCGACGCCGATCTGCAGACGTTCACCAACTGCGGCAAGCAGGCCCAGCACCTGATTTCGCTGCACCGGCTGTCCCTCGACGAGCGGGTCGTCGGCGCGATTGTGGCGCTCGGCCTCGAGTTCCCGAACATCAGCACCCGGCCGGTCCTGTACTTCAACTCGCGCCGGCTCGCGAAGAAGGAAGTCTATTGGCGGCTGTCCATGCACCAGGACTGGCGCAGCATGCAAGGGTCGCTGGACTCGATCGTCGTCTGGGTGCCGCTGATCGACATCGACCAATCGCTGGGCGCGCTCGAGATCATTCCGGGGAGTCATAAGCAGGGATTGCTGCAAGCGGAGATGGTCGACGGCTACGGCCACATCGAAAAGCCGGTGACCGGGTCCGACGCGCAGCCGGTGGAAGTGAAAGCAGGTGATGCGCTGTTCTTCTCGGCATTTCTTCTTCATCAGTCGGGTACCAGCGTCACGGATGCCATCAGGTGGTCCTGTCATTTCCGCTACAACAACCTTCACGAACCGACCTTCGTTGACCGGGGCTTTCCCCATCCTTATATCTACAAGCCGCAGGAGGAAGTGATTACCCGGGATTTTCCAGCGCCGGCTCAGGTGGCGGACATCTTTCGAGTCTGAGGGCGCGTGCGTTACCGGCGGCACATCCATGACGAGCGCGACTCCGGCATGAGCGTCCTGATCAAGGCCATGGTGGCGACCCACCATCTCCCTGAAGAGTCGCTGCCGTGGATGGCGGAGGCTCGAAGGGTGTTCGGCGAGCTGGTGCTGTTCATCGACCAGAATCGCGTCACCGCCGGCACGGAGAGTCGGGCGAGGAGTGTCGCCAGCCGGGTTCAATCTTTCAAGGTCGATTCCTGGTACGACGGCGACTGGGGTGCGATGGCCCGAGAGTGCGGGAGCGACTGGGTCTTCGTCATCGATTACGACGAGCAGCTCAGCCCCGAATGGCAGCAGGACCCGTGGCGGCTGATCCTGGAGACGACGGCGTTGACGCATTTCTGGGTTCCGCGCCGATGGATCGTCCCCGGTGGCCGGTACATCACGTCGGCGCCGCTCTGGCCGGACATGCAGCTCAGGGTCCTGCGCAACGACGTCGCCGGCACCACGTTTCCCTCGAAACTCCACGATCTGATTCACGTCCCCGGCCGCGGCGGCCTGTTGCAGCATCTCGGGCTGGATCACCACACGCTGTCGCTGTGGTCACGCGCGGAGCGCGAGGAGAAAGTCCGGCACTACGAGAGCCTGCGGTCGGGCGGCGGGTTGAGGCGCTACTACCTCTACGAGGACTACAGCTACCGGATGGCGCCGCTCCCGGAAGCGATCGCCTGGGACCCGGAGCGCGAGGTGCTGCAGATGGATCCGCTGGGTCCAGACGAGATTGCCAGAATCTCGCTCGAGGTCAGCGGGGTGCCCGCCAGCGTCGACGCGGCAGAAACGTTCTGGATCGATGCGACGGTGAGAAACGGGACGAACAGGGCATTGGTCGCCCTGCCGCCGTACGCCGTGCGCCTTTCCTATCACTGGCTGGAGGCATCCACCCGTCAGGTGGTCGTCTTCAACGGAGACAAGAGCGAGCTGTTCCCGTGCGTGCACGCCGGCGACCGCCACCAGTATTCGATGCGAGTCGAGGCGCCGGCAGCGCCCGGCACGTATGTGTTGCAGGCCACCATGGTGCAGGAGTCCGTCGGCTGGTTCGAGGATGTCCGGCGTGATGTTCTGCAGGAGTTCGCCGTGGTCGTGCGGCGTCTCCGCTCCCCCTTCCCCAGGAGTTGATGATGCCAGCAGCCGGCGGCATCGCCGTGCAGGGTGACGCCGGTGTCCGCGGCGTCACCGGCCGCTGGGGTCTCGTCGCCCTGCTCGTGAGCGGGATGACGTTCTGCTATGCGCAGCGCGGCACCCTCTCGGTCGCCGCGCCGTTCATGATTCGAGACCTTGGAATCAACACCGAGACGATGGGCCTGATGCTGTCGGCCTTTTCGTGGTGCTACTGCTTCATGCAGGTGCCGTCGGGTTGGATCGTGGATCGCTTCGGCGTCCGTCGCGCCTACGCCGGTGGCTTCGCGCTGTGGTCGATTGCCTGCGCGCTGACCGGCGTATTTCGCAACATCGCGGCGATCATGTTCTTCCGGATCACGATGGGCGTCGGCCAGTCGGTCGCATTTCCGGCGAGCGCGCGCACCGTGGCCAACTGGTTCGCCGACACCCAGCGCGGGCTCGTGAACTCCAGCTACCTGATCGGCGTCCGGCTCGGGCAGGCGCTGGTGAATGCCGCCGGCGTCGGACTGATTGCGCTCTATGGCTGGCAGATGTTCTTCGCCGTCTCTGGCCTCGCGCCACTGCTGTGGATCGTGCCCTGGATGCTGGTCCTGCGGCGTTGGGAGACTCCCGAGGCCAGCGCCCCTGCGCCGGGGGTCTCGAACCGCTTCACCTTTGCCTCCAGCTTCGGCCTGCTGCGACATCCCACGGTGCTGGGAACGTTCCTCGGCTTCTTTGCGTTCGACTACGTCTGGTTCGTGTTCGTCTATTGGCTGCCCGGCTATCTCCGGCTGGAACGTCACTTCACGCCCGCCCAAATGGCATTTCACGCGTCCGTGCCGTTCCTCGTGATGTCCCTCGTGATCGTGCTGTCCGGCGTCGCCACCGATCGACTCATTGCCGCCGGCTTCCGTGAGTTGCGCGTGCGCAAGACCTTCATCGCGATCGGCTTCGCGATCGCGCTGGCGATTGTGCCGGCCGGCCTGGTCCACGACAACTCCACCTCGGTGTGGCTGCTGTTGACCTCCCTCTGCGGTCTCGGTCTCGCCTCACCGAACACCTGGAGCATCACGCAGGCGTGCTGCACGAAACGTCTGGTGGGCACGGTCTCGGGCATCCAGAACTTTGGCGGCAACGTGGGCGGCATCATCGCGCCGTGGCTGACGGGCGCCATCGCGCACCGGACCGGCTCGTTCGCTTCCGCCTTCGTCGTGTGCGGATTCATCCTCGTTGGCCGGCGGGCTCGCCTATTGGTTCCTGATGAACGACAAGGTCGGTCTGCCCGAAGACGCGTGATGATTCCGTCCTCCCTGCTTCATCGTAGTCGGCACCCCCCTGAATTGAAGATGGCGACGGGGTGATGACAGCGGTCAGGACGTTACCGCACTCGGCAGTAGAATGAGCGCTCCGTACATCATGGCTCCCCCGGACGTGACGGCGTTGCTGGTAGCGTGGAAGAATGGTGATTCAGCGGCGAACCGCCGCTTGATGTCGCTCGTCTACGACGATCTGCGGCGGGTGGCGCGCCGCCGTATGGCTGCCGAACGCGCGGATCATTCACTCGCGCCGACGGCGCTCGTCCACGAAACCTACCTGCGGTTGATCGACCTGCGCCGCGTGGCGTGGCAGAACCGGGCACAGTTCTTCGCGATCGCCGCGCGCCTGATGCGGCAGATCCTGGTGGATCACGCGCGCGCGCACACCGCCGACAAGCGTGGCCGCGGCTTCGAAGGTACCGCTCGCAGACAACGCACCAGCGACCCAGCCACGCGACGTGGAGCTGCTGGACCTCGACGCCGCGCTCGAGAAACTCCACGGAATCGATTCACGGCTGGGCGATCTCGTCACGGTGCGGTTCTTTGGCGGGCTCTCGGTGGAAGAGGCAGCCGAGGCGCTCGGAGTGTCGGCCGCAACCGCGAAACGCGACTGGAACCGCGCCCGGGCGTGGCTGTTCCGCGAGTTGCGCGAGCGGACGGTCGGCGCGTGAGCGGATGCCTCCCCAGCGCCAGGAACTCGCGGACAATTGACGCTGGGGCACGCAGTTCACGGTTCGCTACTGATTCGTCTGCTCAGACCGTCAAGCAGCATTGAGGAGGTCTTTATGCGTATCCGATCGGTTCTCGCCTTCACCTTGGCCTGCGGCCTGGGTCCGTGGTCGCAGCACCACGCAGCGGCCCAAGGCGTAACCAAGGACACGGTGGCAGGCGTCAGGAATTTCGCGCGTCTCGAATCCACGGTGGCCTGCGCGGGTGCCATCAACCCCGCTGAAGCCATCCCCGAGATCAAGAAGATGGGGTTCGCTTCCGTCATCAACCTCCGTGAATCCACGGAGGCGGGCGCGAACGTTGAAGAAGAGGGAGCCGCCGTGAAGGCGGCCGGACTCCGTTACTATCACGTGCCGTTCAACGGCCGCTCGCCCGATCCGAAGGCCGCGGATCAGTTCATCGCCGCGATCACGTCGCCAGGCGCGGAGCCCGCCTTCATTCACTGCGGCGGCGGGAATCGCGCCGCGACGATGTGGTTGATCAAGCGGCTCGTCGTCGACAAGTGGGACGTAGGACCGCGCCACCAAAGAAGCGGCCGCGCTGGGCCAGACCAGCGAGGAGCTGAGGCGCTGGGCCATCGAGTACACGCACCCGGCAGGGTGTCAGGCAGTGAAACGTGAACGCGACAGAGCGTCAGGCGGTGTCGCGTTCACGATTCACTGCCTGACACCCTCTCCCTCAGGCTACCGCTCGGGCTGCGGCCGGCGGCCGGTCTTCTGGAAGATGTAGTCGTCGCGCAGCTTCTGCAGCTCCGGCGTCAGCGGGCCGTAGATCTGGCGCGACGTGTACTTGCCGGTGCCGAGCATCATCAGGCTCCAGTCGTCCCGGGCCTTCGACAACTCACCGGATTCGACCACGTCCTTCACGGCCTGCGGGGGGATGAACCACATCCCTTCGCGGTCCGCAAGGACGACGTCACCCGGCATCACCAGCGTCTTGCCGATCCGGACCGGGATGTTGATCCCCGTCACCATCACGCGCATGTTCTGGGTCGGGAGCGAGTTCTTGAAGTACGCCTGCATGCCGGTGTCCGCAATCCGCTCCAGCCAGTAGACGCCGCCGTCGACGATCATCCCGTTCTTCGTCGTCGTCTGGATGTAGTGGGCGAGCTTGTTGCCGACGAAGTTCCACTCCGCGCCGAACACGTCCGCCACGATGACGTCGCCTGGCTGCAGCATGTCGATCGCGGTCTGATTCCTCGCCACGCTGGTGCCTTTGGCCTTGGCGTCCGCTTCGTCCACCTCGATGACGTCCCCGCGCGCGGGCATGAACTGGATGGTCACCACCCGCCCGACCATCTTCTGATTCGGCTGCAGGACCTTCCAGCCTTCGCGCGGCTCGAACTGGTTCGGAAACCCTTTGGCCGGCAACACCGCCTGCACTTCCTCGGCGATCAGGCCTTTCAGGCGCTCGAGCATCTCGTCCGGGACTTTCGGCCGGCCGTCGGGAAAGCGGTCGTACGGATTCTTGCTCGTGTATTTGATCAGTTGCTCCGGCGTCCACTGGAAGAGTTGCGCGGCCGCCGATCCGACGTGGAACAAGGTCGCGGCAAGGACGAGCAGCGCCGACGCCATGGGTCTTCCCGACATAGTGCCTCCTGACATTCAGTCGCGGACTGCTGGGCCTCTCTTCACTCTTCTGCTCTGCGCGTACGCTCAATGCGGCCCAGATACGTCAGCAGCCCGACGTTCAGGGCCAGGCCGCCGGCACTGACCGCGGCCGCCGGCCACACGACGGAATCGTCGCCACCGAGCCATGCGTTCATGGTCGCCGTCAGCAGCCAGAGCTGCAGAATCACGACGATCAGCACGAAGACCAGCATCCCGTAGACGATGGTGGTCCGCTGGTCGCGGCTGAACGGCCGTTTCGCTGAGGCGCTCATATCGTCCTCTCCTCGACGGCGACGGCGTAGATGTCCCGCCCCCGGATGTCGAGCACGACCCGCGTCAGCGGCCGGCGCGGCGGCCCGGCGATGGGTGCGCCCGTCCTCAGGTCGAACCGTCCCTCGTGGCAGGGACAGTAGAAGCTGTTCTCGGCCGGGCGAGGAATCACCGCACAGGACAGGTGCGTGCATTTCTGACTGAAGGCCACGAACTCGCTCGTGGTCAACCGCACCAGGAGACAGGGTTCGTGTTCGTCCGGGTAGGTGAAGACCACCGCCGCGCCCACGGCGAGGTCGTCGACGGACGCAATCCGCCGCATCGCCGGCTGGCCAGTGCGCTTCCGGTACCAGTTCTCGACGCCGATCCAGATCTGCCCCAGCGTGAACGCGGCGCTGGTCAGCACGAGGAACTTCATGAAGTCCCGGCGCTCGACGTAGAGATCCTGAGGCCAGTCGATCGGGAAATCCTGCCGCCAGGCGGGCTGGGCGTCGGCCGGTGCGAAATCCGGCGCGATCGTGATCTGCTCGCGCTCGACGCCGGGCGCGTAGAGGCTCGCCGGCGCCGTTCCGGTGAGACCTTCGCGTCCTGGCGAGTTGATCGCGGGATCGACCGGGCGACGCGGATCTGGACGGACGTCGTCATCGCTACACCTCGACCTCGGCAAACGGATCGCTGTCAACTCGAGCCGTGTCGGACACCGCGGTGGAGGTGCTCACGACCTTCAACGATACCGCGCGGTTCCTTGGCCGCTCCTCCATCGCCGCGGTGACATCGACGTGCGGCGCCACGTGTGTCAGCTTCCGGGGCACCATCACGTACACCTGCGTGGTGATCGTCTGGTGGCCGAACTGGAAGGTGTTGACCGGCATCGAGAGGGGCCGCAGCTGTTCGATCTGCTCGCGCGTGCCGAAGAAGAGCGCCTGGCTCGGGCACACGGTCGCGCACATCGGCTTCTTGCCGACGCTCGACCGGTCGTAGCACATGTCGCACTTCATCATGATCTTGCGGTCTTCGTAGAGCTCGGGTACGCCGAACGGGCAGGCGACGACGCAGTTCCCGCAGGCGATGCACCTCGGCTTCCGTGCCGACTGCACCACGCCGTCGCCGGTGCGCTTGATGGCGTCCGCCGGACACACCTCGGCGCACGTGGGCTGGTCGCAGTGCATGCAGACGACTGGCACGGTCTGCACGCTCTCGGCCCGGTTCACGTACTCGAGGTGAATCATCGACTCGCCTCGATGCGTGTCGCACTCCGAGCACGCCTGCACGCAGGACTGGCATCCGATGCAGCGGTTCGGATCGATGAAGAAGTGAAGGTAGTCGGGCTTGGCCATGGTGTCGTTCGGTGGCCTATTGCTGCGGCTCGAGCACCGCCGCATAGTCCGGCGGAGCATCCGCCTTGCGCACCCGGCACCCGCACACCTTGTACTGCGGGATCTTGCTGATGGGGTCCTGTGCGGCCACGGTCAGCTGGTTCGCACTCTTCGGGCCCGGCCCAGTGATAGGGGATGAAGATGGTGTCCGGACGGATCGTCGTCACCACCTGTGCTCTGAGCGTGATGGTCCCGCGCCGGGTCTCGGCCGTCGCCCAATCGCCGTCCGCGATGCCGAGCTTTGCCGCCAGCCGCGGATGCATCTCGATCCGCGGCTCCGGGTACTGTTTCACCAACGGCCCTATCCGGCGGGTCTGCGTGCCGGAGAGGAACTGGCTGACGACACGACCGGTGGTCAGGTAAATCGGGTACTCCTCGCTCGCATCGTCGACCGGCGGAAGGTAGTCGGCGACGTTGAAGCGCGCGCGGCCGTCGGGGAAGTAGAACGGTCCGCTGCCCTTGGCAACCGGGTTGTAGCTGCCGCGCTCGAAGAGCCGCGGCGTGCCCGGGTGGTCATCGATCGCGGCGCCGGTGCGCGGGTCCTCGCTGTAGCACGGCCAGAAGACGCCGAGCTGCTGCGTGATCTTCTCGTAGGTCACGCCCGAGTAATCCGCGACGCCGCCTTTGCTGGCGACGCGCAGCTCCTCGAAGATCTCGCGGGGCTCGGTGAAGGTGAACCCGTGCGGCCGGCCGAGCGCCTGCGCGATGTCCTGGATGATGCGCCAGTCCTCGCGCGCTTCGCCCGGGCAGTCCACGGCCTTGTTGATCTTGATGATGCGCCCCTCGACCTGCGTCACCGTCCCTTCGTCTTCTTCGTGCAGGCTGCCGGGCAGCACGACGTCGGCGTGCCAGGCGGTGTCGTTGAGGAAGAAGTCGATGGCCGCGTAGAACTCGAGCTTCTCGAGGCAGCGCGTGACGAAGGCGTTGTCCGGCAGCGACACCTTCGGGTTGAAGCAGATCGACAGCAGGCCCTTGATCTCGCCGCGATCGATCTTGCGGAACAGCTCGTAGGCGTCGACGCCGGGGCCCGGCAGCTCCTGCTCGTCGATCCCCCAGACGCCGGCGATGTAGCGCCGGTGCTCGGGGTTGCTGATGTCGCGCCAGCCCGGGAGCTGATCGCACTTCTGCCCGTGCTCGCGACCGCCCTGCCCGTTGGCCTGTCCGACGATGGTGCCGTAGCCGCTCTTCGGCTTGCCGATCCGTCCTGACGCGAGCACGAGGTTGATCGTGCCGAGCGAGTTCTGCACGCCGTTCGAGTGGTGCTCGATGCCACGCGCGTGGAAGAGGAAGCTCGTCTTCGCGGTGCCCCACCACTCGGCGGCCTGCATCAGCGCACGCTGCGGTACGCCGGTCACCTCCGCGGTCCGCGCCAGCGTCCACTCCCGGCAGTATTCGGCCACCTGCTCGAAACCGACGGTGTGCGCGTCGATGAATGCGTGATCGAGCCAGTCGCGCTCGATCATGATCTGCAGCACGCCGGCGAAGAGGGCCGCGTCGCGGCCCGGCTTCACCGGCAGGTACAGGTCGCAGGTGCGAGCCGCCGGCGTGATGCGAGGATCCTGGACGATGATCTTCGCGCCCTGCTCGCGCGCCTGCCAGATGTAGTTGGTGGTGATGGGCGAGCACTCGGCCACGTTCGAACCCGCGACCCAGATCACATCGGTGCCGACCATGTCGGACCACGGATTGGTCGTGCGATCGATGCCAAATGCCTTCTTGTTCGCAGCGCCGGCGCTGACCATGCACAGCCGGCCGTTGTAGTCGATGAACGGCGTCTTGAGACAGACGCGTGCGAACTTGCCGAGCAGATAGGTCTTCTCGGTCGTCAGGCTGGCGCCGCCGAGGACGCCGATAGCGCCGGCGCCGTGGGTCTGCTGAATGCGGCCGATCTCAGCGGCCACCTGGCCGATCGCCTCGGCGTACGGCAACGCGCTGAACCCTGACGGCGAGGACGTATCCCGCCTCAGCGCCGTCGTCAGACGATCCGGATGCGAGCCCTGCAGGTAGCGCTTCACCCCCTTCGGACACAGCATGCCGCGATTGAAGGGAAAGTCCTCCCACGGCTCGAAGCCAATCACTTCGTTCCCACGGACCTTGAGCTGAATCCCGCACTGCTGCCCGCAGAAGCAGCAGTGCGTCTTCACCAGGCGATCGGGTTCGACGCTGGTCGACAAGCGCGTGCCGGTCATCGCGGACAGGTGCGGTCCGTATCGTTCGATGATGCGAAGCGGATCGGCCGGAACTTCAGCCACGCGGGCTATCCTGCCTCTCGCTCAGGTACTGCTGCCACAATGCCCCCTGCGCCAGACCGAAAAGCGCCCGCCGGCACCTGGGGCAGACGTCCTGATAGTGCCCGCCGCCGGAAAGCTCGTAACGAAAGCCGAGCTCCTGCTCGACGGTCGTGAGGTCACGAACCATCGGCAGCGAGGCATATGACTGCCCGCAGCGCCGGCACGCCGCCTGCCGGTCGCGAGCGCCAGCGTCCCTGTAGAAGCCGACGCCGAGCTGGGCCGGCCGCTGGAAGACGTGAAACAGCTTGCCGAACGGCAGCCAGAGCAGCGTCACGATCACTATGGCGGCATGGAGAATGGCGAGGAACTCGTACGCGTAGCCCCGCATCCACGTGTAGCTGGCCGTCAGCATCAGCCCGGTGACGCTGATCGCAAAGAGCAGCAGCAGCGGCATGATGTCTTGCCCGAACTGCTGCACGGCGACGGCGCCGTGGTCGATCATCCGGCGCCGGAAGGCGAGCATCACGCCGGCAATGACGAGGAACGACGACCAGACCAGCCCGTGGAAGATGAAGAATGCGAAGGCGGATTCCACGGGAAAGTCCTGCATCGGGACGCCGAACACGAAGGTGCGATACATGTGCAGATCGCCCGGGACCGTTTCGAAGTGGATCCAGCCCCAGACCAACGGGAACGTGATCGCGGCAGCGAGCACGCAGCCCCACATGATCAGCCAATGCGCCAGTCCGCGGAGCCGGCCACGCCGGAAGATGTACGCGTTGGCGGCAAACTCCAGCAGCGCGCGGCGTCCAAGGCTGACGGTGTTCCCGGCCACTGCGCGCCGTGAGAAGAAGACCTGCCAGCCGCGACGCCAGTACATGCGCGTCGGCGGACGCTGCAGCCACATGGCGTATCGATAGCTGATCCCGAACGCCGCGAAGAGTGTCGCGAACGTGTAGCCGACGAGCGCCGCGTCGAAGTGCTGCAGGTTTCGCGATCCGACGACGATCGCCGCGGCCAGCGTGGCCGTGACGAAACCGGCCCACGCGCCGGCTCTGACACGCTCGAGCGCCTGTCGCGCAGCCACCGGCAGCGACTGCGTCCAGGCAATATCGGCCGGGCGGAAGATGCGCTGGTTGGCCGCGCGCAGCACCAGCGCGGTCGCCGACAGCAGCAGGAACCCTGGCCAGATGACGCCGAGCTGATCGCGGAAGACGCCGAGCAGCAGCGGCGGAAAGAACCCGCCGAGTCCGCCGAGGGCGCCGACCAGGCCGGTGACCGTGCCGGTCTCTTTCGGGAAGTGCTCCGGCACCAGCTTGAAGACGGCGCCATTTCCCAGTCCCATCAGCATCGCGCACCCGAGCGCGCCGACCGTGAACGGCACCATCGACGGCCAGGTCAGGAGCAGCGAGAACAGCGCGACACCCGCGAAGACCCACGACAGGACCTGGGCGCCGCCGATCCGGTCCGCCAGCCAGCCGCCGACTGGCCGCATGAGCGTGGCGAGCACGACGAACCCGGCGGCCCGGAATCCCGCGTCGGCGGGAGCGAGGCCGAACTGCGCACGCAGCAGCGTCGGCAGGTAGATCGAGAAGGCGACGAAGCCGCCGAAGGTCAGGAAGTAGAAGGCGCCGAGCAGCCAGGCCGTGGGCGCGCGCCGCAGGACGGCGATCATCGCGGCAACGGTTGCGGGCCGCCCGGTCTGCGGAGGATTCCGCGCCAACAGGAAGTAGGCGACTGCCCAGGCCAGGAGCAGTGCGCTGGTGCCACGGAACACCGGTTCCCACCCCAGGCGAGCCGCCATTACCGGCCCGACGAAGACGGCCAGCGATTGCCCCATCGTCCCCAGCCCGTAGACGCCGAGGGCGGTGCCCTGCCGGGCCGCCGGCGTCCAGCGGGACACGAAGGCCGCCCCGACAGCGAACGACGACCCCGCCATACCGATGAGGAACGCCGCCAGGAGGAGCGAGCCGTAGCTCGCCGTCAACGGCACGATGAACGCAGCGAGCGAGGAAACGGCGAGCAGCGCCGTGAAGACGAGTCGTCCGCCGAATCGATCCGTCAGGATGCCCATTGGCAGCCGCGCCAGCGAGCCAAGCAGCACGGGCACCGCGACCAGGAGCGCCGTCTGCGATGCGGTCAGACCGTAGAGGCCGGTAAAGACGGCCGCCAGTCCGCCGATGAGGCCCCACGCCGCGAAGGACAACGCGAAGGAGATCGTCGCGAGGACCACGGCGCGCGTCGGCGACGAGGCCGGACCGGTCCCATGTGAGTGTCGGATTCTTGACCCGCCCGTCACTGCTCCACTCGGCTCCAGAAGTCAGAGCATACCAGCGGTCGTTATCAAGGATAATGAACCGCCTTTACGGGATGGGTGCGCCATGAAGCATGTCTTACGACTCGGGGTGATCTCGATCTGCGCGTTGACGGCGACGATGACGACCGGCGCCCAGAGCGGCTGGACGTCGCTCTGGAACGGCAGGAATCTCGATGGATGGACCACGTGGATGCGGCAGCCGGAGCCGGGGTCGGACGTGCCCGGGCTGGCCCGCGGGGCGGACGGCAAATACACGGAACCGATCGGATCCGGACGCGATCCGCTCAAGGTGTTCACCGTCGCCCCCGACGTCGATGGCGCCCCCGCCATCCGGATCTCCGGCGAAGTCTTCGGCGAGCTCCGGACGACGCGGTCATTCGAGAACTACCATTTGAAGTTCCAGTTCAAGTGGGGCGAGAAGAAATGGCCGCCGCGCGATCGAGCGGAAACGCAGCGCGACAGCGGACTGCTGTATCACGTCCATGCCCCACCCGGACAGGACGGCCGGACCTGGGCGCGCTCGGTCGAGCTCCAGATCCAGGAGCACGATGTCGGCGATCTCTACGCCGTGGGCTCGACGATCGCGGTGCGCGCGCGACAACGGCAGGGGACGAAGCCACCGCTGTACGACTACGACCCCACCGGTGAATGGATGTTCTTCGCGCAGAGCCACGGCATGTCCGGGCGCTGCGTGAAGCAGCCGGACAACGAGAAGCCGACCGGCGAATGGAACACCGTCGAACTGATTGCGTTCCGCGACGACGCGATTCACATCGTGAACGGCAAGGTGGTCATGCGCCTGCACGGGCCGACGCGCATCGACGCCGGGTTGCCGACGGCAGTGACAGCGGGGCCGATCATCCTGCAGTCGGAGGGCGCCGAGATTTTCTACCGCGACGTCCAGTTCAGGCCGATCAAGGCCATCCCGGCGGAGTTCGCAGAGAAGTAGGGCGGGTCCAAAGAGCGCTGGTCCGCTGGTCCGCTGGTCCGCTGGTCCGCTGGTCCGCCGGTCCGCGGCCTGGTCCTGGCGGTCCTAGCGGCCTAGCGGTCTAGCGGTCTAGCGGGTCTTTTTAGACCCGGTCCTCCTGGTTCTCCGCGTCCCGGCGAAGCTCGGCCAACCCTTCCAGCGTGCGCTCCGGCCCCGGAGCGCCCTCCGGCGGCGTCCAGTCCAGCGGCGACCCGGAGGCGATGAGCAGCCGCGCCACGCCGACGTGATCGGCTCCCGCGACGCTTGACGTGCTGCGCCCTTCGACGGCCCACACCAGGGGCGAAGCCGAGAACATGCCGTCCTGCGCGTTGACGTCGGCGCCGTATTTCAACAGCACGCGCACCGCCTCGACGTGGCCGCCCATCGCCGCGCGGTGGAGCGGGGTCACGTTGTCCTGGTCCTTTGCCTCCGGCTTGAACCCGCAGCCGAGCATCGTCTCGAGGACCGCCGCGTTGCCGCTTTCGGCCGGGCGATGCAGCATCAGGTGGTGCTCCGGCCCGAGCGCGGATTGGAGCCCGGGGTGAGCGGCGAGGAGCGCGTCAGCCGCGGGCCGATCGGCACGCGCGCAGGCCGCGATGAAATGCTCGAGCGGCGACAGCTCGTCGATCGCGCCATGTGCCAGCAGCCATGCTGCAGACTCGGTGTTGCCGTGCAGCTCCGCGAGCTTGTGCGGCGTGGCGCCGTCGGCGCGCGGGCGTGACGACGTCTGCGCCGTGCTCGACGAGGCGCTCGACCATCGGCACGTCCCACCGTCGCGCCGCGACGTGCAGCGGCGCTTCGCCCGCATCGCCCCAGGCGAGGTTGGGGTCTGCACCATGCTCCAGCAGCCAGCCAGGACCTGCCGGATTGTCGCTCCACCCCATCATGTAGACGAGCGGCGGCACGCCGCCGGGGATGCCGTTCACGTTCACGCCGAACCGGTGCAGCAGTTCGAGGGCGTCGAGATTCCCGCCCCCGCCGGCGATGTGTGTGGTTACGCCGTCGGTCGGGTCGGCGCCTCCGTCGAGCAGCACCTCCGCAAGCGGCAGATGTCCCACGGCGCACACGGCGCCCCAGAGGGCCGTCCGGGGAAGCTCGGGATGCCAGTTCCAGTGATACTCGGCGTTGGGATTCGCGCCGAGCGCGATCAAGCGGCGCGCGATCTGGACGAGCCCTTCGAGCCGATCCGGCGCGCCCTTGTGCATCGAGGTGTGGCAGACGTAGAGGATCGGCTCCCAGTCCTGCGGACCGCCCGGCTGCAGCGCGAGCTCGGGGTGGCTTCGGAGGCGATCGCTGACAGCCGCGGCATCGGCGAGAACCAGCGCGGTCTGCAGGGTGGCCGACGCCAGCCGCGGATGGAGCGCGAGCAGCCGTTCCGCGCGGCCGGTCGCGCCGCCGGTGGCGCAGCGGAGGAACTCGTCGACCGCCGCGTCGAACGACAGGGTGCGCGACTCGACTTCTTCCCGCAGTGCGTTCCACGACAGAAACCCGTGCTCGCGCGCGATGGCCGACTGCGCATCGTGCAGCGCCAGATCGGCGGCGTCGATCTGGCCGGGTGACTTCCCTGCAAGCGAGGGCAGCACCGTGAATCGCCGGAGCGCCTCCAGCTCGCGCGCCTTCGCGGCGTCGAGCAGCGACTTCGCCTGTTTCTTGAGATATTCGAGATTGGGACGAGCGGGCAGCTCGCGTGACGGCATACGACCTCCATGCTTCAGCCCTGTGGTTCGCAGACAGGCAGCACGGCGGTGTGGCCGTTGGTGGAGCGGTTATGACGGTGGGCTGAGCCCTTCGCGCGAACCCGCAGGCGCCCTTTCAGCGCACGGGATCACACTAGTCCTGTCGTCGGCGTGTGTCAATGACATGAACTCCGCGGTTCAGGGTTCCTGGTGCTGGGTGCCAGGTTCGGTTCTGAGGTTCCAGGTTCGGTTCTGAGGTTCCAGGTTCGGTTCGAGGTTCGAGGTTCGGGGTTGGCGTCACAGCGGGCCCTCGCCGAACGAGGACGAGAACCCGGAACCGCGAACCCGGAACCGAACTGGGAACCCGGAACCGAACCCGGAACCCGGAACCGAACCCGGAACCCGGCACCCGGAACCCGGAACCGACAAGCGAGCCCGTCTAATTGTCGTAATACAGGTAGAACTCGTGCGGATGCGGCCGCAGCCGGATCGGATCCAGCTCCTTTTCGCGCTTCCACGCCACCCACGTCTCGATCAGATCCTCGGTGAACACGCCGCCGCGCGTCAGGAACTCGTGATCCTGCTCCAACGCGTTCACGGCTTCTTCGAGCGACCCCGGCGTCGTCCGGATGCCCATGTGCTTCATCTCGTCGCGGGTCATCTCGTAGATGTCGCGGTCGAGCGGGTCGCCCGGGCTCAGACTTGTTCTGGATCCCGTCGAGCATCGCCATCAGCATCGCCGACCATGCGAGGTAGCCGTTGCAGCTCGGATCCGGGCAGCGGAACTCGAGCCGCTTGGCTTTCGGGCTCTTCGAGTACATCGGGATGCGGATCGCCGCCGAGCGGTTGCGTGCGGACAGCGCGAGGTTGACCGGCGCTTCGAAGCCGGGGACCAGCCGGCGGTAGGAGTTGGTGGTCGGAGCCGCGAACGCGAGAATCGCCGGGGCATGCTTGAGGAGACCACCCGCAGCGAACAGGCCGAGCTCGCTGAGACCCGCGTAGCCCTCACCGGCAAAGAGCGGCGTGCTGCCGTTCCACAGCGAGATGTGGGTGTGCATGCCGCTGCCGTTGTCCTCGAAGATCGGCTTCGGCATGAAGGTCACCGTCTTGCCGTGACGCTTCGCGACGTTCTTGCAGATGTACTTGTACCACATGAACTGATCGGCCATCTTGAGCAGCGGCTGAAACCTCATGTCGATTTCGCTCTGGCCGGCCGTCGCCACTTCGTGGTGGTGCGCCTCGACGACGATCCCGACTTTGCGCATCTCGTAGACCATCTCGCCACGGAGATCGTGGAAGGTGTCGGTCGGGCTCACCGGGAAGTATCCGCCCTTGAAGCTCGGCTTGTAGCCCAGGTTCGGCTCCTCGAGGCGGCCGGTGTTCCAGGCTCCCTCGACCGAGTCAATCTGGTAGTACCCACGGTGCTGGTTCTGTTCGTACCGCACCTCGTCGAAGATGAAGAATTCCGGCTCTGGCCCGACATAACACGTATCAGCGATGCCGGTCTGCCGCAGGTAGGCTTCGGCCTTCTGCGCGATGTGCCGGGGGTCCCGCGTGAACGGCTTCCGGCTCAACGGATCGACGACGTCGGCGATGATGCTGAGCGTGGGCTTGCTGAAGAATGGATCGAGGCGCGTCGTGTCGGGGTCGGGCACCGCCATCATGTCGGACTCATGAATCCCCATCCAACCCCGGATCGACGACCCATCGAAGCCGAGCCCTTCCTGGAAGGTGCCTTCGTCGAGCGTGTCGATGGGAAACGAGCAATGCTGCCAGCTCCCCAGCATGTCGACGAACTTGAGGTCCAGCATCTCGGCTTCGTGTTTCTTGGCGAACTTGAAGAAATCGTCTGGCGTCATGGGCAGCTCCTGTCTGTCCCGCGGAAACGGACCGTCAAGGCGGCCGGCGGTGCTCCGGCGGTTCCCGGAAAACGCAAAGAATAGTGGATCTGAGAGGTACTTGCTAACCCGGCCCGGACGGATGGTGTCAACGTTTCAGCCGCGCGACCCATCCAATCAGGATGCCGCGATCGGTCGAACCGGGCTGCGGGCCGTCGGGGAGAACCTATGAAACCTGCTGAGATTGTGGAGAGACACGTCGGTGACCTGGCGCGGGACCTGCGCCATGGCTTGCGCGTGCTGCGTCGGGCCCCCGGCTTCACCGCGGGAGCCCTGCTCACGCTCGCCCTCGGGATCGGCGCGACGGCCGCAATCTTCAGCGTCATCCGCACGGTGATGCTGGAGCCGCTGCCCTATCGCGACCCGGATCGGATCGTGACGGTGTGGGAGACGAATCGGGGCGGTACCGTGAGGAACGTCATCGCTCCCGCGAACTTCGTGGCGTGGCGTGAGCGTAACCGCACGCTCGAGCACCTGGGGATGGTGGGACCCGCCGGCCTGGCGATGATCGTCAACGGCCAGCCGCTGCAGACCTCGGGACTCGCCGTATCAGCCGATGTGTTCAGTGCGCTCGGTGTCCAGCCGATCCTCGGCCGGGCGTATGCGCCCGAGGAGGACTTCGGCGGCACCAGCGCCGTCCTGGTACTCAGCCACGAATTCTGGCAGCGTCAGCTCGCGAGCCGCCCCGACGTGCTCGGGATGACGCTTTCCACCGACAACGGTCCACGCGAGGTGGTCGGCGTGATGCCTCCGGGCTTCACACTCGTCGGTCAGAAGGCCGACTTCCTGATGCCTTACGGGCAAACGCTCGAGCAGTTGCGGGCGGTGCGAGGCCGGGGGAGCTCGTACGCGATCGCCCGCCTGCGTGAAGGGGTCACGTTCGAGCAGGCCTACAGCGACATGCGAAGCCTGTACGCCCAGCTCGAGAAGGAAGAGCCGCAGCTGAACGCGCGCCGCACGGTGATGGTCCTGCACCTGCAGGAGCAAATGGTCGGAGAGCTCCGGCCGGCGCTGTTTGCGCTGATCGGGGCGGCCGTGATGGTGCTGCTCGTGGCCTGCGTGAACGTGGCGAATCTCCTGCTGGCGCGCAGCGCCGCCCGCGCCCGCGAGATCGGCGTCAGAGCCGCGCTTGGCGCGGAGCGCGGACGGCTGGTGCGGCAGGTCCTCACCGAGAGCCTGCTGCTCGCGGCCGCCGGCGGCGTCGCGGGGCTCGGCGTCGCGGCGCTGTGCCATCGCGGTCTGCTCGCCCTGGTGGGCGATCGGATTCCCGTGCCACGGCTGGAGCAGATGACGCTGGATCTGCAGGTGATCGCGTTCACCATGGGCGTCGCACTGGCAACCGGGATCGCGTTCGGTGTCGTGCCGGCGTTCGTCTCGACGAGCCACGCGAACGAAGCCTTGCGCGACGGCGGACGCCACGGCGGCGGCCGGCGGCTGCACCGTGTGCTCGGCACCCTGGTCGTCGCTGAAGTGGCACTCTCGCTGGTCTTGCTCGCCGGCGCCGGTCTCCTGATGCGCAGCCTGGTGAGGCTGCAGCACACCGATCTGGGTTTCCGCCCCGAGGGCGTACTCACGGCCGCCGTGCAGCTGCCGTCCACACGGTACGACACAGCCAAGGCCGACCTGTTCTTCCGCGAGTCGCTGTCGCGCGTGGCCGTCCTGCCCGGCGTTCAGTCCGCCGCCGGCGCGTCCTGCCTGCCGGTCCCGTTCGCGTGCATCGGCACCAGCTTCTGGCGGGTCGATCTCCCGCGGCCGGCGGACGGTCAGCTGTCATCGAGTCACGTCCGGCCAGTCACGCCAGGGTTCTTCAAGACGATGGGTGTTCCGCAGCTGGCCGGACGGGACTTCGCCGACTCCGATACGGTGGACTCGCTGCCGGTCGCGATCGTCAGCGCGGAGCTCGTCAGGCAGCAGTTCGCCGACGGCGGTCCGCTCGGCCGCCGCCTGCGCATCAACGTCGATCACGCCAACGGCAGGAGCGACGTCGAGTGGACGGTGGTCGGGGTCGTCGGCAATATCAGATCGTCGCTGGACGGCCCGGTCCGCCAGACGATCTTCATCCCGCGAACGCAACGCCCCGGGCAGGGCATCACGCTGTTCGTGCGCAGTGAGCAGGACCCGGCGTTGCTCGGCACCAGCGTGACCGGCGTTGTCCGCGCGATGGAACCGGAAGCGCCGGTCACCGTGAGCACGCTCGAAACCGCGATCGGCAACTCGATCGCCCGGCCGCGGGCTATTTCGATCCTTCTCGGCGTGTTCGCGCTCGTCGCCCTGGCGCTCGCGGCGGTCGGCGTCTATGGCGTGATGGCCTACTCGGTGCGGGAGCGGACGCAGGAGATCGGCGTTCGGATGGCGCTCGGCGCAACTGCGCCGCAGGTGTTCCGCCTGGTCCTCGGTCAGGCGCTTCGGCTGGTCGCCACCGGCGTCGTGGTTGGCCTGGCGGCCGCCGCCGCGCTGACGCGAGTGCTCGAACGGCTGCTGTTCGAAGTCGAGCCGCTCGATCCATGGACGTTCGCCGTGACCGCGCTGCTCTTGCTCGTCGTCGCGACCGTCGCCTCCTGCGTGCCCGCACGCCGGTGCATGCGGCTTGCCCCGGTCGACGCGCTGAGGACTAACTGATGTGCGGGTCTGCCGCCGGCCGCCCGTTCAGTCGGTGCGTCGCCCGCTGCGCCACCTGGTGGTGTACGGCAGCACGAACAGGTACAGACCCGTGAACAGGAGCAAGGCGAGTGGGAGCAGCGGCGAGTAGGTCACCCAGGGCGGGGGCATCCCACCCCCCTGGGCCAGGGCGATGAAGTTGGCAATGACGGTCACCGTAAAGGCAATGGACAGCCAGCGGTGGATCTGCCGAACCCATTTGTTCCAGTTCAATTGGATCTCCTCTGTGGCGTTTCAGCACGGGCTGCTAGCCCACGATCAGGCTACTTCGCCGCCAGTCCCTCCTTGAGGAAGTCGATCAGCGGCGGCAACACCTTTTCGGGGGACTCGAGGTGCGGAACGTGACCAAGACCCGGAAGCAGCAGGACGCGGCCATTGCCGTTGGGGATGGCCTTGGCCAGGTCCTGCATCCGCTCCTGGAACCGCGCGGCAGGACCGAGCAGCACGTCCTCGGCGCCGCCGAAGGCGAGCGTCGGTACCTGGATGTGCGCCCAGTCGTAGACGACGGGGTCGGCGTAGAGCATCTGGCCGATCAGGGCCTGCACCATCGCCAGTCTCGGCCAGTCGGCGCTGAGCGTCCACGAGTAACGGATCCGGGTGTAAGTCTCGAATTCGGCATTCCATGCCTTCGGGTTGTGAGCCACATAGCGGCTCAGGCCGGCCCGGATGCTCTGGTAGTCGCTCTTGAGCGTTTGCTGGTACGACTCGTCGATTGGCGTCATCGGCCGATCAAAACGACCGTCGGTGAGGCCGATCGGGTTGTAGATCACCAGCCGCTCCACGGCCTTCGGATACTGCGTTGCCAGACGCGCCGCCAGCATGCCACCCATCGAGTGGCCGACGACCATCGCTCGTTCGATCTTTTCCTTCTGCAGGATCAGAAAGGTGTTTCGCGCCTGCGAGTTGAAGTTGTACGGCGCGATCGGCTTCGACGACCTGCCGTAGCCAATCTGGTCGGGGACGATGACGCGGAACCCCTCTTTCGTGAGGCCATCGATGACGGGCTTGAAATAGAAGCCGCCGAAATTGTTGCCGTGCAACAGCACGACGGTGTGGCCGTTGGCGGCCCCCTGCGGCGCGACGTCCATGTAGGCAATGCGGACATCCTGCGTATAGACCCTGATGTCGAGGTATTTGCTCGGGTAAGGGTACGGACACTCGTCGCAGGTGATGCTGCCCGGCTTGACGTCGGTGGGCGTGGACGCGGGCGGCAGCACGGTGCCTTCCTGCGCGGTCAGCGGTACGGCGACCTGGATCAACGACAGCGCGAGGCTGAGCGCACCGAAGCGTGTGTGCATGGCAGGCTGAATCTGGCGCCGCTGGTCGACGATCAAGAGTGGGGGCGAGAAGCGTACGCAGGCTGCGGCTAGGCCTGGTACAGAAATCGTCCCGCCGACGACCGTGCGCACGATCTGGATGTCCTTGATCTTCTCGACGTCCACCGTGTGCGGGTCGTCGGCGAGCACCACGTAGTCGGCGAGCTTGCCGGCGGTGATCGAGCCCTTGATCGCTTCCTCGCCCGACGCCCACGCGCCGTTGTAGGTGTTCACGGCGATCGCCTCGCTGACGCTGATGCGCTGGTTGGCGCCCCACACCTTGCCGTCCCACCCCTTGCGCGTGACCATGCCCTGGATGCCCATCAGCGGCGCGAACGGCCCGGGACTGAAATCCGAGCCGGCCGCGGCGTAGACGCCCGCATCGAGCAGCGAGCGGAACGCCATGCAGTTCTTCATCAACTCCTCGCCGTAGTAGACGAACTTGTCCGGGTTGTAGAAGGCGTAGGTCGTGAAGAGCGCCGGCACCGCGCCGATCGCCTTCATCCGCGCGATCAGCGCGGGATTGAGCATCGTGCAGTGCGTGATCTTCGGCCGCGCGTTGGCGCGCGGCACGAGCTTCAGCGCTCGTTCCACGGCGGTGAGATACATGTCGATCGCGACGTCGCCGTTGGCGTGGCAATTCACCTGGATGCCGGCGCGATGCACGCGCTCCACCCACTCGTTCAAGCGTGTCCTGCGTCTCGGTGACGTTGCCCTTGTAGGGCGGCGTCACGTCCGGATACGGCGTGCTCAGCGCCATGGTCCGTTCCGAGAACGAGCCGTCCACGGTGTGCTCGGAGGTCGCGCCGAACTTGATCCACTCGTCGCCGAAGCCGCTCTGGATGCCGGCGGCGATCATCGCTTCGAGCACGCGGCCGCTGGCCTCGTAGCTGATGCGGTGCTGCAGCTCGCCGCGGGCGCGCACGTCCTGCATCGCCGGCAGGTTGCCGCCTTCGTGATGCACGCTGGTGAGGCCGTAGCGCGCGAACTGTTTCGAGATGTGCGCCACGCCGTCGCGCGCGCGCTGCTTCGACCTCGCGCCGGCGTATAGGTCCGCCTGGTGCCGACCTTGTTGAATGGCGCGGACGCGAGATCGGTGACCCGCCCGGTCAGGTTGCCGCTCGCATCCTTGTCGTAGGTGCCGCCCATCGGGTTGGGCGTGTCCTTCGTGACGCCGGCCATCGCGAACGCCTTGCTGTTGTAGAAATAGGTGTGGCCGCCGCGGTGGCGGACGATCACCGGATGCTCGGACGACACCTCGTCCAGGTCGCGGATGTTGAGCGCCCGCTTGTCGCTCACCTTGGTGTCGTCGAAGAAATAGCCCTCGACCCACGTGCCCGGCGGCGTCTGCTGCGCCCGCTCGCGCAGCTTGCCGATGATGCTGCGGATGCTGACGAACTCGACCTCGAAGGGATTGCCGACCAGCACTTCGTTCAGCAGCATTTCCCCGCCCGCGTGGTTGTGGCAGTCGATGAAGCCGGGCACCACTGTCATGCCCTTCGCGTCGAAGGTCTGCGTGTTCTTGCCGGCGAGGCCTCTTGATGTCGCTGGTCGAGCCGACGGCGATGAAGCGGCCGTCCGACACGGCGAAGGCCTCCGCCCGCGGCGCCCGCGCGTCCATCGTGTAGACCTTGGCATTGATGACGATCAGATCCGGATCGCTGTCCGCCACGCGCAGCGGCCTGAGCGCGCGGCGTGCGACGCGTCGCGCGCTGACCGCGAGTTCCGGCGCGCCGGCGAGAGCGGCGAGCGCCGCGCTGGCGACGTTGATGAACTGTTCGGCGGTTGGGGCGGGAGTCAGCCATCGCGGCTCCCTCGTGCGGTCGCGACCGGTACCGGTTCGACGCTCCGGGTTCGCCGCCAATCTAACACGCGATGTTCCACCGTGAATCTGTGGTTAGTGCGTTGGATGACGCACTCGGCGAGCTCCTGCAGATGGATGCCCGGCGAGCGCAGGTTGTCGAGCTCCGCTTTTTCGGAGGGCTATCTGTCGAAGAGACCGCCGAGGTTCTGAAGGTCTCGCCGCGGACAAAATTACGGCCCTACAGCCGCCGCTCGTCCGGGCGGGTCTGAAGAGCCCGCCCTACAGAAGAAGGGGCCGTGACCAATTGTAGGGGCGGGCTCAGACCCGCCCGACCTTAGGCTCCCCGCCCGATCTGCGTGCCGAACGCGGCGCAATGATCGCTGCTCCGTGTCCGGCACAACGGCCCGATCGTCGATCGGGCCCGTTGCCGGGTGCGAATGCGGCCGGGTTACGCATGTGCTCCCGGCAACGTCATGATGAAGGTCGCGCCTTGTTTCTCGACTGACCGCGCTTCGATGTGTCCGCCCATCGCGCGCACGCAGTCGTCGACGATCGACAGCCCGAGACCGATGCCGCCGACATGCATAGTTCGGCGTGATCCGCATGGGCGCGGGTGCATCGTTCAAAAATGCCGGGGAGCGCCGAATCAGGGATACCGACGCCGTTGTCGTGCACCTCGATCCGGACGCTTCCGTCGCTACCGGTCTGCCGATCACTTCGACGTGCCGCTCCGGCCTTCTCGGGATCCGAATATTTGATGGCGTTCGACAGCAGATTGACGAAGACGGCTCGAGGCGGCCGACGTCGACCGTCAGGTGGGCGCGACTCGGCGACGCGAATCTCGACGCCGCGGCGTCCGCCATCTCGCGCAGCTGCCGCGCGGCTTCCTGGGCGACGGTCGCGACCGACATGGTCTGGACGACGGCGTTGTCGCCGTTGCTGCGGACGCGGGCGATGGCTTCCAGCTTGAGGGTGAGATCGGCCAGATGCTCAACGTTGCGCTCCACCGTTGCCAGCGTCCGCTCGTGCCGTAGCGGATCGAGGCCGGCTTCACGAAGCAGGCGAACGGCGAACTGCAGCGCGCCGAGCGGCTGACGCCACTCGTGAGCGACCATTCGCGTGAACTCGTCGAGGCGCTCGGCCTGCTCGGCAATCGTTCGTGTATAGAGGCCGACGAACGCTTCGACCGTCGCTTGCGACAGGACGTCCACAGCCTGATGGAGGCGGGACACCAGCTGAACGGCTTCGGTCGGAGATGGCGACGGACCGGCTCTTCGCTCCATCTCCTCGATCACGAATGCGGCCAGCACACCGCCCAGGATATGGTATTCCCGCACACCTGGTGCAGCGAGGCCCGCTGGGAGTGTCGAAGCGCGCCGAGCTCACTGGCCTTCTCCAGGATTGCCGTGTTCGACGCGATCGCTTGGTCCTCGGGCTGACGGAGGTACTCGCTGATCTCGACAATGAGAGCCGGCACGTGGTCCAGCAGGCTCTCGGTCGGGAAGATCTCGCGGGCGCCCACCGGCAGGAGGTCGAGCAGACGCTCGAACCAGCGAGCCGCGAGGTTTCGGTGCTCGCTGCGCATGCGCGCGGCGATGAGATCGCCGAAGTCAGTGATGATCATGAGAGACCCGCACTTCTGGGGGGCTGAGCCGGCCTTCTCCACCATGCCTTGAGAGCTGAGAAGCGTGAGTATATAGCCGGGGTGTCGAGGGACCAAGCTCGATTGCTGCGGCATGAAGCGACTCAATCGAGACGACGGGTTCAAAATTCAACAGACCCCGGGTCACCGGCCGATATCTTCGCTCCACAGCCCGGGGTGATCACGAATGAATCGTCGCATCAGGTCGATGCACGCGGGATCCTGGAGCACTTCGAGGGCGACGCCACGCGAGCGAAGCAGATCCTCCTCGCCGACAAACGTCTGGTTCTCCCCGATGATCACCTTCGGGATGCCGTACAGCAGAACGGCGCCGCTGCACATGGCGCATGGTGACAGCGTCGTGTAGAGCACGCTCGTGCGATAGACGGCAGGCGGCTGGCGGCCGGCGTTCTCGAGCGCATCCATCTCGCCGTGCAGCACCGCGCTCCCCCGTTGCACGCGCCGGTTGTGGCCGCGGCCAATGATGCGTCCGTCGTGAACCAGCACCGAGCCGATCGGAATCCCGCCTTCGCGTGCGCCGGCCTTGGCTTCCGCAATCGCCGCCTTCATGAATTCGTCGGCCATGTGTCGAATTATGGCGCGTGCGCTGGCTGATCCAGACTGAACGTCATGATCCTGGACCAGCGGGCGAGGTTCGAGCGCTTCGTCGAGCGAAAAATGCGTGAGGCAGCCGCCGCACCTGTCGATCGCTTGTCGACGATCTCGACCGGCGCGACGACGACCGCTTCCGCGGCATCGGCACTGACTGGACACGAACACACTACGGAGGCGACTTCGGCCTTGTTGTGCCTCCTCAGGACGAGACCGCGCTGTCTCTGGTGTTCGTCCAGTCGAACAATGGCAACACTGGAGCGACGGATCCGGAATCCCTCGGAGGGGGTGCGACCGACAAGCACCTGATCTACGAAGGGTTGTCGCGGGTCGCGGCCGACGCGGTGCTGGCGGGCGCCCGCACCGTGCACGCCGGCGCATTCTTTTCAGTGTGGCATCCCGAGCTGATCGAGCTGCGACGCACGTTCGGCTTCCCACGGCATCCAGCGCAGATCGTCGTCTCGAAGGAGGGCCGGGTGGACGTCGACGCGCTGCTGTTCGGCGTCCCCGAGGTGCCCGTGGTTCTGATCGCGGGCGAGGACGCTAGGTTACGGCTGCAGCCCTGGCTCCGGGAGCGGCCGTGGATCCGGCACATCCCCCTCGGAACGGACGGCCTGAGACCCGTCATCGACCGCTTACGAGTCGAGGGGGGCATTCGGCGGATTTCGGCGATCGGCGGACGCGCCACCGCCACGCGGCTCGTCGACGCGGGATTGGCGCAGGACCTCTATCTGACGACGACGTCAAGGGATGGAGGCGAGCCGGGCACGCCCTGGTATAGCGGAGCGATGCCGCCGGCACTCGAGGTCGTCACGAAGAAACGGTGGTCCGGACGCGGGGCCGCCATCGTGTTCGAACACGCCCTCATCAGAAAGCGCTCGTGACCGGTGTCGTGGCACACAGCCAGATCGCGCGAATCTCGAGGCTAACCGTCGGCGTTTCGGCGGCCGGTGCGGATCAGCCGTCGAAGAATCCCGCTTGCCGCGAGATTTTCCGCGGCTCCAGGATCGGGCGGGTCTGAAGACCCGCCCCTACAGAACGAGCTGCACGGCTCGTGTGTTCGATTGTGTGACGAGCGTGGGCGCGAGCGCACGCCAGGTGCGAAAGGCGATCCCCCGCCGGTTTACGACGCCGACAGTGCCAGCACGATCTGCTCGAGCAGCACGATCAGCTGGGAAACGCTTGCGCCATCCGCCTGGGCGCGCCGCAGCTCCTCGATCGACTCGCGCACTATCCCGATCGCCGCGCCGATTTCGCCGCCGGCAAGCTTGTCGAGTGCGCCGTTGCTCGACGAACCCTGAGCGTTGCCGGCGAGCAACCGCCGCGCCTGTGTGAGGTGCCTGCGGATGCCCGCGTCGGTCGCGCCTGTGAGCAGGGAGTCGATCTCTCCGACGACATAGCCGATCGCTGCCGCTGGTGAAACGATATCCAGCTTCACCTCAATGGCGCTGGCGTCCTTGTCGTCGTCTGTGACCTTGAGACCAATCGTGTAGCTGCCGGCGGCCTGGAACTTGTGACCCTGGGCCAGCTTCCCGACGTGCCCGCCGAAGGCATCGCTGAACGTGCGGAAACTGCCGCTCTGATCGACCGAACCGTCGCCCCACGCGATCGCTGCC
This sequence comes from uncultured Acidobacteriota bacterium, assembly GCA_963836735.1. Classification (GTDB taxonomy): domain Bacteria; phylum Acidobacteriota; class Vicinamibacteria; order Vicinamibacterales; family 2-12-FULL-66-21; genus JACCXG01. Next base: position 9,139 of record CAWIKP010000004.1, on the reverse strand, counting down.
GTCTGGGTGTCGGGCTTTCCGGGATCGGTGAACGATGCCGCCACGGAATATTCGACGCCCGTGATCCCGAACGGGGCATCGACACCCATCACGGCAGCCGAGCGGATCCACGATCGCGGATTCCGTGATCGCGGCGCGACGTTGTTGACGCGCACTTCGACTTTGTGCGGAGCGCTCATGCCGAGCGCCGTCGAGTCGGTCAGATGCTGTGCCCGCGACGGGAATCCCGACCGTCGCGGGACCATCGAGCGCCGCTGCAGAGAAGAGCGCCGTCTCCCCGAAGGTCTCGTAGCTGTCGTTCCGATCGAGATCCCAGCTGACGGTGACCGGCGTGGTGTAGTAGGTGCCGCATGAGAAGCCGACCGCGGAGATCATGTCGTTCATCGATCCCGGCGCATTGTCGCTCTGCACGTTGTCGAGATTCGTCGCCGCCGCCACGGTCCCCTCCCCGACGAGCGTCTTGTATCTGCCCGGGAAGTCGTCGTCTCGAACGCTGTGCTGAGACGCCTGGATCGTGCAGCCCTGCGGCGCGAACCAGCGCCAGGAGCTGGCCTCGTCGTTGAAGTACCACAGCAGTCTGAAGAAATCGTCGAAGTCGTCCTTGTTGCGGTCGTCGTAGTCGATCGACGACCTCGGTGTTGAAGTGCTCGTCGGACAGACCGAGGCCGTCGTCGATGAAGAGCTGGAGCCAGGCGCGAGTCAGCGGCGGACGTCCGCGCCCGACCAGCGTGCGCGATCCCCCTTCGTCCACGGTGAACACGGGCGCGTCGACGGTTGGCCGCAGTGTGGGATTGTCGGGACGGACCATCTCGCGATGCCGCCACTCGCCGCCCCTGACCGTGTGGCGGCCGTTCTCGTCGACGGGGCCCTGGTTGGTGTGCTCGGTCGAGTAGACGATCAACTCGCCAGATGGACTGACGTACACGCCGGTCGAGCCGGCGAAATGCGCCGTATCGCCGCCAATCGAGTTGGTGGTGACGTGCTTGCGCTCGACGTGCGACAGCAGGCGGGTTGCGGGCCGCCCGTACGATCGACGTGCACGCGATACAGATCGAGGAAATCGTGGCCGCCGCCCGGAGCGATGGCGGGCTCGTCGTTGAATGCGCCGATCAGGAACAGCGGCCCGTCGAGATCCTGCTGTCGGACGAAACTGAACTTCTGGTGGCTCTGCGATCCGCAGCAGGGCCAGGTATTGACGCCGGGATCGTCGAGCTCGTCGCCGGTCCAGCTGCCGATCTCGTCCCATTTCAGATCAGGGTACGCCAGATCGGTGGAGCCTCCTCGCTTCGTCGGCAGCGATTCGGTAGAGCCGGACATTCTTGTTGTCTCTCGCCGGCCAGCAGCATGATGTAGCGGACTCCCGGACCCACCGGATTGCGGACGGGTGTCAAGGGCCACCTCCCCGACGCCGAACTCGCTGCTTCCGCGCGCATCGGGATCGAACTGGCTGGCGATGAACGGCGCCTCCGGATTCGACACGTTGATGAACGCGACGCGAATGGCCGGATAGCCGTCCACGGGCTGGCTGAGCGGAACGGCGAGGATGTTCCCGACCATCTGCATGCCGCCTGGATGCTTGTAGGCCGGCCAGCCGTTGGTGCCGTCGAAGCGCACCATGCCACGGTCGTGTCGCGGGCATCCGGCAGCGTCGTGAGGAAGGGCGGGACGCCCCGATCGGCGAATCGCGAAACAGCCGGTTCGAGCGAAGCCGCTCACCGGTCCTGTCGCGCGAGCCCATTCGCACGACGAGGAGATAGCCGGCGCCGTCACGGTTCCGTGAGACGAACAGGTACGGCGTGCCCGGGCCGTTCTTCCGCACGATCCCCTGGTAGTGATAGTCGAGGAGCGTCGGCGAGAAATCGTCCGGGCTCCTGAATCCGAACGGCTCTGGCCGCAGCGCGAGCTGGTTGAACTGCGCTGCCGCATCCTGGACGAAATAGATTTCAGGCGGGTTGCTCTGCGCGTGCGCGACGGGAGCGAACCACAATGCACTCAAAACGGCGACACCCCGCCGCGTATCTTGCACCGGACATGATCGGTAGCCTCCTTACCCTCTGCTCATAGGATCGAATTCGCCGAGGGAAAGGAGACAGCGACGGTTTACCGTCGTGCCACGTCCACGGATCATTATTGACAACAGGTTGTCAATTGTTGTAAACTAGTTGTCATGTCATCGAGAGCGGCCAGTCACGCCACCACCGAAGCGCAGCTGCTGACCGAGATCGTTCTGCTCGTCTTTCGCGTGAACGGACAGTTGCTGGCCGCAGGCGATCGCCTCGTCGATGGCCTCGGACTGACCAGCGCCCGATGGCAAATGCTCGGCGCGGTGGCGCTGTCGGATGATCTGCGCACGGCGCCTCAACTCGGGGCCAAGATGGGAATGACGCGCCAGGCCGCCCAGAAGCAGCTGGATCTGCTGCTCGACGACGGCCTGATCGCGGCGGAGGCCAACCCCGGCCACGCGCGATCGCCACTCTACGTGCTCACGAAGAAGGGCACGTCCGTGTACGCCGAGACCGCGCGAATCCAGGCTGAGTGGGCGAATCAGCTGGCGTCTGGCCTCTCGGCCCCGGACCTGAAAAGCAGCAAGCGATTGCTTGAAACCCTGAGTCAACAGCTCGCCACGTCGCTACGGAGGACGTCATGAGATTCGAGGAAATGGACGGCACGATTCCGCTCTCCCGGCAGTTGGAGGCATCGCATGCCGGACCGGTGGTGTTGATCAACAAATTCTCTGTCGCTCTCGAGGATCGAGATGCGCTGGTCGCGGCCTGGGCCGACGATGCCACTTACTTCAAGCAGCAGCCCGGATTCATCTCGGCGCAGCTGCATCGAGGCATCGGCGAGAGCCCGGTGTTCCTCAACTACGCGGTGTGGGAATCAGTCGATGCCTTCCGGACGGCATTCGGCCGACCGGAGTTCCGCAGTCGCCCTGACGCAGTCCCCGGACAGCGCCGTGGCGTCACCGCACCTGTTCGAGAAGCTGGCCGTGCGGGGTATTTGCGTCAAGTGACGGCCGTCACTCCCCCACGCTCATCCTCGCCACGCCGCCGTCTACTCGTGTTCGAACCCACGCACGGCCGTACCGGACGCGGCACCCTTCAGGGCGAGGCATCCCGCCGCCAGCAACCCGCAGAAGCCGAGCCCCACCAGCAGATCCGCGCCGAGCGGTGCTCCCCACACCGGCACCCCGGCGACATTTTCGATCGCGACGACCGCGGCGCCGACCGCGTAGCCAATCGCACCCAGAACCACGATGCCGACACGCCTTCGTTCGGGCCACGCAGCGAAGGACAACAGCCACGCGAGCAGCGGCAGCACCAGGATCGCGTGCATGGTCACGGCGTGGGTCGGCTTGAGTGACCCTCCGGTCGCGTACGCCGCCTGGGGGTGTCCGCCGAAGACCAGCACCATGCCCCTCGCGATCATCACCGCCCCGGTGATCAACGAGGTGAACAGGGTTACGAACCCAAACCGGATGGCAATGCGGAGGCTCAGGGGCAGTGCCGGGTGGCTGCGAAAGGCGACAACGAGCAGCGTCGCAATGATCGCAACCAGGACGAATCCGCCGGCCGCCAGGCCTCGTGCGACCAGCCCGTCGAACGTCGTCTCGAGATTGAAATGGGAGGGCACGCCTCTCCAGGCCTGCATCGACACCAATCCGGTCTCGACGACGGACGCGACGGTGAAAGCGCCGAGCAACGCGGCTCGCCGGCGGTCGCTGAGGCTCAGGAAGGAGGCGACCCAGACAATCGTGGTCACGGTGAGGCCGAACGAGAGTCCGAAGGTCGCCGCCTTCCGTAAGAGACAGTGGGCCTTCCAATGAGCCGCCGCCGATCGCGAGGACCGCAACATTGACCAGGCCCCAGAGAAACAACAGGACACCGACGACGTAGCCGGTCCGTTCCACCGGCCTGCCGCGCCGCCAGAAGGACCACATGGCGGTCGCGACGGACTGCACGGGACTCGCGTCGGGCTGCGCCACTCGCACCGGGTCGGCCATCAATATTCAGTGTGATGAATTCTCTGCTTGACTTCAAGCGCACTTTAAGGTCGATGCTGACGGTGAAAGACGGAGCTCGATGTCGCTGCCAATCAGCTAGAGGAACCTCGAGCCCCGTCTGCGAGTCCTAGTTGTGTACGACTATCCATCTGTTTTCCGAAGGACCGACACGATGTTCTGCAGAGAGTTGAGTAGACAGATAAATCGCGACACCGGACCCGTCGTTGGGCTACCGCCCTCGAACTACGCGCAACCGCGTGTGACGACGGTCCGTAACCAAAAGTCGCGAGGGACCCCGGTGTTGTGGCTCGACGATGCCTTTCGTGCGCCGGTCACGGGCCAGCTCAGGCACAGAGTCCATGAGCTTCTTCGCCGCGGTGACCGACGCATCGTGCTGAATATGGCGTGCGTCTCGAGAATCGACGCGGCTGGCGCCGGGGAACTGGTCCAGCGTACCAACGTCACCGTTGCGGCGAACGGCATGTTGCAGATTGTGCATGCCAACCCGTGGGTGCGCGAGGTCCTCACGCGAGCAGGCCTGTTCCATCTGTTGAGCGGTGGCGGAGTGCTGTGACGCTACCGCGAGTGCCCAGGCGCCGTGGTCAGGTTCAATCTCCGGCCAGCCCCGGGTCCTCAGGGTCGCCGAGAATCGTGCGAAGCCGTTCGCAGGCTGTCTCCAGCTCACGGCGACGGCTCGGATCTTCGCGCAGGCGGAAACGCTCGTCGATCAGTCTGAGGACCTCGAGCTGCCGCTCGAGGTCGACTCTCAACAGGTTCGAATCATTCATGATCAGGACGATCCAATAATGATGTGCAGGGTCCTTGATCCTATCCGACTATTGGACGAGTTCAGCCGACGAAGTGTTCGAGGCGGCCGCCCGAAGCAGGCGGTCGTATTCGTCACGTGCCTCGACCAGCACGGGCACGTCACGATCGGCATCCGTCCACGTGGTGAGGAATCGCTCGTAGGCCTTCAAGCCCTCGTCGACATCTCCCGCCGCGGCCCAGGCGCGTGCGAGGCCGAGCGGCGCGACCGCGTGGAACGGCGAGAACGGATCGGTGCGCGGGCGATCGAGGATCCGCTGGAACTGTTCCGCAGCCTGGCGCGCCATTCCCAGCATGAGGTACGACTGACCGCGCAGGTGAATCGGGGCCAGTGCCGCGATGAAGCCCAGCTCGTGAGGCGCCACCGCCTCCAAGTGGTCGATCGCCCGGAGCGGGTTCCCGCGACCGATTTCGATGCCGGCCCTGACCATCGGAATGAGCACGGCATTGATCAGCGTATGTTCCGGGTTCGCCGCTGCCTGGTCGTCCGCGATCTGTTCTGCCGTGCGCAGCACACCCGCCACCGCGAGCGTCAGCGCCGCACGGAGCTGCGAATCGTAGCCGGGGTTGCGGCCGAGCACGCGACGCGCCTGCTCCACGGCCCGATCTGTATTGCCATAGGCCAGCTCCATCGCGGTCGCCCACGCGAGGTGGTTGGTGCCGACATCCGGAAAATCGCGGCGCTCCGCGAGTCGCGCCGCTTCCTCGTAGACCTGCCGCGCCTCCCGGACTCTGCCGAGCCAGCCAAGAGCCTGCGCCCTGGCACCGATCATGTCGAATTCGCGCGGCTTGTCCCGCGCCCACTCAAGGTGCTGTGCCGCGCTTCTTTCCTCGCCGGCAGCGGTTGCCAGCTGATACAGCAGGCGGCGCGTCGGCAGCGTCTCGATGTCGAGCGCGACGGCGCGCTCCGCTGTCCTCCGGGCTTCATCGAACCTTCCCAGGCCACGATAGGCGTGCGCCAGGTTCGAGTAGGGATAGCCGTGTGACGGATTGCGCTTCACCGCCTCCAGCCCCTCGTCTATTGCCCTTTCGAAACGACAGAGAAGTTGTGAATCAGGGCGAGACTGTTCACGGGCTCGAATTCGTGGGGAAACGACGCTTTCCACGCCTCCAGGGTCGCGGTCGCGCTCTCCTGATCGCCGGTCACCTCGTAATGGTATTGGTAGGTGATCGACAAACGCTCGCGCGCACCCGACTGCTCCCCGCACTTGTACGCCCGCCGGGCATAGGCTTTTGCGCGCTCCGTTTCCCCGATGTTGCTGTAGATGCGGGACAGCGCGACGTACGCGCCGGCAAAGCGCGGCTGGATCTCGATGGCGCGCAGGAAGAACGGGATCGACTCGGCCGGGTGCGCGACACGCGCCAGTGCCTCCGCCTGCTCGGCCAGAAGCCCGGCATCCGCAGCGCGGGTCGCCATCGAGGTGTAGAGGTCGGCGGCCCGGTCCAGCTCGCCGAGTGCATAGCAGGCGGTGCCCATTCTTTCGAGGATCCGCAGGTTGAGCGCCTCACGGCGTGGCTGCGCGACTCGCGGCAACAGCTCGCCGGCGTGCTCGAGAATGGCGACCGCCTGCCCATGCGCGTATCGTCGCGCCGCATTCTTTGCCGTCAGCAACAGGTAGTGAACGGCGCGCTCGTATTCGTGTCCCTCCTCGAAGTGCAGCGCGATCTCGGCCGCCGTCTCCGCCTGCACCGCGCACCCCAGGGATTCGAAGCCCTCCGCCAGCCGGCGATGAAAGCCGATGCGACTGCCGGGATTCAGCCGTCGATAGAGCACATCACGGTACAGCCAATGACGGAACTCGTACTCGACGGCCGTGGTTCCGCACGCGAAGTCGCGCACCCCCGCGGCTTTGAGAAACTGCTGTCGCTGGACCAGGCCCTCACAGAGCTCCTCGATGCGTGCCGCCTCGTCCGACAGCATGGTGGCGACGGCCCAGGCCGTGAAACGCTGACCGACGATGCTGGCGCACGTGAGCAGGCGCTGCTGCGCTTCGTTCGTGTCCTGAAGCTGCATCTCGAGCATCTGCCTGAGTGTCTCCGGCACGCCCGGATCGACCTGCTCCAGCGGCGTGGTCAGGATCCATCGCCCCGCCGCCTGAGACACGACGCCCTGATGGACCAGGTGATCCAGCATCGCGGTCATGAACAACGGATTCCCGTCCGAGTGTCTGTGGATGATTGCGGCCAGGCCGGCAGGCAGGTCACCGGGCGTGAACTCCGCCGCCAGGTACTCGGCCACATCCGATTCTTCGAGCCGTTCGAGCTCCACTTCATGGGTCAGGTGGTGCAGCAGGAGATCCTGCCGCAACGCCTTCAGCGGGCTCGCCGCCAGGATCAGATCCGCGGGACGAAAGGTTCCGAGCAGCAGCAGCTTTGCCGGCTCCCGCCGCCGCGCAATCGCCGAGATGATGTCGAGGGTGCTGTTGTCCACCCAGTGCAAATCCTCGAGGATGAGCACGAGGGGGACCGTCTGCGTGAGGACCTCGAGCGCCTCACACAGCTCGCGCACCATCCGCTCGCGACTCGCTCCGAGGAGCTCGCCCTGGAGGGCGTCGTGCTGCTCCGGTCCGACCAGCGATGGCAACTGAATCAGCCAGGTCGGCGCGTATGTGGCGAGCGTCTCGACGACCAGGGAACGAAGCTGGCCTCGCGCCAGCTGACCGATCGCTTCGAGCAGCGGGTAGTAGGCCTCTTTTCCGCCGAACCCTTCCACCGACTGGCCGCGGACGACCGCGACTCCGGAGATCGCGGCGCTCGCATGCTGGAAAGCATCGACCAGACTGGTCTTCCCGATGCCCGGCTCGCCGACGACGAAGACCACCTGGCGCCGTCCGTCGAGCGCGCGGGTCAGGCAGCGATCCAGGTCAGCGAGTGCGGCGCTGCGTCCGACCAGCCGATTCGCCGCACCGGACACGTTCTCCGGTCCTCGGCGCCGCGCTGTCCTCGATCACGGGTGCCATGAACTGGTACCCGCGCTGGGAAAGGTCCGGCACGTACTTCGGGTTCGGCGCGATCGCCAAGCGCACGCCGGATCTCCAGGATGTATCGGCGCAGCACCTCCGGCTGCACGTACGTATCCGGCCAGATGGCGCACGAGCAGCTAGATCGCGACGTCACCAGTCGTCCAGGGTGTTTGGACGGGTCGCGCAGCACGGCGAACGGCTTGGGCATTGGCAACACGAGAGTCTCACCCACGCCACAGGCACTGGTTGGTGACGTCCAGGCGGAATGGGTCGAACGACTTCATGGACGCTTGCGTCGCCGGATCAATCCTCACTCGAACACCTCGCCGATACACGACGACGTGTCTGATTTACGCACACTCCGAGCCGGAGTCGGACCGCTGCTGAGGTCCTCCGCAGTAACTCCGTATTCTTGACGAGCGCCGCCGCGAAAAGGGTTCAACGCAAATTTCACGCAAAGTTGCACGCGACTTCACGGCGGCGTGCAGCCGGAGCCGTAACGTGATTCATGTGATGCGAGCGGCGTTTGTCCTCCAACTCGACTCTGACACCCACCCGGCGGAACGTCGTGTCACCGGGCGGATCGAGGAAGTCGACACGGGGCGCGAGCTCCGGTTCCGATCCACGGACGAGCTGTTGGCGTTCCTGTGTCAATGCTTCGAGCTGGCGCAACACCGACGGCATCCCGTGGACGAGCGCCGGCACCGGTCCTGGTCTGCGCACTCATCTGTGGCTTGTCGATTCAGCACCCGCCGAATCGACAAAGAACTGTAGCGGCGCGAGACCCGGTTCAACCGCTACCTGGCAGGTAATTGCGGGCCTGTCGCGCACGACGTAAAGAGGAGCTCATGGCGAAACGGATGATTGTGATGCTCGGGGTGACGTTCATTCTCGTTGATCGGACTGCTCGGCTTCGTGAAGTTCCGGCAGGTTCAGACGGCGATCACCGCAGAGCGCCTCCTTTCAACCACCCCCCGGAGGCCGTGACCACCCTGGTCGCGCAGCCTGAAGAGTGGGCGGCGACACTGAGCGCGATCGGAACGGTTGCGGCGGTCCAGGGCGTGACGGTCAGCGCCGATCTGCCGGGCACGATCGCCCCGCGCGATGGCGTTCGAGTCGGGCCGGGCCGTGCGCCAAGGGAGACATCCTCGCGGAGCTGGACACCCGCCAGGAGCGGGCGCAGCTGGCCGCAGTCGAGGCGCGAGCGGGAGCTGGCGCGTCTCAATTACAACCGGCTGAAAGGGCTGCTGGCCGACCGGGTGATCTCGCAGGCGGAATTCGACCGCGCCGCAGCCAATCGAAAGAGACCGACGCGCGCCTCGGCGAAATCCACGACGATCGAGCGAAA
>CAWIKP010000003.1:0-92882 GCA_963836735.1 uncultured Acidobacteriota bacterium | reverse complement strand
ATCGTTGGTTTGGTAGGCCAGCGACAAAGTGTGAGCCGTTCAGACATCTCTCGGAGGTGCTTCACCGCGCCGGCACCAACCTCGCGGCTTACGGCGCGGCATTGCATCATCATCCCGAGGTGTGGCGCGATCGGGGAAGCCGCGAAGAAGTCCTTCAACACTTGAAGCAGCTCTGGCATGTGCTCGTCCACCATGGTGCGCCTGCCCATCGCAGGACAGACGACTTCGCCAGTGACTGACGGCTGCGGGCACCCAGAAGTGGCCGAAGCTGCCACCGAGGCTCGGCGCCCGTCGTGCCGGGCGTGGTCGTCCAGTCCGTGGTTATTCCGCGCCGGTCGGTCAGAACGGGGCCGACCACCAGGCTGTGGCCGTGCCGAAGGTGCCTCTCCTGAATTTCTCGGGGTACAGGCCATGTCCGCGGTGGAGTTCTGGTGATAATCCGGCGCGCTTCTCCAATGGACGCGGCCGCAATCGCCGCTGTGGTTGAGGTGATCGCGGCGGAGCGAGTCCATTCCGCAATCGATCGAGCCTGGACTATCGAAGAGGAGGCGCGTTACCTGGCGTCGCTGTCCTCGCGCGAGGCCCTTCACGCGGCCGTCGATGCAGCGCAAGGCATCGTGGGCTTTCAGAGCCTCGATCGGTGTTCGCCGGGACTCCACTCGATGGCGCATGTTGGTCAAGTCGGAACGTTCCTCTTGCCAGAGTGGCGAGGGCGGGGAATCGGCCGGCAACTGTGGAGCGCCACTGCGTCCTTCGCGCGCGAGGTGGGCTATCGGAAACTGGTCATCCAGGTCCGCGCATCGAACACTGCCGCCCAGGCGTTTTACAGGCGTTTGGGGTTTCAGGAATGCGGACGGTTAACACGTCAGGTGATAATCGACGGCGTTGAAGACGACGAATTGCTGATGGAGCTCTTTCTTTAGAGAGATGGCGTGGTCGTATCGGTGCTCGGGCGTGGACAAACGCGTAGCTCCTCGCTCACGCCGTTGCGGCTACGGAAGGCTCGTCGGCGTTGATAGCCGTATGACGCGGGCCCATTCTGCTGCCAAACGAAGCCGGACTATGCGCTGGATCCCTGGGTGGTCATGTCAGCGCCATGCGCCGGGCGATCATCCCGCGTGAACGCCTCCCATGTTCCATCGGGCTGAAGCACTTCGTTCGGGCGAAACCTGCACTTGTATGACCTCGCCGAGCGTGAAACGCCACGCCGCGCGCCGACCGCGCCAGCGCCCGTGATCACCGGCGACCCGTTCCTGCCGGCGTCCTGGGAGTATGGAGTATAAGGATGCTCATGAAGTCCTTCATGGCGACGATTGCAGGGATGGCGATGGCGGCGAGCCTCATCGCTTCCGACACGCAGCACACGACCACGCCGTCGGCGCTGCAGGGGACGTGGCGGCTCACGTCCCTCAACGGCCGGTCAATTCCGGACCAGGGCCCGCAGATCACGCTGAGCATTGTCGGGGAGAAGTACCAGCAGGCGGTCGACGGGAAGGTGACCGAGCGCGGCACGCTGACGCTGGACGCGTCGAAGCAGCCGATGACCATCGACCTGGCCATCACGGAAGGCAACGACTCCGGCAAGGCACAGATCGGCATCGTCGAAGTGACGGACGGTACCCTGCGGATGTGTCTCGACACTCCTGGGGCGGGTCAGCGTCCCTCCGAGTTCGGCGTCAAGGACGGCGTCATCGTGTTCGAGGCCCGCAAGAATGAGCCGTGACACCCAAGTGGCCTCCAGACCTTTCCCTGGCTCCTGCGGCAAGGATCCACTCCAGAGCGAACCGCCCAGGCTGGCTCGTCACAGTGCCCACCCCTTCTCGATCATCGCGGCCTTCCACGCGCCCGAGACGTCCTCGATCTCCTATCCGATCGACAGACCTGCGCCCGGCCGCGCCGCGGCGGGTGGTCGCACTGCGGCAGGGGCGTTGAAAGGGCATGTGGGAAATGCCGGTTCGGGGGTTGACCACTTATCTGACCCCTTATGGGCTGGACATTTGTGGACGGCCTGGATGCCAGTGGACGCTGGAACGGCGAAAGGCATCTCCGCGGGGGTCGCTAGTCCCCTGGACCAGCGCGACACTCTTCCTGCAGGTGCCGGGCGCGGTCCGGCCAGGACGGAACGAGGAAGTTCTATTCGGGCCAGCGCCACAGCGCCAGGTCCAGCGTCCGCCGTTCGTCGTCACCGATCACGAACGGCGTTGCCGCCTTGCTCAGCAGGTCGAAGAACGGCTCACCGGCTTGCTGCGGCGGCCGAAAACCTTCGCGCGCGATAGCGATCGCGTAATAGCGGCCGCCCGCCAACCCGGTGACGCTGAACCGTCCGCTCGCCGGAACATCGCTGCGGATGGTCCGTGGCGACGTCGAACTCCAGGACGCGCGATCCTGGGAAAACACGTACACGGTGGCATCGATCGGACGGCCGCTGTCCTCTCCCTTCACTTCGCCTTCGACGGTAGATGCCTTTGACGTCAGCAGGATCTGCAGCTGGCCGTCGTGCTGCCGGCTGAAGACTGTTGGCACATCAGTGATGTCGGCGCCTGCGAGCGTTACGGCCTTGACGACCCACCCGCGCGGGAGCGACGATACGCGTACCAAGAAGGGACCGAACAGGTCACTTCCGAAAAAGCGCCCTTCCTCTCCCATCGTCGCCGGGACTTCCATGGTCGCCGCCCCTTTGTCCGGCCGGCGGAACGCGATCCTGATCGGCAGCGGATCGGACGGCGGCCCTTCCGCAAAGACCATCCGGCCGGCCAACCCGATCCCCGGTTGCGTCACGACCGCCACGTCGATCGCAGCGGCGCCTACGGTAATGGGAAGATCGGCGAACTCCGTGCGCCCGTTCACGGAAGTGAGCCCTGGCCAGAGGCCGCTGCCGACCAGCAGCCGATAGGTGCCGGCTTCCAACGCCGCCGGGAAACGGAAGCGGCCGTTGGAGTCGCTCGTAAACGGAATATTCGGCACGCTGGTGAACCCGAAATTCGGCACGGTCGTGGACCCGCCGCGCACGAGCACGAGGCGGGTCGAGGCCGGCGCGCCTTGCGAGTCCAGGATCGTGCCCGACACGGCGAAGCGTTCCGCGCGACGCAGCGTGATGTCGATCCCGCTCACATCCTGCCCTCCGACTCTCACCGGCTGTGCCGCGGCCTCCGTCGTTGCCGACGGGTAGTAGGTCGTCACGAACGGATCGGACTCCCGGAGCCCCGACGAGACAGAGCGAACCGTGCCGTCGAACACCATTACCGGCATCACGTGGCCATCAGCCCCGACGATGTAGGTCCCCGGCTCGAGGCCATAGACACGGTATCGTCCGAGATCGTCCGTGATCATCGACAAATCCGAGACCCGTTGTGCCGAGTCGCTGCCGGCGAATAATCGAGCCGCAAACACCGGAATCCGCGACAAGGGCTCGCCGGCTTCGTCGACGACCCGGCCTTCAATCGCGAACCCTGTCGTCACACCGACGTCGGCGTCGCGAATTTCTTCGCCGGCACGGATGGTGAGTGGCCGTCCCGCATCATTCGCCCGCAGCGCGCCGTAGCCCATGGACAAGTACCGGCCCCGGTATCCGCCGGGCATTACGACGAGCCGATATGTGCCTGGCGGCACGGCGTCCATGCGGAATCGTCCGAGCGCATCGGTGACCGTCGTCGGACCCCGATCGGGCCGCCCGGTGAAGGGAAGTTGCACTGCCGCTGGAGACTGGCTATCGAGGCCAGTGTCCACAGCCAGCGACACGGTCGCCCCCTGAATCGGCGCGCCCGTCATGGCCGTGTAGACGCGCCCTGAAATCGCGCCGGTCGCGACCGGCGTCGCCGCACTGCGCGCCGGTGCATCGCGGACCGGCCCCTGCTGCGGCAGAGATCCAAGCAGGATCGAGAGACGAGCCGAGGATGAGCGCGCGCACGCGCGCCTAGCTTACGACAGGTTCGAGAGAGGAGCCGGCGGGGGAATCTCTGCCGGAACGGAGTCGGGGTCCTTGGGCGGCATTGGACCGACCAGGCTGCGCAGCTCTTCGCCTTCGACCACTTCTTTGACCAGCAGCCGCGCGGACAGCTCGTCGAGCACGTGCCGGTGCTCGCGCAGGATCCGCCTGGCGTCCTCGTGCGCCTCGGTCAGGATTCGCTTCACCTCGGCGTCGATCTGCTGTGCGGTGTCTTCAGCGTAGTTGCCGCGCTCCTGCATGAACGGGTTATCCAGGAACGCGCCGCGCTTGTGGCCGTTGTAGTTGACCACGCCCAGCGCATCGCTCATGCCGAACTCGGTGACCATCGAGCGCGCGATGTCGGTGGCGCGCTGCAGATCGTTCTGGGCGCCGGTCGAGATTTCACCGAATGCGATTTCCTCGGCGCTCCGGCCGCCGAGCAGCACGGCCAGCTCGCTCTGCAGATCGCTGTCGCGTCATGAGGTAGCGGTCTTCGAGCGGCAGCTGCATGGTGTAGCCGAGCGCGCCGAAGCCGCGGCCGATGATCGAGACCTTGTGGACCGGATCGAGCCCGGGCAGCACCGTGGCGACGATGGCGTGACCGGATTCGTGGATACGCGACGATGCGGCGCTCCTTGTCGCTCATCACGCGCTTCTTCTCGAGCCCGGCGATGACCCGATCGATGGCCTCGTCGAAGTCGGCCTTCATGTCGACCGCGGTCTTGTCGCGGCGGGCCGCGAGCAGCGCCGCCTCGTTCACGAGGTTGGCCAGATCGGCGCCGGCGAAGCCGGCGGTGCGCGCGGCGATCACCTTGAGATCCACGTTGTCGGCGACCTTCACGTTCTTGACGTGAATCCGCAGGATGTCCTCGCGGCCGCGGACGTCCGGCTTGTCGACGAGCACCTGCCGGTCGAACCGGCCCGGGCGGAGCAGGGCAGGGTCGAGCACTTCGGGGCGGTTGGTCGCCGCCATGATGATGATGCCCTTGCGGGCATCGAAGCCGTCCATCTCGGCGAGCAGCTGGTTGAGCGTCTGCTCGCGCTCTTCGTGGCTGCCCATCGGCGTCTGGATCCGGACCTTGCCGAGCGCGTCGAGCTCGTCGATGAAGATGATGCACGGCGCCTTGCTCTCGGCCTGGTTGAACAGATCGCGCACGCGGGCCGCGCCGACGCCGACGAACATCTCGACGAACTCGGATCCGCTCAGGCTGAAGAACGGCACCGTGGCTTCGCCCGCGACCGCGCGCGCCAGCAGCGTCTTGCCGGTTCCCGGCGGTCCGACCAGCAGCACGCCCTTGGGAATGCGGCCGCCGATGCTGGTGTATTTCTTGGGGTTCTTCAGGAACTCGACGATCTCGCGCAGCTCCTCTTCGGCTTCGTCCACGCCCGCGACGTCGTTGAACCGCACCTTCACGTCGTCGTCGGCGTAGATCTTCGCGCGGCTCCGGGCGAAGGACATCACGCCGCCCTCGGCGCCGCCCATGCGGCGGAAGAAGAAGCTCCAGAGCGCCACCAGGAAAATGAGCGGAATGACCCAGCCGAGCACCTCGGCCATCCATCGGTTGGCGACCTCGCCGGTGAACTTGACCCCGTTCTTCTCCGAGATCCTCGATCAGCTTCGGATCCTCGATCCGCACGACCGTGAAGTTGCGGGGGCCTTTCTCGGGGGCCTGCTTCAGCTGGCCGCGGATCCGATCCTCGCCGACGGTGACCTCCTGCACCCGGCTCTCGCGGACCAGGGTCTTGAAATCGCTGTAGGAAACGGTCTGGCCCGACTGAAGCGAGAAAAAGAATGCGTTTCCGAGCGCCAGCAGCAGCAGGAACCCGAGCACGTACCACATCACCGATGACGGCCCGGTGCGGGGCGAGAGCCGCCGCTCACCGGGCTTTTTGCCGCGTGGATTTGGAACTTTCGAAGAGGTCTGGTCAGCCATTCGGTCTCTGGATCAATTGTACGCGCTCGGAGATCAAGCCGGCACCGCCTGCTCGGCCTTGACGAATTCGAGCTCGCCGCGGGGGGCATCGATCCGGATCACGTCCCCCTCGCGGAATTCCCCCTCCAGCACCCGCACCGCCAGGGGATCCAGCACTCGCCGCTGGATGACCCGCTTGAGCGGCCGTGCCCCGTACATCGGGGTCGTAGCCCTCCGCGATCAGGAGATCCTTGGCGCGGGCGGCCAGGTCGACGCGAATCTTCCGGTCCTCGAGCCGCTTCATCAATCCCCGCAGCTGGATGTCGATGATCGACCGCATCTCGTCGCGGCTGAGCGGGTGGAACACGATGATCTCGTCCACGCGGTTCAGGAACTCGGGCCGGAACTGCTGGCGCAGGACGTCCATCACCTGACGCCGGATGCCCTCGGACAGCGACGTGTCGCCAGCCGAGACGACTTCGGCGATGAGATGGCTGCCGACGTTCGACGTCATGATCACGACGGTGTTCTTGAAGTCGACGGTCCGGCCTTTGCCGTCGGTGAGACGTCCGTCATCGAGCAGCTGCAGCATCACGTTCAGGACTTCCGGATGTGCCTTCTCGATTTCGTCGAAGAGCACGACCGAATACGGCCTGCGGCGTACTGCTTCGGTGAGCTGTCCCGACTCCTCGTAGCCGACGTACCCCGGAGGCGCGCCGATCAGCCGCGAAACGGTGTGCTTCTCCTGGTACTCGGACATGTCGATGCGGATCATCGCGTGCTCGTCGTCGAACAGGAACTCGGCGAGCGCGCGAGCGAGCTCGGTCTTCCCGACGCCGGTCGGCCCCAGAAAGATGAAGCTGCCGAGCGGACGGTTCGGATCCTGCAGGCCGGCGCCGGCACGGCGGATGGCGTTCGCCACCGCGCGGATGGCTTCCTCCTGACCGACGACCCGCTGGTGCAGCCGCTCTTCCATCTTCAGGAGCTTCTGGACTTCACCTTCCATCAGGCGGCTGACCGGCACACCGGTCCAGCGGCTCACGACTTCGGCGATGTCCTCCTCGTCGACTTCTTCCTTGAGCATGCGCCTGGACTGCTGGAGCTCGGCCAGGCGGGTTTCATGTTCCTTGATCTGACGCTCGAGCTCCGGCACCTTGCCGTACTGCAGCTCCGACGCGCGCGCGTATTCGCCGCTGCGCTGCGCCTGCTCGATCTGGGGGCGAACCTGCTCGAGCTCCTCCCTCGACCGGCGGATCGCCTGGATCGCTTCCTTTTCCTGTTGCCAGTGCAGCGTCAGCTGGTTCCTCTCCTCCTTCAAGTCGGCGAGCTCTTTCTCCAGCTTCTCCAGCCGCTCCTTCGAGGCCTTGTCCTTCTCCTTGCGCAGCGCTTCACGCTCGATCTCGAGCTGCATGATGCGGCGCTGCACCTCGTCCAGTTCCGCCGGCATCGAATCGATCTCGGTGCGCAGCCGGGCCGCCGCCTCATCGATCAAATCGATCGCCTTGTCGGGCAGGAACCGGTCGGTGATGTAGCGGTGGGAGAGCACGGCGGCGGCCACAAGCGCCGAGTCCTTGAACTTCACGCCGTGATGAATCTCGTAGCGCTCGCGCAGGCCGCGCAGGATGCTGATCGTGTCCTCGACGCTCGGCTCGCCGACCATGACCGGCTGGAACCGCCGCTCGAGGGCCGCGTCCTTCTCGATGTGCTTGCGGTACTCGTCGAGCGTCGTCGCCCCCACCGTGTGCAGTTCCCCGCGCGCCAGCATCGGCTTCAGCATGTTGGACGCGTCCATCGATCCTTCAGCGGCGCCCGCGCCGACGACGGTGTGGAGCTCGTCGATGAAGAGGATGACCTGTCCCTGGGAGTCGACGACTTCCTTCAGAACGGCCTTCAGGCGTTCCTCGAACTCGCCGCGATACTTGGCGCCCGCCACCAGGGCCCCCATGTCGAGGGCGACGATGGTCTTGTTCTTGAGCCCCTCGGGCACGTCCTGCCGGATGATTCGCTGGGCAAGACCTTCGACCACCGCGGTCTTGCCGACGCCGGGCTCGCCGATCAACACCGGGTTGTTCTTGGTGCGGCGCGAGAGCACCTGGATCACGCGCCGGATCTCATCGTCGCGGCCGATCACCGGGTCGAGCTTGCCCTTGCGGGCGAGGTCGGTGAGATCGCGGCCGTAGCGGGCGAGGGCCTCGTAGGTCGCCTCGGGATTCTGGGTGGTCACGCGCTGCGAGCCGCGCACCGCGGTCAGCGCCTGCAGGATCGCATCGCGGGTGATCCCGTGCTGCTCGAGGATGCGTGCGCCGGTCGATCGTCGTCCCTCCGAGGCAATGGCGATGAAGAGATGCTCGGTGCTGACGTAGTCGTCCTTCAGGCGCTCGGCTTCCTGCTCCGCGACGTCGGTCACCTGGCGCAATCTGGGCGACAGCGTGACCTGGGACCCGCCGTGCGCGCGCGGCAGCCGTCCGAGCTCGCCACGCACCGCTCGTGCAACGGTCGCGGGATCGGCGCCGATCTTCAGGATGATCGACGGCACGATCCCGTCGCGCTGCTCGATCAGCGTGACGAGCAGGTGCTCGGGAAGAATCTCCGCATGGCCTTCACGGTCGGCGAGCTGCTGCGCGCTGACCACCGCTTCCTGGGCTTTTTCCGTGTACTTGTTGATGTTCATGGTCTTGTCTTCAGATCAACTCCCAACTCCCAACCTCCCACTCCCAAGGCGACGCCGCTCGAATGCGCGCTGAAGTCAAGCGCACCAGCCGCCGGCGGCCTTCACCCGTTGTTCGAGCAGCTCCCCTTGGGAGTTGGGAGTTGGAAGTTGTCATGCTTTTTCCAGTTTCTGCAGCGCTTCGTAATGCTGACGCTGCTCCTTCGTCAGCGCGCGCGGCAGCTGCACTTCCACTGACGCGTAGAGATCGCCCCGGTCGTCAGGCTTGCCGACCTGCGGCATGCCGTGGCCCTTCAGGCGGAAGACCTGACCGTTCTGCGTCCCCTCGGGAATCTTCAGCCGCACGCTGCCGGTCACGGTCGGGACCTGCGCCTCGCCGCCGAGCACGGCGGTCGTCACCGCGACCCCGACCTTCGTTTTCAGATCGTTGCCATTCCTCTCGAAGACCGGATGCGCCCTCAAGTGGACCCGCAAATAGAGGTCGCCGGCGGAGCCGCCATTCGCGCCGGCCGCGCCCTCTCCGGCGGCCCTGACCCGCGATCCTTCTTTCACGCCAACCGGGATCCGCACGTCCACGCTGCGGGCGTGTCCGCCGTCTTTGATCGAGATCCGTCGGGTCGCGCCGTGATAGGCCTCTTCGAGCGTGAGCTCGACGCCGTGTTCGATGTCCTGACCTTTCTGGGAGCGCGGCGCGCGGCCGCCCGCCCGCGCGCGGCCCGTGCCGTCGCGCGGACCGGCCCCCCCGAAGAAGGTTCGGAAGAAGTCGGAGAAGGGATCCTCGTTGCCGAACAGATCCTGCATCTCCTCCGGCGTCATGGTCCGGTAGCCGCCCGGGCCGCCCATGTTGATGGTCCAGGTGTTGTCCGCACCCGGGCCGCCGGCGCCATACCCGAACGGACTCCCGCCGAAGCCCTGCCCCCGCTGGGCCGCCTGCTCGTACATCCGCCAGTTGGCGCCGAGCTCGTCGTACTTCCGCCGCTTGTCCGGATCGCCGAGGACCTCGTAGGCCTCGTTGATCTCCTTGAACTTCGCCTCGGCGGTCTTGTCGCCGGGGTTGACGTCCGGATGGAACTTGCGGGCGAGCTTGCGGAACGCCTGCTTGATTTCCTTCTCGTTCGCCGTCTTGGCGACGCCAAGCGTCTGGTAGTAGTCCTTGAAGTCCATCAGCTCATTGCCAACATTGCCAAGATTGCCAACATTGCCAACATTGAAAGACCCGTTTCACGGTCGGCCGTCCTTGCCCCATTCGCGGGGATTGCCCCTGAATGCTGGCAATCTTGGCAATGTTGGCAATGTTGGCAATGGTCATAGCCCCACCATCGCGCCAATCCGCTCGATTTCCTGCGCCATGCGCTTCCGGGCTTCCGACCGGCTGCCATCTTCGCGAATCAGGGGCCGGAGGCGCTGCACGGCTTCAGCGATCGACAACAGGCGTTGGACGCCCGCGAGGTTCACGCCGACGTCCTCGACGAGGTGCTTGATCAGCCGGAGCCGCTCGAGCTCGTCGCTCGTATAGACCCGCATCGATCCGACGGTTCGCGTCGGGCTGACGAGGCCGAGGCGCTCGTACTTGCGCAGGGTCTGCGGATGCATGTCGAGCAACCGCGCCGCCATGCTGATAAAGTACAGATCAGGCTGCAACGCCATATGTGCCAGTGCTTCCGGGCTCTTCAGCCCTGTCTTGCGAACCCATCTTCCGACGCCACCCTGCGTCGATCCAAATGTAGGCCTTGATACGACTCGTGTCAAGTCACGGTCACTGGTGAATGGACGTTCAACTCGCGGATTTTCTGACCGTCGGGGTGCTGGTCATCCTCGAAGGGCTGCTGAGCGCGGACAACGCGCTCGTCCTGGCCGTGATGATCCTCGGGCTGCCGAGGCGCGACCAGAAAAAGGCGCTGCGCTACGGGCTGGTCGGCGCCTTCGCGTTCCGGATTGCGGCGACGTTGCTCGCCACGTATTTCATCCAGATGGGTTGGGTGAAGATCCTCGGCGGTTGCTACCTGTTGTACCTGACGGCCCAGCACTTCCTGCGGGGCGGAAGCGCCGAAGAGCGCGGCAGACCGCGGCCGGCGCAGGCATGGCTGGGGCTGACCGCCCTCTGGGCCACCGTGGTCAAAGTGGAACTGGTCAATATCGCGTTCTCGGTGGACTCGATTCTGGTCGCGGTCGCAATGTCGCGGAAGCTCTGGGTCGTGCTGACCGGGGGCCTGCTCGGGATCGTCGCGATCCGCGTCGTGATCGGGCAGCTGCTCACACTGGTTCGCCGCTATCCGACCATCGTCGACGGGGCGTTCATCATCATTGCCTGGGTCGGCATCAAGCTGCTGGTCGAGTATCTCAACTCCGCCGGTCTCGTGCACTTCGAGATCGACAAGTGGCTGTCCCTTGCGCTCATCGGCATCATTTTTACGATTGCGTATCTCCGTGCGCGCAGGAAAGGGCCCGTGCCCGACGACGACCCGACGGCCGACGAAGCCTCGGTGCTGCTCGCTGACAATCACAGCTCCTGACGGTTCCCGGCGGTATGGACGTTCAAGCCTCGGATTTCTTCACTATTGCCCTGCTCGTTCTGCTCGAGGGGCTGCTCAGCGCCGACAACGCGCTGGTGCTGGCGATCCTCGTGCTCGGGCTGCCGCGGGAGGAGCAGCGCAAGGCGCTGCGCTACGGGATCATCGGCGCGTTCGGCTTCCGCATCCTGGCGACGCTCCTCGCGGTGCAGCTGATTGCCTTCGGCTGGGTCAAGCTGGTGGGCGCTGCGTACTTGCTCTACCTGACGTTCAAGCACTTCTTCGGACACGGCGGGACGGCCGAACGCCGCAGCATTCCGGCCGCGCGGGCCGCGTTCGGCCTGTCAGCGTTCTGGGCGACCGTGGTCAAGGTGGAGTTGACCGACATCGTGTTTGCGGTCGACTCGATCCTGGTCGCCGTGGCGATGTCGTCGAAGACCTGGGTGATCATCGCCGGCGGGATCTTCGGCATCATCACGATGCGCCTGGTGATCGGGCAGCTGCTCGCGATCGTGCGGCGCTATCCGGCGCTGGTGGACGGCGCGTTCATCATCATCGCGTGGGTCGGGATCAAGCTGCTGATCGAATACCTGCACCTGGAAGGGCACATCCACTTCCAGGTGAACAAGTGGATGTCATTCGGCCTGATCGTGCTGATTTTCCTCGCCTCGTATCTTTACGCGCGGCGGCATGGGCCGGTGCCAGACGACCCGGACGAGGCCACCGAACTGTTCACTGACACGAAATGAGTCAACTCCCAACCTCCAACTCCCAACTCCCAACGCGATAGGGTCGAGAGAGCTGGGTGCAAATCGCGCCAACGAGCTGGTTCGTGCGAGTTCCACCCAGCTGGTACGACCCTAGCAACTTGGGAGTTGGAAGTTGGGAGTTGGCAGTTGACAAGAGTCGTACCTGATCCACAAGCTTCAGATCCACCCTCTCCGATCCCCCCTCCGACAACGTGACCCGTTTCGCCCGGGACTTCAGGCGATCGAGCAGTTCCGGATCGCCCCAGGCTCCGGCCTCGATGTAATCGACCGCGACGATGTTGTAGCTGCCCGCGGGGAGATTGCGAACCCGGAATCGCCCTTCCTGATCCGGCCGTGTCCCGTTGACCCAGCGCGTGAAGGGCAGGCTCCAGTGCTGCGGATCGTCCGAGAAGACGACCACGGTGTAATCCTTGAGCGCCGATCCGTTCGCGGCGGTGACGCCGCCAGTGATCTCGGTCTGCTTGGAGGAGGCGACCACCTCGAGACCCGAGACATCCTGGCCGCTCTTGAACTCGACGCCGGCGTCCGTCACGTCGTCGCCATTGAGACGCACCGACTTGAGCGTCCACTCCGGAGGCAGATTGACCCGCAGCAGGCGCCGGCCCGAGAGACCTTTGAGCTGAAAAGAGCCGTCGTCTTTCGCGGTCGCGCCGCCCGCGGCCATCATCATCGGACCATCGGCGTCGGTCGCGACCGACGTGATGCGGATACCGCTGGATGGTGGGGGGCTGCCGCCCTCGAACGTGATGCGGCCTGAAGCTGTCGCCCCCTTCGACGTAACGATCACGACGTTCGAGAGGTCCTCACCAGCCACGACGACCGGCACCGACGCCGTCTCGCTGTCGGGACCGTCAGAGCCGCCACCACCGATCGTCGCCCTGAACATCATCGTGTCGCCGCCGTCGGAGGTGATGATGCGAACCGATCGGACGGTGAGGGTGTAATCACCCGGCGCAACGCTGGGAATTGAGAAGTTCCCGTCCTTGGTCGTCCGGCCAGTCGAGCCTCCCATCAGCGCCAGGCCCACTTCGCCGGTTCGGCTGGTCGGCGTCGCCGACACGATTCCGCCGTCGAGAGGCTTGCCGTCCGACGTCATCACCGTGCCCGTGATCTTCGCGAGCCGTACCGGGGCCAGCGCGAAGTCGGTGTTCTGAGCCTCCTGACCAACCGCCACGTTCACTCGCTGGGCGTTGGCTGCCGTGGTCGTGCCAGGGAAATAGGTCGGCGCGTACCCGGAGGACGGCGTCGATCCGGAGGCACCCGACGATGCGCCGCCGAGCAGCGCGGCATCCAGGATCATGATGTCGGTGTTTCGGAGCGAGGCACTGATGTAGTACTCGCCGGGCGGGAGACCGTACATCCGGAACTGGCCCAGGTCGTTGGTCTGGCTGGTGCGTCCGGTCGGGAGCAGGCGGCGCCGGCCGTTGGACCAGGTCTGACGCATCGCACTGACGAGCGCATCCGGCAGCGGATCGCCGAACTCGTCGACGAGGCGGCCCGAGATCACGCCGCCACGTGGCATCGCGACATCGGCCTTGTCGAGCACCTGCTTGTCGGCGAGCTCGATCGGCCGTCCCTGTTCGAACGGACGCGTCTGCCCGTACTGGACGGTGACGTAGCCGGACTTCGACGCGTTGAGCGTGAAGCGCCCGGCCGGCAGTTCCCGGAACTCGAAGCGGCCTTCGGCGTCGGTGAGCGCAACCTTGACGCCGACCTCGGGCGCCGTCAGCCGCACCTGCGCCCGGCGGAGCGGTCCGCCGGTGTCGGTCGAGACCACGCGTCCGAGAATCCGGCCCGTGCCCGTCTTCAGCTGTCGCGGGCCGCCGAGCCCGGGCGGCATCATCATCGGCTCTCCGCCCGGCGGGCCGGCCTCGATCACGATCTGCTGCTGCGCGTTCGCAGGGGGTCCCGCGGCTGCGACGAGGAAGGCGAGCGCGAAGAACCACATGCCCAAGTCGTCTCTGCATATGAATCGGCCTCAGCATGGCAGTCGCGCCGCCGCAGATCTGTTAACGAAAATGGTCGGGTCTCGAGCCGACCTACATGGGCCGAGCATTAACGCCCTGCAGCGCGGCACTGCGGCGCACTTGTACAGGTGCCGTGGGATTGTCGCACGGTGGAGCGCACCAATTGTTAAGGATGTAAAGTCGCGAGCGACAGCGGCCGCGTCCCTGCGTACCGCCGCAGCGTGTCCTGGACGACCTCCGCCATCATGTCCAGGAACAGCGGATGATCGTTGACCGCGCGCGCCCGCGCCATCGGCAGGCCGATCTCCGCGCACACCGCGGCCGCCTCGGTATCGAGGTCGTAGAGCACTTCGATGTGATCGCAGATGAACCCCGCCGGGACGATCACCGCGGCCTCGAGCGCCCCGATCTCTTTCTGCCGGCGCAGGAACTCACAGATGTCGGGACCGAGCCAGGGATCTTCGGGTCGGCCGCTGCGGCTCTGGTACACCGCGACGTGAGGAAGAGCGAGGCCGGTGCGGGCACGCACCGAGTCGGCGATCAGCCGCGCGGTGGCCGCATACTGTTCTTCGTACGGATATCTTGCCGCCATGCTCGCGGGAATGCTGTGGGCGGTGAAGATCAGCGTGGCGCGGTCGCGCAGGGCAGCAGGCAGCGACGAGAGCGCGCGCTCGGCCTCCTGCGCTGATGCCGCGATGTAACCGGCGCGTGTGTGCCAGTCGCCGACATAGACGATCTCGATGTCCGGAAATCCCTTCTCGTCGAGCGACGCCCGCGCGTCGCGCACGTTCTCGCGATACTGGAGGCAGCCCGAATAGCTGCGATGGGCGGCGGCGATGAACCCGATCGCCCGGCGGATGCCGGCCCGCGACATCGCGGCGAGCGTGTCGGCAAGGAATGGGTGCCAGTTCCTCATACCGACGAATACCGGGAGGTCGAGGCCGGCGGCCCGAAGCCGCTCGCCGAGACCGGCCGCTTGCGCACGCGTCAACTCGGTGAGCGGAGAAACGCCGCCGAAATGCTCATAGTGATGTGCCACCTCTTCGATACGCTCGGGTGCAACCCGGCGCCCACGGAGCACATTTGCAAGGAACGGCCTGACGTCGTCGGGACCGTGCGGGCCGCCAAAGGCGACGAGCAGCACGGCGTCGAAAGGGTGTGAGGACAACCCGCCGATTATACTGACCGCCAGATGCCCCTTCCGCGTCCGGTCTGGATGCTCGGGTGGGTGAGCTTCTTCACCGACACCGCGAGCGAAATGGTCTATCCGCTCCTGCCGTTGTTCCTGACGCGTGTGCTCGGCGCCGGCGCGATGTCGCTGGGGGTCATCGAAGGGGTGGCCGAAGCCGCGAACAGCATCCTGAAAGTCGTTTCAGGACGGCTCGCCGATCGGTCGGGCGCTCCCAAGCGGCTCGTGCTGGCCGGCTACGGGCTCTCGTCGATGGTCCGGCCCTTCATCGCGCTCGCGTCGTCCTGGTTGCACGTGCTGGTGTTGCGATTCACCGATCGCCTCGGCAAGGGCATCCGCTCCTCGCCGCGCGATGCGATGCTCGCGACCTTTGCCGACGCGTCGAATCGTGGCAAGGTGTTCGGCTTCCACCGGGCGATGGATCACGCCGGCGCGGTTACCGGACCGCTGCTCGCGTCCGCCTTCCTGTATTTCCGCCCCGACGACTACCGGACGCTCTTCGCGCTCACGCTGATTCCCGGGATCGTCGTTGTCCTGATCCTGTTGCGCGTGCCCGACACGCGAACAACAGCCTCACCGGATCTGCAGGCTTCGGCTCCGCGTCCGGGTCCGGCGTCGCCATCGGGTGTGACCACGCGCCTGCCGCGGGAGTTCTATCGCGCGATGGCGGTGATTCTCCTGTTCAGTCTCGGAAACGCGACCGACGCATTCCTGTTGCTGCGATTCGCCGACGTCGGCATCACGGCGTTCTGGATCCCGTTGCTCTGGTCTGCGATCCACGTCGTGAAGACCGTATCCTCGCTCTACGGCGGGCAATGGTCCGACCGGCTCGGACGGCGTCATGTCATCGGCGCCGGATGGCTCATCTACGCAGGCGTGTACGGCGCCTTCGCCGTGACCGACTCGGCGGCGATGCTGGTGGTCGTGTTCCTGATCTACGGGCTGTACTTCGGCCTGACCGAAGGAGTGGAGAAGGCGTGGGTGGCCGACCTTGCGCCTGCAGACGGACGCGGCAACGCGTTCGGCCTCTACAACGCCGTCATCGGAATCGGCGCGCTCGCGGCGAGCCTCCTGTTCGGATACCTCTGGACGCACGTATCGCCGCAGGCTGCGTTCTCCACCGGCGCCGGCTTCGCGGTCGCCGCAACTGCGCTGTTATACTTGATGTTCTCTTCGGAGCCTCGACCGGGGCAGTGAGTCGAAGGCACGGGCGGCCGTCCTGTCGCGTCACGGTCGTCAGACCCCGGCGCCACCAATCATGAAAACAATTCTGATCACCAACGACGATGGCGTCCGATCGCCTGGCATTCGGGAACTCGCGCGCGCGGTCGCGAAGCTCGGCGAGGTCACGATCGTCGCTCCACATCAGGAAGCCAGCGCGATCGGGCATGCCCTGACCCTCCGCCGTCCGCTCCGGGTCGAGCAGATCGAGCCGAACATCTTCGAGGTCGACGGCACGCCCACCGATTGCGTGAACGTCGCGATCGCGCGAATCCTCACGAAGCCGCCCGATCTGATCCTCTCCGGCATCAACAAGGGCTACAACCTCGGCGACGACGTGACCTACTCCGGGACCGTGGCGGGGGCGATGGAAGGAGCGCTGCTGGGGATTCCGAGCATCGCCGTGTCGCTCCAACGATCGTCGAGCGGCTACGATTTCGGACCCGCCGCCGCGGGTGCAGCGCAGGTCGCGGAACGGCTCCTGTCGGGCAGCGCGCTGCCGCAGCGGACCTTCCTCAACCTCAACGTGCCGAGCGGCCGTTTGAAGGGCATCCGCATCACGGTCCAGGCCAAGCGCAATCATGTGACCGTCGTCGATCAGCGGATCGATCCGCGAGGTCAGCCGTACTACTGGATCGAGGAAGGCGAGAACGACTGGGAGCCGCACGATCGCTCCGACTACCAGGCGGTGCGCGACGGATTCATCTCCGTCACGCCACTGCAGCCTGACCTCACCGACTACAACTCGCTGGCGCTGCTCGACGAGCTGTCGCGGTGGCGCGAGGTCGAGGTCGAGTAGGTTACGACTTCCTGCGAGGGTCTTACGCGCCGCGAAAGCTGCACCGCAACCTCAACGCGAGCGACCGCGTCGCCGACAATCGTCACAAGTGGGAGATCACCGAGAGCGAGAGCCTGCTGATCGGACGGAATTTCGGCGTCGGCACCATCCAGACCGGTCCGAACGGCAACCTGTACATTGTTTCGCTGACCAACGGGGCGATTTACGAGGTGTTCAACCGGAAGGCTGACCGGTAATCGAGAGATTTCCGGGGTGGAGGGCCACTCCGGGAAAGTGGGTTACAATACCCCTTCACGCATGTCGGGGCGTGGCTCAGCCTGGTAGAGCACTCGGTTCGGGACCGAGGGGTCGAAGGTTCAAATCCTTTCGCCCCGACCACATTTCAGCCAGCCGCTTGCAACGAGATTGCAACGGAAGCAGGAAGGGCACCCTCACCGGGGTGCCCTTTTTCTTTGCGTGGACCGAGTCCCGTTGGCCCGGCGTAGCCGGAGGCGGCCAAATTGAGCGGTCATCTCACGTCAGACGAGGTTCGGCAGAACTACATCGCTGCGATGGGCAACGATCTGGGTGGCCAGTTCAACCGGCTCTATAACGAGTGCGCGTGGGTGCACTTGAAGTGGAGCGAATACGTGGCCCTGTTCGGCGTGAGCCAGAGCCGGATGGACCTGCTGAACGCGTCGGCCCGCGGCTTCTTCGCCCTCCTCGAATCCTCGCTCTGGAGTGACCTGCTCCTCCACCTCTGCGCGCTCACCGACGATCCGGAGGTCGGGCGGAGGAAGAGGCAGACGCTCACGGTCCGCAGGCTTCCCGCGCTGGTGGAGCCAGCCATCAGGGAGAAGGTCAGAAGGCTCGTGTCTGCCGCGGTCAAGAAGAGCGAGTTCGCCTGAGACTGGCGCGACCGTCACATCGCCCACCGGGACCTGAACCTGGCGCTCAACCAAGGCGCGAAGCCGCTCGCGTCCGCGAGCCGGAAGCGAGTGAGGGAAGCAATCGCGGCGATTGTCGCGGTCCTCGGCGCGGTGGAAGAGCACTATCGCAAGTCGACCACCGCCTACGAGCACGTGTCGCACGTCGGCGACGCGGAGGCGCTGCAGCTTGTGCTCAGGGACGGCATCGAGGCTCGGGACGAGCAGTTCCGTCGACTAGAGGCTGGGCAAGATCTCGCCGAGCGAGTTCAAGCCGAAGCCACCTATCTGACGCAACGCGGCGGCGACACTGCGTAAAGGAGCGGCTGCCGGTGCCCGCAGAAGGTGCTACGGCGGACGAAGGTGAATCAGCTGTTGGGGATGTGATCTAGGTCATACTGCGCGAAGCCTCGTTGGCCCCACAATAGAAATCGGCCCAAAGGATTGTCCCTGGGCCGATCCCCGTTTCCAATCAGATCCTTTACGGAGTTCCCTCATGACCCGCCGCGCTGGGTCCGTGGTCCCCCTCTCGGTGTCCATGGTCGCCATCTTTGTCGCACTCCAGACGGCACCCGTACCGACGCAAACGCCCGCCCCGGGGCCGACGCTCTATGGCGTCCAGGGCTTCGGGCCGGCCGGCGCGCTGTCCGCCGCGAACGACGTCTCCGATTTCGGAAGCCCGATCGTCGGGCGTGTGCGCAGCACCAATGGCGCCGAGCGGGCCGCCATCTGGTGGTACAACGGCTACCGGGAACTCGGTACCCTCGGCGGCGCGCAGAGCACTGCCCTCGGCGCGTCCTATTCGATCGTTGTCGGGCAGGCGCAGACAGCTTCCGGCCCGTTCCACGCCTTCCGCGCCGACCTCAGTACCAACGGGACGCCGCAACTGGTGGACCTCGGCACGCTCGGCGGGTCATCGAGCGTCGCCCATGCCACCGACGGTACGAACGTCGTCGGCTCCGCCCAGGTGA
The DNA here is from genome assembly GCA_963836735.1 of uncultured Acidobacteriota bacterium. Taxonomy (GTDB): domain Bacteria; phylum Acidobacteriota; class Vicinamibacteria; order Vicinamibacterales; family 2-12-FULL-66-21; genus JACCXG01. Next base: position 74,044 of record CAWIKP010000003.1, on the reverse strand, counting down.
CGGGCAACTCACGGTGGCAGGCGTTCATCTGGACGAACGGTCTGATGAGCGCTCTGCCGGTCAGGTCGCAGGGGAACAGCAGCGCCATCGATGTCCTGGACGACCAGGTCGTCGGGTATGCGTGCGCGTCCGGCGATACCTCCTGTCGCGGCTTCTGGGTGAAGGCGGGAGCGGTCACCATGCTGCCGACGCTGGGCGGAAATACGAGGGCGAACGCGATCAACGGCTGGGAGCAGGTGGTTGGCGGCTCGGTCCTGCCCTCAGGCGCCCGCCACGCGTTCCTCTATGACCAGGGTGCGATCGTCGACCTGCAGACGCTGGGGGGAAGAACAGCGAGGCCCTCGACATCTACGACGGGCACATCGTCGGCGTCTCGGATACGGCGTCGGGTCAGCAGCACGCTTTCGTCTATCGCGACGGCGCGATGATCGACCTCAACACGTTACTGCCGTCCGGCTCCGGGTGGGTGCTGCGGCGCGCGACCGGCATCAGCGCGGGCGGTCAGATCGTCGGCGTCGGTACCTTCAATGGCGCCGCCCGCGGATTCGTCCTGACGCCGCCAGTCGACGTGTCCGTGTGGCAGGGAGGGATGCTGACCGATCGGGACAGCAACCTGCCGCGCGACGGCGTCGAAGTCGGAAAGAGGATCCGGTTCGTAAATTCCGTCTGGGCAACGCCGGACCCGCTGACGGTGTATGGGGTCAGGATCACGGCGACCCTGATCGGCCCGGCGGAGTATGAGGCGCCGGTGGACAGCTACGGGACAACCTACGTCACCGAATGCCAGGTGACGCCGAAGACGATCACCTGCGACGTGCCGTCCATCGACACGGCGGGCCTCTGGCATCAGAATTCTGGTTCACGGTGCGGGCGACGGGGCCAGGCTCGATCTCGCACCGCGTGATCGCCACCAGTGACATTCCCGATCCCAACTCGGCAAATAATTCGCTGATCGAGGAGAACAGGGCAGTCGCACTGGCGAACCTCGCCTTGACGCCCGCAACGATTCCCGGCGGGAAGGTCAGCGCCGCTCGCGTGACCCTGACTGACATCGCCCCCTGCTCGAACGGCGCCAGGGTCCGGATGACCAGCAGCCGCCCGGACATCGCGCCAGTGCCGCCGATCTTCGTCGTCCCGTCCCCCAACACCCACCGCGAGTTCAACATCAGGCCGGCCGTAGTCGCGCAGCCGACGCCGGTCGTGATCACGGCCACCTACGGTCAGGTCACGCTGAAGCAGACGTTGACGGTGGTACCGCCGGCGTTGACCCAGTTGTACTTGACGCCGACGACAGTCAGCGGCGGATGCGGCACGTCGGCCGGCAAGGTCGTGCTCAGCGGGTCGGCACCGGCCGGCGGCGCGGTCGTGTCTCTGACCAACACGAACCGTGCCGCAATCGCGCCACCGACGATTACCATCCCGGCGGGGGCGTCGTCGCAGACTTTCACGATCACCACGAAGACCGTGACCACGAACGTGAGCGGCACGGTCACAACGAGCTACGCCGGCGCCTCGAAGGCACTCGCGTTCACGGTGCGGCCGATTCGCGTCAAGTCGCTGACGCTGTCGCCGAACCCGGTCACCGGCGGATCCACGTCAACGGGCAGCGTGGCTCTCGAGTGTCCGGCGCCTCCCGGAGGGACGACCGTGACCTTGTCGAGCACCAATGGGGCGGTCGCGGTGCCGGCTGTGACGACGATCTCGATCCCCGCAGGTGCGACGGCGAGATCGTTCACCGTGCGCACGTCGCGCGTGTCGGCGAGCACGAACGTCACCATTTATGCGACCGCGTATGGCGTACGCAAAGGAGCGAGCCTGACTGTGCGGCCGTGAGGGGTCGTCGTTGGCGGCTGCCTCGCGGCGTCAAAGGGAGTAACACGGCACGAGGCTACGGTCGCCGCCCGGACCGGACGGATGCGGAAGGATTTCCCTGGGCCGATCCCCCGCTTCCACTCAGGTCGTTTGGCGCTACAAAACGCGACGCACGACGTGTGCCCTGTCGGCGGTCTGGTTGGTAGCTCTGGCTGTTGCAAGCCCTTGGTCTCACCCTCGGGAAATTCGTTTCGAGAAAGAACATGACAAAACTCTGCCTCGCCCTCGGTTTCTGTCTCCTGGTCCTGCCCACCCATGCAAGGGCCCAGTGAATCATGGGACTGCTGGCTGTCGCGACGCTCCTCGTCCTCGGTGTGCTCGGTGTGGTGGTCTACTGCGCGCTGGTCGCCGCGTCGTGGGCCGATGATCACTTGAAGGAATAACTATGACTCACATTATTTCAGGTAAAGAACGGGAACAGGCATCATGCGAAAGATCATTGCAGGACTGATCATCATTAGTTGAACCATCAGCACTATTGCCCAGAAGACGACAGTCTCTTTCACACCACAACAGGTCGCTACAGCGGTCAGTGCGGGCAATACAGCAAAGAGCGATCAGCGCGGACTCGTGCTGCGAGACACGGCGATGGGCGTCATGGGCGCCATGACCTCCTCCGCATCGACCGGATTCTGGCTCGAAGCATGGCGCGCGTGGCCGGCTTCAAGCGCGCCTGGCACACGCCGGTATTGAAGGCCCACCGGCTCGTTCCGAGCTACACCGGCACGGCGAACCTCACGCCCGAGTCGCGCGCGGCGCTCAACGCCGTCGATCTGCATTTCCATGACCTGCGCGCGAGGCCGGCTCACGCTGGCTCGATGGGGCGTCCCGCTGCACATGATCATCGGTTCTTCCACCCCTTCCCTGCCGCAGCACTCAAATATCACCGTTGCCGGTCGAGCTGATCCTTGGCCGGCTGAAGCAGGAATGCTTCTTGTGGCGGAGCGCCCGCGTGCGAGAATGGACTCTTTCCTCGCACGCTTGGTGCGGACAATGCGAGCGCTGACAACGACCGTCGGCCTGATCCTCACGTGCGGCTCGTGGTCCGCCTGCACCTCGGCTACCCAGAATGTTACCGGCCCTTCCACTTCCAGGTGCCCGGTAACCGCCGTGGCCGAACCGGCCAGGTTCGGAGCCGGCGGGGGCGGCGGGACTCTTACCATCAGCACGAATCGCGAGTGTTCGTGGAGCGCAACATCCTCCGACAACTGGATACAACTCGGCGCCGGGTCCTCGGGGCAGGGGAACGCGACGGTCGCCTTCAGCGTCACCACGAACGCCGATCCCTCGCAGCGTCGCGGTGCCATCGCGATCAGCGAGCAGCAGGTGGCCATCAGCCAGGATGCCACGCCGTGCGTCTTCACAGTACCGCCGAGAGATACCGTTTCTCCTGATGGGGAGCGGCGCACCCTCACCGTGACCGCCAGCGGGCCGGAGTGCTCATGGACCGCGCGAAGCGAGATGGAATGGCTGACCGTCGTGCAAGGCAGCCAGGGAAGCGGGAGCGGGCAGGTCGTGTACCGAAGCCCATCCGACGAAAGGCCCATCGCGGAGCGGGGAGCTCACGATTGCTGGCCAGCGGGTCACGGTGACTCAGGGTGTTGGCTGCAGTGTTGGCATCGCGCCGGCCTCACAGGCCATAGGCGCCGACGGAGGGTCCGGCGCGATCAGCGTGGCGACTGACGCCGCCTGCCCATGGTCGGCGCAGAGCGAGACCGCCTGGATATCGATCACATCGGCATCGTCAGGCATCGGACCGGCGACCGTCGCGTTCCGTGTCGGGGCATGGGACGGTCCCTCGCGCAGCGGCACTCTGCGGATCGGCCAGCAAGTCTTCACCGTCACGCAGACTAACGGTTGCCACTTCAGCGTCAGTCCGGAATCGTCTTCTGTCGCGCATACCGGTGGCTCCGGCGCGGTCGCGGTCACAACGGCTGCGGCGTGCGAATGGACGGCGACGAGCAGCGCGTCGTGGATCACGATCACCAGTGGAGGCAGCCGGAACGGCAATGGCACGGTCCAGCTCGCTGTCGCGCCGAACACGGGTCCCGCGCGCAGCGGTACGCTGACCATCGCCGGACGCACGTTCGTGGTCAACCAGAGTTCGGGTTGCACCTTCGGCATCAGTCCGGAATCGTCTTCCGTCGCGCATACCGGCGGCTCCGGCACGGTCGCGGTCACAACGGTTGCGGCGTGCGACTGGACGGCGACGAGCAGCGCCTCGTGGATCACGATCACCAGCGGAGGCAGCGGAAACGGGAATGGCACGGTCCTGTTCGCTGTCGCGGCAACGACAGGTCCCGCGCGCAGCGGTACGCTGACCATCGCCGGACGCGCGTTCGTGGTCAGCCAGAGTTCGGGTTGCAGCTTCAGCATCAGTCCGACGAGTCAGAACGTCCCCTACTTCGGAGGGTCTGGTTCCGTCGCGGTCAGCACGAGCGCCGGGTGCCCCTGGGCGGCGGCCTCATCGACGTCGTGGGTGCACATCACTTCGGGCCAGAGCGGCACGGGCGCGGCCACCGTCGCGTTCACCGCTGATGGAACTCCTACGAGCCTCCCGCGGTCGGGGACGCTGAGCATCGCCGGCCAGACATTCGCCATCGCTCAGGACGGAGCGCCGTGCGTGTACGTTCTCGGCCCGTGGTCGGCGGCGTTGATGGTCAGCGGAGGCTCGGGAAGTTTCGAGGTGAACACACCGGAAGCCTGCACCTGGAGCGCGACATCGAACGACGCCTGGCTGCGCGTGACGGCGGGGGCGAGCGGGTCCGGCGACGGCACGGTCCGCTTCAGTGCGGACGCCAACTTTGGTGCGGCGCGGACGGGGACGATCGTCGCGGGAGGCCGCACGTTCACGGTATCACAGGCTGGGGGCTGGCGCGGTGACGGTTTCCCCGATCGTCGATGGTGCACCCGACGGCGCCCGCATCAGCACGGTCCTCGAGCGCGGAGAGAAGGGCCCGGTGATCGCCATCGTCGATCTCGCGACGGGACAGGTACGTGAGCTGACCCAGGGATTTGCTGCGCGCTGGTCGCCGGACGGGCAGTGGATCGCTTACGACCCGACCGACGACCGGTGCATGTTCGTGCGCCCAGACGGCACCGATGCGAAGCTTGCGTTGAAGCTAAAGGATTCCTGGTTTGCCTCGAAGCATTTCGGATGGGGAGCACCAGTGTAGTCTTCCGACAGCCGCCAGCTCCTCTTCAACGTCGTCAAGAACGATGGCTTGGCGCTCGACGTCGTTCTGCTCGACATCGCAACCGGCCGGACCACTACCAAAGTCACCAGCGGGCTTCCGGTGTTCGGGTGGGCGGGCAGGGCCCCGACCATCAGATAATTGTCCCGTTGCATTTCCGGAGTATTCCAGCTCAGTCGATTGCGGAGCGACGCCTCGTCCGGGATCCCGGTCGTCGCTGTCGGCTGACCGGTATACTGGCGTCCCTAAACCAAAGGCGGACCGAGTGAAGCTCGTTGATATTGCTGCAAGGTTGGGGTGTGTCTTGAAGGGTGATGGCAACGTCGAGATCTCCGGTGTCGTCGGCATCGACGAAGCACGTCCCGGGCACCTGACCTTCGTCTCGAATCCAAAGTACGCGGCGAAAGCGCGTACGACCGGTGCCAGCGCGATTATCGTGTCGTCGGATTTCCCCGAAATCGGGACGACAACGCTGCGAAGCTCAAATCCATACCTGGCCTTTGCCAGGGCGGTCGAACTCTTTTATCAACCTCCCGCGCCTGCGCGAGCCATCCATCCGGACGCGCGCATCGCGCCATCCGCACGGATCGGCGAGGGTGCCTCCATCGCGCCCTTCGTGGTAATCGATGAAGACGTGGTCGTCGGCAAGAACTGCGTCCTGTATCCGTTCGTTCACATTTACCGCGGCGTGCAGATCGGCGACGACTTCAAGGCCTATGCGCATGTGTCGGTTCGCGAGTTCTGCCGGATCGGCAATGGCGTCATTCTGCAGGATGGCGCCAAGATCGGGACGGACGGTTACGGCTACGCGAAGAAAGAAGATCGGGAGCTACTACAAGATCGTGCAGTCCGGAATCGTGGTGCTCGAAGATGATGTCGAGATCGGGGCGAACTCGACAATCGACCGGGCCACAATCGGGGAGAGCCGGGTCCGCAAAGGGGCGAAGATCGACAACCTCGTGCAGGTGGGGCATGCGTCTCTCGTCGGCGAAAACACATTGCTCTGCGCGCAGGTCGGGCTGGCGGGAAGCACAAAGGTCGGCCGGAACGTCATTCTGACCGGACAGGTCGGTGTGGCAGGTCATCTCGAGATCGGCGATGGAGTCGTCGCCACGGCGCAGTCCGGGATCGGCCACGATATCGAGCAGGGCAAGGTTGTGTCCGGGTCGCCGGAAATGGATAACAAAGCCTGGCGGCGGAGTACGGTTATTTTCAGGAAGCTGCCGGAGCTGTTGAAGCGGCTGGAAGCGCTGGAAAGAAAAACGGAGTCGTAGGTTTCTGAACACGCACGATGCGGTCGCCGTGACCTCCAGAAGCACCTCACGCATCGCAATCTTCGATCTCGATCGCACTCTCATCCGCTGCGATTCGTTTCCGACCCTGCTGAATTCGCTCTTGCTGCGGAATTGGTGGAGGCTCACGGCCACCGTTCTCGCCTCTCCCGTACTGCTCCTGTTCTGGGCGAGCGCACGCACACGCACCGCCTCGCTGTCGGCTCTCCTTTGGCTGGCGACGGTGGGAATGCGGGATGAGGAGTGGGCAGCCGCGGTCTCTTCGCAGGCCCGGCAACTGGCCTCGGACACGATGAACGTCGTGAATCGGGACGGCTTGCGGACGCTCAAGGAACACCAGCGCCATGGCGATCAGGTGGTGCTCGTGACGGGTTCCTGGTGCGACCTGGCGTCGGCCTTATGTACCGCGCTGGATCTGGACGGGGTGCAGGTGGTGGGCTCGACCCGGCGTGTCCGCATGAAGGGCTGGATAGCGGACGAACACTGCGTCGGCGCACGAAAGGTACAGATGTTGAGGGAAGCAGGTGTAGTTCCCCCTGGTCGGTCGTTTACACCGACAGCGCTTCAGACTTGCCCCTCTTGCACCTCGCGAAGCGACGATGCGTCGTCAACGCGACACCCGGAGCGCTGAGAACGTTGAACAGGGAGCTTGGCTCTGACACGCTTGAAATCGTTCAGTGGAAGTAACGCCTACGGAGTCGTCAGAGTTCCTTCCGCATCGTGATCGCCGCCATGGTCACTCCCGGCGCAATCCGGTGTTCGCCGCGTTTCTCGACCCGGTACCCTAACGCCGTGTAGAAGGGTTCCGCGGTGACAGACGATTCCAGCGTCAGATGATCCAGGCCGTGCTCGCGGGCGAGCCGCTCGATATCAGCGACGAGTGCGGAACCGACGCCACGTCGCCCGGCGGTCGGAAGCACGTAGCAAGCCCGGAGTTCCGAATTCGCGACGACCAAGGCACCGATACCGACTGGCACGCCATCGACTTCCGCGATCAATCGGATTTCGTTGTCGCGGTTCTGCAGGAAACGCTCGAGACGTTCGCTCGTGATTGGCGCCGCCCACGCGTCGAGCACGGAAGGCGAGTAGTCCCCCGCGGCGAATCCGCGAACCGATCCGTGGTGGATTTCGAGGAATCGACACGCTTCGTCGGGTTGCATCGGGCGCACGAACACCGGCATGCTGGTCGAGATCGTAGCGGAAGCAGCCCGCGGGGCAAATCGCCCGAGTCAACACGGCAGGTCCTTGTGCCAGAGCAGTTGAATCTCCTCTGGCCGTTGACCTTGATCATCAGCTGGCAAGCTGGCGCCTCACTTTAGCTCCTTTCACTCGCCTTGGCCGCCGTGCCTTGGCAACCCGGTTCGCGGTTATGCTGTGCCTCGCTGCGCGGTGTGCAGGGAGGCTTCTCATGACCCTCGTGATCGCTTTCGTCCTTGCGTTCTCCCTTTCAGGAATTCAAACCCTCGCCGAATCCGGTGAGCGACGCCGTCAGGGCCGTCGGCGCGGGACTCGAAGAGCCTCGTCGCCGCGGCGGAGCTGACGCCCGACAGAGGGAACGAGGCGGCGCCTCCGCTTGAGCACGGCCATTGCATGGCGCTGGGGCAGGAGGCCTAACCCTGCACAGGTGCTGTCATGGAACCCACAAGACCTTCCCTCGCGATTCTCTACCCTGGAAATTGTGAGCCACTGAAAGCCACGTTCCACGGCGTGGCCCTCGTTCTGGCGGCCGTGATGGGCGCCTACAACACCGCCGCGTGGATGCGGCGGCGGCAGTCTCACCTGGCGATCAATGCCACCATCTACATCGCCGCCGTTTTCTGGGAACAGCGGCATGTGGCGCATCACCTGTTTCCCTGTTTCCCGTCCGCCTCTCCTGCCCCCCCCTCGACATGAGCGAAACAGCACATGACCGGGCCACGGAAGTGAGGGCGGCCTAGGAGCGCGAGTCGCCGGATCCTGTGCACGATGCCGTGCACAGGTGTATAAGGGGGCACAACTCGGACGCGGAGCCCGAGTCTCGACAGGGATGCTGTGTTCGAGATTCTTCACCGAGGGGAGCCCAGTATGCGAAGAGCCGTAGCGGTGGGCTGTCTTTGCCTTCTCCCGCTGATCACCCCCATTCCGACGTTCGGCCAGGCTGTTTACGGCAACGTCGTGGGCACGGTGGTCGATCCTTCCGGGGCGGCCGTTCCGAACGCGAAGGTGATCATCAGCGACACGAGCAGGGCCGTCACCTTCAACACGACGACAAATGAGTCCGGCTTCTTCACGCAGAGGTTCCTGATTGCCGGGACCTATCAGGTCCGTGTGGAAGCGAGCAGCTTCCGCGCGTACCTGCAGGACGTGAGCGTGTCGGTCGACCAGGAAACCAGTCTGGACATCAAGCTGCAGCTGGGTGAGCTCAGCGAGACGGTCGAGGTCACAGCAGGAACTCCGCTGTTGAAAACCGAGCGCAGCGACGTCGCGACCACCTTCAGTGAGAAGACGGTCGCGAGCCTCCCTATTTTGAACCGCCGCTTCACAGCGTTCGAGCTGTTGACCCCTGGAGTCCAGGCCACGACATCCCAGACCGCATCGAGCGAGGACCCTCAAGGGTCGTATCGGAAAGTCGTCAACGGCCAGAGCTTCGCCGGGTCGGCTCACCTGCTCGACGGCACGGACAATCACGATGCGTTGCTCGGTCTGATCGTGGTCAATCCGACGCTCGAATCGGTCACTGAAGCCAAAGTGACGACGGCCAATTACGACGCTGAATTCGGGGCGACGGCAGGTGTCATCAGCGCGCAGACGAAGTCGGGCACCAACAGCTTCCGCGGCGCGGCGTCCGATTTCCTGCGCAACGACGTCTTCAACGCGCGCAACCCGTTCACACAGTTCCAGAAGATCCCCGGCACGGATCGTTACATTCCGGTGACCCACTGGAACCAGTTCGGCGGCGCGCTTGGTGGTCCGTTGCTGAAGAACGCGGTCTTTTTCTTCGCCGACTATCAGGGGACCCGGCGACTCACCGGCGGGTCGGCGCTGCTGCGGGTGCCGTCGACGGCCGAACGTCAGGGCGATCTGAGCGGACTGGGCGTCGACATCTTCGACCCGGCGAGCGGCGCGACCCTGGCAGACCGCCAGCAGTTTGCCGGAAACCGCATTCCGGCGGCGCGCCTTTCCCCGCAAACCCAGAACCTGCTCAAGCTGATCCCGCTGCCGAATATCGAAGGCACCGTGCGCGATCAGCCCAACTACGTGGGGTCGGACACCATTCACTTCAATGAAGACCTCGCGAACACCCGGTGGGACTACTTCCGTGGACGGACGCATCTGTTCGGCCGGTACAGTCTGGCGGACTACCGGATGGACTCGCCCGGAATATTCGGAGAGGTCGCAGGAGGGCGCGGCTTCGACGAGGTGGCACCGTTCGCGGGCATCTCCAAAACCCGCAACCAGAGCATCGCGGCGGGGTTCGATCGTTCGCTCGGTTCGAACTGGTTGACCGATTTCCGGTTCGGCTGGTTCCGGTACCGCGTCAACGTCGATCCGGGAGGCGGCAATGTGAACCCGGCGACCGAGGCGGGCGTTCCCGGATTGAACGTCGATGATTTCAGCCGGGGGATGCCCGCGTTCCTCCTCAATGGCTACGGGCCCGGCGGCAATACCGGAAACCAGTTCAACTTCGGGTACGCGCTGCAATTCGCGCGCTGCAACTGCCCGCTGCGCCAGAACGAGCGGCAGTTTCAGTTCGTCAACAACTGGACGAAGCTTCAGGGCAACCACACCATCAAGTTCGGCGCGGATATCCGCCACGCGCGCAACCTCCGGATTCCGAGCGATCGGCATCGGGCCGGCGAGCTGCAGTTCAACGCCGCGCGCACCCAGGGCCCCAGCGGCGGCGGCTCGGCGCTGGCGTCGTTTCTACTCGGCGATGTCAGCGTCTTCGAGCGCTACGTCAGCAGCGTGACCGATGCCGAGGAACGCCAGAATCGATGGTTCTTCTACGGGCAGGATCAATGGAAAGCGACGCGGAAGCTGACGGTCAATTACGGACTGCGCTGGGAGGTCTATCGCCCGCAGACCGTGACTGGTGCGGGCAAGGGAGGATTCGTCGACGTCGACACCGGCGAGGTGCTGGTCGCGGGCAGTTCAGGCGTCGGTCTCGATCTCAACGTCGAAGGCACACTGAAGACGCTGGCGCCGCGCCTGGGCCTCGCCTACCGGGCCACCGACAACACCGTGCTCCGGATGGGCTACGGCCGCGGGTACGACATCGGGATCTTCGGGTCGGTGTTCGGGCATAACGTGACCCAGAACCTGCCGGTGCTGGGAATTCAATCGCTGCAGCCGCCGCGCAACTTCGACGCCGTCTTCAACCTGGCGCAGGGGCCCGCACCGCTGGATCCGGCCACGATTCTCAGCCGACAGCCGACCGGGCCGAACGGGCGCCCGCTGCTGCCGAACGGCGTGACCGCGTTCATTCTTCCGAAGCAGTTGCGGCTGCCCACCAACGACGCCTGGAACCTCACGGTGCAGCACCAGCTCCGCGACGACGTGGCGGTGGAGGCCGCCTACATCGGGAACAAAGGCACGCACGTCTTTGCCGGCTTCGGCGGCGATTACGACTTCAACCAGGCCACGATCGAAGGATTCGGCACGCTGACGACCAACCAGCGCAAGCCGTTCTTCAACAAGTTCGGCTGGAGTCAGAACTTCCGCTACTACGGCAGCGACGCCAGCAGCAGCTACCACGCGCTGCAGCTGAAGGGTGAGAAGCGCTTTTCCCGTGGCTATTCACTGCTGACCCATTACACGTGGTCGCGCGCGTACAACTACACCAACACCTACTACAACATCGACGCGGACCTCGCCTATGGCCCGAACGACAACCATCGCAGGCACGTGGTCGGTCTCAACGGTGTGTGGGAGCTCCCGTTCGGCGCCGGCCGCCGATATCTGGCTGACGCAGGCAAGGGTCTGAATGCGGTCGTCGGCGGGTGGCAGCTGGCGACCGTCTACACGTGGCAGAGCGGGTTGCCATTCACACCCAGCTACCGTGACTGCAACGCCGACCGCGATACCGGGTGGTGCCGCCCGGATCTCGTGGGCGAGTGGAAACCTGATCATCAGACCGCCGATGCGTGGTTCATCACCACGCCGCTCGCCGCGGACGGACGCGTCACGCCGCTGACCGCCAACGGGCAGACTCTGGGCCCCTGGCGTCGTCCGGAACGCGGCACGTTCGGGAACGTCGGGCGCAACCAGCTGATCGGTCCATCGTTTTCGCAGTTGGACCTCTCGGTGTTCAAGAACTTCGAGGTGACCGACCGTGTGCGGGCGCAGTTCCGCGCCGAGGCGTTCAATCTGCCGAATGTCGTGAACCTCGCCAACCCGAATACGTGCGTCGACTGTCCGGGCACGGCTGGCAGAATCACCAACATCTTCCAGCTGGCGGTGATGCGTCAGTGGCAGTTTGGGTTCCGCCTGGAATTCTGATCTCCGCTTCGGAGAGCGTGGGGAAATCGGCAAGGGCAGCCTTCGGTACTGGCGCGATGGACGAAGGCTGCCTGTGCCGGGCAGGCCAGGACCCTGCCGCGCCGTAGCGCGGCGGAATCCATGGGCGAAGGCGGGTCAGAAGTGGAACTTCAGCCCGAACATCATCTGGCGCGGACCGATCTTTGTACCGGTGATCTGACCGAAGGACGTGGATCCGAAGCTCGTATTCGGATCGCCGAACACCGGATGGTTGAGAACGTTCTGCGCCTCGATTCGCGCTTCGAGCCGCTGGCCGTTTCGGATGGTGATGTTCTTGATCAGAACGGCATCGAACATTTGAATCGCCGGTCCGCGGTAGCTGAGCGTCCGAGGAGTGGTGCCGGGAACATCCGGCGGCGGCTGGGAGAAGGCAGCCGCGTTGAAGTAGTTGTCGAGCCTGCTCTGGATGGACCCGGAAGTACGCGGGTCGCCGACCAGGTTCGGGCGCTGCGTGCCGTCCCAGATCAATCCTCCGGATTGGGTGACCGACAGGGGCATGCCGCTCTGGCGTGAGAACGTGCCGCTGACGTCCCATCCGCCGAGGGCCATGTCGACAACCCGATTCCAGTCCGAACCCCACCTGCGGTCGTGGCCGAAGGGCAGTTGCCATACGCCCGCGACGGCGAGACGATGAGCGACATCATGCGCCGACAGAGATCGCTCGGCGTCCAGATCCCAGATGTTCTGGACGCTCGTCGAGCCGCCGAGCCAGCTGACGTTCCCCGAGCTGTGCGAGGCGTTGTCGATCATCTTCGACCACGTGTAATGGGCCAGCACGCTGAACCCGCGCGAGAGGCGCTTGTCCCACTTCACCTGGAGCGCGTGGTACTAGGAGTCGCCGCGCGGCGGTTCCGATGTTCCCAGGTTGGCGCCATTGAATTGAGGCATCGGCCGCAACAGCCGGAACCGCTGGACCGTCGGCCCGTTGAGGGCGGTCGCCAGCGGATCGGTGATGATTCCGTAGAACGGATTCGGCACGGCGGCATTCAATGCCGTGCGTCCCATCGACCAGTACTGCGGATCCAGCGGCGTCAGTGTCGTGATCGGCATGAACAGGTGCGTGCCGCGGCTGCCCGTGTAGTTGGTCTCGATCACCGACTCCAGCCGATCTCGCGCTGGACCGAGAAATTCCACGAGTGGTACTCCGGGTTGCGGTTGTTGCTGGGCAGAATGGTGCCGGCACCCAGACCGAGGAAGGTCGAATCGCCGAGCGTGTTGCCCGGCGGCAACAGCATGCCATTGGGATAGGGATTGGCGAGGGTCGCGTAGCGTGTGGCGTTGGAATCGAGCGTGAACGTCGGAGTGGAGTTGACGTTGAACCCTCCGCCGGTGTGCCCGAAGACGGTGGCGCGACTAAGCGTGTAGAACAACCCGTAGCCGCCGCGGATGGACGTCTGGGGATTGACGGCGTAAGCGAAGCCGAGGCGAGGCTGCACGTTGTTCAGGTCAGCCTTGAACGGCGAGCGGCTGCCGTCGTCAACGAACTTGATGACGCCGCGAGTATCGTAGCCTGGCACCTGCACCGGCGACTGCGCTTCGAGATCCCAGTAGCTCATGCGGTTCTGGGTCTCCCAGCGCGGCACGTCGAAGTCGTAGCGCAGACCGAGATTCAAGGTCAGCTTCGGCACGACCCTCCAGTCGTCCTGCACATAGAATCCCCAGTAGGCCGACCGCGAGATACACCTTCGGGTCGATATGGAAATCGCCGCCTGATGGCCAGCCAAGCAGCATCGATGCCAGGCCGTTGCCCTCATTGCCCGCGCAGGAGAAACGGTCCCTGCAGGTGATACCTCTGCCGAAGGTGAACTGGCCTGACGGATATCCCGGCTGAGCGTAGTCGAGAAAATTACAACGGCTCTCGGCGCCAGCCTTCAGGTTATGTCCGCCGATCATCTTGGTGTACGAGCCCGAGAAGTGATGGACGCCCTCCTGGCGATCCATCTTGAGCCATCCCTCTGTGCCGATCGGGCTGTACCCGTCGGGTGCAAACGTCGGGAACACGTCGAAGGTGGCCTGATCCTTCATGTTCTGCGGGAGGCCGAGCTCCGTGAGGTCGAAGCTCTCCAGCGGATCGCGTATGTAGCCTGCGTAAGTCAAACCGTAGCGCACGCTCCAGAGCGCGGTCGGACTCTGCGTCCTGGTGAACTCGGTCACGAAGGAATGGACGCTCCCGTCGACGGGGCCGTTGTTGAGCGGAAAGGCGGCGCCCATTCGCCGAAAAAGTTCGGAGGCGTCTGCGTGTACGGACCTTAACTGTAGCGGCCGGTCAGCCGGCTTCGGTCCGAGAAGTTGTGGTCCATCTTGATGCTCATCTGGCGGTTCACTCTCTCGGAAATACCCTGGCCGAACCAGTTGTTGGTGTCCGTGATCGACGTGCTCGGCGCGTTAGGCAGCGGAAAGTAGGCCAGGGCCCTGAGCGCGATCGGATCCATCATGCTCGACGGGAATGACATTGCCCGGAAAGGCCTGCGCTCGAGGTTTCCCTGCGCGTTGACGAAGGTGTCGAACGGGTTGTAGATCGTCATCAACTGCCCGGAGGCGTTCATCGTCTGCGAGAAATCTCCCTGCCGTTGCAGCAGCGTCGGAACCGTCCGTGTCGACGTGAGCGGGCTCTTCGCCTCCGTGTACTCGTACATCGCGAAGAAGAAGGTCTTGTTTCTGATCACCGGGCCGCCGAGCACTCCGCCGAACTGATCGCGGCGATAGTAGGGAGTCGTTCGCCCCGCCCGGTTCGAGAACCAGTCGTTGGCGTTGAGCTCGGAGTGGCGCAGGAAGTAGTAGCCGGTACCATGGAAATCGTTGGTGCCCGACCTGGTCACCATGTTCACGACGGCGCCGCCCGTCTGGCCGAATTCGGCGGAGAAGAAGTTCGTCTGCATCTTGAACTCCTGAACCGCGTCGACCGACGGGGAATACTTCAGGTCGGTGACGCCGGAGTTCTGCTCGACGGTTACGACGGTGACGCCGTCCACCAGGACGTCCGAGGTCGAGTTGCGCGAGCCGTTGGCGACGAAGTTGGTGTTGGAGTCGCCGGGCCGCCCCCCGGATCCGACGACGCCCGGCGTCAGGTACGTGAATGACATCGGGTTTCGTGCGAGGTTGGGCAGGGCGACGAGGGTCTCGTTGTTGATGACCTGGCCGAGGTTGGCGATGGTCGTATTCACCTGTGCGGCCGACGCGCTGACCTCGACGGTCTCGTTCAGCCGCCGACGTCCAGGCGCGCATCGACCGTGGCCTGCTGCTGGACGGTGAGGGCGAACTTCCCGCTCGAGAACTTCTTGAAGCCGCCGGCTTCGACCGTCAGCTCGTATTGGCCCGGCTGCAGGGCAGTGATCGCGAAGCGACCGGCCTCGTCGGCCGACGTCGTCTGACTCGTTCCGCGGTCGACGTCCGTGATGGTCACCGATGCGAGCGGCACCGAAGCGCCGGAGGTGTCCTTGACTGTGCCGCGGACTGTGGCGGTGAACGACTGCGCGAAAGTGAGGCTGCAAGACAACAGCACGAGGGTGAGGCTTTGAAGCACAGTAACGGATGTGCGCCGTGTGGTGGGTGGTGGCATCGCTCCCTCCGTCGGTAGGCAGAGGCAGTGACTCTCTGCTTCGGGAAGTAACTAGCGCAGAGGTAATCCGAGACAGATCTGGCGCCTTTCTGGACTCTGACCGGCAACGGGAAGTCAATGAGCAATGTCGCTGAATTTGCGAGTGTTCAATGAACTGCTGGGCCTGGAGGTTCTCGGGTGTTGATGAGTCAGTGCCTCCCGGAACCGCTCATCGATATCTTTCGACTCGACTGGATCAGGTGGGCGAAGACCGTGGAGGTACCGGAATCTCCCGCAGCGAATTTCGAGTGAGGCACGCGCGTATCATCCCGGTGACAGGGACCGGTCAGGCTCCGGTAGGAGATAGCGAGCGAAGATGCGTCACGTCGACGCCGTCGCGATGTTTGACGGAACCCGTTTCGACAAGCCGGCGCCGTCCACGTGGGCTGATCTGGGGTGCGGAGACGGGACCTTTACGCTGGCGCTGGCCGAACGGCTCGCCCCCGGGTCGACGATTCACGCCGTCGACCGTGACGCGCGAGCGGTGCGGAGTGTGCCGCCAGTGGCCGGCACCGTCCGGATCGAAACCCACGTTTCAGACTTCACACGCCCGTGGCCCTTCGCGTCGGTGCTGGACGGGATCCTGATGGCCAACTCGCTGCACTTCGTGGCGTCGCAGCGCCAGTTCCTGCACCAGTGCGAAGCGGCGCTCGCTCCCTCGGGCCGCTTCCTGATCGTGGAGTACGACACTGAGATTGCGAACCCGTGGGTACCGCATCCGGTCAGCTTCGCCTTGCTGTCGCGACTCGCGGGTGATGTCGGGTTTCGCCGCGCGCAGAAACTTGGTTCGCGCCGCTCGCGCTATCAGCGCGCGCCGATGTACGCCGCGCTCTGCGAGCGGTGACGGCGCCGCCGCTCACTCCTTCGTGAGCGCTCGCGCGGCGACCTCCTGAAACGCCCGCCGCACCTCGCTGGCGTCGCTATTGGGGAAATTCGAGCGCTGCACCATCAGGACGTAGGCAACGTTCTTCACGGGATCGATCCACGCCTGCGTGCCCCACGCGCCGCCGTGACCGTAGGTGCCCGGCGAGAGCATCGAGGCGACGCCATCGTGCGGCGTGCGCAGAATACAGGTGGCGATGCCCCAACCGTAGTTCGTCCCGCGATTGCCGTAGGTGTCGGTCTGAAAGAAACCGGTCGGAAGATTGCCGGTCTGCGGGCTGGTGAGGAACTTCATGGCCGCGCTGCTCAGATACCGCCGGCCCTCGAGCGTGCCGCCGTTGAGGAGCATCCGGGCGAAGCGCGCGTAGTCGGGCGCGGTCGAGTAGAGGCCCCCGTTGCCCTGTGGCGGTCGATCGCGCGGACCAAAGTCAGCCCGCGGTGGTACCGGCTCGAGCACGCCAGTCTCTTTGTTCTTCGCGTACGCAGTAGCGAGCCGCCCCCGCTGTTCGTCAGTCGGGTAGAAGGTCGTGCCCTTCATCCCCAGCGGATCGAACAGCCGCTTCTGAAGGAAAGCGTCGAACGTCATCCCGCTGACGACCTCGACGATGCGGCCGGCAGCGTTGATGCCGCTCTGGGTGTACTTCCAGCGTTCTCCCGGTTTGTACTGCATTGGAGTGGCAAGCCAGATCGGAACCAGATCGGCGAGCGTCCTGGCCTGCTGCGCCGCCGGGCCGGTTGCCTCTCCAAGGCCTGAGGTGTGGGTCAGGATCTGCGTGACGGTGATGTTCGCGGGCTTGCCTGACGGAGTCTTGAGGCCCGCGAATTCCGGCAAGGACTTCGAGACCGGATCCGCGACGCTGAGTTTGCCCTCGTCCTGCAGCATCAGGACCGCGACACCGGTGACGGGCTTCGTCATCGAAGCGATCCAGAAGAGCGTGTCCGGCTGCATCGGCCGCTTCGCGGCCACATCGGCGAACCCGGTGGTTTCGAGATGCAGGACATGGTTCCGGTCGACGACCGCCGTGACGGCGCCGGCAATTTCCTGCTTCGCGATCATCTCCTGCATCGCGGCGCCGATCCCGTGCAGCTTCGGCTGCTGACCTGCGGCGATGACGGTGCTGGTGAGGGCGAGGACGAGCGTGAGGTGGCAGCGTTTCATGGCGGCGAGAAGGTATCCGCTGAGTCCGCTGCCCGTCAAGCGGGTTCGACCAACCGAGCGACCGCCACGCTAGAATTCCCGCATGACTCCTGCAGAACGCCTGCGCACGCTGCTCGCGCGCCCCGGCATCCTGGTGATGCCCGGGTGTCACGACGCGATGTCGGCCCGGCTGATCGAAGAAGCCGGCTTCGAGCTCGGCTTCATGAGCGGCTTCGCCGTGTCGGCCGCGCGCCTCGGCATGCCGGACACCGGGCTCATCTCGTACGGTGAGCTGGCCGACCAGGGCCAGAACATCTGCCGGGCGGTGTCGATTCCGATGATTGGCGACGGCGACACCGGCTTCGGCAGCGCCCAGAACATCAAGCGCACGGTCCAGGGGTATCACCGCGCCGGATTCGCGGCGATCATGCTCGAGGACCAGGTCGCGCCGAAGCGCTGCGGCCACACGGAAGGCAAGTCGGTGGTCGGACGCGAGGAGGCGCTGACGCGGATTCGGGCCGCAGTGGACGCCCGCGACGCCGGCGCCGACATCCTGATCATGGCGCGCACCGACGCGCGCGGCTGCATCAGCCTGGACGAAGCCATCGATCGCTGCCGGGCGTTCCGCGAGATCGGCGCCGACATCACGTTCCTGGAGGCGCCGCTGAACGAGGACGAGATGCGACGCTACTGCGCGGAGGTCGAAGGGCCGAAGATGGCGAACCTGATCGAAGGCGGCAAGACGCCCAACCTGCCGCCGTCGCAGCTGGAAGCGATCGGCTACAAGATTGCTGTCTACCCGCTGACGCTGCTGAACGTCTCGATCACGGCGATGCGCGAGGCGCTCGGGAGCCTCGCGCGATCGGAGCGTCCGCCGGCAGCGATGGATTTCGAAGACTTGAAGAAGGCGGTCGGCTTTCCAGCCTATTATGCGGAGGAAGCCCGGTACGCGCGCAGCACCTGACGCCGGCCGGCCTCGCCGGCTCGTCCGGCGAGGCCGTCGACCCGCCTACTTCTGCGCCCCTGCGAACTCCTTGAAGAACGCCTCAGCCCGTTTGTTCAACTCTTCCGGGGTGAGATCCTCTTTCCGCGTCGCGATCGTCCACGAGTAGCCCTCGGGGTCGGTGAACATGCCGGTGCGGTCGCCCCAGAACTGGTCGGCCAGCGCCCCCATCGGGCCGGGCGGCACCTTTGCTCCGGCGGTAACGGCGCGGTTGAACAGCGCGTCGCAGTCGTCCACGTAGACCCAGATCGACACGGGCGATCCGCCCAGCGCCTTCAGGCTCTTGCCGCCGCCCATCTCGTCGTTCAGCATGATGCGCGAATTGCCGAGTTGGATTTCGGCGTGCATGATTTTCCCATCGGGTCCGGGTGAGCGCGACAGGATCTCGGCACCGAGCGCCTTCTGGTACCAGTCCAGGGCACTCGAGGCATCGTTCATGATGAGATGCGGCGTCACCGTATGAAACCCGGCAGGAACGCCACTCTTCGCTTTGGCCATGTAAAGCCTCCTTCACAGAAATTCCACTGCCCAATAGTCGAACGGGCAGTGAGCAGATCGACAGTCGTTGGCGGCTGGGCCGCGAGGAATCGGCACACGGGCCGGACCTCGAGTGGACGAGCGCCGTGTCGGCCGACCGAGGTCGCAACAATTCGAAGCAGGACGCGCGCCAGCGCGCTAATAGATCTGCTGTGTCTTCGCGACGACAGTCTTCGGCGGCGTGACGCCGGCAGCGATCATCACTTCACGAATCGCGGCCTCGGTAACGGCTGAAGGCTTGAAATTGCCGAAGCGATACCCGATGGCGATCGCCAGCGGCGTCCAGCCGAACTTGTCTTCCTTGTTCCAGACGTCGATCCGGGCGCCCTTGGCGGCGAGGAACTTCACCACCAGCGGAAGATTCTTGTAGGCCGCGGCATGCATCGCGGTCTCGCCGTTGTTGTCGACCGCGTTCGCGTCGGCACCGAGATCCAGCAGGACCTGAACGGCCTCCAGCACTTCGCTTTCCGTGCCGGCATCCTCGCCCGGGGATCGCGTGGCCAGCCCGGCAGCCGCCATCAGGGGTGTGCTGTTTTCGACGTTCATCAGGCGGGTGTCCGCGCCGAGCGCTGCCAGGGTCTTCATCAGCTCGGCATCCGCGGTCAGGGCCGCGAGGAAGAACGGCGTTGCGCCTAGCTCGTTCGCCCGCGTGTTGTTCAGGTTCACGCGCTTCGTCATGCGCGCATTCAGATCCGCGCCCTTCGCGGCGAGCTTCTCGACCAGCTCGAGGTTCGTCGTCCGGCCCGATCCTTCAGGCGCCGGGTCGTTGTCGCCGACGCCGGGCTTGCGCACCACGGTGATCGCGTGCAGCGGGGTGAAGCCGGTCAGATCGACATTCGGGTTCGCGCCGGCATCCAGCAGCTCCGAGGCGAGCTCGAAGTGCGCGTTCACCACTGCCAGGAGCAGCGCGCTGGTGCCCGCCGCCGGCAGCCGGCCGCCGTAGCCGCGCCGTTTGGCGCCATCGACGGGGATTGCGTCGTTCGGATCGGCCCCGGCCTCGAGCAGCACCCGGAGAACCGGGAGCCGGCCTTCCCGGACCGCGAACAACAGCGGCGTGAAGCCGGAGGGCAGGCGTGTCCGGAAATCCGCCTTTGCCGCAATCAACTCCTGGACGACGGCCGCATGGCCCTCGGCCGCTGCCCACATCAGGGCAGTCTGCCCGCGGCTCTCGTCTTTGGCATCGACTACGGCACCGCGCGAAAGCAGCGCCTTCACCGACTCGAGCGATCCGGTCCGCGCCGCGGTCATCAACGGTGTCTCGCCGCCGGGAAGGGACCCGTTCGGATCGGCGCCCGCGTTCAGCAGCAGTCCGACCATCGCCGCGCTGCCGTTGGTGCAGGCGAGCGAGAGGGCACTGACGCCGTACCGGTTCGCCGCTTTCGCGTTGGCGCCGGCCTTCACCAATAGCGCGGCGATGTCCTCGTCGTCGTGATAGGCCGCCCAGTGCAAGGCCGTCATCCCATCGGCCTGGGCAGCATTCACGTCAGCATGCTGTTTCAGCAGCGCCCGGACCCCGGTCCGATCCAGCTTTTCGGTGGCGTCGGCGAGCGACGACGGCCCGGCTGCCTGCAGGCCAGCGGCAAACAGCAACAGGGCAATGGCGCTACAACGCAAGCAGCTCATCGACCTTGCCCTTGCTGTCGGCGAAGGCGTCCATCCGCACCCCGACGCGCTCCAGGAGCGTCAGGTGCAGGTTGGCCAACGGTGTCGGCTCGGCGTATTTGATGTGACGGCCGCCCTTGACCTTCCCGGCGCCGCCGGCGACCACGACCGGCAGGTTGACGTGGTCGTGCACGTTGGGATTGCCCATGCCGCTCCCGTAGAGATACAGCGAGTGATCGAGCAGCGTGCCGTCACCCTCGGGCGTGGACTTCAGCTTCTCGATGAGGTACGCGAACAACGACACGTGGAAGGCATTGATCTTCGCCATCCTCGCGATCTTGTTCGGATCGTTCCCGTGATGGGTCAGCGGATGGTGCGGGTCGGGCACGCCGATCTCGGCGTAGGTGCGGTTGCTCGTCTCCCGCGCGAGCTGGAACGTGATCACCCTGGTGACGTCTCCCTGGAGGGCGAGCACCTGCAGATCGAACATCAGCTTGGCGTGGTCGGCGTAGGCTGCCGGCACTCCGGCCGGCCGATCGAGATCGGGCAACGGCTGATCGGCGGTGCTGCTCTCCGCCTTCTGGATCCGACGCTCCACCTCGCGCACCGTGTCGAGGTATTGATCGACCCGCGTCCGATCTTCCGGTCCGAGCGTGCTCCGCAAGCGGGTGATGTCGTCGCGCACCCAGTCGAGAAGGCTGGCCCGCCTTCGCAGCGCGGCGAGGCGGTCGGCGGCGCTGCCGCCCTCACCGAACAGGCGCTCGAACACAATCCGCGGATGCGCTTCAGCCGGCAGCGGCGTCGTCGGTGACGACCACGACAGGTTGTTCTGATAGACGCAGGCGTAGCCGTTGTCGCACTGGCCCACCGTCTGGAGCAGATCCATCGACAGCTCGAGCGAGGGCAGCAGCGTCTGGTGGCCGATCTCCTTTGCCGCAATTTGATCGACCGTGGTGCCGAGGTGGTAATCCGTGCTCTCGGTCCACTTCGC
The DNA here is from genome assembly GCA_963836735.1 of uncultured Acidobacteriota bacterium. Taxonomy (GTDB): domain Bacteria; phylum Acidobacteriota; class Vicinamibacteria; order Vicinamibacterales; family 2-12-FULL-66-21; genus JACCXG01. Next base: position 52,418 of record CAWIKP010000003.1, on the reverse strand, counting down.
GGTTGCGGCGCTCAGGAACGCGGCGTTCGAGGTGGCGTGCGTTCCCGGGTACGCGTTCTTCAGCTCGAGGTTCGAAATCACCGTGAGCTGATCCGCCACCGGAGCCAGCGACTGCAGCGTCGGCGACAACTCGATCAGGCGCCCGTCGCCCGTTGGCGTCCAACGGGAGAGGTCGCAGCCCATCGGCATGTAGACGAAGCCCAGGCGCCGCACCGGCGCGGCCGCAGACCTCGCGAGAGCCGTCATCGACGGCACCATGGCATCGAGGAGCGGGAGGGCGACGGTGGCGCCGAGCCCGCGCAGGAACGTCCGGCGCGGCAATGCCTTCCTGGTGATAATCATCGCGACGTCCTCATCTGAAACGGCTGGCTCTTGACGACTCCGAGAATGATTGACGACATGCGGAAGTCCTTCGCCCGGGCGTCCCGCACGATCGTGCGGATCGCCGGGGCGTCGTAGTACTCGAGTCCGCGTCCCGACCCGTAGATCAGCAGCTTTTCGGCGACCGTCCCGACGAACAGCTCCGGCCGTCGCAACAGCGCGTTTTCGAGCCCTTCGACGTCGGCAAACCGGCTGCCGTCGGGAAGGCCTCCGGCGGCATCGATCGGGATCCCGGCCTCGACGTCGCGCCGGCGGCCGACCGCGTCGAACTTCTCCAGCGACAGCCCCAGCGGATCCATCAGGTTATGGCACGCCGCACAGGTCGGGTTGCTCCGGTGCTCGGCCAGGCGCTTCCGAACCGACAGATTGCCGTCCACCGTGTTGTCCTTCAGCGCCGGCACGTCGGGCAACGGGGGCGGAGGCGGCACGCCCATCAGGTTGTCGAGGATCCATTTGCCGCGCACGACCGGCGAGGTCCTGGTCGCATAGGACGTGACCGTCAAAATGCTGCCCTGGCGAAGCAGTCCGCCGCGTTCGCTGCCTTCTTCGAGCGTCACGCGCCTGAACCGCGTGCCATAGATGTGCGGCAGGCCGTAATGCTTCGCAAGCCGCTCGTTGACGAACGTGTAGTTCGCGCGCAACAGATCCAGCACGCTCCGGTCTTCCTGGAGCACGCTTTCGAAGAAGAGCTCCGTTTCCCGTCGGAAGGCGTTCCGCAGATTCTCGTCGAAGTCCGGGAACAGCCGCATGTCCGGCGTGATCGAATCGAGGTTGCGCAGGTGCAGCCACTGCGCGGCGAAATTCGTGACCAGCGCCTCCGCGCGCGAGTCCGCGAGCATGCGGCGCACCTGGCGCTCGAGCGCCACCGGGTCGTGAAGCCTGCCGGCGATCGCCAGGTTCAGCAGCTCGTCGTCCGGAATGCTGCTCCACAGAAAGAATGAGAGCCGGGAGGCCAGCTCCAGATCGCTGACGCGATAGGGTGTGCCGGGCGCCGCACCGGCGGGATCCTGCTCCACGCGAAAAAGGAAGTGCGGACTCACCAGCACCGCCGACACCGCCATCTCGATGCCGGCATCGAAGTCGCCATCCGCGCGGGCCTTCCGGTAGAGCGCGAGCGGCCCCTGCAGGTCTGCGTCCGTGACCGGGCGCCGATACGCCCGCCGCATCAGCGACGCGAGGATCAGTCTGGCCGATCGGTCTCCATCGTCCGTGCTCGCCGGCCGCGACACGAAGATCCGCCGGCGGCTCGGTGTGTCGCCCGGGCTCGTGGCGCCGTACGGCCCCACGATGGAAATCGAATAGACGGCCGGCTGGATTCTGGGATGCCGATAGGAATTGAAGTGGGCCTGATACGGCTGGCGCGTGGTCTCCTGCAGCAACGAAGGCTTCTTCAGGAACGCGACGCCGATCTCGTGCGGCCCGGCCTGGACCGGCACGCGGATCTTGAGGTGTTGATCGGCGGTGGCATGCAGCGTCTCGCCCTGCGGCGGCTTGACCGTGAACACCTGCACGCGCGCCTTGTCCAGCAGCAGCTCGACATCGTGTGTATCGGTCAACCCCTCGACGTGCTCATCGCGATCCCGGGTCAGCCGGATCTGAATGTCGTACTCACCGTCCATCGGGAACGTGTAGGGCAGGACCGCCCCGCCGCGCGTACCAATCGGAAGTCCCTCGAGATGACTCTCCTGCGTGAGATCGGGCGGCACCCGGATCGTTTCACCGCCGGGCGATCGGCTCGGACGTCCGATTGCGAGGCGGCTGATCTTCTCTGCCGCGGAGATGTAGCGATCCAGCAGCGTCGGCGACAGGTCGCCAACCGTCACGTTGTCGAACCCGTAGCTGGCATCGTCGGCCGGCAAGAGCGCGCTCACATCGACGTCGACCGCCAGCAGGTCGCGGACCGCGTTGTGATACTCGGTCCGGGTGAGGCGCCGGATGGTCGCCGTGCGGCCAGGATTCGGATGGGCCGCGGCGGCCCGATCGAGCGAGGTTTCCAGGTAGCGGACCACCGTGTCGTAGGTGCGATCGTCCGGCCGCTCCTTGCCGACGGGCGGCATCTGGCGCGCCCGAAGCTTGCGCACCACCTTCTCCCAGACGTCGGGATGCCGGTCCACGTCGTGCGCGGCAATCGGCTCGAGCGCCAGGCCACCTTTCTTCTTGTCCTCGTCGTGGCACGACAGGCAGTACTCGTCGACAAACGAAAACAGCCCGGCGGTCGAGCTCACAGCGTGGGCAGGGGACTGACGCGCGTCCAGCGTAAGGCCGAGGCCGCCGGCGGTCAGCAGCGCCGACACGCCGACCGCGATTGACACCACCCCGGGAGTCCCCAGCCGCATATCGCTGCATTTTACGCGTGACCTTACCGGGAGTCGAGCTGTGGAGGGGCAAGCCCGTGACCTTTTTGAGGTAGCCTCTCACCCGGTCGCTGCGTGAGGCGGATCATCGTCCAGTGCGCCAGCGCCTCGAGGAATCGCCATGGCTCCCGCTATCGATCCCACGGCGAAGCTGTCGATCCGTTCCCTGGAGACGCCCCGCCTCGCGGTAACGGCCATGTTCAACCCGGCCGAGCTCCGCATCGACCATTCCGTGCCATGGCGGGAAGCACCGCATTCGCATGGCGATCAGCCCGCGCTCGAGCTCGGATCGTCGATCGGCCGAATGATGACCTTCGAGCTCCTGTTCGACGGGACCTCCACCGGCGCGAACGTTCACGGCGACTTCCTCGATGACCTCTTCAAGCTGGCCCAGGTCCGGGAGCCGAACGGGGCCGAAGACACGAAGCGGCCGCCGCGAGTCGGCATCAAATGGGGGTCAGGAAAGCTCCCCGAGTTTCAGGGTGTGATCGAATCGCTTTCGACCCGGTACGTGATGTTCCTGCCGGACGGTACACCCGTCAAGGCGACTTGTCAGGTCACCGTCCGGGAGACGAACCGTGTATCGGTGGTGGCGAGATGACGCGCCGGATCGCAAGGCGGTAAGGGTATTGTCGCCCCGCACAAGGAGCTCTCATGCCCGAATGAGGGTCTTCATCAGTCATTCCCATCAGGATGCGAAGCTGGCTGGCCGCTTCGAGGATTTGCTCAAAGCCGTCACCGCAGATCTGGTCGATGTCAGAGGTGTCTTCGAAAGACGGCTCGATCGCGCCTGGAAGCAGCTGGATCGAGTGGATTCACGGCCAGGTCGCGGAGGCGCAGGCCACCTTCATCCTGCTGACGCCAAGCTCGTTCGCCGGGAAGTGGGTGCTGTGGGAGGCCGGCGCGGTTAAAGGCGTCATGCGCAGTGCGCCGACGCGCGGCAGCCGGCGAGAAGGATGGCGACCCAGGAAAAGCAGGTTATCCCTATCAGGTTCCTGCTCCCGGTCCAGAAGTGATGGGCCCGTTTCAGTCCGTTCAGGTTGCGGACGGTCTGAATGCGCAGAGCTCTACGAGCTTTGACGATCGCTTCATGGCACGGCCTGCGCCGGCGCTGGACAAGAAGCCGCCAGGATGGCCGCATCGACGAAGCCATGGGGGACCTGGGCAGTCAGCAGGTTCGTCGAGGATGCACAGGATATTCTTCCGGGACCTCCCATCCACCAGCGGCAGGATCTCGTCCTGGAGTGGACGGCCCGTCTCGATACCCAGCTGGCAAAGAACAACCCGGCATTCGTGCGCTCCGCCCGGCGCTGGATCAATATCGCGTTCCTTGGAGCGGCAAAGGCCGACGACAAGGAGACACCGATCGACTTCCGACTCCATTCGCGCCTGGCGGAAGGTTTCCGTCGGCTGAAGGAGTGGGAAAGAGCGAAGGAACAGTTGCTGCTGGCCCAGCAGCTGTCCCCTCGAGACATGCTCGTGCTCCGCGAGCTGGGGCGGGCGGAGCTGGAGGCCAATACCGCAACGAACAAGGAAGGCCACGGAAGGCGCGAAAAGCGAGCGTGACATCAGTGCACGAATGAAGAAGCCTACGACCCCGAAGTGCTCACCGCCGACGAGGAGGCCTTGAACCTGCAGGTGCGCATACTCGTGGAGGGCCACGAATGGACGGGCGCGTACCGGGTGCTCGTCCGCGGCATCCAACCTGCGCGCAGGAGTCGACCTACGTCGCCAACATGCGCGCGATTGCCGCCCTGAAGACGGGATCGCCGGACGCAAGAGGGCATTTTCACGAACTTCTCGAACGGGAGCGTGCGGCCAAGCCGCCCAGCATCTGGAGCCAGGGCAACATGGTCAACGCAGCCCTCGCCCTTGGGAACACCGAGGAAGCTGACAAGTGCCTGGCCCAACTCGCGGGAAAACCCGAGGCCCGGGACAATTTCGACAGTATCCGCCGCTACTTCGATCTGATCATCGAGTCGAGCGGCGTCAAGTACGACTGGAAGACTCGCTGGAAAGCGCTCGTTCAAGAGAGCGAGGCCACCAGCGGGTCGAGCTGAGTCCCCGACCGTGATCCAGGACCTCCGTTACAGCCTTCGCGCCCTCTGGCACTCGCGCCGCTTCACCGGCTGGGTCGTGAGCAGCCTCGCGATCGGCATGGCCGTCACGATCGCCGCGCTCGCGCTGCTGAACGCCTCGCTGATCCTGCCGTTCCCGCAGGTTACCGCTCAGGACCGGCTCGTGCGCATCTCGGTGAGCCGGAACTGTGGCCGGCCCGACTGCTGGGCCCGCATGTCGTCGCCGGCCGACTACGACGCGCTTCGCGAAGGTTTGACCGGATTGGAAGGGCTCGCCGCCTATGCGGCGGGCAATGTTGCCGCGGCGCTGCCCGAGGCACGCTCGCTCCGCGCGCTGCTGACATCGCCGAACTACTTCGCGGTGCTTGGCGTGAGGCCGTCCGCGGGCCGCGTCTTCGACGCAAAAGACGACGAGACGGATGCGGCGGTCGCGGTGATCGGGTACAGCGCCTGGCAGCGGGAGTTCAGCGGCGATCCCTCGGTGATCGGCCGCACGATCCGCGTCGCCGATCAGTTCGTCCACATCATCGGGATCGCCCCCGAAGACTTCATCGGCATCGATCGGCTCAGACCGGGCAGCCGCAATCCCGATGTGTGGCTGCCGATGTGGATGGCGGACCGCGTGCTGCCGCCGAGCGCCGCGGAACAACGCCGTCAGGAGCGCGACGTCGCCTTCGTCGGGCGGCTCACCGGCGGGGTGCCGGTCGGGCAACTGCGGACCGAGACCGCGCTGGTCGCGCGGCGACTGGCGACAGCGCGGGCAGGGCAGCCTGAGACTGCCAGGGCCGAGGTCGATCGCGTCTGGCGCGTCAGGCCGGAAAGCTGGCACTTCGCCGTCATCATCGTGATGCCGATCCCGATCCTGGTGCTCGTGATTGCGTGTGTGAACGCGGCGAACCTGATGCTCGCCCGGGGCTCGCAGCGCCAGCGCGAGATCGCGATCCGGCTGGCCATCGGCGCGGGACGCCGGCGTATCGTCCGGCAGCTCCTGATCGAGAGCGCGGTGCTCGCCACGCTCGCCACGGCCGTGGCCGTCCCGATCGCGTGGTGGAGTCTTCAGCTGGCCAGCACGCCGCTTGGCGAGCGGATTCCGATCGATCCGCTGGTCCTCATGCTCACGATCTTGACAGCGGTCGTCACGACGGGAGCCTTCGGCCTCGCGCCGGCGATTCGGCTGAGTGGCGGGCAGCCATCCATCTCGCTTGGTCCGGCCGTCGCCCGGAGCGATGCGCTTCCGCAGCAGTCGCGGATGCGCCGAGGGCTCGTAATCGCGCAGGTGGCGCTTTCGCTCGGGCTGCTCGCGACCGCATGGCAGCTCGTCGCAACGGTCCGGCTCCAGGCGGTCTCCGCCGGCACGCCCGGGGATCAGCTGTTGATCGCCCGATTCGATCTGCAACCGCTCAGCCCGGGACCGGGCGAAACGGACGCCTTCTATCGCGATCTCCTCGCGGGTGCATCACGGCTGCCGAACGTCGAGGCCGCCGGCCTCGCGCGCCATTCGGCAGTGTGGACCTTCGGACAGGGCGGAACGCCTTCGTCGTTCGAAGTGTGGCGGCCGGAGGATGGTCCTGATGCCGGCCGTCTCACGACCGGCGGCTATGCCGCCGGCGATCTCTTCGATGCCGTCGGCCTCCGGCTCGTGTCGGGACGACGGTTCACCGAGACGGATCGTCAAGGCCGTCCGCAGGTCGCAATCGTCAACGTGACTGCGGCCAGGATGCTGGCAGGGCCGGCGGCGGGGAGCACGATCCGCATCGCTCCTCGCGGACAGAAGCTGGATGGGGCGTTCGAAGTACGGATCGTCGGCGTGGTCGGGACCGCGATCGAGCCCCGGCTGGAGCAGAATGGCGCGCTTCCCGCCAGGGTCTATCTTCCGTCTCCGATCGAGCCCGAGCCGGCGCTCGCGCTCTACCTGCGAACCCGCGGCACGGCCACCGCCGCGGCGCAGCCGGTTCGCGAGCTCGTCAGCCGAATTGCGCCGCGCGTGCCGATTCTCGAGATCGGGTCGCTCGAAGAGATCAACGAACGGTCGTACGCGACGCAGCTCTGGCTGGCCCGGGCCGCGGCCGTCCTCGGCCTCATCGGCTTGCTGCTCGCGACCGCCGGTCTCTATGGAGTGTCCTCCTACGTGGTCGCGATGCGGTCACGGGAGATCGCGATCCGCATGGCGATTGGCGCACGCCCGCAGGAGATTATGAAGATGATCCTGGGCCAGTCGATGGGCATGGCGCTCATCGGGCTGCTCGTCGGCACCGGCGCCGCGGTCGCCGTCAGCCGCGTGATCCAGTCCGAGTACCATGGCATCCAGCAGATCGATCCCGGCGCATTCGGCGGGGCAGCGGCCCTGTTCGCCGCAGCAATGCTCCTGGCGAGCGCCGTCCCGGCCGTCCGCGCATCACGAGTCGATCCGGTCCAAAACCTCAAGGACGGCTAAAGAGCAACTCCCAACTCCCAGCTCCCAACTCCCAAGGGAGTCGGTTCGAACAGCAGGGTGAGAAGTCGGGCCAACGAGCTTGTTGAGGGTCTTCCACCCTGTTGTTCGAACGACTTCCCTTGGGAGTTGGAGTTGGGAGTTGGGAGTTGACCATCGGGAACATTTAACCCCGTCCACGCATCGAATCCGGCATGGCCCCCAATTCCGCACTCCGCACTGAAGACTCCGACGCCGAGCTCGTCCATGGCATCGCAACCAACGATCACGCGGCTTTCGAACGTCTGATGCGGAAGTACAACAGCCGGCTCTTCCGCATCGCGCGGGCCATCCTCAAGGACGACGCGGAGGCCGAGGACGCGGTTCAGGACGCGTATCTCGAGGCGTACAGGCACATTGGCGAGTTCCGCGGGCAATCCCACGTCGCCACCTGGCTGACCCGGATTGCGATCAATCAAGCCCTGATGCGCCTGCGGCGTCACAAGCGCGAACGCGGGGTGGTGCCGTTTCCCGTCGACGTCGGCAGCAGCACCGTCGCCGCGGAGATGGTCGACCACAAGGCCGAGTCGCCGGCAGCCGCGACTCTCCGCGCCGAGATTCGCAGCGTGGTCGAAAGCCGGATCGACGAGTTGCCCCCTCCGTTCCGGGCAGTGTTCGTGATGCGCGACGTGGAAGAGCTGAGCGTGCAGGAAACCGCCGAGTGCCTCGGCATCCCGGCGGCGACCGTCCGCACGCGACTGTTCCGCGCCCGGGCTCTGCTGCGCGAGGCCCTGGCGCGCGACGTCGACACTGCCACGCTCGAGGTGTTCGGCTTCGCCGGCGAGCGCTGCGATCGAATCATCGCCCGAGTGTTGGCGGTTCTTCGTCCACACTGAGCCCAGCCGGGAACATCGGCCCCGGCCCTCGCATCGAACTAGTGTCCAGCAATCCGAGTTCGTGTGCGCCGCGTAGACAGAGCGACGCACCTCTCGACCCATCCGCAGCGGCGGCCGGGTCCCCATCGATTCGTTCAACGAGGAGTTTTGTGATGAAAGTGATGCATATCGCAGCATTGGCGGCCGCTCTGGCGCTGCCCGCGGGCACGGCTTCGGCTCAGACCGTCACCGATCCGCAGATTGCCGCCATCGTCGTGACCGCCAACCAGGTCGATATCGATGCCGGCAAGCTTGCAGCTGCGCAGGGCTCGAGCCCCGAGGTCAAGAAGTTCGGCGAGCAGATGGTGGCGGATCACAGTGGGGTCAACAAGTCCGCGGTTGAACTGGTGACGAAGCTCAAGGTCAAGCCGGAGGAAAACGCGACCAGCAAGGCGCTCAAGGCCGGGGGCGACAAGAACCTCGCGAACCTGAAGTCGCTCAAGGGCGCGGCGTTCGACAAGGCGTATGTCGACAACGAGGTCGCCTATCACCAGCAGGTGCTCGATGCGGTCGACAAGACGCTGATCCCCAGTGCCAGCGACGCCGAGCTCAAGGCGCTTCTCGTCAAGGTGCGTCCGGCGTTCGTCGCGCACCTCGAGCACGCGAAGCACATCCAGTCGACGCTCGCGAAGACCAATTGACGATCGGCGCCGCAAAGTCGATTCGTGCCGGCGTGTCAGCCATGGCGTTGCTCCTGCTGTCGTGCAGCGGGAGCAACCCGGCTGCTGCGCCACAGCCGCAGACGCACACCATCGTGATCGACGGCATGCGCTTCGAGCCGCCGGACCTGACGATCCACGCCGGCGACACGATTGTCTGGGTGAACAAGGATCTCTTTGCCCACACCGCGACGACGGCAGGCGGCTTCGATTCACGCCAGATCGATCCCGGCGGCTCGTGGCGTCTGACCTTGCAGACCGCCGGTGATTTGCCGTACGTCTGCGCACTCCACCCCACGATGAAAGGAATGCTGCGGGTGCGAAGCGGGGTCTGACCCCGCGATACACTTCGGCGTGCCCCGGCCGTCGTTCGTCGAACCGATGACCGCTCGTGTCGTGAACACCCTGCCGGCGGGTGACGAGTGGTCGTACGAGGTCAAGCTCGATGGCTATCGGGCCCTGATCATCAAAGACGGCGAGCGAATTCAGCTTCGTTCACGCACCGGCAAGGATCTCACCCGCGCGTACCAGCCCGTCGCGACCGCCGCGTCGGGCCTGCGTGCCTCACAAGCCGTGCTCGACGGTGAAATCGTTGCCGTCGACACCAGCGGCCGTCCGTCGTTTCAAGCCTTGCAGCACCGCACGGCTCATCGCGATCACGCGATCGTTTTTTATGCCTTCGATCTCCTGCACAAGGACGGCGCCGACCTGACGGAGCTGCCGCTCGTGACCCGGCGCGAACGCCTGGCGCACGTAATCGGAGACTCCGGCATCCTGTTGTCGATCGAGCTGCCCGGCACGCCGCAGGAGGTCATCGACGCCGTCTCGAGTCTCGGTCTCGAGGGGGTGATCGCCAAGCGTCGCAACTCGCGGTACACGCCGGGCGAACGGCACTCCTCCTGGGTAAAGCTCAAGCTCGATCGCCAGCAGGAGTTCGTCATCGGAGGGTACCGGCCCGGCCCCTACGGCGTCGATGCACTCCTCGTCGGCTACTACGACGAGGGAGGCCTGCGTTTCGCGGCCAAGGTCCGAGCCGGGTTCACGCCCCACCTCCGTCGCGAAGTCTTTGCCCAGCTCAACGCGCACCACACTCGGCGCTGCCCGTTCATCGACCTGCCGCACACGAAGCCGTCGCGGTGGGGCGGCGGCGTCACGGCCGAGCAGATGGCGGAAATGCAGTGGGTGCGGCCCGCCGCGGTCGTCCAGGTGCGCTTCGTCGAGTGGACGGGGGAGGGCCACCTGCGTCACGCGGCATTTCTTGGTCTGCGAACCGACAAACCCGCGCGCGCGATCCGCCGGGAGAGTTGACGCTCGAAACAGTTTCCAGTTGCCAGTAGCCAGTCGCCAGCTCGCCCCAGCAACGGACTACTGGGAACTGGAAATCGGAAACTGACTACTTCTCAGATATACCGCAGCCAGGCGTGACGTCCCCGCGCCTTGACTCCCGCAAACCATCTGCAGGGGAAATACAGGATCACCACGGCGATGACGAACACGAGATAGAGCAGCGGCAGCCCCCAGCGCGCCGCGGGCTCGACCGAGACGTACGGGGCCATCACGAACCATTCCGTGTGCGCCTGCCCGTCGCGGAGCTTCCACGCAATCAACGCGAGTACGTGAATGAGCGGGATGTGGAGCAGGTAGTAGAACATCGGCACACGGCCGAAATCCTCCAGCACCCGGGCCAGCGGACCGCGCACCTTCTCGGCAAACGGCAGCAGCGCGATCGGCGGGCCCAGGGTCATCAGCAGAAACAACTGCGAAGCCGGATACTTGCGCTGATTCAGCACTTGAAACAGCGCCGGCATCTCCGGGCTTCCGGCGATCGTCACCAGAGCGACCGCCGCAATCACGAACACAACTGTCGACGTCACGCCAATCCGGAGGCAGGCCCGGCGTCTGGCAGCGGGCTCACGCAGCAGGATTTCGCCGAATGCGTAACCGACAGCCATCACGCCGATCCACGGGACGATCGAGTACAGGACGAACACCGTGACTCCGCCGAGCAGCACCTCACCACCCGTATAGACAAACTGCCCGAGCCAGCCGAGTGGCGCGGGCATCGCGCCGGCGAGCGGGCCGAAAACGTCCTGGAACAGGATCGTGGCGAGGCCGACGATTGCGATCGCGCGGACCGGCAGCTTCACCAGCGCGGACATCAGCACCATGCACCAGCCGAGCATCCAGATCACGCCGGCCAGCGGGGTCCCAAGCGAAGCGGGTGTGAACGTCCATGAGAGCCGCACGACGGTGAGCTCCATGAGAACGAGCAGCAGACCGCGGCTCAGGAGATAGCGCGACAGCGTGCGGCGGTCCTCCACTTTGCGGCCGTAGAGGAATGCAGCGGTGCCAGCCAGGAACACGAAGCCGGGCGCGCAGAAGTGGGTCACCCACCGCGTGAAGAAGACCCCGGCTGTCGGCCCTCCTGCCGGCACGCCTGAGTAGACGCGCACGTGGTCGACGGCCATGAGTACCATGACCATGCCGCGCCAGAGGTCGAGCGAGTCGAGCCGCGCGAACAACGCCGGCGAACTCGACGGCTCTGGCAGAGGTGTTGCGACATCGACGCCGGAAGTCGCCGTCATGCGTCCTCCAGGATTGGGAGAGGGGAATATATATGAGAGAGCCTCGTCACTGCTCATGATTCGTCAGCTACTCATCGCCCTCGTTCTGACCGCTGCGGTTTCGGTTCCCCTCTCCGCACAGACCGCGCCGCCAGCATCCGGCGCCGCGCATCAGCATCACGACGAGAGTCAGGACATGACCACGCTGTTCCCGTCGCGTGACGGTTCAGGCACCTCCTGGCTGCCGGCGCTGACGCCGATGTCGGGCGCCATGCGGCAGTGGCGGGGCTGGAGCGTGATGCTGCACGGCAACGGGTTCGGCCAGCTGATTGCCGAGCCCGGCGACCGGCACCGCACCGGCGGCGCGAGTGAGTACCAGGTCAGCAGCGTGAACTGGGCCATGTTGATGGCGAGACGGCCCCTGGCCGGCGGACGGTTCGGCATCCGCGCGATGGGCAGCGCCGAGCCATGGACGGTGAGCGATTGCGGCTTCCTGAACCTTCTCGCCACCGGCGAGATGTGTGAAGGCGACACGATCCACGATCGGCAGCATCCGCACGATCTGTTCATGGAGCTCGCGGCCGACTACGACCACGCGCTTGATGGATCGCTGAGGTGGCAGCTGTACGCGGGGGTCGCGGGCGAGCCGGCACTCGGGCCCACCTCTTTTCCGCACCGCCTCTCGGCGCTCACCAACCCTGTGGCCCCGATCACGCACCACTGGATCGACGCGACTCACATCACCTTTGGACTCGTGACAGCCAGCGTTTACAACGGGCGCTGGAAAGGCGAGGTCTCGGTCTTCAACGGCCGCGAGCCCGACGAGCAACGCGCAGACCTCGATCTTGGAGCGCTCGATTCGATCTCAGGCCGGTTGACGGTGATGCCGTCGGAGAACCTGGTTCTCCAGGTCTCAGCCGGCCATCTCGAGGAGTCGGAAGCGGAGTTCGCCCCGGAGCCTCGGGCCGACGTCGACCGGCTCACCGCTTCGGCCAGCTATCATCGCCGCCTCGCCCAGGGCCTGTCCGCGACGACGGTCGCGTATGGAGTCAACTCCGGGGTTGAGGTCATCCCGGGTGCTCACGTCGATCTCGTGACGCATGCGCTCCTGCTGGAGAGCAGCCTGAACATCGGCGAGAGGCACACCTGGTTTGCCCGCGCGGAAATCGTCGGCAAGCCGGGTGAAGACCTCCACGTGCACGAGGATCCTGCTCGAATATTCGTGGTGGGGAAGCTGCAGGCTGGCTACGAGCGCACCTTGAAAGGCTGGCGGGGTCTGGTCCCCGGCGTCGGAGGTTCGGCTTCCCTGAGCATCGTCCCCTCCGAGCTCGAGTTGCGATATTCCGGTCGATTCTCCCCGGGATATGTCGTCTTCGTGTCTCTTCGGTCCCGGTCGCACCTGATGTGACCGGACCGCGCTTGACATTCCCATGGTGGGAAGGTTGACACTGGATGGCACGAGGAAATGGACGATGACCCGCAGGGGAGCAGTGATCGAGCTCGCCGACGCCAGGCGGGCCGGCCTGATGAACATCGGCGAAGCGGCAAAGGCCTCGGGCGCCTCCGCAAAGATGATCCGGCACTACGAGACGCTCGGTCTGCTGAAGCGGGCGCAGCGCACGATGGGAGGCTACCGCCTTTACGACGAAGCCGACGTCCACACGCTGCGTTTCATCCGCCGCGCGCGCGACCTCGGTTTTTCGATGACCGATGTGAGCCGTCTGCTGGGATTGTGGCGGAACCGTCGCCGCGCGAGCGCCGAGGTACGTCGCATTGCGCAGGCACACATCAGCGACCTCGATCGGCGGATCGCCGAGATGCAGAACCTCCGTCGCACGCTCGAGCACCTCGTCGATCACTGCCGCGGCGACGAGCGGCCCGACTGCCCGATCCTCGATGATCTGGCGGATAGCGGCACGGCGGATTGAGGCAGCCATGGAACCCAGGAAAGGCAGGAACCTGCTCGTGCAACCCGGCACGGTGATCGATCCCGTCTGCGGCATGCGGGTGAACCCGGCAACCGCGGCGGGGCATTACGAGTATCGCGGGACCACCTATCACTTCTGCGCCCGGTCCTGCCTCGAGCGGTTCAAGGCTGCGCCCGAAACCTTTCTAGGCGCCGCTGCGACAGCCCCGGCCCAGGTGAGCCAGGCGGGCGAGTACGTCTGCCCGATGGATCCCGAGGTTCGTCAGGATCATCCCGGAGCGTGCCCGAAATGCGGGATGGCACTCGAGCCCGCGACCCCTCGCCCTCCAACCACCACGACCACGTGGACCTGCCCGATGCATCCGGAGATCGTTCGCGATCAGCCGGGCTCGTGTCCGATCTGCGGCATGGCGCTCGAGCCGCGCGTCGTGACGATCGAGGAGCGCAACCACGAGCTGGAAGACATGACGCGGCGATTCCGCGTGTGTCTGATGCTGACGGCGCCGATCCTGGCCTTCATGATCTCCGAGCTGCTGCCCCGCGATCCGCTCGGCACGCTGAGCGGTCATGGCCTGCGGAACTGGATCGAGCTGGCACTGGCGACGCCGGTCGTGATCTGGGGGGGATGGCCGTTTTTCGAGCGCGGGTGGCGGTCCGTGGTCACCCGCCACCTCAACATGTTCACCCTGATCGCACTGGGTGTCGGCGCCGCCTACGGCTACAGCGTCGTCGCGACGCTCGCGCCGGGTCTCTTCCCCGGCTCGTTCCGCATGGGAGAAGAGGTGGCGGTCTACTTCGAGCCGGCGGCGGTCATCGTGGTGCTGGTGCTGCTCGGCCAGGTTCTGGAACTGCGGGCGCGCAGCCGGACCGGTGCAGCGATCCGCAACCTGTTGAGCCTCGCGCCGCCGACGGCGCACGTCATCGATCCCGCAGGGCACGAGCACGAGGTGCCGCTCGAGCAGGTAAATGTCGCGGACCGTCTCCGCGTGAGGCCCGGTGAACGAATACCTGTAGATGGCGTCGTGCTCGAGGGGACGACAGCGATCGACGAATCGATGGTCACCGGCGAGCCGATTCCGGTGGAGAAGGACCCAGGCAGCCCGGTCACCGGGGGAACCGTCAATGGCACCGGCGCCTTCGTCATGAGGGCGGAACGGGTCGGCGCAGATACGCTGCTCGCACAGATCGTCAGGATGGTCAGCGAGGCGCAGCGGTCTCGCGCGCCCATCCAACGCCTGGCCGATACCGTGTCGGGGATCTTCGTGCCGGCGGTAATCGTGACGGCGCTGGTGTCCTTCCTGGTGTGGGCCGCGTTCGGACCGGAGCCCCGCCTGGCCCATGCGCTCGTCAGCGCGGTTGCCGTGCTCATCATCGCCTGCCCGTGCGCGCTCGGCCTCGCCACGCCGATGTCAATCATGGTCGGCACGGGCCGCGGCGCGGAAGCCGGAGTCCTGATCCGCAACGCGGAAGCCCTCGAGATTCTCGAACGCGTAACGACCGTTGTCGTCGACAAGACAGGGACGCTGACGGAAGGGAAGCCGGCGCTCGTCAGCGTCGAGCCCGCACCCGGCTTCGACGACACGTCACTTCTCACGCTCGCCGCAAGCCTCGAGCACGTCAGCGAGCACCCGCTGGCCGGCGCGGTCGTCGCGGGAGCGCGGGCGCGAGGAATTCCGCTTCGTCCTGTCACCGACTTCAAATCCCAGACGGGGCTAGGCGTGAGCGGCACAGTCGACGGCCGGCGCGTCGTCATTGGGAACCGCAGCTACCTGATTGCGGGCGGCGTCGATCCGGGCGCCCTGGCGGAACGGGCGGACGCTCCGAGGACGGCAGGACAGACGGTCATCTTCGTTGCCGTGGACGGACGGCCCGCCGGGCTGCTCGGGTTCGCCGATCCGCTCAAGCCGGGAGCTCGCGAGGCGATCGAGGCGCTTCGCCGCGACGGCGTGAAGATCGTGATGCTCACGGGCGACAGCCGCATGACGGCGGAGGCCGTTGGTCGAGCGCTCGCCATCGAACAAATCGAGGCCGAGGTGCTGCCCGATCAGAAGGCGGCCGCGATTGAGCGGCTGCAGGCCTCCGGGCAGCGCGTCGCGATGGCGGGTGACGGCATCAACGACGCTCCGGCGCTCGCGCGGGCGGACGTCGGCATCGCGATGGGCACCGGCACCGACGTGGCGATCGAGAGCGCTGACATCACGCTCCTGCGAGGTGACATCCGCGGCATCTGGCGGGCGCGGAAACTGAGCCGGGCGACGCTGCGCAACATCCGGCAGAACCTGTTTTTTGCGTTCATCTACAACATCGCCGGGGTCCCCATCGCGGCGGGGATTCTGTATCCGTGGTTCGGGCTCCTGTTGAGCCCGATGATTGCCAGCGCGGCGATGACGTTCAGCTCCGTCTCGGTGATCGTCAACGCATTGAGGCTCAGGAGGTTGTCGCTCGGCTGAGCATTTCGTCCCAGCGTTCGCCCCAGTCGTGTGCCGTATCCTGTGTCGCGCCGGAGGCCGAATGCGCCGGATTGGTGTCTAAAAGCCACCGGATTCCTGGGAGACGCTGAGATGGATCGACGAACGTTCCTGGCCCTGGCGCTGACGGCTCCTGCGTTCACCCGATCACTCGACGCCTTCCAGCGAGGGCGCGCCGCCAAGCCCGCACCGAAGACCGCCGCCGCCAAACCGGCTCCCGCGGCCGCGCCCGGTGTGGCCTGGACGCAGTGGGGCGGACCGAAGCGGAACTTCCAGACCGATGCGACAGGACTCAAGGACGTCTGGCCGCGCGACCGGCCCGCGCGTGGTCTGGAAGCGCGCGCTCGGCGAAGGGTATTCAGCGCCGGTCGTCGAGAACGGCGTGCTGTACACGATGTACGGCAAGTCCCGTGAGGAGGTCGTCCTCGCCGCGAATGCGGAAACGGGGCAGACCCTCTGGGAACACGTCACTCCGATGACCTTCCAGAGCGATGCGCCCGAAATGGGCAACGGTCCCTATTCGTCACCGTTGATCGCCGGCGATCGGCTGTTCACGACCGGTGTGGCGGGCCGGCTGCAGTGTCTCGACAAGAAATCCGGCAAGGTGCTCTGGACGCAGCAGCTCTGGAGCGACCATCACGGCTCGCAGCTGATGTACGGCTACTCGTCCAGCCCGATCGCGTTCCGCGACACGGTCGTCGTCCCGGTCGGGGGGAAGGGCCGGGCAGTGATGGCGTTCCGTCAGGCTGACGGGTCGACGGCGTGGTCGAAGAACGACCTGGGCAACGTCTATTCGTCGCCGATCCTGATCGACGTCGGCGGTCTCGAGCAGATGGCTGTGCTGCTCGACGGCGCGCTGATCGGCATCAATCCGAACAATGGCGATATGCAGTGGATGACGCCGTTCAAGGCCGACTACTCGATCGCCGTCGCCACGCCGGTTTGGTGTCCCGGGAATCTCTTGTTCATCTCGTCGGAGTACGGCGGCGGCGCCAAGGTCGTCGAACTGAAGCGAAACGGCATGCAGACCACCGCCTCGGAGCTGTGGAGCTCGGTCAGGCTGCGGCTGCACCACGGCAACGCGATGCAGGTCGGCGACGCGCTCTACTTCTCGAGCGGCGGGAAAGGGAGCCAGGCGATCCTCAGTGCCGTCGACGTGCGGAGCGGCAAGATTCACTGGCAGGAACGCAGCATCGAAAAGGCAACGTTCGTCTGGGCGGATCAGAAGCTGATCACGCTCGATCAGAACGGGGCGTTGATGATTGCCTATCCATCTCCCCAGGGCTTCAAGATCGCGAGCAAGGCGCCGCTTCTCACGGAGCTGTCGTGGACGCCACCGGTGCTCGTCGGAACCCGCCTCTACCTGCGCGATCGGCGCAGCCTGATGTCGGTCGATCTCGGCTGACCCGGCCAGCGCCTCTCGCGGTTTTTCAAACGGCTGGGCCGGGAGTGTGAAATAATCCCGCGCGCTCAGAGGCTGCGACTGATCCCTGTTCACCACTTATGACGCTGACACGTTTGTGCGCCGGTCGCACACCGACCGGTGTGTGCGGCGCTCATTGCGCTCTTTTGTTGTTTTCCGGCCGCCAATCTCTTCGCTCAGGGCTCCACCGCGACGGTTGAGATCCGGGTCGACCCTCCCGCGGACGGGATCGCGCCGTTCAAGATCCCGATTCAGCTGCTGGCGCTCGCCGATCCCGCGCAGTCCTGGACCGCCGACGTCCAGGGAGGCGAGAGCGTGCGGTTCCGGATGGTTCCCCCGGGCACCTACCGGCTGATCTCCGGCAGCGTCGAACGGCGCGTCGAAGTGGCTTCCGGCGACGAGGTGACCGTCACGGTCCTCAGCTCGGCGTCGGGACCGGATTCACGTGACGTGCGGATCGCGGCCCGGGATCGATCCGCGTACGGCACCCGGTTCGACTCCACGATGATCGAGTTGCTTCCGCAGAGCGGAGGCGTCTACGGCCTGATTGAGCGCAGCGACCCGCTGGTCGTCACCGAGCGGATGGAAGGGGGCGGTGCGTACCCGGAACCGCAGCGGCTCGGAGCCTCCGGCGCGTCGTGGACCCAGACGACGTTCAAGGTCGGCGATGCGGACATCACGGATCCCGACCGGACGGGCTACGCGATGTTGTATCCCAACCTGGACGCGCTTCAGGCGATCAACGTGGCCACGGCCGGCATGCCTCCCGACACGTATGGCGCGGGCACGGCGGTGACTCTGATCCCGCGCCTGCCCTCGGCGAAATGGCAGCGCACGCTGCAGTTCGACATCTCGCCGCCGGCGTTCCAATCCGTCAACCCGCTTCCGGAAGCCAGCTCGATCGGCCGGCTCCGCAGCGCTGGCAGCGGCACCTTCGTGGCCAGCGGTCCGATCACGCCGCGGCTCGGACTCCAGTTCGCCGGCGCGCTCGGCGAGTCGTCGCGGCTCGAGCGCAACGACGAGGTGCCGCTGAAGAGCGATGTGGTGAGCCTTTCGACGCACCTGAGTTACCGGACGGCGGCGGGGGATGACGTGCGGCTGTTCGCCCAGACCGATCGCCTGTCGTTCCCGGTGGCCGGCCGCGCGATGCTCGTGGATCCCTCGCTGCAGCAACGCGATCTGTCGACGGTGATCTCGACCACCTGGAATCGGGCCACCCGTGCCGGGATGGCCTGGTCCGCGAATCTCACCTACGGCTTCGCGACGACCGATCCCGCGCTGGCCGGGACGCCGGTCACCGGCACCATGGAACGGCTCAGGGACGGCCCGCCGTACGAGCTCGCGGTTGCGGGTCAGAGCACGCGGCAGCGGACCTCGCTGCAGTGGCGCGGGGAGCCCCGCCCGATCAACGTGGTCGGGCTCCGAAACCAGACCGCAATCGGGGTCAGCGGATCGTGGACCTCGTCCACGCGCCAGGCACCGGGAGCCTCGTTCATCGGCGAGCTCGTGGACGGCACGCCGGCGCGAGTCTGGGAATACACCAGCGACGGCGAATCCTCACACTGGAGCGGGAACGAGCTCACGCTGTGGGCGACCGACGAGGTCGCCGTTCATCCGCGCGTGGACCTGGACCTCGGCCTGCGGGCGACGATGTCCAATGCCTCGCGCGGTGGCGTGGGTGGCCATATCGCCTGGAGCGCGTTGTCCCCGAGCATTCTCGGGACCTACCGCGCGCTCTCGAACGGACGCCTGACGTTCCTTGCGGGATATGCGCGCTATGCGTCGCGGCTGCCGCTGAACTACCTCGCCTGGGGCGATCCTCACAGCCTGACCGGTGTCGTTCGTCGCTGGAACGATGTCAACCTGGACGGCCAGCTGCAGAAGGGTGAGGGCGGGATCGTGCTCTCGGCGGTTGGTCCGTGCTGCGCCCTCGGGCAGCCCAATACGATCGCCGACGATCTGTCGGCGCCGCGGATGCACGAGATCCGGGCGGCGCTCCAGACACGTCTCACCGACACGATGGTGCTGCGCCTCGGCGGCACGGACCGCCGGCACTACAACCTGATTCAGCCTGTCAACTCGGTGAACGTCTACCCGAACTACTCGCTGACTCACGTCGAGGACAAGGCCCTCGACCAGCTGGTCGACGCCGACGATCAACTGCTGCCGATCTTCAACCGGCTGCCCGGCAGCTTCGGGAAGGACACCTACGTCCTGCAGAACGTCGACGGCAATTCAGCCCGCGATCACGGCCTGGACCTCGTGTTCGAGCGCGTCTATGACGGCCGATGGGGCATGCTGATCGGCGCCACCGCGCACAAATCCGAGGGCATCGGCGGAAACCGCGGGTACCGTCCCGACGAGAACGATCAGGGAGTCATCGGGGAAGTGTTCAGCGAGCCGAATGCCGAGACGTTCGCCCGCGGCCGGCTCTTCTTCGAACGGGGCTACGTCGTCAAGTGGTCGGCGATGTACCAGCTGCCCTACGGCCTGCGCGGCGGCAGCGCGGCCCGCTACCAGGACGGACAGCATTTCTCCCGCGTCGTGATTGCCAGCGACCTGAACCAGGGCGCCGACTTCGTTCCGGCGCTTCCCCGCGGCCTGACCCGCTACACCTACGCCTTCACCCTCGACACCCGGCTCGAACGGGCGTTCGACCTGGGCGGCCGCCGCGGCGCCCTCGTCCTCGACGTCTTCAATCTGCTGAACACGAACAACGAGGTGGAAGAGGACGAGGTCACCGGCCTGGCGTTTCGCGCGTCGACGGCCGTCCAGCCGCCGCGATCGGTGCATCTCGGCTTCAGGCTCATGTTCTGATTGCCGGTCCCCGGGTCCGCGCTATTTTTCTTGCCGCCGGCTGTCGATCCGCGCTCCGGCCGTTCGACAAAGCCGTGGAGGTTCGCGAATGAAGTACATGCTGCTGATTTACGACGATGAGCAGGTGTGGGCGAAGATGGGGGCGACCGAGCAGCAGAAGCTGTTCGGCGAATACATGGCGTTCAGCGACAGCATCCGCAAGTCGGGGCAGTACATCTCGGGGGCTCCGCTGCAGCCGATCGCCAACGCGACCAGCGTGAGAATCAGGAACGACAAGCAGCTGGTCACCGACGGGCCGTTCGCGGAGACCCAGGAACAGCTCGGCGGCTATTACATGATCGACGCGCGGGATCTGGACGAAGCGATCGGGATCGCGGCGCGCATTCCATCGGTTCGGCTCGGCACCATCGAGATTCGGCCCGTGATGGAGCTCGGAGCGCCGGCGTAAACGGCCGGGGAGGACGGCAGGAACGGACCCTACGGCACAGACTCGACCTCCCGCCGGCAGCGTTCCCTCGCTGCCGGCGGACCGGCGTGCGTGGATCTGGGTGTTGGCGTCCACGCTGGTGGCCGCGGTCCTCTGTTACGCGGTCGCAACCGAGGCGCTACTACTGGGTTCCCCCCAGGGACGCTGGCACTACCGCTACGTCCAGCCGCTGACGATCAAGCCCTTTCTGGCCGCACTCGGCGTCAGCCTCCCGGTGCTGGCGCTGCTGCGGCTGCGCGCACCGCGCTCGGCGGCGGGGGAGTGGTTGCTGGTCCTGACCTGGATCGCGCTGGCCACTGCGGTTCAGGCCGCCCTGCGCTCGCTGACGCTTTTCTCGTTCGAAAGCATCTTCGTCAGCCCCGGCGCCAATTCCTTCTACACCGTGACGCTCCAGCAGCCGCTCGGCGCCGTGCTGTCGTCGTTCGTGCAGGCCCGCGAAGGAATGCCGCTTCACGCCCAGAGCAACATGCCGGGGAAGCTGGTGCTGATGTACGGGCTCGAGCTCTTCACGGTCAGCCCGGCCGTGCTGCCGTGGATCGTGGTGATGCTGTCGAATCTCGGCGCGCTGCTGATGTATCGATTCGTCCGCCGGCTGTTCGAGGACCACACCACGGCGCTCTCCTCGGCGATCCTCTACCTGTTCGTGCCGGCGAAGCTGTTCTTCTTCCCGCTGATGAACACGCTCACGCCGGTGATCGTGCTGGCCCTGGCCTGTCTGATTGTCGAGTGGGTGAAGACAGCCCGACTCGGCTGGGCCGTGGCGATCGGCGTGATGCTGTATGTGGTGGTGTTCTTCGAACCGCTGCCGCTCGTCCTCGGACTGCTGTTCGGCGCGCTGGCGTTCGCGGCCGCGTCCCGCGGCGAGCTCAGGTGGTCGCAGCTCGCAGCCCATACGGCTGCGGCACTGGCGACCTTCGTGGTGTGCGCCGTCGTCGTGCACCAGGTCTGGGGATTCGACCTGGTGACCGGCTTTCGGGCGGTGCGTGCCCACGCGCTCGAGTTCAACGCGATCGAACGGCGTCCCTACGACATCTGGGTCCGCGCCAACCTGATCGAGTTCTTCTTCGGCATCGGCGCGTGCCAGACCGTGCTGATTGCCGGAGCGCTCGCGCTCGGACTTCGGGAGCCCGGCACGCTCCGCGAACGTTTCATGCGGCCGGTGACGCTCCTGACGCTTGCGGTGCTCGCCGCCGTTGCCGCCATCGATCTGATCGGGATCAACAGGGGCGAGGTGATCCGGCTGTGGATCTTCCTTGCCTGTTTCCTCCAGATTCCCGCCGCCTGGGTCTGCGCACAGACACGCCGTCCCCAGGCGATCGCGCTCGTGGTCGTGACCACGCTGCTGCTCTCGGCCCTGGGGACGGCGAATATCGGGTTCGTTGTTCCTGCGTAGCTCGCTGGTCCGCTGGTCCGCTGGTCCGCTGGTCCGCTGGTCCGCTGGTCCGCGGTCCGCTGGCTGGTTTACGCCTTCAGCACCAGCTGCACGTCGAGCGAGATCTTCACGTCGTCGCTGACGGCGAGGCCGCCGGTCTCGAGCAACTGGTTCCAGGTCAGCCCGAACTCGCTGCGCTTGATTTTCGTGGTCGCGGTGAAGCCGGTGCGCTCGCCGCCCCACGGATCCTTGGCCCGCCCTTCGTTCTTCACGTCGAGCGCCACTTCGCGGGTCACGCCGTGAATCGTCAGATCGCCAATCAGCGTGAAGCCGTCCGCGTCCCAGTTGCGCACGGACGTGCTGCGGAAGGTGAGGGTCGGGAACGTCTCCGCCTCGAAGAAGTCGGCCGACTTGAGGTGCGCATCGCGCTGGGGTTCACGGGTGTCGATGCTCGCCACCTGGACCGTGATGTCGGCCGAGGAAGCGGACGGCGTGGCTTCGTCCAGCACGACCGTGCCCTGCACGTCGGTGAACCGGCCCTTGACCGTCGTAATCATCAGGTGACGGACGGCAAACTCCACGCTGCTGTGGACGGGGTCGATGGCCCACGTGGTGCGTCCGGTAACGGGCTGAACAACTGCGCTCATCATCAATCTCCTTGGCTCCGGGTAACGACATTCATTACGTAATCAACTAACCAATAGTTGTATTACTATACTTTTTAATGTTACGTACGTCAAGGCCACGAAAACTGCTACAATTGGGCCCATGGGGACGGCTGGTCTGTGCGCGCGGTTCCACAAGGCGGTCGAGCTGATCGGGAGGCGGTGGTCTGGGGCGATCATCCAGACCCTGCGGCAGCGTCCGTCGAGGTACGCCGAGCTGCGGGCGGCGATTCCGGACATCACGGACCGGATGCTCTCCGAGCGCCTGCGCGAGCTGGAAGACGAGGCCATCGTGGCGCGAACCGTCATCCCCGAAACGCCGGTCCGGGTCGAGTACCTCGCTGACCTCCAAGGGACGCGCGCTGGCTCCCGCCCTCGACGCCATCGGCCACTGGGCCGAGCGCTGGGTCGAGGCCGACCCGGCGAGGACGCCGGCCGCCGCCGCTCCTGAACGCCGCCCCCGCCCCGCGGCCGCCACACGCCGCAGCCAGTCGCTCGCCAGGGCCCGGCACTGACCTTTTCCTAGCCCCAGCCCCAGCCCCCAGCGCCCCCGCCTTCTTGATCTCTGCTCCCCCGGCCGTCAGAATGCCGAGGTTCGACCAAGCGAGGGAGACCATTGATGCGAAAGGCTTATGTCATCGCGGTGCTGATCGCGGCTGGCGCCATCATGACCGCCGCCCAGGCGCCGCAGCAGGCGCCGACGCCCCCTCAGCCAGCGGGCGGGCAGCGGGGTGGACCGCCGCCGGGACGCGGCGGAGGCGGGATGCTGGCCGGAGCCGGACCGAGCGACAAGCCGGTCGTCGATCCGGCCGCCGCCGATCGTGGACGGAAGGTGTGGGCGAGCGAATGCATCGATTGCCACGGCACCCAGGCGCGTGGCGGCGACAAGGGACCGAACCTGGTGCGCTCGGTGATCGTCCTTCGCGATCGCTATGGCAGTCAGATCGGGCCCTTCCTCAAGAAGGGGCACAAGCTGCAAAGCGGCACGCCGAGCGCGAACCTCACCGACGCACAGGTTCAGGACCTCGCACACTTCCTGCGCCAGAAGGTCAACGACGGCCTTCGCGGATCGCCGCTCTTCCAGGTCCAGAACATCCTGACCGGTGATCCCAAAGCCGGCGCCTCCTACTTCAACGGGGAAGGGAAGTGCACGACCTGCCACTCGCCGACCGGCAACCTGGCCGGCGTCGGCGCGCGGCTCGAACCGGTCGACATCCAGCAGCGGTTCCTGTTCCCGGCGACCGGCCGCGGAGGACGAGGCCGCGGTGCCCCGGGAGGTCCCAATCCGAACGCGGTGCGCGTGACCGTCACCCAGGCGAGCGGCACGCCGCTGACCGGTGTGCTGATGCAGATGGACGACTTCTACGTCACGCTTCGGACCGACGACGGCAGCGCTCAGACCATCCGGCGCGGGCCCGCCGTCAAGGTCGAGAAGACCGACCCGCTGGCGTTCCACAACGAACTGCTCGACAAGATCACCGACAAGAACATGCACGACGTCGTCGCATATCTGGAGACACTGAAATGAAGCGGTACATCTCAGCTGCCTGCCTTGCCGCGATCGCGACAGCCGTGCTGTCGGCCCAGAAGCCGTGGGTCGATGCTGCAAAGTTCTCACAGCCGCCCACGACCAGCTGGCCGACTTACAACGGCGACTACTCGGGCCGCCGGTTCAGCCCGCTGACCAAGGTCACGGCTGAGAACGTCCAGTCGCTGAGCCTGGCGTGGAGCTATCGCACGGCCCCGGGGCTCGGCGGCGGCGTGCCGATCAAGGGCACGCCCGTCATGATCGACGGCGTGATCTACCTGACCCTGCCCGATCACGTGTGGGCGCTCGACGCCCGCACCGGCCGCGAGATCTGGCACTACGCGTGGGATTCGAAGGGCGGCATCCACATCGGCAACCGCGGCGTCGCGGTTGCCGGCGACTCGCTGTATTTCGAGACCCCCGACTGCCATCTGGTGGCGCTCGGCATCAAGGACGGCAAGGAGCGCTGGCGGAAGGAGATCTGCGATCTCGACCAGTTCTACTACGGGTCGGTGGCCCCGGTGGTCGTCAAGGGGCACGTGATCGCCGGCGTCAGCGGCGACGACCTCGACATCCCCGGCTATGTGCAGTCGCACGATCCGGAGAGCGGCGACATGCAGTGGCGCTGGTACGTCGTGCCGCAGAAGATGGGCGAGCCCGGCGCCGACTCATGGCCGAACGAAGACGCCATGAAGCACGGCGGCGGCATGACCTGGCAGCCGATCACCTACGACCCCGAGCTGAACCTGATTTACGTGACGACCGGCAACCCGCAGCCGGTGATCGCGCACAAGAACCGGGCGGGATCGAATCTCTATACGGGCTCGATCGTCGCGATCAATCCCGACACCGGGAAGATGGCCTGGGCCTTCCAGTCCTCGCCGCACGACACTCATGACTGGGACTCGACCCAGACGCCGGTGCTCATCGACGGCGAGATCGACGGCAAGCCTCGCAAGCTGCTCGCGCAGGCCGCGCGCAACGGCCACTACTTCCTGCTCGATCGCGCCACCGGCAAGGCGCTGGTGTCGTCGGAGTACGTCAAGACGAACTGGGCGAAGGGGTACGACGACAAGGGCCAGCCGATTCCGAACCCGGCCAAGGACCCGCAGATCGACGGCGCGCTGGTCACGCCGAACCAGGGCGGCGCCACCAACTGGCCGCCCCCGAGCTTCAGCCCGCAGACCGGCCTGTTGTACGTCAGTGCGGGACAGGCCTACAGCGTCTATTACATCTACGACCCGAGCGACAACCCGCAGGGCTGGGGCGGCACGGATCGCGGCGGTTACGCCGAATCGATGCTGCAGGCGATCGACTACAAGACCGGCAAGGTCCGCTGGAGCCACAAGTGGGAAGGCAACATCAGGGCAGGCGTCCTGAGCACCGCGGGCAACGTCGTCTTCACCGGCGGCACGTCGAACGATCTCGTCGCCTTGAACGCGACGACCGGCGATGCGCTCTGGCAGGCGCGCCTCAACTCCTCGGTCGCAAACGGCCCGATTACCTACGAGCTCGACGGATTGCAGTACGTGCTGGTGGGAGCGGGGGATACGTTGTGGACGTTCGTCATGAACGACAAGAAATGAGGCGGGGCTCGGGACTCGGGGCTCGGGGCTCGGCAATCCCGAGCCCCGGGCTTTCGCGAGCCCGAGCCCCGAGTCCCGAGCCCTGAGCCCCGATCTCTATCCCACAGTGAAGGGAATCGACGCGCTCTTCGTCCCCCACTCGACCTTCAGCGTGCCGCCCTTGGGCGTGTCGTCGACGGAGATCGTCACCTGCTCGACGGGCGCCTTGGTCTTCTGCAGGGACATCGGGGCGCGGCCGATCTCGAGGGCTTCGCATTGTAGGGAATGCCCCACTGGCCGGGTTTGCCGAGCTTGCCCACGATCAGCTGCCAGTCCTTGTCGCCGGGCTGGGTGTTCAGCGTGTAGGTGCCCGGCTGGAGGCTCAGCGTGCCGAACTTCAGCGGCTTGTCGGTCTTCAGGACCGTCGCCTCGTCTGCGCCGGTGCGCCAGGGCTGTCCGACCGGCATCAGGTCCGCCTCAGGGCGGCCCTTCAACGACGGGCGTCCGTATTCGACCGAGATGTTCGCCCCGTCAATCGTCCATTCGGTGCGGACGTGCGGGCTGCCACCCTTGCCAGGGTGAACCTCGGTAGTCTTCTGCGCTGCCACTGACACCGCGGCTGCCAACATCACCGTGGCCGCCATTCCATATGCACTCCGACGCATCAATGTGTCTCCTCTTGGAAGGGGCCTCGCTGCTGATTGAGGCCCGTTGAGTTGTCACGAGCTTACCTCACGCCACCGTTGGTCCGGTCGCCCGTGCGGTACACTGCGACTGTGACCGAGCCGCTTCCTGCCGATGCCGTCGCGGTCGTGAGCGCCGACCAGCTGTCCACCCGGCTCGGCGACGAGATCGTGATTCTTGGCCTGCGCGACAGCGTGTACTACGGGTTGTCAGACGTCGGCGCGCGCATCTGGGATCTGATTCAAACGCGGCGCACGCTGGGTCACGTCGTCGGCGTCCTGCTCGACGAGTACCACGTCAGCCGCGAGGAAGCGGCCGCCGGACTGGATCAGCTGATCAAGGAGCTCGAAACGCGAGGCCTGGTTGCGATCACTTTTCCTGATCACGCGTAGCGTGCGGCGGCTGTCGCGGCGCGAACGACTCGACGCCGCCCGGGCGTGGCTCTGGCTGGTGGCAGCCCGCACCGGCCTGACCTGCCTCTCCTACGGGTCGATTGCCCTCCTGGTTGCCCGGATTCCTGCACGCCCGCGCACCCGTGATGAGACTTCGCCGGAGCGCTGCGCACGCGCGGTCAGACGCGCCAGCCGCTTCGTCCCCGGTTCCAGCTGCCTGCCGCAGGCAATCGCCGCGCAGTGCCTGCTGCGCCGTGAGGGCTGGACTTCCCAGATCGTTTTCGGCGTCGCGCGAGACAAGGACGGCGACCTCGACGCGCACGCCTGGCTGTCGAACGACGGCCGCATCGTCGTTGGCGGCGAGCCAGCCGATCGCTACACCCCGCTCGCCGCCCCGCGCGCATCGTGACGGCGTT
This sequence comes from uncultured Acidobacteriota bacterium, assembly GCA_963836735.1. Lineage (GTDB taxonomy): Bacteria > Acidobacteriota > Vicinamibacteria > Vicinamibacterales > 2-12-FULL-66-21 > JACCXG01. The sequence continues at coordinate 25,293 of CAWIKP010000003.1, read as the reverse complement.
TGCCGCAATCATCCCGCGCCGGGCGGGCGCGGAACGGACCGGAGTCAACGCGGTCGCGGCCGCGCTGTCGGAGGTCTACGGCACGCCGTGCGAGTCGGCGGTTCTCGACGGTTGCGTCCTTCTCGCCGCTCCGCTGAATCCCGAGTCCGACAGCCATCTTCTGGTTGACGCGATCAGCGGCATCGCGGCAACGGGTCAGGTGCTGCTCGAGGACAGAGGCCGATTGAGCGCAGGTTTGGGCCTCCCAAGCCACAGTCATTCCTTGCGGCTGTCTGCCGCCGCCTATCAGCGCTGGGGCAGCACCTGCGCCGAGCGATTTGGCGGCGAGTTCGCCCTGGCGATGTGGAACGCCCGCGATCGCGTCTTCCTGTGCGCGCGCGACGGCCTCGGCGTGAGACCGCTCTTCGTCGGCACCGGCTCCGACGTCGTGGTCGTCAGCAACATCCTGAACGCGGCGCGCGCGCACCCGCACGTGCCCCAGGATCTCGACGAGCGGGCGCTCGGTGGCTTCCTCGCCACCGGCGCGATCGCAGAGACCCGGACCGCGTATCGTACGGTCGTCCCCCTGCCCGCCGGCCACACTTTGACGATTCGTCAAGGTGGCGAGCCGGCATTGAGGCGGCACTGGAGCTTCCCGGCAGCAGATGGTCCATTGATTCGCGAGTCTCGTTCCGCGATTGAGGGATATCGCGAAGTACTCGAGCGTGCGGTGGGCGACCGTCTCGAGGCCCGGACGTCGATCCTCATGTCATCCGGAATCGACTCGGCGACAATCGCCGCGGCGGCGCGGCGCGCGACGCCGGAGTCGAGCCTTCACGCCTTTACTGCCGACTATGCCCGCGTTCCAGCGTCGAGTGAGGTGCCGCGGGCGCAGATCGCCGCGGACGCGCTTGGTATACCGATGACGCCGGTACCTGCCGATCGACACGCGGCGCTGCATCACATCTCGGAAGGCCGCCCGACACCGCAGCCGGTGGACGAACCAGCGTTGTCCGACTGGCGCACTCTCATTGGTGCCGCGGCGACCCATGGCCGGGCCGCGTTGTATGGCGAGGATGGAGATGCGCTCTTTCAGCCCCCGGATTGGCAGGAACTGCGGCGCGCGATCCCGCCGGTCAGTCTCGCAGGCGACATCGCCCGGTTCATGCTTGCGGTGCACCGTCCGCCGTATCTCGGAGTCCGTCTCCGGGAACGCGCAGGTCTCAGCAAACCCCCCGCCCTGCCGCCTCCCCCTCGCTGGCTTCACCTGAGCTCCGAGGCCGGTTCGGCCGACGCCGACGAGCCCGACGTGCTCGGCCATCGCGCAGTTCCTCTTCAGCCTCATGCGACTCGACCCAAGATCCAGGAGCGGCTGTGGCCTGCCGTTTCCGGCTACCTCTCCGGCATTCTGTCGCCCGAGCTGACCAGTCATCGCCTCGAGCTGCGGTGTCCGCTGCTCGACACCCGCGTGATCCGGTTCGTGGTCAACGTGGCTCCCATTCCGTGGTGTCAGCAGAAGGAGCTGGCGCGATCGGCTTACGCCGATGTGCTGCCGCCTGCGATCGCAAGGCGGCCCAAGCAGGGTGTCGCTGGGCTGGACGCGGCCCTTGCGCGCGACTGGCAACGCGATCACGCAAAAGCCGCGGAACTAACTCCACTGCCTCCCCCTCTCGACCGCTGGATCGCCGCCGACGAATGGCGTCGTGCCCTGCGGAGCTCTGACCCGCGCATCGTTGCCGAGGCGTGGCGCGTCCTGCAGCTGATCGGCTGGCTGACCGGCCGTGGCTATGCGGTGTCGCTCCGGAACGTGTCGTGTACAGCCTGACCGACTATCTCTGGATGATCGCCGACGAGGCGAGGACCTCGGCGTACGCCGAGGCGCTCCGCGCCGTGGTTGCACCCGGCGACCGCGTACCTCGAGGCGGGAGCTGGTTTCGGGTTCTTCAGCGTTGTCGCCGCGCGTGCCGGGGCGGCCCACATCGACGCCGTTGACACCAATCCTGCGATTCACCTTGGCGCTCGCGTCGCGGCGGCCAACGGCTGTGCCGATCGCATCACCTTTCACCATCGCAGCATCACCGACATGACGCTGCCGCAGCCAGCGGACGTGCTCCTGATCGATCTGCGCGGCGCGACACCGTTCGCCTCCCGTTCGCTCGAAGTCCTGATCGATGCGCGCGATCGCCTGCTGCGCCCTGGCGGCCGCATCATCGCCCGCGCCGATCGCGTGATGGTGGCGCCGACGCGCACGCCGGCGGTTTTCAGGCGCGAGGTCCTGGCGGCACACGGACGCGAGGGATTGAACCTGGAGCCGGTCGAGCGGGTTGTCTTCGACACGCCGATGCGGTGCACGATTGCGCCCGAAGACCTGGTCACCGACGGACGCTGCTGGGCCGCGCTCGACTATCGGTCCGTGACCTCGACCGACGTCACAGGTTCCCTGGAGTGGCGGCTCGAGCAGGGGAGCGCGCTCGATGGGCTCGCCATGTGGTTCGAGGCCGACCTTGCGGACGGCATCGGATTTTCGACACGTCCGGGCCGATCCCTCGATGCTTACAAGCAGATGTTCATTCCGTTCCACCAGCCGGTTGCGGCCGGGACCGGTGACCGCCTTCGTGTCGAGCTCGCCGCGCGTCAGGCTGGCAACAACTACGTGTGGTCGTGGCGCGCCTGGGTGACCACTGAAGGCTCTGACCCTGAAGTTCTGGTGGCGGATCAAAGCTCACTTGCAGAGCTCGTGCTCGATCCCGCCGCCCTTCCTCTGACCGCCCCCGAGGCGATTCCGAGAAAGGGGCCGAGAGCCACCGCGCTGGGGACGTTGCTGTCGCAGATCGACGGGCAGCGTACAGTCGCTGCTCTCGCCGGTGCGCTGGTCCGAGAGGCGCCTGAGCTCTTCGCACGGCCCGGCAGCGCGGAGGATTTTGTCACGACGTGGGTTGGCCGGGTGAGACAGGTCGAGACCGGCGAGATGTGAACATCCGCGTTTGACGGTGCCGATCGTGTCATCTAAGCTGCGCACAGCCTGCGTCCGGGAGTAACTTGAGCAGCCTGGTCCTTCATCGCGCCGCCGGCCTCGTCATTGCCGCTGATGCCCCGATTCCCGGCCTTCCCCCAGCCGCGCAGGGCAGCCCCGAGCTTCACATTCACCTCGATGCAGCCGCCCCGTGGCGGGATCTGCCGTTCGACCTGTTCCACCGCTCCGATTATGTCGATCAGAGCGAGCGCCCGATCGTGACGGTTGGCAGGTCGCGGCGCGGGTTCTGTTTCTCATACAGCGACGGCACGTCCGTCTGGGTCGACACTCACGGCACCACCGTCTGGTGCACGCGATCGCCGAACGCGACCCTCGAAGATCTTGCTACCTACCTGACTGGTCCCATTCTCGGCTTCGTGCTACGGCGGCGCGGCTACCTGTCCCTGCACGCGAGTGCCGTACAGGTAGGCAGTAGTGCGGCGATCATGGCCGGACCGCACGGGGCAGGGAAGTCCACCATCGCCGCTGCGCTCGCAGCCCGGGGCTGCCCGTTGATTACCGACGATGTGCTGCACGTGAGGAAAGCAGACGCGGGATGGATGGCCGAACCGTTTGCCGCCGGCTTGAAGCTGTGGCCGGATGGTGCCGCGCTCGTCCTGGGGCCGGCCGTCTCGCTGCCGCGCCTGACCCCAACCTGGGACAAACGCGCCCTTGGCGTTGATCGCTTTGGCGTGAGTGCTGCTCCGGCGCCCGTGCCGGTGCGGTCGATTCTCTTCCTCGAATGGTCGGATCTCGATCGCGCGGAGCCGGCGCTCGAGCCGGTCGGGACCGCTGAAACCGTCGTCCGGCTGGCGACTCACGGATCCGCCGCTCATCTTCTCGACGCTGTCGAACAGGCGCGCGAGTTTCACAAGTTTGCCGATCTCGCTCGCAGCGTCCGCGCGACGCGAGCCGTGCTGACGCGACATCCGGGTGCGTTCCGTGCCTGCATCGATCGGGTGCACCGGTGGGCGAGCGGAGATGACCAGTGCGTCTGACCGTCGACCCGTCCACGGACCTCAGGGCCAGTCTGTCGCCGCCTCTTCAACTCCTGATCGCCGCAGCCCGATCGGCCGCCTGTTCCATCGACCAGGTTGCGATGACCGGTTCGGACTGGGACGATCTGGCCCGGGCGGCCGAGCGTCATGGGCTGAGCGGCCTGCTACACACCGCTGTGAATCATTCCGCCGCGCCTGCAGCGGTTCGGGAAGCGGCCGCCATTGTGGCCCATGAGAGCGCGACGGCCGGGCTCAGAGGGATCGCGGAAGCCATCGACATCACCCGTGTCCTGCGCAGGGCAGGTTTACGGTCGGTCTGCCTGAAGGGCCCGACACTCGCTCGATGGCTATACGGTGCGGTGGGTTTTCGTCGATTCGCCGACCTCGACATCATGGTGGCGCCGCGCGATGTGACCGCGGTGTATCAGGCGCTCGCGCAGCATGGGTACGCGTTGCCCGATCGCATGACCGTCGGAACCGCACGGGCGATTTACCGGAGACTCGGTGCATGGCCGTTGACGCACGGCGATCGGTACCCCGTGGACCTTCATTTCCGGCTGTGCCATCAGAGCTTCGGATCGCCTCTAAATCCGGAATCGGTCATCGCGGAGAGCCTCGAGCTCGACGGCGTCCCTGATGTCCATGTTCCCTCAGCGACTCATGCCGCGCTGATGCTCCTGGTACACGCGTCGAAGCATCTGTGGTGCACGCTGGAAATGCTGCTGGCGATCGGCCGGGTGATGGAGCGAAGCGACGTGGACTGGGCGCGGGTTCAAATGCTGGCGCGTGAATCGGGCACATGGAACGGGTGCGCCGCCGGCCTCGCCCTGAGTTCGGAGCTTTTCGGCGTGCAGATACCGGATGCGATCGGCCGCCACGGGACTCTTCGTGCGCGCGACGATCTTCGGCGCGCGGCGCAGGCGGCCCTGACGAAACCCGCGGGCGTCTTCGCAGATCGATGGGAGGAGCGGCGGTCCCACCGGGCCGCCCTGGATGGGTGGAGCAGCCGGATGCGCTACGACGCCTGGCGGCTCGTCTCGCCGACTCCACTCGAACGCGCCTGGTACGAGCTGCCGGAGTCGCTCGCGTCGCTGTACGTCCCGCTCCGTCTGATGCGCCTCACCGTCAGCGCTGCCCGGGGAGCACTCCGACGGTGAAGGGCGATCAGTCCACGCCTTCTCCTCGCCGCCGTTCGGCGTCGAGGACCTTTCCCGGATTCATACGGTTGTCGGGGTCCAGCGCCTGCTTGATGGCGCGCATCACGTCGAGTGCCGCGCCATGTTCGGCTTCCATGTATTTCATCTTGCCGTAGCCGACGCCGTGCTCACCCGTGCAGGTGCCGCCCATCGCGAGCGCGCGGCGCACCAGCTGTTCATTCAGCCGTCGCGCCTCGTCGACTTCGGCCGCATCGTCCGGGTTGAGCAGATACATCAGGTGGAAATTTCCGTCTCCCGCGTGGCCCACCAGGCAGATGGGAAAGGACGCGCTGCGGCACTCCTCTGCCGTCTCGACGACGCACTCCGCAAGACGTGAAATCGGCACACAAACGTCGGTGGGCCAGGATCGACAACCGGGTCGCAGGGCAAGGCCCGCGTAGTGGGCGTTGTGCCGGGCCTGCCACAATCGCTCGCGATCCTCGAGTCGGGTCGCCCACTCGAAGCGATGCCCGCCATGGTCGGCCGCAAGCGCCTGGACAGTCTCCGCCTGCCGCGACACATGCTCCTCGCTGTCGCCGTGGAACTCGAACAACAGCGTCGGAGCGACCGGATACGCCATCTTCGAGTACCGATTGATCGCGTCCATCTGCACGGCGTCGAGCAGCTCAATCCTGGCCACCGGGATACCCAGCTGGATCGTGCCGATCACGGTGTCGACGGCACCCTGCATCGTGTCGAACGAGCACACTGCGGCCGACACCGCTTCCGGCACCGGGTGGAGCCGGAGCGTCACCTCGGTGATGATCCCGAGCGTGCCTTCGGAGCCGACGAACAGGCGCGTGAGATCGTAGCCTGCCGCCGATTTGCGCGCGCGTGTGCCGGTCTTGATGACGCGGCCATCGGCGAGCACGACGGAGAGGCCGAGCACGTTTTCGCGCATGGTGCCGTAGCGCACCGCGGTCGTACCGGACGCCCTTGTCGCGGCCATTCCGCCAATGGTCGCGTCGGCGCCGGGATCGATCGGAAACATCAAACCTGTATTGCGCAGGGATCGGGCGAGCTGGAGCCGGGTCACGCCCGCCTCCACGCTGACGTCGAGATCCTCGGCGCTGACGTTCAGGACGCGGTTCATCTCGCGCACGTCGACACAGATTCCCCCGTGGAGAGCGTGCACGTGCCCCTCGAGTGAAGTGCCGGCCCCGAATGGAATGAGGGGAAGCTGAAAGCGCTGACTGATTCGCGCGACTTCCGAGACCTCGGCCGTAGTCACCGGGAAGCAGACGATATCGGGAGCGGCCGGCGGATGGTACGACTCGCCATGACTGTGATGTTCGCGCACGGCGGCGGCGTCAGACGCGCGCGATCCAAGCAGCGTTTTGAGTTCGGCGAGTGCGGCGGCGGGGGAGCCGCCATGGTTACCCATTCACGCAGTGTAGTGGATAGTTCAGACCGCTCAGTTCAGACCGCCCGAATTAAGGCTGCCCTGGGGCAGACAACCAGGGACCAGCCACCGAAAAAGCCTGCAGTTCCCGCCGGTGCGTCTGGAATCGGACTTGCGACGTCGCCTCGTATGCCAATTGAGGTCTGCCTCGGACGGGGCTTCGCGCTGCTCGTCCATCCGGAGGCGGCGTGGAGGCGACTCCGTCCCCGGGGCCGGGTCATCCTTGTGAGCGCGTACGCCACCGCGTCGTACGTCGCCGTCCTCACCGCGCTTCTGGTTTTCTAGCCGTCTTACGGTCTCGCCACGGGCGCCGGCAGGTGCAGCTGAGGGAGCGCCGCCGTGATCTGCGCGCGATGGCCTTCCAGCCACGGCGGCAGGACGAGCGTCTCGCCGAGGTGCGCCGGATCCTCGTCGACGGCAAAGCCCGGCCCGTCGGTCGCGAGCTCGAACAGCACCCCGCCAGGTTCCGTGAAGTACACCGACTGGAACCAGAATCGATCGATCACAGGCGTAGGGCGGCGGCCTGCCGTCTCGATCGCTTCCCGGACCGCCTGCTGGTGCGCCGCGTCGTCAACGCGCCACGCCAGGTGGTGAATGCTGCCGACGCCCCAGGCGCCACGCCGGGTTTCCGGTGCCGCCTGCACATCGACGTAGGCCCCCGAGAGACCTCCCGACACACCGTACCGGTGCCACCCGGCCTCGGTGCCGAGCAGTTCGAAGCCGAGCACACCGGTCAGGAATGACGTGGTTGGCTCGAGGTCCCGCTCCCGGAGCCGGGCGGTCTCGAGACCGCGAATCTGCTTCTCGGCCGGCACGGTGCTCTGCTCCCACGGGGTGAAGGGACGCGACTGGGCGTGTTCACTCTCGACCAGCGCCACGCGCAAACCGTGGGGATCGGTCAACGGGATGACGCTGGCGCCGAATCGCCGCTCGGTTGGCGCGGTAGTCACGCCGTAATGGGCCAGCCGCTGCGTCCAGAACGACAGGCTGCCCGAAGGGATGGCCAGTCCCACTTCACTGCTGAGCCCATGTCCCGCGCGCGACGGCGCCAGGTGCGACCATGGGAAAAAGGTGAGGTCCGTTCCGGGGCGGCCTTCCGCGTCGGCGTAGAACAGGTGATAGGTGCCCGGATCGTCTTGATTCACGCTGCGCTTTACCAGCCGCATCCCGAGCACGCCGGCGTAAAAATCGAGATTCTCCTGAGCTGGGCCGGCAATTGCGGTGATGTGGTGGAGTCCGGTGACCGGGTGCATGCTGGAGTCCTCCTGTTCGGTCGCGGGGTCGCGGGCTCGGGGGTTCGAAGACACTCATGAGAATGTTCGAACCCGCGAACCGCGACCCCGCCAGCCTGCATCATAGACGCCCGAGCTCCCTCACGCGATTCGCGGCGCCGGATTTCGAACCCTCCAGTCGCCCCAGATTGCCTGGCGACCCAGCAGTCGGCTGGCTGAACGTGTTATGCTCGGGCAATGCGGCACCGCCCCTGAGCTCCTAAGTGCGAGCCCCCAGCGCCGGTGACTCGACCGGCGCTTTTCATGTACGGCTCGATCGCCGCTTTTTCTACGGGATGTCCCAGGGATGGGTTCTGCGGAGGAGGGTACCCTATGGCGAGCCGACCGAAAGTAACCCAACAAAAACGTGCGCGCGAGCGTGCCCGTCAAGAGCGCCAGCAGGAAAAGCTTCGACGGCGCGACGAGGCCAAACTGCGGCGAGCTAACACGCCCAGCGCCGCGGGCGGCGAGGATCCCGACATCGCCGGTATCGTGCCGGGGCCACAGCCGAACCCGTGGGGCGACGACGAGATTCTGGAAGACTCGGATGACGAGGTGGATTCTGCGCGGGTGAACGGCGGCAGCCAGTAGACAGCAGGAAGAATTCACCGAGCCAGCGCTGCGAGCTGAGGAGGAACTGCCCCGGCCCGGAGGAGACCAAGGCAGCACGCCCGGCGCCTGCTGTCTACTGTCTGCCACCCTTCGTTTTCGACAGACAGTAAGCGCAGCAGCAACGGGCGTACCGCGTGGCTGGCACCCAGCGGGCGCAATTTTCTCAGTATTTTTCACCCTCTTCCCGGCGAGGCGGCCAACGGATTGGCCGGCGGTCAATTCGTTAGCTACCTCGTCGGATCTGGGTGCTGCCCCTCCGCCGCCGGAGGGGCCTTCCGAGCGTCGTCAGACCGTCCGACGGCCGCTGACGAGACCCACCACGAACAGCACCAGGGCGATCACCAGCAGGACGTAGATGAAGTTGCCGAGCGTGTATCCGCTCACCAGCCCCAGCAACCACAACACCAGCAGGATAACCGCGATTGTAAACAGCATCGTTGCCCCTCCTGCCGACCTATAGAGCACAACGTATGCCGACCCTAAGTGATTCATCCGGCGTGAAGAACCGTCCCGGTGACGCTGGGATATGTCGCTGCCTACCCACGTTATGGCGTGGACCGCTGAGGTTTCGGTAAGCTCGGCCTCACTGGAGCAACCCCTGATGAACCTCCTTCCGCGTTGGCGCTCAGTCAGCTCACTGCTGCTTCTTCTCATCCTGGCTGGGGCGGTCGACCGCATTTCCGCAAGGCAGTCCCCTGCGACCGCTGCGACCGTTGACCCGGCCCTCTTCTCTGGACTCCGGTGGCGCTCGATCGGACCGGCGCGCGGCGGACGTTCGATCGCCGTCGCCGGGAGCACCGCGCGGCCGCTCGAGTACTACTTCGGCGCGACAGGTGGAGGCGTCTGGAAGACCGCCGATGGCGGCGTCACGTGGCGGGCGGTGTCGGATCGGTTTCTCGAGACTTCGTCAGTGGGCGCCATCGCGATCTCCGAATCGAACCCTGATGTCGTGTACGTCGGCATGGGAGAGGTGGAACTGCGCGGCAACATCATTCAAGGCGACGGGATCTACAAGACGACCGACGGCGGCAAGACCTGGACACACGCCGGCCTCGAACGCACGATGGCGGTGGGCAGGATTCGCATCCACCCGACCAATCCAGACGTCGTCTATGTTGCGGCGCTCGGCGATCCGTATGGTCCGAACCCCGAGCGTGGCGTGTTCAAGACGAGCGACGGGGGCAAGACATGGACGCGGACGCTGTTCCGGAACGACAAGACCGGCGCGGTCGACCTGTCGATGGACCCAAAGAACCCGGATGTTCTCTACGCTGGCCTGTGGGAGGTCTTCCGGACGCCGCACTCGTTGTCGAGCGGTGGCCCGGGGAGCGGGCTCTTCAAAACCAGCGACGGCGGCGCGACCTGGGTCGAGTTGAGCCGCAACGTGGGATTGCCGAAACCGGTGTGGGGAAAGATCGGCATCACCGTTTCCGGCGCTGATCCGAACCGGCTGTATGCGCTGATCGAAGCCGCCGATGGCGGCGTGTTCCTCTCCGACGATGCCGGGGCAACCTGGAAGGCGGTGAACGACGACCGCCGTCTTCGCCAGCGCGCCTTCTACTACACCCGCATCTACGCCGATCCGCAGGTCAAGGACACGGTCTACATGCTGAACACCGGGCTGTACCGATCCACTGATGCCGGCAAGACGATTCGCAGTATTCGCGTTCCGCACGGCGACAATCACGATCTCTGGATGGCGGCGAACGATCCCCGCCGAATGATCAACGGCAACGACGGCGGCGCCAACGTCAGCGTGACGGCCGGCGAGAGCTGGACCGGTCAGGCCTACCCGACGGCGCAGATGTACAACGTCTTCACCACGACGCATGTGCCCTACCACGTGTGCGGCGCTCAGCAGGACAACAGCACCGTCTGCGTGCCCAGCACTGGAACCGGAGAGTTGTATCCGGTGGGCGGTGGTGAAAGCGGCTATATCGCGCCGGATCCAGTGGACACCGATGTGTTCTACGCGGGGAGCTACGGCGGCCTGCTGACCCGCATCAACCGGCGCACCGGCGAGCGTCGCGCGATCAACGTCTGGCCCGACAATCCGATGGGGTTCTCGTCGAGCGACATCACCGAACGCTTCCAGTGGACGTATCCGATCGTGATTCCGCCGAATGACACCGGCACGCTGTACGCGACGTCTCAGCACGTCTGGAAATCGACCAACCAGGGTCAGAGCTGGCAGCGCGTCAGCCCCGATCTCACCCGGCACGATCCGTCGACGATGGAAGCGTCGGGCGGCCCGATCACGCTCGACCAGACCGGGGTCGAGACCTACGCAACGATCTTCACGCTCGCAGTGTCGCCGAAGGACAAGCAGGTCCTGTGGTCCGGTTCCGACGATGGGGTCGTTCATGTCTCCCGCGACGGAGGCACGAACTGGAGCAAGGTCACACCGCCGGATCTGCCCGAGTTCACCCGCATCAGCCTGATCGATGCCTCTCCTCACGATCCCGCCGTTGCTTATCTCGCCGGCAACCGCTATCAGCGCGCCGATCGGGCGCCCTACGTTTACAAGACCGCGGATTACGGCAGGACCTGGACGAAGATCGTCAACGGGTTGCCCGGCGATGATTTCCCGCGCGCGATTCGCGAGGACCCGGTGCGTCGCGGGCTCCTGTTTCTCGGCACGGAGACCACGATCTACGTCAGCTTCGACGACGGCGGCGCACTGGCAGTCGCTTCGCCTCGAGCTTCCCGTCACCCCGGTTCACGGCATCGTGATCAAGAACGACGACCTGGTCATCGGCACCCACGGCCGCTCGTTCTACGTGATGGACAACATCGGCGTCCTGCGCCAGGCGCAGCGCGAGACGACCAACGAGCCTTTGGTGCTTTTCGATCCCGCCGACGCGACCAGATCGGTTTCGCGCGGCGTCGCAATTGACTACTACCTGAAGGACGCGTCCGAGAGCGTGGCGATCGACATCCTGGATTCGCAGAACCAGGCCATTCGATCGTTCAAGACGGAACCCGAGCCGGCGGCTGGAACCGCGCAGGCGGCGCCGCCCGAAGAGGACGACGACAGCCCGCGCGCACCGGTCGCCCGGGTCACCGGCAAGAAGGGCATGAACCGGTTCACGTGGGACATGCGGCTACCCGAACGCGAGGGAGTTCCCGGGGCTGATCATGTGGGCAGGGACTACCAGAGGCCCGCAGGCACCGCCCGGGCGATATGGCGTCAGGCTGACGGCCGGCGGGGTGAGCCGGACGCAGCAGTTCGAGATCCGCCGAAATGCCGCGCTGCCGGACGTCACCGACGCCGATCTCGTCGAGCAGTTCAGGCTGGCCCGCCAGATCAACGAGAAGGTCTCGTCGGCAAACGACGCGGTCGTGCGGATCCGCGGCATCAAGTCGCAGATCGCCGACAGGCTCGGCAAGACGAACAACGCCGCGACGAAGAAGGCCGGAGCTGCGCTGACCGAGCGTCTCACCGACGTCGAAGGAGAGATCTATCAATACCGAAACCGGAGCAGCCAGGATCCGCTCAACTATCCGATTCGGCTGAACAACAAGCTCGCGGCGCTCCAGGGCCTCGTGGAGAGCGGCGATTCGAGGCCCACGGCCCAGTCCTACGACGTGTTCAAGGAGCTCTCGGGACGTCTGGACAAGGAGCTGGCGAGACTGGACGCACTGGTGAAGGGTGAGCTGGCGGCGTTCAACAAGCAATTGAGCGCGTCCCGGCTCGAGCCGGTCAAGGATGCGGCGGGGAGTCCCGCTCCACCGTCACCTCCACAACGCCAAGAGGCTCCTCGGCCGCCACGAACAGCTCGTCCGGATTCTCCATCCCGGCGCTGAACAGGTCGGCCGGGCGATAGGGACGCTCGTGCATGGCGAGCGTGACGTCGAGGATCTCCTCGTAGGTTGCGAGCACGACGTCGGCAATCGCATAGAGGGTGTGCGGCACCGAACGCGCCGCGTGCATCGCGAAGGTGTCGGTTATTGCGGCGCGCACACCCTGTCGGTACGGACCGAAGGTGACATCCGCGTTGCTGTAGGTCCATTTCGCGCTGAGGCCGCCAACGAGCAGCGCCTGAATCGAGTCCTCCAGCCCGTCATCGGCCCGTGCCGGGGGGCGCCGCGGGAAGAATCCGGAGGTCCGCATCAGCACGAGCTGATCGATTCCGGAAACCACCGCGGTCTGCGTTCCGTTGCTGGTGATCGCCACCGTCCGTTGCTCGGGCCCACCGAGGAGGAAGGCCTGGCCCTGGGGTTTGCCGCCGACATCCATTCGCGTCCATGGCTGCTCGGCAATCTCGATCCGGACCTTGCTGATCTGCCGGTGAGTCTCCAGCACGCGACGGCAGAGCGCGAGACCGAGCACCTCGATCTCAGCGCCCGCATGCTCGCGTGCCGTCGTGTGGACGAACGTCTTGAGGGTCTCGCCGGGGATCAGGCCCGTCGGATCGCCCCTCGCGGAACGCGGTCGCGAAGTCGCCTTCGAACCGGATCGAGACGGTCAAATCGCGGGCGTCGTGGCGATCGCCGCGGCGGACGATGCGCAGCATCCGCAAGCGGGATTCGCCCTGGCTACTCGCACCAAGTCGGGGCATCCGGGAACTGTACACCGGCTATAATTTCAGTTTCCGATGATTGTCGCGAAGCGCTACTTCGTCAGCGGACGCGTGCAGGGCGTCGGGTTCCGCTATTACGTGCAGGACCACGCCGCTGTCGAAGGGGTGCACGGCTACGTGCGCAACCTGCCCGACGGCCGCGTCGAGGCGCTGCTCGAAGGCGACGACGAATCGGTGTTGCGCGTGGAGCGGGCGCTGCGGCGCGGCCCCGCCGGCGCGCGTGTCGACGACGTGGTCGTCGAGACGTCGGTGCCGTCCGGCCGGGCGACCGGCTTCTCCGTGAGATGACTTTCCGAACGTTTGCTGAGACCTCCATGACAGATGCCCTGAAGACCCGAATCCGCCATGTCCCGGACTTTCCGAAGGCGGGCATTCTTTTCTACGACGTCACCACGCTGCTGCGTGATCCGGATGGATTCCGCATCGCGATCGATCAGCTGGCGTCCCCGTTCGCGGGCGCCGGCATCAACCTCGTGGTCGGCGTCGAGAGCCGCGGCTTCATCCTCGGTAGCGCCGTCGCGGACCGCCTCGGGACCGGGTTCGTGCCGGTGCGCAAGCTCGGAAAGCTGCCAGCGGCAACGATCCGTGCGAGCTATGCATTGGAGTACGGGACCGACAGCCTCGAGATGCACCGCGATGCGATCACCGCGGGCCAGCGGGTGCTGATCGTGGACGACCTGCTGGCAACCGGGGGGACCGCGAGTGCCACCGTCCGACTCGTGAAGGAGCTGGGCGGGATCGTCGTCGGCGTTGCCTTCCTGATCGAGCTGGTCGGCCTCGACGGCCGATCGAAGCTGGAAGGAGAGCAGGTGTCCGCGGTCCTGTCCTACTGAGCCATGCGGTAAAATGGACCGTTTTGCCACGCGCCCGTAGCTCAGCGGATAGAGCACCCGCCTCCTAAGCGGGGGGCCGCCGGTTCAATTCCGGCCGGGCGCACTTTGTTTGAATCGCGGGGGCCCCTGCACCCCGCCAAGCTCACTGCGCCCTTCGACGGGGCTCAGGGCGTCCTGAGCGTGGCCGAAGGACGCTGCGCTCGGACTTCGCTGCTCGCTCCGCTACGTTCGCATGGGACAGCCGAAACGAGCGGTGAGCGATGCGGGTCGACTTGAGTCGAGCCCGAGGAACGGATAGCACGCCGCCCGAGCGGCAATGTCAACTGAGTCGCGAGCGGAACGGCGTGGGGCGTAGGGGCCCCGCGAGTGGAGCGAGCGAGGGGGTCCGGGGGAAGCGCCGCGCAGCGGCGATATTCCCCCGGAAAAGTTATGAAAGCCAAGGAACGTCACAAGTTAAAAGAGAACGAATTCGCGAAGAGTGTCGCGCACGCCAGAGATCTGATGCAGCAGCGCCAGGGCGACATCACGAAGATCGTGGTCGTCCTGCTGCTCCTGCTCGTCGCCGTCGCCGGCTACAGCTGGTGGCGCAGCTCGCGCGAGAACCGCGCGAACCAGGCGCTCGCGTCTGCGCTGGCGATTTACGGGATGCCGGTCGTGCCGGTGCCGCCGCCGGCGCCCGGCAGCCCGCCCCCGGTGCCGCAGCCCGGAACGTTTCAGACCGAGCAGGAGAAGCTCGACGCGGCGCTGCCGAAATTCCTCGAGGCCGCCAACGCCTATCCGAACTCGAAGGCCGGTATCGCGGCGCGCTTCCACGCGGCGGCCATCCTGGCGCAGCAGGGGAAAGCCGGTGATGCCGAACAGCGCTACAAGGAAGTCGTCGACAAGGCGGGGAACACGATCTACGCGCGCACGGCGCGCCTGGGGATGGCCGAATCGCAGGTCGCGCAGGGGAAGTTCGACAGCGCGATCGCGATTTATTCAGATTTGAGCCGCGACCCGAACTCGACGCTGCCGCTCGACAGCGTGCTCATGCACCTGGGCCGCGCCTACGCGCGGGCGGGGAAGAAAGAAGAAGCGATCCGGTCTTTCACGCGCGTCGTCGACGAGTTCCCGCAGTCGGCCTATGCCGCCGACGCGCGTCGGGAGATGGAAGAAACGAGGAAGCAGTCGTAGAACGGCAAGTCGCGGGTCACGCCGAGAGCGTCTGGCGCTCGGTCGCCACCTTCGGCTCCCGCTTCGGTTCGACCAGGAGACGCAGCGCATACTCGGTCGGCGCCCCGGTCCGCCGGCTGCACTCACCTACACGGAACACCGCCGAAAGCACGTTCGACGCGCGCAGCGCTGCGGGCAGATCCGCGCGGCTGCGCACCGACTTGTCGATCTGGAAATACACGATCCGGTAAAGCGGAATCGCGGGCCCCTGGAGACACTCGACACTCACGCCGAGCTCGCTGACATCCCTCGTGACGACCGACGCCATCCTGGTCGTGCCTTTGGCGTCCTTCCAGACAATCTGCCCGGGAACCGAGACCGGCCGTCGCTCAGTCAGGCGATTCTCGAAACGGTCGATGTTTGTGCCCTGAACCAGTCGAAGTCTCTTTTCCATGCAGTGTCCCTCGTGTGAGTTCGCAGTGCACGAGGAACATCCAAGGTACAGACCTGAAAATCGGAAGGCGGGACGCTCCGGCGGTCCGTGACTCTAAACCGTTAATTGCTGGTTGTTTATTGACGTAAACGTCGGGGCGGGAGGTGGCAGCCGACCTGGATACTTCGTATCCGACAGGGGGATCTACTGGATACCGCGTATGCTACAGGGCGCGCTTCGCGCCGGCGACACCTAACCGCTCCATTTTCAGGTAAAGACCGCGGCGGGTCAGCCCGAGCAGCCGTGCAGTCTCCGAGATGTTTCCCGCGGAACGCTCGAAGGCCTGTTCGATCAGTTCGCGCTCCAACTTTTCGACGGACGCGGCGAGCGTTGTTCTCCCTCCCCGGGCCCGCGGCGACGAAATTTCCTCGACCGACCCCGCCAGCGCGGGGGAAAGCAGGTCCGGCGTGATCAGACCGCCGTCCTGGCGCCAGCGCGACGGCCCGTTGCACCTCGTTCCTCAATTGCCGCACGTTGCCCGGCCACGGAAAGGTATCGAACAAGTCGAGCGTTTCCTGGCTTAGACGCACACCCGGCTTTCCGAGCCGGTCGGACGACTCGCGCAGGAAAAACGTGCTGAGGTGAGCGATCTCGTCCCGGCGCTCCCGCAAGGGGGGCAGGTGAATCCGGATGACGCTCAGACGGTAGAAGAGGTCCTCGCGGAATTTGCTTTCGGCGACCCGCTGCTCGAGGTCGGCGTTGGTCGCGGCGACCACGCGCACGTCCACGTGCTGGGGGCGGGTCTCGCCGACCGGCAGCACCTCGCCCTGCTCGAGGAATCGCAGAAGCTTGGGCTGAACGTCGAGCGGCAGGTCGCCCACTTCATCGAGGAACAGGGTTCCACCCACGGCGGTCCGGAGGACCCCGGGCTGATCCGCCACGGCGCCGGTAAAACTGCCCCGGCGGTGTCCGAACAGCTGGCTGTCGGCCAGTTCCCGGGTCGCGCTGGTGCAGTTGTAGGGCAGGAACATGCGCGCCTTCCGGAGCGAACCGGCGTGAATCGCCCGGGCCACGAGGTCCTTGCCGGTGCCGCTCTCGCCGGTGATCAGCACGGTCAGGTCGTTGCCCTGGAGACGCTGAATCTGATCGGCGACGCGCTGCATCGGCACACTGGCGCAGATGAAACCGGGGAGCAGCGGCTCGAGCTTCCGTTCCATGACGGTCGTGGCCACTTCCACCGGCCGTTCCCGGGCCTCGCACAGGTCGAATCCCTGCCGAAGGACAGCGCAGAGCATCCGGAAGCGCTGGCTCACCGCCACGCTGATTTGCCGCATGCTCGCGATGACCGCGAATCGGGGCCCGGTTACCCCGCGGCCCAGCGATTCCACGATGAATCCTGGGGCGGTTCCATTGGCGGCCCGGAGAGCCGCCGCGGCGAGCTGCTGGGCACTGCCGGCGCCGGCGGCGCCGAGCACCTTGATCTGGTTCGCGCCGGTCTGCACGAACACGACTGCACTGTGGCCGTCGCAACCTTCGAGCAATGCCGTCGCCCCTTCACGGGCGAGGAGTGCAGGCATGACCGACGCGTCGACGATGCGCCGCACGAGGGCGTCGTCTCCGTCCATCTGGACGCCAACGTAGACGCCGGTAGCGGCGGAGGGAATCGCCTTCAGCGCAGCCTCGGTCTCGGCCAGTTCCGGGGCGGCTCCGAGCGATGAAAACAAGCGTTGCGCGTCGGTCAGGTAGCGGGACGCCCGAGATCGAGCGCCGGCCGACGCAGCCAGCCGACCGAGCTCCAGATAGCTGAGACCTGCCTGGTAGCGTTCCCCCAGCAGCTCGAAAATGCTGACGCTCTGGCCGAAGTCGTGGTACGCGTCGGTGGCGCGGCCGTGTGCCGCCCGGATCCGGCCCCGGAGGCGGAGGAATTCGCCCCACGTCCCGCTCATGCTGCCCGGCTGAATCCGCAGCGCGACGCTCTCGAGCCGCTCCTGGCACTCGCCGCTCGCCCCGGTGGCCAGGAGGGCTTCGATCGCTATCAGCTCGCCCAGAATGGCGTAGACGGCGGGGATCCGCTCCATGGACGCGATGTCGTTGGCCATCGCGAGGGCGGCGCGCGCCTGGCCGCGGCGCAGCGTGAGACGGGCCTCGAGCACCCGCAAGCCCCAGTAGTACCACCGCGTCGTCTCGGCTCCGTACTCCCCGTAGGCCTCCTTGGACCGTTCGAGCGCGCGGGCGGCTTCGTCGTGCTCGCCCCGAATCAGGTGGATTTGCGCCAGCGTGTCGAAGACGCCGCCGGAGGTTTCGCGCATGAAGCGCATCGGGCTGCGCACGTCGAGGGCGCGGTTCAGCGTCTCCTCGGCGCGGCCGAGATCGCCAACACGCACGCAAATCTGGCCGAGCGACGCCAGTGCGATCCCGAGGCCGTGCGGAGTGCCGGTTTCCTGCTGCAGTTCGACGCTGCGCTCGGCCAGCGCCAGGGCCTCGTCGTAGCGATGCTGCATGCACGCGACGTTCGCCTGATTCCCATAGATGGTCGCCAGAACGTCGGCAGCCTGGGCCGACGTCGCCAGGCGCTCCGCATGCCGCATCGTGACCAGCGACTCCTCGAGCCGCCCTTCCTGCGCCAGCGAGACCCCCAGCAGCGAATGGACCATCGCGAGGTAGCGCCGATCGCCGGCCGCGTGAAGGGCAGAAGCCGCCGCCGCCAGATGGTCGCGGACGATCGCGGCATTGCCAACCTGGCGGTAACAGAGGGCGAGCTCGTAGTGGGAGAGCCCAATCGAGCGCGAATCGTGCGCCCGCTCGGCCAATTTCAGCGCCTTGGTCAGGAAGGCGACGCCACGGGAGGCCTCCCCCTTGGCGGCGGCCACACGCCCGTGCATCCGCCACAGGTCCGACAGCCTCGCGGGGTCGGCCCGATCCCTGGCGTCGGGCGGACGCCCTAAGGCCTCTGCGGCCCGGCGCAGGTCGTCCTGCAGCAGCCAGGCCTCGGCGAGGGCGCATCGAATCTGGACTTGATCGTCCCGGAGCAGCCCAGGCTGCCGCAGGGCGCGGATCAGCAGCGAGGAAGCTTCCGCGCCGTGGCCCTGTTCCAAGGCTGTCAGCGCCCGCTCGTACAACTCTGGCATCGGCCGAGAGTATACTGGGTATACACCTGTGCCGGATAGTAGGTATCACCCCCTAAGGGCTACCTCCCTAGGACTTGTGCAAACTGGTACGTCAGGATCTTGTAAACCAGCTTGGCACAAAGGAAGTTCGGCGCCATCACTCCGGGCAGCGGGCTGAGCTCCACCACGTCGCAGGCAACGACCCGGCGGCGCTCAATCGTGGCGCGCAGCAGGCCGAGCGTCTCGTACCAGGACAACCCACCGGGCTCGGGGGTGCCTGTCGCCGGCATGATCGCCGGGTCGAGTCCGTCGACATCGATCGTCAGGTAAACGGTCTCGGGCAGGGTCTCGACGACCTCATCGATCCAGGCCGGATTGCGACGCATCGAGTGGTCGTAAAAGATCTTCGTCCTCAGCCCGCGCGCGGCCTGGGCTTCCTCCGTGGACATGCTGCGGATTGCCACCTGCGTCGCCGGCGCGAACTCCAGCGCCCGGCGCATCGCACAGGCGTGATTGTGCCGGGTCCCCATGTAGCTGTCGCGCAGATCGGCGTGCGCATCAATCTGCAGGACGCCGAGGCCCGGGTTTCGCTGAGCGGCAGCCGCGACCAGCGGGGGCGTGATCGAGTGCTCGCCGCCAAGTGTCACGAGAAACTTGTCTCGGCTCAGGATCTCGCCGGCCACCCGGCGAATCTCGTCCATCAGCGGCGAGAGCTCCCCGAACGGCAGTTCCATCTCCGGCAGCGTGAAGATCCCCGCCTCGTGCGCATCCACCTGCATCTCCTCGTCCCACAGTTCCATGTGCGACGAGGCCTGCAGGATCTCGTGGGGACCGTTGCGGGTGCCGCCGACGTACGAGGTGGTGCGATCGACCGGGACCGGCAGGATGACGGCGCGTGCGGTATCGAAGGTCGCGGAGTGCGGCAGCGCGCCGCCAAAGGACAGCGGGGCGCCGTGGTCGGTACTCGAACGGAAAGCTCATCGATCTTCAGCCTCGAAGCGCGCTTGTGGCAGCGGCCGTCCGTCGACGGCCATGATCGGTCCCGAAAGATCGAAGCGCAGCGACTTCCGGGAGCCGATGATCTGTGAAGCACTGGCGGCGAGCGCGTTGACCAGGAGCGGCAGGGCGATGGTCGCGTCGCTGTGCACGGTGACCTGTTCCGCGTCGGTCGCCAGCTTGCCCCAGCTCTGGGCTTCTTCCAGCGTGGCGCCGGACGCGCCGCCGAAGTGCGGCACATCGGTCACGATCTGCAGCGCGTAGCGATGCCCTCTGACCCGATCGTCGTAGAACTCCGCCTGCACGGTCGCCTGGTTGATGAAGTTCTTCGGGGTCCCGCCGCCGACCACGACCGATGCCGTGCGCGGGCGCCGGATCACCAGGTTGGCGGATTCGATGATGTCGCCAATCACATCCACGTGACCGGTGCGTGGATTGGCGTGACGCGCCTGCGACAGCCCCATCCCGATGGAGGAGTCGGCAATCCCCGGACAGAAGATGGGAACGGCAGCCCGGTAGGCTGCGGTCAGGATCCCGTTCTGGCCGGTCGTCTCCCAGAGATACCGGCCGAGCAGGTACAGAAACTCACGTGACGTGTAGGGACGGTGCTCGAGGCCGCAGGCGAATTCCGCAATCCATTCGTCGTTCTCGACGAACTCTTCTTCGCTCGCATAGGTGTCGTACACCCGATCGATCCGATCGCTCTGGAGCACCGCGTCGTTTTCCCTCGGCGACCCGATGTAGTGACGACGGCCGCGGGTTTCGTGGAGATCGTGGTAGAGGTTGGCACCTGTCGAAACCAGACAGTCGACGTAGCGCTGTTCGAGCAAGTGCGCAATCACGAGTCGAAGCCCGCCGGCGCTGAGCGCCCCGGCGATGCCGAGGAAAATCGTGCAGTCGTCGCCGAGCATCCGCTCCCAGATCCGGCGGGCCGTCGCCAGATTGCGCGCCTGGAACGAGATCCTCTCCATCCGCGACAGGAGCTCGTCGGCGGTCGAGTTGGCGCTCACGGTGAGCGGCTCGACGGGCACCTTGAGGAACCGCGATTTGTCGGACATCTCACAAACACTATAGCGGCGCGGAAGCCGAACGAAGGTGAGCCGCGCTCGGAGGCGCACCCTTGCTGGTTCAGAAGGCGTAGCCGACCCGGCCGAACACGACCAGATCGCGATCGCGCGCCGGACCGTCGCGGCGCAGCGCAACGCCTCCGGTCACCGTGATCGGCAGAACGAAGGCGATCACCGTGTCGGTCGAAATCTCCGCCCCGAACGACGCGCTCACGTCCTGCCATACAGCCGTGGTCGTCCAGGCTTCGCCCACATCGACGAATACCGCACCATGCACAGTGCGGATGAAGCCGGGGATGGTGCCGATGCCGCGGGCGATCCGCATCAGGGGAACACGGTAGTCCAGGTTCACGACCGCCGCGCGGGTCCCGGTCAACGCGTCCTCGCCGAACCCGCGAAGCAGACCGATCGCATCGACACCAAAACCGAACCCTCCGGATTGAGGCCCATTTCCCGAAACGCTGAACGTCTGTCCGGCCACATCGTCGCCAAAGAACCCTGCCGCCGCCGCACGGACCGCCAGCACCGCGTGACGAGGACCGAGGGGTACGAAATGCCGCAGGTCGGCGGTCAGAGCGATGCCGTTGCCGCGCATCGAGCCATTCGGCTCGGCATCTACCGTCGCCCGCGAGAGTTCTGCCGTCACCGAAGCGCGGCTGCCTTCTTCGACGCTGATGGAATAGCCATATTGCTGGGCCGTGCTGAACGCATAGCCGGCGCGAATCGATCGTCGCGTGACGGATGCCGCGGCTGGCCCCTGGCACTCGCGACAATCGAACTGGTCGTCGGCGACGTGCAGCGACGTGAGGACGGAATGCGATCGCCTGACCTGCTGGAAGGGGAGCAGCATGCCGGCATCGGCCTCGCGCGTGCGGACCGTGCCGTCGCGCCATGGATCGGTATCGTCGGAGAACGACGCGAACACGGTCGGCCGCCAACGATCGTAGGCATAGGCCACCTGCCAGTCCGGCCGCCCACGAGTGGACCATCCTGCCTCGATGCCGTAGGCATGGCGGCCGAGCGCATCTGCCGATCCGGTCGCGCCACCAATCACGAGCTCGTCGCCGTCGGATTCCAGCGTCGGGGTCCAGAAAGCCGGAAGCAACGTTCGCCAGGGAGCGTACAGGCCGCGCGATATCCGGAGAGTCCGAACGCGGTGGACTCCCGGACTCGACTCGCGTCTGGTCGGGCAGCGTTTGCGCGTCCACTGGGGTCCATTCGGCGTCGCTCAGCTCCAGCGCGAAGAGGTCGTATCCATCGGGCGTGTACCCAACGAACGCCAGCCTGCGGCCGTCGGATGAGATCGCCGGCGACTGAGCGCTGCCCGTGCCCTCGAGCCTGGCCAGCGCGCCGGTCGCCACGACCACTCGATAAATCCGGAACGGATCTTCGGCCGACGCCGCGGAGAAGAGAACGGCGCTGCCATCCGGCGTCCAGATCGGCGAACCGGCGCGGCCGCCTGGCAGGCTGGCGAGCGTGCGGACGGCGCCGGTCGGTACGTCGACGATCGCGATGGTCGCCGGGCCGCCGACCTGACGGCGTTCGGCCACGATCGATTGGGCGTCGGGTGACCAGCGCGGAATCGCGAAGTCGACGCCGGCTTCGCTGACGAGAATCTTCGGGCTCGCCGGCTGACCGGGCGCGGCCAGCGTGAACGTGGCGAGAGCTCTTCGATCGGCCATCTGAATCGTGCAGACCACCGAGGTGCGATCAGCGGCCACGTCGGGATCGGCGGCGCGCGCCTCGCGCGTGACGCGGCGGCGCTCACCGGTCCGGGGATCGACCAGATAGAGATCCGACTGGAGTGCCACGCTCCGCACGAGATCGAGCTCGTCGACCAGGAGCCGATCCCCGGCAAGACCGATCGCGCCGCCGGGATACCGCCTCGCCACGAATCGCGGTCCCGTCCCGGGCGCAAGCTCCATCAGCGCCGGAAACCCGTGCGGCGTGAGCGACGAATAGAACAGGTGTCCGTCCGCGCGGAACCGCGGCGTCGCCACGCGGAATCCCTGGCTGGTCAGACGCGACGCGCGGGTGGCAGGTACTTGCGCGTTCTCAGCCTTCACCGAGCTCTCGAAGTCCCGCCACAACTCGCCGAGCGACCTGCCGAACACCTTCTTGTAGGCCCGCGATCCGAGATACGGGATGCGGCGTCCCGTCTCGGCGGCCAGCGCGCGAATGGAATCGGCTCCGTATTTCTTCGCAAGGAATTCGTGAAAGTAGGCGCCGTACAGATAAGGGCCGTTGCCGCCCGGCCAGTCGACGTTTCCGCCGTTGACGCGATCCAAAGGCTCGAGCCGGTCCCCGGCGGCGGCGCTGTTCAGCCACTGCCGGAAATCGCCGGCAGCGACCCGGCCGTGAGCGGTTTGATGGCTCTCATCCCAGGTCGCGATCCCCTCGATGGCCCAGATCGGCTGATACAGATTGGGAAAGAGCAGCGGCAGCCGGCCGAAACCCCGCCGCAGGCCATTCAACCAGCCGCCGGCACGACTGAGGTGCGCGATGTGCGTGTACTCGTGAACGAACACCAGACGCAGCCAGTCTGGCGCGTTTCCAATGATGCTCTCAGCGGAGGGCGCCGCCGCGCTGATCTCGATCGTGTTGTAAGGCACCGGCGTCGCCCAGCCATTGGCCAGATCGTCCTGATTGACCAGCACGATCTGGACACGGCCCACGGCCGCACCGACGGACGCGTCGACTTCGGAGGCAGCCGCTTCCACGAATCCCGCCAGCCGGCGCGCGAGCGTTTCTTCGCCCTGATGGAAGTGAATGTCGAACCGGGGAGTCGAAATCGTCCGGAAACGAAGGCGCGGATCGTACCTGGTCGCCGCCGTCGCAAGGACCGGCCCCAGCAGCGCCGCGACGAGCATCGCTGATCGAACCACCAATCGGGACGTCACCGCGGCTCCGGCCGAGCGATCATTCAGCCGCCTCACGCCTCAAGTCGGCGAGCAGCGACAGCGCCTGGAGGGGCGTCAGGTTATCGACATCGGCCTGCCGCAGCTTCGACAACACCGGGTGCTCGACCGGCGCCGGCTCCTGGAACAGCCCGAGCTGGCGCGTCTTCACGCCCTCGGCGCTGAGCGACGGCCGTCCGCCGCGCGAGAGCTCGTCACGTTCGAGGCCGTTCAGAATGTCCCGCGCGCGTGCGACGACGGTGGCCGGCAGTCCGGCGAGGCGCGCCACCTGGATGCCGTAGCTCCGATCCGAGCGGCCGGCGGTGACCTTGCGGAGGAAAACGATGTCGTCTTTCCACTCGCGGACAACGACGTGGTAGTTCACGACCGAGCTCAGCGCGTCGGCCAGATCGGTGAGCTCGTGGTAATGCGTCGCAAAGATGGTCTTCGGGCGCGCTTTGGGGTTGGAGGCCAGGTATTCGGCCACCGCCCACGCCAGGCTGAGCCCGTCGAACGTGGCCGTGCCGCGGCCGATCTCGTCGAGAATGACCAGGCTGCGCGAGGTCGCCGAGTGCAGGATGTTGGCCGTCTCCTGCATCTCGACCATGAAGGTGGACTGGCCGCGCGCGATGTTGTCGGAGGCGCCGACCCTCGCAAAGATGCGATCGACGATCGGCAGCTTCGCGCTCCGTGCAGCGACGAACGACCCGGCCTGCGCCATCAGCGAGAGCAGTGCCGTCTGCCGCAGGTAGGTCGATTTGCCTCCCATGTTCGGGCCGGTCAGGATGACCAGCTGCTGACTGGCCCCGTCGAGGGCGACGTCGTTCGGCACGAACGAGTCGGGTGAGTGGCGTTCGACGATGGGGTGGCGCGCGTCGGTGGCGACGAGCTCGTCGCCGGAGTGCATCACCGGCTTGGTGTAGTTGTCGATGCCCGCGGTCTCGGCGAGCGCGCTCAGGACGTCGAGGGCCGCGAGCCCACGCGCCGTGTCCTGGACACGCGGCGCTTCGGCAGCGACCCGCCGGCGCACCGCATCGAACAGCTCCAGCTCACGCTCCAGGATGCGCTCGTCGGCCCCGAGGACCTTGTCCTCGTACTCCTTCAGCGCCGGCGTGATGAAGCGCTCGCCGCCGGCAATGGTCTGCTTCCGCAGGTAGTCGCCGGGCACGTTGGCCAGGTTCGACTTCGAGATCTCGATGTAGTACCCGAAGACGCGGTTGTAGCGGATCTTCAGCGAGTTGATGCCGGTGCGGGTGCGCTCGGCATCTTCCATCTCCGCGATCCGGCGTTTGCCGGATCGGCTGATGTCGCGAATCTCGTCGAGCTCGGGGTCGACGCCGTCGCGAATCGCGCCGCCGTCGCGCGCCAGGGCGGGCGGGTCGTCGACCAGCGTCGCCTCGAGATCGCGGCGCAGATCCGGCAGATCGTCGAGGCCCGCGGCGAGGCTCCCAATCAGCGGCGCGCTCAGCCCCTCGAGCAGCAGACGCACGCGGGGAACCGCGCCCAGCGACTGGCGCAGGGCGACCAGGTCGCGGGGGCCGGCGGTGCCGAGCGCCGCGCGGCCGACCAGCCGCTCCA
The DNA here is from genome assembly GCA_963836735.1 of uncultured Acidobacteriota bacterium. Lineage (GTDB taxonomy): Bacteria > Acidobacteriota > Vicinamibacteria > Vicinamibacterales > 2-12-FULL-66-21 > JACCXG01. The sequence continues at coordinate 176 of CAWIKP010000003.1, read as the reverse complement.
TGTCGTGCACCGTCCGGAGCGTGTCCTGCACCTTCGCCCGCTCGGTGGTGCGGAACGCGAACTCCTCGACCGCATCGAGCCGATCCTGGATGCGCTCGAGCGACAACAGCGGCTTCAGCAGCCACGTCCGGAGCAGCCGCCCGCCCATCGAGGTGACCGTGCGATCGAGCTCGTGG
>CAWIKP010000002.1:0-91571 GCA_963836735.1 uncultured Acidobacteriota bacterium | reverse complement strand
CGGCTGGCCCGTGTTGGCCGCGCCGAGGTTGCTCGTGTAGTTGCGATTGAAGGTGAAGAGACCGCGCGGCTGCGTCTGCGGGTTGGTGAGCGTCGAGGTGATGAAACGGGCGTCGCCGCCGAATTTCACCGAGTGCTTGTCGACCACCCACGTGAAGTTGTCCGAGACCTGCACCGTCTTGCCAATCCGCACCGAGTTGGTGAAGCCAGGAGAGGCAGTGCGCAGATAGCCGGCGATGTTGAAGTCGGCGATACCGAAGGTGTACGGGTGACCCTCGATGTTGCCGTTGGGAATACCGAGCTCGTTGTTCTTCGGGATCCCGAAGTCGGAACCGAACTGCGCGAGGTCGTACTTGTTGATGCCAACCCTGAATTCGTTGAGCCGGCTCGATGACAACGTCAAGGTGTGTCCGAGCACGAGGTTGTAATTCCCCTACTTGTACGGTTTCCTCCGGACATGAAGATGTTGGCCGTGGGCGGCTCGACGAAGTCGCGATCGGCTCTGGAGTAGCGGCCGAAGACCGACCCCCATCGACCCAGATTCACGTCGCTGCGGATGTCGAACGCGTCCTGCTCCTGCTCGACGACGTTGTTTTCGATGTAGTTGTCGACCAGGCCCGACCGGTTTGGCAGCGGCCAGATGTCGGCGACCTGCCGCGTGATCGGGTTGATGCGATTGCCCGGAATGATGCTGCCGTCAAACGCTTGGCGGCTCAGCGGATCGAGATCGGGGTACCGAGCGCGCTGAGATCGCCGCCTCGCATGGCGGCCGTCGGGACGGTGGCAACCACCGTGCGGCCCTGGTCCTGGCGGAGCCGCTGGTAGTCTCCGAAAAAGAAGGCCTTGTTGCGCAGCATCGGCCCGCCGAACGTGCCGCCGAACTGATGCGAATTGAAGGGCGCCTTCGTGGCGGCGAAGAAGTTGCGTGCGTTGAGCGAATCGTCGCGGACGTACTCGAACAGCGACCCACTGAACTGGTTCGTGCCCGATCGGATGCTCAGGTTGACGACCGCGCCGCCGAAAACGCCAAACTCGGCCGTCGGATTGTTCGTCTGCACTTTGAATTCCTGCAGCGCCTCGAGCGGTGGAGTGATATTGACGAACGCGTTGAGCGGCTGGTTGTTCGCGACGCCGTCGAGCAGGTAATTGTTGCCAGACCATGGCAGGCCGTTCAAGCTGTGGTGAACGGCGCTTCGCGCGCCGGCTCCAGCCGGATTCTCGGCGAAGTCGGCAAACCCCGCAGGGATGGCCCCCGGAGTCAGCGTGATGAGCTGTTGAAAGAGCCGCCCATTCAATGGGAGCGACTGAATCTGCTTGTAGTCGATCACCTGTCCCTGCTCGCTCGAGGTGCTCCGAACCAGCGGCGCCTCGCTGACCACATTGACCTCTTCCGTCACCGCACCGACTTCGAGCGGGATATCCAATCGCGAGGTTTCCGCAATCCGCAGAATGGTGCCGGTCTGGACATTGCGCTTGAACCCGGTGACCGCCACTGACACCGTGTACCTTCGGGGGCCAGTGCCGTGAACGTGTAGGTGCCTTCCTGGTTTGTCTTCGTGGTGCTGGTGATGTTCGTCGCAATGTTGGTCGCGGTTACGGTCGCGCTTGGCACGATCGCGCCGTTGGGATCAGTCACCGTACCGGTCAACGTGGCACGGGTCGTCTGGCTGAGCACTTCCGGAACCAGGCAGAGGAACACGAATGTCGCCATCGCGCCGAGGCGCGTCACGCGTCTCATTTGAACGGCTCGCATCCGACACCTCGTTTTCGGACCCGCAAATCGACCTCAGCGGGTGGGGTGCCCCGGCAGTGCGGCGCTCTCGTGGGGATGGCCGGGGACGGCCCGCGTGTAGACGTACGGGCGAAGAGTGGAGCGCCTGCAGCACAATGCGCGCTCTGACATGAGGAGTCAAACCGAATCGGAGTCGACGGATGCCCCGAGTCGATCGTTAAAGCATCAAGACCCTGAATGCGCAGGGACTTTTCCGGTGAGCGCGGCGTGCTCTCCGGACACGTAGGCGATGACGTCAGCGGATTCATTTCTCTCCCTCAGTGTCATCAATAGATCGCCGAGCGCATTCGCGTCGCCTGCACCGTGGCCGGAGGCCACCACATGCAGCGGATCCTTGCCGCCGTCGAAAAGACTGACGTGCGTCGATGCATCGGGCAGATATGGGCGGTCCCACTCGAGTGCAAATCGCTGTTCGGTCATGTCACACCTTCTCGATTCCGCTCCACGCCTGAGCGTACAGCGAAGACTCCGCTCCCCTGATTATGACGGGACCGCTGCTCCGAAACGACTGAGGTAGGACTCGACCATATCGAGCTCGCTCGTTCTGCGTCCACGGCTCCCGCTGCAAGGCAGGCGGCGACACAGAGGTTTGAGGAGACCCGACGACCGGGAGAGGAAGCACGGTCGTCGGGATTGATCGTGCTAGTGTCGCGTCCCCGCAGTCCTGTTAACACCGAGGGCGGCGATGCGCCCGGCGCGCAAGGCGCGAGAAGGGCGCATACCGGGAGTATGCAACCGCCGAGCAACGCCGCGCCCCGGGATGCAGCGCCGGCCGAATGTAACAGGACTTCGGGGACGCGACACTAGGGAAGGCTGGGCTGAACGCGCTGCCACGCAAACGGACCAAACGCGGTCGGACTCGCGGACGCGTTCGCGCCAGGCGTGATTGTCAATCGGAGCCACTCCATCGGGAGCGTGCTGCCATGCACGACGACACGGTGGAAGTTCGACACGTCGGGATAGGTGTCGGGCGACACGTAGTTGGGCGACTGAGTGGCCGCCGCATCATTCGAGCACGCCGTCATGGAAACGCCGGATTCGATCTCGCACGCCGCCCCGGCCTTCAGGGGGTTGTCCGAGCGATAGACGTGCGAGTCACCATTGAACAGCAGCACCGGTCGACCGAACGCAATCGTGTGCGCCGCGATACTGTCGATGAAAGGTTTGTAGTTTGCGACGTGCGCCGATCCCTTTTCTGGATCCCACATGTCGGCTTGCAGTACAAGCACGATGCCCTGCGCCCGGTCGTGCTGCGCCTGCTCGAACGCCGCATCGAGCCAGCGGAGATCAGCAGCCGTGCGTCGTGTTTTCTCCGCCGTTCTGGCCGCCGGACACGCCGTCATCCGACCACGCAAGATTCCGATCATTTCTTCACCGGATTGCCCGAGCCATCGAGCTCCAACGTGACCTTCTTCCCGCGGATGTCTTGACCTGTCCTTCGAAGGTGGTGGTGCCCTTCTGCTGCACCGACTCGAGCTTCAGGATCGAGTCCGCGTTTCTCGAGGGCTGCATGATCACTCGGGCGGCAGCATTACGTCGCGCGCACCAGAGCGGGGTATCGCGCGACACAGTAAGGATCGATCGGGGCTATCGCGTTCATAGCCGGTTCATGCAGTACCCGGCTAACATCACCAGCCGATCAGCCGAGGCCCCTCGGACGGAAACAGTCAGTCGCTGTCTTCGGCAGGGTCACAAGGCCACGCGGATTCCGCAGCGGGGAACGTCTTTTCTAGCGGCAGGAGAGCACAGATGAGGCAGAAGCTATTGGCGGTGGTCGTCGCAATGATCCCGGTTTTCGGAACTGCCTACGCCGAGCAGGGGACGACCGCTGCGGCCAAGGCTCCGGCGCAGAAGGCCGATCAGAAGGAACCAAAGGAAGAAGGAAAAGGAAGCGAAGGTCGCAGTTGAAGAACCTCCCGTCCGCGGTCAGGGCGACCGTGGAGGCCGAAACGAAGAACGCGACGATCAAGGGCATTCGAAGGAGACCGAAAAAGGGAAAGACAGTCTACGAAGCTCGAATCGATGGTCAACGGCCGCACCCGCGATTTCATGATCGACGTCGGCCGGGCAAGGTCTACCTCGTCGAAGAGCAGCTCGACGTCGACAAGGCGCCGGCGCCGGTCCGATCGCGCACTCGAGGCGCAGGGGCACGATTGTGGTCCTGGAATCGGTCAGGGAAAATGGCGCGACGACCTATGAGGGTCAGGTGAAAACGAAGGCAGGGAAATGCTCACCATGGAGCTCCACGCCGCCGGCAAGCCCGTCAAGAAGTAATCTCGGTTCGAATACCGCAGAACCTACTCAGGGCACTCTGCACTCCCTATGTGGGTTGTATCGTTACTCGTTCTCTCGGCGCTTCTTGGTTCCCCACAACAGGGCGCGGTGCAAGGAGTCACCGTCACGGGCATCGTGCAGGATCAGACCGGCGCGGTGCTGACCGGCGCGACCGTCGACCTGGCTGCGGGCGGCCGCGTCTGCGATCGGTCGCGACCGACGGCGTCGGCGCATTTCGCTTCGATGGCGTCGCTCCGGGGACCTACGAGCTGCGCGCGCATTTCGAGGGGTTCAAGGATCTGTCTTCGCGCGTGCGCGTCGGATCGCGAGCGCCCTCACCGCAGAAACTCGTCCTCGGCCTCGCCTCGATTGCGCAGGACGTGACGGTCAGCAACGCCGCCGCCGGCGTCAATGCGAGCGCCTCGGGCAACCAGGACGCGGTGACGCTCGATCAGGAAATGCTCAGCACGCTGCCCGTGCTCGATCGTGACCTGATCGCGACGGCGTCGCGCTTTCTCGATCCGGCGGCCCTCGGCAGCGGCGTGACGATCGTCGTCAACGGCATGGAGGTCAGTGCCCTCAACGTCAGTGCCGCGGCGGTATCGCAGATCAGGATCAATCAGGATCCGGTACTCCGCGGAATACTCGCGGCCGGGCCGCGGACGCATCGAGATCCTGACCAAGCCGGGCTCGCAGCAGTATCACGGCGAGTTCAACACCCTCATCCGCAATGGCCACCTGAGCGCGCGCAACGCCTTCGCGAGCGCGAAACCGCAGGAGCAGCGGCAAAGCGTCGAAGGAGTTCTCGGCGGACCGATCGGCCACGATGGCAAGACCATGTTCATGCTGTCGGCCAACGACGAGCACGACGCCAACCAGGCATACATTCACGCGATCGGACCCGATGGACCGATCGATGGCCAGTTGCCGCAGACGAGCGGCGAAGCGCGCATCACCGGCAGCATCACGCGCCAGGTCAGCCGGGAGAACACGTTTTCGATTCGTCCGAACTATCAGTACGAGAGCGACGAGAACCGCGATGCCGGCGGCACCACGCTGGCCAGCGCGGCGACGACGTTCAAGCATCACGAGCAGCAGGTCACCTACACGCAGCAGACGATCATCACGCCGACGCTCGTGAACCAGTTTCAGATGCTGTTCGGCCACGAGCGGGAGCCGACCACCAGCCTCACGCCCGATCGCGCCATCATCGTCGCCGGTGCGTTCACCGGCGGCGGCGCGCAGGTCGACCTCGTTCGGACGGAGACGCACATCAACTTGAACGAGAGCCTGTCATGGACTCACGGCAAGCATCTCGTGCAGGCGGGATTCCAGCTGCCCGACTGGAGCAGGCGCGGCTTCTACGACAAGACCAACTTCGGCGGCTCGTTTTATTTCGCCAACCTCGTCGCATACGAGACCGGGCCGGCCGTACGCGTTTACCCAGCAGCAGGGCAACGGCGACCTGGCATTGCTCGAAAAACAGGTGGGCGTGTACGTCAAGGACGATTGGCAGATCCGTCCGGGCCTCTCGATCGATTACGGCGTGCGCTACGACTGGCAGAATTATTTCCACGACACCAACAATGTCGCCCCGCGCTTCTCGATCGCCTATGCGCCGGGCAACGGCAAGGCGAATGTGCTGCGCGCCGGCGCCGGCGTGTTCAACGATCGGAGCGGGCCGGTGGTGATTGCCGACGTGCTGCATTCGCAGCCGGGCGGGCTGACGAAGATCGTGATCACCGATCCCGGCTATCCCGATCCATTCGCGTCGGCGGCCGCCACCGTGCCGCCGCCGAGCATCGTGCAACTCGCGCCCGATGTGCAGATCCCGCAAAGCGTTCAATACAGCGTGAGCTTCGACCACCAGCTAAAAAAGACGACGACTGTGTCGCTGAGCTATACCGGCGCGCGCGGCTACAGCCTGTTTCGATCGCGTGACATCAATGCGCCGCTGCCGCCGCTGTATCGGACGCGGCCGGATCCCGCCTACGGCGTGGTTCGCCAGGTCGAGTCGAACGGCCGGCAGAGCGCCGATTCATTCGGCGTGACCCTGCGCGGCCGCATGTCCGCGTGGTTCAACGGTCAGGTGCAGTACACGTTGAGCCGGACTTACAACGACACCGCTGGCATCAATGCGTTTCCGGCGAACGATTACGACCTGTCGGGTGAGTGGGCGCGGGCGGATGTCGATCGCCGGCATCGCTTCGTGATGATTGGCACCGTCACCGGCGTCAAGATCGTCGATCTCGGCGTGGCGCTGACGCTGAACTCGGCCGGTCCTTACACCCAGACGATTGGCGGCGACCCTTACAACAACGGCCGCGGCCGGGCGCGGCCGCCAGGGATCGCGCGCAACACGTTGATTGCCGGCGATCTCGCGACACTCGATCTGCATGCGTCGAGGGACCTCAAGCTGGGCGGGCCAAAGAGCGGCCACGAGCTGACCCTGGGGGCTGACGGGTTCAACCTGCTGAACCGCGTCAACTACGTGTCCTACGTCGGCATCATCAGCTCGCCGTTGTTCGGAACGCCCGTGGCGGCGCGATCGGCACGGCAGTTCCAGTTTTCACTCCGCTACAAGTTCTAGCCTGGCGGGGGCGTCAACCCGTCGCCGCGCGAAAGGATGACTGAATCATTACAGCCAAGAGCGCGAGGCCTTGCGGCTTGTAATCTCCCAGACATGTTCCAGGAACGACAATGAGCCGTTCCGATGCGAGTCGCCGCGGCGTTGCGTCGTCCCTCGCCTCCGCCAACGAGGTAACCATGACCAGACATCTTCTGACCGCACTCGCCCTCCTCTCGGCAGCCAACCTTGCCGCGCCACGCGCCGGACAGGCACAAACGTTCAAGGTCGAAAGGTTCGACATCAAAGGGGAAGGTGGCACCGACTACGTCACGGCCGAGAGCGCGACGGGCCGGGTGTTCGTGTCGCGTTCGACCCACATGATGGTGGTTGAAGGCGCCACCGGCAAGGTGCTCGGCGACATTCCAAACACGCCCGGCGTCCACGGCGCCGGCATCGTCACCAAGGTTGGCCATGGGTTTACGACGAACAGCGGCGATCAGACCGTCACGATGTTCGACCTGAAGACGCTGGCCGTGCTCAGGCAGACCAAGGTCGGCCCCGGCCTCGACGGCATCATGTACGACGAGGCCGACGACAAGATCATCCTCACCAATCACAGCCGCCCGATCGGCACACTCACGGCGCTCGACCCCCACACCGGTGACATCGTCGCCACCGTCGAACTGGAAGACACGGCGCCCGAAGGAGCCGCGGCCGATGGCAAGGGCCACATCTTTGTCAACAACGAAGGCACGAACACGATCCAGGTGATTGACGTGAAGACGTGGAAGGCGACCGCCTCGTGGCCGCTCGCCCCATGCGAAGGACCCACGGGTATCGCCTACGACAAGGCTACCAACCGGCTCTTCTCCGGATGCAGCAAGACGTCGGTCGTGGTTGATGCCAGCACGGGCAAAGTCGTCGCGTCGATCCCGAACGGCACCCGCGTCGACGCGCTCGGCTGGGATCCGTCGAAAAAACTGATCTACATTCCCAATGGCGGGGAGGGGAACGTCACGGTCGTACACCAGGAGTCGGCCGACAAGTACACGGTTATAGCGACCGTCCCGACGTTCCCCGGCGCCAAGACCATCGCTGTGGATCCCGCGACGCACAATGCCTACCTGTTCCAGCCCGAGCGGGGTCCGGCTCCGCCGCCAGCCCCTGGTGCGCCGCCGGCCCCGGCGGGCCCGGGCGGACGTGGCCGTGGTCCGCAGGGCCCGATCATCGCCGCCTGGTTCATCGTCATCAAGTCATGAGAGATCGTGTGACGTGACGTGGCACGCCGGATGGGGCGCCTTTGCCCGGCATGGCGTACACTACGCGTATCGAAACCAAAACGATATTGCTGGCGGCGGCGTTGATCGCTGCTTCGGGATTGGTCTTCGGGCAAGACCAGCCGTCCTCTGCTCCAGACCAGTTCGTCTTCGTCGGAGCGGGCGACATCGCCAACTGTGATCTGCTCGCTGGCGCGCGCGCGACTGCCGGCTTGCTCGATGGCATAGCCGGCACCGTCTTCACGCTGGGCGATCACGCGTACGCGAAGGGGACCGTCGGCGAGTTCAGCCGCTGCTACGAGCCAACCTGGGGGCGCCACAAGGCTCGCACTCGCCCGACCCCAGGCAACCACGACTACCTGACCGACCGCGGCCGTCCCTACTTCGAGTATTTCGGTGCCGCCGCCGGATCGGACCAACGGGGCTATTACAGCTTCGAGCTGGGAGACTGGCACATCATCTCGTTGAACAGCTCGTTACCGCGAAGTCTGCCCGCGCAGATGAAATGGCTGCGCGAGGACCTCGCTGCCCACGCAGCCGACTGTGTACTCGCCTACTGGCATGCCCCGGTTTTCAGCTCGGGTCCCCACGCTCCGGACCCGACGATGCACTACATCTGGTCGATCCTGTACAAGGCCGGCGCGGATGTTGTGCTCAACGGGCACGATCACATCTACGAACGGTTCGCGCCCCAGGACGACAAGGGGAAACCCGATGCTGAGCACGGCATCCGGCAGTTCATCGCGGGCACCGGCGGCGGTGGTGTGTACAAGCTTGGCAGGATCGCCCGCAACAGCGAGGTGCACAGTAACAGCGCGTACGGCGTGCTGAAGCTGACGCTGAGCCCCGGCCGATACGCCTGGGAGTTCGTCCCGATCCCGGGTGCCGGATTCAGGGACGAGGGCACGGCCTCGTGCGTCGCGCCGCGTCAGAAGTGACCGCCTGGCCTGCCAGCGACGCCGGACCTGTCGAAGAAGCGATGGATCGCGTTCGTCTGTCTCTACGGCAGATTGGTCCCTCGGGGCCGAGAAACCAGCACTTCGCGCTGGATTCGGGCGCGCTCCGCGCGCACCATCCGGGCATGGCCCGACATCTCACCGCTGGCTGTGTGGTCTTCGCGCTGGCCGCCCTCGCCGACGCGCAGGAACTGCGCTTCTTCTATCCCGCACCACCGCCGGCGTCCTTCGCGGTGACGACAGATCACCCCTACGGCGATCTCCGGATGGACGTCTACCGGCCGGCGAAGGCGGAGACGCCGCTGCCGGTGCTGATTCTGTTCAATACCGTTTCCGGCGCCGAGCGCGGCCATCCCTTTTACAAGGCGTGGGCCGGGATTGCCGCCTCGAAGGGGCTGCTGGCGATCGTGCCGGACTTGCGGGCCGACACGCTCGAGCAGGACTTCGACGCGCTGATGGCCCACCTGGCGGCTGCGGGCGCCAGCCTGGGCGCCGATCGCGAGCGCATCGCGGTCTACGCCGGTTCGGGAAATGTCTATCGCGGCCTGCCGGTGCTCCTCAACCCGCGGCGGACGGCCGTCAAGGCCGCGGTCATGTACTACGGCAGCGCCGAAGTGCGGACGTTCCGGCGCGATCTCCCGATCCTGTTCGTGCGCGCCGGCCTCGATCGTCCGCCGGTCACCCGGGCGATGACCGAGCTGGTCGCTCTCGCGCAGACCCAGAACGCGCCGGTGACGCTCCTGAACTACCCCGGCGGTCACCACGCCTTCGAGATGGTCGACGACGAGGACGCGACGCGGGACGTGATCGACGCCACCATCGAGTTCGTCAAGCGCGCGACGTCGCCGGCATTCCAGGCCTCGCTGCGCCGAGGCATCCCGGAAGCGGCCGCCGCGGCGCACGTCGCCGGCGGAGACTTCTCCGCAGCGGCCGCCGCCTATGCCGAGCTCGTGAAGCAGAAGCCGCAGGACGTCCGGCTGCGGCTCTCGTACGGTGAGGCGCTGCTCGGCGCATCGCAGTTCGCCGCCGCGTGCGCCGAGCTCGACCAGTTGAAAGGCAAGGGACTGGGGCCGCGGGACCTGGGATTGCCGGCGGCTCGCGCGTGCATGCAGAAAGGGGACGGGGACGCCGCGATCGCGTGGCTGAAGACGATCCCGCAGCGCTTCCTGCCGCGGGAGATCGAGCAGGATCCGGTGTTCGCGCCGGTGCGAGACCGCGCCGAGTTCAAGGCGCTATTCCGTCCGGGCGGGTAGCGTGGCTATCCCGCACCGATTCGGTCCTTGCGCCGCAGACGCAGTCGAGCGAGCACTCGTTGTGGATCGACCGAGGGGTGGAACCGTCAAGATCCACAGTCCGAACGGACGGCTTGGCCGCTTCTCGTAGCCGTCAGCCGATCCGGTCGCGGCTTCAGCCACTTCGGTCGGCGATCCCACGCCCTGTCTCCATATCTCAGTCTACGACACGGTTTTCGGCGAACGGAGACGAACGGCGTGGAAAGGGACAGCCGATACCGATTTCCGGCATCGGCTGCGATCTGTGTGCACTGGAGCCTCGGCGCGCGTACTCCCGTTCAACGAACGATGCGCAGGTTCGCCGGTGCTGGTGGCGGCTGCGTAGCCCCGGCGGCCTGGCTGACGGCGACGGATTGTCCCGCGACGGTCAGCGTTCCGGTGCGTGCCGTGCCCGTCGTGTTGGCAGCGACGCTGAACGTGACCGAGCCGATGCCCGATCCGCTGGCGCCGGCAGTGACGGTGATCCAGGACGTCGTCGTGGTGGCGGTCCAGGAACATGACGTCCCGGAGGTGACGCTGAGCGTCCGGCTGGTGGCCAGTGCATCGACGTCGAAGCTGGTCGGTGTCACGGTGGCCGAGCAGCCGGTGGCCCCCTGATTGACCGTCACGGTCTGGCCCGCGACGGTCAGCGTTCCGGTGCGTGCCGTGCCCGTCGTGTTGGCAGCGACGCTGAACGTGACCGAGCCGATGCCCGATCCGCTGGCGCCGGCAGTGACGGTGATCCAGGACGTCGTCGTGGTGGCGGTCCAGGAACATGACGTCCCGGAGGTGACGCTGAGCGTCCGGCTGGTGGCCAGTGCATCGACGTCGAAGCTGGTCGGTGTCACGGTGGCCGAGCAGCCGGTGGCCCCCTGATTGACCGTCACGGTCTGGCCCGCGACGGTCAGCGTGCCGGTGCGTGCCGTGCCCGTCGTGTTGGCAGCGACGCTGAACGTGACCGAGCCGATGCCCGATCCGCTGGCGCCGGCAGTGACGGTGATCCAGGACGTCGTCGTGGTGGCGGTCCAGGAACATGACGTCCCGGAGGTGACGCTGAGCGTCCGGCTGGTGGCCAGTGCATCGACGTCGAAGCTGGTCGGTGTCACGGTGGCCGAGCAGCCGGTGGCCCCCTGATTGATCGTCACGGTCTGGCCCGCGACGGTCAGCGTGCCGGTGCGTGCCGTGCCCGTCGTGTTGGCAGCGACGCTGAACGTGACCGAGCCGATGCCCGATCCGCTGGCGCCGGCAGTGACGGTGATCCAGGACGTCGTCGTGGTGGCGGTCCAGGAACAGGACGTGCCGGAGGTGACGCTGAGCGTCCGGCTGGTGGCCAGTGCATCGACGTCGAAGCTGGTCGGTGTCACGGTGGCCGAGCAGCCGGTGGCCCCCTGATTGACCGTCACGGTCTGGCCCGCGACGGTCAGCGTGCCGGTGCGTGCCGTGCCCGTCGTGTTGGCAGCGACGCTGAACGTGACCGAGCCGATGCCCGATCCGCTGGCGCCGGCAGTGACGGTGATCCAGGACGTCGTCGTGGTGGCGGTCCACGAACAGGCCGTGCCGGCGATGACGCTGACCGTCCGGCTGCTGGCGATCGCGTCGACCGCGAAGCTGAGCGGCGTCACGGTGCCGGTGCAGCCGCCGGTTCCTTGATTGACCGTCACGGTCTGGCCTCCGACCGTCAACGTGCCCGTGCGAGGACTGCCGGTTGCGTTCTGCGCGACGGAAAACGTGACCGAGCCGATCCCGGAGCCGGTGCCGTTGGTAATGGTGATCCAACTGGTCGACGTGGTCGCGGTCCAGGAGCACGACGTGCCGGAGATGACACTGAGCGTCTGGGTGGACGCTGTCCCTCCGACCGTGAAGGTGGTCGGGTTCAGGCTGTACCAGCACTGTGCCTCCGCGATCGACACATCGGCGGCCCAGATCAGCACAGCAAGTCCACAGCACCGTGCGATGTTCATGGCGGCTTTCCTCGAAGCGTCCCGGAGGAACGGCCGGGTCAGAGAAGGCTCTGCACGGGGCGCGCCGCGGCCTGGTGTCGATAAGCCATTGAAATTAAGAGCTTTAACGTGGCGTCGCCGGGTTGGGCAGCCTCGGAATCGTGCGCCAAATCACGACTCTGTCGGACGGCCGACGAAACGGCGTCGATACCTTCGAGAACATCGACTTCTCGTATGCCCGGTTCTGGCATTCGAGCTTCATCAACGCCGTGTTACTGACGAATATGGCGTTCACGAAGGCGTACAACTGCGAATTCAAGCGTTGCATCTTCACGTTCAACGAAGGGTTTATGACCGGCGGGATCATGGTGTGCAAGCTTGGCAGCTACGATCTGGCGCTGCAGGCCTTGGCCAAGGCGGTTGACGGCGGCTACACCGTCGTGGAACTACTGCTACACGACCCTGGCTGGCGCTCTCCGCGAGGACCCGCGCTTCACCGAGACCCTTCGGCGCGCGCAGGCTCGCCGCGACGAAGCGCTGCCGGTGTTCCGCGCCGAAGGCGGCGAGGCGCTGCTCGGAGTGCGCTCGGCGGCCTGACGCCACCGCTACGCTTTCATCGCCTTGAGTGCCGCGACGCTCTCGATCGTCAGCGGCATCGCCTGCTCGACGAAGTAGTTCTTGATGCCGCCGGCTTTCCTGGCCGCTGCGAACGTCGCCGCCCAGTCGAGGCCGCCCTTGCCGACCGACGTCTGCGGATAGCCGCCGCCGCGGCCATTGACGACCGGCGTCCTGCCCGCTTTGATGTCGAGGTCCTGCACGTGCATGGAGAAAAATCGCGTCGGGTACTTTGCGAAGTACTCGGCGGCGATCATCCCGCTGTTGTAGGTCGACATCTGGAATTGGAAGCCGATGAGTTTCGGGTCCGTCATCGCGATGATGTGGTCGTAGATGAAGGTGCCGTCGGGGAGCTTCACGAGATCGAACGCTTCGTTGTGCGAACCCGCCCGCATGCCGGCCTTCTTGATGTCCACCGCCATCTTGTTGAACTGATCGGTCAGCACCTTGGCTTCTTCGACCGTGCCAGTGGTGGCGCCACTCTTCACCGTCGGCACCATCATCTGCTCCAGGCCCAAATCCTTCGACCAGGCAATCGCCTTGGCGAGGTTGTCGCGGAGCTCGGGGAAGAGGAAGTGGCAGCTGACGGCTTTCAGGCCGTTGTCCTCGATGATCTTCCTCGTGGCCTTTCCGTCGGCGAGGCTCTTGAACTCGGGATAGCCTGCGCCGCCCAGATAGCCGCACAGCTCGATCTGATCGACCCCGATGCTCTTGAGCTGCTCGAGCAGATCGACGAACTTGCCATCCGCGATCATCGCTCGGTGCGGATACGTCTGGCTGCCGATCGGCAGGCCCAGCGGATTCGCGGACGCGGTCCCGGCACTGGTCAGCATCAACCCGGCTGCGGTCGCCCCGGCCGCGGTCTTCCCTAAGAACTCTCGTCTCGTCATCGGGCCCATCGTCATTTCTCCTGACTGTCGATTGAACTGGTTCAACGTGCGCCGGGTCGAGGAATGCTACACGGCTCTGGCCGGCTCCTCAAAGGCGCCGGGTCGGGGCTCGACAGAGCGCCTCTTTGTAATGCGTGCCGACGGATCGGGCGTCCGTCAGTTGACCGACAACAAATGGGAAGACGCGGTGGCCGGTTGGGCTCCGGAAAAGAAATGACGACTGCCGCGGGAGATCGAGCAGGATCCGGTGTTCGCGCCGGTGCGGGACCGCGCCGAGTTCAAGGCGCTGTTCCGTCCGGGCGGGTAGGGTGCTATCCCGCGCCGATTCGGTCCTTGCGCCGCAACCGCAGTCGAGCGAGCACTCTTTGTGGATCGACGGACGGGTGGAACCTCCGCGATGCCGGCAGTTGCAGGCTCACCAGGAAGCCCACGGCGAGGAGGCCGAGAGCGGGCGAGTGGATCCGAAGCGCTCGAAGGACCTCGCACGACAGGAACACATAGGCCGAGAAGCGGGCCCGCTCGTGCCGTCTCAGCATCAGCACGCCGACGATGGGCGCGATGAGGAAATACACGAGTCCGTCCCACAGCCTGAGACTGCCGAAATTGAGCCATCGGGTGCGGAGCAGCAGCGCGCCTGCGTGAATCACCGGACTGCCAAGCAGGGTGAGCGTCAAGATCCACAGTCCGAATGGACGGCTTGGCCGCTTCTCGCAGCGGTCAGCCGATGCGCTCGCGGCTCGAGCCGCTCCGGTCGGCGATACCAGGCCCTGCCGTGTCTCCATATCTCAGTCTACGACACGCTTTCGGAGCCGGACCCGGCTCGGTCGGCGGGATGGCGCCACGCAGCGCCGCGATGATCTCCTGCTGATTGTCTTTGTGAAGCCGCAGCAGGACCGCGCTCGGACTCCCGTCCGGCAACAGGTATTCGAGGAGCACGTAGTGATCCGTGGACTTAATCGAGGACCCGAGCAAGGCTCCGGCGAGGCCGCTGATCGTGCCCCCTGTTTCGGCATTGCCGCGTTTGTGGCCCGAATAGTCGAGGGCGCGCACTGACGCGGTCGAAATCTCGAAGCGGATTGGCTGCTTGCCTGTGCCCTCGAACCTGATCGCGGTGGCAGAAACGGTCAGCGTGTTTTTCCAGTCCAGCGACTTGCCACGGATCCCGGCGACGCCGCCCAGGTACATGACGTTCGACCAGGTCTTGGGCGCGGGCGGCTGGGACTTGTCGACCTCCTGTCCCGATGTCGCCGACGGCATCATCTGAAGCAGCGCTGCGCTGAAAACCACGACGCCGGCCAGGCGGCCGACACGGGGCCTAGTTGGAAGGGCGGACGGTGAATGTAACGTAGTCATACTTGGCCGTGCCCTTCTGACCCTCTGCCGGATCGAGCTCAGTGATGCCCTCTCTGAACGTACCCAGGATGTAGTAGGTCTGACCCGCCTGCGCGGTGAGCAACAAGTAGTTGTCGTCGCGTTTCGCCACCCGGCCCCCCCAACACATCCGCCTCACACCGGGATCGATCTCGAAAAACGAGAACTGGTTTTTCTTCAGCACCGCTCGCCACTTCCCGTCAACCGAGAGCTTGACCTGATAGCTCTTGCCCATCACGCCTTTGTACATCACGACAACCATCGCCTTGCCGGGCGATGGCGCCGGCACGGCCGGCCGGTTCTTTGGCTTGACGACTTCGTTCTTCTCGTCTTCGGGCCCGCACTGCACCGGTTCCTGGCCGACCGCACCGGCCGCAACGCAGGGGCTCGCGAACAGCACGAAAGACAGAAGGGCACCGGCTGCAGTTCGGGTCATCGCACACCTCTTGTCGTCCAAGGTTGTCGGCCGTGATGAGCGGTTCAGTAGAACGTGTACAGCAGGAGCGCCCGGTACACGGTATGGCGCTGGTTGTCTCCGAGTTGGACGACCAGGACATCCCCCTCCAGGGACAGGTGGCGCGCGAATTCCCATCCGGCGCCGGCGCTGAAGCCCAGGCCCGCCTCACCCCCGGTGCCCTGATAGATGTTGGCCCCGAATCCACCACCGATGCTCCCGGTGACGTAACCGGTCGGCGCGGTCCGGCGAAACATGTACGTCGTCCCGAACCCCGTCACGCCGAGCGCGTCGTAACTCTCGTCGGTGGTGAAGACCGCGCGGTTCGAATAGAACAGCAACACCTGATCTG
Organism: uncultured Acidobacteriota bacterium; assembly: GCA_963836735.1. Taxonomy (GTDB): domain Bacteria; phylum Acidobacteriota; class Vicinamibacteria; order Vicinamibacterales; family 2-12-FULL-66-21; genus JACCXG01. The sequence goes on along the minus strand of CAWIKP010000002.1, from coordinate 75,811 downwards.
ACGGCGCGTACCCGACCGTGAAGTTCGTCACGATTGAGAAATTGTTCGTGCCGCCGCCGGTAGCGGCGACCCGGCCGAACCGGTCGAAGACGGTGAATCCCGGTGGACGGTGAAGGCCGCCGCCAACACCGCCACCGATGATGAATCCTTTTCTGTTGGCACTCGCTTCAGCCTGGCTCGTCGCGGCTGCCGGTGGGCCTGGCACCGTCGCGCCTGGCGGGCCGCTTCGCATAGGTTCCACGGTCACCGCAGTCACCCATCCTGTCCGCCACTCGCGCGCCGGACCGCCTGTTGGCGGCCGCACGAGGTACCACCCGTTGCGCTCGTCCAGTACATCCAGAATCTCGCCGGTCCCCGCGCTGCCGACGGCCCGGGCGTCTCCGACCGGCTGCTCGAGGACAGCCGCTGCACGGACCACTCTCACGGATGTGACCGCCTGTGACCGTGCACCGACGCTGAAGGAAGCGACCAGGAGAAGAGAGGTGAAAGGCAGCCACAGGCGGCGAATTCTCACGGCGGAATCCCTCTACTGGCTCGGCGGGCCAGTTCAACGTCTTTCCCTGATTCGCGTGTGGGCCTGTTATACGCGCGGCAGGCACCGGGTGGAATCCGTGCCTTCCCCTGGTTTACCGTTTGTTTTTCCCAGGATGCTGAAAACGTTTTGCTGCGGGCGCTCGGTAGGGGAGCGGGGGGAGGCTCAGACTGCGACCCGATGCCGCAAGCCGACGCGCTTCAGGACCTGTCTGCGGCGCGCGGATCAAGGCGCGGCGATCGATACGTAACGGCGGCGGCGGAGGAACGTTCGCGATTGTTGACGGCTTCAGGGTACGGTCAGGCCCACCACCCGGCCATCATGTGACCCTGTCGTGACGCGTCTCAGAACACGAATCGCAACGCCAGCTGGATGATCCGCGGCGAACCGTCCGGCATCACCGTCCCGAACGCGTCGTTGATCTGATTGCCAGCCGGGTCGAACCGCGCCACGTTGTTCACGTCTGCCACGTCGGGTGGTTGAAGAGGTTGTAGAACTCCGCCGCAGCTGCACTTCACGCGAGCCGCCAAGCTTGATCGCCCTTCGTCAGCGTGAGGTCCCAGGTGTTCGACCCAGGGCCGAAGTAGTGCATGCGGCTCGAATTGCCTTCGTCGCCGCGGCCCGACGGGCGAATGAAGCAGGAGGTGTTGAACCAGCGCTGGTGCGTCCGCTCGCCCCTGGGAAGAATCGGGTCGCATCCGGGCGTGATGCTGACTCGTCCCGCGTCGCCGCCGCCGGTGAAGTCGAAGTTGTCGGTCGTCGTGAACGTGACGGTCTCCGGCGCGCCGGTCGTGAAGCCGGCGACGACCGCGACCTGCCAGTGGTCGAGCACGGCGCGGACCACGCTGGGCGCCGAGGTCCACGACGGGATCTCGTATACCCCGTTGACCGACAGCACATGCCGCCGGTCGCCGGCGGCGTAGTCGTAGGTGTAGGCGAGATCGTGAAAGTTCGGAATCCCGGCCGTGCTCTTGGCGACGGCCAGCGTGTACGCCGACCCGAACATCAGCCCGGAACGGACGCGCCGGTTGGCCGTGACCTGCAGCGAGTTGTAGCGGCTGTAGCCGCCGTTGGTGCGCAGGTTGATCGTGCCGTAGCCGATCATCGGCCTGAGGAAGTTGTCGGGCAGCGGGGTCGCCGGATTCGTCGGGTCCGCGTTGGCCGGATCGAAGCGCGCACCCGGCGGAATCGGGTTGATGTTCAGGTTGTTGCGCAGGTCGAGGTACCGGTTTCCGACGTAGGCCACGCTGAGCGTCGTCGCCCCGCCCAGGTTCTGCTGCACCTCGATCGAGTAGGTATAGGCCGTCTGCGCTTCGTAGTCGTCGAACGCGACGGGACTGATCGGCGAATCGAACGCGGCCGTGCCGGCCAGGTCGGGGATCCGTCCGTAGAGGAACGTGGACACGCGCGAGTACGGCGCAAACCCCGGAACATTGCGGCCGAGATCGGACGAGGCGGGAAGCAGATCCTGGAGGACGCTGAAGCTCCCGCGGATCGCCGTCCTGCCGGCGCCGCCGAGGTCGTAGGCAAAGCCGAAGCGTGGGGACATGATCACACCGGGCGGCCGGGACGGCATGAACGTCAGGCCGCCTGGTGGCAGCGGCCCTTTGTCGGTGACCATGCCGTTGTTCGGATCGCCGGAGCCCGGGACGAGGAATCCGATCAGCGTGGAAGGCACGACCTGGCCGGTGGTCTGATCGAATCCGACCCGCACGCCGTTGACGATCGCCGGCCTGAACAGCCGCGGGGTCCTGGCGGGATCCCACCGGTCCGGCACGAAGGCCGCGCCGATCAGATCGTCGGGCAGCCGGTAGGGCTCGACGTGACCGAAGCGCACGCCGAGATCGAGCGTGAGGTTCCTGATCGGCTTCCACGTGTCCTGGACGAACCACTCCCAGATCGAGGCCTGGGCCTTCTGCTCGGTCTTCAGGTTGGTCTCCTGATACTGGTTGTAGTACCCGAGCAGCGCGTTGGCGAACGCGTAGTTCGTGTTCAGCGGGTTGATGTTGACCGCGGTCTGGGAGCTGAAGTTGAAGCACCCCTGGAAGCACGTGCCCTGCGGCCCCTCGCTCGTCGGGTTGAACTCGTAGAGGAGGCCCGCCTTGAACAGATGGCTGCCCTTCGACCACGACAGCGTGTCGACGATCGAATAACGGCCGTCGCGCGCGGCGATCGGATAGCGCGTGTCGTAGGTGATGGTCGCGCCGGTCGGCACGCCAGGGTAGCTGATCGCCGGCACGATGCCGAGCACGTTGGCGCTCGGAAACAGCTGGAACGGCGGGATTCCGACCGCGCTCATCAAGTGGCGGTCGTCCTGGCTGTCGGGCGCGGTCTCGCGCATGACGCGGAACGAGGCGGACGCCTCGTTCACGAGGTTGACGCCGAACGTGCGGCGTGTAGGTCGTCTGCAGGCTTTTCTCGCTCTTCGTGTAGCCCTGGCGGTGGAAGTTCCAGTTCCCACCGGCGCCGAACGTGCCGCCGTAGCCGATCGTGAGCGGATACCAGTCGCGCCATCGCACCGTCAGCCGATCCTTCGTCGTCGCGTTGAAGTCGACCTTCAGCTGGTTGAGGCGCTTCGTCACGTCGCGGATGTCCTGATCCCGGTAGTTGTACTGGCCGAGGCTGACGCTCCGGTCGGTGAAGTTCGGCTCGGGAAACTGGTTCAGGAGCGCGCGGCCGACCGCATCGAACCGGTCGGGCGGGATGATGTTGCCGGGAAAGCAGGCCGGTCCGCCGGTGGTCGGACTGCAGGCGCCCGAGCGCAGCGGATCGCGGACGAAGATCAGGCGGCCGTTGGTATCGAGCGTCTGTGAGAAGTCCCCCTGCCGCTCGAGCGCAGTGGGCATGGTCGACGTGCGCGCCCCCTGCGGTTCCTTGTTCTCCCACATCTCGCTGCGTATAGAAGAAGAACATCTTGTCGCGCAGGCCGGTCAGCACTCCGGGGATGTATACCGGCCCGCCGAGCGTCCCGGTCAGCGTGTTGTAGCGGTAGTACGGCTTGGGCAGGTTGTTGATCTTGTTGATCAGCGGCGTCGCGTTGAGGTCGTCGTGGCGCTTGAAGAAGGCCAGGCTGCCGTGGAACTCGCGGGTGCCCGACTTCGACGTGAAGCTGATCTGGGCGCCGCCGCTCCTGCCGTATTCGGCCGCCATGCCGCTCGACACGACCTTGATCTCGGCAATCGCATCGATGTTGATGATGCTCACGTGCGCGTTGGTGTCGGCGTCGTTGGCAATCATGCCGTCGAGCATGACGGTGCTGCGCAGCAGCCCGCCGATGTTGGGCACCGGGGCGCCGTTGGTGGCGCCGAGCGAGGCGGTGTTCAGGTCCGCCTGGACGCCCGGCATCGTCCGGAGCAGGTTGAGCGGGTCGCGGCCGCGGGCCACGAGCGATTCGATCGCCCGCTCTTCCAGCACCGCGTTCTTCTCGGCGTTGGCGGTCTGGACGACCGCGCTCTCGGCATAGACGGTGGTGGACTGGGTGAGGGCGCCGACGCTCAGCGTGATGGTGCCGGCGCTGTAGACCTCGCCGGACCGCAGCTGGATCCCGACCCGCTCGACGGTCGCGAATCCCTCGAGCGCCAGCTTCAGCGTGTACTTGCCGAGCGGCAGCGCCGGCATCGTGAACAGGCCGACCTCGTTGGATACGGTCGTCCGAACGTCGTTGGTCTGTTCGTTCCGGATCTCCACCGTGACGCCCGGCATCCGCAGGCCCTGGTCGTCCTGGACGATCCCGGTGATCGTGCCGGTCGTGAGCTGTTGCGCCCGCGCGGGCGTCGCGTGATCCGAGCGCGACCGCCAACATCGCCACGCCGATGATGAAGCGCATGTGCCAGTCCTCCCTGAACCGCCCGGCGCCGTCTGTGCGCAAATCGTCACGGATGGACGCGGGCGGCCTTCGCCGCAGGCGAATCGGGCGTGTCGACCCGTAATCGGTGCAACAATGTATTCATTAAGTAACTCGCTGTCAAATGCGCAGTTAAAGGCAGGCCCGGCCTGCCGGGTTCGTCGGCAGAGCAGGCCATCCGGCTCGAGGCGCAGTGCGGATCAACTGCGCGGCGATCGAAGCGTGAACGGCCGGCGGCGCAGGAACGTTCGCGATTGCGGACGGCAGTTCTGGTATCGTACCGGCGCGTGTCCACCCAGGCGCGGAAGAAAGCTCCACCGAAGGCACCGTCCGCCCCGGCCAGGTCCGGGTTGGGGCAGGAGCGCCGCGGCGAAGCGCGAATCGCGCGTCGACCAGGCCTACGCGGAAATCCGCCGGCGCATTCTCGACAACTACTACGCACCAGGCCATCAGGTGCTCGAACAGGAGCTCGCCGCCGACCTCGGGATGAGCCGCACGCCGGTGCGCGAGGCGCTGGTCAGGCTGCAGAACGAACGCTTCGTGCAGCTGATCCCCCGCCACGGGATGCGCGTCGTCCCCCTCTCGATTCAGGAGCTGCGGGAGGTCTACGAGGTCCTGACCTCGCTCGAGTTGACGGCGATCGAGCGGCTGGCGCGGGCGGACCTCGAGGAAGAGGCGCTCGCGGCGATCGAAAAGCCCGTCGATGAGATGGATCTCGGCGGTCAGGAAGAAGGACGTCGACGCGTGGGCCAAAGCCGACGAGCGCTTCCACCGCATCCTCGTCACGCTCTGCGGCAATCAGCGGCTGGCGGCGATGGTCGAAATGCTCTGGGAGCAGGGCCACCGCGCGCGGATGACGACGGTCCGGCTGCGTGCCTCGCTCGAGCAGTCGAACCGCGAACACCGGGCGCTGCTCGACGCCATTCGCCAGCGAGACTGGCGTCAGGCCCGCACCCGACATGCGAAACATCGCGAGCGGGCGATGACCGAGATCCTGAACCTGCTCCATCAGACGCGGCTCGGCAGTTTCTGAACGAGCTCTCACCCAATTGCTCGTAGCTTCCGCCTTAGGCGGAAGTCGAACGCCGGCGGCAGCCTTCCGGCTAAAGCCGGAAGCCACCCATCAGAGTACGAGATCGTACCAATTCCAGTGCGGCAACTGGGCGCCGCTGACGCTCGCGCGAAAGCGGTACAAACAGGACCCGTGCAGCGAGCCCAGATAGACCGTCCGGCGATCCGGTCCGCCAAATGCCACGCTCGTGAGTTGCTGAATCAGCGTCCCGGAATCGGGCCGAGGTGTTCAGCCGTCATGGCGCGCGAGGCGAATGCCTGCTCGACTCGTGCGACGAAGTCCGCGTTCACGTCCTCGAGAACGATCTCCATCCGGTCGCCGTGGAAGCGCACCAGGCGATTGCTCACCAGCGACGTCACCCACAGGCCGCCGTCTTCATCGAACGCGAATCCATCGGGAAAGAATCCGTCATTGCTGGAGAAGACCGTTTCGGCCGTGCCAAGCGATCCCCGCGGTCCAATCGGAAAGCGACTCACCCGTCGTCCAAACGTCTCGACGACGTACAGCCACGCGCCGGTCGGATCCGGCCGGACTTCGTTGGTGTAGTGCAGGCCGTCGGCGACGATGCGCGGGCCGTGTGCGTCCAGCAGGACGACGAACCCGTCGCCGACATCGGAACGCCAGGCCTGCTGCCGCGGGACGAGGCGAGTGCTGACCGAGATCCAGATACGATCCTGCTCGTCGATCGTGACGAAGTTTGCCGGGGGAAGCGGAACCCCGTCGACTTCGCGCACCACCGGAGTAAGCAGCCCCGAGCGATCCAGCCGCCAGATCCCGCCGTCGTCGCCCAGGTTCGCGATCAAGAACGAGCCGTCGGCGGCGAGGGCGATGCCGTTCGGGCGCAGGTCAATCGACGACGCCGCGCGCCACGTCTGGGTCCGGCCATCGGCGCGCACGACGGTCACGCCGCCCGGCCATTCCGGCACGAACACATCGCCGGCCCGTGTGGCGACGACGCACTCGGGCCGGTTCAGGCCCGCGCCGTGGGGCTCGAGTGCGGTGATCGGGATCCGGCGGTCGATTGACATTGAATTCAACAACGTATACGATGTGCGGGCTTCCGTCAACGTGATCGCCTGATGTTCCTGGGTGCCATTGCCGACGATGTTACGGGAGGCACGGATCTCGCGTCCGTGCTTCGCCGCGCCGGGTTGACCGTTGTTCAGACCCTCGATACCCTCGCGATTCCCCTCCGGCGCCGATGCGGTCGTGGTCTCGATGAAGACCCGCACGGTGGCCGCCGACCTGGCCAGGTCCAGCGCGCGGCAGGCGGCCGAGGCGCTGCGCTCGGCGGGCGCCGGGCAGATCTACTTCAAGTACTGCTCGACCTTCGACTCGACCGACGCCGGCAACATCGGGCCGGTGATCGACGAGCTGTCCGCCCGGCTGGACGCCAACTTCACGATCGCCTGCCCGGCGTATCCGGCGCTGAAGCGCACGGTCTACGCCGGACATCTCTTCGTCGGCAGCCAGCTCCTCTCCGAGTCGTCGATGCGCCACCATCCGCTGACGCCGATGACCGATGCGAACCTGGTGCGGGTGCTGGGTCGGCAGACGCGCGCACCGGTAGGGCTCGTCGAACTGACGCACCATCGAGGCGGGGCCGCGCGCGGTCGGCGAGCAGGTTCGCCGAGCTCGCACAGCAGCGGCTATCCCGTTGCCATTGTCGATGCCTTGTTCGATCGCCATCTCGACGTCGATCGCCGAAGCCAGTGCGGGACTTCGACTGGTCACGGGCGGAGCGGCTCTCGGCGGTGCGCTCGCGCGCCTGAACTACGTTTCGCAGCGCGGCCGAGAGCGCATGAGCCGAGGCTGTCGATTCGCGCCCCGATCGCGATGCTGAGCGGCAGCTGTTCGGCGGCGACGCTGGCGCAAGTCGAACAGGCCGCCGGAGTGATGCCGACTCGCGAAATCGATCCACTCGCGATCGCCGAGAACCCTGACGAGTTGCCGCGCCTCATCGAGTGGGCCTGCGATCAGATCGCGGCCGGCAGCGTGCTTCTGTATTCGAGCGGCGAACCCGGCAAGGTGCAGGCGGTGCAGCAGCGTCTCGGCCATCTGCCGGCCGCGGCGTCTCGTCGAGAAGGCCTTCGGCTCGCTCGCGGTGGCGCTGGCCGGCCGCATGGCGTCAGAACGTTCGTCGTGGCCGGCGGCGAAACGTCGGCCGCCGTGCTGCAGGCGTTGCGCATCCGCATGCTCACGTTCGGCGACGAGCTCGATCCCGGCGTGCCCTGGACGCGAGCCTGGATCCCGACGGCTTCGTGTTCGCGCTCAAGTCCGGCAATTTCGGCAGCCGAAGGTTCTTCGCCAAAGCACTGGAGTGCGCACGATGACGGAACAGCAGGCGCGGGAGGCGCTCGTCGAGTACGGGCGCTCGCTCTTTCTGCGGGGATACAGCTGCGGCACCTCGGGCAATCTGAGCGTGCGGCTGCCCGGTGACGAAGGCTTCCTGATGTCGCCGACCAACGTGTCGCTCGGCCGGCTCGCCGTCGACTCCCTCAGCAGGCTCGACGCGACCGGCCGCCATGTCGACGGCGCGCCGCCGACGAAGGAGGCGTGGCTGCACCTCGCGATGTATGCCGCGCAGACCGCAGGATCACGCCGTCGTGCATCTGCACTCGACGCATGCGACCGCGCTCTCGTGCCGCAGCGATCTGCCGGCCGACGACGCCGTGCCGCCGTTGACGCCCTATGTGATCATGCGGGTGGGGCGCGTCGCGCTCGTCCCCTACAGCCGTCCGGGCGACACCAGCGCGGCAGGCGCCATCCGTCAGCTCGCGGCGGCGCACCGGGCCGTCCTGCTGGCGAACCACGGGCCGGTCGTCGCCGGCCGCGATCTCGAGACGGCGGTCTCGGCCGCCGAGGAACTGGAAGAGACGGCGCGGCTGTTCTTTCTGCTCGAAGGCCGGCCGCATCGGCCGCTCAGTCGAGCACAGGTCGACGACGTGGAGCGCGTGTTCGGCACGGCGTAGCCACCCGGGCCGGCGGGAGGTGGGCGGGACGCGCACAATGCGCTTGACAGAGTGTGCGATAGCGCATACGTTATGCGCCGCCAAGGGGACACTCCCGCGGGACACTTCAGGGGTGGGTATGCGCGAGTTCCAGATAGCAGTCTTCCCAGGCGACGGCATCGGCGTCGAGGTCATGCCGCCGTGTGTCGCGCTGCTCGACGCGGTCACCGAGCGGGTCGGAGGCTTCGCGCTCGACTTCGCCTCCTTCGAAGCCGGCGCCGAACTGTACCGGCGCACGGGCGAGGCCCTGCCGGCGGTGGCGCTGCAGGGCGCCGAAACCGCCGATGCCATCCTGCTCGGCGCGATGGGACTGCCCGACGTGCGGTATCCCGACGGCACCGAAGTGGCGCCGCATCTCGATTTCCGCGATCGTTTCGAGCTGTACGCCGGGGTGCGGCCGGTGCGGGTCCTCGCCGGCGCGCCGACGCCGCTGGCCGACCAGCGCGCGGCGCGGATCGATTGCGTCCTGATCCGCGAGTCGACGGAGGGCCTGTTCGCGTCGCGCAAGATGAGCCGCCGCGACGGTCCCGACGTCGTCCTCGACACGCTCCGCATCAGCCGCGAGCGTCACCGAGCGGCTGTGCGACTTCGCCTTCCGGCTGGCCAGGCAGCGGCGGGCGAAGGGCAGCGCCGGCCGGGTCACTTGCGTCGACAAGGCCAACGTGCTGCCCTCGATGGCGTTCTTTCGCAGCATTTTCCTCGAGGTGGCGGCACGCCATCCGGACATCGCCGCCGATTGCATGTACGTCGATGCCACGGCGCTGCGCCTGGTGCGCGCCCCCTGGGAGTTCGACGTGCTGGTCACCGAGAACATGTTCGGCGACATCCTGTCGGACGTCGGCGCGGCGCTGATGGGTGGCATGGGCATGGCCCCCTCGGCCGACGTCGGCGACCGCCAGGCCGTCTTCCAGCCGTGTCACGGGACGGCGCCGGACATCGCGGGACGGGGCGTGGCGAACCCGACGGCGATGTTCCTGTCGGCGGCGATGATGCTCGAATGGCTCGGCGAGCAGCACGACGTCAACGCCGCCAGGCGCGCCGGGCGCGAGCTGACGCAGGCCGTCGAGCGCGCCTTTGCGAGCGGCAGCGCTGGTGCCGGTCGAATTCGGCGGCACCGCCGATACGCAGGCGATCTTCCGCCGCGTCCACGAAGAGCTCACTCGATATCCGGTCACCGCTGACGTGACGGCCTGAGCCTCGCGGCCAGGCCTCGCATGGAGCAGACTCGTCCGTTGATTAACAAATACGACACCGAACGCGCAAGTTACATACGACACGGGACACGGTTTCAGGCATCGGCTGAATCGCGCAGGCGCAGGAGGAAAGTCCATGGCTGCAGAAGTTCCGCAGGGACGACGCCGCCCGGGCGGCTCGAGAGGCGTCGCACGGGCGTGGCCGGCGGTGGTGGCGTTGGCGCTGTTGCCCGCATTGGGCGGCGTCGCGTCGGCGCAACAGGCCATTTCCACCGGAACGATCACCGGGATCGTTCATGACGAGCAGGGCCTCCCGATTCCGGGGGCCCTGGTCGAGGTCACCAACGTGCAGACGCAAGAGCGGCGATCGACCGTGTCGAACGCCACCGGCATTTTCAACGTCGCAGCCCTGGTCATCGGGCGCTACAAAGTCAGCGTGAGCTTGAGCGGGTTCGGCACCGTTGAACGAGTCGACATCCCGCTGCAGTCGAATGAGACTTACAACGCCGGGGTGGTCACGCTGAGGGCGGGGATCACCGAAACCCTGACCGTCACCGCCGACCCCATCGGCGTGCAGACGACGACCGCGGTGCGGACGTCGGTCCTCGACACGTCCACGATCGACAGCCTGGTGTCCCGCGGCCGCGATCCCGTGCGCCTCCTGAACTCGCTGCCGGGGGTCGATCCGAACCTGGGCGGATTGATCACGGGCGGCACGATCGGGACGAACCTGCCGACGATGCAGGGGACCGCCGGGTTCGCCAGCTACGTCGCGATCGACGGCGTGGGGTCCGCCGACGGCGATACGGGCAACAACAACGGCATCACCAGCATGGACGCGATCCAGGAGATCCGCGTGGTGATGAACAGCTACACCGCGGAGTTCGGACGCAACACCGGGCCGCAGATCAATGTGGTGACCAAGTCCGGCGGGCAGCGGTATTCCGGCAGTCTCTCGACCTACATCCGGCACGAGGCCCTCAATTCCAACACCCTCGCCAACGAGCGGCTCGGGCTGCCGAAGCCGATTGCGCGGTACTACACCGGCGTCGGCACGTTCGGCGGGCCGGTGGCGCTGCCTGGCGCCGGGAAGCTCAAGCGGACCTTCTTCTTCTACACGCGCGAGATGTGGAACACGAAGCAGGCGGCGAGCCCCGAACACCAAGCAGATGCCGACCGCGGCGGAACGCAACGGCGATTTCTCGCAGACCACGCAGACCAACGGCACGCCGTTCTTCATCCGGGACCCGCTGCGCAGCGGCGCCTGCAGTCCGACCGCGGGTGGCCCGGCGTGCTTCCCGGGCAACGTCATCCCCGCCGATCGCATCGACCCGCTCGGCCGCGCCTTCGTGAACCTGTTCCCGATTCCGAACTTCTTCGACGTCAGCGTCAGCAACCGGCAGTACAACTTCGCCGATACCGACGTCCCGAAGGTGTACCGGTCGCTCGATCAGGTGACGCTCGATCACAACTTCACGGACAACGATCGCGTGTCGGTCAAGTACCGGCACTGGCGGCCGAATCGTGAGGCGACGACCGGGACGTTCGGCATCAACTCCAACTGGAACCACTTCCGCGGCCAATACGCGCAGAAAGAGGACGCGGTCACCGCCAACTACACCAGGACGATGACCGGGCAGCTCGTGAACGAGATGTCGTTCGGGTATCGGAACACGCCGGAGGTCGCGCCGGTCGACACGATGCCCGATCCGATCTCGAAGCTGCAGCGCGAGCCGAACGGGCTGGGTGCGCTGGGCTCGCTCTACAACACGGCGACGCTCAACCAGCTCGACCTGTATCCGCAGCTGACGTTCACCGGCGTGCCGGGGACGCCGCCCAACGTCGCGTGGGACGCGCGGTTTCCCATCGATGCCATCGACCTGCGCTGGAGTCTCCAGAACAACGTGACCTGGACGGCCGGGCGGCATCTCGTGAAGGCCGGCATCTACTACGAGCACAACGTCAACAGCGAGGGCTTCAGCGCGACCTGCTTCTCGGGCTGCCTCGACTTCACGTCGAACAGCACGACCGCGGCGCAGAATCCGTTCAACACGAATCACCCCTACGCGAACGCGCTGCTCGGGTATTACACGACCTACTCCGAGAGCAACACGCGTCCGTTCCGCGGCGGCCAGCAGTGGAATCTCGAGTGGTTCGCCCAGGATTCGTGGAAGGTCCGATCGCAACCTGACGCTGGAGCTCGGCGTGCGCTTCGCGTCGGGCACGCCGTGGCACCTGCGCGAGGACGGGTGGAAGGGCTACAACCCGCCGCCCGGCGAGCGCGCGGCGGGATGGCTCGCGGGGGCCTACGATCCCGCGCGCAATCCCGTCCTGTACGTGCCCGCGTGTGCCCCGCGCCGGCCACCACGTGCGCCGCCACGGCGCGCCTGGCGAAGAATCCGATCACCGGAGTCGTGCTGCCGAATTCCGTCGCGCTGATCGGACAGCTCGTGCCGAACAGCGGCGACTTCTACAACGGCCTGGTGCTCGATAACGACCCGCGCTCCGAAAACGGCACCTTTCAGCCCAATCCCGGGCTTCGCGCGCAGCCTCGGCTGGGGTTTTCGTGGGATCCGACCGGCCGCCGCCAGACGGCGATCCGCGGCGGCTATGGCATCACCGAGCAGCTCTTCGACGCGTCCGGCAATTTTGCCGGCACGTTCCCGTCGTCGGTGCCGGTCAGGCTCCAGCCGACGCTGTTCTATGGATCGCTCTCGGATCTCGCCAGTGTGCCATCGGTGTTCTCGCCGTCGCCGGTCACCGGATGGACACAGACCGGCGGCCGTACCCGCATGACCCACAACTTTTCGATCGAAGTTCAACAGAACGTCGGGTTCAATACCGTCGTCACCGCGGCGTACGTCGCCAATCGCCAGCGGGGCCTCGTGACCACGCGGGATCAGAACCTGGTGCCCGAGGGCGCGCGCTTCGATCCGAAGAACGTCGATCCGACCAGTGCGACCGGCGCCTCGCTGCCCGATGCCTTCCTGCGGCCCATCCCTCAGTTCACGACCATGACCGAGCGGACCAGGGAAGGGGTCACCGACTACGACTCTCTGCAGGTGACCGCGAACCATCGCCTCAGCGGCGGCCTGGCGTTCGGCACCGCGTACACGCTCTCGAAGACGAAGAGCATGATCAACGCGCTCACGGTCTATCTCGATCCGCGCGAGCGCCTCTATGCCTACGACAACAACGACCGGCGGCACATCCTCTCGTACCAGGGATCGTGGAACATGCCGAACGGCAGCGCGCTCTGGAACAGCGCGGTCGGGCCGCGCGCTGCTCGACGGCTGGCAGCTCGCCGGCGTCGGCTTCTGGCGGAGCGGCACGCCATCGACGGTCACCTACACGACGACCGACGCCGGCGGAACCGACACCATGGGCGGCGGCGATCCGGTCCGGGTGTCGATGGTCGCCGGATGCGATCCGATCCTGTCACGCGGAGAACGCAGCGAGGACCGGTGGTTCGACACCAGCTGTTTCATCCGCACGCCGGTCGGCAGCTATGGCGACTCCCCGGTCAACAACATCCGGCAGCCGGGCAATTACAATCTGGACCTGTCGATGTCGAAGAGCTTCGTGCTGCACCACGGTCACCGGCTCCAGTTCAGGGCCGACGCCTACAACGCGCTCGGCGTCAGCATGCGGACCCTCAACACGGCCACCACGACGACCAACACGACCGCTCAGTTCGATCCACAGGGCAGACAGATCAACTCGGACTTCGGGCGGCTCGCGCTTCCGACCGACGAAGCGCGGCAGATCGAGCTGTCACTGAAGTATTCGTTCTGAGCGCGGACACTCTTTCAGAGGAGACCTCGTGCTTCGTGCATCGCTGGCGCTTTCGTTGAGTGGCGTCGCCATCCTGGGCGCGATGATTGTGGCGCAGGAGCCTGCACCAGCGCAGGGTCCCGGCGGCGGACGCGGACGCGGCGGCGGCGCTCCGCCTGCGGCAGGGCGCGGCCGCGGCCGGGGGTTCGACGAGGCGGCGATCGCGCGCGCGAAACCGGTGTTCGAGCCGCAGTGCGGCTTCTGCCATGGCCCCGACGCGCGAGGGCGTGCCGGCGGCCCCGACCTGGCGAGGTCGCTGGTCGTCCTCGCCGATACCGGGGGCAAGGAACTGGCCGGCTTCCTGCGCGCCGGACGTCCGGAACGCGGGATGCCGGCATTCCCGAACCTGACCGATCAGCAGATCACCGACATCGCGGAGTTCCTGCACGAGCGGCTCGAAGCCGCGAGGAGCCGCGCCGCGACCGACACGATGGCGTCGCTGGTGGGGGATGCCAAGGCAGGAGCGGCGTACTTCAACGGCCCCGGCCGCTGCACCACCTGTCATTCGATCTCAGGGGACCTCGCCGGGATCGGCGCGAAATACGATCCGCCGACACTCCAGGGACGACTGGTGAACCCGCGGCCAGGCGGCGGCGGTCGCGGTCAGGCCGCGGTCGTGTCCCCGCGCGCCGCCCGCACCGTGACGGTCACGCTCGCGAATGGACAGACGTTCTCGGGCACGCTCGACTACATCTCGGAGTTCGCCGTCACGCTGATTGAAACGTCTGGCACGCGACGGACGATCAAGCGGGAAGGCGATGTCCCGAAGGTCGTCGTCTCGGATCCGCTCCAGGCGCATTTCGACATGCTGCGCACGTTCCGCGACAAGGACATGCAGGATCTGACCGCTTACCTGTGGACACTCAAATGACGCGCCCATTGCTTGCACTGGTCGTCGCTGCCGCGCTGACCGCCACCGTGGTGGCCCGTCAGGACCGGGGCTCACGCCTGCGCAGATCCTCAAGCCCTCGCCCGACTCCTGGCCGACGTTCCACGGCGACTACTCGGGCCGTCATTACAGCACGCTGGATCAAATCAACAAGAGCAACGTGAAGGGCCTCTCGCTCGCATGGACGAGCCGGCTGAACACGTCGCTGCAGGGCGCCATCATCGGCGGAAAGGGGCCGGAGCCCGCACCGGGTGCGGTGCTCAACGCGAACATCAAGGCCACGCCGTTGCTCCACAACGGCATGCTCTATCTGGCCACGCCCAACAACGCGTACGCACTCGACGCGAGGACGGGGCGGCAGGTGTGGCACTACTACTGGAAGAGCCTGGGCGGGTCGACGATCGGCAACCGCGGTCTCGGCATGTGGGGAAATTACCTGTTCCTCGATACGCCGGATCAGCACCTGGTGTCCCTCGACGCGGCGACCGGCAAGGAACGCTGGAACCAGCAGAAGGCGGACTATCGAGGCGACCTCTATGCGACGACCGCGCCGACGGTCCTTGGCAATCGCGTGCTGACGCCGGCCGGGGGCGACTACACCGATGTGCCGGGGTGGCTCGAATCGAGGGATCCCGAAACCGGCGCGCTGCAGTGGAAGTGGTATGCCACGCCGCGCGCGGGAGAGCCGGGAATCGAAAGCTGGCCGAACGCCTTTGCGGCTGAACGCGGCGGGGCCGCGCCGTGGCAGCCGGCCACCTACGATCCGGAGCTCAATCTCATCTACGTCGGCACCGGCAATCCCCAGCCCGTGCTCATTGGCGACAGCAGGCCGGGCGACAACCTCTGGACCTGCTCCATCGTGGCGTTGAATCCCGACACGGGGAAGATGGCGTGGTTCTTCCAGGTGTCGCCTCACGACACGCACGACTGGGACGCGACCCAAACGCCGGTGCTCATCGATGCCGTGGTCAACGGGCAGCGTCGCAAGCTGCTCGCGCAGGCGAGCCGAAACGGCATGTTCTTCCTGCTGGATCGCGTGACCGGCGAGAAGGTGTTGTCGACCCAGTTACTTGCCGTCAGCGAACTGGTCCCTGGGCTTCAAGCCGACCGGCGAACCCATTCCAGACTCCGAAGAAGGAGCCGCAAATCGGCGGCGCGCTCGTGTCGCCTCACAATGGCGGCGCCACGAACTGGGCCCCGCCGTCCTACAGTCCGCAGACGGGACTCCTGTACGTCAACACCGTCGAGGGTTACGTCGTCCATTACCGGATCATCGGCCCGGATACGGTTCCGAACGGCTACGGTGGCGGAGTCGAGCAGGCGGTCGGCGGCCACGGCGCGGCGCTTCGCGCCATCGATCCGCTGACGGGCAAAGAGCGATGGATGCACAAGTACCCTGCGTCAGACGGCACGGCACCGCGGCCCGAGGCTTTCGGCGGCCTGCTGACGACGGCCGGGGGCCTGCTGTTCGCCGGCGGATCGTCCGGCCACGTGATGGCGATGGATGCCAGCACCGGAAAGATCCTGTGGCACTCGGGATTGATCCAGCAGATGAGCAACACGCCGATCACCTACATGCTGGACGGCGTGCAGTATCTGTTGGTCGGCGCCGGCGACACGCTCTATGCGTTCAGCATTCAACGCTGATCGACGCCGTCACAACGCGCGCATCGTGCTGCTGTTTCTGGCAGCGGTTGCCGCGTGGGGTGTGCAGCGCGACTCGACGGCTTCCTCCCGGCCCGCGATTCGCCGCATGACCTTCGCCGAAGCGCGGCCAGTGCTCGCCGCGCTTGGCGAGAGCGTTCCCGCGGAGCTTCGTCGCCGTCCGCCGGAACTCGAGCCGTCGTGGGCTTCCTGGATGGAGCAGCGCGACGCTGGCATCCGCGCCCGGATCGTCAAAGGTGACGAGGATTCGGTCGTGAACCTGATGCTCTACGGCACGACCTTCACCAGCCGCGCTCGCGCCACGCTTGACGCGATTGCCGCCTCGCGCACGGAGATGCAGCTCGCTGAGGTGATGGACGGACGACTGCTGGACCTCGTCAAGGCCGTCGAGTCACCGGCGGGCGACGAACGGCTCGCATTCGCGCGCCAGGTGATCGAGCGGCACGGAATCGCGGTCCAACCGTCCTCGCGTGACGCGACCCGGGCGTATCTGCTGGCGCTCCGCTCGCGGGTGCTCGCGGAAAACGAGCAATATGCCAGGCGCGCGGCGACGGCCGGGAGCGAGTCCGAGCGTCGCGCCGCCGGCGCCACGCTCTACCGGGACCGCGGTCTCTCGACGGACTCGTCGCTCCGCGTCGACTTCGTCCTCGAGCAGGCCCTCGCAGCCGTGCAGGAGCGCCGCGCACTCACCGGCCGCGTTGAACGCGTCGCCGTCGTGGGGCCCGGACTCGATTTCGTCGACAAGGCCCAGGGACACGATTTCTATCCCGTCCAGATGATCCAGCCGTTCGCACTGGTCGATTCGCTGCTGCGCAGCGGGCTCGCCGACCGCCCGGCCGTCACGGCTCTCGACATCAGCACTCGTGTCCTCGACCATCTGCGCGCTGCGCGGCAGCGCGCCGGGCAGGGAACGGCTTACCGGTGGAACCTGGTGCTCGAGCGCAACCGCCCGGGCCTGGACGTCGATCCGGAATTCGTCGCGTACTGGCGCCGTGCCGGCGATCGCCTCGGTACACCCGTTCCCGTCGCGGTGCCCGCGCAGATCCAGGACGCGCAGGCGCGCGCGATTGACGTTCGCCCGGAAACCGTCCTCGCGGTCGAAGGCGCCGCTCTGAACATCGTGTTCGAGCGGGTCTCGATGGCAGACGACACCAGCCGGTTCGACCTGGTCGTGGCGACCAACGTCCTCGTGTACTACGAGCCGTTCGAACAGGCGCTCGCGGTCAGCAACATGGCCGGCATGCTTCGCACGGGCGGACTGCTGCTGACGAACCAGCCGGTCCCGCTGCCAACGACGTGGGGTCTGTCGCCGGTGCTCATCATGTCGGTCGTCCTCGACCGGGTCCACTCCGCGACCGGATCCCATGAGCGGGGCGACGCGGTTTACGTGTATCGCAAAATGTGAGCGTCGAGATCAGGTATTGAGACCGTGCTTCGGACTTCCGCCTGAAGGCGGAAGCTACGCGAAATTGTGTGGCGACCAGTCGCAGTTGTATAGGGAACGCGCATGCACGTCCGTGAGCACGACGTCGCCGGTCGCACCGGCGTCCATCGCACGATCGCCCGGGCTCTGGCCCGTACGGTATCGCCTCATCGGGCTGACGTTTGCGCTGTCGATGCTCCTGTACGTCGACCGGGTGGCGATCTCCACCGCTCGGGGTCCGATTACGTCCGAGCTCGGACTGAGCGACACGCAGTTCGGCTGGGTGCTGTCGGCGTTCGCGCTGGGGTACGCGCTGTTTCAGACCCCGGGTGGACTCATCGCGGACCGGTTTGGCGCCCGCCTCGCCCTGACGGCCGTCGTGACGCTGTGGTCGGTGTTCACGGCGCTGACCGGCGTGGCGCGCGGGTTTCTCACGCTCCTTGTCTACCGCTTCCTGTTCGGCGCCGGTGAAGCCGGTGCCTATCCGACGTGCGCCAGAGCCTTCTACAACTGGCTCCCGGTGGCCGAGCGCGGTCTCGCGCAAGGGATCAATTTTTCGGGCGCGAGGCTCGGAGCCGCATTCGCGCTTCCCGCGATCGCGTGGCTGGTTAGCGCTGCCGGATGGCGCGTGGCGTTCTTCGGCCTTGGCGGGCTCGGGTTCGTGTACGCGGCGATCTGGTGGTGGTGGTTCCGCGATTCCCCGGAGGAGCATTCATCGGTCACGACCCAGGAACGCACGCTGATCGTCAACCACCGCTCAGCAGCCTCGACGGCCTCGTCTGCAGCACCACTCCGATTCAGCACGATCGTGGGCTCTCGGAACGTGTGGATCGCCATGGGGCAGTACTTTGCCTCGAATTTCACCTTCTTCTTCTGTCTGACGTGGCTGTTTCCTTTCCTTCAGCGGACCTACTCCCTGCAGGCCACGCAGGCCGGACTGCTCGCCTCAGCTCCGCTCGTCGGCGGGGCGGTGGGCAACTGGGTCGGTGGCGCGCTGGTCGACCTGCTCTATCGTCGCGGACACCTGCGGGTGTCACGGCAGCTGCCGGCGGTGGTCGGGTTCCTGCTCGCCGCGGCGGGTCTCCTCGGCAGCCTCGCGGCCGATGCCATGTATCCGAAGGTCCTGTGCCTGACCCTCGCAGTCTTCGGCGCCGACATGACCCTGCCGCCGTCCTGGGCGTTCTGCATCGACATCGGGCGAAGTCACGCCGGCGCGGTGTCGGGAACCATGAACATGGCCGGCAACATCGGTTCGTTCGTCACCAGCCTCGCGTTTCCCTATCTGTTGATCTGGACCGGCTCGCCGTCGCCGTTCTTTGTCGTCGGCGCAACGCTCAATGCCGGTGCGGCGCTGCTCTGGATAGGGGCACGTCCCGATCGGCCCATCGAAGTGACCCGGAATGCAGGGTCGGGTCTCCAGACCCGACCAACGTAGGGTCGGGTCTTCAGACCCGACCAACCTCAGACATGAGTGAACGACTGAAACGAGTCGAAGGAATACACATGATGAGAGCAACGCTCGTCGGCGCGGCACTGTTCGTAATCGCGGGAGTCTCGGCTGGAGGTGCGCGGCAAGGCGGATCTGCGGCGGCCGTGGTTTCAGGCGAGCTGCGGCAGTGGCACAAGGTGACGCTGACCTTCAACGGGCCACAGGCCAGCGAGACGGACAGCAGTCCCAACCCGTTCACGGACTACCGGATGACCGTGGTGTTCACCCATGAATCGGGCGCGCCGCGCTACGAAGTGCCCGGATATTTTGCTGCCGATGGCGATGCCGCGAACACCTCGGCAACTTCCGGCAACAAGTGGCGCGTTCATGTCTCGCCTGACAAGGTCGGCCGCTGGAACTGGCGGGCGTCGTTCGTCACCGGGCCAAACGTCGCGCTGATGCCCACGGCGACGCGGGCAGGCAACGGCACCGGTCGACGGCGCGACGGGATCTGTTCGACATCGCCGCGTCGAACAAGACCGCTCCCGATTTCCGCGCCCGTGGCCGGCTGCAGTACGTCGGCAAGCACTACCTGCGATTCGCGGGATCCGGCGAATACTTTCAGAAAGCGGGCGCCGACGCGCCCGAAACGCTGCTCGCCTACGAGGATTTCGACAATACCCGGACGCTCAAGACGGCGATCCACACCTACGCTCCGCACGTCCAGGACTGGAAGGCCGGCGACCCCAGCTGGAAGAACGGCAAGGGCAAAGGGCCTGATCGGCGCCGTCAACTACCTCTCGTCGAAGGGCATGAACGCGATGTCCTTCCTGCCGTACAACGCGGGAGGGGACGGCGACAACGTGTGGCCCTTCGTCGATCGCGACGACAAGTTCCACTACGACGTCTCGAAGCTCGATCAGTGGCAGATCGTGTTCGATCACGCGCAGGCGCGCGGGATCTACCTGCACTTCAAACTCCAGGAGACGGAGAACGACGACGGCACGTTTGGCGGCGGCGGTCGCGGTGGGCGCGGGGGCGCCGCACCCGCAGGCGGTGCACCGGCCGGCCGCGGCGGACCACCGCCTGGGAACGCGGCCGGCGCACCAGCGGCACCCGCGCCGCCGCCACCAGGCGCGGCGGCACCTGCGCCTCAGGCTGCGGCGCCGGCAGAGGGCCGCGGTGGACCTGGCCGTGGCGGGCTGATGTCGCCAGTGCCGTGTGCCGTGCCGGTGGCGCTCGACTGCGGGGACACCGGCCGCGAGCGGCGTCTGTACGTTCGTGAACTGATCGCGAGGTTCGGCTATGAGCTCGCACTCAACTGGAATCTCGGCGAGGAGAACACGCAGACGACGGTCGCAGCACCGCGCGATGATCCAGTACATCCACGATGTCGATCCCTACGACCATCATCGTCGTGCTGCACACGTTCCCGAACCAGCAGGAGGAGGTCTATCAGCCGCTCCTCGGCCAGACCTACCTCACCGGCGTGTCGCTGCAGAACGCCTGGAACGCCACGCACCAGCAGACGGCGCGATGGGTCCGCGGCTCGGCGGGCGCGGGGATGCCGTGGGTCGTGGCCAACGACGAACAGGGGTCTGCGGCCACCGGCGTCCCGCCGGATCCGGGCTATCCAGGATTCACGGGCAAGGACAATCAGGGGAACCCGGTGCAATCGCTCCACGACATCCGCAAGCTCACGTTGTGGGGCAACCTGATGGCTGGCGGCGCCGGGGTCGAGTACTACTTCGGCTACGTCCTGCCCGACAACGACCTCACGCTCGAGAACTTCCGCAGCCGTGACAAGTCGTGGGACTACGCGCGGATCGCGCTGACGTTCTTCCGCAGTGAAAAGATCCCGTTCTGGGAGATGTCGAATGCAGACCTGCTGGTCGGCAACTCGACCAACGACAACAGCGCGTTCGGCTTCGCGAAAGCCGGTGAGATCTATCTGGTCTACCTGCCGAACGGCGGAACCGCGGAGCTGGACCTGACTGGCGTCACCGGCCAGTTCAACGTCAGCTGGTTCGATCCCCGCAACGGCGGAGCGCTGAAGCGCGGTTCGGTCGCGTCGGTGGCGGGCGGAAAAAGAGTGTCCCTCGGCGCGGCGCCGGCGAGCCCCGGAGGAAGACTGGCTCGTGGTCGTCCGCCGATGAGCGCCGGGCCGGAGTCCCGCAAGCTGCGGGGCGTTGGAATCGGCGCGGGATATTTCGCGCCGTTCCAGTACCGAAGCGTGGACCCGGATTCCGGAGGTCGACATTGTCGGGATCTACAACCGCACGGAAGAGCGTGCCCGGTCCCTGATGGCGCAATACGGCATCGGCCGCTGCTACCAGGACTGGAAGGACATGCTGGATCGTGAACGTCCGGACTTCGTCGACATCATCACGCCGCCGGAAACGCACGAAGAGATGTGCGGGTTTGCCGCCGCGCGTGGCATCCACATCATCTGTCAGAAGCCGCTGGCGCCCAGCTACGAAGCCAGCCAGCGCACCGTCCAGAACAGCGCCGGTGTGCGCTTCATGGTGCACGAGAACTTCCGGTGGCAGCCCTGGTATCGCGCGATCAAGCAGGTCCAGGCGCGCGGCGACATCGGCGAGTTCACTCACGTCCATTTCCTGATGCGGATGGGGGACGGGTGGGGCGCCGACGCGTACCTCGCCCGTCAACCGTTCTTTCGCGAATATCCGCGACTGCTGATCTACGAGACCGGCGTGCATTTCATCGACACGTTCCGGTTCCTGCTCGGCGAAGTGGTGAGCGTGGTCGCAGAAACGAAACGACTCAATCCGGCGATCCGCGGAGAGGACGCCGGACAACTGCTCTTGAAGTTCGAGAACGGGTCGACGGCGATCTGGGATGCCAACCGCTACAACGAGTCCGAAGCCGAATCGCCGCGGTTCACGTTCGGAGAACTGCGGGTCGATGGCACGGCCGGGCACCTCACGATGGACGCGAGCTCGACGATCCGGGTGAAGCGGCTCGGGCAGCCAGCGGCCGAACTGGAGTATGCGCGGGAGCGAAAGAACTTCGCGGGCGACTGCGTCTACTTCCTCCAGCGGCACTTCGTCGACTGCCTGCTGTCGGGGCAGGAGTTCGAATCGAGCGGGGTTGACTACCTGAAGAACGTGCGGATCGTCGAGGCGGCCTACGAGTCGGCCCGGACCGGGAACTCCGTGCGGGTCGCGTAAAGCGACAGGAGACGACATGGACCGAAGAACATTTCTCTCCACGGCCGCCTTACCCGCACTCTACCCGCTGCGCGGCTTCGCCCAGACGAGGCGAACCGACGTGACCATCCGCGGCGATGCGTTCTACATCAACGGTCGACCGACGTATGCCGGGCGGATGTTCAACGGCAAGCCCATCGAAGGTCTCCTGATGAACATCCGGGTGGTTCAGGGAATCTTCGACGACCTGAACCCCGAAACCGCGTCCCGATGGGTGTACCCCGAC
The DNA here is from genome assembly GCA_963836735.1 of uncultured Acidobacteriota bacterium. Classification (GTDB taxonomy): domain Bacteria; phylum Acidobacteriota; class Vicinamibacteria; order Vicinamibacterales; family 2-12-FULL-66-21; genus JACCXG01. Next base: position 53,463 of record CAWIKP010000002.1, on the reverse strand, counting down.
ACGAAGCGCTGGGATCCGGACCGGAATACCACCGAGTTCACGGCGGCGATGCCGGAATGGAAACGTCACGGTGTCCTGGCCTTCACGATCAATCTCCAGGGGGGCAGCCCGGGGTTCGCTGGCGGACGCGGGCGCGGCGCCGCTCCGGCAGGAGCCGCAGTACCAGATGCTGCGGGACGGGGAACTCCGGCGGGCGCGCCGGAAGGAAACGCTCCGGCTGCTCCGCCCGGGGGCGGTGGGCGAGGGGGGGGCCGGGGCCCGGCTGGCCCGCAGCTGGAGAACTCGGCGATCGATCCTGACGGTAATCTACGGCCGGCCTACATGGGCCGGCTGCAAAGAATTCTCGACAAGGCCGACGAGCTCGGGATGGTGGCGATCGTCGGCTACTTCTACTTCGGGCAGGACCAGCGCTTGAAGGATGAAGCGGCGGTCGGTCGGGCCGTGCTCAATGCCACTAACTGGATTCTCGACCACGGGTACCGGAACGTGCTCGTGGAAGTGAACAACGAGTGCAACATCGCGTACGACCATGACATTCTGAAACCGCCGCGTGTCACCGAGTTGATCCAGCTCGTGCAGAATCAGACTCGCGACGGTCGACGGCTCATGGTGTCTACGAGCTTTGGCGGGACGACGTCCGGCGGCCAGCGCGATCATTCCGACACGCCGATTACCGCGGCGGTCGCCAAACAGTCGGATTTCGCCCTCATCCACGGTAACGGGCCGAACGATCCGGCGTTGATCAAGCGGTGCATCACGGCCACCCGCGGGTTGAGTGGCCGGCCAGTGCCGGTTGTGATCAACGAAGATCCGAATTTCCACTTCACCGAACCCGAGAACCACCTGCTCGCGTCCATCGACGAGCATGTCTCGTGGGGTTTCTACGACCAGGGTCAGAGCAACTACCAGGACGGATTCCAGAGCCCGCCGGTGAACTGGACCGTCAACACCGAGAACAAGAAGCAGTTCTTCGAGCTGGTCAAGAAGGTGACGGGTGTCTGATGACAATTGGGTGGTGACCGTCGAATTCACGATTCGACCGGGGTTTGCCGATCCTTTTCTCGAACGCCTGGCCACTCAGGCCGCCGACTCTCTCCTCGAGTCCGGCTGCTCGCAGTTCGATGTCTGCGTCGATCCGTCGGACGAACACCGCGTCTTCTTGTACGAGGTGTACGCGAACCAACAGGCGTTCGCCGATCATCTGGCGAGCGCGCACTTCGAAAAGTTCGATGGCGCGACGCGTTCCTGGGTGAGCTCCAAGTCCGTGGCTCAGTGGCGACTGAGACGAGCACCATCTGAAGGCTGAGCGTCAGCGACGGCCGATCCCCGTCGCGCGGCGCCTCCATCTTCAGATCGGCGGGGACCTTGGACCTCGCCTTTGACTTTCACAGGTCATAATTCTCAGATGGTCTGCGCCAGTTGCCATTCGGTCCTGACGAACGGGGCCCGGTTCTGTGCGTCGTGCGGCTCGCCGGCCGGATCAGACGCGGTCACCATGGGCGCGAGCCAGACGACCGGATTGTCGCCCGGTGAAATCACGCGGCCGACACCCCCGGCCGCCGGGAAACCGCCGTCGAGCGGCTGGCTCACCTCGTCTGATTCGATCAGTCATGGGCGCTTCGACCCCGGCGCGCTGCTCGACGGCCGTTATCGGATCATCGGTCTCCTCGGCCGCGGCGGGATGGGCGAGGTCTATCGGGCCGACGACCTGCGCCTCGGCCAGCCGGTCGCGCTGAAGCTCCTGCCGGAAACGCTCCGCCACGATCCGGTGCGCCTCGCGCAGTTTCACAACGAGGTGCGCACCGCGCGGCAGGTCTCCCACCCCAACGTGTGCCGCGTGTACGACATCGGCGAGGCCGACGGCCTTCTGTATCTCTCGATGGAGTACGTCGACGGGGAGGACCTCGCGAGCTCGCTCCGGCGGATTGGCAGATTCCCTGAGGACAAAGCCGCCGACATCGCGCGCCAGTTGTGCGCGGGGCTCGCCGCCGCCCATCAACGCGGCGTCGTCCATCGCGATCTGAAGCCGGCCAACGTGATGCTCGACGGCGACGGCAGGGTGCGCGTGATGGACTTCGGTCTGGCCGCGATCGGGCGGGTCGAGGATATCCGCGCGGGCACACCGGCGTACATGGCGCCCGAGCAGCTCCTGGGACGGGAGGTCACCGCGAAGAGCGACATCTTTGCGCTGGGCCTCGTCATCTATGAGCTCTTCACCGGCCGCCGTGCGTTCACTGCGACGACGGTGGCGGAGCTGGTCAGTCAGCACGAAAACCTCTCGATCGCCGCGCCGTCCAGCCTCGTGACTGCGCTCGACCCGGCGATCGAGCGGGCCATTCTTCGCTGTCTCGACCCGAGCCCGATCGTCGTCCCGCTTCGGCGCTCGCGGTGTCCGCAGCGCTGCCGGGCGGCGATCCGCTGGCCGCCGCGCTCGCGGCTGGCGAGACGCCGTCGCCGGAAATGGTCGCGGCCGCAGGAGAGGGCGCCGGCCTGAGTGCGCGGGTTGCGTGGCCGGTGTTCCTGGCCGTGCTCGCCGGCATCGCGGCCGCGTTCGGGATGGCGCTGCGGACCAGCCCGCTCGATCGAATGCGGCCGGAGTACACGACCGACGTTCTCGCGCAGAAGGCGCGCGACGCCGTCCGCCAGCTCGTCTCGCCGGAGCGCCCGCGCGACGAGGCGGCCGGCTTCCGGTGGAACGAGGACCTCGTCAAGTACGTGAGGGAGCACGACAAGCCGGCACTCGACTGGAACACGGTTCTACACGCAGCGCCCGTCGCCGCTGGAGTTCTGGTACCGGCAGAGCCACGACCCGCTGACCGCCGTCATGTTCCACAATGATTTGCTGACGCCTGGGCTCGTGTTCCCCGATGATCCGCCGCCGACTCATGTCGGGCATGACCCACGTCGAGCTGGACCACCAGGGGCGGCTCACCTACTTCGAGACGATCCCGGCGCAGCAACTTGATGCCCCCACGCATGCGGCGCCGGTCGACTGGACGCCAGTCTTCACGCTGGCGGGTCTGGACCTCGCGCAGCTGAAGAGCGCCGAGCCGCTCTGGACCTGGCTCGCCGCGTCGGACACCCGCGCGGCCTGGACCGGCACGTGGCCGGACAGCGGGCGGCCTCTACGCGTGGAAGCCGCCGCTCTCGGGGGACGTCCAGTGGCATTCATGGTGGCGGGACCCTGGCGGAAGCCGTGGCGGATGACCGAGGCATCGGACGATCGCGACACGGTGATCGTCATAGTGTTGTTCGCGATCACGTTCGGCATCCTCGGCGGAGCGGGATTCCTCGCGCGAAAGAACCTGCGCAGCGGACGGGGAGACCTCCAGGGCGCGACGCGGCTTGGCGTCTGCATGGCCGCGGTCCTGATGGCCGTGTGGTTCTGCAAGGTGCATCTCGTGGGATCGATCGGCCTGCTCGCGATGTTCCTGATTGCCGTGTGCACGTCGGTGTTCTACGGTGTGCTCCTGTGGACGATCTATGTAGCGCTCGAGCCGTACGTGCGGAAGCACTGGCCACAGGTGCTGGTGTCGTGGACCAACCTCCTGGCCGGACGGGTGGCGGATCCCGTGGTCGGCCGTGACGTGCTGCTCGGCGCGGCGCTCGGTGTGGTCTGGGCCCTGCTGGTGCGAGTCGTCGATAGCTGGTCCGGGGCACGCGAGCTGATGGGCTACCCGGGCGCCACTGAGCTCCTGATGGGAATGCGAAGCACCGTCGGCCTGATATTGCAGGGCGTGCCCTACGCGCGTGCGGAACGTCCTCTTCTCTTTCTTTCTTCTTTTCATTCTGCGCGTGGTTCTCCGGCGCCAGTGGCCCGCCGCCGCCGCGTTTGCCGGTTTGTTCGCACTTCTTGGCGCTCTCGGCAACGACGGCAATCCGTGGGTCAACGCGGCGGTGGCCTTCCTCTATTTTGGAAGTGGCGCGGTGGTCGTGCTCCGGTGGGGACTTCTTTCATATGCCGTCGGCATCTTCATCAGTGAGCTGCTGCTCCAACTGCCTGCCACGCTCGACTCTTCGGCGTGGTACTTCGGGAACATGCTGACGATCCTGGCGGTTGCCGTGGCCCTGGCGTGGTGGGGCTTTCACACGGTCGTGCCGCGTTCCGGGTCGCCGCGAATGCCTGCCTGACGTCGACGCGGAGACATCTTCCCGGCTCCACCGACGCGATAGTGTCGGAACCACCGTCGCAGGGCGCGGCTTTTTGCGACCGTCGCGAAAAATCTCACGCAGCCCGGCGTCCGGTCAGCACGAAGGGCTGCGAGGTTCCGACGAAAAGTCCCGGCAAGGATCGTGCGTTGCCGACCTGCAGTGGCAACCGCTCTTGCTGTGTTTTGTCTGAACTGACATCAAGGAGGAAGTCATGACTTCCCCGTCTCTCGCTGGCCGGGCCGCGACGAAAGAAACGCCCGGGTGATTCGTGCCGTCGGGCGCATTGTCGCGACGGGCCTCGGGGTCGCCGCGACGGCCTATGCTGGAACGGCCGCCTTCACCTGGTATCGGTATGGCAGCCCGCCGGCCGGCACCGCGGATGACGTGGACCCTCTGCTGGACCGATTCATGCCCGTCTATGAGGTTGCCGAACGTCACAGCGTGCGGGTACAGGCATCGGCAGCGATCACGCTGGCCGCCGCCTGCGAGCAGGACCTGCTCGCGTCTCCCGTCATCCGCGCCGTTTTCAAAGCGCGGGAGCTGGCGCTCGGCAGCACGCCGGACGAAAGGGCGCGACCGCGCGCGCTGCTGCCGCAGATGCTGTCGCTCGGATGGGGCATCCTCGCAGAACTGCCTGGCCGCGAAATCGTCGCAGGCGCCGTGACCAAGCCGTGGGATCCGAACCCCAGGTTCCACGCCCTTGCACCGGAGCAGTTCGCGGCGTTCGACGAGCCGGATTACGTGAAGATCGTGTGGTCTCTGCGGGCCGATCCGCATGGCGCCAGCGAGTCGACGTTCCGTACCCAGACCCGTGCGGTTGCCACGGACGCTGCCGCCCGGCTGAAGTTTCGACGCTACTGGGCCTTCGTCTCACCCGGCGTGGCGCTCATTCGCCGGAGTTCCCTCGGTCCGCTGAAAGCTGATGCCGAAAGACGCGCGCGCATCAGCCGCAATCTGGCGTCGAATGGTGGCGTCGTCCCGCGAGCTCACGGTGTGGGCGACGCTGATGATCTTCACCACACCACGGTGGCAACGACGGTTCTGTTGGTGCCCGTCCGGAGCGTTCATGATCTGGCGCGACGGTGACCTGCTTGACACGTGGCGCCATCCGGGCACCGCGGGTCGAATGCAGAGCTGGACTTCCTCATCGCGGGCCGGGAGGTGCGTAATTATTCGCGCGATGAGGATTATTTCGCGTTGAGCCGGTCAAGGTTCGCATGTACGCTCCGTTCGCAGCGCAACGCTTCCGGTGAGGTGAACCATGCTGTCAGCTGAACCGGTCACGGCTCTCCCCCCTGGTCTCCAGCGCCTCCTCTGCCTCGTCGTTCTGGTCATTGTCGTGCTGGCGACGCTCTACGCAGGCTGGATCGCCATCAGCAACTTCTCGCGCATCGGCGTGTGACCCGTCGGGCCTCTTCGTCTTCCCGATCGCACCCGCTTTTCTGTTCGAGGTGAGCATGACGAGACGCCAGACGCGCATCTTCTTCGTCGCCGGCACCACGATCTTCGCGCTGATCTTCATTGGCCTCACGATCGACAGCCACATGAAATTCGGCGAGCTGACGCACGCCGAGGCGATCACGCCGGCCGTGATTGAAGGCAAGCACGTGTGGCACCGGAAGAACTGCATCAACTGCCACACGCTGCTCGGGGAGGGCGCTTACTATGCGCCCGACCTGACCAAGATTGCCCAGCACCGCGGAGAGGCGTATCTCCGACAGTTCCTTCGCGATCCGTCGAAGTACTACTCCGAGGAGCGCCACGGCCGGCTGATGCCGAACCCGAAGCTCTCGGACGACCAGATCAGCGCGGTCATCGCGTTTCTGACCTGGGTCTCCAATATCGACAATCAGAACTGGCCGCCACGGCCGATCCTCGTCACCGCGGCGTCGCCACAGGGGATCGTGCTCGGCACGCCGGCGCCAGGCGCCGCCTCGGCGGATCCGGTGGCGCTCGGCGAGGCGGTCTTCAAGCGGACGCCACCGGCGTGTTTCGGCTGTCACGCGCTGCAGCAGGGCGTCACGCTGGTCGGCCCGTCGCTGGCCGGACTGGTGACGCGCACGAACGCGCTGCTCGGAAGTCCCGACTACAAAGGCGCAGCGAAAACGCCCGAGGATTACATCCGGGAGTCGATCATCAACCCGAATGGCTACCTCGTGCCGGGGCAGACCTTCTCGGTGGGCGGGCAATCGATCATGCCGCCCCTCGCTTCCGTTCTGAAGCCCGAAGAGATCGACCAGTTGGTCGCCTACCTCGCGACGTTCAAGTGAGAGGAGCCGTTCGATGCGCTTTCGCACGCAGGCTGTCGCCTATCCGTATTTCGTGGTCGCGCTGCTCCTCTATGGGTTGCAGATGGCGTTCGGGCTGCTGTCTGCGGCCAAGTACCTCGGGCCGGATCCGATCAAGGACTGGCTGCCGTTCGACGTGTCCAAGGCGATTCACACGAACCTGCTCATCGTCTGGGTGTTGACCGGCTTCATGGGGGCAGCCTACTGGCTGGTTCCGGAAGAATCGCGAACAGAGCTTCACAGCCCGAAGATGGCGTACTGGGGGCTCGGCTTGTGGACGCTCGCCGGGGTCACAGCCGTCGTGGGGTACCTGTTCGGGTGGACGGCCGGCAACAAGCTGCTGGAACAGCCGATGCCGGTCAAACTCGCGATCGTCGTCGTGATGTTGATGTTCCTCTATAACCTGGGGATGACCATCTGGAAGGCCAAGCGGCTCACGACGACCGAGGGCATCCTGATGGCGGGCCTGGCCATGACCGCCATCCTGTACCTGCCGGCACTCTTCGAATTCGACAACTACACCATCGCCATCTTTTACCGCTGGTGGACGGTTCACCTGTGGGTGGAAGGCGTCTGGGAGATGATCCAGGGAGCGCTGCTCGCGTACCTGCTGATTCGCCTGTCGGGCATCGATCGTGAAGTCATGGAGAAGTGGCTGTACGTCATCGTCGGGCTGACGTTCATCTCCGGTCTGCTCGGCACGGCCCACCATTACTACTTCGTCGGCGTGCCGTCGTACTGGCTGCCCATCGGCGGGTTCTTCTCCGCGCTGGAACCGCTGGTGTTCGTCGCGATGTCCGTCTATGCCTATCGCGCGATGCGCCGTTCCGGTCTCGCCCATCCGAACACGCTTGCGGTGCACTGGACCCTCGGCAGCGCGCTGTTCTCCGCGCTGGGCGCCGGTCTCCTCGGCCTCGCGCACACGTGGCCGGCGGTCAACAAGTGGACCCACGGCACCCTGATTACGCCAATGCACGGGCATTCGGCATTCTTCGGTGCCTACGTCATGATCGTCCTGGCGGTGATCACCTATGCGATGCCGTCGCTGATGGGCCATCCCGAATCAGAGCGCGAGTCGAAAATCGGGCTGTGGGCGTTCTGGCTGCAGGTCGGCGGCATGTTCGGCATGACGATGTCGTTTGCCGCGGCGGGTATCGGTCAGGTGTACCTGGAGCGCATCCTCGGTTTCGGATTCCTCGAAACACAAGCCAAGATCCAGGTGCACTTCCTCATGCTCGTCGCGACCGGGACACTGTTCACCGCCGGAGTCGTCCTGTTCTTGTGGGACTTTTTCTTCCTGGCGCCGCGGCAGCCTGCCGTGTCCGATGCGCCGATGCCCAGCGGAGCGACGACAGCATGAGGCGGGAATCGCCGGGTGTCTTGCGGCCAGCCGAACCGACCAGCGGTGAGCGCCTGCACGGAACGTTGCGGTATCCGGGCGCCGAGGCGCCGTACTACGTGGCGACCGCCGATGAAATCGCGGTGTTCGAGACCTGCCACGCGCGCGGCCTTCCGCTGATGCTCAAGGGGCCAACCGGATGCGGCAAGACCCGGTTCGTCGAGCACATGGCCTGGCGTCTCCGGCGGCCGCTCGTCACCGTCGCCTGCCACGACGATCTGTCGGCCAGCGATCTCACGGGACGCTACATGATTCGCGGCGGCGACACGGTGTGGCTCGATGGGCCGCTGACGCTCGCGGCGCGGGCGGGCGCCATCTGCTACCTCGACGAGATCATCGAGGCGCGGACCGATACCATCGTCGTGATTCACCCGCTGACCGACGATCGTCGACTGCTGCCTCTCGACAAGACCGGCGAAATCGTGGAGGCCGCTCCAGGTTTCCAGCTGGTCATTTCCTACAATCCGGGATATCAACATGCGCTCAAGGACCTGAAGCCAAGCACGAGGCAACGATTCGTTGCGCTGGAGTTCGACTTCCCGACACCGGACGTCGAAGCCGATATCGTGGCGCACGAAGGCGGTGTGGAGCGCAACCGCGCCGTCGCACTCGTCACGCTGACCAACCGGCTGCGCCAGCTCGGCGACAGAGGCCTGGCGGAGGTCCCGAGCACCCGCCTGATCGTCGCCACGGCGCGACTGCTGGCGAATGGGATCCCGATGCGGACCGCCTGCCGGACCGCACTCCTTGGACCGCTCACCGACGATCCGGATCTGCTGGCCGCGATGCACGACCTGGTGACCGCCACCATGTGACGGCTGAGAGCGTCCTGCATGTCCGAACCCGAAGAACTGATCCTCGAAGGTGCGCACGCCGCGACGCGGCTGGCGCGGGACCTGTGGCGGCGTCACGGGCCGATCGGGCGATCATCGGGTCTGGAACTCGCGAGTATCCGGGGACGCCTGGAAGCGTTCGTGCTGGCGCTTCATGGGACGCCGATTCCTGTCTCGCCCATCGACGCGCCCGCCCCGGCGACGTGGCTCTCACGGCTCGCGTCCCGACGGATGCGATCTGCCGCGCCGCCGGCGGTCTGCGGAACGGACGGACGCGGGATCTCCCTCGCGCCGGTCCTGAATGTAAAGGGAAGCGAGGAAGAGTCGCTGGCCCTGTACCGGCTGCTGGCCGTACAACAGTCCCTTCGGGTTGTGCGCCGCTCACGGTACACGTTCGCCGGTCTGGGGACGCCGCAGGCTCGCGATCTCTTCAGGATCGCCGATGCCGCGATCGTCGATCGGTGGGTGGCGGTGCACACGCCTGGCCTCCTGCCGGCCCTCGCCAGCGCGCGCGCCGTTGCCGCCATGCAGCGGCGCGTGACGCACCCGACGCCGCGCGTCGATCCTCTCGAACGCGACGTCCTCCGCCTTCTCAGCGCACATCCACTGAGTCCTGCGTTGGATCTGCCCGTCGATGCCTCGGCGGAAGAGTGCGCCCGGTGGGCGAACCGCGTGGCGCCGAGCTACCGCGCCGACGGCCCCTATCGTCCCCTCGCGCCGGTCTTCTATTGGGGTGAGTTCCTGGAGCCCGGGCGCGCCGGCGGCGCGCCGTGGTATGGCGCGATGGACGATTCGTCCCCCCAGCGTACCCGGCGACCGCGCGTCGCGGAGATGCGGCGCCGCCCCCGCGCGCGGCATGCGGAGGACGACGAGGACGACTCGGCGACCGGCGCGTGGGTGATTCGTGCCGACGAGCCTCAGGAGAGCGTCGAAGATCCGTTCGGGCTCACGCGCCCGGCCGACCGCGACCAGGATACGGATCCCGAAGGGCTGGGGGATTCCCTGTCCGAGTTGCCCGAAGCGCGCGTCGTCCGCACACCGCAACCGCCGGTCGAAGTGCTGCGGAGCGGCGAACCCGCGGCGTCCGGCACGCCTGCCGGTTCCAAGGCCATGGCCCCGACCGATGCCGTCTCCTACCCCGAGTGGGACTGCCACGCAGGACACTATCGCGAGCCTGGCGCAATCGTTCGGGACCTCGACGCGCCGCTCGGCGATGTGGCGTGGGCGACCGCGTGCCTGGCGCGGCATGCGAGGCTCGTCCGACGCGTCCGCAGCCGCTTCGAGCGGCTTCGACCGCGGCCGATCCGGTTGTTCCGGCAGATCGACGGCGCCGAACTCGACGTCGCGGCGTATGTGGCTGCGGCCGCCGACCAGCGTGCCGGCGTGGCGATGGACGGCCGCCTCTATGTGGCCACGCGAGCAGCACGGCGCGAGCTGGCCGTGGCGTTGCTGGTGGACGTCAGCGCGTCGACCGACGGCTGGGTGTCGGCGAACCGCCGCATCGTCGACGTGGAAAAGGAAGCGCTGCTCGTCGTCTGCGAGGCCCTCGATGCCCTCGGCGATCCGTATGCGCTGTTTGCGTTCTCAGGGGAAGGCGCGGCGCGCGTCGAGGTGAGGCGGCTGAAAACATTCGCAGAGCCTTCGAGCGCGCTCGTCCGCCGGCGCCTCGCCGCCCTGGACAGCGATGGGTATACCCGTCTTGGCGCATCGCTGCGTCACGTGACCGCGGCGTTGTGTCGCGTTCGCGCGGCGTCGCGTCTGCTGCTTCTCCTGTCCGACGGAAAGCCGAACGACATCGACGTGTACGAAGGCCGCTATGGCATCGAAGACACGCGTCAGGCCGTGGCGGAGGCCCGCCGCCAGGGGGTCACCGTCTTCTGTCTGACCGTCGATCGCGAAGCGCCAAGCTATGCGCGGCGTGTCTTTGGCCGCCAGGGGTTCGCGGTGCTGCACAGGCCCGATCAGTTGCCCGCGGTGGTCGTCGACGTGCTGCGACAGATGATCAAGGCCTGACCTGGGCGTAGCGTAGAATGCGCAGGACCTTCAGCGATCGAAGTTGACCTTGCCACGCGCATGATCGGGACCACCTTCGCCCACTACCGGATCCTCGAGAAGATCGGCGAGGGCGGCATGGGTGTGGTCTACAAGGCGCAGGATCCGCGTCTCGGCCGGCTCGTTGCGATCAAAGTGCTGTCACCCCACCGCGTGGCCGACGCGGACCGGAAGGCGCGGTTCGTGCGGGAAGCGCGCGCCGCCTCAGCGCTCAACCATCCGCACATCGTGACGATCCACGACATCGGGTCCGTGGATGGCATCGACTTCATCGCGATGGAGTTCGTCGACGGGTCGACGCTCGACAGCCAGATCGGGCCGTCCGGCCTGTCGACCGCGCGCGCGATCGACATCGCCGTGCAAGTCGCCGAAGCCCTGGACAAGGCCCATCGCGCGGGCATCGTGCATCGCGATCTGAAACCCTCGAACATCATGGTGTCGGCCGATGGGTTGGTGAAGGTCGTCGATTTCGGCCTCGCCAAGCTCCTGGAGCCGCCCGTCGCCGCCACGGACACCACGACGCTCGCGATGGGTGCGGCCGCGCACACCACGGAAGGTTTCATTGCCGGTACGGCCGGCTACATGTCGCCGGAACAGGCCGAGGGCCGGCCTGTCGACGTTCGGAGCGACATCTTCAGTTTCGGGGCGGTGCTCTACGAGATGATCGCCGGCCGGCGGGCCTTCGCGAACGCGTCGGCGATCTCGACGCTGGCGGCCGTTATTCACGAGGACCCGCCGCGACCCGCCGGAGACGCGCGGCTGGTTGACATTGCCTTGCGCTGTCTCCGGAAGGCCCCGGGCGATCGCTACGCCTCCGGCACGGAACTGCGCGACGCCCTCCGCGATCTCCAGCAGCAGGCGTTTTCCGGCCAGGCGACCGCCCGGCCGTCCTGGCGAACGTCACGTTCGCTCCAGGTCACCGTGGGACTCGCCGCGCTCATGGTCGCGGCGGTCGTGTGGATCTCGCGCAATCGCGACGAGGTGCCGAGAAACGCGGTGCTCTACACGCCGCAATCGCTCACCGGGTACGAGGGCCACGAGTATCGCCCGGGCATCTCTCCGGATGGCTCACAGGTCGCGTTCGCCTGGCGAGGGGTGAAGGACGACATCGGCATCTACGTCAAGACGATCAACATCGAACCGCCTCGGCGGGTGTTCGCGGGATCGGGCAACTACCCGGTCTGGTCCCCTGATGCCGACCGCATCGCGTTTGTCCGCTTCACCGGTACGGGCGACACACGCCTGACGGACCTCTGCGTGATCTCGGCCACAGGGTGGCCAGGAACAGATGGTGGCGGCGGGCATCAGCTGGCGCGGGCTGAGCTGGTCGCCGGATGGGAAATGGCTGGCGTTCCAGCGACACACGCGGCAGAACGCGATCGCCCTGTTCCGCGTGGACGTGGCGACAGGCACCGTGCAGCAGCTCACGCATCCCGACCCGGGCGTGGAGGACGAGTTTCCCGCGTATTCGAGCGATGGCCGCCACGTCGCTTTCAGCCGTCGCGCGGGCACGGACAAGGCGCTGTTTCTGGTCCCGGTGGAGGGCGGCCGGGAGGCGGCGCTGGGAACGGTGGACGGATCAGCCGAGCTCGCCTGGATCCCCGGCACGACCGATCTCATCATCAGCATGAAACCGGGCGGCTCGAGCGATCGGGGCGATGTCAGCCATCCCGCACACCTGATCCGCATGTCGACAGTTCCACCGTACCGGATGGAGCCCATGGCGGGCATCGGCGGCGGAGAAATCGACTTCGCCATTGCGGGAATCTCCATGTCCCGCATGCCACCCGGACGACTCGTCTACGAGATCTATCCGTACGACACCAACATCTGGCTCGCTCGCCTGAACGCCTCGACGCCGAGCCCCAGCCGCAAGGATCGTGGCATCCACACGCCAGGATCAGGGCGGTCGCTTCTCCCCGGATGGCACACGGATCGTCTTTCGAACCAATCGCTCCGGACGGAGTGAGCTGTGGCTCGGGATGGCGGACGGCTCCGGCCAGATGCCGTTGACCGGCGCCGACACGGCGGACGGCTCGCTCTCGTTCGGTGAATGGTCCACGGACGGACGCCAGATCTTCTTCTCGGTGCGCAACGGTCTGTACGGGATCCCCGCGTCGGGCGGAACACCCCGACGTCTCGATGACGATCCCGGACACAAGGACCATCCGGCCTGGTCCCCCGACGGCGCGTTCGTCTACTTCCGTTCGAACCGCAGTGGTTCGCCGCAGATCTGGAGGATGCGGACCGGCGGAGGCGTCCCGGAACAGATCACCCGGGACGGCGGCGACTACTTCTCTCTGGCGCCAGATGGCAAGCGGCTCTACTTCAACCGCAGCGAGCTCGTCGCGGGCATCTGGAGCGCGCCAGTCGAAGGCGGCGAGGAGAAGCTGGTGGCCCCGGGCGTTCGGTACCGCACGTGGACGGTCGGCCGGAAGGGCATCTACCTGATCAGGCGATCGGTCCGACCCGAATTCCCCGGAACCATCGTTCTGAGAGACCTCGACACCGGGAAGGAGACGCCGGTGGCCTACCTGACGCAGCTGAACCTCTCCAATTCACTCGAGCTGTCCCTCTCGGCGGATGAGGCGCGGATGCTGCTGACGGTCGAAGATACCCGAGGCGCCGACCTGATGATGGTTGAGGGCGTCCGCTGATGAGCGCCTCTCACCTGCGGACCGCGGCGACGTAGAAGCGCGCCGGCGCCGGGGTTACGCCGCTCGGCCGCCTTCCGTCGCCGCCTCGCGATCGTGAAGATGTACGGTGAGGACCGGACACGGAGCGGCGCGCACGACCTTGTCCGCGACGCTGCCCATCATGAGTCGCGCAACCCGGCCGCGGCCGCTCGTCGCGAGGACGATCAGATCGATGGCGCCGTGCTCGCGCGCATACTGCAGGATCTCGTCGGCAGGCATCCCCATCCGGGCGGCGACGACGACAGGGGAGCCGGTCTTCTCCTTCTCGCTGAGCAGCGCCGCCAGCTGCGCACGCGCCTGGGTTGCGAAACTTTCGACGTAGTCGTCCGGCGCAGGCGTGTACATGTCCATGAAGGCGCCCATCGCGAGCGGGGTTTCGAACACGTGGAGCAGGTGAATGGTCGCGCCGAATGCCGTGGCGAGGTCGCGCGCGGCCGCGAGCGCGCGCTGCGACGCGGCGCTGAAATCCACCGGTACGAGAATCGATTTGATGTGAGACATGGAACGGCTCCCTCCTCGCTCAACGCTCGAGGTCCTTGACGAAGTGCGCCCGCGACTCGATTTCCGCGAGCCTCAACGTGGCATACGCCGCCGCCTCGCGCAGCAGTGCTTCTCGCCGGGCCTTGGTCAGCGTCTCGATCGATTGAAACGTGTGCCCGCGATCCGACAGGAACTCGTCGAGGAACGCACACTCCAGCGCACCCTGAACCCCGCTCGACGGGTCCCGCAGGCGTGAACCGTCTTGCGTCCTCTCAGCGGGATCCCGAACAGGACGTGCGGCGTCAGGTCGGTTGGTGGTGGCCATCGGTGGTGCCTCCACCCCTGGCCACGCAACACGCGTTCCGTTCGGCGCAACTTGAAGCACCGTGAATTCCACCGGCAGCGCGGGAGCCGGCTGCGAAAAACTCCGACCGGCTGGGGAGAAACCCGCACGCCCCAGCGGTCCATCATCACCGGGTGCAGGCCGAGATGCCGCGCCGCCAGGCTCAGCGGGTGTGGGCAAGGGCCGCGAAAGATTTCGCGGTGCAATTCAGGCCGACTTCGAGCAGACGTCCAGCAGGATCTCCTCGATCCCGAACACGTCGAACGGCTTTTCCAGCAGGCAGGCTGCGCCGAGCTCACCCGCGCGCCGGCTGAGGTCCTGGCTCGGAAAGGCGGTCATGCCGATGACCGGCGTCTGCGGCGCCCGTCCGCGGATGATGCGCAGCAGTTCCAGGTCGGCTGAATCTGCCAGATGACAGTCGAGGAGGATCACATCCACCGGCGCGGCTCCGATCGCGTGCAGTGCGCCATCTCGATCGGCGGCTACGGTGACGCGGTGCCCGCGCTGTTCCAGTGCCGCCGCCAGCGACCACCGGATGAGCGGCTCGCCGTCGACGACGAGCAGCCGGAGCGACCGGGGCGGACCGGACTGCGCCGGGCGCCGATCGACGGCGGCGTTCTGCGGGATGCTGCGCATGCCGACCCGGACTTCAAGATCCACGCCGTCGCACTTGCACGGCAGGCAGCGCCGGATCGCGCGAGCGGATGGGGAAAAGCCCGCGGTTGCGCGAAATCCTCTGTTGTATGCTGGCCGTCAGCTCCTGTTCCCCGAGGCAAATGCGGAAGAATGCTCCGTCGTGGCGCGCAGCCAGGCCGATCTCACGACCCTGGCTGGGTACGGCATCGCGGTCGCGGTGGTCGCCGTCGCGCTGCTGCTACGCCCCTTCGATCAGGCTTCGTGGGTCGTCTTCGTCGCTGCCGGCCTGGTGATGGCGTGGCTGACGCATCGCCTTGGCCGCGCGTTTCCGGTCCACCTCTCCGTTGGCGAGATGCGGATCGCGGGTGAGCGCAAGTTCACCGGGATGCTGCACGATCTGACCAAGCGGGCCCGGCTGGAGAGCGAGCTCGGGGCCAGCGAAGCGCGCTGGCGCGCCATCGTCGATTCTGCCGTGGACGGGATCATCGTCATCGACGCCTGTGGACGCGTCGAGGCATTCAACCCTGGTGCGGAACGGCTGTTCGGCTATAGCGCCAGCGAGGTCTGCGGGCAGAACGTCAACATGCTGATGCCCTCGCCGTATCGCGACGAACACGACGGTTACCTGTCGCGCTACCTCGCCACGGGCCGCGCGAAGATCATCGGCATCGGTCGCGAAGTACAGGGACGTCGCAAAGACGGCAGCGTGTTTCCGCTCCATCTGTCGGTCGGCGAGATGCGGATCGGGGGAGAGCGCAAGTTCACAGGCATCCTTCACGACTTGACCGATCGCGTGCACATGGAAGCGCAGCTGGCGGAGCAGGCGGCGCTGGCGAAGCTCGGGGAGATGGCTGCAGTGGTGGCGCACGAGGTCAAGAATCCCCTGGCCGGAATCCGCGGCGCGGTGCAGGTCTTCGCCAGCCGGCTGGGCGACGACGGGAACACCCAGATCCTGAAAGAGATCATCGCGCGGATCGATGCGCTCGACCAGATGATGAAGGATCTCCTCCTGTTCGCGCGGCCGCCACAGCCGAAGTATTCCCCGACCGAGGTCGTGCCCCTCGTGACCTCGATCGCCAGCCTGATGGCCCAGGACCCGTCGGCCAGCCAGGTGGACGTGCACATTGCCGGTGCGGCGCCGCCGTTCCCGGCAGACGCCGAGATGCTTCGGATCGTCTTCCAGAACCTGCTGATCAACGGGGTCCATGCGATGCAGGGAAAGGGCACGATCCACGTCGCCGTCGAGGCCAGAGACTCGACCTGCCAGATCGCGATCACGGACGGAGGACCAGGGATTCCTGTCCGAAATTCGCGAAAAGATCTTCACGCCGTTCTTCACGACGAAGTCGCGTGGGTCCGGTCTCGGTTTGCCGACGGCCAAACGTCTGGTGGAGGCCCACAAGGGCCAGCTGGTCATCGATTGCCCGCCAACCGGCGGCACCACCGTCGTGGTCCGATTGCCAACCGCGTGAGGGGCTCGGACTGTGCGCGCGATGGGACGCGCGCTCATTGGTGGAGGCGGCCGGTCCGAGCGTCGTGAAGCGTCCGCAGCCGCATTAGTGGTTTCAGGCTATTGATCCTTCCCATAACTGCCTGTAAGGTCCAACGGTCATCCCCACGTGTAAGGAGGATCGATGAGGTCGGTGCTGCGTTGTTGTGTCGTGACGGCGTTCGCCACGGCGATCGGGCTTGGCGCTCCCAAGCATGCATTCGCCCAGGGTTGAGTGGCCGCACGAATGGGCACGCCCGGGTTTGGCGTGCAGGGCACGGGGTATCCAGCGGCAGGGGAGTGGGGATTCTCACTCGGCTGGCGGTACCAGGAATCGGATCGGCATTTCGTTGGCGACGAATATCAGGAAGAGCGGGACGAACTCGGCAATCAGGTCATCAACCACGTCAACCTCGCGGACCTGACGGTCCGATACCAGGCGACCAAGCGCGTCGAGCTGAGTCTCGGCGTGCCGATCTTCATGGCCACGCGTTCGCAGTCGCTGCGCCAGCAGGGCGTGGAGCTCGAACGGTACCAGACCGCGGCGCGCGGTGTCGGCGACGTGTTCTTCACGACGCGCCGCTGGATGTTCGACCCCGACACGCATCCGGGTGGCAACCTGCAGCTCGGCGTCGGTGTGAAAATCCCAACCGGCCAGAACAACGCCACCGACACGTTCCGGGTCTTGTCTGGCGGCGCGGTGACGAACCAGATCCGCACGGTCGATCAGTCGATCCAGCCGGGTGACGGCGGGTTCGGCATTCTGGTGGACTTCACCACGTTCGCGGCGGTGGCAGGCGGGAAGCTGTCGATCTACGGCGGTGGTGCGTATCTCGCGACGCCTGGGGAGAAGAGCAACGTCCAGACCTACCGCACCGCTCCGGGGGAAGAGGTCATGTCGATCGCCGACCAGTTCCTGGCGCGCGGCGGCGTGGCGTTCCCGATTCCGAAGAGCGTGAACATGACGTTCAGCGGGGGCCTCCGCGTGGAGGGCGTGCCGGTGCGGGACATCATTGGAGCGGATGCCGGCTTTCGGCGTCCAGGGATCGCGGTGTCGATCGAACCCGCGTTCAACATCATCGTCAAAGGGAAGAACGCCGTCACGCTGTCGGTTCCGATCGCGATTTACCGGAATCGATTCCAGAGCGTGCCGGACAAGGCGCGAGGCGCGCACGGCGACGCGGCGTTTGCCGACTATCTGATTCTGGGGGGCTACTCCCGCCGCTTCTAGGATCAGACGTTTCCGGAACGCACGGCCAGAGCCCGGCGGTGTCCTGGCCCTGCTTCCTCAGTCGGATGTGTTCCAGCGATGCGATTGATTCGTTCTTCGTTATTGGTTCGTTCTCGCACTTGCCGCGCGGATTCTCACCGTCCGTCATCGCGGCGCCCGGAGATGTCTGGGTGCCGAAAGAACAGCGGACGCCGGCGCCGAAGCTGGTGTTCAGCGACATTCCGGGCGCGCGGCGTCAGTTGTCCCAACTCAAGGGCAAGGTCATCGTCGTCAACTTCTGGGCGACCTGGTGCGCACCCTGCAAGGGAGAGATGCCCGAGTTCGTGAAGGCATATGCGGCGTATCGCGATCGTGGCGTCGAATTCGTCGGCGCCGCCAACGAACCGCGTTCGGCGAAGGCCAAGGTGCGGGAATTCATGCAGGGGTTGCAGATCCAGTTCCCGGTCTGGCTCGAAGCCTCCGAGGACCACATGAAAGCGCTCGGCGTCGGCCCCGGGCTTCCCGCGACGGTGATCGTGGATCGGCAAGGCCGCGTCGCGGCGCGGATCGCCGGCGTCACCGACGGCGCGCAGTTGCGTGAGCTCCTCGACCGGATCCTCAGCGAACAGGCAGCCTCTGAGTCGACCGGCGGCCGCTGATCGTGCGCGCGTGCGCCGCGCGCCGGCGGCGCTCTACCTCTCTTCTTCCTGTCGGGCGCCGCCGCGCTCGCCTACGAAGTGCTGTGGATGCGCCGCTTCGCGGTGCTCCTTGGCGCGACGGCGCCGGCCGCGGCCGCGGCGCTCGTGGCGTTCTTCGCCGGACTCGGCCTCGGCAGCTACCTGCTCGGTCGGTTCGCGCCGCGCCTCACCCGTCCACTCCGTGCGTTCGCCATTCTCGAGATCATCACCGGGGCTGTCCGCGCTCGCGGTGGACCCGATCCTGCGGGCCATGCAGCCCGTTCTGGCGTGGCTCTCCGACGCGCCGGGCGACAACGCCGCACTGCAACTCGCAGTGAAAGTCGCCGTGGCGATCATCTCGGTTCTGGTTCCGGCGACCGCCATGGGCGGCACCCTGCCGGTGCTCGCGCAGTTCGTGGCGTCGCGGGCAGAGTCGCTCGGCGTTCGCGCCGGCGGTCTCTACGCGGTGAACACCCTGGGCGCCTGTGCCGGCGCGCTGGCCGTGCCGGCCGTCCTGCTGCCGTCGCTCGGCGCGACGGGCGCGCTCCGCGCGGCCATCACCATCAATCTTCTGGTTGCGGCAGGCGCGCTGCTCCTCGATTGGCTCCGAGGGGCTTCGCCCCTCGGACTCCCCGCGACACGCTCTCTCGCGCTCCTCCGTGCTCGCTCGCTGAACGCGCCGGCTACTCGCGAGCCGGCGAGCCCGCGGCCGTCGAAGCGTGTCCAGGCGCGCCGGCCGTCTCGTGGAACGCTGGTCTTTGCCGCGGCCTCGGGCGCGATCACGCTGGCGCTCGAAGCGCTCGCGTCGCGCGCATTTGCGCTGGTACACGAGAATTCCGTGTACTCGTTCGCCACGGTCGTTGCCGTGCTTCTCGCGGGGCTCGCGGGCGGAGCTGCCCTTGCGCGCTCGGCGCTTCAGCGCGGGATGGCCTCCCGCGCGCTCGCCTCGGCCGGTTGGGCCGGCGCGGGTGTCTGGATGGTGCTGCTGCCCGCGCTGTTCGTGCGCGCTACGGGCCTCGACTATCTGAGGGGCGGAGGGCTCCTCACCCATGAGACGCATCTCGCCCTGCTGGCGGGAGCGGCGCTGCTGGTGCCGGGCATGCTTCTCGGACTGGCGCTGCCCGCTCTGATGCAGGAAGAAGGCGACGTCGAACGCGAAGGCGGGCCGGCCGTTGGCGCCATTCTCGCCGCGAACACCGCCGGTGCGATTCTCGGTCCGCTCGTCGCGCTCTTTGCGCTTGCGCCTTCTGTCGGCCTCTGGACCGCTGTGAGCATGCTCGGCGCGTGTTCGAGCCTGTGCGCGGTGATCGCCGCGCGCGGTGCCGGCCGAACGATCCGCAGGACGGTTGTCTCGGCACTCGTCGTGGCGATCGTCGCGTTCTTCGTCACCGCGCCGGCCTCGCTGCCGCGCCTGAAGCTGTCGGGCCGCGACCGTCTGCTGCACCTCAGCGAAGGGGCGTTCGGCAGCGTGGCGGTCGTCGCACAGAATGGCCATCGACGGATCAAACTGAACAATTTCTACGTGCTCGGGGGCACCCACGCTGCCGGCGACGAGCGCCTGCAGGGGCACATTCCGCTGCTGCTGCATCCGCAGCCGCAACGCGTCGCATTTCTCGGCCTCGGCACGGCCATTTCCTTCAGCGCGATCCGATTTCATCCGATCCGCGAGGCGTTGGCGCTCGAGCTCGTGCCCGAGGTCGCCGACGCCGCGCGCGATTGGTTCGGCGACGCCAACCTCGACGTGCTTGCGGATCCGCGCGTCCGCGTGCGAGCCGAAGACGCGCGCAGCTACGTCGGCGCGACGCGCGACCGCTTCGACGTCGTCGTCGGCGATCTCGTCGTCCCCTGGCGGCGCGGAGAGTCGTCGCTCTACACGCGAGAGAGTTTCGAAGCCGTGCGGCGAGTGCTGGCGCCGGGCGGGCTGTACTGCCAATGGATTCCGCTGTCTCAGATCTCGGAAGCCGAGTTCGACGGCATTGCCGCGTCGTTCCTCGATGTCTACCCGCAGACGACGCTGTGGCGAGGGGACTTCAGGGCTGGAGAAGCCGCGGTCGCGTTGATCGGACATACCAACCCGGACGCGCTCGACGCGGCGCGCGCGGACGCGCGTTCGCGCGCACTGATGGCGAACCCGGATCGCAGCAATCCGTATCTGTCCCATCAAGCGGGACTGTGGCTGTACTTCGTGGGACCGACTCGACGCCGCGGACCAGCGCTTTCGTTCCGCGCCGCGCAATCGGGACGCGAACCCGTGGGTGGAGCTGGCGAGTCCGCGGCTGCACCTGCGGATCCAGAGCGGAGAGGCGAAGCCGTTCATCGGCAGGCCGCTGAAGGACCGTCTCGACGCCATACGCTCCGCGCCGCTCACCGGAACGGCGGCGGCGTCGCTGCGGGCCGAACACATCGAGTGGCGCGAACGGGGCGCGGAGATTTGGGCGGCATCGCTGCTCTCGTTCGAGGGCGATAATGCCGCCGCGGATCGGTTGGCGCTTGGTGCGATCGCTCGACTGCCGACCGAGATTCAGACGGCCGTGTTGGGCGGCTCGCGAAGGTAGGACCGCACCGGCAAATCCGCGTCCCCGAGTCACCAGGGCGGCAAGGTCCTGAACAGGAAGTCCCGCAGGTAGCGGTCCTCGGACGCCAGCAACTCGCTGGCGCGGCCGTGAAACCGGATCCGTCCCTCGTGCAGGACCATGAATTCCGTTTGCGCCGCCTTGTGCGTCTTCGGCACTGACGATCGTGACCCGCCCATCCCGCTGCACGGCTTCGTGCGTGGCGATGTAGAACGCGTCCCGCATCTGGTGGGTCACGACCAGCGAGGTGACGTGCTCCAGATCGCGCAGCTTGATGATCTCGTGGTCCACCGTCGTCGCGATGATGGGATCGAGGCCGGTGGTCGGGTCGTCGAACAGCAGGAGTGCAGGCCTGGAGGCCATGGCGCGGGCGATGCCGACCCGGCGCCGCTCACCACCCGACAACGTTGCCGGCATCGCGTCGATCAGCGATCGAAGCCCGACGAAGGTCAGCACCTCCTCGACCCGCGCGCGAACGGCCGCCCGGGGCATGGCGGTCTCCTCGTACAGCCGGTAGCCCACGTTCTCGTCAACGGTCAAGGAATCGAAGAGTGCGTTTTCCTGGAACAGCATGCCGATGTCGGCGCGCACACGCAGCAAATCGCGCTCGGGCATCGCGTCGACGCGCTGGCCGCGGACGACAATGGCGCCGGCATCCGGACGAAGCAGGCCAAGGATCAGCTTGAGCACGACGGATTTCCCCGCGCCGCTGTCGCCAAGCAGGATCCGCATGCCTCCGCGGGGAATCTGGAAGCTCACGTCGCGCAGCACCACCTGCTCATCGAACGCGAGCGAGACCCGGTCGAAGACCACGGCCGCGCCGGGCTCCGCTTGGCCGGCAACGGAGCCCTCGCCAGGCAGATTCGCCGGACGATCCGGCGTTGCGGTCGCCGTCTCCGCCGTCGCCAGGTCTGGACCAGATGTCCCGACCAGGAGACCGAAACCCACGAAACAATGTTGTCAGGCCATTGGCCACTGCCCCGGTGAGCACGTGTCTCCTTCGCCGATGACGAATCGGCTCAACCGCGCAACGTCAACACCGCGCAATGCGCCTCGCGGATGACGTGGTGCGTCGTCGATCCGAAGAACAACACGTCTGCCGCACGTCGGCCGTGTACGCCGAGCACGATCAGGTCGGCGTCGAGTTCCTGCGCCAGCGTCAGAATCTCCCGAGGCGGCGTGCCCTCGCGTACCAGGTCGGCGACGCTGCAGGCCGAGCGCACCGCGGTCTGGAACCATCTCGTGCAGGCGGCTCGTGGCCTGCTCGATCCACGCGTGAAGATCGATCGCGGCGGGAGGTGCGAAATCCACGTACATCGGATGAATGTCGATGACGTGAACCACGGCGAGGGCCGCCGCGTTCTCCTGCGCCAGCGACATCGCATAGTCGAGCGCGACGTGTGAGCTCTTCGAAAAATCGATCCCGCAGACGATCCGTTTGAACGGCGCCAGACCGCTGGCCATCGCGTCCGGCGCCTTGCGGCGGCACGGTCATGACCGGACAACGTGCCTTTCGCAGCACCTTCTCGGCGGTCGAGCCCAGGAACAGGCGCTCGAAGCCGGAGCGGCCGTGAGTACCCATCACCACCAGATTGGACTGAAGCCGATCCGCCTGCGCCAGGATCTCGCGATAGACGTCGTATGCTTCGGCCACGACACTGTCGACCTTCACGCCAGGGACGTGCTCGGTCGTGACCAGCCGTTGCAGTTCACCTCTTGCGCTATCCGCGTCCATCACCGGAAACAGCAAAGGAGGCGGATTCTCCGAGCCGAAGTAGTAGCCGCCTGCGACCGCGGCGGGAGCGGGTGCGACGACGTGAAGGGCCGTGACGGTGGATCCGTAACCTCGTGCGACGCTCAGCGCGTGGTCCAGAGCGCGGCGGGAGAATTCGGAAAAGTCGACTGCGCACAGGATGCGTTGAAGCTCGATCATGATGCGCCTCCTCGACCGAGGCAGCGCCCGGCCGCTCTTTCTCGAATGCAAGAACCGAGGCTGCCTTGCCAGGGCTGGTGAGTGTCCAATCGGCCGCTGCGCACCCGAACATCGAGGATTTGACCGGACTCGCCTGCGGATTCTTCCGCACTGGTCGGCGATTTTCCCCACCACTCGACGGCGCGACGGGTCGAGGGTCGGTCCATCCGAGCGAATTCTCTCCGGCTCCCGTTCCTGCTTCGCATGAAACGTGCAGGAACGATCCGCAGGTCACGCCTGTGGCGTGTCAGTCATGCAGCTCACGCGCGAGCCGCAGAGAACCTGATCAATCGCGCGTTCGATGGAGGCCGCCATGTCTGAGGACATCGCTCTCGACCACACCCCGCTGGAGGCGTCCAGTCCCTACGAGCTGCGCGTCAACCTCGGGGCGAACCTGCCGGAAACCGACGTTCGCACGGCGCTGGCCACCGGCGACATGGGGTTCCTGCACTCGTTCACGACCGGATCCGCCGTCGATGGCCCGGGCGTTCGCGTCGTGGCCTGGACGACCGGCTGCATGTGGCGGTGTCTCTATTGCCACAATCCCGATACGTGGACGATGAGCAACGGCATCCCCGTGACGGTGGAACGGGCGGCCGAGGAGCTGCGCAAATACCGTCGCGGGCTGAAGGTGATGTCCGGCGGCTTCACGCTGAGCGGCGGCGAACCGTTGATGCAGCACCGGTTCGCGGTCAAGCTGTTCCGGGCCGCCCAGGCGATGGGCATTCACACCGCCGTGGAGACCAACGGCTACTACGGCGACAAGCTGAGCGACACCGAGCTCGAGGCGATCGATCTCGTCCTGCTCGACATCAAGACCTGGGATGCGGAGCGCCATCGCCGACTGACCGGCATGGCCCCCGACCAGACGCGGGCGTTCGCGAGGCGGTTGGCGGCGAACGGACGGCCGATGTGGGTGCGGTTCGTGCTCGTTCCCCAGCTCACCGACGATGCCGACAACATCAGCCGGATCGCGTCGTTTACCGCGAGCCTGGGCAACGTCGAGCGGGTCGACGTGCTGCCGTTCCATCAGCTCGGCCGGTTCAAGTGGCAGAACCTCGGGATTCCCTATCAGCTGGAACACACCGATCCGCCAACCGTGGACGCCGTCGAGCAAGCCGTCCGCCTGTTCAGGACAGAGGGAGTGACCGCGTATTGATATACCGATTCGTCCCAGGTCGAACGGTGAACGCCTTCGAGCGCCGCTGCGTGAAGTAGACCGTTCGACGCCCGCACGCCGGTGTTGTGCAGCAGGCGATTCACCATCAGCGCGGTCGCTTCGGGACTTCGACCCAGAACCACCCGCGAATCTCTCCATTGGTGAATCCCAGTCCTTTGTCCGCCGGATAGCGTTCCGCCAGAACTTTCCGCACCGCCGGATCGAGCGTATCCGCAGGGCCGTGACAGGACGCGCACATCGGCTGCTGGGCGATCGGCCGAAGGACGCCCACTGCGGGTCCGAGATCGACCGCATACCCCTCGACGTCGCGCGCCCGTCGTCCGGCGTTCGCGCTGACCAGTGGCGCGGCCCATTTCGCCGGGATGTTGGTGGGATTGCGCAGTCGGTCGCTGGTCCGTCCGGCGGCCACGCGCTCGGCTTTGGCAATTCGCTGGATCGCACCGATCACATCGATGTGACACGAGTTGATCGCGAACGCGGGTCCGCCCTGGTCCAGCGCGGCGGTGAGTTCTCTCCTCAGCGCGTCATGCATGGAGAGAATGATCAGATCCCCGCGGGACACGTCATCGCGGATGTCGGCCGGCACACTCGAAACCGGCCAGGTGCCGGGGGGGAGGCCGGACTGTCCCTGCAGCGTCGTGGCGAACAGCAGCGCCGCCACGTACGCGGCCCGATGGCTGTTTCGCATGATCAGCTCCTTGACCATGTCCCTCTCCGCGACCGGAGAGGGGTGACGGTTACTTCACCGCGGCAGCGGGGTCAGGCGCCTTGGGCGTCATTTCCGCCCGCTCGACCGCAATCGTGCAGTCTTTGAGGAGGGCAGCGATCGCTCCGATCGCCGCGGCAACCGGCGCGATCAGCGCTCCCAGGACGCCCGCGGTCAGCGGGAATTCCGCCACCGTCCGTCCCTCGTGCTGCACCACGACACGTCGCACATTCCCCTCGTGCACGAGCTCCTTCAGGCGCTCGAGGAGCTGGCCGCTTTCGGTCTTGATCGATTCCCAGTAGGTCTTTTCTGACATGGAGGACCTCCGTCCCTCGGGATAGAGCAAGGACGTCGCCAACGCCCGTCTGGCGTGGGCTTGCCGAGGCGGCATCTCCCGAAGCCGGAAGTGGCGCATGCGGTCGTGGCCGGCAGATCGCCGCCGCCGAAAAATGCGCCGGAGACGGGTATTTTTTCCGGTCCCGGGTTCTCCGGGCAGGCACCGCTGTTGCACGACTCGGCTGCGGCGATGCTCGTTCACCAGCTGCCCATCGATGAAGCGTTCACCACGCTCCGCAGCCACCCGGAAGGTTTGTCGTCAGCGGAGGCCGACGGCCGCCTCGCGGAGTTCGGACCGAATCGGATCGAGCGCGTCCGAAGCGTTCCCGTGGCGCTGCGGCTCGTCCGCCAGTTCACCCATTTCTTCGCGATGCTCCTGTGGTGTGCCGCCGTGCTGGCGTTCGTCGCCGACATCTACACGCCCGGCCAGGGCATGGGCACGCTCGGCGTCGCCATCGTGGCCGTCATTCTGATCAACGGGGCCTTTTCCTTCTGGCAGGAAGACCGGGCGGAGCGGACGATGGCCGCCCTGCAGCGGTTACTGCCGCATCGCGTGCGAGCGCGCCGGGATGGCTCGGTCGTCGTCATTCCATCGGAAGACGTGGTTCCCGGCGACGTGATCTTCCTGAGCGCGGGGGACGACGTGCCTGCCGACTGCCGGCTGCTCGAGGCCTTCGGCGTACGCGTGAACAACGCCACGCTGACTGGTGAGGCCGGGCCGGTCTCGCGTGACATCCGCGCCGATGCCGAAGGTGATCTGCTGCACACCCGTAACGTCCTGCTGGCCGGAACGGGCGTGATGACCGGCGAAGCAACGGCGCTCGTCTTCGCAACGGGGATGCACACGGCGTTCGGCAACGTCGCGCGCCTCACCCAGTCGACCGTCGATCGACCGTCCCCGCTCCAGAAGGAGATTGCCGTCCTCAGCCGCCTCATCGCAGTGCTGGCGATCGCGATCGGCGTTCTGGTGTTCGTCATCGGCCACTTCATCGGACTGCCCCTGGGTGTGAGCCTGATGTTTTCGATCGGCATCATCGTCGCGAACGTCCCCGAAGGGCTGCTGCCCACCGTGACGCTCGCGCTGGCGATGGGGGCGCGGCGCATGGCGGCGCGCCGGACCCTCATTCGTCATCTGCCGTGCGTGGAAACGCTCGGATCCGCCTCGGTCATCTGCACGGACAAGACGGGTACGCTCACGCAGAACCGCATGCAGGTGCGCTCCATCTATGTTCCGGGGGAGATGACCGACGCTATTGGTGCGGCGCGGGCAGGGTTTGCCCAGGCGCATCAGCGGTTCCTCGGCTGTGCGCTCTACTGCCACGATCTCAAGGCGGCTGGCGACGCAGACGGTCGGCAGACCTGGATCGGCGATCCCATCGAGATCGCGCTGGCCAATCTCGCGCGCCCGGCGCTCGGCGGCGACGCTGCGCCCGCTCGCCTCGACGAGATTCCATTCGATCCCGATCGGAAGCGGCTCGTCACGATCCACCGCGACGGAACCGGTGCCGTGCTGTTCGTGAAAGGGGCGCCCGAAGAACTGCTGTCGCGAGCCCGCTGGATTGCAGGCGCCCGCGGCCTGGAGCCGCTGTCAGATCACTGGATCCGAGAGTTCACTGGTGCGGCAACCGACATGGCCGATCGCGGGCTGCGGGTCCTGGCATTCGCTTATCGCAGTCTGCCGGACGATTACGTGCTGGCCGACGCCGAACAGGAACTGGTTCTCACCGCCCTGGTGGGATTCGACGACCCGCCACGACCTGAGGTGCCCGCAGCGGTCGCGCAGTGCCGGGCTGCCGGGATCAGGATCATCATGGTTACCGGCGACCACCCTCACACCGCGCTGGCGATCGCGCGCGAAGTCGGGCTGGTGGCGAAAGGCGGCGGCGCTCGTCTGTTGACCGGCGCCGACCTCGGCCGTCTCTCCGACATCGAGCTGCAACTCGCGCTGGACGCGCCCGAGATCGTCTGTGCGCGCGTCACCGCCGATCAGAAGCTCCGCATCGTCCAGACGCTTCAGCGTAAGCACGAGATTGTCGCCGTGACCGGCGACGGCGTCAACGACGCCCCGGCACTCCGGACGGCCGATATCGGCATCGCGATGGGCCTCTCGGGGACCGAAGTCGCACGCGAAGCCTCGGACATGGTCCTGCTCGACGACAATTTCGCCAGCATTGTCGAGGCCGTCGAAGAGGGCCGGACCGTGTTCGAGAACATCCGGAAGTTCCTGACCTACATCCTGACCTCGAACATACCGGAGCTCGTGCCTTACCTCGCCTTTGCGCTCGCGCGCGTTCCGCTGGCGCTGACCGTCGTGCAGATCCTGGCGGTCGACCTCGGGACCGATCTCGGTACCAGCGCTCGGTCTCGGGGCGGAACCTTCTGACACTGCAGTAATGCGCCGGCCACCCAGGCGAAGGAACGAGCGGCTCCTGACGCCGGGTCTCCTCGTGCGCGCGTACCTCTTCCTCGGTTCGTTCGAGGCCGCCGCAGCCATGGGAGCGTTCTTTTTCGTGGTCACGGGCGCCGCATGGCCGTGGCGCTCACCGGGGATGCTGGATGACCTGCTGTACCGGAAGGGCACGACGGCTTGTCTGACCGCCATCGTTCTCATGCAGATGGCGAACGTGTTCTTGTGCAGGAATCGCCGGGCCTCTGCGTTCACGCAGTCGTTGACCAGCAACCGATTGCTCCTCAGCGGCGTGGTCGCCGAGCTCCTGCTGATCCTGCTGATCGATTACACGCCGGCGGGCCAGGCGGTGTTCGGCACCGCGCCGATCGGCCTGGCGGCGTGGCTCGTGGTCGTCCCGTTCGCGCTCACGATGCTGATTGGGGAAGAGACGCGGAAGGCCATTGTAAGGCTGCGGGAGCAGCGCGCGAGCGGGGCTGCTCGAGTGCTGTCGGCGACGTGAGCGAGGCCGCCGCCTGCACACGGCGGCGAGGGTGGCGAGCCGAGACGCGGCGCCCGGCAGGCTTTATGCGTTCCCCGACGCTAGGGAATGCCCCGACCGATGCGGCCGGAGAAAGCGGGTATCCATATGCGCTCGACGAGTTACGTGTTTTCTGTGGTCTGCGCCACAGTCATGTGTAGTGCCGCGGCATCGGCACAGCCGGCCCAGACTGCCGACTGGAGCCACGGGACCACCCTGAGCGGCTTTGCCGGAGGATCCGCGGACGGGACGCGAGCTGGCCCGACGTTCGGTGGAGCGGTGGGGTGGGAGGTGGCGCCCCGATTCGGGATCGACGGTACCGGCGCCTGGACAACGTTCGGCGGCGGCGCCGACGCATTCAGCGGCTCGATGCGGCTGCGCGTGAGAATTGCCGGTCACCGGAGCGTCGATCCTTTCGTGCAAGGCGGAGTTGGCCTGTACCGCGCGATGTTCGAGAACACCGAGACGGAGATGCCGGAGTTCTACCGCCGCCGGGTCGACCCCACGTCCGGAGGACTCATCGGGATGACATTCACGGATCCCACGCTGGTGACCGGCGGCGGCGTCAGCATCTTCCTGAATCGTTACTTCGCGCTGCGACCCGAGGCCGAAATAACTTTTGTCTTCAGGGACGGAACCCATGTCGTCACCAGTGTCCTCGTGCATGCCGTGTTTCACTTCGAGGATCATCCGGTGACTCCGGTCGCAAGGCGGTAAGCGGCGGCAGTCTACGCGAACCAGAGCAGCGCTGCGGCGGTCGCCACGAGCATCAGGCCCAGGGCGCCGCCGGCAATGATCCGGAATCCCCGACTGCCAAGGAACACGGCCAGCCCCAGCTTCATCGCCGTGTTCGCCAGCACGCCAACCGCGATCGCGGTCGCTGCAACAGCCGGCGAGGCGGTCTGCGCCATGCCTCTCGCCATCGACATCGTGAGCGCGTCCACGTCCGTGAGCCCGAGTACCGCCGCCGACGCGAACACACCGGACTGCCCCCACCAGTCCCGGACCAGGTAGACGGCGATCAGCACCGCCTGAAAGAGCAGGGCCATCTGAAGCGCCGCACCCAGCTGAAGCGGATTGCGCACCGGGACGTCAGGCGCGCCAGCGGCCCTGGAGCGGACGGCACCCGCGGCCGCCACGACGGCGGCCACCAACGCGGGGGCGGCGAGAAAGGGAATGAGCGGCGGCAGCACCGCCGCATTGAGGATGGCGGTGGCGACCAGCACTCGGGGATAGAGGATCGCGTTGGCGGCGACGGCGCCGAACGCGAGCGCGCGATCCATCGCCGGGTCGGTCCGGCTGGCTCGCGCGAACGTGAATGTCACATTGGTCGACGACATGAGGCCCCCGAGGAGCCCGGTCACGAGATAGCCTCGCCCCGATCCGACAAGGCGCCGCGCCAGGTAGCCGGCAAAGCTCAACCCCGAAAAGAACAGGACCAGCGCCCAGATCTCCCGCGGTCGAACCCCGCCGAGCGGGCCGTAGGGCCCTTCAGGAAGCAGCGGCAAGACGACCAGGGCCATGACCGCGAACCGCACGCCCGACCGCAGGCCGACATCATCGATCCGATGCACCAGCGCGTGCAGCCTGGATTTCTCGACGAGCAGCAAGGTCACGAGCGCAATGATGCCGCTCGCCAGCCTGATCGATCCCATGCCCGCGAGCACGGCTGCCGCCAGCACGACGAGGGCTGCGACCTCGGTTGTCCCGTCGATATCGTGACGACTGCCTGCCACGTACCCGGCAGCCACGATCGTGACCGCCCCGGCGAACAGGATTGCCGCGGGCGCTGCCACGCCCGCGGTCCATAGCCATCCGCTGAGTCCCCCGACGGCGCCGAGCATGGTGAAGGTTCGAATGCCGGCGAAGCGCGCACCCGGCCCCTCGGCATGCCCCGACCACTGGCGCTCCAGGCCCACGGCGGCGCCCCCGAGCGCGGCTATCAGGAGTCCAACGATGTCTGTCGTCGTCATCGCGCGGAAGGGAGGAGTCTATCGGGATTCGCCGGGGCGCCGGTACAACACGTAGCTGAAATGACCTCAGGCGACGGGTCGGTCCACAGTGCGCCACAGCCTCACGATGAGCAGGGTTTGATCGTCCTGGGGCGGCCGGTCGCCCGTGAACGACCTCACGGCTGAAAGAATCGCAGCACAGGTCGCGGCCGCCGACAGCCCGCGGCCGTGCTGAAGCACCGTGGTCACCCCCTCTTCACCGAAGTAGTCATCGCGATCGTTCGTGGCTTCGCTGATGCCGTCGGAAAACAACGCCAGGAGATCCTGTTCGTGCGCTTCGACCGACGCGGTGCGATACGTGACGTCAGCGAGGACCCCGAGCACCGGCCCGCCCTCTGTGAGCCGGTCGATGCTCCATGTCCCGTCCGTCGTTTTTCGCATCAACAAGCCTGGCGGGTGTCCCGCGTTGATGTAGCGAAGGACGCCCGAGGCCGGGTCGTAAGAGCACCAGAACATCGAGGCGAATCGTCCGGTTGACGACTTCGTGAGGAGCAGGTCGTTCAGCTGCGCGGCCGCGGCCTCGGGATCGTGGTCAGAGGTACCCCATGGAGGGGTGCTCATCGCGCCATGGATCAGACCCATCAGCAGCGCCGCTCCGATGCCGTGACCAGACACATCGCCAACGACGAACGATACGCGGCCACCGGGAAGACTCACCATGTCATAGAAGTCGCCTCCCACCTGCCAGGCCGGAAGGCATTCCGCGGCAACGTCGATGTCCGCCGGCAGGGCGGCGCTGCCTGGCAGGAGGTCCTGCTGAACCTGACGAGCGAGCTCCATCTGCCCTTCGAGTTGCTTGCCTCGTACGTATGGACCGAACCGGAGAGCGATCAGCGACAGCGCGACGAGCAACGTCAGCGCGGCCGAGGCGCTGACCGTCGCGTTGCGCCTGAGCCGCGCGAACGGTGCCGACAGGCCGTCCCGGTAGAGCGCGACCTCGAGCAGCAGCCGACCAGAGGGCGGCGGCGGGCCCGTAGCGGCCGCCGGCTGCCGCGGAGGGCCGCAGCGACACGGGAACAGCCCGACGATGATCTCGCGGCCCCCGCGCCATTCGCGGTCGAGCGGGACCTCGCGGTCCGGCTGGAATCGGCGGCGCTCGTTCGCTGCCGACGTTGCCGTGGCACCGCCGCTCGTCGCGATCATCGTGCCGTCAGGTTGGAGCAGGGTCAGGGCGGCGATCTGGTCCGCCATGTCACCCCGGAGATCGTCGAGGAGCGTCTGAAACGACGCCGCGTCCTGAGGGCGCGCCAGTCGCGCCGCGCGTTCGATGTTGCGTACCCTCTCCTCGGCAACACGGCGGGCATGTTGGAGGATGAGACTGTTCGATACGTACCGGTAGTTCATCACCGTCTGGACGAGCAGCGCGATCGCCAGCAGGGCACCCGCCGCCCACAGCGCCTTGAGCCACAGACTGGAAGACCGGCGTGTCGTCATGGAGCACCCGCCTTAGCGTGGCGATCCCTCGCATCGAGACCGCCTCGTGGTCGTTCCGTTATCGACGGCAGGTCAGGATGGCTGAAAGTCGTCGGCGTATTTTCTGGCCGCGAAGCTGCTTGTCGCGCAGAGGGCGCGCAGCGCGCCGACCAGTTGGTGCGTGCTGACCCCTCCCGAGCGGAGACCCCACAGCACGATGTCATCGATCGAGATGAGGCCTTTGACATCGCCGTCTTCGTCCACGACCGGAAGACGCCGGACATGGGCC
Organism: uncultured Acidobacteriota bacterium; assembly: GCA_963836735.1. GTDB lineage: Bacteria > Acidobacteriota > Vicinamibacteria > Vicinamibacterales > 2-12-FULL-66-21 > JACCXG01. The sequence goes on along the minus strand of CAWIKP010000002.1, from coordinate 21,800 downwards.
GTCGCCATTCGTTCCAGGGCAACCGCCAGATCGTCGTCGGGCCGGCACGTGTGCACGTGATGTGACATCACCTGGTCGAGCGTGAGGGGACCGGCGCCCGGAGTGTCTCCCAATGCCAGCGCCAGATCGCGGTCGGTCACGATCCCTGCAATCCGACCATCCGATCCCAGCACGATCAGGCTGCCGCATCCGCTGGCACGCATTCGACGGCTGGCCTCGGCCAGGCGCATGCCTGGAGGGCACGTCTGCGGCGGCTCTGTCATGATCTTGTGAACCTGCATGGGAGTCTCCTCGACAACACCATTTGGCCCTGCATCAGCAGTGCCGACCCACGTCGGATGCCAGGATCGCGAGCATGGAGGACCGTTTCATCATCCTGTGCCGGCTACGAAGTCAACGCCCGTGGTTCGCCGAGCAGCGGCGAAGGCCGGTAGACGGGACGGAGGCCGAAGCGCTCGATCGCGTTTGCACGGATGTGACGCACGGCCTCGTCGAGGTCGTCGGTCACGAGCATCAGGTCGCGGTCGCCTCGACTGATGGTGCCGGCACTCGCCATCCGGTCGAGCATCTCGCGAAAGGGCCGCCAGTAGTCGGTGCCGATCAGCACGATCGGGAAGTGCTCGACCTTGCCGGTCTGGACGAGGGTCAACGCCTCCGACAGCTCGTCGAGGGTGCCGAAGCCGCCCGGCAGCGCCACAAACGCGTACCGGTACTTGAAGAGCAGGACCTTGCGGACGAAGAAGTAGCGGCAGGTGATCGATCGATCGAGATAGCGGTTCGGCGTCTGCTCGAATGGCAGCTCGATGTTGCAGCCAACCGAGCGCCCGCCCGCCTCACGCGCGCCGCGGTTGGCCGCCTCCATCAATCCGGGCCCGCCGCCGGTCATCACCGTGAATCCCAGACGCGTCAGGGCGGCGCCGAGGTGACGGGCGACGGTGTAGTACGGATGCGACTCCGTATAGCGGGCCGATCCGAACACCGTGACACAGGGCCCGACGAAGTGGAGCACCCGGAATCCGGCGATGAAGTCCCTCACGGCCCGCAGCACCAGCCACAGTTCTTTGCGGCGGGAGTGCGGTCCCTCCAGGAGGACGTGCTCCTGGGTGGGGGCCGCTTCGCGAGTCGCGTCGTGCGGGAAGCGTGTGAGCGTCTCCATGCCACGTGTTTCGTTCCTCGCGGCACCAGTGCAACCAGCCGGTCGCTCGCGCGCTTCCTCGTTCACGCCGCGCGATCTTCGCCGGCGGAGTCAGACCGATCGTGCTCATGCACGGTCAGCACCGGACAGGGTGCCTGGCGTACGAGCTTGTCGGCGACGCTGCCCAGCATCATCCGTGCGACGGCGCCGTGCCCGCTCGTGGCCAGCACGACCAGGTCGATCCCGCCGTGCGAGCGGATGTAGTCGAGGATCTCGTGAACCGGTGTTCCCCACTTCAGCACAAAGGCCGCCGAATAGGCTTCTTTCTGCGCGTCTGTGAGCAACGACTGCAGTTCTGCGCGCGCCTGTTGCTCGGCCTTCGCCGTGTAAACCTCCGGGTTCGGTAGGTACAGACCCATGTACCCATCAGCCGTGAACGGATCCTGGAGGACGTGCAGGACGTGGAGGGTCGCGCCAAATCCGTCGGCGATGTTGCAGGCATAGCTCAGGGCGCGTTTCGATGCCGCGCTGAAATCCGTGGGAACCAGGATCGTCTTGATCGGTCGCATGACGTGCTCCTTTTCGCCCAACCGTGTCGCGAAGACCACTGGCAACCTGCGCTGCTGCTCATCGCTGAGCAGCGAGACCAGCCGCTCGCGGAACTGCCGGTCGAGGCATCAGGGTAACGGCCGCGGTGGCGAGCCCGCCGACTTGCGGGCCGGCTCCACGGCAACGAGCGCCTCCTGAGGAAGTTGGCGCATCACCAGCACGGGGCACCGGGCCGTGCGGATGACCTGCTCGGCCACGCTGCCGATCGCGGCGCCCTCCGGTTTGTCGATTCGTCCATGGGTCCCCATGACGATCGCGCTGGCGTGAACCTGCTCCGCATACCGAACGATCGCGGTTGCCGGATCCGGCGAAATGACGACGACGGTGACGGCGCCCGACTTCCGATCCTCGTCGGCGAGCAGCTCGTTCAGCCGTTCTGCGGCCTGATTCTCGGTGCGCCTCGCCAGCTGCGGGAACGCCGAGAGTGAACCCTCGGTGCCGGCAGGAAGTGCGAAGGCATCGTCGAGCACATGGAGCAGGTGGAGCCTCGCCCCGAAGGCGCGGGTGAGATCCTGCGCGTACACGAGGGCGTGATACGAAGGGGGTTCGAAATCGACGGGAACGACGACGTCTCTGAGGACCAGCATGGTGACTCTCCTGCCGGTTCCTCCGCATATCGTGTGCCGCGACCTGGGTTCAGGCTGTCGCGAATAGCCGCACAATCTGGCGATCGGTGCCGACGAGAATGGGGAGGAGTTCACGCCGATGCGGATTTTTCCGGCGCCTCGAGGTCTCGGGAAGCGCCCGGCGGTGGCTGTCGGTCCCGGGCGGTGGTGCGTCAGTCTCCGAAGCCAACGCCGACCGCGCGGGCGGTGCGAATCGAGATCCGAATCCGCGGGCACCGTGCGGATGCGGCCGGTGACGGCGGCGAGCGGCACAGGCACGATGGCTTCGCCGCTGGAGCGCCACCATGGTGCCCCACTTGCGCTCGGTCACGAGCTCCATCGCTCGCGCGCCGAAGCGGGTCGCGAGCAGCCGATCGGCGCTGGTCGGCGGACCACCGCGCTGCAGGTGCCCGAGCAGCACGCTGCGTGCTTCCTTGCCGGTGACGGCTTCGAGATCCGATCGCGAGTCGCGCGCCGATGCCCCCGAGCCGCTCGGCGGCCGAGGCGATCCCGGCTGCTGCACCGTGGCGCTGCCCCCGACCGGCCTGGCGCCCTCCGCCGCCACTACGATGCTGAATCGCGCCCCGAGCCGCTCGCGTGCCAGGATCAGCTGCGACACGCTTCCCAGGTCGATACGGGATCTCCGGGATCAGGATGGCATCAGCGCCGCCGGCGATTCCGGCGTGCAGGGCGATCCATCCCGTATAACGCCCCATGACCTCTACGACCATGATGCGATGGTGTGCCTCCGCCGTCGTGTGCAGCCTGTCGATCGCATCGGTCGCGAAGCTCACGGCGGTGTCGAATCCGAACGTGCACGCAGTCTCGACGATGTCGTTGTCGATGGTTTTCGGCACGGCGACCAGAGGCATTCCGCGCTGTATGGAATTCGTGCGCGATCGCGAGCGTGCCGTCGCCGCCGATGACGACGAGCGCGTCGAGGGCGAGGTCGTGGAAGGTCTTCACACAGCGGGCGGAGCAGTCGATCGCGCCGCCGGCCGGAGCCGGGTAGGCGAGCGGATTGCTGACGGTTGGTGGTCCCCAGGATCGTGCCGCCGCGCCGAAGGATCCCGGGTAGATCCGCGGAGTGTCAGCGGCCGCCAGCGGCGCCGGCTCGATCAAGCCAGCGAATCCGTCCTCGATCCCGATCGTCTCGACGCCGCGACTCGCCGCAGCTTTGACGACGGCACGGATGACGGCATTGAGCCCCGGGGCGTCACCACCGCCGGTCAGCAGTCCGATGCGCATGTTGACGTTGGAGGGAACCGGCAAGCCTTCACACGATACTCGACAATCGTGTTGTCCTGGACCACACCCTCGAAGTTCTTGACCCAGACCGATTTAACTGTTCTGATGGTCCCTCGCAATCGTATCCCGGACCGCACCCTCGAAGTTCTTGCCCCCCACCAGCAACAATGTCGCAGCGAGCAGGACGTAGTCGAGTCGCACGCCGAACAGGAATACGTCCATCGCGCCATACACGACGCCTGCCATGGCCAACGTCATCGCCCACGCCGCTGAGCCGTGCAATCCGAACATCAGCGTCGCGCCAATCACAGCGGACAATGTCGGACATGGAAGAAGCCCGAGCGGAGCCGCATATCTGTACGTCATCCCATCAGTCCGTTTCCAGGAAATGCGGATATCCGCAGCCGAATGCGATGAACATCGCGCCCAGGGTCGCGAGGACAGGGAGTGCCGAAATCAACGGGCTCCTTGGAAAGGCGACTGGCGAGCGCCATCAGCAACAGGGATAGAGTCGCGAACACCCGTCCATTTAAGGGATTGCCCCGCACCCAAGCGGCGGAGCTACCGAGAGAAAGGGCGCCGACAGCACGTACGCGGCAACGCCAGTCGATGGGCGCCAGCCACAGAAGAACGCTGTCAGCAACACCGCCACGATCCCGTGCCAGGCGATAGCAACCGTTCGCCATTCATTGGCAATCGTGGTCGCCGCTGCCAGGATCGCGTCGGACGAGGGCATACGTCGTCGATGAAGCATGAACACTGCCTGGTCCGACGATCGCTGGAGGCCTTCGAATCTGGCTCGCTTCCGTGGAGCGATCGGCAACTCTCTCCGGAATATCTCGCACAGGTGCGGAAATCTCGGCACACAACCCGTCTGGACTTCTTCCGTTTCCCCAGATCCTGCCGGTGAGGCGCGCCGAACCGGATGAAACGGCCCGCATATGCGGCCCACTCGTTGCACTGGGATCGTGGAACTGGAGGGGCTGCCATGCACACCCGAACACCGTCGTTATTGCGGATCGCGCTGGCGAGCCTGATTGTGCTCCATGCCCTTGCACATGCCGTCCTGCCGCTCCGGGGGATCGTCCTGTATCCGCCGCAGCAGCTGTGGATGTCGCCATTTCCGCTGGTCCACACCGTAATACTGCTCGCCGCGTTCAGTCTCGCGCTGGTCGCGCTCTTTGCCGGGGGCATCGGGATCCTCGGATCACGCGTGCTCGCTCCCCACGCGATGCGCCTCGTCGAGCTCGGTCTCGCGGCATCGGTCGTCGCACTCCTTGCCGGGTGGAGCCCGGCGTCGTGGTGGGGCCTGGCGATCGATGCCACCATCCTGGGCGCGGTTGTCGCGGCCCGGAACAGCCGTCTCCATCCCGTCTTCACTGATGCCGTTCCGTCCCGAACCCGGTGGCGCGCTCGCCGAATCGTCTTCGAAGCCGCGGCCGTTGGAGTCGTTGCCTATATCGGGGTAGCGACGGCACTCTGGCCGTGGCATCGAACATGGGGCACCACCGTCACTGAACAGTTCATGCCGCTGCCCGGCGACGATGTGATCCGCGATCCGGCGCACGAATTGATGCACGGGATCACGATCGACGCCCCGCCGGAGGCCGTCTGGCCGTGGCTGGCGCAAATCGGTCAGGATCGCGCCGGGTTCTACAGCTACGACTGGCTCGAACGCGCCTTTCTGGCGGACGTGCACAATGCCGACGAGATCCGCCCGGAATGGCAGCACCAGGCGGCCGGCGAGTTCGTCAGGGCGACGCAGCCCGACTATCTTGGCGGGCTCTTCGGACCGGACGTCGGCTGGCGCATCACGCATTTCGATCCACCACGGGCGATGGTCCTGCAGTACTGGGGTGCGTTCGTCCTGGAACCGACGGCCGATGGACGGACGCGTCTCATTGATTCGCACGGCCATGGGCGGACCGGATATCCCCGTCTGGGCGGCCGGCCTGACCTTCACGGTCTTCGAGCTGCCGCACTTCATCATGCAGCGGAAGATGATGCTCGGCATCAAGCAGCGCGCCGAACGCGCCCACCGAACGGCCGCCGTCAGCCAGAACTCTGGAACGTCATTTCTGAGGTGTCGTCATGCCTGCGACCGATCGAACGACCGATTGACTGCGGCGAGAGCCGCGGACGACTGTCCAGCGGCATGCGGATCGGTCCGTATCAGATTGCGGACTTCATCGGCGCCGGCGGGATGGGTGAAGTCTATCGGGCGCGCGATACGAACCTGAACCGCGTCGTCGCGCTCAAGCTCCTGCCGGTGGAGCTCGCGGCGGACCCCGAACGATTGAGTCGCTTCGAGCAGGAAGCGCGCGCCGTGTCTTCGGTCAGTCATCCGGCCATCGTGACGATCTACGACGCCGGCCAGATTGGGTCGCAGCCATACATCAGCATGGAGCTCGTCGCCGGAGCGACGCTCCGGGAGATTCTCAAGTCAGGCGCGATCCCGCTGCGCCGCGCCCTGCGGATCGCCGGCCAGCTTTCGGAAGGACTCGCCAAAGCGCATGAAGCCGGGCTCGTCCACCGGGATTTGAAGCCGGAGAACGTCAAAGTGTCGCTTGACGGGTTCGTGAAGATTCTCGATTTCGGCCTGGCCAAGCGGGTCGCCGCGGACACCGCCGCCGAGGTGCTGGCGAGCGCACAGACCGCGATGCAGACCAGTCCCGGCATGATCCTCGGCACCCCGGCGTACATGTCGCCCGAGCAGGCAAGCGGCGGTCGTGTCGATTTTCCGTCCGATCAATTCTCGTTCGGCGCGGTGCTGTACGAGATGCTGACCGGCCGTCATCCATTCGAACGCCCGACGATGGCCGAGACGCTGTCCGCCATCATCCGCGAGGATCCGCCGCGTATCGCGGACGTGAATCCCGCCGTGCCGCCGCCGGTCCGCTGGATCGTCGAGCGCTGTCTTGCCAAGGCCGCGGAAGAGCGCTACGCCCTGACTCGCGACCTCGCCCGCGATCTGGCGAGCGCACGAGACCACCTGGGTGAGCTCCTGGGATCGCGCCGCGAGCGGCCGACCAAGCGCGCAGCCGGCGAAGTCTCGCTCGCCGTGTTCCCAGTCGAGCGAGTTCTCGAACGATCCGCAGCTCGCGCCGCTGGCGGATGGGATGACCGATGCCCTGATCGCCGAACTCACCCAGTGTGAAGGGATCCGAGTGGTCTCGCGAGCCTCGTCGATGTTGTACAAGGGCCGTCGTCTGTCTGCCCCGGACCTCGCGGAGGAGCTCGACGTCGAATGGGTGGTGCTGGGATCCCTCATGCAAGCGGGAACGGAGACTCGCATCACCGTCGAGCTCGTCGAGGCGAGCTCCGACGAGAACCGCTGGGCGCACAGTTACACGCGCAGTTCCGAGCACGTGCTGTCGATGCAGTCTGAAGTGGCGGCCGCGGTTGCGGAGGCCGTCAACCGAGTCCTGATGTCGAACGCCGTCACGTCCGCGGCGCCGGCTCACGTCTGACCCCGGCGCCCATCATGACCCGTGGGCGGTGCACCGCACTTCGGGCTCAGTGCAGGTTGAGCCTCGCCGCACCCGTTGCGGGCTGCACGACAAGTTGCCCCGTCATGTTGCGGCAGCCATCTTCGAGCATGAGATTGCAGTAATACGGAAATACTCCGGCTCGATCTGCCAGGAACTCGAACGTCACCGTGCGGTCCGGCGCGACCCGCTTGGAGATTCGGAGGGCATCCACGACGAAGCTGTGCGGGATGTCGGCGGAGCGAGAGTACGATCCGCACGACATCGCCCTCATGGACCTCCAAGCGAGTCGGTTCGAATGCATACCGGCGCGCGAGCACCGTGAACTCGTGGTGCGGACTCTGCTGCACAGGTGGCCCCTGAACCCCGAGCATGGCCGCGCTCGCGAGCACAAGGACCGACGGGTGAAGCCCTGTCATCTCCACTCCTGTGACGCCGGACCTCTTCGTCAGGCTGCCTGCGTCGTTGTTCGCGCGGCGGTGTCCTCCGGGCTGTGCACCGTCACCACGGGACATGACGTTGCCCGCACGACCTTGTCGGCGACGCTGCCCATCAGAAGGCGCGACACGCCTCCACGGCCGTGTGTCCCCATGACAACGAGGTCGATGAACGGGTGGTGCTCGAGATAATCCAGGATCTCGTAGGCGGGCGTCCCCGTGGTGGTGACGAAGACCGCTAAGTACTTCGCCTTCTCGGTTGCCGTCAATTGCGCCTCGAGTTCGGCGCGTGCCTGGCGTTCAATGTTCTCCCAGTAGTCCGCGGGCGGCGGCATATAGACCTCCACGAACACGCCGGGCGCATACGGGTTCTGCAGCACGTGCATGACATGTATCGTCGCGCCGAACGTGTCGGCGAGCGTGCACGCGTAACGCAGCGCACGCTTCGACGCGGCGCTGAAGTCCATGGGCACGAGGATGGTCTTGATCGCGTCCATTGACGCCCTCCTTGCCGGGTGGCAACGCGGGATGGCGCTGCTCACCTGCCGATCATGCAAACGACAATCCGGCGGCCGTGGCGCGGGCCTGGGTTTCGAGCGCGGTGTGACAGGCGGGGATATCGAACGACACGCCAGCCATCGGGTCGTAGCCAATCGGAATCGGCTCCACGACTGATGAGGAGCATGCGGTCCCATCCTCTCTTGCGCAACAACCGGTCTGTCCCCGAAGCGGCGACGACGCGCTGACCGCCGCCATGGCGGATCAGCCAGCAGCCGATTCGGGTCCCGGCTGCGTGAGAGGACAGCGGAAAAGTCCGCGCGCATTCCCCGAAAGTCCGCAGTCGTTCTTGTGCTGCACCTCGAGGGGAAGGCGATTCGGGATTCCGTAGACCGGCCTCCACGGGCACGAACCTTGCCCTGCAACGCCGTGAGCTTCGAGGAAACCAGCGGAGTGTCAGGAGGAAGACCATGACTGACCGAGAACTACAGGAGCATGTCCAAAACGCCCTGGACTGGGAGCCGAGCATCGACGCGGCCGACATCGGCGTGAGGGTGCAAGGCAGCGTCGTGACCCTGCGGGGCGACGTCAAGAGCTACTCGGAGAAGACAGCAGCCGAACGGGTGGCGTTTGGCGTCTACGGCGTCAAGGCCGTGGCCAACGACATCAACGTTCAACTGTGCGACGGACAGCAGCACACCGACGCCGAGATCGCCCAGGCGGTCCTGTCAGCGCTGAAGTGGAGCACGCTGGTGCCCGATCAGGGGATCACCGTCACCGTCAGTAACGGCGTCGTGACGCTCAAGGGCAACGTCGACTGGGAGTACCAGCGAAAGGCGGCGGCGAAATCAGTTCGCGACCTGGCGGGTGTGCGTGGGGTCCTGAACACGATCTCGCTCGAGCCGCGCATCAGCGTCACGGACGTCAAGTCGAAGATCGAAGCCGCGCTCAAGCGGAGCGCGGAAGTCGACGCACGCCGGATCAATGTAGCGGTTGCCGACAACAAGGTCATCCTCTCGGGCAACGTGCATTCGTGGTTCGAGCGAAACGAAGCTCGGCATGCGGCGTGGGCGGCACCCGGAGTGAGGGAAGTCGACGACCGGATTGCGGTCGTTCCGTAGCTGCGCGAGCGATCCCGACGGATGTCGCGATGGAGGTGATGTTCGTCGGGATCCGCATTAGGGCACCTCGCTTGCTGAACGAAGTGAGTCTGCAGAGATTCGGCTGACGATCGAGCAGGGTTTTGGCGTCTGCGATGACGGTAACGTCGATTCGGTAGACCAACGAGGAAGGCGCGATGAACTGGATCCGGTCGTTCGATGACGTCGGCATGACCGACGTCGCCTCGGTCGGCGGCAAGAATGCGTCGCTCGGTGAGATGCGGCGGGCGCTGACCCCGCTCGGGATTCGGACGCCAGACGGATTCGCCACAACCGCCGACGCCTACAGGGCCTTCATGCGTGGCGCCGATCTCGAGCGCGTCGTTCGAAACGCTCTTGCGGACATCGACATCAGCGACATCGACGCGCTGCAGGCAGCCGGCGCTCGGGTTCGGTCGGCGATTCTGGCCGCACCCCTGCCCGCCGACCTCATACAGGCCGTTCAGGAAGGCTATCGACGGCTCGAGGAGCAGTACGGGCCCAACTGCGACGTGGCCGTGCGCAGCAGCGCAACGGCAGAGGATCTCCCGGAGGCGAGCTTCGCCGGACAGCAGGAGACCTTCCTCAACATTCACGGCGAGACGATGCTGCTCGACGCCGTGAGGCGCTGCTACGCGTCGCTGTTCACCGACCGGGCCATCGTCTACCGGGTGCATCACGGTTTCGACCACACGCAGGTGGCCCTGTCGGTGGGCGTGCAGAAGATGGTGCGCTCCGATCTCGCCAGCGCGGGCGTGATGTTCTCGATCGATACCGAAACCGGCTTCTCCAACGCCGTCCTGATCACCGGCGCATATGGCCTTGGTGAGAGCGTCGTGCAGGGCACCGTCAATCCCGACGAGTTCTACGTGTTCAAGCCGACGTTGACCGGCGACTTCCGGCCGATTCTTCAGAAGAAGCTCGGGACGAAGGAGTTCAAGCTGGTCTACGAAGAGGGAGGCACACGGCAGACGCGCAGCGTGCCGGTTTCGGCCGAGGACCGTGAACGGTTCGTGCTGTCGGACGATGACGTGCTGACGCTGGCCCGCTGGGCGGTGCTGGTCGAACGGCACTATTCGCAGCTGCGAAACACGCCGACGCCGATGGATATCGAATGGGCGAAGGATGGTCGCACCGGCGAGCTCTATCTGGTGCAGGCGAGGCCGGAAACCGTCCACACCCAGCGAGACGCGATGGTGCTGGAGCGCTTCCACCTCGACTCGCGAGGGGAGCTGCTGGTGAAGGGCCGAAGTGTCGGCGAGAAGATTGGCCAGGGGCCTGCCCGTGTCATTCGATCGTCGGCGGATCTGGAGCAACTGCAGCCTGGCGAGGTGCTCGTCACCGAGATGACCGATCCCGATTGGGAGCCGGTGATGAAACGAGCGGCGGCGGTGGTGACCGACCGTGGCGGCCGCACGTGCCACGCCGCGATCGTCAGCCGGGAACTGGGCATTCCCGCCATCGTGGGCACCGGAACGGGCACCTCATCGATCAAGACGGGCGAAGACGTCACCGTCTCGTGCGCCGAAGGCGACGAAGGCTTCGTCTACCGAGGCCGCCTGCCGATCCGTGTCGAGCGGACGAACCTCGCGGACCTGCCGCGTCCACGCACCCACATGATGATGAACGTGGCGAACCCCGCCGAGGCCTTCTCGTTGTCGTTCCTGCCCAACGACGGCGTGGGCCTGGCGCGCCTGGAGTTCATCATCGGGACCCACGTGCGCGCGCACCCCATGGCGCTGCTGCGCCCCGGACAGATCTCAGACCCGAAGCAGAGACGGGAGATTGAGCGCCTCACGGCTGGATACACCGACAAGGGCCAGTACTTCGTCGATCGACTGGCCGAAGGCGTCGCGATGATCGCCGCCGCCTTCTGGCCGAAGGACGTCATCGTCCGGCTCTCCGACTTCAAGACGAACGAGTACGCCGGTCTGCTCGGCGGCGCCGCCTTCGAACCGAGAGAAGAGAACCCGATGCTGGGCTTCCGGGGCGCCTCGCGCTACTACGACGAACGGTACCGCGAGGGCTTCGGGCTCGAGTGCCGCGCCATGCGGAAGGTGCGCGAGGTCATGGGACTCCAGAACGTGAAGTTGATGGTGCCGTTCTGCCGGACGGTCGAGGAAGGTCGACGGGTCATCGCGGAAATGGCCAGCCACGGACTGGTCCAGGGTGAGCGCGGCCTCGAGATCTACGTCATGTGCGAGATTCCGAGCAACGTGACGCTGGCCGCGGAGTTCGCCAAGGTGTTCGATGGCTTCTCGATCGGCAGCAACGACCTGACGCAGCTGATCCTGGGCGTCGATCGCGATTCCGAGCTCGTCGCGCATCTGTTCGATGAACGCAACGACGCCGTCACGCAGACGATCGCCCAGGTCATCCGTGCGGCTCACGCTGCCGGTCGAAAGATCGGCATCTGCGGCCAGGCGCCGAGCGATTATCCCGGAGTTCGCGCAGTTTCTCGTGGCGCAGGGCATCGACAGCATCTCGCTCAACCCGGATTCCGTCCTCAAGACGATGCTCGCGATCGTCGAGGCGGAAAAGGCGATCGCCACGAGCGCCGCAGAAAGCGGACAGAACTCGAGGGAGCCCGGCGCCGCCAAGGCGTCAGTTGGGCCAGGTGTCATGGTGGGAACAGCGGAAGAACAGAACGGGCAGTGTTCCGACAGCCGTGAGCAGATACGTAGCGGTCGTGGCAACGAGCGCTTGCGTGACGACGTGGAAGGCGGCCAGCGATTCGAGCATCACGACTCGTCGCGCACGCTCGAGTGTGTCGCAGGCGCCGCCGTTGCGCTGCATTCGGCCGGAATCCGGTCGGCAGTCAGCTCTCCGGGGGCGAGTCCATCGAGCTGCTCCGGCATGGCCGTGGCACGGAAGGCGAGACGAATGAACTGTCCGTCCGGCCCATCGATCTCGAGCGCCTGGACAAGCCCGATATCTGTCTGCTGGATGCGCACGGCGCAGGGTGGCGCGCGGAGAGTGAGTGCGCCTCGGCGAGGAACTCGAGCGTCACGGCATCGGCTGAGGCAGCCGCCGACTTCAACGGGATCTCAGCAGGCGGGTCACGGTCCCTCGGGCATCGACGACGTGGACTGTCGCGAGCCACGCGCGATGCTCGCGGCCGAATCGCTCCAGAAACGGTCCCCATTCGCCTGTCGGCACGTCTCGTATCACTTCGGTGACCCCTTCACGTACTTCGTGCACCACTTGAGAGCGAGCTGCGACACCAATTCCAGCGCACCAGGCTCTTCGAACAAATGCGTGGCACCAGGCACGATTTCAAGCTGCACCGGCGCACGCATACGCCGCATGGCCGCTCGATTGAGCTCGATGACCGGCTCGTCGTCGCCGCCGACGATCAGCAGCGTCGGGGCCTGCACCTTCGGCAACGCGTAGCCTGCCAGGTCTGGACGACCGCCGCGCGAAATCACCGCGCGTACGATCTCTGGCCGCTCGGCGGCTGCGATCAAGGCTGCGGCCGCACCCGTGCTGGCGCCGAAACAGGCAACAGGCAGCCGGGCCACCTGTGGATGGCTTGCCGTCCAGTCGATGGCGGCAACGACGCGATGGCCCAGTCGATCGACATCAAAGCGGTATTCGCGCGGTCTGCTCGTCGATCGCGTCTTCCTGACGCGTCAGCAGATCGAGCAGGAGGGTGGCATAACCACCAGTCGTGGAGCACTTGCGCGACGGACCTGTTCCGCCTGCTGAAGCGGCTACTGCCGCTCCCGTGCGAAAACACCACGAGCCCGGCGGCCTTGACTGGAATCGTGAGATCGCCGTCGATGAGCGCCCGCCCAGCCTTTATCTGCACCGCGGCAGGTTGAACCATGGCCGTCCTCACACACCCGTCGGGTAGGTCTCCGGCAAGTCGACTTCATGGCGACCCCATCGTTCGAGTGGCTCCACGGCGCGCGTGCGATCCACATGCACGACGAGATCGAACTGCTGCGGCAGCCGCGCCGCAAAATAGTGGCTCGCCCGCTCCGTCTCCGGTCGATAGATCACGCCAATGGCACGCTCCAGACGCGGTCCGGCCAGCACCGAAGCCACCGCCGGCGACGAAAGCCGGCACGACGAAGGCCGGCAGGCCGACGTCATGAAAGAGACGCTCGTAGCTACCGGGGAGCGAGGGCCGAACGGTACGCAAGGCAGCGGGTTCGTCCCACTCATGCGCGGCCGTCACTTCGCCCTCGTGGGTGGTCATGCCGATCGAGCAGCAATCAGATCCAAAGCGCTCGCGGACGAGTTGGCCGAGATTCAGTTCACCGATGTCGGCCATGCTCGTGGCGCGCGCATCGCCGAGGTGTGAGTTGTGCGCCCAGACGACGGCGCGTGGAGTTCGATGGGAGCGGCCTAGCATGGTCGAGCAGACCTTCCAGAGTCGTCATCATGTGCCGGTCGCGGACGTTCCAGGATTCCGCGCCGCCTCGGAACATCGCGCGGTAGTAGGTTTCCGCGTCGCGGACGACCCGCGCGTTCTGTTCGGCGACGAAGTACTCGTCGGCGGCGATGCGTCCGTCGCGCTTCGCGTACTCTGCCGCCCGCCGTCGCAGATCGACGAGCTGCTCCACGACCTCGTCTTCGCACGAGCGTTCGATGTTCAGACTGGCGGTGTAGCCGTACCGCTGCACGTCCTCGCCGAAGGCATCGAAGCAGGCGTAGCCTTGACGAGCCCTCTTCGCGGCATTGCGGATCGACCTTGTCGAGGTACTCGATGACACGTGCCATCGAACGATGGAGGCTGTACAAATCCAGGCCGTAGAATCCCGCGCGCGCATCCGGACGCCGCTCCGCATTCTCGGAACGCAGCCAGCGAAGGAACCTCACGACCTCACGGTTCCTCCACATCCACCGCGGAAATCGGGTGAAATCAGCGAGCGCCTCCTCAGCGGTGCTGTCGGTCCCGAATAGCCGGACCCATTGGTTGGCGCGGTAGGCATCGGGCCAGTCGGCCTCGACCGCGACCACGTTGAATCCGCGTTGCCGGATCAGGGCGCGCGTGAGGTCGGCGCGAATCCGATAGAACTCCAGCGTTCCATGCGTGGCTTCGCCAATCAGCACCAACGAGACATCCGGATCGATCGCCTCGAGCAGTCGCTGTGCGGCTGATTCAAGGTCCACCGGAACGGCGTGGCGCCGTACCGTGTCGATGACCGCGGTGTCGTGCATCACGCGCTCCGCTTGCGGGTGGCATCCGCACCTTGTGTCGACAGCAGGTGGCGCACTTCGTCATCGGTTGTCTGAGAAAAGTCGATGTACCAGAGGCCGACTGCGGAGAATGGCTCCGGCATCAGCGCGCACACCACTTCGTCGGCAATCGCGCGAAGCGCCTCGCACGTCTCCCGAGCTCCAACCGGCACCGCCACGACAACACGGGCCGGCCGAAGCCGGCGAATCGCGAGCACCGCCGCTCGCATCGTCGATCCGGTGGCCAGGCCGTCGTCGACCAGAATGACGGTGCGCCCTTCGATCGGTAAAGGCGGCCGACCATCGCGATACGCGCGCTCTCGACGCTCCAGCTCTGCGTGCTCTGCTCGGATCACCGCCTCGATGGCCGCCGCCGATGGCCGGTACCAGCCGAAGACGTCCTCGTTCATCACGCGTACGCCGCCACTGGCGATCGCTCCCATGGCCAGTTCCGGATGTCCAGGCATTCCAAGCTTGCGGACCACGAACACGTCCATCGGAGCCCCAAGCGCCCGCGCGACTTCGAAAGCGACCGGTACGCCGCCCCGGGGAAGGGCCAGCACCACCAGGTCGTGTCTGTCGGCGAAGTGTTGCAGCTGACGCGCGAGGACTGCTCCGGCGTGTCGTCGATCGGCAAACCGTAAAGGCTCCGCGGATCGCCATGGAGTAGCCATGTCTGTCCAACGGTGCAATCACAGTGCCTTGACGCGCCGTTCCGAACATCGCGCCGCCACGCTGGTGAGATGCGGAAAAGCCCGCAGCGAGTGGGTGTTTTCTCGCCACAGCTCTCTGGCCGGCTGCTGCGATCATTGGTGGCGGTGACGTCGAAGACGGCGGTTCGCTTGCTTCGTGGACTGAGGACATGAGCCCGGTCGTGCTGGATGCTGACAGCCGAGCGATTCTCCAGAGGATCCGATGAAAGCCATGACGCTGACCCGATTTGGTCTCGGCCACGTCGACTCGGTCGAGACCGATAAACCCGTACCCGGGCCAACCGAGTGTGCTCGTGAAGGTCCTGGCGTGCGGCGTGTGCCGCACCGACCTTCACGTGATCGATGGCGAGCTTCCGAATCCCACGATCCCCGTTGTTCCGGGTCATGAGATCGTCGGCCGAATCGAGGCGGTCGGTCGCGAGGTGACCACCCTCGCGCCGGGAACGCGCATCGGCATTCCGTGGCTCGGTTGGGCCTGCGGCGCATGTGACTTCTGCCGCGCCGACCGTGAGAATCTCTGCCCGAACGCGCGCTACACCGGCTATCAGCTCAATGGCGGGTACGCCGAATTCGCTGTAGCCGATGCCGGCTTTTGCGTTCCGCTCCCAGCCAATACGACGATGTTCATGTCGCGCCGCTCCTGTGTGCCGGCCTGATCGGTTACCGCGCCTATCGGATGGCGGGGCCGGGCGCGAGGCTGGGCATCTATGGATTCGGCGCGGCGGCGCACATCATCGCCCAGGTCGCGCTGCACCAGGGCCGCGACGTGTTCGCATTTGCGGCCCCAGGCGACCATCGGGCCTTGAAGTTTTCGAGAGAGATCGGAGCCACGTGGGCGGGATTCTCGAACGAACCGCCGCCTCGCCCGCTGGACAGTGCAATCATCTTCGCTCCGGTGGGTCCCCTCGTGCCCGAGGCGCTGTCGCGCGTCGTGCCCGGAGGGGTGGTCGTGTGCGCCGGCATCCACATGAGCGACATACCGTCCTTTCCATATCGGCTCCTGTGGGAAGAACGTGCGATCCGTTCGGTCGCCAATCTGACGCGCCAGGATGCGCGCGAGTTCCTCGCGGTCGCCGCCGAGATCCCGTTGAGCACGCACGTCCAGGCGTACCCGCTGACGGAGGCGAACCGCGCGCTGTCCGACCTGCGTTCCGGCTGTCTCTCCGGTGCCGCTGTCCTCGTTCCGTAGCGGTCGTCTGTAGACGGTTGGAGCGAATCTGCGATCATCCCGCGGTTCGTCAGCACAGGGCTCCGGCGAGCAGGCTCGAGGCAGCCGCGACGCGCAGTAGGTCACGCTCTTGTACCCATTAGCTCCTCCGGCAATCGAGCAAGTGACCGGCCACGGCATTCGGCTTCGGGACCGCAGGATCCGGCGCAAGACGCGCCACGAAATATTCCCCAGATGCGGGATTTTCGGGCAGGTACTCCTGGGATCGGCAGTTTCGTGAGGCAGCGTGAGGAAGCGCTCCGCCGGCGTCTTCAAGAGGCAGTCGCAACCGCGCCCGAGTTCTGCAGCGTGGAGTCATTGGTGGTCCATGGAAAGCCCTGGCGCGAAGTGCTGCGGATCGCCGCAGAGCGGCAGATTGATCTGATCGTCATGGGCGTGCAGGGGCGTGGCGCGGCCGACCTCTTGTTCTTTGGCTCGACGACACAGCACGTGGTGCGGGAAGCGTCGGGCCCGGTGCTGACGCTGCGGCGTGGCTGAGCGCCGATGGTCGTGCTGACTTGAACGGCCACTTAGGACGATTGCGAGTTGTTTCACAACAGGCAGCTCACAGGCAGGAGCAGGCAATGACGAGCAGACATCGTCGTTTAAACCCGGACGTCTTCGTGGCAGCCAGGAAGGCGCTCAACGATCATCGCAGAGTTCCGCAGGACGTGCTGTCCATGCTCGATCAACGCACGGCGACCCTGACGGGCACCGTTCCATGGCTTCACGACAAAGTTCGAAGCCGAAGGCATCGTCGCGTCACATCGATGCTCTGCAACGAGTCGTCAAGAACATCGTCGTGGCGACTGTCGCGAATCGCGGAAGGCTTCGAAGCGCCCGAATCCAGCTAGTTCCCGGCGGTTGCGCGAACTGCCGGCGTCAGACCGTGCGCGTGTGAGCGGGGTCACAGGCCGCCGTCCGCACCGACCGGCTCCCTGTCCGATTTCGTCTCGGGCACTTCGGTCATCGTGGCTTCGGTCAGCAGCAGCACGCCGGCCACCGACACGGCGTTCTCGAGCGCCAGCCGCACGACCTTCGTCGGATCGATGATGCCGGCCTCGATCAGGTCCACGTACTTCCCGGCAGCCGCGTCGAAGCCGAAGTTGCCGCTGCCGGTGCGCATCCTGTCCACGACCACGCCGCCGTCGGCGCCCGAGTTCTCGGCAATCTGCCGCGCCGGGGTCTCGAGCGCGCGGCGAAGGATCTGCGCGCCCGCTCGCTCGTCGCCGTCGAGATGCGGCCGCCTCCGCCTCCACTGCGGGAATCGCGCGCAGCAGCGCCAGTCCGGCACCGGGCACGATGCCCTCGGCCACCGCGGCACGTGTCGCGTGAATCGCGTCGTCGAACGCCTCGTGCCGGCTCTTCATCTCCGCCTCGGAAGGGGCGCCGACGCGAATCACCGCCACGCCGCCGCGCAGCTTGGCGAGACGCTCCTCGAGCTTCTCGCGGTCGTAGTCGGACGTGGTGTCCTCGATCTGCTTGCGAAGCTCCTGGCAGCGCCCCTCGATCGCCGTCTTGTCGCCCTTGCCGCCGACGATCGTCGTGTGCTCTCGATCGACGACCACTCGCGCGGCGCGCCCGAAGTGTTCGAGCGTGACGTTCTCGAGACGGATGCCGAGCTCCTGCGCGATGAGCTGCCCGCCGGTGACGATGGCGATGTCCTGCAGCATGGCTTTGCGGCGATCGCCGAAGCCGGGCGACTTGACGGCGACATTGGCAAACACGCCGCGCAGCCGGTTCACGACCAGCGTCGCGAGCGCTTCGCCTTCGACGTCTTCGGCGACCACGAGCAGCGGCGATCCGCGCTTGGCGACCTGCTCGAGGACCGGAAGGAAGTCCTTGATGTTGTTGATCTTCCCTTCGTAGAGCAGAATCAGCGGCTCTTCGAGCACGGCTTCCATCTTCTCGGGATCGGTGACGAAATACGGCGAGAGATAGCCGCGGTCGAACTGCAGCCCTTCGACCACGTCCATCGTCGTCTCGGTGCCCTTGGCCTCCTCGACGGTCACGACGCCCTCGGCGCCGACCTTCTCGATCGCGTTCGCCACCAGCCCGCCGATCACCGCGTCGTTGTGGGCGGAGACCGTCGCGACCTGCTCCTTCTCACGCTGACTCTGCACGGGACGTGACTGCGCGCGCAGTGCATCGATGGCGACGCGGGCTGCGCGGTCGAGTCCGCGCTTCAGATCGATGGCGCTCGCCCCGGCGGCGATGTTTCGCACGCCGTCCGCGACGATGGCGTGGGCCAGAATCGTCGACGTCGTCGTGCCGTCGCCGACGGCATCACCGGTCCGCTCGGCCGCGCCGCGCAGCATCTGCGCGCCGAGGTTCTCCTCGGGATCCTTCAACGCAAACTCTTTGGCGATCGTGACGCCGTCGTTGCAGACGATCGGCTTGCCCCATTTCTTCTCGATGAGCACGCAGCGGGATCGCGGGCCAAGCGTCACGCGCACGGCGTCGGCGATGGCGGTGGCGCCGCGCAGCACTTTTTCCCGGGCTTCCGATCGAAAGAGGAGATGCTTGTGCGGCATTACGGACCTTCACGTGACAAGAACATCGACGGCTGAAGCTGCAAGCGCAACGCCACCAGTGTGGCCGGCACAAACGGCCTTCGTGCGGCGAAGCCCGCAGTTGAACGCACGGGACCGCTGAAGATTCCGCAACCCTGTTGAAAATCTCGCAGGTTCAGGGGGCGGCGCTGAATTCCCACGATGGGATGGGCCGCATGCTGAGGACGTCCGCGAAGGGTCTCCAGCTGACAAACGGCACCCGGTCTGCATTGCTTCTCGCGAGAGCCACGTGGTCTTCATCGAACGGGGCTCGAGAGCGATTATGACGGTCGTTACCGGGAGAAGGGCCGTGAAAGCTGCGCGATTACACGATTACGGACACCAACTCGTCGTCGAAGACGTACCGACGCCCGCGCCGGGGCCCGGGCAGATCCTCGTCCGCGTCGAGGGCGCAGGGTTCTGTCACAGCGATATCCACGTGATCGACGGCGACATTCAGATCCTTCCTCGAATGCCGCTGATTCTCGGTCATGAGAACGCCGGTGTCGTCGCGGCCCTCGGCAGTGGTGTCACCGCCGTGCGCGAGGGAGACGCCGTCGCGGTCTTCGGCGGTTGGGGCTGTGGCCAGTGCGACTACTGCGTGACCGGCCACGAACAGCTGTGCGACATCGCCGCAGTGGGCTGGTCTGTCCATGCACGACGGCGGATATGCGGAGTATCTCCTCGTGCCGCACGAGCGATACCTGGTCAAGCTTTCGACGCTGCACCACAGCGGAGGCAGCACCGCTGACCGATGCCGCGCTGACGCCGTATCGGGCGATCAAGAAGGCCTTGCCATTCCTTGAACCGGATCATTACGCCTTGGTCATTGGGCTCGGTGGGTTGGGCCAATACGGACTCAAGCTCCTGAGGCTGCTCGCTGGTTGTCCGATCATCGTCGTGGACGTGCACGAGCGAGAAGCTTCGGCTCGCGCACGAGCTCGGTGCGACGCACACGTTCAACGGCACGGGACGACGACGTGGCGGCGAAGATCCGCGATTTCACGAGCGGGCGGGGCGTCAATGCAAGCTTTGACTTCGTCGGCACCGAGGAGACATTGACGCTGGCCATCGGGGCGACCCGATCACTCGGCAAAGGTCAGCCAAATCGGACTCGCGGGCGGCACTGCGCACATGAAGGTGCTGGGAACACTCGATTCGAAGTGCAGTTCGAGGCGACACTGTGGGGCACGATCAAGGAGCTGCGCGAGGTCATCGCGCTCGCCGAAAGCGGGCAGCTCAGACCGATACCGATCGAACGCGCGCCGCTCGAGCGCATCAACGATGTCTATGCGCGACTCAAGCGTGGAGACATTCAAGGGCGCGCAGTCATCACGCCGGGCGCGTGACTGTCCGCCAGCTAATGTCTCATCACGTCGTCCGAAGGCCGAACTTCTCGATTCTGCTGACGCCCAACCTCCTCAAGACGGACGCCATCGGGCGGCATCGAACACTCTGCGTCGGCTAACGGACTACGGCTGTGCTTGAGGTGAGGTCAAACGCGGTCACCGATCCGACCTGCCGGTTCGGTGACCATGGGACGCGGTTCGAGGCAGCTCAGGCCGCGGCAATGTGGGGCGAGGGATGATGATGGGCGCAGATGGCCTGCAGCGTGTTCACAACCTCTGCATCGCGCACAGGCTTCCGTGGACCTGCTGCGAGCACGATGTCGTTCATCGAGATGATCCCCATTACCGTCCCGCCGAACCCCTCGACCGGCAGCCGCCGAACGCGATGCCGCTTCATCGTCTCCAACGCTGCTCTGAACATCGTCATCCGTGACGCAGGTGTAGACCGGCACCTGCACCACCTCACCGACCGTGATTTCCGACGCGCGCTTGTTGCGCGTCGCCAGAGCAATGTACATGTCGCGATCGGTGACGACGCCGACCAGCTTTCCATCTTCCACCACCGGCAAGATGCCGCAGTCGCCGTCGAGCATCAGCGCTGCGGCCGCCGCCAGGTTGGTGCCGAGCGAGCAGGTTCGCGGCTCGCCGGTCATGATGTCTTTAACCTTCACAGCACACCCCCTCACGCCGCGCTCTTGGCGGCCTCTTCGGTTCCTCGATCTGGACCTTTCTCACGTTCGCCTCGGGCCGTGCGGGCAACGGCACGCTGACCTCGAGCACGCCGTCAGAGAACGTCGCCTTGACGTCTTCGAGCTTGACGCCTTCCGGCAGCGGCACGGCACGGTAGAAGCTGCCGTACTCGCGCTCGCTTCGGTAGACGTTGTCCTTCTTCTCTTCCTTCTCGCGCTTTCGTTCACCGGACAGCGCGAGGTGACCATCCGTCACTTCGACCGACACGTCTTCCTTCTTCATGCCGGGCAGGTCGACTCGTGTGACCAGGCGGTTGTCTCTCTCGAAGACGTCGATCTTCGGGGACCAGGCGGCGGACTCGGGCGTCGCGAACTGGCCGAAGGACGGCCAGCGAAACGACGGCCAGTCTTCGAACGCGCGATCGAGCTCGGACGTCATCTGCCGCAGCAGCGCAAACGGGTCGCGGCTGCCGCGAGTCGGGGCGAGCGTGCCTTGTTTCTTTTCGGACATAGACCCTCCTCTGTGGCATCAGCCGCGGGCGCGGACTGGTGCTGCAGGAGGGACGAAGGGCAACAAGCATGCCCGAGAAACGGTCGCTAGTTCCGAGCCGATTGAGCAGATACACGGAGTTCTAGCCATCGCCTCGCACGAGACGGAGCGAACCTCTGGAAAAACCCCCAGCAGGTGAGGAGATTTCCCCGGCGAACTGCTCATGTCCGCGCGTGGCAACGCGGGATTGCTGGCCGATAGACGCTCGGCTCATCCTCGGACGGTACGTTGCTTGCCCCCATGACCGTATTCGCGATCTCGGTGGCGAACAGCGCGATGTCGACGACACCAGAGACGCAGTTCAGGAGGGCATCGTGACCACTGCAACGCTTACCGAGGCTGATGTTCGAGTGCGCGACGCTGTGATGAAGCAGCTCGACTGGGACCCCGAGGT
>CAWIKP010000001.1:0-87692 GCA_963836735.1 uncultured Acidobacteriota bacterium | reverse complement strand
CCCAGAGATCGCCACGCTCGTGCCGCACGCGATCCAGCTCGAAGCGCACCGCCCCGTCCAGCACTGACAGGCTGAAGCTGTCGCCGTCACCCTGGAACACCTGTGGGCCGGCGATGGCCGGCGCGTCATCGGCCCAGGCGTGGGCCTCGATTGTCATCGGCGCGGCTCTACTGCTCACGCTGCCATCCGTTCCCGCGCGGCCGTGGTGAACTCCACAACCCGAACGCGATACCGCTGCTCACGCTTGTGTGCCTCGTGCAACTGCTCCAACGCCACGCTCAGCAACTCCCCCACCTGATCCCGCTCGGCGCGGGCCTCGTCGTGTTCGCGCCGGGCCTCGTCGCGTTCCTGTTCAAGCCGAACCACGTCTTGTCCGCCCACCCATTCAGAAGTTCGTTTGCTCTGTTCCTGTCGCGCATCCTTCGCTCCGGTGCCGACGCGTGGCTCAGGTGCTGGAAACGCCTGGGCCACACGCGTTTCTGGGGGCCTTACTTCGCCAGCGACTCGAGATATTCCAGCGCCCACGCGCCCAAAATTCTCAGGTCACCCCTGTCGTCGATCGTGGCCGCCCGAAGCCTCTTGCTCCGAATGGCGCCGTAGACGGAGCGCGGGCCCGTGTTCAACATGTCCGCGAGCTCCGGAACCGAGTAGGGATACGTCGGTGAAATCGATCGCGCGTCGGTGGCGTGCGTGCTCATAGGCGTGGCCTTGTCTCTCTCCTCTGTCGGGTTGTTCTTAGTGCGAATCACAGCGGTCTAGGCAATCCTAGAGGCCGACCGCGGGCGAGTCGATTAAAGCGGACATTAATCCGGCGGCCGTTCGTGTGTGTTATGAGGGCGATTATGCGGGCGTGGGCGAGTGAGGTCGATTTGGTGCCACTTTATTCGGGGCGCCGGGAAGCTACGCGATTGGCGGGGTCGCTGATTGCAACGCGTGTGCAACGGGAACCGAAGTAGTCCGTGAAAGACTATGGCCGTTCATGACGGGTGTCACAAACGGCCATAGTAAATACAGGGTCGGAGTGCTATCGGACTCGTAACTACCGTGCTTCACACGGCGGGGGTCGATGGTTCGAATCCATCAGCGCCCACTAGATTTCGCTCAGCCGCTTGCAACGAGATTGCAACGGAAGCAGCAAGGGGCACCCTCATCGGGGTGCCCTTTTTCTTTGCGTGGACCGACTCCCGTTGCCCCGGCGTAGCCTGAGCGATTACTCGATCTGCACGATCTTCGCGATCGATGGCACGCCGTTCGCGGTCAGGATGAACAGCATGTAGTGGCCAGGCGGACTCTCAACGGGTCGTGACGGCGCCGTGACCCACACGCCTTCGCTCGTGCGCGTGAACGTCAGCTTGTTAATCCGTTGACTCAGGTTGAGCGAGTGAGACGCTGACGGCAGCCGCACCCAGCTCACCGCGACGATGCGGTCAACGTCCGGGGTAAGCACGTGGAATGAATCACCGTAGGTCACTCGTTCCGGAGCGGAGGTGATGACCGGCCGGAACCCCTTGAACAGATACGGGGGGAGAAGATCTCGGCGTTGCGATGCTCGGTGTGTTCGGGCTCCCCGGTGGCCCAGGGCCGCCCCCCGCCAGCTGACAGGATGCGCCCATCCGGCAGCAGGATTGCCGTCGAGTGATAGAGCCGCGGCACGCCCATCGGGGCGAGCGTCGACCAGGTGCCGGTCGAGGGGCGCCACAGTTCTGCGCGCAGCACCGTGCCAACAGCGTTGTTGAAGCCAGCCCCGCCCGTCCCGCCGGTCACGACCACGGTGCCATCGGGGAGAAGCGTGGCGTTGTGCTGACGCCGCGCGTAGGCCATCGACGCCGAGTAGGTCCACGTCGGCGTCGGGCTGCGAAGGTCGATCAACTCCACTGTCGCGGTCGGGGGATCGCCGCCGCCGAACACCGCGATCTTGTCCGGCTCGTACATGATCGCGTTCCCGTAGTCGCGGGCGGGCACTTGCATGCTTGCAACCGGCGTCCACGCTCCGCTGGTCGGATCGAGGTAGGAACTGGTCCAGATGGGGTTCGTCCCGTCCCACCCCGTGTTCGGCCCGGACACGAAGACCTTCCCGTTCGAGATCTGGTGCATGAACGGATAATAGGGAAGCGCGCGTGACGCGTCGGTTGGCATCGGTCGCCAGACGCCAGCGCTCCAGATTTCGGGAAGCTCGGGATTCCCGACTCCGCTTCCGGCGACGGTGATCACGTCTCCGTTGTCGAGTGTGATGGCGCTCGGATACCAGCGGCCGGAGGCCATAGCCGCTGTCCTCGACCAGTTTCCGAACTCGCCTACCCGATAGTCGAAGATGTTGGCATCGACCGAGCCTTCGCCGTTCGCTCCTTCGTGTCCACCCATCACCAGCAGGCGGCCGTCCGGCAGAAACGCGTGACCCGAGCAGAACAGGTTCGTGGTGTCGTTGTCGATCTCGACAGACGTCCCGGTGTCGACGTTCGTCACGACATAGGCTTTGAGCTTGTCGGCGGCGCGCGTACCGAGATCGTGGTAGTCAGGATGGTCGTCGTCCGCCCACGTCAGCACGTGACCGTTCGGCAGCACGTGCAGGTGAATCCCGATATCCGGCCACCCGATGACGGGCGACCATATTCCGGATGAGGCCTTGGGATCCGCGAGGACCGTGATGGGGCTCTTCACCCGTGTGTCTGCGCCGAGCTTGTCGACGGCCCGCGCGGTCAATTGGTAGTTCCCCGCCCCGAGATCCGGCCAAGTCACGCTGTAGGGAGCGGTAACGTCCTCACCGATTTTTTGCGGACCGAGGAAGAACTCGACTCGCGCGATCCCGTGGCTGTCGGTCGCAGTGGCCGTGATCGTCAGGTTGAAGGGCACTCTGAAAGTCGCTTTGGGGGCGGGGCTGGTGATGCTGACGACCGGCGGCTCATTGGTCACCTTCTGCGCCGCCGGCGTTGCGGCGATCATCAGCCACGAGATGACGACGAGCGAGGTCGCGAAGATGGACCCTGCGAGAAGATACGTCCGGTGCCCGTTGCGGCGATTTCGGTCCACGGTTACAGCCCCCCAACCTCAGTGAATCGATAACGACGAGAGCGGCATCGACGAACGAGGAACATCCGAAAATCGGCGATGCTCACACTTGGCCGACATTTCCGATTTGATGAGCTTTAATCGGTCGCATCCTACACCACCAGAGTGCGCTTGGGTCAGGATTCCTCTCCGTATGGATCTCGCGTCGAAAAACCCGACCGGCGGCCCGAATTGTGACGCTCGGCACCCGGCCTTCCTGATTCGATCAACTCCCCCGGCCGCAGAAACCGGATGAACACCGCTGTCAGACCGGCAACGGCGAAGACCTGCCCATTCCCCCGCGCATATAATTCGAAGGTTCATCACAGGGAGCATCCATGATCGATCGCCGTACTTTTATCGCCGCTATGAGCGCAGCTGCTGTGACCGGTGCTCGTCTTCACGCCAAGAAAATCGACCGCCTCGGCATGCAGCTCTATACGGTTCGCACCGAGATGGAGAAGGACTTCGAGGGCACGCTCGCGAAGGTGGCGGCCATTGGTTACAAGGAAGTCGAATTCGCCGGCTACTTCAAGCGAACGCCGGAGCAGGTCCGCGAGGCGCTGAAGAAAGCGGGCCTGACCGCCCCGGCGGCGCACGTCGACTATCCCAGCCTTGCGCCAGACAAGCTGCCCGGGGTCCTGGAATCGGCGCGAACGATTGGCCACCAGTTCCTGGTGAATCCCTGGATTGACGAATCCCTGCGCAAGGAACCGGATATCTGGAAGCGGGTGGCCGAGACCTTCAACCGGGCCGGGGAGGCAAGTAAGAAGGCCGGCGTCCAGTTCGCCTATCACAACCATCATTTCGAGTTCGCACCGGTCGACGGCAAGCTGCCCTACGAGCTGCTGCTCGAACAGTGCGATCCGGCGCTGGTGAAGATGGAGCTGGATCTGTGCTGGATCACCGCGGCAGGCAAGGAGCCGCTCGAGTACTTCAAGCGGTACCCGGGCCGGTTCCCGCTCGTGCACGTGAAGGGGCTGGCGAAGAAGCCGGAAGCCGGAGGCGCGGCGCCGATTCAGTCGATCATGCCGGCCATCACTGACGTCGGCACCAACGACGTCGTGGACTGGAAGCGGATCTTCGCGCAGAGTGGGCGGGCCGGCATCAAGCACTACTTCGTCGAGCACGACGTGCCGAAGGATCCGTACGCCAGCCTGACGGCGAGCTATACCTACTTGAAACAGCTGGATTTCTGAGGGATCGGCCGGGAAGAACGGCCGGGTCTAAAGACCCGGCCCTACGAACCCGCGACCCGGCTATTTCCGCCGCTCAGGTAACCGGCGCTCCGACGGGCCGTCGTAGACGTGGTCTTTCGGATCGATCTGACGCATCGGCTGCTGGCGGACCTTTTCCTCTTCGGCGTGGGCCGCGATCCCGGGGGCCCGCGAGACGATGAACAGCGCGTTGGCGACACTGGGCGGGATGCCGATGTCGCCGCAGACCGCGGCGATGGCGCCGTCGATGTTGACGGGCACGTGTTCGCCGTCCGCGATGTCCTCGTTGATGACCATTTCGACCGCGCGGATCATCTGGATGTGCTCGGCCTCGACCTCGAGCTCGAGCGCCATTTGAAAGAGTCGGCCGGCGCGCGGATCCCGGGTGTGGAAGCGGTGCCCGAAGCCCGGCCGCGGCTCATCGGTGTTCGCGGTCTGCTCGACCAGCGCCCCGGCCGCCTCGCGATACGACGCGCCCTTTCGCACCTTCTCGAGGCCGACATCGAGGAAGTGCATGCAGCTCTCGATATCGCCGCCGTGGTACTTGCCGAACCCGAGCAGGCCTGCCGCCACGCACGCGCGTGTGGCCGCGCCCGTGGTCGCGGTATTCCGCGCGGCCAGGGTCGACGGAGGCGTCGCGCCATGATCGATGAAGGAAACGAGAATCGCCTCCATCAGGCGGCCGATCCCCGGCGACGGCACTTCGCCCATGAAGAGCAGGTAGATGGCTTCGCCGAACGTCAGGCGGCCCATCACCTCGTCCAGCGGGTAGCCGCGGACGAGGATCTTGTTCGGTTCGATGCAGGTGAGCGCGGTGTGCCACTTCGCATCGGTGTGGCGACGGTCGCGCCGCGGTTCCGCTACGCTTCCGGCTCTGTCTCGTGCGCGCATGGCCCTACCTCGCTGGTGTGGTGGTCCGGTCGTCCGGGGTCCTGGGTAGTCCCGGCATTCCAGGACTAGCGGATTGTATCGGTTCTGCTATGCCGTTCCGTAGAGGCGATCGCCGAAATCACCAAGGCCTGGCACGATGAATTTGTGGGCATTCAGCCCCTGGTCCACCGCGGGCGTGTAGATGTGCACGTTCGGGTGATGACGCTCCACCAGGGCAATGCCCTCGGGCGCCGCGACGATGCAAATCATCCGGATTTCGGTGGCGCCGGCGGCCTGCAACAGATCGAGCCCTGCCACCGCGCTGCCTCCGGTCGCGAGCATCGGGTCGATCATCAGGACGAACGATCCTTTGAGGTCCCGGGGCAGCTTGGAATAGTACCTGCGAAGCGACCGCGGTCATCTCATCCCGCTGCAGCCCGATATGGCCCACCCGCGCGTTCGGGAGCAGCTCCAGGACCGCATCGAGCATCCCGAGGCCGGCGCGCAGCACTGGCACGACCACGACGCCGGCACCCACCCGCCGGCCGTTTGCCGGACCCAGCGGTGTCTGCACTGAAACCGCTTCCGAGGGGACGTCGCGGGTGGCTTCGGCCGCCAGCAGCAGGCTGACGCGAATCGCCATCCGCCGGAAGACTTCCGGCGTCGTGGCGACGTCGCGCAGCGTCGCCAGCGCATCATGGACGACCGGGTGTTCGACGACATGCAACGGCACGGCACAACTATATACAATCAGCTTTCACATGCTTGCCCGCGCGGCGATTCTGCTTCTGACCGGCGCGTCCGTTCTCGCACAGGCGGCGCCGAGGGCAGTAACGCTGATCGTGACCAACGGCATCGTCGTCACCATGGACGGCGGCGGCCGCGTCCTGTCGCCCGGCGCCGTGGCCATCGACGGCCGGGATATCGTCGCGGTCGATACGCCCTCCGCGATCGCGGCCGCCTACCGGGCCAAAGACTCGATCGACGCCCGGGGCGGCGTGGTCATGCCCGGCCTGATCAACACCCACACGCACGCGCCGATGGTGCTGTATCGCGGCCTGGCCGACGATCTGGCGCTGATGGACTGGCTCCAGAAGTACATCTTCCCGGCGGAGGCCAAGACGGTCACTCCCGCATTCGTGCGGGCGGGGACGCGACTGGCCGCGCTCGAGATGATCCGCTCGGGCACGACCACCTATGCGGACATGTACTACTTCGAGGAGGAGATTGGCCGTGTCACGAAGGCGGCGGGGCTCCGCGCCGTGCTCGGTCAGACGATCATCAAGTTCCCGGTCGCCGATGCGAAAACGCCCGAGGAAGGGCTGTCGCGGACCGAGCGCTTCATCAGGGAGTTCGCGTCCGACGACTTGATCGTGCCGGCCGTCGCGCCGCACGCGATGTATACCCTGGAAGCGGAGACGCTGAAGCGTGCGCGCCAGCTCGCCGATCGCGAACACGTTCCGGTCATCCTCCATCTCGCGGAGACGCAGGACGAGGTGAAAATCGCCGAGGAGCAGCACAAGGCGACGCCGGTCGGCTACCTCGAGTCGCTGGGCTTCTTCGGACCTCGAACGCTCGCCGCGCACGGTGTGCACCTGACCGCCCAGGACATCGACATCCTGCGGAAGCGCGGGGTCGGCGTGTCACACAACCCGGAAAGCAACATGAAGCTGGCGAGCGGCACCGCGCCGGTGCCGGCGCTCAGGCGAGCGGGAGTGCCGGTCGGTCTCGGCACCGATGGCGCCGCCAGCAACAACGACCTCGACATGTTCGAGTCGATGCGCCAGGCGGCCCTGCTGCACAAGCTCGAGTCTGGCGATCCGCGAACGTTGCCGGCGGCTGAGGTCCTGGCCATGGCGACCCGCGAGGGGGCCGCGGCTCTCGGGATGGAGCGGATCATCGGGTCGCTCGAGCCCGGCAAGCGGGCGGATCTGATCGTCGTCTCGATGAGCGCCGCGAGGCAGACCCCGATGTACGATCCCCTGTCGCACCTGGTGTATACCACTCGGGGTGACGACGTCCGAACGACGATCGTGAATGGGAAGGTTCTGATGCGCGAGGGCAAGGTGCTGACCCTGGATGAACCGGCCGTGCTCGCCGAGGCCCGCAAGCTCGCCGCCGAGGTGCGGCAGGCGGTCGCAAAGTGAACGTCCTTCTCGAAGCCGATCAGATCCAACGCCGGATTACGGAGCTCGCCGCCCAGATCGAAGCCGACTACCCGCCTGACGAGGAGGTGCATCTCGTCGGCGTGCTCAAGGGCGGCTTCGTGTTCATGGCGGATCTCGTCCGCGCGATGAGCGCCCGGGTCACGCTGGACTTCATCGCGGTCTCGAGTTACCAGCAGAGCACGAAGTCGTCGGGCGAGGTCCGGTTGATCAAGGACGTCGATACCCGCCTCGAAGGCCGCCACGTCATCATCGTGGAGGACATTGTCGACACCGGCCTGACGCTGACCTATCTGCAGGACATCCTCAGAGCCCGCGCGCCGAAGACGCTGCGGACCGCCTGCCTGCTGAGCAAGCCTTCCCGGCGGCTGGTCGACGTCAAGGTCGATTACATCGGCTTCACGATCGAGGACAGGTTCGTGATTGGGTACGGCCTGGACTTCGCCGAGAAGTATCGCAATCTGCCGCATATCGCGGTCATGGACGAAGCGTGAACTTAGACGGGGTCGGGACTCGGGCTCGGGGCTGGAGTCGAGCTAATCAGGGCGGCGGACGTGATCAGCGCCGTTGCCGCTGATTAGCACGTCAGCCGAGTCCGAGCCCCGACGATATGCAGAAATTCGACCTCATCACCGAAGCTGATGCCCGCACGCTCGACATCGGATCGACGGTGGAGCTCGCCAAGGGCGGTCATGTGACGCCGCTGGCGCGCGACACGCTGGCGGAACGGCGGGTGACCGTGGTCGGCGCGGGATCGCGCGACGCCGGCGTGGCGGCGGGACTGGTGCCGGTCAGCGACATCCGTCGCGTGGCGATTGGCAGCGATCACACCGGCGTCGCCTTGCGGCGGACGCTGGTGCAGCACCTGCGGGGCCGGGGGATCGCGGTCACCGATCTGGGAACGGATGGCACGGCCTCCGTGGACTACCCGGATATTGCCGGTGCGGTGGCGCTCGCCGTGGCACGCCGGGAAGCCGACGCCGGCATCGCCATCGACGGCGCCGGGATTGGATCGGCCATCGCGGCGAACAAGTACGAGGGATTCGGGCCGCCATGTGCACCGATGAGACCATCGCGCGCTACTCGCGCGAACACAACGGCGCGAACGTCATCACTCTGGGATCGACACTCCTCCCTTCCCCCGACGCCGCCCTTCGCATCGTCGACGTCTGGCTCGGCACGCCGATGCGCGAGGAGCGGTATATTCAACGGCTGGCCAAGATCAAAGCCCTTGAAGACCGGGCCGGCCGGGAATGACCCTCGAATGTTGAACCCACAGGATCTTCAGCGGCTCATCGAGCTCATCACCGAGGAGGTGATTGCGGCGCAGCAGAGCAGGCCCGCCTCGAGCCGGTGTGCCTGCCACGCCGTCAGCAGCGACTGCTGTCCCGATCGGTTGCGGGTGTTCGTGGATGCGGGCGCCGCCCGGCTGGGCATGCACGCGTCGGGTGGCAGCGTTCCGAGCGGCGTCGCAGGGACGATCGATCACACGCTGCTGAAGCCCGACGCCACGCGGGCCGACATCGACAAGCTGTGCCGGGAGGCCGCCGAATTCAAGTTCGCCACCGTCTGTGTCAACCCGGTCTGGGTCGCGGAAGCGGCGCGCCTGCTCCGGGGCACGGGCGTCGGCGTCTGTTCGGTGGTCGGGTTTCCGCTGGGCGCGACGACAGCCGACGTCAAGAACTACGAGACGCGCCGGGCGATCTTCGACGGCGCCGCCGAGATCGACATGGTCATCAACGTCGGCGCGCTGAAGTCGGGCGACCTGCGCACCGTCGAGCGCGATATCGAGGCAGTCGTCGAGCCGTGCCGGGAATGCGGCGTGATCAGCAAGGTGATCATCGAAGCGGCGCTGCTGTCGGACGAGGAGAAGATTGCCGCGTGCACGCTGTCGAAGGCGGCGGGCGCCGACTTCGTGAAGACGTCGACGGGCTTCGGTCCGGCGGTGCCACCGCGGCTGACGTGGCGCTGATGCGCCGGGTCGTTGGCGCCGAGATGGGGGTCAAGGCTGCCGGCGGTGTTCGGGATCTGGAAGGGCTCAAGGCGATGGTGGCAGCCGGCGCCACGCGGGTCGGCGCCAGCGCCGGCGTCAAGATCGTGCAGGAGTCGAAAGGGCAGAAGCCCGCGGCCGGCGCGTCGTCAGGCTACTGACCCTCGGTCCACGCCGCCGCATCGGGACGAGCTCTTTCGTCGCCCCGAAGAGCCGGATAGGGGACCTGAATCCCTTCCTCGTTGAATCGCCGCCGGATCCGTTTCCTGAACTCGCGCCCCACCTCCCACTGTTTTGTCGGCACGGTCTTGATGCGCATCTTGAGCACGACCGACCAGTCGCGGAATGCATCCACGCCGAGGATTTCCAGGGGCTGGAGCATCCACGGTGCGAAGGCCGGATCCGCCTGCATCTCGGCCGCGATCTGCTTCAGCACCGCGGCGACACGATCCGGATCTTCACTGTAAGAAATTGGCAGATCGATGACGTAGTACGAGAAGTCCTTGCTGCGGTTGGCGAGGGTGGTAATCGCGCCATTGGGAAACACATGAACGGTGCCTTCGGCGTCGCGCAGCACGATCGTCCGGAGGTTGATGGCTTCCACGAGCCCGCCGACGCCATTGATCGCCGCCACGTCTCCGACCCGCACTTGATCTTCCAGGATCAGGAAGAAACCGCTGATCACGTCGCGCACCAGGGTCTGCGCGCCGAAGCCGACCGCGAGGCCGAGAATCCCGGCACCGGTCAGGAACGGCGTGATGTTCAATCCGAACGAGTGCAGGATCACGAGCAGCGCCACGCCGCTGAGCGTGATGCTGGCGACCTTGTTGATGACCGATCCCAGCGTTCTGGCGCGCTTCGCGCGTTCGAGCGCGTCCAGCGTCGTCCCCAGATTCAGCTCGTGCTCGAAGCGGGTGACCAGCAGGGCGGTGATGCGGACCAGCGCGTAGCACAGAACGATCGTCGCGAGCAGTGTCAGCCCGTAATTGAACGACCACTCCGACAGTTTGTCCAGGTGCACGCCGGTCCGCGGCTTGAGGCCAATCAGTTCCAGCGCGGGAAAGACCAGCACCGCGAAAATCAGGAGGAACGCGGCGCCGCCCACGATCCGAAGCGGCCCGCGCACGAGCGGGCTGGTCGGCACCAGCGTGTCGCCGACCGCCCCTTTCATCGCGACCGCCGTGAACCGGCGGGCGAGCCGCGCGCCGATCCAGGCCACCAGGGCCGTGGCGATCAGCGCGGCGAGCACGGATTCCCAGCTGGCCTCGCCGTCGAAGAGTCGCTTCCACATTCGTAAAACTTACCTCGGAGTCGGCCGGGTCTAAAGACCCGGCCCCACCTGCAGACTTCTAGCGCGATGCGGCCGACAGCAGCGGGGCGGGCTGGGCCTGCTGGACCGGCAGGCGTAATGTGGCTCTTACACCCCGCCGGTCGCTCCGATTCTCGAGCTGCAGGTTGCCGCCGTGCGCTTCCGCGATCTGCCGGCACAGGACGAGACCGATCCCCGACCCGCCCGGCTTGGTCGTGAAGAATGGGACGAAGAGGTTGCCGGTATTCGACAGGCCCGGACCCTCGTCATCGACCCAGAGCTCCACCGTGGCGGGCGAGGAGCCGGGCACACGCTGCCAGCCGACCCGCACCGATCCCCCGCCGGTCTCGGTGACGGCGTCAACGGCGTTCCGAATCAGGTTGATCAACAGCTGCTCGAGCTGGTCGGCATCGCCTTGAATGGTCAACGGCGAGCCGGCAGCGACCTTGATGTCGTGCGCTTTCTCGAACGTCGCGACGCGATCGACGAAGCCTCCGATGTCGATCGGCGCCAGCTTGGGCTGCGGCAGCTTGGCCAGCCGGGCGTACGCACTCATGAACCGGCTCAGCGCTTCGGAGCGCGAGGCGATCACGTTGAGGCCTCGCTGCATGTCTTCCCGCCAGTCGGTCGCGGGCGGCTCCCGCTCGATGATCGTCGACAGGCTGCCGGCGATCGACTTGATCGGCGCGAGCGAGTTGTTCATCTCGTGGCCGATGACCCGAATGAGGCGCTGCCAGGCCTGGCGCTCTTCTTCACGCAGCGGCTGGCTCAGATCCGACAGCACGACCAGTTCGTGCGGTCGCCCGCCCTGGCGGAACTGACTCCGACGGATCTCCCAGCGCCCGGCGCCGCCAGGAAACGCAGTGTTGATCACCCGCGGGCTCTCGCCGCTCAGGCAGTCGGACAGACCGATTTCGTTGGCGTCGCGCCCCAGCAGTCGCTCGGCCGGCTGGTTCAGAAGGCGCGTTCCGGCCCGGTTCACGAACTTCAGCTCTTTGTGCTCGTCGAAGGTGAACACCGCGACGTCGATCTCGGCCATCACCTTCCGCAGGAGCGTCGTGGCTTCCAGCGCGTCCAGGCGCTGGTGCCGCAGCGTCTCGACCAGGGCGTTGACCTCGATCATCACCTCGCCGAGCGGATCGCCGCCTCTCGCCCCACGGGCCCGGATGGAGAAGTCCCCTTCGCCGAGGGCGGCGAGCAGGTTGGACAGGGTCTGCAGCGGCAGCACGACCCGTTCGCGGAGCGCGAAGGCGAAGCCGAGACACACCGTGACGATGACGACGGTCAGCGTCCACTGCACTTTGGGGGTGTAGTCGCCGGTCCAGAGAAATATCAGGGAAATGAGCGCGCCGGGCAGCGCCGAGGCCAGCGCCATCAGCAGGATCCGGCGGTCGTGGCTCAGGCGCGGTTCGCGGGGAGGCGGCATAAGAGGATCACAAAAGATCTAACAGGAGGGCGGGCCCTCTGGTTAGATCTTTCGTCGACCTGGCTGCAGCTAGAGCCCGTAACGCTGCAGACGGCGATACAGGGCGCTTCGGCTCAGGCCCAGGGCTTTTGCCGCCTGGCTGACGTTGCCGTCGTAGCGGGTCATCGCCTTCTTGATCAGGAAGCATTCCACGTCTTCGAGGCTCATGTCTTCGAGCCGGCCGCCGCCCGAATCCTTGGCGCTGCGCAGACCGAGGTCGGTGGGCTTCACCATCGGGCCCTGCGTCATCAGCACCGCACGCTCGACCGCGTGATCGAGCTCGCGGACGTTGCCGGGCCACGAGTGCTCCAGCAGCAGCTGCATGGCGCCGCTCTCGAAGCCGGTCACGCGCTTCCGGTAGCGCTGCGCGTGCTGGCGCAGGAAGTGCTGGGCGAGCAGCGGCAGATCCTCGCGGCGATCGCGGAGAGGGGGCAGCCGGATCTCGATCGTGTTGAGCCGGAAGAGCAGGTCCTGGCGGAAACGCCCCGCCGCCACTTCCTCGTTCAGGTCGGCGTTGGTGGCGGTGATGATGCGGGTATCGACCCGGCGCGTTCGCGAAGAGCCGAGGCGCTCGAATTCGCCGGTCTCGATCACCCGGAGCAGCTTCGCCTGCTGGCTGAGGGGCACATTCGCGATTTCGTCGAGGAACAGCGTGCCTTGATCGGCAAGCTCGAAGCGGCCCACGCGGTCCGCCTTCGCGTCGGTAAAGGCGCCGCGTACGTGCCCGAAGAGCTCGCTCTCGAACACGCCCTCCGAGACGCCTCCAGAGTTCACCACGACCACCGGCCGCGAGGCGCGGCTGGACACGCTGTGCAGTGCCCGCGCGACGACACCCTTCCCGGTGCCGTTCTCTCCAAGGATCAGCACGTTCGCATCCGAGGGCCCGACCCGTGAGATCACCTGCAGCACGTTCTGCATCGCAGACGACTCGGCGACGAGGCTCGGCATCCCCTCGCCGCGGAGCAGCGAGTTCTCCGCTTCGAGCCGCTGGCCTTTGCGAAGAGCCTGGCTCAGCTCGATCTGGGTCCGGATGATCGCGAGCAGCCGGGCATTGTCCCAGGGCTTCTGAATGAAGTCGCGCGCCCCTCGGCGCATCGCCTCGACCGCGACCTCCACGCTGCCCCAGGCGGTCATCACCACCACCGGCAGCGTCGGATCCACGCCCTGGATGCGCGACAGCAGATTGAGTCCTTCTTCGCCGGAAGTCGTATCGCGCGCGTAGTTCAGATCGATCAACGCGACGTCGAATTCGCGTGCCTCGATTGCCGCCAGAACCCCGGCCGGCGATGACGCGGTCTCCAGCTGAAAGCCTTCGGCCTTCAGCAGCAGTCGAAGCGCCTCGAGCACATCCGCCTGATCGTCGGCGATCAGCACCCGGGGATCCGCCGTTCGCGCGGACCGTGGGGAGTCCGACGCGGTCCGGTCTTTCAAGTGGTCGGTGATGAGCATTGGTTCATTGCCAAAATTGCCAAGATTGCCGAAATTGCCAAAATTAGAAGTCCCCTTCAGCTCACTCGGTTCGCAGCGCAATCAACGGATCGATCCGCGTGGCGCGCCACGCCGGGACATAGCTGGCAACCAGCGCAACCGCCCCGAGGAGCGCCGACGTGGCAGCGAACGTGAGCGGGTCACGCACGCTGACGCGGGGGAGCAGGTCGGGCGGGATGATGGCGGTCAGGGCCAGCGCGGCAATCAGGCCCAGCGCCAGGCCGACGGCGACGAGCATCAGGCCGTGGCCGAGCACGAGCCGCAGCAACACCGTCGCCCAACGCACCCGCGAGATCGGCGTGCGCATGGCGCTCGGCGCGCAATCCGGCTCGGTGCCGTAACGCAGGTCCTGGAGCATAGGCAGACCGGTTGGCAGCTTCCGCCTGAAGACGGAAGCTGCCAGATCCGTGACGGACGGCAGGCCTTCGCCTCAGGCGGAGAAGAACGTTCTGGTGGCTTCCGCCTTCAGGCGGAAGGAAGACGCCGATCAGTGCTCGATCTTGAAGCCGCTCTCTTCGAGCTCTTTCTCGGCCCGCTTGCTGCCGTCCTCTTCGACCACGCGGCCGTCGAACAGATGGATCGATCGGTCGGCGTGTCGGGCGTAGCGCGGGTCGTGCGTGACCATGCAGATCGTCGCGCCTTCGCGATGCAGCTCGCGGAGCAGCTCCATCACGGCCTCGCCGTTCTTCGAGTCGAGGTTTCCGGTCGGCTCGTCCGCGAGCAGGATCGACGGCGCCCCGGCTACCGCGCGCGCCACCGCGACGCGCTGCTGCTGACCACCCGAGAGCTGGCTGGGCAGGTGCTTGGCGCGGTGCGCCATGCCGACCTTCTCGAGCGCCGCCATCACGCGTTCCTTGCGCTCGGCCGACTTCATGCCGCGATAGGTGAGCGGCAGTTCGACGTTCTCGTACACGTTGAGATCGCCGATCAGATTGAAGCTCTGGAAGATGAAGCCGATCTCGCGGTTGCGGACGCGCGCGCGCTCCGACAGCGGCAGATCGGCCACCGACTTGCCGTTGAGGATGTACTTGCCCTCGGTCGGCGAGTCGAGCAGGCCGAGGATCGACAGCAGCGTCGACTTCCCGCAGCCCGACGGGCCGGCGATCGCGATGTACTCGCCGCTCCGGATCTCGAGGTGGATACCAGCGAGCGCGTGCGTCTCGACTTCGTCGGTGAAGAACACCTTGGTGACACCATCGAGGTGGATGAGCGGTTGGCCGGCGGTATTCGTCATTTTCTCTCCTCGCGGGGCGGCCTGTTTGCAGCCCTGGGACACTCTTGCGGCGTATCTGCCCGGGCGGCCTCTTGCAGCCTGGGACACTCTTGCGGCGACTAACCCGGGCGGCTCTGGCAGCCTCCGGACCCTTCTGACTTTCGGCGACTGTCTCGCTGGTTCAGCTCGACAACCTCACGCGCTGGTACTCGTCGTAGGTCGACATGTCCGACAGAATGACCTGGTCACCCGGCTGCAGGCCCTCGACGATTTCGATGGTGCTCACCGAGCTGCGTCCGAGCTTCACCGTGGTGCGGACCGCTTCGCCGTCGGCGCCCACCTTGAACAGACTCACCGAGCTGTTCTCCTGCCCGAATGCGGGGCGGCCGACGTAGATGATGTTGTTCAACTCCTCGAGCCGCACCGTGCCGTCGACGCTCAGGTCCGGACGGGCCCCGGGCGGCAGCGTTCCTTCGAGCGTGATGTCGACGCCGACGGTGCCGTTGGACGACGCCGGATCGATGCGCGACACCTTACCCTTGACGACCCCGTTGCGGGTGTCGACCTCGGCGTACTGGCCGATCTTGATGTCCTTGGTCTGCGTCTCCGCGATGCGCACCTCCGCCTTGAGCATGCTCGGATTGGCGACGCGCGCCAGGTTGCTGCCCGGACCGACCTGGGCGCCGCGCTCGACCTGCGTGGTCGGCGTGGAGCACACGCACTGCAGCACGCCGTGCATGCCGGCCTTGACCTTGAGGTCGTCGAGCCGCCGCGCCTGCAGATCGGCCGCGGCCTTCCGCTGGGCGATGTCCGCTTCCTGCGGCCCGAGCTGCGACGTCATCCCCGCGCGGCTGATCTCGAGCCGCTTGGTCTCGACGGCGAGCCGGTTCTTGAGGTCGGCGACCGCGCCTTGCTTCTGCTTGATGACGAGCTCCGCCACCAGTCCGGCCTTCTGGAGCTCCTCGTTCGAGCTCAGATCGAGCGCGGCCTGCTTGTAGTTCGCTTCAATCGTCGCGACATTGGATTCCTGCGTGAGCAGCGCGCTCTGCAGGTCCGCCTTGCGGTTCTCGTAGGCGGCGAGCGCCGACTGATAGGCAAGCTGCGCTTCGCGGTGCGCCTGTTCGACGTCCGGGCTGCTCAATTCGAGGATCACGGTGTTCGGCTCGACCACCGCACCGGCCCGGAGCACGATGCGCTCGACGCGGCCCGCGGTGGTTGCCGAAATCCACCGGATGTCTTCCGGCACCAACGTGCCCGATCCCCGGACCAGCCGCAGCATCTGCCCACGCTTGACGGTATCGACCCACACGGTCGCACGGTCGACCGTCGGGGCCGCCGGCTTGAGCCTGGAGACGCCCACGGTGATGACGATGATGGCGACGAGGGCAACCGCGCCGTAAATGGCACGGCGAATCTTCTTCTTCCGGATGACGCTGGGGGGACGTGCAATATCAACCATTGAGCTGCCTCTGTGCTGAGTCGGGTGGGAGGGACTCCCGCTCAGGTACAGATAAGCCGAAGCTGTGCCAGATTCATTTCTCTAGATAACCCGTGATGATTCTTCGATTTATGGGCGACTCAGGGCGCTGCAGGGGACGACGGCTTGCCCGCTTGCGGAACCGCATCGTCCCAGGAACGGACACCCGATTGCGGCCCTTTGTGTCCAGTCGGCTACGATAACGGACCATTGGACGGAAAAGCGGGCTGTCCGGTTTAGAACAATTTCATTTCAGCTTCCAGCTCCCAGCTCACAGCTGCCAGCTAAGAGCTCAGGAATCTCTTCGAACGGGCCGGGCGAATTCACCCCGCCTGTCCGAAGCTGGGAGCTGAAAGCTGGAAGCTGGAAGCTGAAAACGTATGGGCTACGACTCCACCTGCACGTTGACCACCGAGGGTCGCACCTTTGCCGGGACCGCCAGGCTCGAGGAGAAGGCGCTCACGTTCCGCGGCGACGCCCGGCTCGCCATCCCGCTCGCGATCGTCGAAGGCGTGAAGGTCCGGGATGGCCGGCTTCACTTCACGGCAGGTGGACGCCGGATTGTTCTCG
This sequence comes from uncultured Acidobacteriota bacterium, assembly GCA_963836735.1. Lineage (GTDB taxonomy): Bacteria > Acidobacteriota > Vicinamibacteria > Vicinamibacterales > 2-12-FULL-66-21 > JACCXG01. Next base: position 70,883 of record CAWIKP010000001.1, on the reverse strand, counting down.
ACCTGGGTGCGGCCGCTGAGAAATGGGCAAAGCGGATCACGCAGCCGCCATCGCGGGTCCAGAAGCTCGGGGTCAAAGCGGGGATGCGCGTGGGACTCGTGGGCCTCGAGGACCCGGCACTGATCGAAGACATCGAAGCGCAGGGCGCGACGCTCGAGCGCAGCGCGCGGGCGACGGGTCTCGACCTGGTGTTCTTCGGCCCGACGGCAGCCGCCGACCTCGAGCGGCTGGCCGTGCTCGGGGCGCGCATTCAGCCGGCCGGTGCCATCTGGCTGGTGCGGGCCAAAGGCCGGGGCGCACCGATTGGCGAATCGCAGTCGATGGCGGCCGCGAAACGCGCCGGGTTGGTGGACGTGAAGGTGGTGAGCTACTCCGACACCCAGAGCGCCGAAAAGTACGTCATCCCGCTCGCGAAGCGTCCGAAACCGCAGGCATCGGCCACCCGGCGGCGGACCCCACGTTGACGGGCGGCGCCATCATCTGGTCTGCTTTGGAATCGGCGCCCGGCGTGGCCATCGGACAACACCATCATGAGTGATATCAGCGATCGACTGTTGAACGAGCTCGTTGATGCGGTCAAGGACATCGTTCGCAAGGAACAGTCGGACCGGCTGCGCGATATCTACCTCGTCGGCGATATCGACAAGGACAGTGCCCGTGCGGTCATCGAGCGGCTCCGCGAGCTGACCAACGACAACCGGAAGCCGATAACCGTCTACATGAACACTGCCGGGGGCAACGTCACCGACGGCCTTGCCATCCACGACACGGTCCGCTACCTCGTTACGCAGGGGATGCAGATCACCGTGGTCGTGCAAGGTATGGCGTACTCGATGGGCTCAGTAGTACTCCAGGCCGCCAGTCCCGGGCGGCGCTTCGCGTTCCCGCACTCCTGGATCATGATTCACGAGCCCGCGAAGTGGGCCGGCTGGCAGTCGACGACCGCCGCGGCGCAGCACCTCGACCGTCTCAAGCAAATGCAGAGTCAGATCTATCGGATTCTGGCCGAGCGTTCCGGCAAACCCCTACGCCAGATCATCAAGGACACCAAGCGCACCGATTTCTACCTCGACGCGGCAAAAGCCAAGGAATACGGCCTCATCGACGACGTGCTCGGACCGCTCGACCAGGCTCCGCGCCCGGACGATCGCGCCGCGCTGGCCGAGGCCGCCGCCGCCCCGGACCGGCCCCCGACCAGCCCAACATCTCGCATCACGACGACTGAACAGGCCCCTCCTCCACCTGAGCCGCCCCCGGCCGACGGTTCCCGCCGGGCCTGAAGCCCCCGTTCCGTGGCATGTGGGTTGCGAGATTGACTCACGTGATGGAGTGCGATGGGGTACCGGCTCGCTCGTCCGCACGACGGGTCCGCGCGGTCCTGGGGAGCTGGGCTGTTCACGATGCCGACTGCAGATGCCTATCCGTTTCCGGCGCAGCCGGCGCCATTGCGGTTCGCCGTGGCGCTGGCCTCCGTCGGCGCGGTATTCGTCATCGACTATTTTTTCGGGCCGCTGATAGACGACGGTAGCCACTTTCTCCTGCTCGGGACCGCGGTCATGGCGAGCGCCTGGTTCGCGGGCACCGGCCCGGCACTGGCCGCAACTGTCGTCGGTGCGGTCGTGGGCGCGTGGGAAGGGCCGTCGTCACTGGAGAACGCGCGGGCCACACAGGCGCACCTTGCCCTCTTCGTCATCCAGGGACTGCTGCTGACCGCACTCGTATCCGAGTTGCGCCGCGCCCGCCGTGATGCCGAGCACGAAGCCAGCGTGGCCCAGGAAGCCCGCCGTGAAAGCGAGGCGGCCGGCCGCATGAAGGACGAGTTCCTGGCGACGATTTCGCACGAGCTCCGCACGCCGCTCAACTCGGTGTTGGGCTGGCTGCACCTGCTGCGCACCGGCAAGCTGGATCCCCCCACCACCAAGCGCGGCTTCGAATCGGTGGAGCGCAACGTGCGCCTGCAGGCCCAGCTGACGAGCGATCTCCTGGACGTGTCCCGGGTGTTGACCGGTCAGCTCAGGCTCGACCCGCGTCCGGTTTCACTGTCTGACGTGACCCGGCAGGCGATGGCCACGACCGCTCCCGCGGCGCAGGCCAAGGGTGTGCGTGTGACGGGCAATCTCTCCGACAACGAAGTTCCTGTTCTGGGGGATCCGTCACGCCTGCGGCAGATCGTCTGGCACCTGCTCGCCAACGCCGTGAAGTTCACGCCCGGCGGGGGAGAGGTCGGCATCGCGGTGGAGCGGGTGAAGAACGACGCCGTCGTGCGGGTGTCGGACAGCGGCCCGGGCATCGACCCGGCATTTCTGCCGCGGATTTTCGAGCGGTTCACCCAGGAAGACCCGTCGCCGACCCGCACTGCTGGCGGACTTGGTGTGGGCCTGTCGCTCGTCCGGGATCTCGTGGAGCTGCACGGAGGCGACATCCGCGCGCGCAACAGCGCCGACGGCACGGGGGCAGAGTTCACCGCAAGCTTCCCGTTACATCTCGTCGATGTCGTGGAGCGGGCGCCAGTGAGGGTCGAAGGGCCGCGTTCATCGCCGCCTCTCGACGGCTTACGCGTGCTGGTGCTCGACCAGGATGCCGACGGGCGTGATCTGCTGCGGACCGTCCTGCAACAGCGAGGTGCACAGGTGCGTACCGCGGAGTCGGTCGCCGATGCATTGGAGTCTCTCGAAGCCTGGCGGCCCGACGTGCTCGTGAGCGACTGTGCAACGCCCGAACACGACTCCTATGCGCTCATCGGCAAGGTGCAGTCGCTCGACCCGGAGCTCGGAGGGCGGATCCCGGCAGCTGCACTGACGGAGTTCGCCCGCACCGACGAACGCGTCCGGCGGATGCTGGAAGCCTTTCAATGTGATCTGCCCAAGCCCGTCGAGCCGGCCACCTTGACCGCTGAGATTGCCCGGCTGACAGGCCGCGAGCGCCGCCGGGTGGCGCGGAGCAGCTGACCCGCGATGCAGATGGCGATGCAGACGGCCGTGCGGCGTCGAACGGTCGGCGTGGAGGTTCAGCCAGGAACTGGTGCACACGCTCGCGTGTGGGCGCCGGCCTGCTCGTCTGTGGATGTCGTGATCGACGGCGGCGGACGGCGGTGGCCGCTCGAGCGCGCGCCGGGCGGTTACTATGCCGGGGCGCTGCCAGGCGCGGCTGCCGGCGATCGGTATTGGCTCGAGCTGAATGGCCGTACTCGCAGGCCCGATCCGGCGTCGCGTCATCAACCGGAAGGGCCGCACGGCCCGTCGGCGATTGTCGATCCGGCAACCTTTGCGTGGACCGACACGGCCTGGGCCGGGGTCCGGCGGGAAGAGCAGATCGTCTACGAGATGCACGTCGGGACCTTCACCCGGGAAGGCACCTGGAACGCAGCCCGCGCCGAGCTCGAGTCGCTGGCGGATCTCGGCATCACCGTGGTCGAGATGATGCCCGTCGCGGACTTCGCCGGGCGGCACGGATGGGGATACGACGGAGTGAACCTGTACGCGCCGACGCGCCTCTACGGCACTCCGGACGATCTGCGCGCGTTCATCGATCGAGCGCACGCGTTGAAGCTCGGCGTGATTCTCGATGTCGTCTACAACCACGTCGGCCCGGACGGGAATTACCTGTCGGATTTCTCGACCGAGTACTTCAGCGACCGGTACTCGAATGATTGGGGCGACGCGATCAACTTCGAAACGTCGGCGCCGGCCCGGGCGTTCTTCGTCGAGAACGCCGCCTACTGGATCGACGAGTTTCATTTCGACGGGCTGCGCCTCGATGCCACGCAGGACATCCGCGACGCATCGAAGGACCACGTCGTCGCCGAGATGATCCGCGCTGCACGCGCTGCGGCCGGCGCGCGCTCCATTTTCGTGGTCGCGGAGAACGAGCCACAGGAGACCACGCTCGTCCGGAGTCCTGAAACGGGCGGCTACGGCGGGGATGCGCTGTGGAATGACGACTATCACCACACAGCCCTCGTGGCGCTGACCGGAAGGCGCGAGGCCTATTACCTCGACTACAACGGCTCACCCCAGGAGTTCATATCGGCGGCGAAGTACGGCTATCTCTATCAGGGACAGTGGTACGCCTGGCAGCGCCAGCGCCGGGGAACGGCGGCACTGGATCTGCCGCCAAAGGCTTTCGTCACCTATCTCGAGAACCACGATCAGGTGGCCAACACCCCGTTCGGCAGGCGGCTGCACCAGGTGACCGCGCCCGCCCGGCTTCGGGCGTTGACCGCGCTCATGCTGCTCGGCCCGGCGACGCCGATGCTGTTTCAGGGCCAGGAGTTCGCCGCCTCCGCACCGTTTCTGTATTTCGCGGACCACAAGCTGGAGCTCAAGACGCCGATCTCGAAGGGACGGCGCGAGTTCCTGTCGCAGTTTCCCAGCGTCACGGATCCCGAAGTGCTGGCGGCTCTTCCGTCCCCGGTTGACGAGGAGACGTTCCGGCGGTGCAAGCTCGATCTCGGCGAAAGGGAGCGTCATCCCGAGTGGTATGCGCTGCATCGCGATCTGATTCACCTGCGCCGGAGCGATCCGGTGATTCTGGGCGCTGCGGATCGCCGGCCCGACGGCGCCGTGATTGCGGCTGGCGCCTTCATCCTGCGTTTTTTCGGCGAGCGCGATGGCGATCGCCTGCTCGTGGTGAACCTGGGCTGCGACCTCGATCTGCGTCCTCTTCCGGAGCCGCTCCTCGCACCGCCGATCGGCTGCCGATGGGAAACGCTCTGGAGCAGCGAGGCTCCACGGTACGGCGGCAGCGGCACGCCACCGATGCGGCCGCACTCACGCCTCCATGTTCCCGGGGCCGCAGCCATTCTGCTGCGTTCGGAATCCGGCGTCATTCACGACGCAGGACAGGGCGATGAAGATGCCTGAAATCACCCGCATCATTCCCCGTCCCCACGATCATCTGGGAGGGGACGATCCACCGCCGCGGCGTGAGTGGCTGGTGACGAACGGGCTCGGAGGCTATGCCTCGGGAACAGTAGCGGGCGTCGTGACCCGCCGCTATCAGGGACTGCTGATCTCGTCGCTGCCCGCCCCGCTCGGCCGGCTCGTGATGTTGAACCATCTGCTGGAGCGCGTGCGATTGCCCAATCACCACGTGGTCTGGCTCGGTGACGAGGGCGCGGTGGCGGCCCCGAACATCGCCGACCGGGCGGAACACCTGGCGGAGTTCAGGTTGGAGCTCGGGCTGCCGGTGTGGCGCTACGAACTGCCAGGCGTGGTCATCGAGAAGCGGCTGCTGATGCCGTACGGGCAGAACACCGTTCACGTCACCTATCGCCTGCTCGAAGGGACCGAGCCGGTGCGGCTGGCGCTGAGACCCTCCATTCAATTCCGCGGCTACGAAGCTCCCGTGGACACGTCGCTCGCGCACTCCTACACGCTGACCTTCTGCGAAGGCCGGTACGAGGTCACTGCCGGACCGGATCTTCCCCCGCTGCGGCTGCTGGCGTATGGTGAGCGCGCGGCGTTGACGCTCGACGAGAAGGGGGCCGGTGAGATTCCGTACGAAATGGAACGCAGCCGCGGCTACGCGTCCGTCGGCTCTCTCTACAGCCCCGGGTACTTCCGCGGCGACCTCCGCCCGGGCAGCGACGTGACCTTGGTCGCGTCCACCGAGTCGTGGGAGACCATCGTTGCGCTGTCCCCAGGCGCCGCCGCGGCGGCGGAGCGCGAACGCCGGCAGCGGCTGATTTCAATTGCAGGACACGCGGGGGAGGATCCGCTCGGAGCGGAGCTCGTGCTGGCGGCCGACCAGTTCATCATCACCCCGGCCGGCCGGGCCGAGGAAGCGGCGCGCGCCCGGGCCGCGGGCGAGGAGGTCCGCACGGTGATCGCGGGTTACCACTGGTTCACCGACTGGGGCCGCGACACCATGATCAGCCTCGAAGGGCTGACGCTCACCACACGACGTTTCCGCGAGGCGGCCTATATCCTTCGGACGTTCGGCCAGTACATCCGCGACGGTCTGATCCCGAACATGTTTCCCGACGGCGCGCGGGAAGGGCTGTATCACACGGCCGACGCCACGCTGTGGTTCTTTCATGCCGTCCAGCGCTATCTCGACATGACCGGCGATGCCGAAACGGTGCGCCGGCTGGTGCCGAAGCTCGCCGACGTCGTCGCGCATCATCTGCGGGGCACGAGATTCGGTATCAAAGTGGATCACGCTGATGGTCTGCTCCGGCAGGGCGAGCAGGGTTATCAGCTGACGTGGATGGATGCCAAGGTCGATGACTGGGTCGTTACGCCACGTCGCGGCAAGGCCGTCGAGATCAATGCCCTCTGGTACAACGCGCTGCGCCTGCTCGAAGGATGGGGTCAGACGCTTGGCGGCGTGCCGGAGGGGCTCGACCCTGGCAACCACGCGCGCCGTGCGCGTGAGTCGTTCAACCGGCGATTCTGGTTCGACGGTGGCTACCTGTACGACGTTGTCGACGGCGAAGCCGGTGACGGTGCGGCCTGCCGGCCCAATCAGGTCCTGGCGATCTCCCTCGATCATCCGATCCTCGACCGCGAGCGATGGGAGCCGGTGCTGAGGGTCGTTCGCGATCGGCTGCTCACCCCGGTGGGGCTGCGTTCGCTGGCGCCCGGACATCCGGATTACAAGCCGAAGTACTACGGCGATCTGCGATCGCGCGACGCCGCCTACCACCAGGGAACGGTCTGGGGCTGGCTGATTGGGCCGTTCGTGGATGCCTGGCTGAAGACCTACCCGGAGGACTGCCAGGGCGCCCGGCGCTTCCTCGAGGGTTTCGGGCGACATCTCTCGGAAGCCTGTGTCGGATCGATCAGCGAGATCTTCGACGCCGAAGCTCCGTATACTGCGCGAGGATGCATCGCCCAGGCCTGGAGCGTCGCCGAAGTGCTGCGGTGCCTCGAGAAGACCGGCGCGCTCGAACGCAGCGCGTCGACGAAAGGCGCCGCGGTTACCGCCGGCTGACAAGGGGGACAGGGTCACAATCGTGACTGTCCCCCCGGACGAACTGAGCGCGCTCGGATGGACCCCGCGGCTCGAGGCGCTGTTCGAGCCGCACCGGGCGGCGGGGCTCGTGCCGGGGCGCATCAGCCTCGAGCACACCCACGTCTACCGTGTGCTGACCGGCCGCGAAGAATGGCTGGCGCGGGTCGTCGGCCGGCTCCGGCACCAGGCTTCCACCCGCACGGACTTCCCCGCGGTCGGCGACTGGGTCGCCGTCGAGGCAGCCTCACACGCCGGCGACGCCCGCATCAAGGCGGTGCTGCCGCGCATGAGCCGCTTCTCGCGGCGTGCGGCCGGTGATCCAACCGAAGAGCAGATCGTCGCGGCGAACATCGACATCGTGTTCCTCGTCGGCGGCCTCGACCTCGACTTCAATCCACGGCGGCTCGAGCGATACCTGCTGGTCGCGTGGGAGAGCGGGGCCACGCCCGTCATCGTGTTGAACAAGGCGGACCTGGTCGCAGATCCCGAGATCCCGGTTGACGAAGTCCGTGCGCTCGCCCCGGCGGTCGACGTGCACGCGGTCTCGACCCGAAGGCCTGATTCACTGGCGCCGTTGCGTGAGTACCTGACGCATGGGCGAACCGGCGCGCTGTTGGGATCGTCGGGAGTCGGCAAGTCTTCGATCGTCAACAGCCTCGTCGGTCACGAACTGCTGCGCACCAACGAGGTGCGGGATTGGGACAGCCGTGGCCGTCACACCAGCACGAATCGCCAGCTGGTCCTCCTGCCCGGTGGCGGGCTGCTGATCGACACGCCGGGGATGCGCGAGCTGCAGCTCTGGGACAGCGGCGGCCTGGCCGAGACGTTTACCGACATCGCGGACCTGGCGGCGCGGTGCCGGTTTCGAGACTGCCGCCACCGCGACGAGCCAGGCTGCGCAGTGACCGCGGCGGTCGCGTCCGGCGAGCTGCTCGAGAGCCGGCTGGAGAGCTTCCGCAAGCTGGATACCGAACGCGCCCATGTCGAGCGCCAGCAGGACGAGCGCGCGTTGATCGAACGCAAGCGCCAGGGCCGGGTCGGCGCAAAGGCGCTGCGAAAGCATCTGAAAGACAAAGGGCGCCGACCCTCCGCCCGCCGCCCCCTCGCCCTCCGTTCGCCGGAACCTCTTCTCTCCGCGAGCCGACACGATCGTAAAAGATAACCACGATGAACATCTTGACGGTGTCCGACGCCAGGAAGCGCTACGGCAGCGTTCAGGCGCTCGATGGCGCCTCGTTCGAATTGCGCAAAGGAGAGCTGCTGGCGTTGCTCGGTCCGAATGGCGCCGGCAAGACCACGCTGATTCGCGCCATCTCGGGGCGGGTCAGGCTCGATGGGGGAGAGATTCGCGTCTTCGATCAGCCGGTCGTGGCCGGGCGCACGCCACGCGTGCTCGGGATCGTTCCGCAGGAGCTGGCGCTGTATCAGCTGCTCACGGCCCGCGAGAATCTGGAGGGTTTCGGCCGTCTGCAGGGGCTGACCGGGACGGAGCTGTCGAAGCAGGTGGAGTGGGCGCTCGAACGCACCGGCCTGGCCGATCGCGCTCGTGAACCGGTGAAGCAGTTCTCGGGTGGCATGCGCAGGCGCCTGAACATCGCCTGCGGCATCCTTCATCATCCGCGCATCGTCCTGCTCGACGAGCCGACCGTGGGCGTCGATCCCCAGAGCCGCGATCGCATTTACGTGACGCTGGGCGAGCTGGCAGCCGAGGGTGTGTCGCTCCTCCTCACGACCCATCATCTCGAGGAAGCGGAAGCGCGCTGCTCGCGGACGGTGATCATCGATCACGGCCGGGTGATCGCGGCAGGGACGCTGCCGGAGCTCGTCGATCAGACGGTCGGCCGTCATCGTCTGGTCACGCTCCGGCTCAACGCGCCGCTCGCACCCGACTTGATCCCGAGGCTGGGCGTCGAGATCGATGCGGCGGACGCGCGTCAGGTTCGCGCGAAGATGACCGACGTCGCCACCGATCTGCCGCCGCTGCTCGAGGGGATTCGTGCCGCCGGCGGAGCCGTGGACGACGTGGAGGTGCGCGGACCGAGCTTGCAGGCCGTGTTCATTCACCTGACCGGACGGGAGCTGCGAGAGTAATGCTGACGCTGTTGCGGCATCGGCTGGAAGAACCTGAAGCGCGACCGGGTGGCGCAAACGCTGACGTTCGTTCTCCCGATTGTCTTCTTCTCGATCTTCGCCAGCGTGTTCGGCGGACGGGGCGACGATCCGACGCCGCGGGTCTCGATTGCGGTGGTCGACGAGGATCAGTCGGAGTTCTCGCGGCGGGTCGTGGAGGCGCTGGGCAAGGAGCGCGCGCTGCGGGTTCGCGCGGCCGGGCCCGAACGCTGCCGGCACTCGATCGCTCCGGCGCCGAGCGGCTGGTCCGGAACGGCGATGTGCCGGTTGCCATCGTGATTCCCAAGGGAGTCGGCGCAGGCTTCGAGGAGCGCGGATTCGCCGGCTCCGCGACGTCGATCGTGCTGCTCGCGGACCCGTCCGATCCGATCGCGCCGCAGATGGTGCAGGGACTGCTGCAGAAAGTCACGATGACCGCCGCGCCGGATCTGATGATGCAGGGAGGCATGAAGCAGTTCGAGCGCTACGCCGGCGCGCTGACGCCCGAACAGCGGAAATCCGTCGACGAGTGGCTTCCGCGGCTGAAGGCGGATGCGGGCACGACCGGCAGCGGCTCCAATGGCGGCGGCCGCGATGTCGATGCCGGTCGCAGGTCGTCGACGTGATGCGAACCGACAATCGCAAAGGGTCGCTGATTTCGTTCTATGCGGCGGGCATCGGGGTCATGTTCCTGCTGTTCTCGGCGGTTGGCGGCGCAGGCGGCGCGCTGCTGGACGAAGCCGAATCGGGAACGCTCGAGCGGCTGCTCTCGACCAACATCGGCATGACCGGGTTGCTGGCGGGGAAGTGGCTGTTCCTGATGCTGATCGGCGCGTCGCAGCTGACGGTGATGTTCCTGTGGGGCCGTGTGGCCTTCGGCCTGCCGCTGTTCTCGCACATCCCGGGCTTCGTGGTGATGACGGTGGTGACTGCGAGCGCCGCCGCGGCGCTCGGCCTCGTGCTGGCGACGCTGGCCCGCACCCGTGCCCAGCTGTCCGGCTTCTCGACGCTGCTGATCCTGACGATGTCGGCGCTGGGCGGCAGCATGTTTCCCACGGTTCCTCATGAGCGAGACGATGCAGAAGATGGGACTGATTACGTTCAACGCGTGGGCGCTCGACGGCTACCTGAAAGTGTTCTGGCGCAACGCCGCCATCTGGGAGCTGTGGCCGCAGGTGCTGGTGCTGAGCGCGCTCGCCGCCACGTTCCTCAGCCTGGCGCGCCTGCTGGCACGCCGCTGGGAGCTGGCGTGAGCTCTGCATCGGTGCTCGTTCCGCCGGTGTGTGCGCTGGCGCTCGCGGTCGCGATCGCCGCGGGCTGCCGCAATGTCGACGTCATCACCGAGGCGTATGCGACGCTCGCGGAAGCGCAGGCCGCGGGCGCCGTCGATCGCGGGCTGGCTGCCGCGCGGGCTGCCGCCGGGCACGCGTGAGCTGCGCGTGGCCCACGATCTGGATTCCCACCGGCGCTGGGGGCTCTTCGACTTTCCTCCGGATGAAGGCGACGCGCTGCGCGCCCTGCTCGGCGCGGAGATCTCGTTCGACGGGCTGACCTGCCAATCCGCCGCGGCGGATCGAATGGTGGCCGGTCCTGCTCCGCGACGAGCTCGATGGCGAGCGGATCAAAGCCACCGGCGTGCGCGGCTATGCGGCGAAGGAAGGCGATCTGATCTTCGCCGTCAACTGGGCGCAAGGGCGTGCCTACTACTGGAGCCGGGAGTAGCGCCCGAATCCCGGACCAGCGGATCGCGGACCAGCGGATCCGCGTGCACCCCGTGGCATTCCTATAATCCGCGGTGGTGCCTGCGCGAACCGCATTGCGACTGTTCGTGGTCTGTGGAGCAAGCCTGCTTGCGCGCATGCGGTGACTCGCCGTCGGAGCCCAGTCCACCGCCGGTGGTCAACAACCAGCCGCCGACGATCGTGTCGGTGGTTGCGGGCGCGGAGCGCGTCGAGGCCGGCACGGAGATCGAGGTCAGCGCGACCGTCACCGATCCCGAGACGCCGGTCGAGCAGCTCACTTACGCGTGGTCCTCGATGCCGGCGGGCGGCGTCTTCACTGGAAACGGCGCGCGGGTTCGATGGCGCGCGCCAGCGGGCGCGACGTCGCCCGACACCTACCGCTTCATGGTGACCGTCTCCGAGCAGGACACGTCGCAGGGACGGCCGCAGACCAACACCGTGTCATCGTCGTCCGCCGGGACGCACTACAACGACTCGGTCGCCGAGATCACCGCGCGATCGCCGCGCAGTTCTACCAGGACTTCGGCACCTACAGCGTCAGCGCCGCACAGTGCGTCCGCAACTTCAGCGATTCGTGCAGCGGCAAGGCGGAGGAGCTGCGGGACATCCAGGACAATCGCAACCGGACCGATTTCCGGATCGTGGGCAGCACGCTGCTCGGGTCGCCGTCGGTCTCAGTCGGGAACCAGAGAGTGACCGGCGAGTATCGTCAGCGATGTCAGTTCGAGGACGTGGAAATCAGGACAGGCCGGCGGTATCGCCTCGAGGGGGGCTGCTACCTGACGGCCGTGTACCAGGACTGGCGATGGTGGCTGTGCGAGAGCCACTTCCAGGAGCCGATCGTCGTGACTGGCCCCTTCCTCAGCGGAGGTCCCTCTCCGGAGCCTGCCAGATGAGCATCCGTCGGCAGCCTGGAGTACGATGGCGCCCGGCCGGTTCAGGTATCGATAGAACTGTTGGGAGCGGGAGGGAGATGGTGCCGAGGGACGGAATCGAACCGCGACACCGTGATTTTCAGTCACGTGCTCTACCGACTGAGCTACCTCGGCACAGGGAAAAACGCTCGGGCAGAACCGTGATCATACCAGAGTGAGTAGCCGGGTCTGAAGACCCGGCCCCCCCAGAGCCGATCGAGATCCGATTCCGATGCGGCCCGGGTTTTCAGACCCGGGCATCACACCGCTGCGGGTTCCGCCACCGTGAGGCCCAACTCGGCGCGGACGCGATCCTCGATCGACTTGAAGATCGCCGGGTTGTCCTTGAGGAACTGCTTGACGTTCTCGCGGCCCTGCCCGAGGCGCTCGCCGCTGTAGGCGAACCAGGTGCCGCTCTTCTCGACGATCTTGCGTTCGACCGCGAGATCGAGCAGATCGCCCTCGCGCGAGATCCCTTCGCCGTACATCACGTCGAACTCGGCCTCGCGGAACGGCGGCGCGACCTTGTTCTTGACCACCTTCACGCGGGTGCGGCCGCCGACCACCTGCTCGCCGTCCTTGATGGCGCCGATGCGGCGGATGTCGATGCGGACCGACGCATAGAACTTCAGCGCGCGGCCGCCGGTGGTCGTTTCCGGGTTGCCGAACATGACGCCAATCTTCTCGCGCAGCTGGTTGATGAAGATGAGGCACGTCTTCGACTTCGAGACGACGCCGGTCAGCTTGCGGAGCGCCTGCGACATGAGGCGGGCCTGCAGGCCCATCTGCGCTTCGCCCATCTCACCGTCGATTTCGGCGCGCGGCACGAGCGCCGCCACCGAGTCCACGACCACGACGTCGACGCCACCGGAGCGGACCAGGACTTCGACGATCTCGAGCGCCTGCTCGCCGTTGTCGGGCTGCGACACCAGCAGATTGTCGAGATCGACCCCCAGCTTCTTCGCATACTGCGCGTCGAGCGCATGCTCGGCGTCGACGAACGCCGCCATGCCTCCCAGCTTCTGCGCTTCGGCAATGATCTGCAGCGTCAACGTGGTTTTGCCGGATGACTCCGGCCCGAAGATCTCGATCACCCGGCCCCGCGGGACGCCGCCGATGCCCAGGGCATAGTCGAGGCTGACGGCGCCGGTCGAGATCGAAGGAATCGCCGTGATGGCGTCCTTCTGCCCGAGGCGCATGATCGCACCCTTGCCGAACTGTTTCTCGATCTGGCCGACGGCCATCTCGAGGGCGCGGGCGCGCTCGCGATCGTTCCGATCTTCAACTGGGGGCATAACGCTCCTGACGGATAGCTGGTTGATCTGTGGCGCCCGGCGAACAGGCCGTGTCGCTGCACAGCCCCAGTGTTCTACGGGCTCGTGACACGGGAGGTCACGCCGGTGCGCCGTGAAAACTGGAGCGGGTGAATTCTAGGAGTGTGCCGAGGTGAAAGTCAAGGGCAAAAGTGTGCAACGTCTGTCACTAACATACTGTTAATGCAGATAGTTAGCTGATTGGTTGGACTTTCGCCTCTGGACCCTGGAAGTGGCAGAACCTGCGCCGCCTCCCGGCCTGCGCCTTTGCGGATTCTGCGAATCCCGGCGGGGCCCTGTAGCATGGCGGTTTCATGCCGACACCGCTGGGGCACGCCCTTGGCGCGGCGGCCGCCGGCTGGGCGGTTGCGCCCGCCGGTTCTGCCAACCGACCGCGCCGTCCTCGTCCGCCGCGGCGTCTGGTTCGCCCTCCTGGGGATGGTTCCCGACCTCGATCTGTTGTTCGCGATCCACCGGGGCCCCACGCACTCGATCGGCGCGGCGCTCATTGCCGGCCTCGCGACCGCCGCGCTCGGCAACAACGCGCGTCTGGGGGTCGCGGCCGGCTGTGCCTATGGCACGCACGGGCTGCTCGACTGGCTCGGCGCCGACAGCTCGATGCCGGTCGGCATCATGGCGTTGTGGCCGATTACCTGGGACTACTACCAGGCGTCGACGCCCTTCTTCGATTCCGTGTGGCGCCGGAACGAGACGCCGGATTTCTGGTCGCACAACGTGAAGGCGCTGCTGAAAGAACTGCTCATCCTCGCGCCCGCGGCATGGGCGGCGTGGCGGTTCGCCAGACGCGGCCGCTGACCAGAGACGCCTCCTAATCTCGTGATCCTCCCGCGGGCCGTTGCGGTGGCTGGCGCTCGTATTTGTAGAACCCTTGCCCGCTCTTTCGTCCGAGGTGCCCGGCCGCCACCATCCGCCGCAGCAGTGGGCACGGGCGGTACTTCGGATCGCCCAGGCCCTGGTGCAGCACCTCCATGATCGCGAGACACACGTCGAGGCCGATGAAGTCGGCGAGCGTGAGCGGGCCCATCGGGTGGTTCATGCCGAGCTTCATGACCGTGTCGATCGCCTCCGCGGTGCCGACGCCTTCCATCAACGCGTATACCGCCTCGTTGATCATCGGCATCAGGATGCGGTTGGCGATGAAGCCGGGATAGTCCGCCGCTTCGACGGCGGTCTTGTTCAAGCGCATGCACAGCTCGGTCGCCGCCAGCATCGATTCGGCCGATGTGGCCTGCCCGCGGATCAGCTCGACGAGCGTCATCAGCGGAACCGGATTCATGAAGTGCATCCCGAGCACCTTGTCCGGCCGCGTGGTCGCCGCGCCAAGCAGCGTGATCGAGATGGAGGAGGTGTTCGAGCTGAGGATGACGCTCGGCTTGGTGATCTGATCGAGCCGCGCGAACAGGCCGCGCTTCGCGGTGACGTCCTCGAAGATGGCTTCGACGACGTAGTCCACGTCGGCGAGGGCATCGACGGTGGTGCCCGTCGTCAGCCGTCGCGAGCGCCTGGTCGCGCGCGGCAGCGGTGAGCCGGCCCTTCTCGACGAACTTCCCGAGACTCTTCTCGATTGATTCACGCGCCCGTTCGAGTGCGGTGGGCGCCGCATCGACCAGCCTGACCTCGAATCCTGCCTGCGCGAACACCTGCGCGATGCCGTTGCCCATGGTGCCGGCACCGACCACGCCTATGCGATTGATGACCATCGCGGCCAGAATTGCGCAACTGAGGCACGAAACGCAATCGGGATTCGCGGTTCGCAACCGCGGTTCGCGGTCCGAAAATTCAGCGCCGGCGATGGCTTCCTGAATCGCGAGCCGCGAACCCCCGAACCCGCGAACCGCGGCTATCTCTCGACCGCCAGCGCGACCCCGTTGCCCCCGCCAAGACACAAGGCCGCAATGCCGCGCCGCGCATTTCTCCGGCGCATCGCATAGATCAGTGTGGTCAGCACACGCGCGCCGCTCGCGCCAATGGCATGGCCCAGCGCGACCGCGCCGCCATGGACGTTCACGCGCGACGGATCGATCCCGAGCTCGCGCATCACGGCGATCGCCTGCACCGAGAAGGCCTCGTTGATCTCGAACAGATCGACGTCGGCCAGCTGCCATCCGACTTTCGCCGCCACGCGGCGCACCGCTTCGACCGGCGTCATCATCACGAGCTTCGGCGCGAGCCCGCTGGTGGCCTGGCCGACGATTCGCACCAGAGGCGTGAGTCCCAGGGCCCGCGCCTTGTCGGCAGACATGACGACGAGTGCGGCCGCGGCGTCGTTGACGCCCGGTGCGTTGCCCGCGGTCACCGTGCCGTCGGACTTGAAGGCCGGGTTCAACTCGGCGAGCGATTCGGCGGTCGTCTCTTCACGAATCGGCTCGTCACGATCGACGACGAGCGGTGATCCCTTCTTTCGCGGGACTTCGATCGGCAGCATCTCCTCGGCGAACCATCCTTGCCTGGTGGCTTCGGCGGCCTTCCGGTGACTGGCTGCGGCGTACTCGTCCTGCTCGGCCCGTCCGACCGAGAACAGATCCGCGACGACTTCGCCGGACATTCCCATGTGGCACTGCTCGAAGCTGCACCAGAGACCGTCGTGCACGAGCGAGTCGACCAGCTGACCGTTGCCCATGCGGAGGCCTTCGCGCACCCGCGGCAGCAGGTACGGCGCGTTGCTCATCGATTCCATGCCGCCGGCGACGGCGATCTCGATGTCGCCCGTGGCGATCCCCTGGGCTGCAAGCATCACGGCCTTCAGCCCCGAGCCGCACACCTTGTTGATCGTCATCGCCGCGACGCGATCGCTCAGGCCGCCGTTCAGTGCCGCCTGCCGTGCCGGGCTCTGACCGTTCCCGGCCTGGATGACGTTGCCCATGATGCATTCGTCGACGCTGGCCGGATCGATCCCGGCGCGCGCGACCGCCTCGCGCACGACGAGCGCGCCGAGTTGGGGCGCGGTGAAGTCCTTCAACACGCCGAGGAATTTCCCGGTGGGCGTCCGGACCGCGGAGACGATGACTGAGTGCATGGTGATCTCTTCGGGCTCGGGACTCGGGACTCGGCGAAGCCGGTGGTAGCCAGAGGCAACCAGCCGATTGGATCAGCCCGAGCGTTGTGGTTGCCCCGACGCCGAGTCCAGAGCCCCGGATCGTTTCAGCTGATCACTTCGATCCTTGTGACGCTCTCGCGCCCGAGCAGGTGCTGCATTCGCTTCAGGATCGTTCGGCGGCACGCTCGATCTCCCCGGCCCAGCGTGGATCCCGGGCGCGGACCGTCAGCACCTCGCCCGTAAGCGTCACCGTAGTCGACCGGGCGAGCGCCGGCCCGACGGCGATCGTCCAGGCGAAGGTGGTCCGGCCAGGCGAGGCGGGCTGCCGCCGGAGGACTTCGGCAACGACGCCGGTCGCGAAGTTCTGCAGCGGCACCATGATGATGCAGCGATACTATCAAACGGATGCGCCTGGTCCTGGCATCCGCCTCTCCACGCCGTGCCGAGTTGTTGAGCGCCGCCGGCTTCATCTTCGACGTGCAGCCGGTCGACGTGGACGAGACGCCGAGGCCGGCCGAATCGCCGACGGATTACGTGCTGCGGGTCGCCCGCGACAAGGCGGCAGCCTGGCGGAAGCAGCACAACGGGGAGGCGACGGCCTGCGTGCTGGCGGCGGATACGGTCGTGGTGGCCGACGGACGTATTCTGGGCAAGCCGTCGAATCGCGAACGGGCCCGGGAGATGCTCACCCTTCTCTCCGGGACCACCCACCTCGTCCACACCGGCGTCGTCATCCGGCTCGCCGACGAGGAAGTTGCGGAGGTCGTGACCACCCGAGTGACGCTTCGTCGATCTGAGCGAGTCCGAGATCGAGTGGTATCTCCAGAGCGGCGAAGCCGAGGGGAAGGCTGGCGCGTATGGCATCCAGGGCCGGGCTTCCCGGTTCGTCGACTGGATTGAAGGATCGTGGTCGAACGTCGTCGGGCTGCCGGTCGCGGCGGTCTACCGGATGCTGACCGGCGCGGGCGTGCTATGCTCACGGTAAATCCAGCAAGGCGCGAGACTTATGAGTGCTAAAGCGTTGAAAATCGGCGCCACCGTTGCCGTGGTCCTGCTCGCCCTCACCGGGCTCCTGTTCACCACGCTGCGGGAGGACACGCAGTTCTACAAGCACGTCGACGAGGTGATGAGCGATCCCGACGGCCTGGCAGGGCCGCCGGCTGCAGCTTCACGGCTACGTGGCCGGCATCGAACGCAAGCGCAATTCGCTCGAATACCGCTTCAACGTTCAGAGCAACGGCCGCTTGGTGCAGGCCAGCTACACCGGCGTCGTTCCGGACACGTTCAAAGAGGGAGCAGAAGTCGTGCTCAAGGGCACGCTGAGCCCCGACGGCTTCCACGTCGAACGGAATGGCGTCATGGCGAAGTGCCCGTCGAAATATGAACCGTCGAAGGGCGCGCTGCCGAACACCTCGGGCAGCTGAGCCCGTCGCCAGCTTTACGGGACAACCGACATGCCTGCGCTTGGAAATGTGCTGTTGCTCGCAGCGTTCGTCGCCTGCGCGTACGCGATTGCCGCGTCGGTCGCCGGCGCGCGGCGCCGTTCGACGCGCCTGATTGAGAGCGGGACCGGCGCGTTCTACCTGATCACCGCGCTGATGACGATGGCGTCAGGCGTGATGGTGCACGCGTTCGTCACCAACAACTACAGCATCAAGTACGTGCAGCGGTATTCCGAGGCGGCGCAGCCGCTGGCCTACAAGATTGCCTCGTACTGGGGTGGTCTCGATGGCTCGGTGATGTTCTGGGTGTTCCTGCTCGGCATCTTCGGATCGATCGCCGTCTATACCAACCGGGATCGGCATCGGGAGCTGATTCCCTACGTCGTCGCGGTGATCGCCACCACGCAGATGTTCTTCCTCCTGCTGATGGTGGTGCACAACAACCCGTTCTCCACGTTCATCACGCCGCCTCCGGCCGACGGTCAAGGCCTCAACCCGCTGCTCCAGAACTTCTACATGGCGATCCACCCGCCCTCCCTTTACACGGGGCTGGTGGCGATGACGATCCCGTACGCGTTCGGGATGGCGGCGCTGATCACCGGGCACCTCGACGATGCCTGGCTGCGCGCCGTGCGCCGCTGGACGATGATCGGCTGGCTCGCGCTGTCCTTCGGCCTGACGCTCGGCATGCTCTGGGCGTACGAGGAGCTCGGCTGGGGCGGGTACTGGGGATGGGATCCGGTCGAGAACGCCGGGCTCCTCCCGTGGTTCACGGCAACCGCCTTCCTCCATTCCGTGATGGTTCAGGAGCGGCGCGGGATGCTGCGAGTGTGGAACGTGACGCTCGTCATCACCACGTTCTTCCTGACGATCTTCGCGACGTTCATGACGCGGTCGGGCGTCGTGCAGTCCGTTCACGCGTTCGGCGAGGATCGCGAGCTGGCGCGGCTGTTCACGATCTTCATGGTCCTGATCGTCACCTTCAGCTTCGGGCTGGTCATCCGCCGGCTGCCGCTGCTGCGGGCGCGCAACGAGCTCGACTCGTGGGTGTCGCGCGAAGCCGCGTTTCTCGCGAACAACTGGATCCTGCTGTTCTCAGCCTTCTTCGTGCTCTTCGCAACGATGTTTCCGACGCTCAGCGAGGCAGTGACCGGCGAGCGCCTCACGGTGGGGCCGCCGTTCTTCAACAAGTGGATGCTGCCGATCGGCCTGGCGCTGCTCGCGCTGACCGGGGTCGGGCCGCTCCTCGCGTGGCGCAAGTCGACGGTCTCGAACCTGGTCGATCAGTTCCTGTATCCGGCGGTGTTCGCGTTCGTGGTCTCGGGCGCGCTCGTGTTCCTCGGGGTGCGCGTGTGGAGCTCCGGCATCTGCTTCGGCCTCTGCGCGTTCGTGATGGGCACCATCGCACAGGAATTCGTCCGCGGCGCCGAGGTGCGCCGCGCGGCGAGCGGGTCGGATCGGCTGACCGCGATGATCGGCCTGGTGAGCCGCTCGAAGCGCCGGTACGGCGGCTACATCGTCCACGTGGGAATCGCCGTGATGTTCCTCGGCTTCGCGGGGGAGGGCTTCAAGCAGGAAGGCGAAGCGCTCCTCAAGCCTGGTGAGCAGTTCACCGTGTCGCACTTCACGATCAAGCACGATGCGCTGCGGGTGACGAGCGACACCCAGAAGCAGATGATCACGGGCCACGTGTCGGTGCTCGACGACGGCAAGCCGTTCGCGACCATGACGCCGGCCAAGTGGTTCTATGCGAAGCGCGAGCAGGAGCCGACCACCGAAGTGGCGATTCGCCGCGGGGTTGGAGAGGACGTGTATATCGTCCTTGCCGGCTACGACGCTGCCGAACAGAGCGCGACCTACGCCGTGACGATCAATCCGCTGGTCAACTGGATCTGGCTGGGCTTCGCGATCATGGCGCTGGGAACGGGCATCGCCCTGCTGCCCGAGAGCGCGCTCGCGTTCGCCGCGGCGAAGGTGCCGTCGGGTGCGGCGACGGCATCGATGCTTCTCCTCCTGCTGCTCCTGCCGCTCGTTTGCGGCCGCGCAGAGTCCCGATGCGACCCGCGCCGTTCTGCGCAAACAGCTCGAAGGCGAGATTCTCTGCACGTGCGGCTGCCGGCGGCCGATGAACGACTGTCCGATGGAACCGAATTGTCACGGACTCGACGCACAGCGGGTGAAGCTGGACAAGTACGTCGGCGACGGGATGGACCGGGATCAGGTTCTGGCCGCGTTTGCCGTCGACTATGGCACCCAGGCCATCCTGGCCCGGCCGATCGACAAGGGCTTCAATCGCCTGGCGTGGCTCTTCCCGTATCTGGTTGGCGCCTCGGGCGCGGCCGGCGCCGTCGTCATCGCGCGGCGCTGGTCGCGCCGCTCCGAACCCGCAGAGCCCTCGGCTGCCGCGCCGCAGGAAGATGCGGCCCTCCGCACCCGGTTGGACGATGAGCTCCGCGACCTCGATTAACGGCACCGACGCAGAACGCCTGCCTCGCTCCGGCGAAAAGGATGGCAAGGCCCGGTCGAGGGACGACACGCTCCAGCCCTGGCACTTCTTCGTGCTCGTTTCGCTGGTGGCGGCTACCGCTGCTGTGGTCCTGGCCAGAGAAGCCAGGCCTGAGCACCTCGTTCTAATAAGCCTGACGATAGGCGCGGCCGGTTTCGCGGGTGCGGCCTTGTATCGGACGCTCGCGCCGCTGGTCGGCGCAGAGGCCCGGCCGGTCGCCGAAGGTCTGAGCGAATCCATGCGTGCCGTGCTCGAGCGCGAGAAGATGCTCGTGCTGCGTTCGATCAAGGATCTCGAATTCGATCGCGCGATGGGGAAGCTCTCGGAGAAGGACTTCGAGGAGATGGGGGCCAGGCTGCGCGCGCGGGCGATGTCGCTGATGCGGCAGCTGGATGCCGGCGGCGGCTACCGCGAGCTCATCGAACGCGAGCTGAAGGCGCGGGTAGGCAATCCCCCCGCGCGGCCCGCCCGCGAGAAGCGCACGAAGGCGAGCCCCGAGGTGACCCAGCCCGCGGCCGTCGCTACGACGACGTGCGGGTGCGGCGTGACCAACGATCTGGACGCCGCATTCTGCAAGCGATGCGGCACGAAGCTGGTCGCAGGAAGCGGCGCATGAACTCCGGAAATCCAGCGCCGGCGGCAGCCTTCCGCCTGAAGGCGGAAGCCACCCGCCTTCGCGCTTTGCGCTACGGCGGGCAGGCACAGCGAATCGTCGCCGCCATCGTCTGCCTGGTGCTGACGGTAGCAGACGCATCTGCCCAGATGCCGGATCCGCGGCAGATGTCCGGCATCCCTCGACCTGATCCACAACTGCAGGGCGGCGTTGTCACTGTCCGGGTGATACGCGGATCGTTCGACAACCCTGTCGTGAGCCTGACCGTCGAGCTCGAAGGGCCCTCGCCCGCGATGCGCGCGACGACCGACGATGCCGGACGAGCGGAGTTCAAAGGCGTCCCGGCCGGCACCCGCGTGAAGGCGGCCGCGGTGGTCGCCGGTGAGCGGATCGAGTCGCAGGAATTCGCGATGCCTGGATCCGGCGGTATCCGGCTGGCCCTCGTGGCGGCGGGTGCTCCAGGATCACCGTCGGCGTCCGGGCCGCCCGCGGCGCCACCCGATACGGGTCCGGTGCAGCCTGGAAACCTCGTCCTCGGAGAAGACTCGCGGTTCATCTTCGAGATGGGGGAGGACGGCCTGTCGGTCTTTTACGTGCTGCAGATCAACAACAGCGCCTCGACACGCGTGCAGCCGCCCACGCCGCTCGTATTCGAGCTGCCCGCGCTGGCGCGCGGCGCGGCGGTCCTTGAAGGCTCTTCACCGCAAGCGAAGGTGGCCGGCCGGCGGTTGGAGATAAGCGGGCCGTTCGCGCCGGGCACCACGCTCGTCCAGGTTGCCTATACAGCGCCGTTTGGCGGGGCAGACCTGGTGATCGAGCAGCCGCTGCCAATTCCATTGACGCACGTCGCCGTCGTCGCGCAGAAGGTCGGGAACCTGCAGCTCAGTTCGCCGCAGATGCGTGAGCAGCAGACCATGCCGGCCAAGGGCAATCTCTATATCGCCGGCCGCGGCCCCGCGGTGGCGGCGGGCTCGGCGCTGCGGCTGGCATTCTCGGGCCTGCCACATCATTCGGTCTGGCCGAGGAACGTCGCGCTCGGCCTGGCCCTGCTCATCCTCGCCGGGGGCGCATGGTCGGCCCTCAAGGGTTCCGGCAGCGGCATCGCGCGGCACGGGCACCGCCGCGAGCTCGAGGAGCGCCGGGATCGACTGTTCGATGAGTTGACCGCGCTCGAGGCGAGCCATCGCGACGGCAGCGCGGATCCGGATCACTACGCTGCCAGACGCCGCGAGCTCGTTGGCGCCCTCGAGGAACTCTACGCGGCGCTCGACGACGAGGTCGCGGTGAGCCGCGCGTCGTAGGGCAGGCGACCGCAAGTCAGTGGACTTCGACAGCCTCACATTTCACGAGGTCACCCGCAATTTCGGCCGCCGCCGGGCGCTCAACCGCGTGTCGCTCACCTGTCACGCAGGAGTGGTCACAGCGCTGCTCGGACCGAACGGCGCCGGCAAGTCCACGCTGCTGGCGATCGCGGCGACACTGCTCAGTCCGTCATCCGGCAGCGTTCGTTACGGGGCCCAAACCGCGCGTGATGGCGGCGCGGCGCTGCGTGGACGCATCGGGTTTCTCGCGCACGATCTGTTCGTCTACCCGGAGCTCTCCGCCGCCGAGAACCTCTCGTTCTTCGCGCGCCTTCACGGCGTCACCGACCCGGCGCAAGCGGTGGATGCGGCGCTTCGGCAGGCGAACCTGCACGACCGTCGTGACGATCCGGTCATGACGTTCTCCCGCGGGATGCGGCAGCGGCTGGCCATCGAGCGTGCGCTCCTGCACGCGCCCCGCCTGGTGCTGCTCGACGAGCCCTTCACCGGCCTCGACGACGCTGCCGTCGGGGCAACCCGTGCGCGTCTCTCCGCCCTTCGTGATGCCGGCTGCATCGTCCTGCTGACCACGCACGATCTGGAAGCGGTGGAGCCGCTCGTCGATCGCGCGGTCGTCCTCGCCGGCGGCCGGTTGAGCGCGATCGAGAAGAGCGACGGAGGCCTGCGGGCGGGCTATCGGAGGCTCGCGCCGTCATGAGCTTCCTTCGCGTGGTGTGGCTCGTGATGCGGAAGGACCTGCTCGTCGAGCTGCGCAGCCGTGAGATTCTCTACACGACGCTGTTCTTCGCCGTGTCCTGCGTACTGGTGTTCGCGTTCGGGTTCGTGCGCGAGGGGCAGCCGATGGGCGACGTGGGTGCGGGCATCCTCTGGATAGCGGTCGCATTCTCGGGGACGCTGGCGCTCGGCCGCGCCTTCGAGCGCGAGCGTCAGAGCGAGACCCTCCGGGCGCTGCTCATGGCGCCGGTCGATCGGCCGGCCCTCTATGTGGCGAAGCTGATCGGCGTGATGACCTTGATGGCAGCGGTCGAGATCGTCGTGGTTCCGCTCGTCGCCCTGTTGTTCCAGGCGCCGCTGTTCCGGCACCTGCCAATGCTGCTGGGGCTCCTGCTCGGCGGAACCGTCGGCTTTACCGCGGTCGGCACGATGTTCGGCGCCATGCTCGCGCGGGCCCGCAGCCGGGACGTCCTGCTGCCGGTATTGCTGTACCCGATCACCGTCCCTGTGATCATCGCCGGCGTGCGCGGGACGTCAGCTCTGCTGCAGGCCGATCCGGATCTCGCGGTGGCGCGGGCGTGGCTCTCGCTCCTGCTCTCTTTCGATGTAGTCTTCATTACGCTCGCCCTGTGGACGTTCGAACCGGTAATGACCGACTGACCTCATGCAGCGATTCTTTCTTCCGCTCCTCATCGTCGTGGCCGCGATGTTCGCCTATGCGCCAGTGATGATCGCGAACGCGCCGTTCGAGTCGACGATGCTGCTGGTGCAGAAAATCTTCTACTTCCACGTTCCTTCCTGGTTCGTCATGTTTTCGGGCGCATTCCTGTGCGCCGGCGCGAGCGCCGCCTATCTGGCCAAAGGCTCCAGGGAAGCCGACCACTATGCCGTGACCGGTGCCGAGCTCGCGGTGGTCTTCGGCCTGATGGGGCTGATCACCGGACCGCTCTGGGCGCGCAAGGCCTGGGGTGTGTGGTGGGAGTGGGACGTCAAGCTGACGCTCGCGTTGATCGTGTGGCTGACCTTCGTGGCCTACCTGCTGCTCCGCCGGTACGGCGGTGCGGGCTCCGAGAAGCTGGCGGCCGGCGTCGGCATCTTCGGCGCCGCGAACATCCCGTTCGTGTATTACTCGGTCAACTGGTGGCGCACGATCCACCCGAAGACCACCGTCGTGCCGACGCTCGGCGCCGGGATGCGCGGGACGTTCTGGTTCTGTGTCCTGGCGTTCATGCTGCTGATGGTGTTGATCGTTGCTGCGCGGGTCCGCCTCGAGCGGCAGCGTGCGCGGGTGGACGAGCTGTTTCTGGAGCTGGAGGACTGAAATGAGTCGGGCGCGTTCGGTGTGGCGGGTGCTGCTGGTGTGGCTGCTGCTCGCGGCCGGTCCGGCGTGGCATACCGTGGTGGAGGCTCAGCAGCCGCCGCCGAGGCCGAAGCCGGCTGAGGACGAGTTCGTCCCGATCGACCAGCTGCCTCCTGGAGAGCAGCTGCCCGCGGCGCCTCTGCTCATCGCGGCCTACTCGGTGGCCTGGCTGGCCGTGGCAGGTTATCTCTTTTCGATCTGGCGGCGGCTCGACCGCGTCGATCGGGACATCGCCGAAGCAGGCCGCCGCCTGCCTCGAACATGACCGCTGCGCACTTCCTCTTCATTCCAGCCGTTCTGGTCATCGGCATCGTCATCGGGTGGATTCTGGGCGCGCGCGCGGCCCAGGATGCTTTCGCGGTCGAACTGAAGCGGCGCGAGGAACGGGCGGCGCGCCGCACCGCTGGTCAACTCCCAACTCCCAACTCCCAACTCCCAACGGAAGCCTCTCGAACAAAGAGGTGAATGGTCACCGAATAGCCTGGTTGGAAGCCTTCCACCCAGTTGTTCGAACATCTCCCCTTGGGAGTTGGAAGTTGGGAGTTGGGAGTTGACTTTGGTCCTATCTGCCGATGGCCAGTCTATTCGCGAGGCTCTGAGGCAGCCCTGCCGACGAGATCTTCTTCTGCGCCGCGCTGACGTCGTATTCGATGCGGCGCAGGTCGATCGATCCTTCAGTGTCGTAAACCGAGAATGCCGCGCGTGGGTCGCCGTCGCGCGGCTGGCCGACCGATCCGGGGTTGATCAGGTAGCGAGTGCTCCGATCGAAGCCGAGGGTCATGGGCTCGACCTCGGGAATGTCGCCGGTCAGGTTGTTGCCGCTCAGCGTGAAGATCACGGGCAGGTGCGTGTGGCCGAAGAGACAGACCGGCCGTGTCGCGGTCTGCAGCGAGCGGTGGGCGTCAATCGCATCGAAGATGTAGTGGTCCTCATCGAAGGGCGCGCCGTGACAGATCTCGAGCTGCTCGTCGATCTCGGTGGGACCCATCGGCAGCTGCCGCAGGTATTCCCGGTTGTCCGAGGTCAGCTGCTGATTCGTCCAGGCGGCCGCGTACCGCGCGACCTGGTTGAAGTTCGAGCCATCGTCGAGGCCGCAGGCCGCCTTGTCGTGGTTGCCGCGAATCACGGCAACCGGCTCGAGCGCGCGGACGCGATCGATCACCTCGTTGGGCGCACCCCCGTAACCGACCAGATCTCCCAGCACGAGCACCCGATCCCAGGCCGGGGCGGCCGCGAGAACCGCTTCGAGCGCGTCGATGTTGGCGTGAATGTCGGAGAGGATCAGGTACCGCACGTCGCGCTCACATCGTGGCGAGTCGATCGACGATCTGCTCGGCGATCTCCTCGGCCTGCGCTGCGCCGGCGTCGACGCGAATGTGGGCCTGCGCGTAGGCTGCCTGGCGGGTGGCGAAGAGGCGTTCCATCTGGGCGCGATCTGCGGCCAGGGGACGGCGACCGTCGGCGGGGAGGCGCGCCAGCAGCAGTTCGAAGGGCACGTCGAGCCAGACTGAGACGCCGTCGAGATTCATCGCGGCGCGATTCTCCGCATCCATGAACGTTCCTCCGCCGGTGGCGACAACGACGTGGCGCATCGGCAGGAGCAGCTTCAGAATCTCGCGCTCGACGCCGCGGAAGTACGGCTCGCCCTGCCGGGCGAAGATGTCGGCGATGGTCCGCCGCTCGCGCGCTTCGATCAGCTCGTCCACGTCCTCGGCGCGCCAGCCGAGGCGTGACGAGAGCGCGCGCGCCACCGTGCTCTTGCCCGCCGCCATGAACCCGACCAGGTAGATCTTATCGACCGGCACCGGGCGTCGTGAGCCGCTCGAGCTCCAGGAAGAACCCCGGATACGAGACGTCCACCGCGCCTGCACCGGCGATCGTCGTGGGCGCCGATGCGCCGCAGGCGGCGATGGCGAAGGCCATCGCGAGACGGTGATCGCCGACCGCATCGACGGTGGCGCCGCCGCGCAGTGGACGGGCGTCAATCCGGAAGCCGTCGGGGTACTCGGTAATATCGGCGCCCATCGCACGGAACCCGGCGGCGAGGGCGCTGATGCGATCGCTCTCCTTCACCCTGAGCTCGGCGGCGCCCCGTACCTCCATCGTCGAGCCTTCCGGCAGGAGGCTGCCGAGCGCGCCGAGTGCAGGGAGCTCGTCGATCACTGCCGGCACTTCTTCGGGGGTGATGCGGAAACTGCGGCGCTCGGCGCAGGAGATGGTCACCCGGCCGATTGGCTCGCCGGCAGTCTCGCTCTCGATCGCCACATCGACCTCGGCGCCCGAGCGCCGTCAGGATGTCGAAGAGGGCCGCCCGCGAAGGATTGAGGCCGAGGCTCTCGATATGGACCACGCTGTCCGGAATCCCCGCGGCCAGCGCCCCCCAGAACGCCGACCCCGAAATGTCGCCCGGCACCTGCAGGGTCAGCCCGGTCAGCGTCTGGCCGCCCGTCACGCTCACCTCGAGGCCCTCCCGATCGACGGTGACGCCGAACGCGGAGAGCGCCCGCTCCGTATGATCCCGGGTGGCGGCAGGCTCGATGACCACGGTTCGGCCGCTCGCATGGAGACCCGCCAGCAGGACGCTGCTCTTCACCTGGGCGCTCGGAAGCTCCGGTCGATAGGTGATGCCCTGCAGCCGGGCCCCGTCGATGATCAAAGGAGGCCTGCCGTCGTCGGAGTGAATGCTCGCCCCCATCTGGGTCAGGGGTGCCATCACGCGGCGCATCGGGCGGCGCGTCAGCGACGCGTCGCCGACGATCACGGTGCGAAACGGATGCGCCGCGGCAAGGCCGGCCAGCATGCGCATCGTGCTCCCGGAGTTGGCGGCATCGACGGGCGCGGCTGACGGGGTCAGGCCGTGGAGGCCCCGGCCGGTGATTTCGACGCGACTCCCCTCGGTGACGATGGGCACGCCCAGCGCGCGGAGGCAGGCCAGGGTGGCAGCGCAGTCGGCTCCGGAGGAGTAGCCAGTGATGCGGGTCACGCCCTCGGCAATGGCGCCGAGCAGGGCATACCGGTGTGAGATGGATTTGTCGCCAGGGACCTGCACACGGCCGGACGCCCGCTGCGCGGGGCGGACCAGCGCGGCATCGACGGACGCGCGGAGCATCACCGCACTATAGCATTCGCCATCTTGAACGGATCCGGTTTACTATGTTATTCACTCGCGTGCGTTTCGAGCCCGCCATCCCACTCTTGCCGGCGTTCAGTAGTTCCCGCGCCGGGTTCGATTTGCCTGCATGCTGACGCGCGGCGGGACCGTCCGACTACAAATCCACAGTAATTTCGAGCTGCTGGACTTCGTTCAGGTCGTGAGCGACCGCATGGGTCAGCTCGCCGGCCTGGACGAGGATGCGGTTCACTGGATCGGCGTCGCGGTCCGCGAGTCGGTCATCAACGCCATCAAGCACGGCAACCGAGAGGACTACGGCAAGATCGTGACGGTCGAGTTCGCCGTCGCGCCCTCCAAGGATCCGAGAGAGCTCGTGGTGCGGGTCCTCGATCAGGGCGAGGGCTTCGACCCCCAGGAAGTCGCGGATCCGTTGGCGCCGGAAAACATCCTCAAATCGAGCGGGCGCGGCATCTTCTTCATGCGCAACTTCATGGACGACGTGACCCTCAAGCGTGCAGCGGAGGGGGGCATGGAAGTGCGCATGGTCAAGAAGCTGGCGACCGGTGCCTGAACCCCTTCCGCCGCTCTATCTCGCGACCGCCATCGAAGCCGTGACCCGTGCCGGCGAGGTGCAGCTGTCCCGGTTCGGAACCAGTATGCGCGTCGACAAGAAGGGCGCGATCGACCTGGTCACCGAGATCGATCTGCAAATCGAGCGCGAGTTCCGCGCGACGATCGCCGCGCGGTTCCCCGACCATGTGGTTCTCGGCGAGGAGTTCGGCTCGAGCGGCGATGGCGACGCGACGCCGCGATTCTGCTGGGTCTTCGATCCGGTCGACGGGACGACCAACTACGCCCACGGGCTGCCCATCTTCTGCTCATCGCTGGCCCTCGAGATCGACGGAGAGATCATGGTCGGGGCGGTGTACGACCCGACCAGGCGTGAGCTGTTCACCGCCGAGCGCGGACAAGGAGCCTGGCTGAACGGGGCACCCCTCCGGGTATCGGCGGCGGACGAGTTGATCGACTCGCTGCTCGTCACCGGTTTTCATTACGGCATCCAGCGGGACCCCGAGGAGCTCGTCAGCCTGTTCCGGGAGTTCATCACCCGATCGCGGGCGGTGCGGCGGCTCGGGTCGGCGGCGCTCGACCTCTGTTACGTCGCCGCGGGACGGTTCGACGGTTACTGGGAGTCGAAGATTCAGCCGTGGGACGTGGCGGCCGGGGGCCTGATTGTCGAGGAAGCCGGCGGGCGCGTCACAACGATTGCGGGTGAGCCCTTCCGATCGCGCGCCGGGAGCGCGCTCGCGAGCAACGGCCTGATTCACGACCTGATGCTGAAGGTGATCGCCGAGTTCGGCCGGCGTGCTCCAAACAGGACGCACTGACATCCACTGAAGACATTGCCAACATTGCCAAGATTGCCAAAATCGCCAAGATTCAGAAGGCCCGCCGCTTCATCCCGGCCCGCTCCTTTGAATTTTGGCAATCTCGGCAATCTTGGCAATTTTGGCAATGCTCTCGTCGCGCCACTGGCATCGTTCCTGCTCGACCTGAGCGACGAGGCGGGCCGCGCGAGGCGTGGATCCCGCGCAGACACGGAGACTGTGATGATGAATCTTCGACGAGTTCTTCAGTGCGGATCAGTGGCGGCGCTGCTGGCTGTTGCTGCCGCCGTCCCCGCGCAGGCGCAGGTCACGCGCGTCACCGATTCCAGCCGCCAGGCGATCGGATTCAACTTCGGATACTTCAATGCCAAAGGCCTCGACTCGCGCGTCGACGAGGACGTGCTGCTGGCGAACCTGTCACAAGGCCAGCTCTCCCTCGCGTTCGACGTCGACGACTTCGACGGCGCGACATTCGGCGGCGAGTGGCTGATCGGGTTGAACGACTACCTGGAAGCCGGGGTCGGGGTCGGCTTCTATCAGAAGACCGTCCCCAGCGTCTACGCCCAGAAGGTACGGGACGACGGGCAGGAGATCGCGCAGGATCTGAAGCTTCGCATCGTGCCGATCACCGGGACCATCCGGTTCCTTCCGATCGGACGCAACGGCGTCGCCCCGTATGTCGGCGCCGGCTTCGGCGCGTTCAACTTCCGCTACAGCGAGGTCGGCGAGTTCATCGACAACCAGGGCTTCACGTTCACGGATCGCTTCATCAAGAGCGGGTGGACCGGGGGCCCGGTGATTCTGGGCGGCATCCGGTTCCCGGTCGTCGGATGTCTTCACCGTGGGTGGCGAGCTGAGTTATCAGAAGGCGGAAGGCAAAGGACTGCTCGAGGAAGATTTCCTGGGAGACAGGATCGACCTCGGGGGATGGACCACGAGCTTCACGTTCCATCTTCGGTTCTGACCTGATCAACTCCCCAACGATCCAACGATCCAACGATCCAAGGGAAACCGCTCGAACGAGCTGGGTGAAAGGCCGGCGCAATCGCTGGTTGCGGCGGCTTCGACCCACCTGGCTCGAACGGCTCTCCTTGGATCGTTGGATCGTCGGATCGTGGGAGTTGAAATTGATCATCGAGCTCTGTAGAGCGCGACGCCGCCGCCCTCCGCGACCCGTTCGAATCCATCCAGAAATCGAGAGTCGCGTTTCGCAGCCTGGAAGAGCACATCGCCCCCCTCCGCGCGTTCCTCGATCGCCACCCACCTGACGAATCCGCGAGGCCCTCGCGTCGAGGCGTGCACCCAGAGCTGCTCGTTTCCTTCCTGAAGGAAGTCCTGGATATTCAGATTGAGCTCGGTGAGATCGTGCATGTAGTGCGCGAGCGAGCCCATGCTCATCATGATGGTGGTGCCGTCCCAGTGCGCGCGCAGGTATTGGGTCACCGCCTGCCGGCCGATGCGGTTGGCGGCATCGCGCTGTGCCTCGGTAACCATCGGGGCCCGTGCGTCGAAGGCCGACGACTGCAGCGTGACCCAGCTCATGACCGCGACCGCCGCCACCATGCGCAGCGGCTTCCAGAGTGTGCTTATTCCCGACCGCGCTGATTACCGAGCAGGCAGCCACCAGCGGCAGGCCGTAACGAATCCTGAACGGGTGACCCTGATAGAACGCGTACCACGGAACGATCGCCGCGCCCATCAGCGCGAAGACCAGGAGCAGCGGGGCTCGGCTGCGCGTACGGACCGCCGATAGTCCAATCAACACCGCGCCAGCGTATGCGGACCAGATCCACGCCGTGCCGGAGAGCCGATAGACGCTCTCGCGCACCTGTTCGAGTGCGAGGGACGCGTGATTGAGTGCTTCGTTCTCCGGAACGAAGAATCCCGCCGGAACGAACCAGGTCCCTGTCGTCCAGCGGCTGTTGAGGCTGAAAAGCACGAGCGCAATCGCCGGATAGATCGCAACCCGCAGGCACCGGTGCAGCGCGTCGCGGACGGGGAGCCCTTCGCGCAGCAGGGCCAGGAACGAGAGGCCGAGCAGCGAGGCGCAGATCGGCCAGGCCTCGTACCGTGTCATACACGCGGCCACAATCGCCCAGCCAGCGGCGCGTTCGCCGGAATCCCCGCGGGCTGCGACCCATTCCCCCGTGTACAGAATCGCCAGCATGGACGTGCCGATCAGCATCGGCTCGGTCATGGGCGTGCTCTGCAGGTAGAGGAGGTTGGGGTTGGCCATCAACAGGAACGAGCCGACGGCACCGCCAAGCACCGATCCGGTCGTCCGCACCGTGAACCGGGTCAGCGCCCAGGCGGCAACCGCCATGCTCGCGATCGACAGGGCGATCGCCGATGCGCCGGATCGATACCATGCGTCGACCTGGACCGGCAGCATGTTGAGCACGTGCGGAAGCGGCAGCCACACCGCGCCAATCTGCTGCCAGCCGGGGCACAGGCTGTCGAGGATGCGCCGCGCAACGACGAGGTGCGCGCGGGCGTCGTAGTGCGCCAGCGCCAGGCCGAGGCGGCTGTAATAGGCCGCAGCCCATGAACCGTACACGAAGACCGCGATGGCCACGAGCAGCGGTCCCCGGCGATGCCGGCGAGACGTCAGCGCGAGGCCATCGGGAGGAGATTCAGCGAGCGTGGCAGACGTCGTGGGCAGGACAAGTTCTAGTCTACACTCGACAGAATGCGTCGTCTGCTGGCCTGGATCCAGGGGTTCGCGGAATCGCTGGGAGGGTCGGGTCTCTTCATCATCGCGTTCCTGGATTCGTCGTTCCTCTCATTTCCCGAGGCGTCCGATGCCCTGATCGTGCTGCTGACGGTGCAGCATCCGGAGCGGATGATCTTCTACGCGCTGACCACGACGATCGGCTCGGTCGCGGGCTGTTATGCCCTCTACAGCGTCGGCCGCCGGGGAGGGGAGGGCTTCCTCCGCAAGCGTTTTCACGAACGCCACATCGAACGCGCAATGGAGACCTTCCGCCGGCACGGCATGCTGGCGGTCCTGGTGCCCTCCCTGCTTCCTCCGCCGATGCCGTTCAAGATCTTCGTTCTGGCGGCTGGGGTCTCCGGGATGAGCAACGTCGACTTTCTGATTGCTGTCGGCGCCGGCCGCGCAATCCGCTTCTTTGGCATCGGCCTGCTGGCGTTGTGGAAAGGGCAGGAGGCGATCGCCTGGCTGCACGACAACGCCGCCACTGTGGGCATCGTGCTCGCCGTAGCGATCATGGTCGTGGCTGCGGTCTCCATCTGGCGGAAGAGACGTCCGCCTTCGCGCTAACGCGCTTCGGCGAAATGGGCCTGGCGGCGCGCGCCAGGCCCACGTGCGGACCGGTCCCGGCCGAGTCTCGAGCGCTGGCCCCCAGGTCGCCCGAGCCCCGGAGCCGCGGACCCGCGGACCCGCGGACCCGCGAGTATTGCTGTATAATCAACCACTTACGATGAACCCAGAGATCTCTGTAGTGGTGCCGATGCGCAACGAAGCGGCGAGCGTACCGGATCTCTACAGGGAGCTCACGGCCGCGCTGGATGGCTTCGAGCGGCCGTACGAGATCGTCGCGATCGACGACGGCAGCACGGACGAGACCTTCCGGTTACTGGCCGGCCTGCAGCGGACGGATCCGCGTGTGAGGGTTATCCGGTTCCGGCGCAACTTCGGGCAGACGGCAGCCTTTTCAGCCGGCTTCGCCTACGCCCGCGGCCGGTTCATTGTCACTTCCGACGGCGACCTTCAGAACGACCCCCGTGACATTCCGGAGATGGTGCGCATCGCCGAACAGCGCAACGCCGACATCGTGGCGGGCTGGCGGCGGGATCGGAAGGACGCGTTCATCAACCGGCGCCTGCCGTCGATGATCGCCAACTGGGTGATCTCACGCGCCACGGGTGTGCGGCTGCACGACTATGGCTGCTCGCTGAAGGTGTTCCGCGCGGAAGTCGTGAAGCCGATGAAGTTGTACGGCGAGATGCACCGGTTCCTGCCGGCGATTGCCAGCGAGCAGGGCGTGGAGATCGTCGAGCACGAGGTCAGTCACCGCCCGCGGCAGCACGGCAGATCGAACTACGGCATTTCGCGCACCATCCGGGTCGTCCTCGACCTGATGACGGTCAAGTTCCTGATCAGCTATCGCACCAGGCCGTTACAGATTTTTGGCCTGTGGGGCCTGCTCATGACCTTGCTCGGTGGCGGAGCGTGGGTGTGGCTGGCCTACGTGAAGTACATGCGGCATGAAGGGATCGCCGATCGGCCGCTGCTCCTGGCCGGAACGGTGCTGCTCGTGACCGGTGTGCAGTTCATCGTGCTCGGCCTGCTCGCGGAGATGCTCGCACGCACCTATCACGAGTCGCAGGACAAGCCGGTGTATGTGATTCGCGAGGTGCTCGAGGCTGTCGAGAGCAAAGAGGCGCCGCGCGATCTCGTCGGATCGGGGCGAGGGTAATCGTGGGACGGGTGCGCGGCAGCCTGCGGAGCCTGGCGCTCACCATCGCGATCGTTTCGGCGGCCTGCGGCGACGGGCCGACCAAGCCAGATCCGATCGTCGACCCACCGCCGCCTCCGCCGCCGGTCAACAACTCCGCGCCAGTGATCTCGTCGATCACCGTTCAAGGGACGAGGCGGAACGAACCTGCCAGTTTCTCGGATCTTGGAGAAACGGTCGCGGTCACCGCCGCGGTCACTGACGCCGAGACCAACGTGGATCTGCTCCAGTACAACTGGACCGCGACGCTTGGTTCGTTTACCGGCACCGGCTCGCGCGTATCGTGGGTGGCGCCGGCGGCCGCGATGGCGCCCTCGACGGTTACCATCACGCTCGAAGTCGTCGAGCGGTTTGGTACCAATCAGGAGAATCGCGTCAGCCGGACTGCGCCGGTCGCACTGCACGACAACACCAAGGAAGTCGGGGACATGGCCGTGCGGTTCCTGACCGAGTTCTCCAAGCCGCAAACGAACAAGGACTGGCAGCGACATCATGCGCGACTTCAAGGCGTCCGCGTGTCCCGATCCCGGCGAGGTCGACCGACGAGCAGCACGCGACGTCGTGAATCACTACTCAGAACTTCTTCATGCACGACTACCAGGTGGATCGCGGCGCGAGGTGACGATCGATTTCGGCGGCACGTGCATCGACGGCCGGGCCGCTGCGCGGCGACGCCTGCGCCGCGGTCGCCGGTGATGTGGGACTCCACCAACCTGCGGAACGAAGGTTCGCGGCGACCACGCGAGGCACCGACTACTCTGACCGCGATGTTCGTCGCATGCCGACAACCGATGGTGGCTCTGTTCCAGCCGGCTTCCGCCGAGCGCCACGCTCGGCATTCCGTTCTATCTCGCTAGTGCCCCGCGGTTCCTGCTCGCCGTAGCGATACTCCTGTTCCGGTTGCGCTGCGCCGGGCCCGAATCGCCGCCGCCGCGTCGAATCCGCCGCGGCCACGCACGCAGCGGCCCGCGACGGCGGCCACCGCTGCGGCGGCGGCGCACGCTCCGGCGGGCCGCGGCTCGTCAGGTTCGTGGCACGTCGATTCGTTCGAGGCCAGTCGCCTTTCGAGTGGCGCGGCATCACCGCGTTCCGGCTCGTCGAGCAGATCGCACATGGCAGTGAAGCACAGGCCATTGCCTACCTGGATTGGGCTCGTGCTCAGAAGGTGACCGTCGTCCGCGTGCTGACGATGGCGAAGCATCTGTTTCAGCTCGATCCGGGTGAAGGTCTTCGCGCCCTTCCGAGGCTGCTGACACTGGCGGCGGAGCGGGGTCTGTTCGTCGAGGTGGTGGCGCTCGCCGACACCGCGGGCACGCCGCTCGATCTGGCGCAGCACGTCAAGGCAGTCGCAGCGATTGGTGCGGTCCATCCGCATACCGTCGTGGAGATCGCCAACGAGCCCTGGCACCCTACACAGGATCCGCGGCTTCACGACCCTGGGTTCGTCAGGTCGCTGGCGGACCTGGTGCCGGTCGAGGTGCCGGTGGCACTGGGGGCGCTCGAGGGTGGCGACGGCTACGCCGCCGCGGGCCGTTACGCGACCTGGCACTCGCCTCGCTCGAACGCCGCGGACGGGTGGGGCCACGTCCTGGCACTGGCTGAGGGCGCTGCGCTCATCGCACGCTGGCAGAAACCGGTCGTCAGCGATGAGCCCATTGGGGCGGCCGAGCAGCTTATTCCCGGGCGTCGCGACAACGATCCCCGCCGGTTTGCGGCGGCCGCGGCGCTGACCGGCATAGCCGGCCTGGGAGCGACGTTTCACTACGAGGGCGGCCTGCAGGCTCACATCCCGGCAGGCAAGGAACTGGAGTGCTTCCAGGCGTGGTCGGCGGCCCTTGACGCGGTCGCGGGCTTGCCGGCGGGAGGCCGATTCCTGGTTGGTGCCGAGCTCGCTTCAATCGCCGACCTGGGTGGCGCCCGGGCGGTCTTCG
Organism: uncultured Acidobacteriota bacterium; assembly: GCA_963836735.1. GTDB lineage: Bacteria > Acidobacteriota > Vicinamibacteria > Vicinamibacterales > 2-12-FULL-66-21 > JACCXG01. The sequence continues at coordinate 35,921 of CAWIKP010000001.1, read as the reverse complement.
GCCGGCTTTATGACAAAGAGGCCTGGGTGGTCCTGATTGACCCGGCGGAGCCGCGGATTGAGTGGAAGGAGCCGTGGCGGGAGGCCAGCCGGGTCGCGCTGCCGGGCGTCGTTGTGGCGCGCGCCGCGACCCCCGCAGTCCCGAGCCTCTAGCCCCCAGTCCCGATCACTTCTCGTATTTCCCCTTGATCGCCGCCAGCCAGATTTCGGCCAGGTGCTGGTAGCCCGTTTCCGTTGGATGAAGGCCATCCTGCCCGATTTCGCTGAGCGGGAGCAGAGCGTTCACGTCGACCACCTCCGCGCCTTTCTTCGCGGCCATCGACTTCACGGCGTCGTTGAAGCGGGTCACGGCGGTTGCGGCGGCGGCCTTCGGGGCTCCCGCGCGTTGCGGCGGGAGCGTGGCCACCATGACGGGTATGCCCCGGAATCCGGCGTCCTTGACCATGTCCTCGAGCGCCGACACGGTCGCCGTCACGCGGGCGTTGATGCTCTCCCCCGGCAGCAGGGCATTCAGGTCGTTCGCTCCTTCGAGCAGCAGCACGAGTTGCGGCTTGGCGTCGCCAATCACGTTACTGAACCGGCCGCCGTCGTTGACGGCCTGATTGCCGGCATGACCGGCGTTCAGCACCTGCAATCGTCTGTGCGCTGTATCTCTGGGCCGCCAGTGTCTGCAGCTTGAACGGATACGACCGCGACAGGCCCGCGTCCAGCCTGAACAGCTGGTTCGTGACCGGCGTTGACGTAGTGCCTTCGGTCATGCTGTCGCCGAACGCCAAGATACGCGTGATCCCCAGCGTCGGGGGCGGCGGCGGAGGCGGCGGCGGCGGGGGCGGGTTCTCGGGGGGTTGTTGCGTAGGCGGTGGATTGGTGGACGGACCGGTCGGAGAGTCCCCACACGCCACAACCGCCGCGCAAATTACGAAAATGGCGCACAGGCGCACGCCACAGGTCATTCGGTCTTTCATTTACCGTGTCATTCCCGCCGGGGTGTCCTCGGGCAGTTCCGCTATTTCCTCGGCCCTCACCGGCACGTTCCCGTCGTCTTCCGTCGCCCAGAATTCCCGATCGGCGGTGTCGATTTCTGCAAGGACGTCGCCGCGCAGGATCTTGTCCGCCATGGTCAGCCCCTGGCCAATGGAGTGATCCATGTTGTTGTACCAGAATCTGCCGCACCGTCCGGCGAGCAGGAGATTCGAGTAATGGCCGAGCTCACGCAGGTTGCGGGTGAGTTCCCGCATGTAGTTGAGCTTGTAGATAGGGTACGTAAATGGTACAGCCTCGACATGCACTCGTTCAATATCTGAGGCATTAATAACCATCCCGGTTCGAACCAGGTCCGCGACCACCTGATCGGTCAGCTGCTCGGGGGCCTGCCATCGTTCGTCCCCCTGCCGGCAGGTGACCTCGACGCACAGACCGCTCTTGCCGGGCGGCACGGTTGAGGGGAGGAAGGCCTCGGGGGCCGTCACCCGCGAAAAGATCTCGTCACCACCGAAATAAGTCCACTGGTAGTCGAGTCGAGGAGGCTTGCCGATCTCGAAGTTGTAGAACAGCGTCGACAGGTACTCGAGGTCCACATCGGTGAAGCCGAGCATCGCGTTCAGCGCCGTGAGCGGACCAGTCCAGACGACGTTTTCACAAGCCACGCGCTCGGCCGCGGTCTCGATTGCCGTGATTCGGCGCCCCGTCGTTTCGATGCGGATGACGTCCTGACCCAGCACGATGCGGCCGCCGTCGGCGATGATGCTCTCGGCCAGTCGATCGGAGAACCGGCCCACGCCCGTCGGTGGATACAGGAACATCGTCTCCACTGGCTTGGGCATCAACGTGTTCATCAGCAGGCTCCACAGGCTGTCTGCCTGCGCACGTTTGTCGATTACGGCGCGGTTCACACCGGCGCGGGCCCAGTCGCGATGCAGTTCGGCAGGGGAGTGAAACAGGAACTTCCGGGTGTAGGGATCGAAGAAGATGTTGAAAAGCGTGCGGCCGTACTTGTTCACGATGTCGGCCTCGAACGACTCACCGTCGAGTTTTTCGCGCAGGACGAGATCCCGCGCGCCCGCGACCATCAGCTTGATCGGCATCGCCGCGAGAATGCTCGGTCGCAGCGGCCACTCGTGATACTTCCCGAACATCCGGGCGCCGCTCTTCCGGGGAATCTCGATCGCCTCCTCGCCCAGGATCGCGCGGATGAATCCGGCAACGCGGGGATTCTCCGTGTGGAACCGGTGCGGGCCGACGTCGAAATGAAAGTCTCCGTAGTGGAAGGTTCTTCCAAGCCCGCCGACGACGCCGTTGCGTTCGATGATCGTCACCGCGTAGCCGCGGCGCGCGAGCTGATATCCGATGGTGAGTCCGGCCACTCCGGCCCCGACGATGCAGACTGAAGGCATATAGGGATGCAGGTTGACGTGCCGCTGGTCAGCGGACCTCGAAGACGGCTGCTGAACCGCTCGAGAACGCTTCGTTGAAGAATCGGGTGTCGCGGAATTTCTCGGCTGCCGCCTCGCCAAACGCCTGGCGTTCGACCTGGTCGACGTAGACGAAGTCCACGTCGAGCGACCGCGCGATGCGCGAGGCCTCTTCGGGGTCGTGAGTCTTGAACATGCCGTCGGCGAGCTGCGACTGACGGTCGGTACTCGCGCATTCGCAAGAGGGAGATCGGCTGTCCAGCGGCCATCCGCCGCTCGGCGAACGTCGGGATCAGCGTCCACGTTTCGCGTCCGCGCGGCGCCACCGACATCTGCACCACTGCGTCGGGGGGCGTGTTCTCGCGAATCCAGGTCACCGCGGCCTGGCTGTCGGGCGACATCACGACGGTCCACCGGAAGCCCGGTCCCATCGCCGCGTTCTCGACGTCCTGCGCGTTGTGGAGATCGATCAAGGCGGTCGGCAGTCCAGTCACCATGGAGACGACCACGGCGATCCGTACCAGCACCGTCGAGACGCGGTGTTTCAGCGATTGCGCAATCGTCGTTGCCGCGAGTGCCGGCAGCGTCACGAGGAGGATCTGACCGGATCGCCAGCCGATCCAGATTGGCTCGGTGGTCAGAGTGACGAAATAGAAGAGAGAGAAGCCTACGACGGCAGCGGTGACGGGCCCTTCAATCCGCAGCCGCCATCCGAGGACCAGCGCCGGAATGGCGATCAGGAGCAGCGGACCCAGCGCCAGCATCGGGATCATGACCGGCGCCGCCATCGCCGATCGCGAGAGCCCGAACGCGACGGCTCCGCCGGCTCCCTCGAACGTGCCGCTGAGAGGCACCACCCGAGCGCCATTGCCGTCGGTACCGCCGCAGTCGCCGTGGTCATCAGCGACCCAAGCCAGAGCGATCGCGCGCGCAGCGCGCACCAGAGTGCGGTGAGACCGTAAATCAGCGAAAACGCGCCGCCGATGGCGGGGCTGACGATCAGCGCACAACCGAGTGCAATGCCGGAGAGGAGCCCGATGACGGGCCGGCGGGGCGGCGCGTACGCCGGAACCGCAAGCGCGATCAGCGAGAGCGCGCAGGCCGCGGCATGCTGGGGCGTGTACCACAACGAGCGCGGGAGACCATCGACGGTGAGGCCACGAAGGAACCAGTAGGTGATGGCGTCGATGTTGAGATGGCGGAGCTCCTCGAACGGCCGGCTGCCCTGCCACAGCGTCCACATGGCGTGAACGCCCTCGGCGCTCGCGGCGACGAGCGCGAGCAGGGTGCCGACGGCCGCCGGCCCCGCGCGCGGGATGGTGAGCCAGGCGAAGACGAAGATCATCGACACGAACACCAGCCCCGCGCACAGCGCGTTGATGGTCAGGTAGTTGTGCGTGAACGGCAGCAGGCCGGTCTTCGAGATGAACGCCGGAACGACGAAATAGCTCCAGTAGTAATTGAGCGGCCGGCTCACCAGATACGGATTCCGGGGCGGCGAGTCCATACGGGCCAGTTCGGCCGTCAACGCCACGTGCCACAGGAAGTCGGCGGTGAAGTACGCGCGATAGCGGCGGTTGCCTTCCTGGTCGAGCGAGCCAATCCTCGTGAACGGCAGCCAGACCAGTCCTGGCACGGCCAGGAGGACCAGCACCAGCGCAAGCGTGTCGCGCCGGGTCCAGCGGGGCACCGCGACGAGCGGCCCGACGCGACGGAAGGTCAGAAAGGACGCCAGCGTGACGACCATCCAGCTCGAGACGCCGGCCCCGATTCCTGGCAGGTGCAACTGCACCGGCAGCCACAGCGCAAAGCCGGAAAGGGCGTAGCCGAGCGCTGCGCCGCCGATCCAGCCGGCGGCGTGATTTCTGCCGAAAAGCGCAAATCCAATCGGGAGCCCCGGGAGCGTCGACACGGCGTAGAGCGGCCAGATATGCGAGGCTTCCGAATCCACCGCCAAGCATCCAGGTGAGCGAAACGACGGCAACGGCCAGGGTACCGATCGGCGAGCCGCAGTGCGAGCGGAGAGCCGGCGGGCGCAGTCGCCCGTGGTGTGTCAGCAGTGGTGGTCAATTGATTGCTGTGTCCGGACCCGGCGTCGAACAGACGAGGCAACCAACACTGTACGCCGGACGCGCGGGAGAGGCAAGGTCGGGCAACCCTGATGAGATAATCAGCCGCGTGCCATCGCCGGAAGCTTCGGATTCCCGACCCTCTTCGGTCAGCGTCGTGCTGTTTTCGGGGGGCCGCGGATCGGGAGCGCTGACCCGTCAGCTCGTCACGCTGCCCAACGTCTCGCTCACCATCGCCATCAACGGGTACGACGACGGGGCGTCGACCGGGGAAATCCGGCGGTTCCTCGGGGACGCCCTCGGGCCCTCGGACTTCCGGAAGAATGCGTCGCGGATCGCCACCGAGCTCGCGACGAGTCCGCCGGGGCTGATCGAGCTTCTCGACAAGCGCCTGCCGGATGGCGCGTCGCTGCCGGACGTCACCGCGCTGGCCGAGCAGTCTGCCCGCGCCTTTCCTGGCGGCGGCCGAACGCCTCCGGCGCTTCATCGCCGAGCTCGAGAGCACCGGCCGCCCTTTCAACTTCGCCGACTGCAGCGTCGGCAACCTCGTGTTTGCCGGCGCATACCTGGTCCAGGACCGGGATTTCAATCGGACGGTCGACGACTACTGCGCGCTGGTCGGCCTCCGGCCGGGCCTGATTGAGAACGTGACGGACGGCGAGAACGCATGGCTCGTCGGCGTAGACGAATGACGGACGCGTTCTCGCGACCGAGGAAGCAATCGTGGCGTCGGGACATACCGGTCGCGTCCGCGACATCTTCCTGCTGGCGCGCCCGCTCGGGCCGGTGGATCTTTCGGTCTGCGCCGCCGATCCGGCGCGAGCGGCGTCGCTGCTCGCGCTCCGGTCGGTCGAGGTCCGGGTCAATCCGAGACTCGTCGAGAAGATCCGCAGCGCGGATCTGATTATTTATGCGCCGGGGACGCAGCACTCGAGCCTGTTTCCCTCCTACCTGACGAGCGGGCTGAGCGGCGCGATCACCAGCAACCTGCGGGCGATCAAGCTGCTGGTCACGAACATCCAGCCCGACGCCGAGATCCGTGACGCCAACGCGATGCAGATCATCGATCGCGCGGTCTTCTATCTGAAGGAGAAAGGGCGCGGGATGGTCCCGACGCCCTGCCTGATCACGCACTACCTGGTCAACGATCCTGGACGTCACGAGCCCGATCGTCCGTACGTGCCGCTCGGTCCGATCGAGTCGATCGAAGATCCGCGGCTGGTCCGCATCGGCAACTACGAGGACGGCGTCAGCGGCCGGCACGACGCGGCGCGCGTGCTCGAGCCCTTCCTGTCGGCTCTCACGCGCGGCACGCAGCAGCCGAAGGCGGCCGTGTATCTGTACGACGGCGGATCGCCCAACAAGATCGCGCAGACGCTCCTCGAGATCGTGCGGGGCGGCATCGAGCGGTTGCCGGTGACGCTGACGGTCTTCTTCGCCTTGTCGACGATCGAACCGGCATTCCTGGCGTCGCTGCCGTTTCCGGTCGAGATGCTGCCGGGTGGCGAGAGTGATTTCCACCTACGGCTGCAACAGGGAAGCTTCGACTACGTCGTGCTGTTCGAGTCTTCCGGCATGTATCGCGGCGAGGATCTCGTGGCGCTGGCGGCGCAGCTGACGTCCGGCCGCCTGGACGCGGTGTGGGGGAGCCGGCGGCTGTCGATCCGGGACATCGAGGAATCGTACCGACTGCGCTACCGGAAGACGCCGCTGTCGGGCGCTATCAGTTTCGTTGGCAGCCATCTCCTCAGCCTGACCTACCTGGTGCTGTTCGGCCGCTACATCAGCGACAGCCTCTCGGGAGTGCGCGCGGTGCGCGCCGCCGATACGTCGGCGCCCGGCGTCAGCCTGACCGGCACGGACGCCAACCACCACCTGCTGTCCCGGCTCCTGCGGCGGAAGGCGGACATCGTCGAGATTCCGGTGCAGTTCTTCCCCATGTCGCCGGCCCTGGTCAGACGGCCGAAGCCGCTCGACGGCCTGCGCGCGATCGGGATCATCATCCGCCATCGCCTGTTCGCGGGATCATGACCCGGCGCGTGCTGATCGTTCCGGCGGCCGGGCTCGGGACCCGGTTGCATTCGCCGTTGCCGAAGCTGCTGGTGCCGGTGGGGGGGATCCCGATGATCGATCGTCTGCTGCAGCTCTATGCGGACCGGATCGGCCGGACGATCATCGTCACCAATCCGGCCTCGCGGGCGATCGTCGAGGATCATCTGAACCACCGCAAAGACGTCGAGGTGGCGGTGCAGGAGAGGCCGACCGGCATGCTCGATGCGATCACGATCGGTGCGGCCGGCATCGGGTCGGATGGTGCGGACAGCGTGTGGATTACGTGGTGCGATCAGGTCGGCGTCCACCCGCGGACGGTGGCGCGCCTGGCTCGGCACGGAGACGAATCGCCCTCGACGCCGCTCATCATGCCGACGGTCACGAAGGGGAATCCCTACATTCATCTCGAGCGCGACTCGTCCGGACGGATCTCCCGGGTGCGGCATCGCCGGGAGGGCGACGCCATGCCCGAGACCGGGGAGAGCGACATGGGACTCTTCGCGCTCTCGGGGGAGGCCTGTTTCGACCTGCTTCCGCAGTTCGCACGTGAAGTGGTCACGGGTGCTGGCACCGGCGAGCGCAACTTCCTGCCGTTCATCCCCTGGGTCGCACAGAGGCGCCAGGTGATCACCTTCCCGAGCGAGCATCCTGAAGAAGCGATCGGAGTGAACACGCCGGAGGAGCTGCACGCGGTCGAGGCCTACCTGCAGCGAAGAGACGGGTAGGGCGATGGAGGTGCTTTCGATTGTCATCCCCGCCTACAACGAGGAGCGATTCATCGGTACGCTGCTCGAGCGTGTCCGCGAGGTCGATCTGACGCCGCTCGGCCTCGCGAAAGAAGTAATCGTGGTCGACGATCACTCGGCGGATCGCACGAGCGAGATCGTGAGGGGCTTCCCCGAAGCGCGGCTGCACCGGATGCCGGTCAACGGCGGCAAGGGGAAAGCCGTGCGGCAGGGAATCGCGATGGCGACGGGTCGATACCTGATCATCCAGGACGCCGATCTCGAGTACGAGCCCGCCGACTACATTCCCATGCTTCGCGCCTTGCTGGCCGGCGACGGGGATGTCGTCTATGGCAGCCGATATCTCGGTCACGGACGTCATCCTAATCAGTCGTTGGCTGCCTACATCGGCGGCAGGAGCCTCAGCGTGGCAGGCTGGCTGACCACGGGCCGCTTCCTGACGGACACCGTCACGGCATACAAGCTGTTTCACCGCACCGACATCGTCGCGCTGGATCTGCAGACCTCCGGATTCGAGCTGGATCACGAAATCACGGCGCGCATCCTGGCCCGGGGAAAGAAGATCGTCGAGGTGCCGATCCGATATGCGCCAAGGAGCCGGGAGGAAGGGAAGAAGATCGGCGCCCGTGACTGGCTCACGGCGCTGCGGACGTTCTGGCGGTTTCGACGGGGGTGAACGCCGAAGCGATGAGGGGGGTCAAAAAACCGGCGCTCACCGCACCGCATAAACCCCAACCTCCCCGCTGCGGAAGACCGGCTGGAAGAACTGCGGTGACGAGTCGAACTTGGCGACCCCCGGATAGGCGTGGCGATCGGTTACATCCACATACAAATAGCTGATATGCATCGAGTTCGCGATGCGGGCGGCCTCTCTCGGATCCTCGCAGCTGTAAATGAACTTGACAGCTTCGGAGCGAGCCTCGTAGTCCGGGATCTTCAGCAACGAGATCGGCAGACCCGCGGCCATGTCCCGCTGGGCGAATGAGGGAATCAGGCTCCACGAATCGCGCTGCCGGACCATCGGCTCCATCTGGACTACGACGGACCTGGGCGTGTGCTCCCGGATCCAGGCGAACGCGCCCTGCTGCTCGCGGGACAACACGAGCGTCCAGTGGAAGCCAGGACCGGGATGAACGTTGTCGATGTCGCGCGCGTTGTACGCGTCGATGACGGTCGTGGGCGCGCCGGCGAGCAGGAAGATCAGGCCGGCCGCGGCGATGAGTCGCTTGGTCAGCGGCCGCTCGCGGCGCGGTGAACAAGGCGGCGGCCATCACCGCGAGCGCCGCGAGCAGCATCTGGCCGGCCCGGAACGGGATCCACTCGTGATCGACGTTCAGCCGGACGTAATACATGAGGAACAGCGAGAGCACCGCGAGGACAGCGGCAGGCACGGCCGGCCACAGACGTGCCCGAAGCGCCCAGACGGTGCCCGCGGCGGCCGGAATCAGAACCGGACCGAAGGACAGCAGCAGTGTGAGGAACGGGGAATGCACTGAGGCGTCGCGGCGCCCGAACTCGAGCGCGCCGCCAGCACCCTCGACCATGCGATTTCCGATGCACCACGCCACGGCCAGCGCGACCGGCACGGCGGCGACTGCCTGGGTCGCCAGGCGCGAGAGCACGTGCCGGCGTCTGCGCAGCACGTCGATCGCGATCGCCAGGCCCCAGGCGATGCTGAAGATTCCGCCGACGAACGGATTGATCAGCGTCGCGCCTCCGAGCGCGATGCCGGCGATCGCAATCGCCGGGAGCGAGGCTTCGGCACCGGCTGCCGTGGCCATCGTGAGCGCCACCAGCCCCAGCGCGTACGCCATCGAGTGCTGAGGGACGTACCAGAGGCAGCGCGGCAGGCCGTCGATCCGGTGGCCGAAGAAATCCCAGGCGGTCAAGGCATCGACGTTCACGTCCCGGACCAGTGCGAGCGGCCTGTGCAAACGCCACAGCCGCCAGAGCTCGTAGAGTCCCTCGAGGCTCGACGCGATGAGCGCGAGTGCGGTTCCGGCCGCCGCCGCGGCGGGGTGGCGCACGGCGGTGAATGCAAGGACGAAGATCGACGACATCAGGAGCAGGCCGGTGGCCAGCGCAGTCAGTCGCAGGCAGCGCTCGACGTCGCGCAACGGCGCCGGCCCGCTTCGCGCAATCGCTGCGGGAACGAGGAAGTAACCCCAGTAGTAATGAATTGGCTCCGGGGCGAGATAAGGATTTCCCGGGGGCAGGGTGAATCGGGTCAATTCCGCGGTCAGCGCGGTGTGCCACACGAAGTCGGCGGTGAAGTAGGCACGGTATCGCAGGTTGCCGTCGCGGTCCTGCGCGCCGACGTTGGCGAGTGGTGGTGCCGCGAGGGCCAACGTCAATGCCACGACAACCGCAAAGCCGGAACCGGTCTCGGCGGTCCATGGAGGCAGCGTGACGAGCGGCGTCTTGCGGGTACCGCCAGCAGGCGGCAACGGCTGCGAGAGTGATCAAGCCGATCGCTGCCGCAAACCCGCGCCGGCCCGCCATGCCGATGGCCGCGGCTGCCCAGATGCCGAGAGCGGCCAGCGCGTAGCCGAGAATGGCGCCCGCAATCCAGCCTGCAGGATGCCGACTGCCGAAGAGCGCGAAGCCGAGCGGCAATCCCGGCAAGACGAGCGCGGCATAGACGAACGGAAACAGCAGCGCGCCCGGTCCCTGACCCACGGCCCACACCGACGTCAACACCAGGACGCCGAGTGCAACCGGGAGCGCGGCTCGGCTCCTGAGCGTCATCGCACGGGATCCTTTGCGGTCCCGTTCTCACCAAATGCGTAGAGAAGACCGCCTGGCAGGTTCCCGAGGGTCCCGAGCGCGAGGAAGAGAATCGAGAGCGCGAAGGAAACGGCGGAGGGGACCCCGGCGCGGCCGAACATCCATTCGAACGCGTACTGGGTTGTCCCGAGCCCGGCGACCGTAATCGGAACCTGCATGACCAGGGTAATGACCGGGATGAAGCCGAAGTAAACGATCATCGGCAAGACGAGGTCAAGCGCCCGGCCGAGGCAGTACGCCTGCACCACTCGAAGCAGCTGGACGACGACCGAAAGGCCGAGGACCACGCCGAGCGCACCGTGGTGGCTGGCGTAGCGCCGGATGGCGTCCAGCAGTGTTCGCGCGGCGGATTGCGCCCGCGCCATCGGGATCAGCTGAACCAGCGCAACGATCCGGCCGGCTACGACCGAGCTGAACACCGCGCCGGCCGCAACGGCGCATGCCGCGGTCACGATCAGCAGCGCCGGCACGACGCCAGGCAACTCGAGATCGCGCAGAAAAAGCAGGGCGACCGCCGCAACCATGACCATGGACAGGACGCCGACGATTCGATCCATGAGGACGGACGCGGCGGCCTCGCTCGATCGCACGCCGAGCCGGGCGAGCTGATACGCGCGGTAGACGTCGCCGCCGATGCTGGGCAGGAAATTGCCGACGAACGAGCTGACGAAAAAGATGTGCATCACGGCCGTGAGCGGCGGCCTGGAGCCCGGCGTCAGCGCGCGCAGGAGCACCACCCAGCGGTAAGCATTGACCGCGCGATCCACGACCACCAGGCCGACCGCCAGCAGCAGCCACGAAGGGCGCGCCCCGGCCGCGACGCGCGCGACTTCCGCGGGATGCGACTTGAACAGGACGTAGGCGGTGAGCGCGACAGCGACGATGATCCGAAGCGCGCGGGACAGCGTCACGGCAGCCGGACTGTTACTGTCAGCGGACCTGTTCGGGCACGGGCATCGTGTCGAGATGCCGCTGCGGATCCTTTTTCACCTGGTAGGCGCGCTTGAGGAACTTTGCGTAGGGCACGAACTGCTTCATTGCGCCGACGTTGACCTGGCACGGGCTCAGGCAGGTGGGGCACACCTTGTCCTTGAGATGCTGCCGGTGCATCAGGTTCTCGGCCTTGAAGTAGAGCGACTCGGCCGGGTCGTCCAGCACGTTGCCCAGCTTCTCGGAATTCTCGCAGTAGTGCAGGTCCCCGTTCGGGTTCAGGAGCAGTCCCTGGCTCTGGAACGGGCAGGGCATCGTCCGCTGGTAGCCGTTGGCGATCATGTCGGCGTAGTGCAGGTACATGAACGCCTGGCCGCTCAGGACGGACTCCTCCTGGACGCGATCGAGGAAGAACTTCCGCATGAACGTTTCTTCCCGCTCGCGGAAGCCGATTTTCTCTTCCAGTTGCTTGTTGTGCAGCATCGCGTCGGTGAACCGCAGCATGTTGAAGACGACGTCGAGTCCCTTGGTCCGGGCCCAGGCCAGGATGTTCTCGGCGTCTTCCATGTTGGTCGCGAAGATCGTCGACGCGATCCCGAACTGGAAGTTGTCGTGCGTCTTGGACAGCGCCTGCATCGCTTCGATGGTCTGGCTGGCCTTCTCGAAGCCGCGCTTCACGTCGCGCACCTGGTTGTGGACGTCGCCGATCCCGTCGAGCGACACGCGGATGCTGATCAGGATGCCGTTCTTCGCGCAGAACTCGACGATGCGGGTGAGCATCGGGATGGCGCGATGGGGCGTCAGGCCGGTGGTGTTGATCCCGATCTTCCGGAGCCGGGGCAGGTGCCGCTGGAACAGCTCCACCATCTCGGGGAGATCGTTCCTCGTCGTCGGCTCACCGCCGGAGATGTTCAGGTTCTCGACCGCGCCCCAGAACGGGTGGTTCATCACCGGCTCGAGCTGGGCCAGGGTCATGTCCGACTTGCGGTCGCCCCACTTCCAGTTGTTGCACATGGTGCAGCGGGCGTCGCAGACCCAGGTGCAGTTGTAGATCAGCACCGTCGGGCGGATCGGGTGGATCTTCGCGCTGACGAAGGTGTTGACGAGGTCGCGGGGGACGCCGGCGGCCGCTTTTGCCAGATAGTGCAGCCGGAATGAGGTGGTGGCCATTCAGTACCCTCTGATTGTAGCGCCAGAGGGCGGGTAAACCTAAAAGCCGGAAAAGAAAGGGGTTGTCGCGCGGTAGCGGAACGAGCTGCCCCGGGAGCCGGCACGACGCCGGCTCCCGGGGAGTTCGATCACCGCTATTCTCCGGCGAACGCCGGGCGCGGACGCGACGACACCCAGAGGTTCTTGTAGATGCCCCCGGGGTGGCTCGCATCCTGCGGGCCGGCGCGTCCAATCGGCGCGCCAAGGTGAATCACGTGCTGCTCGGGCCGATACGGATGCGTTCCGGTGCCGGTTCCCGCGTTGTAGAGCACGCGACCACGCGGGCCGTCCTCACGGACGACGAGGTCCGCGCGCCCCGTGCGCCACGTGAACTGCCAGAAGTACCAGCGGCTGGAGCTGAAATTGAAGGCGATCCGGGGGCTGTCGTGAATCGAATCCTCTTCGCCCGCGTCACCCGTGATGATGCGGAACTGGATGGCGCCCGGCGTGACGTAGTCGCGACCGCGCAGTTCGGCGGTCATCCGGTAGTCATTGGTCGTGATGTCGCCGCCGCCCTCCTGCATGCTGAAGATCTTCGTCTTGTCGCCGGGATTCCCCTCGTCGGCGCCGAGAACCATGACCGACATCTCGCCGGCCTGGAGGGTAACTGGCAGGACATAGTCGACGCGGCTGTCGTGCCCGTTCAGGCGGAGGCCCTGATTCGGCACGAACGTGCTGTTAGTCGGGTTGCCCACGGTCTTGCCGTTGTAGAGCGGGTCGTAGAGCTCGTCGCCGCGGATGTAGCCGCCGAGCGGGCTCTTGAACGATGCGGTGGACGACCAGGGGCCATTGGCCATCTGCCCGCCCGGGTTCTGGGTGACCGCTCGCACGCGCCAGGTGTGATTCGCGTCGAGCTCCAGGTTGCAGCTCGGCGTCCAGCTGACGCTGGAGCCTGAGCCACCGGGGACGAACGAGGCGCAGACCAGGGTGTTCCCGGCATTCATGATCTGGAACTCGTACCGAGTACTCGCCGTCGAGGCCCTTGTTGAAGGAGCCGGTCGATTTCCCAGCGGTCAACACGAGCGTATCTGGCTGCGCGCCGTTGACGGGAGACTCTGGTGTGGGAGCACTGGCCTTCAACGTCTCGCCGTTAGGCCCTGCGCTGGTCGCGCCGGGCTCCGCAGAACTTGGCGACACAGGTGTTTCGGGACCCTTGGAACAAGCGACTGCGAGTGCGAGCAAAACAGCTGACGCGCACGCAACGGCTTTCTTCTGTTGCATCAGAAAAACCTCATACTTCGGGTTGGATTTGTCGAACCCACTGGGAAATGGGCTCGCGAATAGTACCACACTGGGGAGTTTTTTGTCATCGCTGGCGTGCTAACATTGGCGAACTTTTGCCGGCCCTGCGGTCTCTGCTTGCGAGACGAGGCAGGCGACGTCAATCGGCATCCACCAACACAGGAGACAAAGTTTTGAAATTGAAGATGATCCAAGCAGGCTGTGTGTCGTTCGTGCTGTGCGGCCTGGCGGCAGCTCCCGCGTCCGCGCAGATGGCCTGGACCGATCGGGCGTTCGCCAACGTGAATTTCGGCCTCCAGGAGCAGTCCCGCACGCTTGAAACGGATTCGACCTTCAGCCTCTACGGCGAGGACGGCAGCCTGAATACGACGCAGCCGATCGATGGCGGCGCGCTGTTCGATCTCGGCGGCGGCTACAAGGTCTGGAAGAACCTGGCGGTCGGCCTCGGCTATTCCCGCATGGTGTCCGATGGCGACATCGCGATCTCGGCCGGCGTCCCGGACCCGAATTTCTTCGACCACCCTCGGCCGCTCACCGGCGTCTCCTCTGGCGCCGAGCATTCGGAACATGCGATTCACCTGCAGGGCACCTGGATCATGCCGGTCACCGACAAGATTGATGTCGGCTTCTCCTTCGGCCCGACGATCTTCATGGTCAGCCAGGATGTTGCGACCGCCATCACGGTGACGGAGCCGACCCCGACGCTGGCGTCGACCACCATCACCCGCGAGGACCACACCACCGTCGGCATAAACCTGGGTGTCGACCTCAATTACTTCTTCCGCCCGAGTATCGGTGCCGGGGTTCTGGCCCGTTACACCTACGGCTCTGTCGACCTCGATTCAGTGGGGGAGTCACTGGCCGTGGGAGGTTTCCAGATCGGCTTCGGTCTTCGCTACCGCTTCAAGTAAGTTCTTCCGCCTACAGGCGGAAGCTACCAGAACGCCTTGACCGCTACCAGAATGCTTTGACCGCGAACGGGCTCTCCTGGCTTTCGCCTCAGGCGCCAGCGAGATGCCCGCTCGTGGCTTCCGCCTGACCGCGGGTCCTTACTGAACGTCGCAGACGTCCACGCGGATGTTCGGAACGCTGTTGGGACCACCCCACCCGGGCCACTGGGATCCTTCGATATCGCCGAGGATGTCCCACTGGCGCTGGCCGCCGCCCTGACCCGAGCAGATGACGTCGCACGAATAGCCGCCGCAATTCTCGCCGCCGCTCTTGCGCAGGATGCCGAACGGCGCACCCGAAATGCCATTGCGGTTGAGCGACTGGACCGTCATCTTCAGGAAGTCGAGCATCTGCCCATGCGACATGTGACCGTACTTGGCGCGCTCGCACTCGACAATCTTCAGCGGGTCGGCAGAGTTACACGGCGTCCCCGGCGGGATGGGCGGGCCGCCAGGGCCTCCCGGCGGAGCCGGCGCCGCAGGCGTCTTGAACGCCGCGGTGGGCGACCAATCGGTCGTAATCTCGCCGTCGGTGGCCCGGACGCGCCAGTAATGCGTCCAGCCGTAGTCGAGCTCGCGATCCACCGTCCACTGCGTCACCCCACCTTCACCCGCGATTCCCGTCGCCGAGATCTGCGTGAACGCCTGGTCCTTGGCGACCATGAAGAAGTAGCTCACGGCGCCGACCGCGCTGTTGTGCGCGGAGTTGTTGATGCGCAGCGTGGGGCGCCGATCGGGAACCGCCGCATTGTTCACGGGTGACGCCGCGCTCGGCACCGTGAGCACCGCGCGGGGCAGCACGTCGAAGCCGGCCGTCGAGAACGTGCTCTTGTTCGCGCCGTCGTCGGTCCACGCGCGCCAGTAGTACGAACGTCCGAGCTCGAGCGCGTCGACCTGGACGATGGTGCGTCCGTCCCCTTCGGGGACCACGCCCCGCGCGAAGACCTTGTTGGCGAATCCCTGGTCGCTCGCGACTTCGAAGTAGTAGAAGAGTTTGCGAACGCCGGTCGTGACCGAATTCTCGACCACGAGCTTGATCGGCTGCTGGTTCTCCTTGAACTTGAAGCCCTGGGCCGGTTCGAGCAACCGGGGGGCGGAGATCTCGACGCCCGGGATCGGCCCGGCGACGGTGGGGCTGAGGGGGTTCTCGCTCTTTTTCGCCTGGCAGGCGGCGAGCGTGACGAGCAGCGCCGCAGGCAAAAGGACCTGGAGCTTCGAGGGGCTGCGTTTCATGGGTCGATCCTCAACGGTGCGTGCGCGCGAACTCGCAGGTGGCACACACGCGGGCAGGTGCGCGCACACTATCGGTTCGTTGAGCCGTACTCTTTAGTCCGCAGGGATGAGCGCCGCAGGGAGCCCCGGAGCGTCCGGAACCTCTAGCGTAGCAAAAACCCCAGCTCAGGCAAAGCTCGGAACGCGGGGGAGCGCGCCCTTCGAAGCGGGCCCTGTTTTTCTACGTCTTTTTGGGGAGCCGGCGGCGTTGTTCACCAGCTGAGTAGCCCATAGTCGAACTAAACGCCAACCGCGTCAAGCTGAGCCAAACGCCGGCCGCGGCTGAGGTACGCGACCGCTCCGGTCAGGGAGAACAGCATCACGAGCGCAGCCCCGAGGAAGGAAACCAGGATGGCGGATTCGAGCGGCAGGCCGATGCGGGTGAAGTAGAACCCGAAGGTGGCTTCGCGGATGCCAAACCCGTTCATCGACACCGGCAGCATCTGCACCACGAACGAGATCGGTACGATCACGGCGAGCTCGCTGAACCCAATCGGAATCCGCAGGCTGTGCGCGATCGCGAGGTAGAAGCCGACCAGGACGGCCTGCACCACGATGGCTCCGGCGAAGCAGCCCGCGAGGGCGCCGGGCGCCGCCGAGCATCTCCTGAGCACGGCCGTCAGCCTCGCGAGCCGCTCGTCAACCCACTCCGGGTGGAGACGGCGGAGCGGGCTCAGCATGCGGGCGTAGAGCTCGGGCTTCAACACCGCGGGCGCGGCGAGCACCCCGGCCACCACGAAACCAGTCCACAGCACGGCGGCGGGGATCGGGCCGCCATGCGCCAGCCGCGACCCCGCGGCCGTGGCTCCAAGAGCCGCAACCAGCACCAGACCGAGAAGGCCGAGGCACCGATCGAGCAGCACAATCGTCGCGGCCATCGTCTTCGATCCCATCGCCGGCGCCGTATCGGTCACGCGCACCACATCCCCGCCGATGTTGCTGGGCAGGAAGTTATTGAAGAACGTGGCGACCAGGAACGAAGAGGTCAGCGATCGGAACGGAAGCCTGACGTCCTGCGCGGCCAGAAGCACCCGCCATCGCCAGGTGCTCGCGGCCACCATCAGCCCATACAGCGCGAGCGCCCCGAGGAGCCACGCCGACGAAGCCTGCCGCGCGGCAGCCCAGAGGCGCCCGACATCGACACGGGAGAGGAGTACGCTCAGAAGGCCAACGCTGATGACGATCTTGAGAAAAGCGGCCAGGTAGGAGCGCCTCGGAGAGGCAGCTTGATCTGTTCGCTGGAGCATGTAGAAGTAGAAAGGATACCTCTAAACGTCGCAATCTGCAAGAGTTACGTTGACCTCCCGGGACCCATCCCGTAGAATTTTCCACTTAGCCGCACCGTGAAAATCCTGATGATCGCTCCGGAGCCCTTCTTCGAGCCGAGGGGCACCCCGTTCAGCGAATTCCATCGTATCCGCGCTCTGGTCGAGCTTGGGCACACCGTCGATCTGGTGACGTATCCGTTCGGAAAGGACGTGTCGATCCCGGGTCTGCGGGTGTTTCGCTCCATGCGCCCGCCCCTTGTCCGGGAGGTACGGATTGGCCCCTCGCTCACCAAGATCCCGCTCGACGCGCTGCTGACCCTCACGGTGATCCGCCGGGCCATCAGCGAGCGGTACGACGCCGTCCACTCTCACGAGGAAGGCAGTTTCATCGGGGTGGTCCTGGCGGCGGCGCTCGGGATTCCGCATTTGTACGACATGCACTCGAGCCTGCCCCAGCAGCTGACCAACTTCGCCTTCAGCCGTTCCCGCGTGCTCCGGCGGATCTTCGAAGTGCTGGAGCGGTTCGTGATCCGCCGATCGCGTGTCGTGATCGTGATTTGCCCGCACCTCGAGGAAACGGTGAGGGCGATCGACCGCGTGGTGCCGACGGTCCTCATCGAGAACTCTCCAGGGTCCGGCGACACGCCGGTCGCCGGGTCGGGCGAGCGGATCCGGCGGGAGCTCGGCTTGTCCGGGACCACACCGATCGTGCTGTACACCGGAACGTTCGAGGCCTATCAGGGCCTCGACCTGCTGTTCGGCGCGGCGGTGTACGTGGCGCAGCGCAGGCCTGAGGTCCGCGTGGTTCTGGCAGGCGGGCGTCCCGATCAGATCGACGCGGCCCACGCCGCGGCCCGCGCGGCGGGCCTTGCCGACGCGGTGATCTTCGCGGGTCAGCGTCCCGCCGAGGAGATCCCGGCCTTTCTCGATGCCGCCGATGTCCTCGTCTCTCCGCGGAGCACCGGCACCAACACGCCCCTGAAGATTTATCAATACCTTCGCTCGGGCCGGCCAATCGTCGCCACGCGGCTGCTGACGCATACGCAGGTGCTCGATGATGCGGTGGCGTTCCTGTCCGAGGCGACGCCCGAAGGATTCGGCGCGGCGATTCTCGATGCTCTGTCGGATCCGGCGCGCGCCCGCACGGTCGGCGCACGCGCCCGGCAGCTGGCGGAGACGAAATACAGCTACGACGCGTACCTGACACGCACCCGTCAGGCGCTCGCGCTCCTGACCGACGGCACGCCTGAAGTCGTCGGAGGCGTGGCGTGACGGAGAATCCCTCGACGCCCGTGCCGGCCCGCGATGATCACTACAGCTACGCGGCCTACGCCGACCCGCGCATGGCGGAGACCTTCGAGGCCGCACGCTTTGGCGGACCGATCGGCCGCCTGCTGGCGGACACGCAGGAGCAGGTGATCGCCGGGTTCCTGTCGCCGCTGAACGGCACGACGATCCTCGACGTCGGCACCGGCACCGGTCGCGCGGCGATCGCGCTGGCGAAAAGGGGCGCAACTGTCACCGGCATCGACGCATCGGCCGAGATGCTCGCGGTGGCCCGGCGCCGCGCGCTCGAGGCTGGCGCGGCGGTGACGTTCGTCCAGGGTGATGCTCACGGCCTGAACGTGGCCGATCGGTCGTTCGACGCGGTTGTCTGCCTGCGCGTACTGATGCACACGCCCGACTGGCGCCAATCGCTCGCCGAGCTCTGTCGCGCCGCCCGTCATCGGGTCGTCCTGGACTATCCAGCGCGGTCGAGCGCCGCGGCGCTGCAGTCGATCGGGCGCCGGATCGCTCACGCCTTCGGTGCGCGGGTCGAGGCCTACCGCGTGTTCGGCCACCGCGAGATCCGCGAGACGCTGAAGGCGAATGGCTTCCGGGTCGTTGATTCACACAAGCAGTTCGTGCTGCCGATTGCGTTTCACAAGCAGCTCGGATCGGCGAAGGCCACGGGCCGGATCGAAGGGGCGCTCGAGTGGACAGGCCTGCGCGGACTGTTCGGCTCGCCGGTCACTCTTCTGGCGGAGAGAGTGCCGGGAGCGCAATGACGCCACTTGTCCGCCCGCCCGTCAAATCCGATTGCGCCTTGGGAGTTGGGAGTTGGAGGTTGGGAGTTGATTTGTCGTGTCCTGGTGACCGGCGCCACCGGCTTCACCGGCGGCCATCTCGCCCGGCAGCTGGCGGCGCAAGGCCGGGAGGTGGTGGCGCTCGTTCGTGACGAGGGGCGCGCCGGCTCGCTGAAGACCGACGGCATCACGCTGGCGAAGGGCGACATTCGCGATGCGGATGCAGTCGAACGTGCCGCGAGCGGTGCCGAGGTCATCTATCACATCGCCGCAATCTATCGTCAGGCCGGGCTGCGGGAGGACGATACCGCGCGGTAAATGCCCGTGCGGTGGCGACGGTCATCGAGGCCGCGGCACGCGCCGGCGTGAAGCGGGTCGTGCACTGCAGCACCGTTGGTGTTCATGGCGACGTCGAACATCCGCCGGCGAACGAGGATGCTCCCGCTGAAGCCCGGCGACATCTATCAGGTCACGAAGCTCGAAGGCGAGCGCGTTGCCCGTGAAGCCGCGGCCAGTACCGGTGTGGAGGTCGTGATCGCGCGGCCCACCGGCATTTACGGCCCCGGCGATCGCCGGCTGCTCAAGCTGTTTCGTGGCGTGGCCCGAAGGCGGTTCCTCGTTCTCGGATCGGGCGAGATCTTCTACCACCTCACATATATCGACGATCTGGTCGAAGGGTTTCGGCTGTGCGGGGAAGTACCGGCCGCGGCAGGGCGGACCTACATCCTGGCCGGCGCGGAAGTGACGACGCTCAACGAGTTGATTCGAATCATTGCGGACGTCGCTGGTGTGAAGCCTCCGACGCGCCGCCTGCCGGTCTGGCCATTCTGGGTCGCCGGCGCGGCCTGTGAAGCGATATGCGCCCCATTTGGGATCGAGCCCCCGCTCTATCGCCGCCGCGTCGACTTCTTCACGAAGTCGCGCGCGTTCGATATCGCCCGCGCCCGCCGCGAGCTCGGTTATGCGCCGCGGGTGTCGCTGAGAGACGGGATACGGCGGACGCTCGACTGGTACAAAGGAGCTGGATGGATTTGACAACTCCCAACTTCCAACTCCCAACTCCCAAGGAGAACGGTTCGTACAACGGGGTGAAAGTCCGTCGACAAGCCTGTTGGGGGACCTTCACTTCGGTGTTTCGACCGATTTCCCTTGGGAGTTGGGAGTTGGGAGTTGGGAGTTGCCTGGCTCGGTCTCCGCGACCCGCTCGTAAGGACAAATCCACAGCCCCTGCATCGCGGGCTTACCTCCCGGGCAGAATTCGCGCGCGATGCGTACCGCCTCGTCTTTGTGAGCCTTGACGATGTCGGAGTACTCGCGGATCCGCTGGAAGTCGTCGGCGGCGACGATGATCCGCTCGTTCGTCATGAACGTGATCAGGTAGGCACGCCAGTAGTCGCCGAACGCGTACTTGATGCCGCGGGCATCCAGGTGCTGCACGATCAGGCGCTTTGGATTCTCCGGCTCGTGCCGCACGTATTCGACCAGCAGCCGTACGCTGGGGATCGCCGTAATCAGCACGACGCCTGCCGCCAGGGCCATCCAGGTGGTTCGCAGCCGTCCTGGCGGCGTGATCGCCAGGAACCACGCGCCGAGGCCGGTGAACCCGATCACCGAGAGCAGTTCGTACCGCAGGGTGAAGTGGTGCAGCCCGCCGCAGCGGCCGATGATGTAGCCGGCCTCGGAAAGGAGCGCGGTCAGGACCAGGTAGGCGCAGAACGTGTAGGCGGGCTTCCACTGGCGCTCCCTGAACAGGTGCCGGGCGACGGCGGCGATGGCAATGGCCGCCGTCAAGGCGAGGATGATCCATGAGCCGGAGAACCCCTGGCGGCTCGCGCTTTCGATCGCCAGCTCGTTCAGGGCCATGGGGCGGGTGCCGAACAGCACTGGAAAGTGCTCGAAAAAGAGATTGGTGAGGCCGCGCGGAATCATCGCCGGGTCGGTACAGAACCGCCGGGCGAACTGGACGGCGCTTTCTCCCGACTGCATCACCGCGTCCATGTGCGTCCCGGGCCCGGCGGCCGACGAGTACCGACTTCAGGATGTGGACGACCAGCCAGACCTCGATCGCCGCGCGAAACGTCGTCAGCCGGCGGCGGATGCCCTCGCGCGTGCGCAGTGGCCCGGAGATGAGCTCGACCGCCAGCAGCGCGAGCATCGCATAGAGCGTGAACTCGCGCTGGAGGAACCCGAGGCCGAAGAAGAAGCCGCACCAGTTCGGGCGGTTGCGGGTCAGCCAGATCAGCGCCGCGTACATGAACGGCGCGACGTTGCCGCCGTTGGGCGCGAGGATCTCGGCCGTCACTCCTGGCGCCGGCACCGCGAAGAACAGCACCGGCAGCATCGCCACGTACGGCCGCAGGCCGACCTCGCGCTCCAGCGTGCGCAGGAGCATCAGCGCGACGCCGAGGTTGATCAGCAGCAGCGGAAACTTCAGCGTCGCGACGGAAACCCCGGCAATGAGGAATACGGGCGCGGCGAGATACGCCTCGACCCCGAGCATGTAGGTCTGGCCGTAGAAGAACACCGGAAAGGCGCGGCCCTCGATCAGGTGCTTGGCCATCAGGCCGACGATCGCCTGATCGGAGTCGTAGTAGGACTGCTCCCAGAAGACGAAGACCAGCGAGCGGATGAGCACGACCAGCAGGACAATCGCGGCGGCTGTCCAGCGCTCTCGCCTTGCGGGCGGCGGGAGGCGTGCCCGCCGTAGCCTTGGCGAAGGCGGGGCGGGGTGCTCTTCGGGACATGCAGGGATTTATCAGTGACTGTCCCTCACGGACAGTCCCCCTATGATGCGCGCGCAGGACCAGCTCTTCGATCGACGAACCTCGGCGCGCGAGAAATACGCGCAGCTCGTGGTCGGCCGTCCCGGATGGGGAGCGCTCGTCAAGCACGAGCTGATCACGCTGGCGTCGCAGAGTGTGCCCGGCGCCCTCGGACTGGCGCTGCGTCAGGTCCTGTATCCGTCGCTCCTCGGGGCCTGCGGCCGGGGTGTGGTCTTTGGCCAGAACGTCGTGCTGCGGCACCCGGGGAAAATCCGCATCGGCAACGACGTCGTGGTCGACGACAACTGTCTGCTCGACGCCAAGGGATCGAGCAACGAGGGCATCACCATCGGCAACGGCGTGTTCATCGGTCGCAACACCATCCTCTCGTGCAAGGACGGGAGCATCGAGCTCGGGGACGGGGCGAACATCGGCTTCAACTGCGAAGTGTTCTCGGCCAGCCGGGTCCGCGTCGGCCGCGACACCCTGGTCGCGGCCTACTGCTACGTGATTGGCGGCGATCACGACTTCTCCGATCCGTCGGTCGCGGTGCTGGCGCAGGGGCGGCGCTCGAGCGGCGTGTCGATCGGCGACGGGGCATGGCTTGGCGCGGGCGCCAAGATTCTCGACGGCGTGACGATTGGCGATCGCGCCGTGATCGGCGCCGGCGCCGTCGTCCGGGAGTCGGTTCCTGCCGGCGCGATCGCCGTCGGCGTTCCAGCGAAGGTCGTCAGCCAGCGCGAGCCCGTGGCCACGCCGTGACGGGTCCTTCGAGCGCCACCGGCAAGTTGAACGTCCTGCAGGTCTGCGATCACCTCGGCTGGGAGGGGTCGCGGATGCACGGCGTGAAGCGGCTCTTCAGCTGGATGATCCCGCGGTTCGATCGCGAGCGCTACAACGTCTCGCTCGTCAGCCTGCGCAAGAAGGACCTGTCCGAGGAAACCCTCGAGTCGATGGGGATCGACATCACCTACCTCGGGAAGTCGAGGTTCGATCCGACGACGCTGCCGGCGCTGATGAAGGTGATTCGTCGGAAGAAGATCGACATCCTGCATCTCCACGGATACGGCGCCACGACGTTCGGCCGGATTGTCGCGGGCATGCGCCGGATCCCGACGATCCTTCACGAGCACGCGAACCTGACCGACACGCCGTGGTTCCAGAAAGTCGCCGACGCCGTCCTCGAGCCGGAGACGGACATCGCGCTCGCGGTCTCGCAGAGCACCGCCGAGTTCGTGATCAAGGCGCGCCAGCTTCCACCCGACAAGGTCAAGGTGGTGTACCTGGGCGTGCCGATGGAGGAGTTCAGCCGGCGGCGAAGCGCCGAGGAAATCGCGAGCGCGCGTGCCGAGCTCGGCGTGCATCCCGACGAGCTGCTGATTGGCAGCGTGACGCGGCTGCACGATTCGAAAGGCAACGACTACCTGGTCGATGCCGCGAGGCTGGTGCTCGACGAGCGGCCGCGCGCGCGCTTCGTCCTGTTCGGTGAAGGGCCGCTTCGCGGCGATCTGGAAGCGCAGGCCCGACGTCTGGGCCTCGGGGATCGATTCCGGTTCGCCGGTTTCGCGCGTGACGTGGCGCGCGTCGTCTCGGCCTTCGACGTCAGCGTGTTTCCCTCGCTCTGGGAGGGCACGCCGCTGACGGTGTTCGAAGCGCTCGCGATGGGCAAGGCCATCGTGGCCACCGACGCCGACGGGCTGGTCGACGTCCTCACTCCCGAGCACGACGCGGTGATCGTCCCCAAACGCGACGCGCGCGGCGCTGGCATCGGCGATGGTTCGACTGATCGACGAGCCGGCCACACGGCATGCGACTGTCGGAGGCGGCGCGGATCAGCGCCCACCAGTACGACATCGCCACGTTCGTCGCCAAGATGCAGCGGCTCTACGAACTGCTGCATCGCGTGTCGCGAGCGACTCACCGCCGGGGCGTCCTGGGCGCGGACCTCTCCTTTCTCACGAGCAAGGTGCCGGCATGACGCGCGAAGTCGAGGTGGCGCCGGCCCCGGACGTGGCGCCCTCGTTCAAGCCGGGCCTGATCCTCGCGGCCGCAATCCTGATCGTCTACGGCAGCCTGGCGGTCTCGATCGATTTCCCGCGGGTCTCGAACGGCATCCATAGCGACGAAGCGACCTATTACATGATGGGGCACAGCCTCGCCGAAGATGGCGACCTGACCTATCACAAGGAGGACCTCGTCCGGGTCTGGCGGGAATTCCCGTCCGGGCCGTCCGGGGTGTTCCTCAAGAAGGGCACCGACATTCTCGACGCCGGGCTGATGCGGCGGCCGCCGTTCGTGTGGCTGCGGACCCAGAACGATCCGGACCAGTCCCGGCTGTTCTTCGGCAAATCGTTCGCCTACCCGCTGGCCGCGATGCCGTTCGTGAAGCTGTTCGGCACCAACGGCTTTCTCGTGCTGAACGCGCTCCTGATGTCGCTGGTGGTGCTGTGCAGCTTCCTGTTCCTGCACGCGCGCATGCCAGCGTCGACGGCGGCGCTGCTCGCGGGCGCGTTCGTCCTGGTCAGCATCGTTCCCGTGTACTTCGTCTGGATCGAGCCGGATCTGTTCAACTTCGCGCTGGGCCTGTTCGCGTATTTCTGCTGGCTTTACAAGGAGGTCGTGCCGCTGTCGCACGTGACGCGCCGCACCGAGTGGCTGCTGACGGGTCGCAGCGATCTCGTCGCCGCGCTGCTGCTCGGCGTCGCGACCTTCTCGAAGCCATGGAGCGCGCTCCTGTTTCCGCCGATCGTCCTCTGGCTGCTCTATCGCCGGAAGATCGGCCACGCCATCGCGACGAGCCTCGTGTTTCTTGCCGTGACGATGGGATTCTTCGCCATCAACATGGCCATCTCGGGAGACTGGAACTACCAGGGCGGCGGCTCGAACCGTCGCACATTCGTTTGGGAGTTCCCGTTCCAGACGGCGAAGTCCGGATTCGAAGTCGGCCTGGAGAAGGCCCGTGATGAAGCGCTCGGCCACATCATCTTCAACAAGTCGGTCTTCTTTACCAACCTGACCCACAACTTCGCGTGGTTCTTCATCGGGAGGTACGCGGGGCTGGTGCCCTACTTCTTCCCGGCCGTGTTCGCGCTGCTTGCGTTCCTGGCCGCACCGCGGCGGCGGCCGCTGTGGCAATACTTCGTGTTCGCCGCTGCGCTCGGACAGATCCTGACCTTCATCATCAGCGTGCCCTACACCTGGAATGGCGGCGGCGGATCGGTGGGCAACCGCTACTTCATGGGTGCCTATGGCGCGTTCCTGTTTCTCATCCCGCCGATCTCGCGGCCGCTCCTGGCGATGGTGCCCTGGGCGGTCGGGGCGTTGTTCACCGCGCCGTTGATCCTGAACCCGTTCACCACCTCGAGCCAGCCAGGCAATCACGCGAAGAGCGGCCCGTTCCGCTGGCTGCCGCCGGAGCTCACGCTGGTCTACGACTGGCCGATCAACAACCAGGGCGATCGCGTACGGATCTGGTATGGCGACAATCCGCCCGATCACCGCGATCCCGGCTTCCAGATTTACTTCTTCGACGACAACGCGTATCGCGACGCCGACAAGACCTTCTGGGTGCGCGGCGCAATCGGAGGCGGAGCTCCTGATCAAGACCGATCGGCCGATGAAGAAGCTCGTGCTCACGCTCTCCGCGGGACCCGAGCCGGTCTCGTCCGTCGCCCGGCTGGGCCGGCGATCGCAGCGCGTCTCTCTGCAGCCGGACCAGCCGCAGACGATCACCTTCGACCTGGGCGAGGGCTATCCGTATCAGGGCCAGTGGCCTGTCTGGGTGCTTTCGATCTCGGCCGATCGCGGGTTCGTGCCGATCTTCTACGAAGCTTCGACCGACACACGGTTCCTGGGCGTGCGCGTGAAGCCCATCCTGATCGAATGAAGCGCATCGCGGTCGTCACCTCGAGCCCGCCTCTGGCCGAGGGCGGCCATCTGGTGATCGCACGCGCGCTGACCGCGGCGCTCCGCGATGCCGGTCATCATGCCGACATCATCGTGACGCCGCAGAACCGCTTCGGCCGTCAGGCCAGCGCGTATCTGGCGACCTGGCTCACCGACCTCGGCGTGAGCGATCGCGGGCCGATCGATCAGGTCATCAGCCTCAGGTTTCCGAGCTACGCGGTCCGGCACCGTCACCACGTGTGCTGGCTGAACCACACCATGCGCGAGTACTACGACCTCTGGGACAGGTTCAGCGCCGGCCTGAGCGCGCGCGGCAGGATGAAGGAACGAATCCGCCGCCAGATGATTCACGCCGCGGACCGCTATCTGCTGACGCGGAACGTCTCGAAGCTGTTCGTCCAGTCGGAAACGATCCTGAAGCGGATGTCCATGTGGCCCGAACTGCGCGGCAGCGTGCTGTATCCGCCGGCGCCGCATCGGCCGTATCACTGCGATCGGTACGGCGACTTCGTGTTCATGGTGTCGCGGCTGACACCGCTCAAGCGCGCCGACCTGCTGATACGCGCGCTGGCCACGGCCGACGGCGAGGGCATCAAGGCAGTGATCGCCGGCGACGGTGAGGAGCGAACGCGGCTCGAAGGCCTCGTGAAGGAGCTGGATCTCGCCGACCGAGTGCAGCTGGTCGGTTCGGTCTCACAGCCGGAGCTGCTGCACTATTTCGCCCATTGCCGGGCGGTATGTTTTCCGCCGCGCGAAGAGGACTACGGGTTCGTGACCATAGAAGCGTTCTCCTCGCGGAAGGCCGTGGTCACCTGCACGGACAGCGGCGGTCCGGCGGAGCTCGTCGGCGATGGCGATGGCGAGCGCGGCTTCGTTGTCGCGCCGACCCCGGAAGCCCTGGCCGCGGCGATCAGGCAGCTGATGGACGACAGTGCTCTCGCCGAAAAGCTCGGCCAGAACGGCTTTCACCTCGCCCAGACCATCACGTGGCCGGACACCGTCGACGTGCTGATCGGCGCAAAGACGGCGGTACAATATCCGCGACTGACATGAGTTACGCCTCGCCGCTCGAAGCCCGCATCGCGAAGAGAGTCACCAAGGCCATCACGGACTACCGGCTCGTCGAGCACGGCGATCGTGTCATGGTCGGCCTCTCGGGCGGCAAGGACAGCTGGGCCTTGCTGCAGATCCTCGACGTGCTCCGTCAGCGGGCGCCGATCGAGTTCTCGCTGATTGGCGTCACCGTCGATTCGGGCTACGACGGCTATCGTCACGATCTCATCGCCAGCACCTGCGAGGCGCGCGGCTGGGAGTACCGAATCGTCCACACGGAAATCGGCGAAGTGATGGACGACCTGCTCGGGAACGACGCGACGCCCTGTTCGCTCTGTGCGCGCCTGCGGCGCGGGGTGCTGTATCGCCTGGCAACCGAGCTGGGGGCGACCAAGATCGCGCTCGGCCATCACCTCGACGATTTCATCGAAACGCTGCTCTTGAACCTGTTCTTCGCCGGGACGCTCAAGGCGATGCCGGCGCGCCTCGTGTCCGACAACGGCGAGCACGTCGTGATCCGGCCTCTGGTCGCGGTGACCGAATCGGAGGCGCGTCAGTACGCCAGGGAGCGCTCGCTTCCGGTCATCAGCTGCTGTTGCCCGGCATGCGGCGATCTGAGCCTGCAGCGTCAGCGGATCAAGCGCCTGATCGCGGAGCTGGAAGTCGAGCATCCCGAGGTCAAGAGCTCCATGATCAAGGCGCTCGCCAACGTGGCGCCGCGTCATCTCCTCGACAGACGTCTGAATCCGCTGCCCGAGCTGCGGGACCTGGCGACTCGGGCCGCCGCGCCGGAAAGCGCAACGACTCACGCCGCCATACCGCTACCGCTCGTGCGGCGTTGACATGCGGGCGGTCGTCCAGCGCGTGCGGCGCGCGAAAGTCGCGATCGAGGGCACCACCACCGCGGAAATCGCTGCCGGTCTCCTCCTCTTCGTTGGCGTGGCCAACGAAGACGGCCCCGCCGACGTCGAATACATCGTGAACAAGACGCGCGATCTGCGGGTGTTTCCCGACGAGGGCGGCCGGATGAACCGATCCGTCGTGGATGTCGGAGGGTCGGTGCTCGTGGTCTCGCAATTCACGCTGCACGCCGATTGCCGCAAGGGCCGCCGGCCCTCCTTCGACGGGGCAGCGCCAGGTCCGCTCGCGCGCGCGCTCTACGACGACGTCATCGGGCGACTGCGGGAAAGCGGGCTCGCGGTCGGCACCGGAACGTTTCAGGCCGAGATGGAGGTCGAGCTCGTCAACGACGGTCCCGTGACCCTGCTGCTCGACAGCCGCAAAGCGTTTTGAATCCACCACTGCGACATGAAGGAGTCTCGATCTCGATGAGAAGACGGCTGGCGTTCGTTTCGATGATGGCGGTCCTGATCGCGGCGCCGGCGGCGGCGCAGCAGCGGCCGCTGGTGACCGAAGATCCGGAAACGATCGGATCGGGCAACATCCTGTTCGAAGGCGGGTTCGATCAACAGTGGGAGTTCTTCAACCCGGTCTCCGGCCTGCAGGGCGACATGCTCCGGGTGCCGGTCCTCGGCCTGAGCTTCGGTCTGAGCTCCATCGCCGAACTGCAAATCGACGGAGGACTCTACAACCGGCTGCACGTCACGGACCGCGTGCAGGCGCCGCTCTCGTCGATGCTCGACTTCGACGGCGACTCCACCAGCGACTTCGAGGACATCACGGTTGCCACGAAGATTCGGATGCTTTCCGAAACACCGGGCCGCCCTGCACTCGGCCTCCGCTTCGCGACCAAGCTGCCCAATGCGAGCAACGAGAACGGGATCGGGAACGACACGACCGACTTCTATGCCTCGCTGCTGATCGGCAAAACCGTCCAGTCGGTCCGGCTCGTCGGCAACGCGGGGCTCGGCATTCTGGGCGATCCCACCCGCGGCGATCGCCAGGGAGACGTGCTGGCGTACGGCTTCTCGGTTGCCCGGGCCGTCCGACAGGGTGTCGAGATCGTCGGAGAGATCAACGGCCGTTACCAACCCACCGACGACCTCACGGCGCCGCCGGGCTCGGACACGCGCTCGGCGTTCAGATTCGGCGGCCGTTTCACGCAGCAGACGGTGCGCATCGATGGCGGCGTCATCGTCGGCCTGACCTCGCGCGATCCCAGCTTCGGGATCACGGCCGGCGTCACCTGGGTCTTCCACGGGTTCACCGTTCCGTAGGGCGGCCGCCAAAGTCTTGACAGAGATCAAGGAGATCAGGAGCCTGTGTTTCAGAAACAAATCTCCTGAACTCCTATCCTCCTGCTCAAGATTGGGGCCTTAACGCTGATACACGCGCTCGACGTCAGCGATCTCTTCGCGCGCCCGCTCCGGCGTCCAGTCGAGCTCGCGCGCCGCGATCGCCGCGCGACGCCTGCAGGGTCGCGGCCCGGGGTGACCCGCCGCGCCCACGGTGGTCCGCCGGAGGACGATGTCGGACAAGCGGAAAGCGGCCTCGTCGCGAATCGCGTGAATCACTTCAGCGCCGATGGTCGACGTGTCGGGCGAGAGCGGTGCAGTGGAGTCGGGCTGCGCCGCCATGATGTCGATGACCGACGGCGTGGTCTCGGCATACCGCGTGATGAGATGACGGATAACCGCGAGCGGCACTTCGATATTCAACCGGCGCGCGTGCTCGATCGCGAGCGCCTCGTGGTCGGCGATGCCAGCCCCGGGCAGCATGGTGGTCGCCGTGCGCGATCGCGCGACGCGCTTCCCGAGCTTTCGCGCGATCAGGTTGACGGCGCGCTCGGCGGTGCCACGGGCCGTTGTGTACTTGGCGCCCACGATGGTCAGCACCCGATCGACGCCGTCAGAGGTGTGATCGAGGACCGTGGACTCGGGCAACAACGCTACGCCACGCGCGCCTCGATCGACAGCCGGCACCCAGCCTCGATGGATCAGCGTGATGTCATCGGCCCTGAGCTGCAGCGCCGGGAACGCGTGATTCGCCTGCCTGACGAAGTCCGCGACTTCGCTGGACTCGATGCCCTCCTCGACGGCTGTCGTCGTCGCCCGCGCGGACTGACTGGTGCCAACGATCGCGTGGCCCCGCCACGG
Source organism: uncultured Acidobacteriota bacterium (assembly GCA_963836735.1). GTDB lineage: Bacteria > Acidobacteriota > Vicinamibacteria > Vicinamibacterales > 2-12-FULL-66-21 > JACCXG01. The sequence continues at coordinate 6,143 of CAWIKP010000001.1, read as the reverse complement.
GACCAGGGTCAACATCCGGCCGTCCGGCCCCGCGGCAGCCAGCGCCATGTCCGACGCGCGCTTCGAGGTCACCAGGTTCATCGCCCTGAGCAGCGGGAAGGCTCGCGACCCGCCCAGCATGCCGAGCACGCTACCGGCGGCCGCGCCCGCCGCGTTCACAATCACCTGCGCCGTGACGTCGAACTCACCTCCAGTCAGCGAATCGCTGACCCGAACACCGACGACCTTCGATCCCGTCTTGATCGCGGAGGTTGCGGAGGCATAGTTGGCGAGCTCCGCGCCGGCCCGATCCGCCGCCGCCGCGAACGCGAACGTCAGACGATCGTTTTCGACCATCTGGTAGTCGTACCACTGCGCGCCGCCGGTCAGCCCCTGTTCGCGGATGCCCGGAAACAGCTTGAGGGTCGCAGTTCGCGACAACAAGCGCGGCCGGGGGAGATGGAGCTCCGGCTCGAGCCCTTCGTTGCGATGGCGGCTGATTCGCTGCTCGAGGGCGAAGCCGGCGCCGCAGCGCGAGCCGGCCGCGGGTCAGCGAACGGTAGGTTCCGGTCAGAAAAGGGAGGGGCCGCAGCAGCCACGGCGCGATCCGGGCCAGCGTGCGCCGCTCCCGGATCGACGCGCGTGCCCGGCCAAGGGACAGCGACTGCAGCGATCGGAGGCCGCCATGCGCGGTCTTCTGATGGTTGAACGAGATGCCCGATCCGAAGTCGCCCGCCTCCACGAGCGCGACGCCGAGCCCCCGGCTCGCGGCCTCGTAGGCGCAGGTCAGTCCATGAATGCCGCCCCCGATGACGAGCACGTCGTAGGAGCGTAACGCGAGGCGGTTCAGGTCGCGGGGGCGCATGAAATCGGAAGATGCGAAGATGCAGGCCGAAGACGACCTGCGGGTTTATTATAGTTAGCTCGCGTGTCCCTTCATTCGTCCCCAGCGAACGCGGCTGTCCGCGACTACTGGAACCAGCACATTCATGATCTGGAGATCACGAAGCACCCGGTCGGATCGCCGGGGTTCTTCGCCGATCTCGACGAGTATCACTTCGAGAAGCTCCACCACCTGCCGCGGCTGATCGGCTTCGACGGGTATCGCGGCCGGGCGGTGCTGGAAGTGGGATGTGGCGCCGGCACCGACCTCGTCCGGTTCGCGCGCGGCGGCGCGATGGTCACGGGCGTGGATCTGTCGGCCGTCGGCCATCGCGCTGGCGCGGCAGAACTTCGCAGCAGCAGGGACTCACGGCGGATCTGCGCGAAGCAGACGGCGAGCATCTGCCGTTCACTGACGCCATCTTCGATCTCGGTGTACGCCCACGGCGTGGTCCAGTACACCGACCGATCCGGCCGCGCTGATTCGCGAATGCCATCGTGTCCTGAAGCCGGGAGGCGAGGCGGTGTTCCAGGTCTACAACCGGATCTCGTGGCTGAACGCGCTGTCGAAGCTGATGAAGGTCCCGCTCGAGCACGAAGACGCGCCCGTCCTGCGCAAGTACAGCGCCGGCGAGTTCCGGGCGCTGCTCCGTGACTTTCACGAGGTCCGGATCGTGGAGGAACGGTTTCCGGTGAAGTCGCGGCTCCACGGCGGCTGGAAGGGGGTGGCCTTCAACACCTTCTTCGTCGGAACGTTCAACGCGCTGCCCCGAGGACTGGTGCGCCGCTTCGGCTGGCATCTGCTGGCGTTCTGCCGGAAAGCGCCGCGGCCGGCGTGACCACGACATGAAACTGATCAAGTCGCACGCGCTCGGCAATGACTTCCTGCTGATCGACGTTGCCGAGACGAGGGCGGACCCGCGACGTCTCCGGCGCTCGCGCGCGCGGTGTGCGAGCGGCATCGCGGTATAGGCGCCGACGGCCTGCTGATCTTCGACGCGCAAGGAGAGCGGGCCAGCGATGCGGCTGGTGAATGCCGACGGCAGCCCTTCCGAGATCTCCGGCAACGGGCTGCGGTGCCTGGCCGCCTGGCTGGCGTCACACCGGGTCCACGGGCGAGATCGTCGTCGACACCGATGCCGGCCGGAAGCGGCTGCAGCTGCTCGATCGATCCGCGAACCGCTACACGTTCTCCGCGGCGATGGGCCAGCCGGAACAGATTGCGCTGGAGCGGATTTCCGTCGCCGGCGCGGAGGTCGAAGCCGTCACGCTCCGCGTCGGGAATCCTCAGTGCGTGGTGCTCGGCGAGGTCACGACCGCGCGCCTGCACACGCTGGCATCCGCCCTGGCGGTGCATCCCCGGTTCCCGGAAGGCACCAACGTCGAGCTCGCCACCGTCGAAGCGCCCGGCCGGGTCCGTATCCTGATCTGGGAACGCGGAGTCGGTCCCACCGAAGCCTCTGGCACTGGCGCGTGCGCCGCCGCCGTCGCGGCGATCACGCTACGGGGGGCATCACGCGAAGTCGACGATTCACTCGCCCGGCGGCACCCAACGCGTCGCGTGGCGTGACGATGGTCTCTATCTGACCGGCTGGGCCGAGATCGTGGCGGAGGTCGAGTGGCTGGGTGAGTGAGCCTCGCGCTTCCGCCTGGCAAGATCCGACACGCAGAATCCAATTCCTGGCGCGTCGATCGTCGCAGCAACTGCGATCGGTTCAGCGCCGGCGTCCACGCCTTGCCGCCGCGGGCCTCGACCAGCTGACTCGACCTCGCGAGTTTGCGCCGCGATTGTCTCGGGTAGGCCTTCCACCTGATTGCTCGCCACCAGGTAGTTGCCGGAGGCCATTGCCGCGCGCGCTTCTTGCAAAGTGCGTTGCGCATCGGCATGCGCGCGGCGCGCGGGCTCGAGGTCGCGGGCGGGAATCCGTGCCGATTCGGCGATCTTGATCTGCTCGGTCAGCTGTCGCGCCGCGGTCAGCGCCCGGCCGATCGTGGCTTCGGCGGCGCCGCGCACTTGAACCTTGCCGTCGGCGGCCTGACGCGCCGCCTCGAGCGCGCGTTCGTTGGCGTCGACCGCCCGCGACAGCGCCAGGCGGTAGTCGCGCTGCTCGACCGCCTCGTGCGTCTGCTGCATGGCGGTGGTCGCGGCGGTGAACGATTCGGTGGCGTACTGCTCGGCGCCGGCCGCGCGCGCGGCCTCGATGGCGCCCTGGGCGCGATCGATTTCTTTCTGTGGAGGTTCGGAACAGGCGGTGAGGAAAACCAGCGTGCCGATCGCAGCGGCGAGACGACGCATCGACCGGCAGTATAGCAGGGATGGTGTACGATGAAGGCCATCGCCGAGCACGATCGACCGCGTGAAAAGCTCGCTCGTCTCGGTGCGGCCGCGCTCGGCGACAACGAGCTGGTCGCGATCGTGCTCGGTCAGGGGCAGCCGCGCGTGGGCGCGCTCGATCTCGCCAACCACGCGCTTGCGGCGATCGGCGGTGTTCCAGGTCTGGCGCGTGTCGGCAGCGACGAGCTGCAACGCATCGACTGGCATCGGCCCGGCGCGCGCCGCGCAGCTGCTCGCCGCCGTCGAGCTGGGCCGCCGGACGGTCGCGCAGGCGGCCGGCGACCAGAGCGCAGATGACGAGCCCGCGCGTGGTGGCCGAGTTTCTGCTGCCGCAGTATGGCAACCGTCGCGTCGAGCAGTTCGGGGTCCTGCTGCTCGACACGAAACACCGCGTGCTCCGCATACCCGTGCTCTCCGTCGGCACCCTCGACGCCAGCATCGTCCATCCGCGCGAGGTTTTCAGGGAGGCGGTGGCGGCGGGCGCTGCCGCGATTGTGCTGTTCCACAATCATCCGTCGGGAGATCCTGAACCGAGCATCGAGGATACCGCGCCTGACCGAGCGGCTGATGGCGGCCGGCGTGATGATGGGGATCAGCGTCCTGGATCACGTGATCCTCGGCGACGCGCGGTATTTCAGCTATCGGGAGAAGGGAACGCTCTGATCGTGGGCAAGACGCTGTACATCGATTGCTTCTCGGGGGTCGCGGGGGACATGTTCCTCGGGGCGCCTGCCTCGACCTCGGGCTGCCGTTCGCGGCCCTGCGGGAAGCACTCGGCAGCCTGGCGATCGATCACGGGACGATCTCGAGCGAGCGGGTCCTGCGGGCGGGCGTGTCGGCGACGAAATTCACGCCTGGTCGAACCGGCGCTCCAGACCGCCGCAGCCAGCGTCGATCAGGCCGCCGCGAGCCACTCCCACGCTGCGCGGGACCACATCGCCACGATCACTCCCACGAGCCCGGGCTCGATCACCATACGCACGATTCCGGCGTCGCCGGGCATCATCGCCTCGCCGACATCGAGCGTTACATCGACCGGTCGGCGTTGTCGGCCTCGGTCCGCGCTCGCGCGGTCGCCTTGTTCCGCCGGCTGGCCGAAGCGGAGGCCTCGATTCATCAGATGCCGATCGATCGGGTCCACCTGCACGAAGTCGGCGCCCTCGACTCGATTGTCGACATCGTCGGATCCGTCTTCGCCATGGAGTGGCTCGGGGCGGATCAGGTGGTGGCCTCGCCGGTCAATGTCGGCAGCGGAACCGTGCGGTGTGCTCACGGTGTGTTGCCGGTGCCCGCTCCGGCAACCGCCGCACTGCTGAAGGGCGTGCCTATCTATGCGCGCGGGGTACCAGACCGAGCTCACCACCCCCACCGGCGCCCTGCTGGTCACGGAGTTTGCGGAGAGCTACGGCTCCCTGCCGGAAATGCGGGTGAACCAGATCGGATATGGCGCGGGTGACAAGGATTTTCCCGAGCATCCGAATGTGGTCCGTCTTCTGGTCGGCGAATCCGGCACGATACCGGCGCTGGAAACCATCGTGTCGATCGAGTGCGAGATCGACGACATGAATCCGCAGCTGTTCGGACCGCTGATGGATCGGTTGTATGGGGCGGGCGCGCTGGACGTGTATTACGCGGCAGTCCAGATGAAGAAGAACCGTCCGGGGACGCTCGTGACGGCGATCGCTCCTCCGGATCGAAGGGACGCGATTGCGGGCATCCTGTTCACGGATACGACGACCATCGGCGTCAGGCATCGCGAGATGCTTCGCGAGCGCCTCGAGCGAGCGATTCGCACCATCGAGACACCGGTCGGCCCCATCCGTTTCAAGATCGCCAGCCGGAACGGGGTCGTCGTGAACGCCTCGCCCGAGTTCGAGGATTGCGTCAGGGCCGCATCGGAGCGCGGCCTGTCGATCAAGGAAGTGCAGGCCTGGGCCGTGAAGGCCTGGATGGACAGAGAAGGCTGATGCCGTCGTTTTACATCACCACCCCCATCTACTACATCAACGCGGAACCGCATCTGGGCCACGCCTACACGAGCATGGTGGCGGATGCGATCGCACGGTCCCGGCGCCTTCTCAACCACGACGTGTTTTTTCTGACGGGGACGGACGAGCACGGTCAGAAAGTCGAGCGCGCGGCGCAGGCGGCGGGTCTCGACACCAGGGAGTTCGCCGATCGGGTTGCCGCGAAGTTCCGCGGCCTCTCCGACTGTTGAACATCTCGAACGACGACTTCATCCGCACCACGGAAGAACGCCACAAGCGTGCCGCGCAGGCGATCTGGCAGCGGGTCGCCGACCGCGGATACCTCTACAAGGCGCACATACGAGGGCTGGTACTGCACCGTTGACGAGCTCTTCGTCCCCGAACACAGCTCCTCGACGGGCGCCGCTGTCCGACGTGCGGCAATTCCGTCGAGCGGCTGAGCGAGGAGAGCTATTTCTTTCGGCTGTCGCAGTTCACCGACAGGTTGCTCGAACACTACCGGGCGAATCCTGACTTCGTGTCGCCGGAGATCCGCGGGAACGAGATGACTGCCTTCGTCTCCTCGCGGGATTGCGGCGATCTCAGCGTCAGTCGCACGTCGTTCAAGTGGGGCATTCCTGTACCGGGCGATCCTGCTCACGTGATGTACGTGTGGTTCGACGCCCTCACCAATTACATCACTGCCGCAGGCTTTCCGGTTATGACGAGGCTAGGTTCGCCCGCTACTGGCCCGCCGACATTCACCTGATGGGCAAGGAGATCGTTCGCCAGCACACCGGTGTACCGGCCCGCGTTCCTGATGGCGGCGGAGCTGCCGCTGCCGCGCCGCGTCATCGGTCACGGCTGGTGGATGATGAACGGCGACAAGTTCGAAACCCTCGGCAACGTCGTGGGCAGCAAAGATACGAGGCGCCAGTCGGCGTGGATGCGCTGCGCTATTTCGTGATGCGCGAAATGGT